>CAVPBI010000025.1:0-20000 GCA_963701735.1 uncultured Ignavibacteria bacterium | reverse complement strand
CCATGCAGGAGGTTCGGCCTGCAGCCGATAGAAATACGCACCGCTCGACAGGGCGGAGGCGTCAATTCTCACGTCATATCTGCCGGCGACTTTCTCCCTTCCCCCTCCACCTCAATCTCACGTCTCCCTTCCTCGTCCAGCACCGTCATGACCTCCTGGCCGAGCACGTTGTACACCTTGAGCGTCACATGTGCTACTTCTGGTAGTTCAAAATGAACTGTCGTGCTCGGGTTGAAGGGGTTGGGGTAGTTCTGCTCAAGATCAAACCGGGCAGGCTTCTCCAACGGGGATGAGCCAACATCAACGGTCAGGGTCCGGCAGGACGCAAGGACCCAAGTGTCGAAATCCTTTGTGTACGCAGCCCTCACGGTGCGGGTCCCTTTGTCGAGCACCGAGGGCAGCAGCTCAAGTTCATCGCTGAGCGGATTCAGCCCCGCTATGACCAGTGAGTCTTCGCTGAACCCGGGCACCGAAGGGAAATCGAGCGCAGGGTCGTAGGTAAGGCTGAGTGTCGCAGTGAAGGTGCCATCGTACAGCGTATCGTAAACCGCCCAGAAGCGGTTGAGCGGAACGAACTCCCAGGACGCCGCCGATGCCTGTGCAGCCTCCAACGGGTTCCGCGCGGGCCGGGTACTGGTGAAGGGCATTCCGTACTCCTCGGCAGTCACCAGTCCGGCCGTCGCATTCGACGCAAATTCCAGCCGCACCGGCAGCGGTGCGAAGTCCACCTGTGAAGCCCCGGCTGGCACCGCCTTGGCCACCGTCTGGCCGGGCTGCCGGACCTCAAGATCAACGTATCCCGCTGCTGTCGTAATGTTTTGATCAGGCGCAACCATCTTCACCCACGCCCGATACTTGCGCGCTTCCTGCGGAATGGCCGTGTTCATCTTCACTCTCGTTCCCAGCCAATCAGTGACTCTGCCCGTCGAAAGCATTTCCTGGGCGACCTTTTCAGGAGTATAGGTATACAGCAGGACCCCGTTCGCGTCAAAGACCTCATCAATCCCGCACCAGATTTGCCAGTTCGTCACGTTCGGCGTCAGAATCTGATACTTGTACCCGTAGGCGAGAATCTCTCTCGCGTTGCAGAGCAAGTGATGACGCCCGGCCGGCACGACAGACCCGGGCACGGGTTCTTCAAGCACCGCAACGGTCAGGATTTCGATGCGATTTCCCGATTCGTTCAAAGCAATTACCCGGCTATCCTGACCCGCAAGTGTGTCCACAGCCGCATCCCGGAGGGTCGCTACCACCGCAATTGCGGAGGCGGGTTGCTTCAAGACATCCCGCAGCGGCACATCGAGTGTCATGCTCATCTTCGCTGTCTGGTTGTATCCATGCGGCACGCCTAAAGTCTGCAGGGGAAACGTCTGAAGGACCACGCCGGTCCCCCGGGCCTTCTCCTGAATGTCGAGTGTGATTTTGCCGTCGTTTTCGGAGAGGAAGGTATACCGGAACTCGAACTTCAACGTTGTTTTCTGGCCGCGAATCGGCATCGGATAGGCCGACGTCACGGAGTCGACGATGCTGTTTATCGCCAGGGCGCTCGGAGGGACCTTGACGGGAAACACCACTTCGTTGGATGGCACAGACGCCGACGACCCTTCGGGAAGAAGGGTCACACTGGCCGTCACGGATCGGCACGCGTCGGGGACGGTAAGCATGATGTCCGGAAATCCAGCCGATGAGGATGCTGCTGTAACGTCAATCTCCACCTGAGGCTGGTTGAGTATGAACCCATTGGGATCTTTGAGAAACGCGACGATCTTCCCCCGCTCAGCCGTTCCGAGATGGAAATTGTCCACGCTGAGGGAGAAGGTCACCGGAGTCTTTGGAAGGAGCGGCGTGGCTGGAACGGATGCGGCCGTGATGTGTACAAAATCCTTCTTCGTCGAGATGGTCCCGCCGGTAAACGGCTCATAGTCAATTCCCTCCTTGACGACGATCCCTTTGCCGCGATAATTCGTGGTTCCGTCGGCGGCGGTCGAGTCAAACGGGCCGGTTGGGTCTCCCCAGAAATTCTCCTGCATGTCGAGCATGCCCAGCGTCCGCCAGTCGATCGGGCCGATTTGCATGGCATTCTGCGCTCCCTGACGGGCAGCCTCCTCAGGAAAAGTATTGCCGTTGATGTGCACATCGTTGAAGGTGGTTGTCGCTCCGAGCGCATGGAGCGGCTCACGGAATCCCTTGAATACGTTGGAATTGATGATTGTCCGTGTTCTCAGGTCGAATTCAATGGCGGGCACCTGGGACATCCCAGGCAGCATGGTGCACTCGAAACTGTTCTCTCGAATCTCTACGTCGTAGCGTATGCTTCGGTAGGCGGCGTCAGTGTTCCCCCCCGTCACCGTGTACATGATGCCCTGGCCAACCTTGAACTTGTTATCGAAGATGCGCAGGGTCCCTCCTCGCGGGCAGAATGCCTTTGCGGCGTCATTGTAGTATGGCCCGATCCAGAGGGCCGGGTACGTGGTGGTTCCCGTGGCGTCGGGGGAGTACGAGAACGTATTATGGCTGACGTTTCCGGTGACTCCGTACAGGTTGAGAGACGAGGTGGATGTGGCAAACGCAAAATCGTTCTGGCTGATCGTGACATCCCCTTCATATTGAAGGGATGGCCAGTTCTTGACGTTTCCGGTCGCGACAAACGTGTTCGTCTGCAGTTCGAGAGGCCCTGTCACATTCATGCTGCCGTACTTGATGGTGCAGCTCGTCAGCGTCACACCTTTCACGCCGGCGGCAGAATAGGATCCGCCCCTGATCGTCCAGAGCGTATCTCCCGGCTTCACCGCACCCCCGTCGTTATCTGTGTCCCCGCCGATTTCATCATCCCGGATGCTGGTGAAGATGACACCTTCCGCATCCAGAGTTGAGTTGTCGGAAACGTACATTTCTCCCCCCGCCCTGTAGCAGATGGGACCGCCTTCCACTTGAATGGCGTCGAGGGCAAACTTCACCACCGCCCCGTTTTCGATCTCCAGGGGGCGGCCGACCATGAACCATGCGCTCACTACGACGTGTACGACTCCCCCACCAGCCCACACAACCTTCCCATTCCTCGATCCGTCAGCGTCTTTGGCCGGATTGCCGTCTTCATCGGCAGTGCCACCCCCATGAATGATGACGGTTTCGGAGCGGACATGGGGTGGCCCACACACAACGAGGCACATCATGAGCACAATAGCGGTGGGCAACCAGCCCGAGGGGTGACGCATCCGACCGATCAGTTCATGGGAGCGGCTCTTCATGGGATTTCTCCTTTCGCACGAAGAAGAAATGGCGAGGCATCAGGGAACACCCGATGGATCGCACGCCAAGGCAGGCAGACGACGGCAACATGTCGCTCGCCTCATCAAGTCCGGCTTGGGTGTCAAGAACAAGGAAGGAACCTGGGCGGCTTACGCCAGGTGGTCGTCGGGGTGGGCTGGGAACCATTGACCATAGTCGATCGACTATAGTCAATTGGTTGGTCCATCGGCGGCGGCCCGTCTCGTCATCCCGTCACGACGGGATGGCTGACGGGGTCACATCATCCCGAGGTATCTGGATGACGGGCCCTTGGCTCGGGAAGCCTTCAGGCGCCAGAACAACGTGTGGCCGGAATATGTCTCAGGCGATCTGAAATAGCAAGGCCCGGGACATCGCTGCAGAAGCGCTGCCCGAGCCCGAGTGCCTGTCAGAGCCCGCTGAAGTTCACTCCCTCGAAGAGGAGGCTCGGCATCCGCATCGACGAGTAGGGATAGGGATCGTTTCCTACATCCGAAAGCTGGTTCCACAACTCCTTCAGGTTTCCGGAGATGTTCATCTCATTCACGGGACGCACAGTCTTCCCACCCTCTATCAGAAGTCCGACGATACCGAACGAGAAATCCCCGGTCGTGGAGTTGGAGTTCCCGCCGATGAAACCGGTCACCAGGATGCCCCGTGTCACGCCCGCAGTCATCTCGTCGAGCGACCGAGTCCCATAATCGAACAGAACGTTTGAGGGACCCTGGCTGGTCGGCTCCATGCCCAGCTTCTTGCCATAGTAGTTGTCAATGAAATATTCCCGGAGCACCCCCTTTTCAATCACGACCCTCCGTTTTGCCGCAAGCCCCTCCCCGTCGAAGAAACGGGAGCCCAGCCCTTTTTCCACAAAGGGGTCATCGATGACAGTCAGCTTCTCCGATGCGATCTTCTTTCCCAGCATCCCTTCGAGAAACGAGCTCTTCTGCTGCAATGCCCGACCACTCATGGGGTCGTACATCGCTCCGAGGAGTTGTCTGGCGGCGCGGTTTTCGACGATCATGACATATTGGCCCGATTCCAGCTTCTGCTGCCCGATCTTCTGGAGCGCACGACGTGCGGCATTCTTCCCGAGCACTTCCGGATCCGGGAGCTCGTTCCGAAACCGCGTGGTGGCATAGAACCAGTCTTCGGGCCTCCCGCTTTCCCCGTCTTTCACGGTCACTTCCGCCCCGGCCGAGAAAGTCGTCGACTCCTCTTCTCCTTCGAACCCATTACTGTGAACCCTGACACCTTCGCTGCGGGCGTCATTGTACCCGGAAGTCGTAGAGATGATCTGATCGCTCTGCGACATCGCCGCGGCTTCGATGGCCGCTGCCATCTTGACGCGGTCCGAAGCCTCAATGCCGGCGTAGGATTCATCGAGGATTTTCAACTGCCCCCGCGCTTGTGCGGGGTAGTACCTGGGGTCGGGAAGCGCACGGAACTCATCTTTCGTCAGATACTTCGTGCTGGCGACGGCGTCCCGAATAAACCGATCCAGAGAATCCTTCTTGAGATCGTTGGTAGATTGTCCGGAATAGCGCTGCTGAACATACACCTCGACGATAGAGGCCATTCTCCGTCGCTTCCTGGAGTTTGTCCAGTTTCTTGTCGCGGAATTCGATCTCGATTCGCCGGGCGAAATTCAGGCCAACGGCGGCCTGGTCCGCACCTGCCTTCAGCGCCCGGTCCACCGCCCAGCGCGCGAGGTCGAAGCGTTCTGTCTTGTTCATGGCTCGTCCTTTGTTCAATCGTTACGCCTTGACGCCGCCCACGGTTATCTTTGAGACCTTGACAGTCGGAAGACCGAGGGAGACCGGAACACCCTGGCCATTCTTCCCGCAGGTCCATCCCCCCTCGTCCATCTTGAAGTCGTCAGCCACCATGACGATATCCTTCAACACCTTCGGGCCGTTACCTATGATATTGACGTCTTTGACCGGCCGGGTCAGCTTTCCGTTCTCAATGAGCGCTCCCGACTTGACATAGAATGTGAAATCGCCGGCACCAATGAAGACCTGCCCGTTGGTGAACGATTCCGCATACAGTCCCTTCTTGACGCTCCCGATGATCTCCTCTTTCGTATGAGGACCCGGAAGCATGTAGGTGTTGCGCATCCTGGGCATGGGAGAGAAACGAAACGATTCCCGCCGCCCGCTCCCGGTCGATTTCACGCCGTAGTGGTTGGCGCTGATTCGGTCGTGCAAGTAGCTGCGGAGGATGCCGTCTTCCACAAGGAAGGTCTTCTCCGTGTCGTTCCCCTCGTCGTCCACGTTGATGGAGCCGCGCACATTCGGGTTGGTCCCGTCGTCGACGATGGACACGAACTTCTCCGCAACCGGTTTGTTGATCTTGTCGGAGAAGATCGAAATGCTCTTCCGGTTGAAGTCTGCCTCCATGCCGTGGCCGATCGCTTCATGCAACAGGATGCCGGAACTGCCTGCCGCCAACACGACTTCCATTTCACCGGCGTCTGGCTTCACCGCCTCGAACAGGGCCACGGTGCGGCGTACAGACTCGCGGGCAAGGCGATCGACCGTGTCCGGCGTGAAGAATTCAATCCCCGTCCTTCCTCCGAGCCCGTAGAAGTTCTCTTCGCGTCGGCCATCCTGTTCCGCAGTGCAGTTCACATAGATCATCCCCATGGGCTGGTAATCATGCACAATCCTTCCATCCGACGTGGCAACGAGCACATACGAGGTCTGGTTCGAGAACCAGATGCTGCACTTTATGACCCGCTTGTCGAGAGTGAACACGTGGTCGTTGATCTTCTGGAGATAGGGGATCTTTGTGTCGATCGGAACCTGCTCCCAGGGGGTCTTCAGGACGTAGTAGTTCGGAGTGTCGTGTGGTGCAAGCCGGATGGGTTCCACCTTCTTGGCGGCATTAGCGATGTTCGCCGCCGTTCGGGCCGCGGCCTCCATCGTTGCCGGCGTTATGTCTTCCGTGAAAGAATAGCCGGTTTGATCACCTTTGAGTACCCGGATGCCGACGCCGAAATCGACGTTGTTATAGGCACGGTTGACCGCCTTATCTTCGAGCCCGATGTAGTTTGAGATTGAATGCTGGAAGAAAAGATCACAATAGTCACCGCCGCGGGAGAGAGCCTCCGCCATGACTCGCTGGATCGCCCTCTCGTCGACGCCGAAGTGAGCATAGTAATCTGAGAGGGACATGTCCGGCGTTGACGGCATTGCAAGAGCCTTCGGAAGCTGTGACTTCAGGAGGTAGGGAATGACTGTCACGGCGGCGAGTCCCCTCGAGCCTGCCTCCAAGAACGATCGACGCGACATCGTGTGTCTCATGTCTCCTCCTTCTTTGAGAAAAGAGCGGCCGGAAGAAAAGGACCCAATAACCTATTAAGTCATAATACGCGACGAAAGCGGGAAAGTTATCGAGAGTGTCCCTGTTCAGAAGCCCATCCGGTCCAGAACTCCATGATAGAGCGTCCGATCAGGAGCGGTGCCGTGAAATGGGACCAGATTCGAGAAGGATTCCTTAGGAATCCGAAACTGCGCGCACAGATGGAGCTTTGAAGAGGTGCAGCCGACTCGGCCGCCTGGCAGCCGCGATCACAATCTCTGCATCAAGCTCACCAGTGCGACGGCGGCGACGGATCCGTTATAGAACGTCCAATCTCCGTCAACTCGTAGGACCAGTTTGTGGTATTGTGCCGAATCAGAATCGTATCGGTATACCGAATACGCAATAGCACCCATATCGGCGCCGTCCTCGAATACGACCGTTCCCTGGTAGGCATATCCCCAGGCCCAATTTACGTACTCGGTTTCAAAGATGACCTGCCCGAAAGGCTGATCGGCGGGAGCAACTCCAGAATCCTTGCAGGACAAGGCCAGAAGCGCCATGAGCGCGATAGACAACTTATGCATACACCCCTCGTGCGTTATCGCGGCCTGATGGCCGCCCTGAATTCAAGTTATCGTGCCTTTCAAACACTCCCCCCGACATCGCTGGCCGGGGATGCCCGTTTGAGATCGAGCGATATGAGAACCTGTTCCGCGTCCCGGAACTCCTGACACGGGACCATGACTTTGACTTCGTTGACGATGTGACCATCGTAGTCCCCCCCTGCTTCATACAGGGTATACACGAAGCGAGGTCCACCTCTTGGCTGAGAACGGCAGTAGAGGATGGGGTGCAATCCTGCCTGTTCCAGGCAGGATTTTGCATATTGCGCGCTGAGATCGTCGAGCACCCCATAGACCCTCACCATGCCCTGGTATATCTCGCACGTACAGTGTTCCTCGCAAAGGAAGCTGTTGTTGACCATTCCACCGCAGCTCGCACACAGAGGAAGGGTGCAAATGACGCAGACTCCCGTGGCCGGCGTTTCCGGGTGATTGCGGCAGGACACCTCGTCCGCAAAAATCTCCCCACAGTGAGAGCAGAAGTCGTCATCCACCTCGACGGAACTGCCGCATCGCTTGCACACATATGAAGTATCGTTGGCATCGGACATGAACGCCTCCTTGTTTCCGAGCCTGCCATGATGACGTATGGCGTGGCCTTGCGTGACGACATACTGACGATGTCGCGTTCGTCCATGACGATCCGGCGATCGGACATCTGCCCGCCCTCTTCAGCGAGCGAGGACGAACTTCCTCGTCTGAACGGATTCCCCCGCTCCGCTCTTGGAGTCCCGCCCGATGGCGGAGTCCAGAGGGCGGACCTGCAAACGGTACAGGTAGACTCCGCTGGCCAGGCCAGAGGCGTCGAACAGCACCTCATGGTATCCGGGTTCCTCTTCTCCCCTGACAAGAGTCGCGACCTGCTGGCCCAGGGTATTGAAGACGGTGAGAGTCACGTGCGATCTCAGCGGCAGCGCGTACCGGATCGTCGTGCTCGGGTTGAAGGGATTGGGGTAGTTCTGATACAGAAACGGCTGACTCGGTATCTCGCGTCCCCCAATTTCAACGCCTACGGGGATCTCCTTCAGATCGATCAGCATCCTCGCAATGATGCCGGCCCAGATGTAGGTCTTGTTCCACCCGGCCCAGTGCGCATCGGGACTGTAGAGCTCCCAGAACCAATGGCTGGTCCGGAGCTCATGCACCATCGCGGCACAGACCTTCTCCGCCAGCATCCGGGCTTCAGCATAGTACCCGTAACGTACAAGCCCACGGAAGATCAGATACTGCCATTGCACCCAGACCGGCCCGTTCCAGTATCCGGTTGGATCGTAGTATGGATCGTCCGCCGATAGGGTCGGTACGCCGTATGCTCGCCAGAACTCGGAGGTGTTTGTCAGATGCTGCACCAGGCGTTGTGCCTGCTCAGGCGTCGCAACTCCCGCCCACAGCGGAAGAAACCCGATGATCTCCTTCCGTTTGAGATCGTTCGGCGTCTCAAAGCTGAAATCGTGGTCGATCTTGTCGACATGATAGTAGAAGCCGGTCGCGGGATCCCACATACCTCGATTGATGGAATCAGCCCGCGTAGAGGCCTCCAGATCCCAGGTCGCGCCTGCCGCCGAATCGCCCAGCTCCCGCGCCATATCAGCCAGGGAGCGAGCTTCGCTGACAAGCATCGTGTTGACGTCCACGCCCTCGAAGTTCGACGGCCACCCGACCTGATCCCAGACGGCCACCTGGCCGTCCCGCACGCATTCGAGTACCGCGTGCGCTCCCCACTCGCAGAGACCATCCTGGTCGGCGTCCCTGTTCAGCTTCCAGTAATTGTAGAACTTCACGCCCGAGGCGTATGCCTCCTCCAGGAACGCCCGATCACGACTGATCCGGTAGATCTCCCAGTTCTGCCAGTTGAACCAGGGAGCGGAAGTCGTAAGCGATCCCGCATAGGGTATCGTCTCGTTGAGGTACGGCCCCGTTCTATAATTGATGTACCCGTCCGGCATCTGCCGCTCCATGAACACACGCTGCGAGTTCATCGCGCTTGACGTGTCCATGTACGCGTATGCAAGCATCGTCAGACTCTCATGGAAGACCTGTCCACCATGGCCCCATCCCCACGTCGGCTCCCGTGAGAACACGTAGTAGTTGTGAGAGAGCTGGCCTTCCGGCGGCAACATGCATTGCCTCATCAGCGAGAAACTGTTCCAGTAGAGAAGATCAAGGTCGCGGCTGCCGAATGACATCCGGGGAATGGCGCCATAATCGGTCTCGTCCTGAAGCAGACATGCGTTGAGGTCCGCGGTCAGCAGCTCGCGACACTGGTTGAGGAGTGGATCCGTGTCTGCCGTCTCCTCTGCCACGCCGCGGACCAGACGGAGCTGAACCGTGCCGTGCGGAGGAATCCTGAAGTCCCTCTGAAGTGCCAGGATCCGCACGGAGTTCGATGCAATGGAGTTCGAGAGTCGGGCGTTCTGCGCGTCAGCAAGGAAATCCGTGGATGTCGGGATAGCTCGACCGACCTCGCTGGAGTGCGTGCTCATGCGGCCCGACCCATCCCGCCCCAGGACGACATAGCCGTACAGGGTGTCCGGGCTCAAGCCGGAATCCAGATACCCTCCCGTCAGGGAAGCGGCAATCCTATCGTACACCCCGGGATGCGACGCCGTCCTTCGAAACAGATCGCAGGCGATGCCAGGATCCTGTCTCCAGGCCACGATGGCGCCTGTGTAGTCCTGCGAAAACTCCACATTCACACCTTGCGGCGGAGGGAGAAACGGTTCACTTTCCAGGGCGACATCCACCCGCACACCCGTGGCAGCCGGCAGGGCCGGTATCCGGCCCCGGCCGACCCCCTGCTGACCCGTCGAGAGGCACGTGAAGACAACCGCGAACGAGTCGCCCTCCGCAATGCTGATGAGAGCGGAAGTTGCCCAGCTCGCACCCCTGATATCCGTTCCCGGGAATATTCGGGTCGGGATCGCCCCACTTCGGCGCCTCTTCCGTGAGGATTTCTCCCGTGTCACCGTGAAGGTACACCACCTGCCGCGCCAGAGGCGGCGCATGCATGCAGGATGTCCCATCTGAATGCCGCACCTCCCCCCACTCGACGCACAGATTGGACTGCACGGCGGGCGGGCCTTTGAACCGGAGGCGAGCCAAACGCGCTGTACGCGCCGTAGGCGTCCGCAACAGTATCCAGGACGAAAACGTCCGCCCGGTTCTCCACGTACGGAATACCGTGGTCGATCATCCATCCGTCCGGCCTCTCTTTGTGCCTGAACGTGAAGCCATCACCGGCCGGGACGAGCGCAACAGCACTGGCTGTGTCAGTCGTGTGCTGGAAGAGCGGATAGACCGTGACCAGCGCAGTGGTGTCCGATTCGTTTGTCAGGGCCAGCTCGTACACGGCATGGCGGGAGCTGTATGCCACAAACTGTCCCTCGGCGTAGAGCGCGGGAAACGGTCGGAAGGAGAACTTGACCAGGTCTGAATACGAACTTCTGATGGACCGGTTCCTCGGCGAAGTCTCCGAGGAGATACCGGAGCGACCCGTTCAGTTTGATGGCAAAGGATAGCGACCCGCCGTTATCCGTGTCAAAGATGAGCCCTCGAAGAGGGTCGTACCACACGAACTGGTACCCTTCGTCGATCACGTACTCCGATCTGCTGATATGCGCCGCGTACGTCGTGTAGACCGGGTCGGACTTCGTCGCATCGAGGTTGGAGAGAAAATGCTGCGCGGTGGAACCCTGAGGCAGGACAAGCGCGAGGGATGCGAGGAGAGCGAGTCTCGTCATGATGCTACTGTGATCGCCACTCGACATGCGCTGCCATCTAGATAGAACCTTATGTGAGGCAACAAACAACCCGTCGCATAGAACCTTACGTGGAGCAGTGCGGAACACAAGACATGAGTGATGACCCGGGCACAGTGGCCGGGCCTTTATCTCCACTCCCCCGGTTTGTGCAGAATGAATCCATCAGCCTTGGCGACCTTATCAGGAAACACGCTCTTCGCCAGCGTTGCTCTGCCGATTGGAAGCGATGCGTGCGCGAAGCGTTGCAGTTGAGCTGAGTGACGTTGTGGAGGAAACGCTACGACAACTCGCTTCTCCGGAAACAGGTTCTTGACTGCCAGCACGGGAGCAGTCAAGTCGCTGTCAGCGGATATGAGGAGCGCGACGTCAAAGAGATCCTGGTATGCATCGGTCAACATCTCCACTGCTATGTTCACGTCCGTCATCTTCTCGCTCGGAACCATTTCCTTGTTGCCGCAGCTTCTGCACCGTTGAGGGTTCGTCTGAAAATGTCCGTAGTAGATTCGAAGGTCATTGAGTGTCTCCAGAGCCTCAAGATAGCTCGCCTGCCTTCTCCCCTTGTCACGCGGATACGAAACGCGGCTTGTGAAGTATTTGGTGAACACGAGTTCCTGTTCGGCTTTCAGGAGGTGGCCGACCAGTGCCTGGGGATTCAGCCAGTAGAACCTCTTCCATCGCGCAGCTTTGAGGCCAAAATAGAGGTTGAACCCATCAATATACGCTATAACTCTGCGGCTCATCTCTTGGATTTGACTTTCTGTCCTTGGGACTGTACATTTGATCGTTGCTTACAGCACCAGCGTGAGCAGCGCTGGTCCGACGGCCTCGAGAGGAATCTCGGGGCCGTTTCATGTTTGTCACCCGGAGCCATTCGATGGGTGTCTACCGTTTCACCCCTCGAAAGCGAGTACTTCGCTATGCGATAATCGCCAATCCCATCGAAAGGGGCAAGTGGCATCTGAGCTCAAATCTTCGTTTTCTATGCGTTATTGTTCGTCCGTCCCACTCTCTACGCGGTGATCCAGATGCCCTCTCGCGCCAACCTGCTCTTTGTGATTGTTCTGTCCGCCACAGTCCTCTCCGCCTCCGTGGCTCAAACCGGCTCTCCCCTGGCCGTCCAGAACGCCGGGTTCGAGTCCGGCCAAGCCGGGGGAATCCCGACCGGCTGGCAACGAATATCGCCGGACGCGCCGGGTACATCAGCAGGCGCCGCGGCAGACTCCAAACACACCGGCTCATCTAGCCTCAAAATCGGACACCCGGCTCCGGCATCGACATCCCTCGAGTCCTCCCCGGTCTCCCTCAAGATCGGCAAGGCCTACCGGCTCTCGGCCTGGGCGCGCACATCTGACGTCAAGTCTGACCTTCTGGCTCGCTACCCCGTCGCCGTCCCGGCTACCCTCACGATGGCTTCGTTCCCCTTTACGAACCACTCCACAACCCTCGGGGGCTCGCAGGAGTGGACGCGGCTGACAACCACGTTCATCGCGACTACAAAAGAAGACCGCGTCCGGCTCCACCTAGGCTTCAACGGCTCCGCCACCGGTACGGTCTGGTTCGATGACGTCACGGTCGAGGAAATCACCGACATCGCAGAACTCATCCCCTACGAATCGGTCCGCTGGTTCGGGCCGGCGTTCCGGTATACTGACCGGGGCTGGACGTTCGTGCATATCGAAGGGAAACCCTACGAACGCGGCTACCAGTACGGCTACCTCCTCGCGCAGGAGATCGCCTCGTACATCGACAAGCTCGCCGTGCGCGCCACCGCCGAGAACCCGCAGGCAGGCTGGGACTCGATGCGCATGATGGCCGACGCGCTCATGCTCCGCGGCTACAAAGAAGAGTACCTGGAAGAAATGCGCGGCATCGCCGACGGCGCGGCAAAGGCCGACGCGAAATTCATGTCGCGCCCGATCGACTTCCTCGATATCGTCACGATGAACTCCGCGGTCGACCTCGGCCAGCTCGGGGGCGCACTCGCCAAAACCCCGCACGCCCTCTCCGGCAAAACCTTCCGCCTCGACGAAGACGAGGCGGCCATGCAGGAGCGGCTCCATAAGTGCTCTTCGTTCCTCGCGAACGGCCCGGCTTCGGCAGATGGGAAGATCGTGTTCGGCCAAATCTTCATGTGGTCCGGCTATACGGGCGTCCACTGGGATATCATCACCGACGTCGTCCCCGCCCAGGGCCACCGGCTCGTCTACCAGACGTTCCCCGGCGGCATCCACTCCGGCGCCGACTTCTATATCAACGACGCGGGCATCATGATCGGCGAAACGACCGTCATGCAAACGCCGTTCGACGTGAACGGCACGCCGCAATCGTCGCGCATCCGGGAAGCCGCACAGTACGCCTCCAGCATCGACGACGTGGTCCGCATCCTGACGACCAAGAACAACGGCCTCTATACGAACGACTGGCTGATCGGGGACGTGCGCGCAAACGAGATTGCGATTCTGCTGCTCGGGACTAAGAAACACAAGCTCTGGCGGAGCGGCTCGGGCGAGTTCCCCGGAGACACGAGGGGGTTCTACTGGAGCGTCAACAACGCCAAGGATCCCGAGGTGCGGAAGGAGTACGTGCCCGACCCGACCAACGCCCCCTTCGACGTGGTCTTCACGCCCTGGAACCGCGATCTTGCATTTCTGAGGTACTACGAGAAGACCCGCGGCTCGATCGACGCGGTCAACGCCACGCGCACGCTGGCAACCTCCCCCATCAACCGTCCGCACGCCTGCGACGGAAAAGTGACGACCTCCGCGATGGCATCGGAGCTGGTGTTCCTCGCGAACTTCGGCAAGGTGACGCTGCGCGAGAAGTTCCCCGAGAAAGGGAGCCGGCTGATGCCCGACCTCCCGAACGTGCAACCGCATCTGTCGCTTGGATATACGGCGTTCAGTCCGAAATACGTGACCGGGATGCTGAAGGCGAGGAAGAAGGCGGAGGATGCGGGCGGCAAGGGAACTGGTGCAGGCGAGGCATCCTGGGGTCAGGCGTTGGGGGCAGGGGTGGCACCCTCCTCGGGCCAGGGCGGGGCAGCGGCGGGGCAGGCTCCGGCCGCGGGCAAGGCCGGACCAGCGACAGGGCAGGCATCGGCCCCGGGCCTGGCACCAGCTGCAAGCAGGTTCGGTGGCGCGGTGCGTGACTCGAAGTCCACAGTTGACCTCACCGGCATCACCGGTTCCATCCGGTTCGACAAGCAGCTTCTCTGGTCGAATACGGTCTATCCCGCCAGGGAGGCCGACAACTGGTTCGCGAGCGGGAGCGCGGGGTACTGGGGCATCCTCGATGGCATGCCCGCAAAGGACGCAGAGGCGGCCGACTACTTGCGCGACAGACTCGCCGAGCTGAATTGCCGGCTCCTGTACGTCACCGACCGCGAAGGGGCGATGGCGCCGCTCGAGGCCCAGCGTCGGTACGACAGATATCGTGACTACCAGGTCCCGAGGATCCGCGGAATCTACGCCCTGCACCAGCTCCGACTCGCACTCGGGAACGATCGCTTCTCGGCTGTCATGAACGACGTGCATACGAAGTATGCGGGGAAGGAAATGAGCACGAAGGCGTTCATGGACGCGGCGAGCAAGACCGCCGGACAGGATGTGCGCCCGATCGTGATGCCGTGGCTCGAGCGGATCGATCTGCCCGATATCAGTGTCTCCGCCAGTCACGTCAGGGGCAGTCCGCCAGAGACCGGTGTCTCCTCAGGTCACGTCAAGAGCGATTCTGGATGGACTGTTCAGCTCAACATCTCACAACGCGGGGCGCCGTACCGGTTCACCAGCTCGCTGCTCGTAGAGACCGAAGGCGGCACGTTCCTGAAGCCGGTGACTATCTCTGGGGCCGACACGACCGTGTCCATTCCCGTCTCCCGCCGCCCGCTCCGCGTCGTTTTCAACGCAGGGAACGACGTGCCCGTCCGTCGCGACATGTACTTCACACAGGCAAACTACTTCGACGATTACGACAGCACGCTGATGGTGTACGGAACCGCGTGGCAGGACGACGCCAACTTCACGCTCGCGCAGCGATATCAGACCACGCTCGCCGACGCGTTCACCGAGATCCTGCCTGAGATGCGGAAGGACTCGGAAGTCAACCAGGCCGATCTCACATCGCACGACCTGATCCTGGTCGGTGGGCCGGCGGACAACACGCTGACAGCGCGGGTCCTGCGTGACCTCGGCGCAGAGGCCGGACACAACACATTCCGCTGGAAGGACAAGACCTACGCCTCTGCCGACGACGGCGCGATCCTGGTCTATCCCAATCCCTACAACGCGAAGAGAGTCGTCTACCTCGTGGTGGCCAACAGTGCGCTACAGCTCTACAATATGACGAAGCGCCACCAACCGGTGCCGTCGTGGGGCATCTTCAAGGGGGCGAAGATCGTGGAGAAAGGATACCACGGAGTGAAGCGGCATGAGATCAACCTGGAGTAACCCGGGCGTGCGCTGAATTCGATCCAATGGATCGTGGCTGGATCTGACCCTGGGGGCTGCCGAACGTGGCAGCCCCTGTTATTTCCGAAAGGAAGATGCTCAGGCGAGATTCTTCTTGCCACCGATCGAAGAAGTGGCTGGGTGCCACTGATCCGGCATGCGGCTGAGTGCCACTGATCAGATCAGGCGGGGGCCCGTATCACCAAGGAACATCCGGACCTTCAGAGGGGCCTGACGGAGACCGGGGCGGGGTTGTTTTCCGGTCCGGTCCGGCCAGGGCACGGTACTCATCCAGGGCCATCCTTGTGAGCGGGTCTCGCAGCTCACCCGGGATCGTCACGGTGTCGATGTACTTTTCCCCTACCTTTTTGCTGGGGAGACTCACAAACACCCCATTCTTTCCCTCTACGACCTTGAATCCATCGATCAGGAAACCGTCTTCAGTCTCCACCCTGAAGAAAGCCTTGATGGCTCCCTCCTTCTCCGCAACACGCATGTTCAGTATTCGCATGATTCAGGCTCACTTTCGGACGACATGTATGGAGACACGTGGCTTCCGTGAGCGTCACCTAGGTGACGCTCACGTGCATTATGTGCATTGGGACGGCGGGCGCTATTCCACGGGCTTCAGGGGCCGCGGGGGGATCGGAGGCGGGCCCGGCAACGCGTGCGGGTCGGCCTTGATCTTCTTCATCATGTCCTCGATCGCGTAGTCGAGCTGCACGTCCTTCCCCATCAACCCGTCCGGCCCCAGATCCAGCACGACGTCCGGGTCCACGCCGTGCCCCTCGATCTGCCATCCGCGTCCGTTCGGATCCCACCCGCCCCACTCGGGCTGCGACGATCCGCCCCCATCACGGAACGGCTTGTCTCCCCGAATCCCGACCCAGCCGCCCCAGCTCCTCGTTCCGATCACCGGCCCGAGGCCAAAATCCTTGAACTCCTGCGCAATCGTCTCGCAGTCGCTACCCCCCTGCCGGTTCAACAGGAGCGACAGATATCTGCGCGACGAACGGTCCGGCGTCGTGGCCACCCCCTTCGAGTATCGCGTGTTCCCGACCGCGAAAACCTTCCGATCCAGGTGCGCAACGATCATCGGCGCCACGAACCCCCCATGGTTCCAGCGATCATCGATGATCAACCCAGCCTTGTCCCACTGCGGCGGAAAATCCCGCGCGAACTGCTTCAAGCCCATGTCGCCCATGTCGTACAGATGAATGTACCCGATCTTCCCCTTGCTCGCGCGATAGACGTAATCGCGTCGGTCGTGGATCCAGTCGGCATACCGGATCTGCGTGTCGTTCCCGACCGTCTTCACGACAATGCGGCGTGCCCCATCCACCAGAGGCTTCGTGTTCACCGACAGCTCCACCTCCTGGCCCGCGCGATTCGCGAGACGGCGCATATAGTCCTCTCCCTTCTGCAGAGGCCGGCCGTCAATCGCCACAAGCCACATCCCCGGCTCCACCTTCAGGTCCGGGCGCGCAAGCGGAGATGAGACCTTCGGGTCGGGGTAATCTCCCTTGTAGATCTTCTTGATCTGCCAGAACCCACTCGAAGGGTCGTACGAGAGGTCGGCCGCGAGCAGTCCGGTACCAACCAGTTTGCCCCTCCGGACATCCCCGCCCCAGTGATACGCGTGGCCGACATTCAACTCGCCAAGCATTTCGCCGAGGAGATCCTCTACGTCGTCGCGCGACGCAATCCGGTCGGACAAGCGAGCCGTACTGATTCCACACGCCCTGCCAATCGACGCCGTGCATGTTCGGATCGTAAAAGAAGTCGCGCTGCAGGCGCCACGCCTCGCGCAGAATCTGCTTCCATTCGTCTCGCGGGTTGATACGGATCGACCAGCCAGAGAGGTCGACGCGAGCATCAGCCATTTCTTCAGCCTTCGGGGCGCTCGTCGCGGCCGCGTCCATCCTCACAAAGCCATCCTTCGTCCGGTACACCACAGTACCTTTCGGTCTCCCGAAACATCGAATCCCGTCACGCCTGTCACGAGGGTCGAGAGCTTCTCCTTCTCGATCTCATATGAATAGAGCGTCGCGCCCGCACCCTCCTCGCCGCCGTCCGCCGGGGCCATTCCGCGATTCTCAGCCCCGACAAACAGAAGCTTCCCGGGGATCGCTTGAAGGCCGAGATAGTTGCCGGGGGGTACCGGGACCTGCACAAGGCGTCCGGCCAGCCCGTCGAAATCTATCCGCACAGGCTGCACTTTTTCCTCGCCCTTCCCATCCTTCCCGTCCTTCGCATCCTTCTTCCCCTCATCCTCCTTCTTCGCCACCGCCGCCGCTTCAACGTCGCTCCGTGCCGCGAACGGAAGCGAGCTGTCGGCCTGCAACGCCACCACCACCGGCACGGTCGCGTTGTTCACGATGAACCGCGCCTCGGCACGGTCCAGGTACGGATTGATCGCGCGATCGGAGAGATAGTAGATGTACTTCCCGTTCGGGTCCCACGTCGCAGACCGCGAGCTGAACATCGGATCGCTCAGCTCGTGCACCTTCTTCTCTTTGCTGTCCCAGATACGCACCTGCGCGTACCCGGTCTGCAAATTCAGCGTGTACGCAAGGAAGCGGCTGTCGGGAGACCATTGGTACGAGCGGATTTCCCACTCGCCGCTGTCGACCGCCGCAGGCGTCCCGCCGGCGACATCGCTCACGTACAGACGGTACCGCTGATCGCCCCAGGCGAGCGACTTCCCATCCGGCGACCAGACCGGCTCCATGTACCATCCGGGGGGAACCTTTCCGACCTGCTTCGGCACCGCGCTGTTGTCGGCGGAATGCAGCATCAGCTGCTCTTCGCTCTCGACTTCGGTCCAGGCGGCGATCCACTTGCCGTCGGGCGAGAAAGCCGGAAACTTGGTCCGCGCAAGCGAGGACTCCGTGACCCGGCGGATGAGCCCTTTCTTCGACGTTCGCGCGACAAACAGATCGCCGCGCGTTTCAATCGCGATGCGCTGCCCGTCCTTCGACAGCCCCCAGCTCTGGATGGACGACATCGGATCCACAAACCGCTCTCGCACCTGCAGCCGGTCGCTCGGCAGCGCGATGGGAACCGTCTCGTTCTTCCCCGTCACGGGATCAAAGAGCCAGATGTCCATCTTGTGCTGATAGACGATCTTGCCGTCGCCCATCGCGGGCCAGCGGACGTCGTAGTCGGCGAACGTCGTGAGCCGCTTCACGTTCCCGCCGTCAGGGTCCATCGACGCGAGGTTTGGCCGGCCCCAGCGGTCGGTCACGAAGTAGATCCGCCCGTCTGTCGCCCACATCGGGAACGCGTCCTTGCCGTCGTACTTCGTCACTTCCGTGAAGACGAGGGGATCGAGCGTGCCGACATAGATCTGCTCCGCCTCGCCGCCCTTGTACCGTTTCCAGTTGTGGAACTCGAGGCCGATCTTCTGCGTCGCGATGCGTTTGCCCTGCGGTTCGAACGAGAGCCAGGCGCACGGCTCGAGCGGGATCATCTCGGGCACTCCACCTTTCGGGTCCACCTTGTAGACGCGAAAGTCGCCGTGCGGATGATCGCGTCGGCTGCGGAAGAGAACCTTGCCGTCCGCGGTCCACCCGATCGCCTGGTCGGAGGTGGGATGCCAGGTGAGGCGCATCGGCTCGCCGCCGGATGCCGGCATCAGGTAGACGTCGTCGTTGCCGTCGTACTGGGCGGTGAAAGCGACCCACTTTCCGTCGGGCGAGACTCTCGGAAATCTCTCCTCACCCTCATGCGCGGTCAGGCGCACTGCTGTCCCGCCGGAGACTGGCACCTTCCAGAGGTCACCTTCCGAGGCGAAGACGATCACCCCCCCGCCGATGGCCGGATAGCGACAGAAGCCGTCGGGCAACGCGGGCTGGGCAAGGATGGAGGGGACAAGAAGAGTACTCGAGAAAAGGAAAAGTGAAAAAGCGATCGCGCGTTTCATGAGGGGCTCCCCGGGCGTGGTTGTGGGTGGAGCGAGAATCAGGTCGTGCGAAGGGCTGGGCGGGGCGGAGATGAAGATCCAGGATCGGAACCTGATAGCGAAAACTACCTCAGAATAGGCAGGAAATCAAGCGCGGGGACCATCACGGAGACTTCCCAAGGACCCTGAGGATGCACCCGCGGACACCCCTGAGTGCACGCCCGTGAGCGTCACCTAGGTGACGCTCACGGGGGGCCTCCTTGGGGGGCCTGGGGGGCATCTCGGATCACAAAGACCACCAGAGAGAAGATACCCTCCTGAACACTCCCAATTGGGCAGCTGCACGGCAGTTGCACGTGCGTCACCTAGGTGACGCGCGTGTAGGTAGCATGTAGGTAGTCTGTAGGCAGGGCGCGTGCAGGCAGGAGGCGGGGGTAAGAATCGCGAAGGGCACCGACGAGCGTGCAGGACCTCCCCAAATCCGACACGTCTTCGATGCCCTTCAATGTATCGCAGGATCAATATAGACTCCCACCTCCGCGTTCGCAGTGACAGGCGTCACGCGAGCGCAATGGCCGTGGGCGCAAGCGGGAAGCCCCGGCGACCCCACGCGCCATCTCCAACATCCCCTTCACCCATCCTGGAAGGCTAATGTTCTGTGCTCTCATAGAAGCGATCCTGCAACTCCTTCATG
>CAVPBI010000024.1:0-29492 GCA_963701735.1 uncultured Ignavibacteria bacterium | reverse complement strand
TTCCGGCGCGCCACGCACCGGCCAGACCGTGGTCGTCTACTAACCGTATGACGGGGACAGGATCCATGTCGCGTTCGATCTTCACCGACGAGCAGGGCAGGAATTTCGCACTGCCGTTCATCCTGATATCGTGCCTCTTCTTCCTCTCGGGATATACCAACGCCCTGCTTGATGTCCTGAACAAGTACTTTCAGGAAGTGCTGGGCATTTCGAGAGCCGAATCCGGCCTTGTCCAGTTTTCCCTGTATTCCGGCTATTTCCTGATGGCGATACCGGCCGGGTTGATCATCAATCGGTTCGGTTTCAACAGAGGATTGATATTCGGGCTGTTTGTGTTGATCGCGGGGACGGCGCTGTTTATCCCGGGCGCAATGCTCAAGTCGTACTATGTGTTCTTGTTTGCGCTGTTCATTATTGCCTGCGGGTTCACGTTCTTCGAAACGGCCGCGAATCCGTATGCGACGCTGCTGGGGCGAAAAGACGCCTCAACACGCAGGATCAACCTTGCGCAATCGTTCAATGGCATTGGCTGGATCATCGGCCCTCTCGTAGGCGGTGTGATCATTTTCTCCGATGCCGCACAGGCCGGGCAGTACAATTTCGACTACCTGCCAATCCCCTTCGTCATCCTGGGTGCCGCGATTCTCGTGATACTGATTCTCCTCCTGTACAGACCGTTGCCGGACCTTCTGCATACCGAGGGGGAGGATGATTCGCGGCCTGCGAATGCAGCGACGCGAAAACACTTCAGCAAACATCCCCATTTCGTGCTGGCGATCATCAGCCAGTTCTTCTATGTCGCCGCACAGACCGGGATCAACAGTTTCTTCATCAACTACGTCACGGAGGCGGATGCGTCCATTTCGAATCAACAGGCGTCGGTGCTGCTGTCGTTCGGGGGAATGAGCCTGTTCGTGATCGGCAGATTTTCGGGAAGCTATGTCATGAAGTGGATGAAGCCGGACAGGTTGCTGAGCCTGTACGCGATCGCCTCGGTGCTGCTCATGATCTGTGCTGTCATGAACATGAAGACGTATTCGATCATTGCGCTGTTCATGTCGTACTTCTTCATGTCGATCATGTATCCGACGATCTTCGCCCTGGGGATCAGAGGATTGGGAGAGCAGACAAAGAAGGCGGCTTCGTATCTTGTCATGGGGATCATGGGAGGGGCATTGTGCCCGATCTTCATGGGGTGGATTGCCGATCAATATTCCATGGCGATCGGATTCGTCGTGCCGTTGATCTGCTTTGTCTTTGTTGCATTCTACGGCTTGGTCGGGCACAGGTTCGGCGACGCGCAGACGTGCCTAGAAACCTGAGGTGGTCCCGGCCGCGGCCCGCTTCTGCCACTTGCCGGCGAGCGTGCGGTCTGCGAGCATCTTGATCAAGACGCCTCCCACCACGGACCGTGCCTGAAACCCCACCTGCGTCCCGTCGGTCGTCCAGTACCAGTCAGAGAGCGGCACGCGCGTCGTCGTCTCGTTGGCAAACCTGAAAACGGGAGTGACGAGAGAATCAAAATCCTCCCGCCGTTCCGCGAGTGTTGCGGTCCAGATGACCCAGTCGAGTTTCGTGTACTCCTTCCGGCTGTCGAGCGGGAGGCCGTAGGTATTCTGCTTCCCCAGGTAGTACCGGATCTCCCGGCGCGTGACCTCGGGAGGGAAGAGGTTGAGGCCCAGGAGGCCGTCCCAGACCAGGTTGTACTTCTGGCTCCATGTCCCGGGACTGTCGAATGCGAGGCGGTAGTGGTCCCCGTCGTCCGCTTTTGCCTGCCACTCCCGGGCATACTGTTCCGCGAGCTTCCTGTAGGCCGAGGCGTCCTTCCTCTTTCCGCTCATGTCGCACAGCTTCGCGTAGGCACCCAGGGCGAGGATCGCCTTGGCGGAGAGGTTGACATTGTGGGCCAGATGGCCCGCAAAGTCGTCCGTGCAGAGCTGGTTTTCGGGGTCGAGCCCCTTCTCGCGGAGGTATTCCGCCCACCGCTGAATCACCGGCCAGTACCTGACGGCAAAGGAGGCGTTCCCTTCGGCCTCCGCTATCCCGGCAATCATCAGGATCATGTTCCCGCTCTCTTCGACGGGCATCTGGTTCTCCTCGCTCTTCTCGCCTCCGCCGTAGACCTGTCCGTTCGCAAACGGGTAGGTCCCCAGATCGTGGGGAGCGAAGGGGAATTTCCATCGCGGAAGCTGCGCGTAGTCCATCAGCGGGACCAGCTGGGCCTTGAGCAGTGCGGGGTTGAGCAGCAGAAAGAGCGGTGATGCGGGATAGATGACGTCGACCGTACCGATGCAGCCGTTGCTGAAGTTCTCTTTGGGGAACATCAGGGCCGTTCCATCCAGGTCCGCCACGATCTTGTTTGCAGCAAGACACTGGCGGTACGAAAGAACCGCGAGCGAGGCGTACCGGTCGCCTCCTGCGGCCGAAGCGTCACGGGCGAATTCCTCGTCGAAGGCGCGGCATCGCTCATCGAGGGATGCGGCGGCGCGAAATGTCTCGCGGAGCAGCTCGCCGGCGTCCGCTCCGTTGCGCCGCCAGTACGGGCGGAGATTTCTCTGGAAGTACTGAATCGAATAGAGGTCGTCGTACGCCAGCAGAATCCGGTGGACGTGCTTGCCGGACCCAACGGCGCCGAAGTCGTACGCGTGCGCGAGGACAGGCCACGCGCTGCTGGCCGGACGGGGCGCCTCGAGATCGTCGGACGCAGGGAGGGTCCCCCGGTCGGCGAACATGTTCCGGGCGGCGTCATGCGCCGCAGCGACAAATGTGCCGGCCTTCTCCCGGTGCGCCGCAACATAGAGCTGTCCCCAGTCGATGCGGAGGTCATCCCCCGCCTTTCCGAGCACGCGCTGGTCCTGGCTCCCGACGCGCAGCACATCCAGCGTGTCCAGCGCAAACCGTCCCCAGACGACCCCCTGGTCGGGAGTGTTGACCGCCGATTCCCCGGCGATGTCGAAATAGGCGGCAACCCGGTGATCGCTGCCGTCGGTTGAGGACACCTCCCAGGAAACGAACGCCACCGGTCGGGCAAGCCATTCGACATCCTGGATGAGTGTCGGCGTGAGGAAGGAGAGCCGGACCTCCACCCCGGGGCCCGAGAATGTGTACACGGTGCGGGTAGCGCTCACGGCGAGCGACGTCTGCGGGAGCGCGGGGATGGATTCGGGAGTTCGTCCCATCAGGCGGTACGGTTTTCCGTCGATTCGCACCATGCTGCTCATGCCGTTCGTGCTGCCGGTCCAGTGGCGGGTCCAGTCGGTGTGGAGGCTATCGGCAAACGACCAGATGCTGAAATACGGGTCGAGCGTCGCCAGAGGAACCGCCGGCGGGCGGATCGGGGCTGTCTGCGCGAAGGCGTCGCCCGCTGCAAGGAGTGCGGCAATGACGATGAAAGCGCACAGGCGGAGTCGTTCACTGGTGCGTGACATCTCGGGGGTCCTGGGATCGTGGATGTGCCGGGCTGGTTTCCCCAATCTAGCCCGTGAAATGTTCAGAAACAAAGGGCGGATCGGCCCGGCGATGCCCTGACAGCGCGTTGCCGGGCGCCAAACTCGGCAAGATTCTGGCTTGACACTGTGGAAGGGCTGAGATATATTCACCTGATTAGTTTGTCTCCCCAACTAACTCCCACGATCCGTGGGTTCCTGCACTGCCGTCCCGTTCTTTCGCCCGCATACATCCATCCAGGAGGAACCCGTGAGGGAGAAGACTCTTCGCACTTTGCTGGCGGCAATGCTGCTCACCGCGTACCATGCATTTCCGCGATCGCACAGACGTCTGTCACCTTCGGGAGTCATCAAAGACGCTCAGAACGGAGATGCCCTGCCGGGGGCGAACGTGGTCCTGGTTGGGACCGGGATGGGAGCGACTGTCGGACGTTTCGGGAAAGTATTCTGTGCGCAATGTTCCGGCGGGGTCGTACACTGTCCGCGTCACCTACGTCGGATACAGGACGATGACCAGAGCCATCACCCTGGAGGGAGGCGCTGATCTGCGGCAGGATTTCAAACTCGTGGCTGTCGCCCTCGAGGGTGAAACGGTCGTCGTCACCGCCCAGGCTTCCGGACAGAACGAAGCGATCAACCGGCAGCTGTCTTCGATGCCCGTCATGAACGCGGTGTCGGCCGCCAAGATCCAGGAACTTCCGGATGCCAACGCGGCTGAATCCGTCGGCAGGCTGCCTGGCGTCTCTATTCTACGGACCGGTGGCGAGGGCTCGCAGGTCGTCGTCCGCGGGCTGTCGCCCCAGTACAATCAGATCACCATTGAGGGTGTCGAGCAATCGGCCAATGTGAATTCCAGCAACAACATCACCGCCTGGGCCGTCAGTCAGAGCGAAGCTGTCAACAGCAGCCTGGGGGATCGAGGGATGGATCTGAGCATGATCTCCTCGAGCATGCTCGGAGGGATTGAGGTGATCAAAGCCATCACGCCCGACATGGACGCAACGGTGCTCGGCGGTGTGGTGAATTTTGAGATGAGAAAAGCGGCCAAACAGACCGCATCACCTGACATCAGCCAGTCGTGGATGCCGCGGTTCGACCTGCTTGCACAGGGCGGCCACAACAACCTGAAGAACACCTACACCGACTACAGATTTGTGGGCTCCGCAGAGACACGCCTCTTCGACGAACGCTTTGGAATCTTTCTCCAGGCATCGTCGGAGCGGCGGAATCTCAGCGCGAACGAACTGGGCGTGGACTACAACCTGGCTGACAAAGACCACGGCGATGCGGGCATCCCGGAGCTCGTGAACGTACGGCTGGCCGACATCGTTCGCACGCGCGAACGCCTGGGCGGCACCCTTGTCCTGGATTATGATTACGATGCGGGCTCGGTCGGCCTGTTGAACACCCTGAGCAGAAGCAACACCGATGCGATCCGCAATGGCGAGACGATGAACTGGAGAGCCCGGGACATCACGTTCACGGTCGAAGATACGCGCAATGAACTTACGATCGTGAGCAATATCCTCAGCGTCAAACAGGATATTGCATTCTTTCACGTCGACCTCAAGGCATCGCACAACTATTCCGAGACCAGCAACCCCGAAGATATCAGCGTCGGTTTCTGGCAGAGGACCGGTACCGGCTTCGACAACAGGGGGGATCTTTCAAAACTGCATCCCAGAGATATTGCCGCTCTGGCCACGCCCGACGAGTACGGGTCGGTCTTCTCTTCGCTTCGCATATCATCGGTCCTGTCGAAAGAGCGGACATGGAGTGGTGCGCTCGATCTGGAAACGACGCTCCCCTTTCTAGACGTCCTCGCAGGGAAGGTCAAATTTGGCGGTGCGTATCAATATCGAACCCGGGACTACGATATCAACGTCAACGCCGGCGGGAACTGGTGGCTGGGGGGATCTGCTGTTGATTATGTCGTTCTGCGGTACCCTGAGTACGCGCTCCCCGGCTCAGGGCTGATAGGGATGCCGATTTTTGTCGACCCGGGCTACGATCCGACGAGTTTCCTCAACGGCGAGTATCCGCTCGCCTATTCACTGACACCCGACCCGATGTGGAAGGTCCTGGACTACTTCAAGGCGGGCAATCCTGACGCGGATCCGAACAACAAACTCGAATCGCGTTTCAACGACTACTCGGGCAACGAGGGCAAGAGCGCCGCGTATGCCATGTTCACGTTGAACCTCGGCGACAACATCAGGATCCTCCCCGGCATCCGCTATCAGAACCTCACGACGACATACACGGCCATGCGGGGAATGGCTGTCCCGGGGGGTATTCAGGGCGATGATACCACCGTGACTCAATCCCACGGCTACTGGCTCCCGATGGTGCACGCCAGATACGAACCGCTCGACTGGCTTCAGATTCATTTCGCCTACACGAACACGTTGAACTACCCCGACCACAGCACCTTCACGCCGCGGTACTATATCGGGCCGGCAAACATCTACTACAACAACTGGCAGATCACACCGGCCCGGTCAGAAAACTTCGATCTGGTCGTTTCACTCCACTCGAACGAAATAGGCCTTCTGACTGTCGATGGATTCACGAAACGGATCAAAGATCTCATCTTCTATTCCAGGACATACCGCAGCGACCTGAGTGAGTACCCGGACCTGCCGCCCCTGCAGAACCAGTTGTTTGAATTCAACACGTATATCAACAACCCGTACCCCGTCGATCTGTGGGGTATTGAAGCTGAGTGGCAGACGAATCTCTGGTACCTGCCCGCTCCGTTTTCGGGGGTGGTTTTCAATGTCAACTACACTCACATCTTTTCCGAAGCGAAATATCCCAAGGGCGTTGTGTACAGTGTCTACGACGAGGAAGGCAACCTCACGCAGACGGTGGTGGACACGTTCTACACGACGCGCCTGCTCAATCAGCCGAATGACATTCTGAATATCTCCCTCGGGTACGACTACAAGGGATTCTCGGCCCGGCTGTCCATGCTGTACCAGGACAACATCTTCAAACGGCCCGATTTCTGGATGCAGAACCGCATGTACTCCGCCAAGTTCACACGCTGGGACCTTGCCGTGAAGCAGGATCTGCCGTGGTTTGGAATCCAGCTCTTCTTCCATCTCAACAACTTCACTGCTTCAGAGGAAATCGACGTCAACCAGAAGACACAGTACCCCGCCAACGTGCAGTTGTACGGCATGTCGGGGGACCTGGGCGTGCGCGTGAAGTTCTAGTGCCCCGCCGCTGGCGCCGTATGAGGGTTTTGTTGGAACGGCGCCAGGCATCGAGTCTCTTCGCCGGGGCGTGTTGAATGTGTGAAGGACACTCACTAAATGCGCGGGGCACGCACATGCGCTTGAACGACACGATCCTCTCATCGCAGCGCCGCATTGCCATCCCGGTCGCTGACATTTCCCGGCGGGCAGCTCACCGGCGCCACGCGTGAAGGAAATGGTCCACGACCCGGCGAAGCAGGTGGCCGCCCAGCTGGCGCTCAGGGACCGGTTCCAGACCGACGCCCTCCTCTCCGCGATGGACCTGAGCGCGGAGGCCGAGGAGTTCGGAGCGAGCATCCTCTTCTCGGACGACGAGGTCCCCGCGGTCACCGGCCGTCTGGTCACCGACCTGGGCGGGGCAACCTCGCTCCCCGTTCCCCGGCAGGGTAGCAAGCGAACCTCCGTCTATCTGAAGACCATCGAGCAGCTCAGGAAGCACGCCTCCGGGCAGCCGGTGCTTGGAGGGCTGATCGGGCCTTTCTCGCTCGCCGGCCGGCTCTTCGGCGTGAGCGAAGCGCTTCTGGCCACGGCGATGGAACCCGAGACCATCCAGATCCTCGTTGAGAAGACGACCGCATATCTCTCCGGATACGCGCGGGCGTTCCGGGAGGCGGGCGCGGACGGGCTCATCATGGCGGAGCCGACGGCAGGACTCATGTCGCCGCAATACGTGCTGCAGTTTTCCTCCCCCTATGTCCGCAGGATCCGCGAGGCGGTCGAAACCGACGGCTTCCAGATCATCCTGCACAACTGCGGGGCGCGGCTGAACCATCTCGAATCCAAGCTTCAGTCGGGCGCACGGCTCCTCCATTTCGGAAAGCCGATGGATCTCCCCGCGGCGCTCGCCGCGGTGACAGGGGGATGTCATCCTCGGCGGCAATCTCGATCCTGCCGACGTTTTCGTGAACGGATCGGCGACGTATGTCACAGAGCGGACCGAAGCTCTGCTCGCGGCCGCCGCCGGGAGGAGGAACTTCTTCATCTCCTCGGGCTGCGACATACCGTACGCCGCTCCGCTCGGGAACCTCGAAGCGTTCTTCTCCGCAGTCCACCGTTTCAACGCGTAGGCAGCACAGGGCGGGCGGGGATCACCCGCCCGGAGAGTAGCGGAACAGCGACATCTGGAGGAGTCATGGACTTAGATCGACCTCTCAATATGGGAATGGTGGGGGGTGGCCCGGGCGCGTTCATCGGCGAGGTGCATCTCAAGGCGGCGAGGATGGATGGCGGGATCGACGTCGTGGCCGGGGTGTTCAGCCGCGATCCGGAGAAGTCCCGCGAGACAGGCCGGCGGCTGCTGCTCGATCCGCGGCGCGTGTACGGAAGCTATGAGGAGCTGATCGAAGGGGAGCGCGCATACCCCGAGGGGAAGCGGGTGGACTTCGTCTCGATCGTCACCCCGAACAACTCCCACTTCCCCGTCGCACAAGCCCTCCTGCAGGCAGGCTTCCATGTCATGTGCGAAAAGCCGATGACGTTCACCACGGCGGAAGCGCGCGAGCTGCAGGCGCTCGTCACGAGCACCGGAAAGGTGTTCGGCCTGATGCACAACTACACCGGCTACCCGATGGTGAAGCTGGCGCGGGACATCGTCCGCGCCGGCGAGCTGGGGGAGTTGCGCAAGATCGTCGTGCAGTACCCTCAGGGCTGGCTCTCCGCGCCCGCGGAGGAGGCGGGGAGCAAGCAGGCCATGTGGCGGACCGACCCGGCCCAGAGCGGGGCGGCTGGCGCGCTCGGCGACATCGGCACGCACGGAGAGAATCTCGCCGAATACATCACCGGACTGAAGATCACGCACGTCTGCGCGGACCTCACAACGTTTGTCCGGGGACGCAGGCTTGACGACGACTGCAATTGCCTGCTCCGGTTCGAGAACGGAGTCAAGGGGCTGCTGCACGTGAGCCAGATATCGGCCGGCGAGGAGAACAACCTCGCGATCTGGATCTACGGCGCAGAGAAGGGGCTGGAGTGGCACCAGGAGAACCCGAACTACCTTCATGTGAAGGAGGTCAACGGTCCGGTGCTGACGTACCGCAGGGGGAATCCGTACATCGGCGCGAAGAGCCCGGCCGCCGGGAGAGCCTCGCGCCTTCCGTTCGGCCACCCCGAAGCGTTCATCGAGGCGTTCGCCAACGTCTACTGTAACTTTGCCGACACGGTGCGGGCGGCGCTGGCGGGACGCTCGCCCGATCCGCTTGCGCTCGACTTCCCGACGGTCCACGACGGCCTGCGCGGCATGCTGTTCATTGAAACTGTGCTTTCCAGCTCGGAAAGCAAAGAAAAATGGATTCCAATGCATCCCTGAGGAGAACACCTATGGCACGACCGGTGACGCTGTTCACGGGGCAGTGGGCGGATCTGCCGCTCGCCGTCCTTGCGGAGAAAGCCGCGGGATGGGGGTACGACGGACTCGAGCTGGCCTGCTGGGGGGACCACCTCGACGTCGCGCGCGGGGCGGTAGACAAGGACTACTGCGCCCGGCAGCGGGCGATCCTGGAGAAGCATAACCTCCGTCTGTTTGCGATCGCCCATCATCTGGCGGGGCAGCTCGTCTGCGACCCGAACAACGACAGCCGGTCGGACGGCTTCGCTCCTGCCTCATGCGCGGGGAGCGCCGAGAAGAAGAGGGCCTGGGCGGTGGAAACGATGAAGAACGCCGCCAGGACTGCGAAGAATCTCGGCGTGAACGTGGTCAACGGATTCACCGGCTCTTCCATCTGGCACCTCATCTACAGCTTCCCTCCGGTTACCGAGGCGATGATCGAGGAGGGGTATGCGCATTTTGCGCGGATGTGGAATCCTATCCTGGATGTGTTCGACGAGTGCGATGTCCGGTTTGCGCTGGAAGTGCACCCCACGGAGATCGCGTTCGACATCGTTACCGCGAAGCGCGCCCTGGAGGCGATCGGGCGGCGGCCCGCATTCGGATTCAATTTCGATCCGAGTCACTTCCTCTGGCAGCTGGTGGACCCGGCACGGTTCATTGAGGAATTCCCGGACAGGATCTACCACGTCCATATGAAAGACGCGGCGCTGCAGCTGGACGGGAGGGCGGGGATCCTCGCATCGCACCTCAATTTCGGCGAGCGGGAGAGGGGATGGGATTTCCGGTCCCCCGGACGAGGTTCCGTGAAGTTCGAAGAGATCATCCGCGCGCTCAACCGTATCCGTTACGCGGGACCGCTCTCGGTCGAATGGGAGGACAGCGGCATGGAGCGGGAGCACGGAGCCCGCGAAGCGTGCGACTTCGTGCGCCGGATCGATTTCGCGCCATCCTCGATCGCCTTCGATGCGGCATTTGACCGATAACGACAGCCGTCACCCGGGAGAGACACAGTGAAGACCAGGAGAGACCAGCGAGAAGACAAGCCGGCGCGACTTTCTCAAGCGCGCCTCCGTTGCCGCCATCGGGGCCGCCGGGCTCCCCATGATCATCCCGTCGCGTGCGCTCGGCCGGGCAGGAAACGTGCCGCCGAGCGACAGGATCGCCATCGGCTGCATCGGCGTCGGGTCGATGGGAACGTCGAATATGTGGAGCTTTTTCGGCAAGCCAGAGGCTCAGATCGTTGCCCTGTGCGACGTCGATGCGAAGCACCGTGATGACGTCCGCAAGGAGATCGAGAAGCAGGGAGGAGACAAGGGCCTTCCCGTATACGGCGATTTCCGGGAACTGCTCGCCCGCCGCGATCTGGATGCCGTGAGCATCGCGGTGCCCGATCACTGGCATGCGCTGATCGCGGTGGCCGCCGCCCGGCGCGGGGTTGACATCTACGGTGAGAAGCCTCTCGCCTATACGATCGCGGAGGGGCGAGCCATCGTGGACGCGGTCGCGACGGTACAACACCGTCTGGCAAACCGGGAGCTGGCAGCGTTCGGTCAGGAACTTCCGGCACGCCTGCGAGCTTGTGAGGAACGGGAGAATCGGAAGGGTGCACACGGTGCGCGTGGGTCTCCCCTCAGGGTACAGCGTTGGGGATCAGGGGGGATTCGCTCCTTCGACCCCGCCCCCGACGTTCGATTACGACATGTGGCTCGGACCTGCTCCCTCTCGTTCCGTATGCCCCCAACCGCTGTCACTGGAACTTCCGGTGGATCAGCGATTACTCGGGAGGGCAGCTGACGGACTGGGCCGGCCACCATTGCGACATTGCCCAGTGGGGCATGGGGACGGAGATGTCCAGTCCCATCGAGATCGAAGGCGTCGCGGATTTCCCGAAGGCCAAAGACGGCCTCTTCGATACGGCCAGAACCTACCGGTTTGTCTGCACGTTCAGGGAAGGCTTCACGATGATCGTCGCGAGCTATGAGCAGCAGCCGAAGGGGATGGGGGTGCAGTTTGAGGGGACTGACGGATGGATCTGGGTGGACCGCGAGGGTATCGATGCGTCCCCGAAGTCGTTGCTGACGTCCGTCATCGGACCCGGCGAGGTTCATCTGTACAGGAGCGACGACCATCATCAGAACTTCCTGGATTGCGTACGCACCAGGTCGGAGGCAATCGCTCCCGCGCGGATCGCGCACCGTTCCATCATGCTCGGGCACCTCGGATTGATCGCCATGAAGCTCGGGCGCAAGGTCCGCTGGAACCCCGAGGCGGAACGGTTCGAGAACGACCCCGACGCCGATCGTCTGCTGTCGCGTCCGATGCGCAGCCCCTGGCATCTCTGATTCGGAAGACCACCCGCAGAAGGTCCATAACCATGCCAGATCCCTGGCCCCACATATCCCATCCTCATGCTTGCGACCTGCAGCCTCACTGCCTTCGCGCAACTTGCACCGGAGGAGATCGCCGCCATCAGGGCGGCGGTTCCGCGCGCCGCGACCGTGGAGCCTCGTCGGCCGCGCCTTGTTCTGGTGTTCAATCGTTCCGAGGGATTCCAGCACTCCGCCATCCCGCGGGCGGCAGCCGCGCTCGAGATGATCGGGAAGACAACGGGCGCCTTCGAGACGGTCCAGAGCGACGACCTTTCGGCGCTCAGCGCCGAAAATCTCAAGCGCTTCGATGCGGTCTGTTTCAATAACACGACGCAGCTCAAAGTCGAGGATCCCGCGATCCGCGCAAGCTTGCTGGAGTTCATTTCGTCGGGCAAAGGGATCATCGGGATCCATGCGGCGACGGACAACTTCCCGACCTGGCCCGAAGGGCAGGAGCTCTTCGGCGGGTTCTTCGATGGCCATCCCTGGACCGGGGACGGGACCTGGGCCGTCAGGATCACCGACCCGGACCACCCCGTGACGGCGGCGTTCGAGAAGAAGGATTTCCTGATCAACGATGAACTCTACAGGATCCATCAGGTCAACCTCCGGAAGAACTGCCGTGTTCTGCTCGCGATCGACATGAAGAACGAACGGAACCGGAGGGCTCCCGGCGTCCGCCCGACCGACAGGGACCTCCCCATCAGCTGGGTCCGGACCTATGGGAAGGGGCGGCTCTTCTACTCGTCCCTGGGGCACAACGACGCCATCTACGCGAACCCGGCCGTGCTCCGGCATTATCTCGACGGGATACAGTTTGCGCTTGGCGATCTTGCTGCGCCGACGGAACCGATCCCGTTCGATCCAATGAGCATCTTCGATCAGGAAAGGTTTGACGAGATCCTCCGGCACGTCGCGACATACAGGCAAGGTGAGAGCCGGGAGGCACTGGCAGAACTCGACGCCTATGTCCGGAGTGTGGATGATACGCCGGAACCACGCGCCAGCATTGAGAGGCGGTTCGATGACTTTTTGAAAGGCGAAGCGACGCCGGCGGGGAAGCAGTTCATCTGCATGAAGCTCGGACAGATGGGCGGCAATGCTTCTGTGCCGTTGCTCTCGGGCATGCTTGCCGACACGACAATGGCGGAGTATGCGCTTCTGGCACTCGGCGCAATCCCGGGAACCGCCGCCGATTCGGCGCTGCTGCAGGCGCTGCCGCGAACGAAGGGCCAGCGGAAGATCGGAATCATAAGCGTGCTCGGTGATCGCCGGGTCGAGGCGGGAGTGCATGACCTGGAAATGCTTGCAGCGGATCCTGACGGCCTCGTTTCCGCCGCGGCGGTCTCCTCGCTGGGGAGGATCGGGACGGTCGCATCGCTTGAATCGCTGGAGCGGCTTTCGATGTCGATGAAGGGACGGGCGGACGTGTTGGACGCGACGCTCATGGCGGCTGATCGGCTGAGGCTATCTGGCCCACAGCGGCCGTGCGCTGGTGGTGTACAGGAAGCTTCAGAGTGAGCAGACACCGGAACCTGCGCGCTCCGCAGCGCTGCGCGGGGTCGTCCTGTGCGATCCGGCGGGGGCTTCCGAACTGCTTGCAGCGGCTCTGAGAAGCAAAGACCCGGTCTACCGGTCAGCCGCAGCACGACTCGTCGGGGAGCTCTCCGACAAAGAGGCTCGTCCTCTCGATCGCACGTTCGTTCCCGCAGTACTCACCTGCTGTGCAGGTACAGCTTCTGGCGCCCCTCGCGCGGAGTGGCGATCCGGAGGCGCGGAAGACAGTCCTGTCGGCCATGAGCAGCAAGCAGCAGGAGGTGCGCATTGCCGCCATGCGCGCGGCCGGGACGATGGGGGATGCAGGTGTCGTGCGGCCGCTCGTCCGGAGGGCCGCGGTGGCAAAGGGGGTTGAGAAGAAGGAGGCGCGGACGGGTCTCGCGACGCTCAATGCGCCGGGGGTTGATGATTCGCTCCTCGCACTCCTCCCCGGCTCCGGTGACAGGCAGAGGGCGGAGATCGTCAGGGCTCTGGGGGAGCGGAAGGTTGAGGCCGCCGTCCCCACACTCCTGCAGACGGCAGGCGATCGATCAGCTGCGGTCAGGAGCGAGTCGTTCAAGGCGCTGCGGCCCCTCGCCGGTCCGGAGCATGTCCCTGCGCTGGTGGACATGCTCGTTCGGTCACGGGACGAGGCCGAGAGGAAAGAGCTGGAATCTACAGTTGCCGCGGCCGCGAGGAGGAACCCCGACCGGAGCGTTCAGGATAGCGCCGTGTTAGCGGCATACTCCCGTACGAAGGACCGGGGCGTGCGCACCTCGCTCATTGCCGTCTGCGGCTCTGTGGGTGCTCCGGCCTCCCTCCCCGTCCTGCGCGGAGCGCTGATAGAGACCGACCGGGAGATCCGGCTGGCGGCAATACGGGCGCTTTCGAGCTGGCCGACGCCGGAGCCGTTCCCGGACCTCTGGGCCGCGGCGGGAGGAAAGGGAACGACGACGGAAAAGACGCTGGCCCTGCGCGGATCGGTCCGCCTGCTGGGACTGGACAGCAGCCGGGCTCCCGCCGAGAAGATCAAGCTCTTTCGTGAGGCGATGACGATCGCCCCGAACGATGCCGAGCGGAAGACGCTCCTTTCGGCGGTGGGCGAGAGTCGCTCGAGTGCCGGACTCGAGATGGCAGCCGGATATTTTCCCGACTCCACCCTCCGCCCCGAAGCCGAGGCGGCGGTCCTGACCATTGTCGAGTCACTTCCCGACACGGCCCGGCGGGAAGCGGTCGGGCAGCTCCGCCAGATCCGCGCGTCGTCCCCCACCGAGACGAACAGGAAGAAGGCCGGTGATCTCGTCAGGCACATCGAGATCTACGACGACCATATCACATCCTGGGCCTATGCCGGTCCTTACCGCCAGAAGTGGGCGCGCCTGCTCGATCAGCCGTTCGGACCGGAGATCCCGGGAGCAGATCCGGCGATCTGGAAACCATTCCGGAGCATGACGGACCCTGAAAGGCCGTGGGTGCTGGAGATCGACAGGAACGTGGAGGACCAGGACAACCTCGTCTATCTCCGGACGAACATCTGGTCGCCCGCCGAGCAGGGAGGACGCCTTGAGCTTGGAAGCGATGCCGGGATGAAGGTCTGGCTGAACGACAGTCTCGTGCACACAGCCAACGTCGTCCGAAACGTTGCGCCGGGTGCGGATACCGTGGCAGTCCGGCTGCGGAACGGCTGGAATGTGTTGACGCTCAAGCTCGAGCAGGGAGATGGCCGATGGCGCGCCTGTGCGAGGGTCAGGAATGTCGAGGGGGAGAAGCTTGAAGGAATTCGTGTATCGGCAACGCGAGAGTGACTTCCGAACGCAACCTGAAAGTGCGTTCGACTTCCTTCCACAAACAGATGGCATGCGAAGAGACAATGAAAAAGACTCTCATCCTGTTCACCCTGATCGGACTCGTCCTCATGGCCGATAATCTCCATTCCCAGACCGGACCAGAAACGTACGTCTGGCCGAAGGATCCCGCGGTGCTGAAGAACCTCAAGCAGTGGCAGGGATACAAATTCGGCCTGCTGATCCACATGGGGCTGTATTCAGAGCTGGGGACGATCGAATCGTGGGGTCTCTGCCCCGAAGAATGGGTGACCCGGGAAGTTGACGACTACTATGCGTATGCCACAAACTACCGGAACACGAAGGCCAGATTCAATCCTGTGAACTTCGATCCCGGGAAGTGGGCCGGGTTGTTCCGGAACTCCGGCGCCAAATACATGATCTATTCTTCCAAGCATCATGACGGGTTCTGTCTGTACGACACGAAGTACACCGATTTCAAGGTGACCGACAAAGGCTGTCCGTTCTCGACGAATGCCAGATCGAATGTGCTGAAAGAAGTCCTCGACGCCACGCGCAAAGAGGGGCTCGCGGTGGGGGTATATTTCTCGAAGCCTGACTGGACAACCCCGTATTTCTGGTGGCCCTACTATCCGCCCAAAGACAGGAACCCTTCGTACGATATCACGAAGCATCCTGATCGATGGAAGAAGTTCGTCGAGTACACCCGGAATCAGATCAATGAAGTGACGACAGAGTACGGGAAGGTGGACATCCTGTGGCTCGATGGGTGCTGGGTGCTGCCTCTCTCCAAGATCACGAAGAAGCTGGAGGAGTTCTGCAAGTATCCGCACGACATGGACATCGACATGAAGTCCATTGCGGAGAGAGCGCGAGCCACCCAGCCCGGGATGCTTGTGGTCGACCGGTGGGTGGAAGGGCGAGTACGAGAACTATCTGACGCCCGAGCAGAACGTTCCCGCAAAGGCTCTGACGGTTCCATGGGAAAGCTGCATCACGATGGGAAATGCCTGGGGGTGGGTGAAAGACGACAAGTACAAGTCGTCGAAGGAATTGGTCCAGCTGCTCGTCAACATCGTCGCCAAGGGTGGGAATCTCCTGCTTGGCGTTGGCCCGGACGGGAAGGGAGAATTCGAGCCGAAGGTGTACGAGAACCTTGCCCGGTTGGGGAAGTGGCTGGAGGCAAATGGAGAAGCCATCTACGAGACCACTCCAGTCGAGCCGTATTCCGACGGCAAGGTCGCATATACCGCGAGAGGCGACAAGAACGTCTATGCGATCTATATGCCTGCACAGGATGAAAAGGAGCTTCCCGCGCACATCATGGTGAGAACGAAGCTCTCCGGAAAGCTGAAGGTTACGCTCCTTGCTTCGAAACAGGAGCTGTCCTACACGGCATATGAAGATATCGTCATGGTGTCGATACCTGAACAGCTGAGGACGTCCCTGGCGAAACAGGAAGCGGTAGTGATCAAGGTTGCCGGCTGATGCGATTGACGAAGAGTCTGGCCATTCGCCGTTCTCCTTTTCCTGGTGTGTGATGCCATGGGCCAGGACACAGCACATATCGTGGTGCACGCCGATCGGGTCCGGTACACCATGGCCGGCGGGATCGGTGCGTCATGGCACGCCATCAGCGAAGACTCCATCGACGAGGGCCCCGAATACACCTGGGCCCTTCGCATCCCAAATTCGCGGGGGAGCGCCTGGGGTGGGAATCCTCCCGTCACAGATACTGCGGCCTGGCGTGAGATCTATCGCCATGCCTCCTGGCTGGGCCTCTCGTTTCTCAGGGTCGAACTGAGCGCCCGCATGTACGAACCCGAGCGGAATGTCTTCGACTGGGACAACGAGGAGATGGCCGCGCTCTATTATATACTGGACTGGGCTGAGGCAAATCACGCGGACGTCTTCCTGCAACAGATGTGGAGCAATGTACGGTGGAACGCCTATCCCGGCGTGCAGCCGCTTCTGAGCGCTCCCCGGTCGCTGACGGACTTCGCCGAAGGCATCGCGACGCTGGTGGAACATCTGACACGCGCCAAAGGGTACTACCTGCATCAAGTGGGTCTGCATCACCAACGAGCCTCCGGGAGGAGGGTGGGGATCGTGGTGGAGCATGGGGGAGAAGGACGCTCCGCTCGCGCCTGCATTGAGGGAGGTCAGACGGGCGCTGGACGCCAGGAATCTCGCAATTCCGATTTCAGGCCCCGACTGGACCGATCTCCCGGTTTTCGACGCGGCGAAGATCGACTTCGACCCCTTCATCGGAGCGTATGACATCCACTCATATCAGGGAATCGACGAACCGAAGCAGAAGAACCTTGAGGCATGGGTGGACTGGGCCCGGGCGCACGACAAGCCTCTGTTCCTGACGGAGATAGGGGATATGAGGCTCGGCTGGGGAGATACGAACGCGGGACCGAAGTCGTTCGCGGCCGCGCTGTCGAACGCGGAGTCGATTCTGCGGGGACTCGCTGCCGGCGTGAGCGCCTTCAACCGCTGGAGCTTCACGAACAGGGGCGACCTGGATGGCCAGTGGCAGCTTATCCGCACGTGGGATACCCATCGCAAGCGTTATCTCGACACGATCGACGTCGAGCCCGCTGCCTACTACGGCTTCGGGATCATCACCCGGTTCTGTGCAAAGCGCTCATCGGTGGTCGCCACAGAGGCGATCGGGGATCCGGAGGTATTCTCGCAGACACTGAAGAGTCCGGACGGCAAGCTTACGACATACATCCTGAACAAGAGCGACAGAGAGCGGACCGCGAGCGTGACGGTGACAGGAGCGGGAGACGCGACGCTGTATCTGTACAGTGTCACAGAACAGGGAGTGACGCAGCCGGGTTACCGGATGGAACCGGTGAAGGAGATCGTTCTGAGAGATGGCGGCGATCTGCTCATGGAATTGCCCGCCCGGAGCATCAGCACCCTGACCGGATTCAAGAGCGCGCACGGCGATCCTGCAAGGAAGCCCTGAACGAATCAAAGGTAGTTCATCCGTGCCGGCGCAAACAGTGATCAACTTCAGAGGGTCGGGGATATTCCGACCCATTGTTTCTTGCGCGAAGCTAGGACCACAAAGGCCATGAAGAAACCATTGTTCGTCGCAGTCATCGGGATCATCCTGGTGGCCACGCTCCCGTGGGGCTGCACACAGAAGCCGGTGCGTGATGGGATTCACACCATAGCTGAACTCCGCACACTGTTCGCGGATCCCCCCGCTGAATACAGGAGCGCCCCGCTCTGGGTCTGGCACGACCGGATCACCGAAGAAGGCATTGACTTCCAGATGCAGGAGTTCAAGAAGGCCGGGATCGGCGGCGTGTTTGTTCATCCGCGTCCGGGTCTGATCACCGAATACCTTTCTGACGAGTGGTTCCATCTGTTCGACCACACCGTTCAGAAGGGGAAGGAACTCGGCCTGAAGGTCTGGATCTATGACGAGAATTCGTACCCCTCGGGATTTGCCGGGGGGCATGTGCCAGCCGAGATGCCGGATTCCTACAGGCACGGGGCCGGGCTGAGCATGGAGGTCCAGCAGGAGCTGAATGTGATTGTGTCGGACACGGTTGCCGTGGTCCTGAAGAAGACAGGAGCCGGATTTGAAGACGTGACAGCGGCAGTCTCCCGCGAGTACGGGCGCAAGGGGACGTACTACGTCTTCAGGAAGACGTATCCCGGGAAATCGGCCTGGTACGGCGGATTCACATATGTCGACCTGCTCTATCCGGGCGTGACGGAGAAATTCATGGATCGTCACCATGACCCGGGGGTACGAGAAGAACGCCGCGGACTTCGGAAGCACCGTGCTGGGAGTATTCACCGACGAGCCCAACCTGGAAGCCGCGCTGGGCGAAAAGAGTCTGCTGCGCTGGACACCCGATTTGTGGGAAGCATTCCAGCGGCGGTGGGGCTACGATCTGCGGGTGCATCTGCCGTCGCTGATTGAGGAGACAGGCAGCTGGAAGAAGACCAGGCACGACTACTATGCACTGCTCGTCGAGCTCTTTGTTGACCGCTGGGCCAGGCCGTGGAGCAGATACTGCGACGAGAAGAAGCTGAAATGGACCGGCCACTACTGGGAACACGGCTGGCCCGTACCCACGGACGGGATGGACGAACCGGCGTTCTACATCTGGCACCAGATGCCGGGCGTTGATATGCTGGGAAACACGCTGGATACTGCCGGATCCGGCGGTCAATTTGGAAACGACCGCGCCGTACGAGAGCTGCTCAGCGCCGCGAATCAGGCCGGGTGGAGGCGGACGCTCAGCGAAACCTACGGCGGCGGCGGCTGGGACATGACGTTCGCCACCCAGAAGCGATTGGTCGACTGGGAATGCGTGCTCGGCGTGAATTTCGTCAATCAGCACCTGTCGTACTATTCGCTGAACGGCGTGCGGAAGTTCGACTACCCGCCATCCTTCTCGTACCACGAGCCGTGGTGGAGCCACTACAAACTCATGGGCGACTACATCGGCCGTATCAGCATGGCGATGTCGTCAGGGGAGCAGATCAACCGGACGCTGGTGCTTCAACCCAACACCACCGCCTGGATGTACTTCTCGCGCCAGGTCAGGAACCCGGCGCTCGACAGCATCCGGACGGGGTTCAAGAGCTTCGTGTACCAGCTGAGCAGCACACCGAGACTCCGCTGAACGCCGGACCGCGGTCAAGGACGACCGCGCCGACGAGAGCTGCTCAGCGCCGCGAATCAGGCCGTGGAGGCGGACGCTCAGCGAAACCTACGCGCGGCGGCTGGGACATGACGTTCGCCACCCAGAAGCGATTGGTCGACTGGGAATGCGTGCTCGCGTGAATTTCGTCAATCAGCACCTGTCGTACTATTCGCTGAACGGCGTGCGGAAGTTCGACTACCCGCCATCCTTCTCGTACCACGAGCCGTGGTGGAGCCACTACAAACTCATGGGCGACTACATCGGGCGTATCAGCTTGGCGATGTCGTCAGGGGAGCAGATCAACCGGACACTGGTGCTTCAACCCAACACCACCGCCTGGATGTACTTCTCGCGCCAGGTCAGGAACCCGGCGCTCGACAGCATCCGGACGGGGTTCAAGAGCTTCGTGTACCGGCTGGAGCAGCATCACCTGGAGTATGATCTGGGATCAGAAAATGTCCTGAAGGTGCTGGGGAGCGTGCAGGGCGATCTGCTCCGGGTGGGCAAGCGGGACTATTCGCTGGTGGTGATCCCTGCTGAGATGGAGAACGTCGACAGCACGACGTACGATCTGCTTGCGAGCTATGTGAAGAACGGCGGAAAGGTGCTGAGTTTCCGGAAGCAGATCCCGATGCTGAATGGCGAGCCGTCAACGTCGGTGGACGATCTGATGGCAGGGTCGGGAGGACGGTGGACGGTTGCCGGAGGTCTTGACGACCAGCAGGCGCTTCGGTTGCTCGGACGCGACGAGTTTTCCATGGATGACCGTTCCCGCAACGGGATGCTGTATCATCAGCGCAGGGTGCTGGACGACGGTGAGCTGCTGTTTGTCGTGAACTCGCACACAGAGAGGGCGGCCGAGGCCACGGTCACGATCAGGGGGAAGCACGTCTCGAAGCTCGACCTGATGACCGGGAAAGCCTTCGGATATCCGTCCAGACCACGGGACGGGAAGGTTTCATTTGACATCGACCTTGGGCCGGTGGGGAGTGCCCTGTTCCTGGTGACCGAAACCAAGGCTGAGGAGCCCGCATACGCCCCTCCTTCCGGCGACCGAAGCCATTGTGGAAGGAACGGGGGAGGTGGCGGTGAAGCGTGAATCGGAAAACGTGTTGATGGTGAACTACCTGGACCTCAAGACGGCGAAGTCCACCCGCAAGGACGTCTACTTCATGGACGCCCTGAAGGGGTTGTTCAAAGAGAACGGCGTGGAGATGGGGAACCCATGGCAACACAAGATCCAGTACAGGAAGGACTACCTCGCGCTGGATACCCTGTTCGGCCCCGATTCCTGGTTTGAAGCCAGCTATCATTTCAGCGTCAGGCCCGGCCTGGAGCCTGCTGCCATGAAGTCGATACAGGCGGTGGTGGAACGGCCGGGACTATGGAGTGTCTTCATCAACGGCGAAGAGGTGCCGGCGCTGGAGAACAGCTACTGGATCGAAAAGCAGTTTCCACGATATCCCGTGGGCCCGTACCTGAAGCCCGGCGTCAACACGCTCACTCTGAAGGCTTCCAGGATGAACGTTCTGGCTGAACTGATGCCGGTCTATATTCTGGGAGACTTTCTCGTCCGGCCCGCCGCACGGGGTTTTGAGATCGCGGGTGGCGGCATCGGTGCGCTCGGTTCCTGGCGTGAGGCGGGCTTGCCGTTCTATTCGCAGAAGGTGGCCTACACGCAGAAGTTCAACGTAGCCGGGGCTGAGGGGTCGGCATTCAGGGTGCGATTGAACCGGTGGAACGGAACAGTGGCCGAGGTCCTGGTGAACGGAAAAGAAGCCGGCCTGATTGCTTTCCCCCCGAACGAGCTGGATGTCACCGGCATGCTGAAAGAGGGCGCAAACGAAATCACCGTGAAAGTGACCGGCAGCCTCAAGAACACGTTCGGGTTCTTCTACAGAGAGAACGGCTATTCGTGGATCTACGGTCCGTGGGAGTGGGACTATGCACCCGCCAGGCTCCCTTCGGGGGCCGAGTACTTCTTGCTGGATTACGGGCTCATGGAGCCCTTTGCGCTGGTCACGACCAGGACGGCGGCATGACCGTCGGAACGTATGAAACGCTTGGACTGCAGCACACGGAAATTCTGACAAACGAGCGTTTCGCGGGGCACATTGTTTCCCTCTATCTTCCATAAAACTCAGGGCTCTCAGATGAAATCACCACGGCTTCTTGTTCTGCTTCTGGTCCTGGCCGGATCGGCAGCATATGCTCAGCACGAGGAACAGAAGTACTACCCCGATCCCAATCCGCGCATTCGGGAGCGCCTCGAGCAGTGGCAGGATATCAAGTTCGGGCTGCTCATGCACTGGGGGCCGTACAGTCAGTGGGGGATCGTGGAGTCCTGGTCGATCTGCCCGGAAGACGAGCCCTGGTGCCTGCCGGATACCGTGGCGGACTACTTTGCATATAAGCAGCGGTACGAGAACCTGGGGAAGACATTCAATCCGGTCAAGTTCGACCCGGTGAAGTGGGCCAGGGCTGCCAGAGATGCCGGGATGAAGTACGTGGTCTTCACGACGAAGCATCACGACGGCTTCTGCATGTTCGACTCCAGGTACACCGACTACAAGATCACCGGAAAGGATTGCCCGTTCAGCACGAACCCCAGGGCCGACGTGACGAAAGAGATCTTCAATGCCTTCCGCAGCGAGGGGATGTGGGTCGGCGCATATTTCTCGAAGCCCGACTGGCACAGTCCCGACTACTGGTGGCCGCAGTTCCCGCCCTTTGACCGGAACGTGAACTACGACCCGGCCAAATACCCGGAGCGATGGAACAGCTTCGTGGAGTACACACACAACCAGATCATGGAGCTGTGCACCAACTACGGAAAGATGGATCTCTTCTGGTTCGACGGCGGGTGGGTTCAGAAGAACGAGGCGAAGGGAGATCCGCCCCACATTCCGGGCTTCCGTGTGAAGAAGTACTACAACCAGGACATCCGGATGGACGAGCTGGTCGGAAAGATCCGCTCGAAGCAGCCCGACGCAATCGTGGTGGACCGCGCAGTGGAAGGGAAGAACCAGAACTATCTCACCCCCGAGAACATGGTGCCGGACAAGATGCTGCCGTATCCGTGGGAGTCGTGCATGATTCTGGGCGGGGGCTGGTCGTTCTCATTCGACGCAAAGATGATGCCCACCCGGAAAGTGGTTCACATGCTCTCGGACATTGTGGCCAAGGGAGGGAACCTCCTGCTCAATATCGGTCCGGGTCCGGATGGCACATGGTATCCAGAAGCGTACGACCGCCTGGCGGAGGTGGGGGCGTGGCTCCGGATCAACGGAGAGGCCATTTACGGCACCAGGACGATCGCTCCCTACTTCGACGGCAAATTGCGCTACACGCGGGGCAAGGACGGATCGGCATACGTGATCTACCTGTTTGACGAGAACGAAACACTGCCCGCGGAGATCCAGGTGAAGGGCTTTGTGCCGGCGAAAGGCGCGAAGGTCAGCATGCTCGGGAAGGATGGAAGCTCGCTGAAATGGGAATCCGACGGGAGCAACTTCAAGATCCAGGTTCCTGCAAGCGAGCGCGGGAAGGTGCCTTCGCAATACGCGGTGGCGTTCAAAGTGAGTCAGATTTCGAACAGTGAGCTCAGCATACCGCGCGCTGATCCTTTGGAGGGCGGACAGGGGATGCGTATCAGCGGGAGAACGATGAGTCCCTGAACGCTTCCCTGCCGGCAAAGAGTGTCAGCAGGACTCTCGCACCTTGAATCCCGGTGTCCGGGACCGAGAACAGATCCCGGTCGAGGACGATAAGGTCTGCTGATTTCCCCTTCTCGAGAGAGCCGGTCTCTTTCTCGACGAAGTTCGCATATGCGCCGTTGATCGTGAAACTGGCTATCATCTCCTCGAGGGAGGCCCGTTCTTCAGGCCAGAGAACTTCGTGCGGATCTTGCGTCTCGGGCTTGCTGCGGCGGACGCCGGTTTGGATCCCCACGAGCGGATTGCAGGGGATGGTGACCGGGTAGTCGCTCGCAGAGGCGACGATGACCCCCGCCCGAAAGAAGCTTTTCATCGGGTACTCCTCGTCCGCCCGTTTCTGTCCGAGGTACGGGACCTGGAGGTTGTAGTAGTACTCATCCTTCATGAACCAGAAGGGTTGCGGGAGGGCGACGACACCGAGGAGCTTGAACCGAACGATGTCGCCGGGATCGACGAGTTGCAGGTGTGTGATGGAATGGCGCGCATCCCGCTTTCCGCTCTTCCCCTCGGCATACGCAAAGGCATCGAGCGCGGCGGCGGTGGCGGCGTCGCCAATCGCGTGAACGTGGATCTGGAAGCTCTCTTTCTGCAATGCCGCACAGATGGTGTTCAGCTCTTCCTGTGAGCAGAGGAGTGTGCCGCGCGAACGCGGGAGGTGCTTGTAGTTCTCCTTCAGGAAGGCGGTGCTTCCCTCGACGACGCCATCCAGGAAGATCTTTGCGGAGTTAGTCTGAAAGAGGGGGCCGGCATTCCTCCTTCGCTCGTCGACGAGGGATTGGATCCGGGTGATCCCTTGTGCCGGATCCACATAGATCGAGGCGCGGAACCGCATCCGGAGGCGGCCTTCGGATTCAAGTGCCCGGTAGGCCAGCACTTCGTTGCCCGGGACGTCGACCGAGGCGTCGTGGGCAGTCGTGATCCCGAACGCAAGCGCCATCGACTGGTACGCCTCAAGCCCCTTCTTCAGGTCCTCAACTCCATAGTCCGGGAAGATCTCCGCCACGAGGCCGGCAGCGGCTTCGCGGAGCGTGCCCGTCGGTTCGCCGGTCGACGGGTCCCGTTCGACCACGCCCCCTTCGGGGTCAGGCGTGGAGCGGGTGATGCCGGCGAGCGCCAGTGTTTTTGAGTTCACCCACTTCGAGTGTCCGTCTTCGGACGACAGCGAGACGGGGACAGAGGGAATGATCCGCATCCAGGAGCTTCCTGCTCGGTCCCGTCTTTGGGAAGAGAGTGTTACTCCATCCCCGCCCGCGGACGAACGTGGCGTCCGGGTGGCGCGCCGCAAACTCCCGAATCGCCGCCTCATAAGCTGCTATTGAGCGGAGACCGTTGAGGCTCAACTCAAAGTAGCTCTTGTAGGCGCTGGGCGGGTGACTGTGGCTGTCGATGAATCCGGGGAGGACCAACCGACGGCCGAGATCGATGACGCGGGTTTCCTTCCCGATGAACTGTGCCACATCGCCATCTGACCCTACGTACTCGATCCGCCCGCCCCTGATCGCGATCGCATGTGCGACCGAACGCGCCGGGTCGACAGTGTAGATGATGCCGTTTCGGAGAACCAGCTCTGCCGGGGGCGGAGTGTCAGGCGGACTGCAGCTCCACATGAATGCCGTGGCAAGGGCGACAGCAACCAGTGTGCCTGCGGGATGTCGGATTGTCATGATCGACCCAGCGTATCGGGATGAGGTGGATGGTGGGACCCGTGCAATATAACGCCGGGCCGTGACAAGAACCAGCGTGGCTTGTCAGCACGGAATGCCGCGGTGTGGAGTTTCGTTCAGGAGTCCGGATTGATTATCTTCAGATGACATGAAATTCCCAATCATCCTTTTCCATGGCCAACGGACTCGCCTGTGAACATATCACGGGCACGGCTTTCATCCTCCTCGCGCTCGCGACCATCGGGGTCCCGGGAATTCTCGCGCAGACAACCCTTCCTCCGGATCTTGACGCATATGTGGAGCGCGTCCGGAAGCAGTTCGAGGTGCCAGGGATCAGCCTCGCGATCGTGAAGGACGGGAAGGTGCTTCTCGCCACGGGGTACGGCATTAAGAAGATGGGGGCCTCAGGGGCGGTTGACGCCGGGACGGTCTTCGCGATCGCGTCGAACACGAAGGCATTCACCGCCACGGCGCTGGGGCTGCTTGTGGAAGAGGGAAAGCTGGAATGGGACGCGCCGGTCATCCGCTACCTTCCCTGGTTCCGCCTCTCCGATCCGTATGTCACCGCGGAGCTGACCGTTCGTGACCTGCTGGTGCACCGGAGCGGTCTCGGCCTTGGCGCCGGCGATTTGCTCATCTGGCCCGGCAGCAACCTGAATCAGCGGGCCATCGTGGAGCGGCTGGCGCACGTCCCGCTCTCCACCAGTTTCCGCAGCGAGTACGCATACGACAACGTCCTCTACCTCGCGGCGGGCGAACTGATCGAGGCGGTATCCGGCCAGAACTGGCACGATTTCGTCACGACGCGCATCATCGACAAGCTTGAAATGAAAGAGACCGGCGTCAGGCATTCGGACATCCAGAGGCTTCCGAATGCGGCGTCCGCCCATGCCCGCGTCGACGGCGTTGTCAGGCCGGTTAATCCGTTCGTCGGTGAGAATTCCGACGCGGCGGGAGGTATCGTCACCAACGCGCGCGACATCGCGAAATGGCTCATCGTGCAGCTCGATTCGGGCCGGACTGCGGCAGGGACGCGTCTTTTCAATCCATCCACGACGAAGGAGCTCTGGTCGGTCGTCACGCCTCTGGGCGTCGGCGCTCCGCCGCCGGAACTGAAGGCGATCCGGTCCAACTTCGCCGGCTACGGGCTCGGGTTTGTCCTCCGGGACTACCGTGGTTACAAGCTCGTCAGCCATACGGGAGGGCTGTCGGGGTTTGTCTCACGAATAGCGATGATTCCCGAGCTGAAGCTGGGCGTTGCTGTCTTCACAAACCAGGAATCCGAGGAGGCGTACATGGCGCTGACGTGCCGCATCCTGGACTACTACATCGGGGCGAACGACACAGACTGGATCAAGGGGTTCGCTCAGTTCCGGGAGCGGACAGACTCTCTTCGCGCCATTCAAGAACGCGAGACCGTCACGAATCGGGACAGTCTATCGCGTCCGTCGCTGCCGCCGGACAGGTATGCGGGCGAGTACGAGGACGCGTGGTACGGAACGATCTCGATCGTGAAGGAGGGTGGCGGGTTGGTGATGAAGTTTTCCCATTCACCGGTCATGATCGGCGATGTGCAGCACTGGCAGTACGACACGTTTGTTGTGCGTTGGCGGGACCGCGAGCTGAGGGCAGACGCCTTCGTGACATTCGCCCTGACCGCAGAGGGGGAGATCGACCGCGCGACGATGAAAGCGGTCTCGGACGCCACCGACTTCAGCTACGACTTCCAGGACCTGCTGTTGAAGCCCGCGCCGGCGCAGAAGAAATAGGCGGCACCTCGAAGGCGCGCCTCTGGCAGCGGCATCCGGGCTGACACGGTCTCATCCCAGGATTCTGTCAATCCTCTGACGTTCGTTCGCGATCGCTTCGCCCTGCGTGGAGAACCACTGTTCCTCGTCCCTGCCGGTGCTGCGACCGTTGGTACAGCTGAACATTGTCTGATGTCCGATCCTGTCTGACAGCACCGCAATCTCCACGCCGCGATGTGTCGCCCGCGTTGTCGTTGTTTGCTTCATGGTGTTGCTCCCGCGTAATAAATTGAACACGCCTGCGCTCTCAAGGGGGACCCGGCTTCAGGGTCTTCGTGCTATGACGATCAGCGTCCTGTCGTCCGAATACGACCCCTGAGTGCTAAACTTCTGGACGTCGTCCAGGAGATGCTGCGTCAGATCCTTCGGGCTCAGCGCGCGCCCGGCGATCAAATGCTGGACAAGACGGTCCTCACCGTACAGATCCCCCTGCGAATTCGACGGCTTCTGTAATCCCATCCGTATAGAGCAGGAGGAGGTCTCCCGGTCCCACGTGGACGCTGTCGGTCTTGAAGATCTCTTCCGGAAAAGGGCCTAGCACCTGTCCCGTCGCCTTCAGGAACTCCGGTCGATCGGAACCGGCCCGAAGAAGGATGGGATTGTTGTGTCCGCAATTCGCGTAGACCATCAACCCGTTGACGCTGTCGGTCAGTTCCGCGTAGAAAAGGGAGATGAAGTGATCGTCTGCAAACGTTTTGTGGAAGAGTTTGTTGACGTGAGAGAGGAGCACGCCGATTCGTGACTGGTACTGATATCCCAGCCGCAGAGCACCGGACACATAGAGCGCTTCGATCGCCGCTGACATCCCCTTGGAGGTGGCGTCACCGATGACGACGCCGAGGCGTTCGGTGTCGCCTTCCACCTGCAGATAGTCGAAGAAGTCCCCGCCGACGATTCTATCTGCGATCGACACACCATACATGTCGTACGAACTGAACTGCATGGCATGTTGTGGAAGGATCTTGCGTTGGATCTCAGATGCCTGGTCGAGATCCATTTCGAGCATGTGTGCCTTGCGCTCCACCCTCTGCGAGCGAAGCGACGCATTCAGGGCGGCGCCGATGATGTTCAGGCGGGCCGTGGTATCCTGGTCGAAGTTATCCGCATTGAATGCCACGATGTACTTGTAGAGACGCTGCCCTTGCCAGTCCACCTTCTGGCCGATTCCCGTTACCGAATACATGTGAATGCCCCGGTCGCGCAGGTACTGGTTGTCTTCTTCGGCGAGGACCGTGTGCAGGCGTGGCAACTCGAGGAGGATGGGGTAGTCCGTGACCTGGATGCGATGGCCCAGGGCGATGTGCTCCGTGCTGCCGGTTTGATGGACGAGTTCGTACATCCCGGTGGCCACGACCAGTTTCCACAGGCGGCCTCCTTTGAGGTCGATATCCTCGTGCCGAACGATCTCTTCCAGGACATGCTTTAGCAGCAGCTCTTCGCTTTCAAAGCGTTTTGAGCCAATCGTTTCGATCGTATGGTAGAGTCTTCGGAGGTTCATGGCCATTGAGTGTGGACGCGAATATGGACAATACAACATACCGATCAGAATGCTCTGGAGGAACACCCAAGAGGACCGAAACCGGACTAGTCCCTCTTTCACCCTTCGGGTGGATTGCGTCGGTAGCTTCCAAAACGTAAGCTGGATACGGAGGTTCAAGACTTCCGGCGGGAGCCGCATGGCATGAGGGCGGCGGCCATTCAAGGGAACCCCGCAAAAGGGCCGGGGTGGCGATGCTAATTGGCAGGAGCACCGTATGGGTGGGAAGCAGGGGTGGGTGAGGCTGGCAAAAGTGGTGCTGCGTCTGGCACTTGTGGGCGGGCTTGCGGCCTTGTCTGGCACTACTTCTCAGGTCTGATCTCTCGCTGGTGGCCGTGCGCATCAGCGGAAATGGCTTCCTGCTTCCGATCATCCTCATCCCGTATGCCCTCGTCTTTCTTGCCGAATCCTTCGCCTGGCGGCTCACCATCAGGCACACGCCGAGGCCCGGGGTGGGCAAGCTGTATCTCATACGGATGGCGACAGATGCCATCCTGTACTCCATTCCGGGGGGCGTCGCGGTGGCCGAGCCGATGCGCCCTGTGTTGCTTCAGCGACAGTGCGGGATCGACCTGACGGAGGGCATCGGCTCCTGCATCATCACGAAGATCAACATCGCTGTCGCACAGGCCCTGTTCATCTTTCTCGGGTTCATCCTTGTGATGGTGTTCTATCCCGGTGTAAGCCTTCAGCTCGGCATCGAAGGAGGGCCTGCAGGCTATTCCTGGTCGGCCTTGTCCTGGTCTTGCCATCGGATTGTAGACCCTGCCATTCAGCGGACCGCGCTTGTCACAACTCATTCGTCTCCTTTCCCGCATCCCCCTGGCCCCGTTGCAGAAGCTCATCGCGAAATCTGAACCTGCGATGGCCGCCTCGACAGTCACGTGGTCGGTTTGCCCGCGACCACCCACCACGTTTCGTTGGCTCGCTGCTTTTTGGGTTTGCAGGCTTGCTGTTACTGGAGTTGAATCTTACCTGATATTGAGATTCTCGAGGCGGATCCGACGTTGACGCAGGCGATTGCCCTTGAGGCTGTGCGTCGATCCTGCGTATCCCTCTTCTTCATCCCGAGCGGACTTGGCGCAACGGAGGTGGGGTTTGTTACCTCCTCGTTGCATTCGGCTTTCCGGATGCCATCACGCTGCTGCGGCATACATTGCCGTGAAGCGCGTGAAGGAAGCCGGCTGGGTGGTGCTCGGGTACTTCGTCTTCTGGTTTGTGGGGCTGAACCCGTTCCGGAGGGTGCGTCCGCTCGCGTCGGAAGTGCCCGCCACATCCCCTGTGACAGCCCTGTAGTCTATCCGTCTTAGCTGTTGTCGATCTCCTCCCTCATGTGA
>CAVPBI010000023.1:0-354012 GCA_963701735.1 uncultured Ignavibacteria bacterium | reverse complement strand
TCGGGATCTACCAGGGATTGAATCTGGACGGCGGAGGGTCCACGACCATGGTGGTGGACGGGGCGGTCGTCAACTCGCCGTCAGACCTCACGGGAGAGCGACCGGTCGCAAACTGCCTTGTCGTGCTCAGGAAGATTGGCTCGAACTCACCGCACGCGAAGTAACGGTCACCGGTACGGGAGGAATATGCTCCGGCAAATGTTTCGAACGAAGAATCTGGATGACCTGATGCGTGAGGCGGACCCGCCCGAGCACAGCCTGAAGCGGGCGCTCGGGGCGTTCGACATCGTCATGCTCGGCATCGGGGCGATCATCGGGGCGGGGATCTTCGCGACGATCGGGACCGCGGTGGCGGGCGATGCCCTGCGGCCCGGGGCCGGTCCGGGGATCGTGCTCTCGTTCATTCTGACGGCGGTCGCGTGCGGATTCTGCGGACTCTGCTACGCGGAGTTCGCGTCCATCGTCCCGATCTCCGGGAGCGCCTACACCTATTCGTATGCGACCCTCGGCGAGCTGGTGGCCTGGATCATCGGGTGGGATCTGATCATCGAGTATGCCGTCGGCAACGTCGCGGTCGCGATCGCATGGGCGGCGTACTTCCACCAGCTGTGCGAAGGGATAGGGTGGCAGATCCCGGCGTGGCTGGCGGTGGACGTCCGTTCGGCGGCGCAGGCGGCGGCAGCGGTCGAAGCGGCCGGCGGCGTGGTTGACCCCGCGATCGCCCTGGCATACCAGGCGTGGGTCACGCACCCGACCGTCCTCGGAATCCCGATCATCTTCAACGCGCTCGCCGTCGGGATCGTCATGCTCATCACCCGGCTCCTGATCGTGGGCGTGAAGGAATCGGCCCGGGTCAACGCCGTCATGGTGATGCTGAAGATCGTCATCCTCTTCTTTTTCGTATACGCGGGGATGAAGTACGTCAAGCCGGAGAACTGGTCGCCGTTCATGCCCAACGGATTCGCGGGCGTCTGGGTGGGGGCGAGCCTGATCTTCTTCGCGTATATCGGGTTCGACGCGATATCGACGGCTGCCGAGGAATGCAGGAAACCGTCGCGCGACCTCCCGATCGGCATCCTGGGGTCGCTGGCTATCTGCACGGTGATCTATGTCGCCGTCGCTCTGGTGCTGACCGGCATGGTCCCGTGGAACAAGCTCGGCGTGGCCGATCCGCTCGCGGCTGCCTTTGCGTACGTTGGAGAGGATGTGTCCGCAAGCATCGTAGCCATCGGGGCCGTTGCCTCCATGACGGCCGTGCTCCTGGTCTTCCAGTACGGTCAGCCGCGGATCTTCTTTTCAATGTCGAGGGACGGGCTCCTGCCTGCCGCAGTTCTCGAAGGTCCACCCGAAGTACAAGACCCCGCACGTCACCACGCTCTGGACCGGCATCGTCGTCGCCGCCATCTCCGCCTTCGCGCATATCAACGAGATCGTCGAGCTGACCAACATCGGGACGCTCTTTGCGTTTGTCCTGGTCTGCGCGGGCGTTATCATCCTGCGATACAGGGATCCCGACAGGCCCCGGGCGTTCCGAACGCCGTTCGTCCCTCTCGTCCCGCTCCTGGGGATTGCGTGCTGCGTCTACCTCATGCTGGGGCTTCCGTGGGTGACGTGGGCGAGGTTCGGGCTCTGGCTTCTCGTCGGGCTTGTCCTGTACCTGGGGTACGGGCACAGGAAGAGCAAACTCCGCTCCGTCTGAAGTCAGCGCCGCTTGAAAGGTCCGGAAGGGTGCGTTGCAGATCAACGCCGGCGCATTGCGAGCAGCCATTCCGCGACTTCGCGGAACGCGCCGTACCCGGCCCGCTCGCGTGTACGATAGTGGACGCGCTTGAGCACGACCGGCATCGCATCGCCGGGGGCAGCCGTCAGTCCTGAGGGACGGATCATGGTCGATGATCCCCAGGTCGTTCACATCGTCCCCGACATATGCCACCTGACCGACGGAGAGGCCCGTCTCGGCGAGAATCGCCGGGAGCTGGGCCGCCTTGTCCTTGATCCCCAGATAGACGTGGGGGAGCCCGAGTTTCCGGGCGCGTGTTCGAACGCTTCCGGACAGTTCCCCGGTAATGATGGCCGTTTCGATCCCATCGAGCCGGAGGCGCTCCACGCCCATTCCGTCCCTGATGGAGAAGCGCTTCATGACTTCGCCGGATTCCCCGTAGTAGACGCCCGTGTCGGTCAGGACGCCGTCGCTGTCTGTCAGGACGAGCTTGATCGCGCGCGCCCGTCGGCGGAGTTCGGTTGCTGGGAGAGGGGAGGTTCGGGCCATAGGGTCACCAGGTTGTCCAGCCGTCGTCAACCACCAGATTTCTGATTGAATTTCCCCGTGCGCCGGAAGACCGGCTCGACCGGCTCGCCCCGGAGGTAGCTCCGGATGTTCTTGTCCTCGACGGCCCGCTTCAGAACGGGAAGGACTTCGCGGTAGGCTGTGAGCGTGTGTGCGATGTCTTCGTCGCCATGGGAGTAGCTCATGTTGTGGAACCCGCCCCACAGGACTCCGCGCCTGATCATCTCCTGCTGCACGAGCGATTTCATCTCGAGCGGGTTTCCCGCGGCCGCGTCGAATGTCACGACGGTCCGGCAATCCATCCCGGCGCAGTCCGTGTACGTCATCCCCAGCTGGCGTGCGATGTCCGTGTAGCCGTCCTTCAGCTTCCTGCCCTGGCGGGCCAGCGCCTCCGGCACCTTCTTGTCGCGCAACTCGAGGATCGTCGCCTTTGTGGCCGCGAGCGAGAGCGCTTCGCCGCCGAATGTCGTGAAGAAGAAGATGTCCCGCTCGCAGAGCTGCATGATCTCACCACGCCCGGCCAGGATGGAGATCGGCATGCCGTTGGCCACGGCCTTCGAGTAGCACATCAGATCGGCGTTGACGCCGAAGTGCTGCTGGGCGCCGCCAAGCGCAAGCCGGAAGCCGGTCCACATCTCATCGAAGATCAGCACGATCCCGCGCTCCGTGCACACCTCGCGCAGGCGCCGCAGGAAGTTATCCCTCGGTTCCTCGAACACCATCGGCTCCAGAATGACGCATGCGATGTCGTCGTCGATGGAGTCGATCACCGACTGGATGTCGTTGTAGTTGAAGGTGAAGGAGAGATCCCTGGACGGCCTGCGGAATACCCCGGTTCCTGTCGGTGACGGCGATGTACCAGTCGTGCCAGCCGTGATACCCGCTGCACAGCACCTTCGAGCGCCCGGTGTACGCCCGGGCCAGGCGCACCGCGGCGGAGGTGGCATCGGACCCGGTCTTGCTGTACCGGACCATCTCGGCGTTGGGGACCACCTCGCGGATCAGCTCGGCGACTTCAACCTCCGAATGGATGCATCATGGAAAAGGTGATCCCGTCCTCCAGCTGAGCCCGGATCGCATTGTCCACGGCCGGGTAGGCGTAGCCGAGGGAAAGTGGGCCGATCGCCATGTTGTAGTCGATGAACTCGTTCCCGTCGACGTCCCAGACGTGCGAGCCCTTTCCCCGCAGGAGATATTTCGGGGCGACGCCCCTGATGTACTGTCCGGGTCCTTTGGCGAGCGTCTGCGTGTAGGCCGGGATCAACCCGGTGGCGCGGGAGTACAGTTCGTCGGATCTGGCGGTGATCGGGAAGGTCGGGTTCACGTGAACGGAATTCGGCATGGGTGTGCTCGCATTCTGCGTGACAGGATCAATCGTGCTCACGCGCTGCCGCCGTGGTCGGCAGTCGGCGGGGGAGGAACTTCAGACATCGTTCGCCGTGCCATCTGCCGACGATCGTGGAGTCCGTGAGCCCGAGCCTGGATGCAAACCCGACGATTCTGTCTGCACAATACGAAAGGTGCAAGCGCAAAACTGGCGAGAAAATATAGGCAAACGGGCATACTCTTTCAACCGATCGGGCAGAATCCCTCGCGAGGGATGTCTCGTGACCGGAGCAGCCGTTTCCTTCGGTATGCCGGCGGGGCTAGCGGGCGAGGAGTGATCTGAGCCGCGTTTCCGGCTGAAAGCCGAGGAGGAATTCCTGCACGGTCCCCTCGCGGATGAAAACGATCGAGGGGGTTCCCATCACGCCGACGTTGCGCGCGGTCTCGACGTTTTCGCGGACATTGATCGTGAAGATATCCGGATGTTCCTGCTGCAGCCGGTGCACGACTGGCGTCTGTCGCACGCACGCGGCGCAGGAAGGGCTGAAGAAGTACGCCAGAACGGGTCGGCCTGAATCGACGGCCTCACCAAGGGGTCCGGGGAGACCGGTCAGCCGCCTTCCTTTGACCCTCCGGGCGCTGAACATCGCGAAGAGCTGGACGCCGAGAAGAAATGCGACGAGAAGGAGAACACCGATCGCGATCCAGCTCATGCTGAGCATCCTGTCTGCTTCATGCCGGCGGTCCCTTCTTGAAGCTTGCCCGAAATCAGAACCCCTCATCAGCGCACCGTACGCCGTGCTGATGAGGGGGTTGGACGTGATCGGACAGGTGCCCGTCCGGCATCCGATGAATGTGTAGTAGGCGTAGCCGAGTGCGGCTCCCGCCAGGACCGACAGGATCGTTCGTATCGCGGGCTTCTTCACGTGTTCGTTTTCTCCGTCGCAGACTTCAGTTCTTCGGCTTCGGCCCGGCAAGGGTGGAGATCTTCAGTGGAAGGTAGGCCGGACAGAAGCGGATCGCGCTGGTGACGAGAAGCGCAGCCGCGACGATGCCGAAGATGACGGCAAGGGTGCCCTCGACGGCGCCCGTCAGTATCAGAAAGAGCAGGACAACAGCCGAAACGGACCGGACGATGCGATCCGTGGTGCCGACGTTCTTGGTCATGATGTGCTCTCCGGGAATGTGGGATGCGAGTGACTCTTGCGAGAACAGTACCGACAGTATGATGCAGGAAGAACCGCCGGGGGGTCAGGACGAACGGCGCCGCCTGGCAATCGGATGCCCCTGGTGGCGCTTCATCTCGGATTCGAGTGCGGCAACGAGGCGCGTGTGCGCCGCGCGAGGCGTAGGTCCGGGCGGCAGAGAGCGGTAGAGCCGGATCGTCTTCTTCAGGGATGCCATGTATGTCCGGCAGTTCGGGCAGGAATCGATATGCGCCTTGAATGCGCGGCATCGCGGCGTATCGAGATCCTCGTCCAGGGACTCGCAGATGTGCTGGTAGACCTTCTTACACGTTGCCATGGCTTTCTCTAGTGCCGTTCCAGCATAATCGTTATACGGCGCGCATGTACGGATCAAGCCTGGAGCGGAGGAACGCGCGCGCGCGGCGCAACCTGGATTTCGTGGCTTCGACCGAAATGCCGACAATGCGTGCAGTTTCTTCTGTCGTCTTCTCTTCCATATCGCGCAGCACGAACACCACCCTGTAGTCGGCCGGCAGGGCCTGAATCGCTTCCTCCATCACCTGCCTCAGTTCGGCTTCCAGAACCGCATGCACCGGCGTCTGTTCCCATCGGGCAAGCGAGGGATGTCCTTCTGTGCGGTTTCCCTCCGGGCCTGCATCGAACGCTTCAAGCGATTCCTCGAGGAGATCCCGCTTCCGCCTGCGGTGCCTCATCAGGCAGTTGTTCGTTACGATCGTGTACAGCCACGTCGAGAACTTCGACCTTCCATCGAACGTGTGCAGCTTTCTGAAAACGTTGATGAAGGTGTCCTGAAGGGTCTCAGAGGCCTTGTCGGGGTCCTGGCAGACCTTCAGGGCGAAGCGGTACACTGTCTCCTCATAGCGCCGCACGAGCGCGGAGAAAGCCCGCCTGTCGCCCCCTTTTGCCGCCTCAATCAGGGCCTGCTCGGGGATTGTCCGGGATTCGGGGGCTTTCTTCATTGATTGGATGCCGGGGAGAAGTCCGAAGGGTCAGAGTTGTGAGGGTGAATGTAAAGAATCTTCCCCTCATTTGCACCGTTTTGGAGGTTTGACGTTGTGGCACCCAGTGTGTATCTTGACAAATCTGAACAGACGGGAACGGTCGTGTCGGGCGAACCTCACAACGAACGCGAAGCAATATCGGCATTGGCGAGTCTCCTCGCGAAGATGGCCGTCAAGCAGCCGGTGGCCCGGCAGTTGCTTGACGTTTATAACCGTCTCGGGGAACAAGGCCTCAAGGAGATCATGGACGCGTTCGAAGGGGTCGTCGCCGAGCATGCGAAGCGGCTCACGCCCGCGCCGACTCCGGCGCCCGCTCCGTCCGTGGTCCCTTCGGCGGCCGAGAAGTCCGCCACGCCTCCAGGGCCCGACTCGTTCGAGCCGACCCCGAAGGACGCATCGTCCGAACCGCCTCCCTATTGCGCCAGTCCTTCGCGTCGATCCTTCGGCGTTCTTCGACACGCCTCCTCGGGACGAGGCGGGAGAAGAAGCGGATCACGAAGCGCTGGAGGGTGAAGCCGGCGAGAAGCCGATTCCGTATGCGGCGGAGTCTCCCGCCCGGGCCCAGGCTGCGGGGACCGCGGACGATGACCTCGACCGGCGACCGCATTTCGAGGCCCCGGCGGGTCCGGTGCCCCGCCCTCACCACATGCGCATCCCATTTCAGTATGACGACGATGACGTCGTGTATGTTCACGGCGTGACGATTGTCCCCGTCGACGAGAAATCCGAGCCGCGGCCGTTCATGCTGGAAGAGAAGGGGCTGGATTCAAGGGAGTTCGCGTTCGCTCTGGATCGCGGGGGCCTCCGGTTCTTTCTGAGCAGGCTTGACCGGCGATCGATCAGCGTCAGCAAAACAGGCCTGATGCTGTCCGGAAAGCAGGAATCGCTGCGGCTCCAGGGGGTGCATGAGGGCGTGCTGAACGATCTTCGCGCGCACGGCGTGGTTCTTCCGTTCGAATTCGGGACGATCGCGCGATCCAGGGAAGAGCTGCTGATGCTCATCGACGAGCGCCTGTACGATCTCCACGATGCCGTCGACGACCTCATGGCCACGAGCTGGTGGAAGCTGAGCGCGTCCATGCTCGACGCGAAGCTTGCAGGCATCATCGGTTCGGAGCCGGGCGCCGGGGAGCGCGAGCGACGGCTGTCGTCCCGCCAGCCTGCTCCGGCGGCCAAGATTGACATCAAGATGCTCGAGAAAATCCTGGGCCGGCAGAAGCGGATCGCTGAAAGCGTGAACGAGGAGCTGCAGAAGGTTGCCGACCGGGCGGAGGTCGAGATGATGGTCGGCTTCAGCAGCGGAACCTCCGACGATTGGAAGCCCATCCTTCGCGCGAAATATCTTGTGCCGCCCTCCCGCGTGCACAAACTCCACCGGGCGATCAATGACATTCAGTATCGCCACATGCTGTTCGAGCTGATGCTCGCGCTGACAGGCGATCAGGCTGCGTTCGCACTCCACGCCGCACGGTAGCCTAGAGTGGCGTTGCGTCGATCGCGGCCGATCTCCGGCCGGGGTCGACGGTAATGAAGAGATGATTCGGCCGGCAGCAGACGGTGCAGTCCTCCACGTAGTCCTGAACCACACCACCAGAAGGATCCACGCTGACGTCGTTCGGCGTCAGGCAGTACGAGCAGGTATACGTGCATTCGATCAGCATGCGATTGGCGTGATGGCGCTCCAGAAGACAATATAGGAAACCCCCCATGGCAGACAAAGCGATGACAGGCGATGTCGTATATCCGTCGGACGACGTTATCGCGCGTGCGCGCGTGAAACGCTGGGAAGACCTGGCCGAGGCTGCGGGCCGCGACCTGGAGGGCTTCTGGGCTGCGGAGGCGCGCGAGCTGCACTGGTTCGAACCGTGGACGAGAGTTCTGGACGACGACCGGAAGCCGTTCTTCAAATGGTTTGTCGGCGGGAAGACGAACATCGCGTACAACTGCCTCGACCGGCACGTTCAGACCTGGAGGCGCAACAAGCTCGCGCTCATGTGGGAGGGGGAGAAGGGGGAGTTCCGGTCGTTCTCGTACTTCGCGTTGCGGCGGGAGACCTGCAAGTTTGCCAATGTGCTCCGGAGCCTCGGGGTGCAGAAGGGCGACCGCGTCACGCTGTACATGGGACGCGTGCCCGAGCTGGTCATCGGCATGCTCGCCTGCGCGCGCATCGGCGCGATCCACTCGGTCGTGTACGGCGGCTTCACCGTCGAGGCGCTCCACGAGCGGCTCGAGGACAGCCAGTCGAAAGTCCTGATCGTCACCGACGGCGCATACCAGCGGGGGAAGGTGGTGCCGCTGAAGGCCATTGCCGACGAAGCGCTCCAGCGCGCCGCGACGGTGGAAAGCGTGCTCGTGGTGAAGCGCACCGGGGAGCCGGTGAACATGGAATCGGGCCGCGACATGTGGTATCACGAGCTGATGTCTCTCCCGATCGCGAGCAGCGCCTGCAACGTCGAGGTCCTGGACGCCGAGGATCCGCTGTTCCTTCTCTACACGTCCGGCACGACGGGGCGGCCGAAGGCCATCCTCCACACCCATGGAGGGTACATGGTCGGCACGTACACGACGCTGAAGTACGTCTTCGACATCCAGGAGGATGACCGGTACTGGTGTGCCGCGGACCCGGGATGGGTCACGGGGCACAGCTACATCGTCTACGGGCCGTTGCTGAACGGCGCGACCTCCTTCATGTACGAGGGGGCGCCGACGTATCCGTACCCGAACCGCTGGTGGCAGATGATCGAGAAGTACGGCATCAGCATCCTGTACACTGCGCCGACAGCAATCCGCGGACTCATGAGGTTCGGCGAAGCGTGGCCGAACCGGCACGATCTTTCGTCGCTGCGGTTGCTCGGGTCCGTGGGCGAGCCCATCAACCCCGAGGCATGGCGCTGGTACCACCGTGTCATCGGCAAGGGGCGGTGCCCCATCATGGACACATGGTGGCAGACCGAAACGGGCATGTTCATGATCACTCCCATGCCGTCGGTCCCGCTGAAGCCCGGCTCGGGCACGCGCCCGTTCCCGGGAGTGGAAATGGACATCCTGTCCGAAGAGGGGAAGCCGGTCGGCGTGAACGACGAAGGGTTCCTCGTGATCAAGACCCCGTGGCCGGCGATGCTGCGCACGATCTGGAACGATCCGGACAGGTACGTCAGTCAGTACTGGAGCAAGTACCCCGGCGTGTATCTCACCGGCGACTCGGCGCGCAGGGACGAGGACGGGTACTTCTGGGTGATCGGACGCGTTGACGATGTGATCAAGGTGTCCGGATACCGGCTCGGAACCGCGGAGATCGAAAGCGCTCTGGTCAGCCATCCGGCCGTCGCAGAAGCCGCGGCCATCGGATTGCCGCATGAGGTGAAGGGAAATGCGATCCATACGTTCGTGATCCTGAAAGCGTCCGTGGTCGGGAGCGAAAAGCTGGTCGAGGAACTGCGCGCGCACGTGGCGCACGAAATGGGGCCGATCGCGAAGCCGGATCAGATCGATTTTGTGGAGTCGCTCCCGAAGACGCGGAGCGGCAAGATCATGCGCCGTGTTCTCAAAGCCCGTGCCCTGGGGCAGGAACCGAAAGACATCATGACGCTGGAGGAATGACCGGGGCGACGCAGTTTCTTGTTGGGCCCATTGTTCGTATATTGCACTTTACACGTCACGTGCCTTCGTCTGCACCCTCTGATCATTGATGGAACTGAATCTCTTTGTTGATGTCCTGCAGGTTGCGATGCCCGTGCTGTACGGGGTTCTCGTGCTGCTGTATGGCATCACGTTCTTCTGGAATATACCCTCGGTCGAGGGGTACAAGACCCCGCTGCTGAGCACCACCATCGTCCTTCACGCCGTGTACCTTGCGGTCCGCACGGCGGCGTTCGATCACCCTCCCATCACGTCGGTGTTCGAGATCATGACGATGCTGGCGCTCTGCATCGCCGTTGCCTATCTCTATATCGAAGTCCGGTCGAATGCGTCCACGACCGGCGTGTTGATTCTCGCCCTCGCGTTCATCTTCCAGGCCGTTTCCTCGCTGTTCATCCGGGCACTGCTCGTGATTCCGGAGTATCTTCACAGCCTGGTGCTGGGATTCCATGTGTCAGCGGCGCTCCTCGGGTACACGGGGATTTCTCTCTCCGCCGCATACGGATTCCTGTACCTCATGCTGTACCGGGAAGTGAAGGCGGCAAACTTCGGGACGATGTACCAGCGCCTTCCGAATCTCGAGACGCTGGAAAGGATGAGCCATCGGGCGGAGGTCCTCGGGTTCGTGATGTTGAGCGTGGCGATCCTCATCGGACTCTTCTGGCTGCCCCGCGTCTTCGCCGACTTCTCCTACTGGGATCCGAAGCTTGTCGGTTCGGTCGTCATCTGGCTCCTGTACGCCGTCGGCCTGGCGGCAAAGCGACGCTTCGGCTGGCAGGGGAGGCGCATGATGATCCTGACCCTCGTCGCATTCTGCTTCGTCTTCCTCTCGATGACCGTGATCAATCTGTACCTGAGCGGGTTCCACAGCTTCCACTGACCGGCCGTCATGAACCTGCTCTCCATCGGCATCAGCCACCGCACTGCTTCTGTGGACGTCCGTGAACGGATGTGGTTCACGGAAGAGGAGACCCGCGCGGCGATCCGCACTCTGCAGGAGCGGCTCTTCGCCGAGTGCCTGGTGGTGTCGACCTGCAACCGGACGGAGGTCTACGGCATCACGCTTGGTGCGCAGGTCGACGAAGGCGCGCTGAAAGATCTGGTGATCGACCTGAAAGGGGCGCGCGGGACCGTCAACCGCGATCACTTTGTCGGCAGACTTTCGGGCGCGGCCGTCCATCAGCTGTTCAGGGTTGCCTCCGGGATCGATTCGATGGTCCTCGGCGACGTCCAGATCCTGAACCAGATCAAGGAATCCTTCGCGATCTCGCAGGAGATGAACGCGGTGGGGCCGGTGATGCACCGGTTGATGCAATCCACGCTCCACGTCGGCAAGCGTGTCAGGACAGAGACCTCGATCGTCGAAGGCGCGGTGTCGGTTAGCTACGCCGCCGTGGAGCTGGCCGGGAAAATCTTCGCCGACCTGTCGAAGAAGTCGGCGCTGCTGGTGGGAGCCGGCGAAACCGGCGAGCTGACGGTGAAGCACCTGGTCGGTCGCGGGATCGGCAGCCTGCGCATCGCCAACCGGACGCGCGAAAAGGCGGAGGCGCTGGTGGCGTCGTTCGGGGGGAGCGTGGTCGAGTACGACCGGCTCGCTGAAGCCGTCCAGGCGGTCGACATTGTGATCACGTCCGTGGCCAGCCCGGCGTCCATCCTCGAGCCGGCCGACCTGCACAAGATCATGCGCGCCAGGGGGAACGCACCGCTCTTCATCATCGATATCGGCGTCCCGAGAAACGTCAACCCCGCCGCGAAAAAGATCGAGAACGTCTTTCTGTACGATATCGACGCGCTCGGCGCGATCGTCGACAGGAACCTGGAGGCCCGGCGGGCCGAGATCCCGCGCGTGAACGCGATCATCGAGGAAGAGCTTGCTGCCTTCTTTGCGTGGTACAACACGCTGCAGGTCGGGCCGACGATCCATGAGCTGCGCGACAGCCTTGAGCGGATCCGGCAATCGGAAGTTGAAAAGAACATCAATCGCTTCAAGGCAGAGGACCGCGAGCTCGTGGATATGCTGACGAAACGGATCGTGAACAAGATCCTGCACGAGCCGATGACCGTGCTGAAGCGGGGCGCGGAAAACGGTTCGGGCGACCGCGAGACGCTGCAACGCATCAAGGCCCTCCGGGATCTCTTCGGCATCCGGGGAGAGTCGGACCAATGACCGCTATCGGAACGCTGCGGATCGGGACGAGAGGGAGTGCGCTTGCCCTCTGGCAGGCTCACTGGGTGAGGGACGGGCTCCAGCGCCATCACCCCGGGCTCACGATTGACCTGCAGATCATCAAGACGACCGGCGACAGGATCCTCGATTCGCCGCTGTCGAAGATCGGGGACAAAGGGCTCTTCACGCGCGAGATTGAGCAGGCGCTGCTCCGCGGCGATATCGACCTCGCAGTGCACAGTCTGAAAGACCTTCCGACGGAGCTTCCGGCCGGACTTGCGCTGGGAGCCGTGACGGAACGCGAAGACGTCCGGGATGTGTTCATTCCGCACCCGCGCGCCCCTCACCGCACGCTGGCCGACCTGCCCTCCGGGTCGGTGCTCGCGACCGGAAGCCTGCGCCGCCGCGCCCAGCTGCTCGCACTGGGGAGAGGTTTTTCGGTCGCCGACATCCGCGGCAACCTGAACACGCGCATGCGCAGGCTGGAAGAGTCGGACTGGGCCGGCATGATCCTCGCGCGCGCGGGTGTCGTACGACTCGGATGGGAAGGGAAGATCGGGGAGACGATCGATCCGGGCGTCATGCTGCCCGCAGTGGGGCAGGGGGCGCTGGGAATCGAGATCCGTCATGACGACGCGCGGACCGGCGGATTGATCTCCGTCCTTGAGCACGTGCCCACCCGGCAGGCGACGACCGCGGAGCGCGCGCTGCTGCACCGCCTCGAGGGCGGGTGCCAGGTGCCGCTGGGCACGATGGCGCGCCTTGAAGATGCGGGCGGCGGGAAGAACAAGGCTGGTGCTCGACGGGATTGTGGCCACGCTCGATGGAGACCGCGTGGTGCGAGGGACGGCGTCCGGAGCTCCGGAGGACGCCGAGCGGATCGGCACGAGCCTGGCAGAGCAGTTGCTCTCCGACGGCGCCGACGAGATCCTGCGCCAGATCCGCAAGGGCACATGAGCCTCGCCGGGGCCACGGTTCTCGTCACGCGCAGCCCCGAGCAGGCCGCCTCCATGGCGCGCATGATCGAGGCACGCGGCGGCGTCCCGGTTCTCTTTCCCGCGCTCGCAGTCGGCCCGCCTCCTTCGTGGCAGGCGTGTGACGAGGCGATCGGGCGCCTCGGCTCTTTTGACGCGGCTGTCTTCCCAAGCGTGAATGCCGTCGATGGGTTCTTTGGACGCTGCCGCGAACGCCGGATTGACCAGGACAGCCTCCGGCGGCTGGCTCTCTACGCCGTCGGACCGGCAACCCGCGAGGCCATCGAACGGCTCGGACTCAGTGTCCGCGCGCTGCCGCACGAATTCAGCGCGTCGGGACTGGTGGATCTTCTTCGTGGCGCGTCGCTCCGCCGTGTCCTGCTTCCCCGCGGTACACGCGGCCGGGCCGGTCTCGTCGAAGGTCTGCTGGCCGCCGGAACGCAAGTCGAACCCGTGTCCGTCTATAGTTCTGCTCCATCGGCGGGCGAGGCCGCGGTGCGCGATCGGCTCGTAACTGGCGGGATCGACGTCCTGACGTTCGCGAGCCCCAGCGCAGTGGACGGGATCGCCGCCGCCATCGAGCCCGCGACGCTTGCGGGCATCCGGAAGACTACCGCGATCGCAGTCATCGGCCCGACGACGCTCGACGCCGTGCGACGCGCGGGGACCGACGCGGACATCGTGCCCTCGGAGTCCACCGTGTCCGCGATGCTTGACGCAATTGAACATTACCTTGCGCACCAGACTCATGAATGATCTCTTCCTTCGTGCCTGCCGCAGGCAGCCAGTCGACAGAACGCCCCTCTGGATGATGCGGCAGGCCGGGCGCTACCTCCCCGAGTACCGTGCGGTCCGTGCCCGCTCCGATTTCCTCACGATGTGCCGCACGCCCGAGCTGGCCGCCGAGGTGACGATTCAGCCGGTGGATCTCGTCGGCGTCGACGCCGCGATCATCTTCTCCGATATCCTCGTGATCCCGGAGGCGATGGGCATGACGCTTGAAATGGAGGAGTCCAAAGGGCCGCGCCTCTCGCCGCCGGTCCGCTCGCGGGCCGACATCGAACGCCTCTCTGTCTCGGATCCCGAGCGTACCCTCCGCTATGTACTCAAGGCGATCGAGGAGACGCGCAGAGAGCTGGCCGGACGCGTGCCGCTGATCGGCTTCTCTGGCTCGCCGTGGACGCTCGCCGCATACATGATCGAAGGGGCGGGGACGCGCGACCTGAAGTACTCCAAGGCGTTGATGCTCGACGATCCCGCCGCCCTCCGGCTTCTTCTGGAGAAGCTCGCCGTGAGCGTCCGGCTCTACCTGGAGGCGCAGATCGCCGCCGGCGCACAGGCGGTCCAGATCTTCGACACGCTCGGCGGCGTGCTGACGCCCGACCAGTACCGGACGTTTTCGCTCGATTTCATTCACGACATCGTGTCAAAAATGAGGACATCCGGCGTCCCTGTCATCGTCTTTTCGAAGGGCGCGCACCACTCGCTCCGCGAGATCGGGCAGATCGGGGCTGACGTGGTCGGGCTGGACTGGACGATGGACATCGCCGAAGCGCGCGCGCTGATCGGCGACAGGGTCGCGCTCCAGGGGAACCTCGATCCGTCGTCGCTGTACGCGGGCCCGGACGCCATCCGCAGGGAAGCGGCCTCCATCCTCCGGAAGTACGGCAAGGGGAGTGGCCATGTCTTCAATCTCGGGCACGGGATCCTTCCTGACGTTCCGCCGGACCACGCCCGCGCACTGGTCCGCGCCGTCCGCGAAGAGAGCCCGGCGTACCACGGGAGCTGACCATGGCCGTGCGCGACAACGACTCCCGGATAGGCGTGGTGCTCCTCCAGCTCGGCGGGCCTGATTCGCTTGACGCCGTGGAGCCTTTTCTGTACAACCTCTTCTGCGATCCGGACATCATCGACCTTCCTGGCGCTTTCCTCTTCAGAAAGTGGCTGGCGCGATTCATCTCCACGCGCCGCGGTCCCAAGGTCCAGGAGATCTACAGGAAGATGGGAGGCCGTTCACCCATCCTCAAGCTCACCAACCGGCAGGCCCGTGCGCTCGAGCGGGCGCTGGCCCCGGACCTCCCGGTGAAGGCCTATGTCGCGATGCGGTACTGGCATCCGCTGACCGACGCGACGGTCGACCAGATCGTGAAGGACGGGATACGCCGCGTGGTGCTGCTGCCGCTGTATCCCCACTTCTCAAAGACCACGACCGGCTCGAGCGTGAGGGAGTGGGAACGCGTGCTTGCCGCACGAGGCGTCGCATCGATCACCTCGACGCTTGTAACCGAATACTGCGAGCATCCCCGTACGTCCAGGCCATCGTCCGCAGCATCGGATACGCGCTGCGGCGGATTCCCGAAGCCGATCGCCGGAAGACGCACCTTGTGTTCAGCGCTCATGGGACGCCGATGTCGCTCGTGCGCGCAGGCGATCCGTATCAGTCTCAGATCGTCAAAACGTACAACGCCGTGGTGCGTGCGGGGAGCTTCGGGCTGCCGCACCACCTCTGCTATCAGAGCAAGGTCGGCCCCCAGAAATGGCTCGAGCCGTCGCTCGTCGACACCATCGACCGCCTCGCGGCGGACGGAGTGTCGCACATGGTCGTCATCCCGATCGCATTCGTTTCCGATCACAGCGAGACCCTCGTGGAAATCAACATGGAAGCCCGCCATCAGGCTCGTGAGCGGGGAATCCGGCATTTCGACATGAGCCCCGCGTTGAACGCGTGCCCTCCGTACATCGATGCTCTTGCCGATGTGGTCCGCAGGAGTGTGGGAGGGATGCCATGAGCCGTTCGGTTGTCGTGATCGGTGGTGGGATCTCGGGCCTGACCGTGGCGTTCTGGCTGTCGCGGAGCGGAGTGGATGTCACGGTGCTGGAGGCCGCGCCGTTTGCCGGCGGCACGATGCGGACGGTGGAGACCGACGGCTGGCTTGTCGAAACCGGACCGAACAGCGCGCTCGAGACGACGCCGCTGTTCGGACAGATGTTCGATGCTCTCGGCATCACTGCCGAGCGCACATATGCCGACGCGTCCTCGAACAAGCGGTACGTTCTCCGTGGCGGAGAGCTTCATCCCATCCCGATGTCGCCGCAGGCCTTCCTCTCGACGAAGTTGTGGACGCCGGGCGCGAAGCTGCGTCTCCTGAAGGAGCCGTTTGTGGGCAGGGGCGTTGGAGAGGAGTCGATTGCCGACTTTGTCCGGCGCAGACTGGGGGATGAGTTCCTGGACTATGCGATCAACCCGTTCGTGGCGGGAGTCTACGCCGGCAATCCCGAGCAGCTCAGCGTCCGGCACGCCTTTCCGAAACTGTATGCGCTTGAGGAAAAGTACGGCGGCTTGATCAAGGGAATGATCCGCGGCGCGCGCGAGAGGAAGAAGCGTGCGGAGACTGCCAAGGACCGCGCGAAGATGTTCTCGTTCGTGCGCGGGATGCAAACCTTTCCGGATGCGATCGGCCGGAGCCTGGGAAGCCGCGTGCGGACGTCTGCGCCGGTGACAGGGATCTCTGTGGACCCCGGCCGGCCGTCCTCAGGCGGTGGCGGCGGAGCGGCGGCAGGCTTCGACACAACGACTGCAGGCCGCGGCGGGGCGAAGGGTCGTCCCGGCGAGTTCGTCCTGACGACGCCGTCCGGCGACATCCGTGCAGCCAGCGTCGTGCTCGCGACACCGGCGCTCGCCGCTGCCGGGCTGCTTGAGTCGCTCGACAGGGATGCCGCCCGCGTCATCAGCGGGCATCCAGTACCCGCCGGTGGCGGAGGTGTTCCTGGGGTTTCGGACGGACCAGATCGGCCGTGCGCTGGACGGCTTCGGGTTTCTCATCCCTGCCATTGAGAAGCGGCAGATACTGGGGACGATCTGGAGCTCTGCGCTCTTCGCAGGTCGTGCGCCGGAAGGGCATGCGGCACTCACAACGTTCGTCGGTGGTTCGCGCCAGCCGGCGCTTGCGTCCGGATCGGAATCCGAGCTGGTGGAGCTTGTGGTCGCGGAGCTTCGCTCCCTCATGGGCGTCACCGGAAGCCCGGTCTTCACGCGCGTTGCCAGATGGGAGCGCGCGATCCCGCAGTATACGATGGGCTACCAGACGGTCGTGAACGCGATTGACGCGCTGGAGCGGGACCGCCCCGGCCTGTTCGTGTGCAGCAACTACCGCGGGGGCATCGCCGTCGGCGATTGCGTGATGAGCGGTGAGCGGATCGCGAAGCGAGTGTCGGAATTTCTGGGCAGCACCATGTGAGCTCAGGCGCGACCCCGGCATCGCACCGGCCTGAGCGCCTGCCTGGGGATCGCATGCGTGTGATGGCGACCGGGCGCTGCCCGGACCCGGGCGCGCCACGGCGCCGGATGAGGTGGTCGTTTGAGATTCAAGGGATGCAGGCGTACCCATGACCGTGAGTGTACCCGAAAGGAAAGAGAGGATCGTATGATCACGCACCCGACAGATGTTGGCTCCTACCCCACGACGCGCCTGCGAAGGCTCCGCATGTCGGAGACGCTGCGGTCGATGGTCCGTGAGACACGGCTCGACACGAGCGACTTCATCTATCCGCTGTTCGTCGTTCCTGGAAAGAACGTGAAGCGGGACGTCTCGTCGATGCCGGGAGTGCAACAGATGTCCGTTGAGAACATCGTGCGCGAATGCGCGGAGGTCCAGGCCCTCGGCATCCCGGCGGTGATCTTCTTCGGCGTCCCCGACCACAAGGACGAGGTCGGCTCCGGCGCCTATGATGAGAACGGCATCGTGCAGCAGGCGGTCCGGGCGGTGAAGAAGGATGTCCCGGGGCTCTACCTGATCACCGACGTCTGCCTGTGCGAATATACCTCGCACGGCCACTGCGGGATCGTGACAGGGGGACGAGATCGTCAACGACGCGTCGGTGGAGCTCCTCGCCCGCGAGGCGCTCACGCATGCGCAGGCCGGGGCGGACATGGTCGCGCCGTCCGACATGTTCGACGGGCGCGTGAGCGCGATCCGATCGCGGCTGGACGAGAACGGGTTCCCGCTCGTGCCGATCATGTCGTACGCCGCGAAGTACGCGTCCGGGTTCTACGGGCCGTTCCGCGAAGCGGCGGAAAGCACGCCGAAGTTCGGTGATCGCCGGAGCCACCAGATGGACCCTGCAAACTCGGACGAGGCCATGCGGGAGGTGGCGCAGGACGTCATGGAGGGGGCCGATATCGTGATGGTGAAACCGGCGCTTCCGTACCTGGACGTGATCCACCGCGTGAAGCAGCGGTTCGGCATGCCGACCGCGGCGTACAACGTGAGCGGAGAGTTCGCGATGGTCCACGCGGCCGCCCGCAACGGATGGATCGACTACGAGCGGGTGATGATGGAGATGCTCGTTTCCATCAAGCGGGCCGGCGCCGACCTCATCCTGACGTACTTCGCCAAGGATGCGGCGAAGGTGCTTGACAGGCAGCGCTAGAGGAAGGAATATGAACACCCAGCGATCCGACGCACTGTTTGCTCAGGCCCGCACAGCGCATCCCCGGAGGCGTGAACTCGCCGGTGCGCGCGTTCACGTCGGTCGGCAGGAGCCCCGTCTTCATGCAGCGCGCTGCCGGGGCGTACCTCTGGGACGTGGACGGCAACCGGTACATCGACTACATCGGGTCCTGGGGCCCGATGATCCTCGGCCATGCCCATCCCCGTGTGATCGGGGCGATCACGCGAGCGGCCTCGCAGGGCACATCGTTCGGCGCCCCGACGGAGGCCGAAGTCACGATGGCCGAGCTCATCGCACGGCTCGTCCCGTCCATCGACGTCGTCCGCATGGTGAATTCAGGGACGGAAGCGACGATGAGCGCCGTCCGCCTCGCTCGCGCCTTCACGAAACGCGAGCACGTGATCAAGTTCGAAGGGTGCTACCACGGCCACGCCGACGCGTTCCTCGTGAAGGCGGGCTCCGGCGCGATGACGCTCGGAATCCCGGACTCACCCGGAGTGCCGCACGCGGTTGCTGCCGGCACGCTGACTGCGGGCTTCAACGACCTGTCATCTGTTCGTGCCCTCTTCGAGGCGAATAAGAATCGGGTCGCGGCGGTGATCGTTGAGCCGGTGGTGGGGAACATGGGGTGTGTCCCGCCCGAGGCGGGATTCCTCGAAGGGCTCAGGAAGCTCTGCACCGAAAACGGCGCCTTGCTCATCTTCGACGAAGTCATGACCGGATTCCGGCTGGCGGCCGGCGGTGCGCAGCAGATCTTCGGCATCACGCCCGACCTGACCACGCTTGGCAAGATCATCGGGGGCGGATTGCCCGTCGGCGCCTACGGGGGCAGGGCGGACATCATGGCGATGGTTGCGCCCGCCGGACCCGTGTATCAGGCCGGGACGCTGTCCGGGAATCCTGTGGCAATGGCGGCGGGACTTGAGACGCTGACAATCCTGAAGGAAGACGCCGGATTTTACGGGGGACTCGAGACGACCTGTGCCGCGCTGGAGAAGGGCTTGCGGGAAGCGCTGAAGGACTCGGGTGGAGATGGGCGTGTGACGATCAACCGTGTCGGCTCCATGATGACCGTCTTCTTCTCGGGCTCGCCCGTGAGGGATTTCGCGTCAGCGATGAAATGCGAGACCGCCCGGTTCGGGACATTCTTCCGGTCGATGCTCGAGCAGGGTGTGTACCTTCCTCCGTCCCAGTTCGAGGCGGCGTTTGTTTCATCGGCACACGGCGTCGCCGAGGTCGAGCGGACGGCCGAAGCCGCGCGCACAGCCTTCACGCTCGCGCTCGCGTGAGGCCCAGAATGCGCCCGCCGGTCCAACGGGTCGGTTACCGCTTCGGGAAGCGCTCGTTCCGGGCAATGAAATCCAGGAACGCATCCAGGCCTACCATGTTGAGTGCTTGCTTCATCCCCTCATAGGCACCGCTCCGCCCCGGCACCCGGTACGACCATCTCACCCGTCGTACGCCCGTGTAACCGCTGCGAACCAGCACCCTTCGCAGGCTCGATGACGTGAAGAACGTCCGGTGGTACAGCGGATGATTGCCCCCTTCCCACTTGGTCCTCGACAGCATGAACTTGAGACTGTGCAGATTCGGGACCTCGATGACGCACACCCCGCGCGGTCCCAGCATTCGCCTGACCTGCTGCAGCGCTTCGCACGGACTCACGAAGTGTTCGAGTACGTGCCAGAGGCTGATGACATCGAACAGTTCGCCGGCATCGGCGACCTCCTCCAGCGAACGCACATCGGCTCTCACGTCGAAATGCTGGCGTCCATACGCAACCGCGCGCTCCGATACATCGATCCCGTAGACCTCGTATCCATGATCGCGGGCGGTCTTGAGGAAGTATCCACGGCCGCAGCCGATGTCGAGTACCCTGCCGGCGGGCATGAAGGGGTGAAGGCGCGTCACGCGCTGGATGTTGATCGCATGGAGTTCCCGCAGGTGTGAGTCGGTGGAATCGGTGCGGTACAGATCCGGATCAGGATCGGAGGATCTGTAGTAGTCGTCGTAGAGTCGACCTTCGGGGGGTGGATTGCCCAGGTACACCAGGGAGCAGGAGGGGCACTTCACCACGAGAAAAGGTCCTTCCTTGAGCGTCACGCGCCCGCCGGAAGCGCTGCAACCGGGGCACGAACGGACCTGCGGAGTTTCCACGAGTATGCTCCTTCATGTGCCTGTCGCCCGGCCACCCTGCCGGCTGCGTGCGCTGCGGGAATTGCGGGCTGGGCGTGGCGTTTCGGACGCGGGCTAGGCCGGCAGCATGCCCGCGACGATGCGGGCGATGGCGGGCGAGGCGGTGAGCCCCGGGGACTCGATGCCGATCAGGTTCACGAACCCGGGCAAGCCCCTGGCACTCTCTTCCTGAATGACGAAGTCCCTGGCGGGCTCGCCTTCCTTCTGCAGCTTCGGCCGGATGCCGGCGAGGTCCGGAGTCAGGTCCCCGTCCATGACGAACGGCAGGATCCTCCGTACCGATTCCGCGAACACGGCGCGCTTCGATTCGTCCACGCTGTAGTCCAGCGTCCGGCTGTCGAGATACTCCGCGTCCGGACCGAACCGGATGCGCCCCGTCAGATCGAGCACCGCGTGAACCCCGAGCGAGTGCGGCGTCGGGACGGGGTAGACCAGCCGTTGCACGGCGCTTCTGTACGAGCCCGGCAGCGCGAAGTACGACCCCTTGCAGTATGACAAACGGTAGCCCTCTGCATCGACATCGATGCCCGCCAGCGATGCGATCGTGTCCGACTCCAGCCCCGCGGCGTTCACAACCATCGCAGACGTGAACTCGGATGGCTGCCCCTGTTCCTCGATCGCAATCCGGTATCCGTCGGACACCCGTTCAATACCCTTCACGGTACACCGCATCAGAATCTCTCCGCCGCGCTCCTTGAACTGGTGGGCGTAGAAGTCCATCAACCCGTGCGCGCTGATGATGCCTGTGGTGGGGGAGAAGATGCCGCCGACCGTCGCGATCTGCGGCTCGAGCTTGCGCACGTCGTCGGCGGTGAGCATCGACAATCCGGCGCCGTTCGCGTTCCCCTTCGCGAGGATCGATTCCAGCTGCGTGAGCTCGGCCTGCGTCGTGGCCGTGATGATCTTTGTGCACTTCCTGTGCGGGATGTCGTGCTTCTCGCACAGCCCGTACAGGAGATGCTTCCCCTCCACGCAGAGCGTCGCCTTGAGGGAACCCGGGGTGTAATAGATGCCGGCGTGGATCACCTCGCTGTTGCGCGAGGAGGTTTCCATCCCATAGCGCTCATTGCGCTCGAGGAGGAAGATGGGTTGACGTCCGGAGGCAAGCTCCCGCGCCACAGCGAGCCCCACAACGCCGCCGCCGATGACTGTCACGGCAACATCAGGCATGGTCGGTCACGGCTGTCCGCTGATGGTGGGTGTCTCGATGTTGATCCATGAAGCGTCGGCGGGGCTGCCGTATGCCTCGAAGAACTCGGCGGTGCTGCGACCGCGGGAGTTGAGGCGCACCTTCAGGTCCGTGGACGCTCTGAAGAGCGGAATGTCGTTCCTGGAATCGCTTGCGACCAGGACGGGCATGGGCATCTTGCGTGCCTTCATCGCATCCACCTTCCCCTCGCGAATGGGGATAGGGAGGATCTCGGCGGGGGTGACAGTCCCTGCGGCGGTTTCCATCTCGATCCCGATCACCCTGTCCGACGAAATCCCAAGCGCCTCAAACACGGGCTCCACGCTCCACCGGCTGCTCCCGCTGATGGCCCACACCTCCATGCCCCGGCCCTTCGCCTCATGCAGGAGATCCACTGCTTCCATCAGGAAACGCACGCCGCCGGGGACGTGCCGCTTGCCGAGCAGGCGCCGCCCTCTCGGCGCAGCCCGTTCCGTCTCGAACGTCAGTCGTGCGAATTGCCTGACCTCGGTCTCCTGGAAGCCCGCAAAAAGCCTCACGATGTCCGCGCAGGACTTGATGACCATCCCGTCGTTGATCTGGCCGAAGTACCAGTCCAGGATCGTGTCGGCGAACCGGGCACATTCGGGATGCTGGCGCCTCTCATCATCGGGCAACCCGGCCAGGAGGCGGAACCGCCTGTCGAGGTCGGTGCGCCCGGGGTGGTCAGGCCACACATCGGCGGGAGAGACCTTGAACCAGAACCGCTCGATCTGGTGGTACAGCATCGCCTCGCCGATGTCCCCGCTGATCACCGTGCCGTCGCAGTCGAAGGCTGCGATCGGCGCGCGGGTGGACCCGTGGTTCCGGTGGCGGTCGAAGAACTCCTGTACGGCCGGGAGGTTCGTCAGTGACATGGCAGCGTGTTTTCGATGTTCATCATATCCCATAAGTATACGAACCGCTGTGCGGAAGCGCAAACCGAAGGTTGCATATCTGGGCTCAGAATCGTATCTTTTTTGATGGTTTGTTCCGTCTCTGCGAATCCGTCCGTACAGACTGCGGGACGGATTTTGCGTTCATAGGGCTCCATGACGACGATCCGCAACTTCTGCATCATCGCCCACATCGATCACGGGAAATCCACGATCGCCGACCGGCTCCTGGAACGGACGGGGACGATCACTGCGCGCGAGATGAAGTTCAACCAGGTCCTGGACGACATGGACCTGGAGCAGGAGCGGGGGATCACGATCAAGCTGCACGCGATCCAGATGCATTACCGGGCAGCCGACCAGAGCGAGCACGTCCTCAACCTTATCGACACACCCGGCCACGTCGATTTTTCCTACGAAGTCTCCCGCTCCCTTGCCGCCTGCGAAGGGGCCATCCTTGTCGTGGATGCCTCGCAGGGAGTCGAGGCCCAGACCATCAGCAACCTGTATCTTGCCATCGACGCCGGCCTGGAGATCATCCCGGTCATCAACAAGATCGATCTCCCGAGCGCGATGATCGACACGGTCCGCCACCAGATCCGCGACCTGATCGGCTGCAAGGACGAGGACATCATTCTCGCGAGCGCCAAGGCGAACCTCGGGATCGACGAGATCCTGGAGGCTGTCGTCGCGCGCATCCCGCCCCCATCCGGCAGTCCTGACGCGCCGCTGCGCGCGCTGATCTTCGATTCGGTGTTCGATACCTATCGGGGATCCGTGGTCTATCTCCGGGTGGTCGACGGGACGCTCCGCGAGGGGGAGCCGGTGAAGTTCTTCCACAACGGCAAGACCTTCCAGGCCGAAGAGGTGGGCGTGCTGGAGATGAAGAAGCGGCGGACGGGCGAGCTCGTCGCGGGCGACGTGGGGTATCTGATCGCGGGGGCAAAGGACGTCCACGACACGTCGGTGGGCGACACCGTGACCAACGCCGCCCGGCCTGCGACAGATCCGCTGCCCGGGTACAAGGAGGTCAAGCCGATGGTCTTCAGCGGCGTCTATCCGACGAACGCCGAGGACTTCGAGGACCTTCGGAGCTCGATCGAAAAGCTCCGCATGAACGATTCCGCCATCATCTACGAGCCGGAGACCTCCACGGCGCTCGGGTTCGGGTTCCGGTGCGGCTATCTCGGCCTTCTCCATATGGAGATCGTCCAGGAACGGCTCGAGCGGGAGTACAACCAGAGCATCATCAACACCGTCCCGAACGTCGAATACCGCGTCACGACGACGAGCGGGGAGGTGATGCTCGTCGACAACCCCTCGCTGATGCCTACGCCGGGCAACGTCGAGTTCGTCGAGGAGCCGTTCATCAAGGCGCAGATCATCGTCCCGACGGAGTACCTCGGGAACGTCATGAAGCTCTGCATGGACCGCCGGGGGGAGTACAAGAACACCACGTATCTCGACCCCACGCGCGCGGACATCACGTACCACATGCCGCTGTCGGAGATCATCTTCGACTTCTACGACAAGCTGAAGTCCACGAGCCGCGGGTATGCCTCGTTCGACTACGATTTCCTGGAATTCCGGAAGTCGGACCTCGTGAAGCTGGACCTGCTGCTGAACGGCGAATCGGTGGACGCGTTCTCGACGATCGTGCACCGGGACAAGGCGTACGACTGGGGCCGGCGGCTCTGCACAAAGCTCCGGAAGCTCATCCCACGGCAGATGTTCGAGGTCGCGATTCAGGCGGCCATTGGCAGCAAGGTGATCGCGCGGGAAACAATCTCCGCGATGCGCAAAAACGTGCTTGCGAAGTGCTACGGCGGCGATATCACCAGAAAACGCAAGCTTCTGGAGAAACAGAAAGAGGGTAAGAAACGTATGAAACAGGTGGGACGGGTCGAGATCCCCCAGGAAGCGTTTCTTGCGGTCCTATCGATGGAAGAGGAATAACACGAATGGCCAAGCAGACCGGACAGCCGGACCAGAACCCGCGCGCGGGACATCACCAGAAGCACACGCTGAAGGACCTTGTCAAGGATGTCGTTTTCGTCCTCGTCTCGTTCTTCTTTCTGAACAGCTTCGTGCTCGCCTCCTTCGAGGTCCCGACGGGGTCGATGGAGAACGAGATCATGGCGGGGGACTTTCTCTTCGTCAACAAGTTCCTGTACGGCGGCACCACGCCGCGGACGATCCCGTTCACCAATATCCGCCTCCCGTGGTTCCGCGTCCCTTCGATCCGGGGGGTCGAACGCGGCGACGTGATTGTGTTCGAGTTCCCCGGCCAGCGCGACGAAGTGCAGTCCCAGGAATTCATGTTCTACCTGAAGCGGGCTGTTGCCCTCTCGGGCGATACGGTGCAGATCGTGAACAGAGTGTTGTACGTGAACGGCTCCCCCGCGCAGCTGCCGCGCAATCTGAAATTCAATAGCAGCCAGATGCTGCCCCCGACGATCCCGGATCCCCGGATCTTCCCCAGAGGCGAACGGTTCAACGAGGACAACTGGGGTCCCGTCGTCGTTCCCTCCAGGGGCGATGTCATCGAGCTCACGCCGGAATCGTTCGGCCGATGGAAGACGTTCATCGGCAGAGAAGGGCATGCGGCGATGCTGGACCGCAACGGGCGCATCCTCGTCGACGGCGTACCCACCGCCCGGTATGTCGTGGAACAGAGCTACATCTTCGGGATGGGAGACAATCGGGACAACAGCCTCGACGGCCGGTTCTGGGGGTTCATCCCGGAAGAAAACATCGTGGGAACCCCGATGATCGTCTACTGGTCATGGGATCCTGAAGTGCCGCTCGCGAACTTCCTGACGAAGGTGCAGACGATTCGCTTTGGCCGTCTCGGACAGATCATCAAGTAGTCCGGGGTCCGTGCCGCCCCGGATCGGCCGCCGCCTCGGCGACCTGATGGCAATCCTGGTGATGACGGTTCTCACCGCCCTCCTGGTGAAGACCTTCATCCTGGACGCCAGTTATATCCCCAGCCGTTCGATGATGGACGTCCTCCAGCCGGGGGACTTCGTGCTGGTCAACAAGTTCCTGTATGGTGCCCGCACGCCTCCCGCGTTGTCCGGGGACTACGGTCCGCTTCCCGACATTCGACTTCCCGCGCTGCGCGATCCCCGGAGAGGGGACATCCTGTTGTTCCTGCTCCCCGCGGGCACGGGCCCCGGGAGCTTCCGCTCGGCGACGCAGTTCGTGAAACGGTGTGTTGCCGTTCCGGGGGATACGCTCGCCATCGGAAGGGGCGACGTACGGGTGAACGGACGGGTGGTGGCGCGGCTCGAGAGCGACACGACGACGCTGGTGGACCTGGTCATCCCCAGGCCAGGCGAGACTATCACCATGGATGAACGAACGCCCGTGATCCTGCGCGAGATGGCGGGTCGCGATCGCGGCCTGGCTGGCGAAGCGGAACACGCGGCCAATGCGGCAACCTCCCGCACCGTTGTGAACGAGTTCTACTTCCTTCTGGGCGACCGGACATCGCTCAGCGTCGACAGCAGGCACTGGGGACTCATCCCCCGCGCCTGGGTGATCGGAACCCCCATCGCGGTCTACTGGTCCGCTGACCCCGGAGCTGCAACGAGCGGACTCTCCGGTCGTCTGCGGGGCATTCGGTGGTCGCGCCTCGGTCATCTGGTCCGGTAGGTTCAACGCCCGTGCGTTCACTCTATCTCCATATCCCCTTCTGCGAGAAGAAGTGCCTGTACTGCGACTTCTACTCGATCGAGAACAGGTCCATGACCGGCAGATTTCTTGATGCCCTCGTGCTGGAAATCGTGCGGGCGGGGGAGGGGCACCGGAGCCCCGAGGTCGACACCGTCTTCTTCGGCGGGGGCACGCCGTCACTGCTGAAGCCTGCGGAACTCGAGAGACTCCTGGAGGCCGCCAGAGCATCGTTCCGGCTCGCCGCAGACGCCGAGATCACGGTTGAAACGAATCCCGGGACGGTCACGTCAGACACGCTGCGCGCATATCGCGCGTGCGGAGTCAACAGGCTCAGCATCGGCATTCAGTCGTTCGACGCCGCGGAGCTGAGATTCCTCGATCGCATTCACGACGCACCGCAGTCCCGGGCGTGCGTGCGCGCCGCGCGCGAGGCGGGGTTCGACAACATCAGCGTGGATCTGATCTTCGCGCTTCCCGGACAGCAGCTGTCGACATGGGATGAGACCCTCCGGAGCACCGTCGCTCTCGGTCCCGAGCACATCTCCGCCTACAGCCTGATCGTCGAGCCCAACACGCCGCTCTTCCGCCTCGTGGAGGAAGGGACGGTGATTCCCGCAGGGCGCGATGACGAGGCGGGGTTGTACGAGCGTACGATGGAGTTCCTTGGCGCCGCGGGGTACGAGCAGTATGAAGTATCCAACTTCGCCCGTCCCGGGTTCCGGTGCAGACACAACGCCAACTACTGGTCGCACGGAGGGTATCTGGGGTTCGGGCCGTCGGCGCATTCGTTCCTCCCGATGGACGGTGGTCGCGAAGGCCGGCGCTGGTGGAACGTCAGCAATCTGGTCAATTATCTGGAGCGCATCGAGGAGGGGCTCTCCGCCGCTGCGGGCGAGGAGACGCTGTCCGGAATGCAGCTCAGGAATGAGCGGGTCTTCCTGGGGCTGAGGGGGAGCGGGCTCGAGGTGGGCGACCTGATGGAGGGTGAGGGTGAGGCCGTTCTGCGGGATCTCACGGCGCACGGGCTCGCGGTCGTGGAGGGTGGAATGGTGCGCCTGACCCCCCGGGGCTACCTCCTGTGCGATGAAATAGCAGCAAAACTGATGGTATGAGGCGATGCGAAGGGTTGAATGTCTGAACGGATTGGGATATATTTATCTGCTTTGATTGAATCGAAGTCCCCTGACCTGTCATGAGGAAGCAATGGATGCGAAGCGCGTGAAACGGATCATCGGAGCGGCCGTTTTTGTGGCGTCGCTGGCGGTGTATGTGATCACCCTGGCGCCCACGGTGGTGTTCTGGGATGTCGGCGAGTTCATCGCGGCCGCCAAGATGATGCAGGTGCCCCATCCGCCGGGAGCGCCCCTGTTTCTGCTTGTGACCCGCGTCGCCATGATGTTTCCCGTCGCCGCCGACATGGCCGTGCGGGCCCATCTGTTATCCGCGCTGCTCAGCGCGTTCAGTGTGCTCTTTCTGTACCTGGTCATCGTCCGCGTCATCCTGCAGTTCCGCTCTGCGCCTGCGTCCGTCGTGGAGATGGCGGAGGTGTACGGCGCTGCCGTGATCGGGGCCTTCGCGCTGGCGTTCAGCTCGTCCTTCTGGGCCAATGGCATCGAGGCCGAAGTGTATGCGGCGAGCATGTTCTTCCTCTCGGCCATCCTCTGGCTTGCTCTCCGGTGGCTGGACCACGCCGAGGCCGAGGGGAACGAGAAATACTTCCTCCTGATATCGTACCTGATCGGGCTCTCGCTCGGCGTGCACCTCCTGGCCCTGCTGGCGATCTTCCCGGTGATGATGATCATCTATTACAGGAAGTTCACCGTTACGGCGAAGTCGTTCTCTCTGCTCGTGATCGCCTCGGTCGTGGCGTTCTCGATCGTGTACCCGGGGATTGTCAAATACGTTCCGGGCATGATGGACGGCAGCTTCATGGACATGAAGAGCCAGCTCATCGCGTTTGTCCCCTGGCTCATCATTGCGGCGGTGGTGTACTTCGCATATACCACGTACGTTGACAAGAAGAAGACCCTGCACGTTATCCTGATGTCGGTCCTGCTCATTTTCCTCGGGTACACGACATACACGACGGTGCTGATCCGCTCGAACGCGAATCCGCCGATGAACGAGAACAATCCGAACACGCTCGACCGCCTGACGTCCTACCTTGCGCGCGAACAGTACGGCCAGCAGGGGCAGTGGCCGCGCCGCAACAGCCAGGAGGCCCACCAGCAGGAGATGTACACGAAGTACACGGGCGAGTGGGATTACCTCTTCCGCTACCAGCTGGACCATATGTTCTTCCGGTACCTCGAGTGGAACTTCATCGGGGAGGCGGGGGACTACCAGGACGCCGGCGTATCCTGGACCAAAACGTTCGGTATCCCGTTCCTGATCGGCCTGCTCGGGTGCTACTATCTGTTCCGGAAGGATCCCAGGCTGGGGCTGGTCTTTTTCGCGATGTTTCTGATCCTGGGACCCCTGCTCGCGCTCTACCAGAACCAGCAGGAGCCTCAACCCCGCGAGCGCGACTACTTCTATGTCGGAGCGTTCTACGTGTTCGCGCTCTGGATCGCGATGGGCATCCTGGCGATCATCGAGTACGTCAAACGCTTCGTTACCTCGTCGGGCGCGGCGCCGGCGATCACGATGGCCGTCGTCGGGGCCGGCCTGGTGCTCGTCCCCGTGCGTCTCGCCCAGGTCAACTGGCACGAGCACGACCGGGAGGGGAACTTCGTCGCCTGGGACTATTCGTACAATATTCTCCAGACGTGCGAGAAGGACGCGATTCTCTTCACCAACGGCGACAACGACACGTTCCCGCTCTGGTACCTGCAGGACGTCGAGGGGATCCGCCGCGACGTCAGGATCGTGAACCTCAGCCTGGTCAACACCCCGTGGTATATCCAGCAGATGAAGGACAGCGCCTACTTCCCGGAGGCCAGGCCCGTGCCGATCAGCCTGTCGGATGACGCGATCGCGAACATCGCGCCGACTGTCTGGCGGACGAGGACGCTCGATCTGCCGGTCACCGAGGAGGCCATCCGGCGCTACGGGGTCAGGGATACCGCCGTCGTGAAGAGCAAGAAGATCACGTTCACGATGCGCAATACGATGACCATCCAGCGGACGCCGGTGATCCGCGTGCAGGATATCCTTGTCCGGGACATCATCTTCACGAACGAGTGGAAGCGGCCGATCTACTTTGCCGTGACGGTGTCGCCCGACAGCAAGATCGGCCTGGATGACTACCTCTGGTTCCACGGCCTTGCCTGGCGGCTGGAGCCGCGCCGCGTGGGGCGCGAGGACTTCGGCATCGAGAAGTCCGTGCTCGAAGCGAACCTTATGCAGGAACCGGCGGAGCCGTCGAAAGGCCCGCAGTACGGGTACAGGTTCCGCAGGGTCGCCGATCCCGGCGTGTACTTCGACGAGAACACCAGCCGGCTCATGCTGAACTACCGGTCGGCCTTCATGCGCCTCGCGCTGTACTACAGCAACGCTGATGCCGACACGGCCAGGGCAATCGCGACGCTGAACCGGATGGAAGAGCTGATCCCGCGGTCGAAGGTCCCGATGGGCTGGGAGCTGCTCTCAGACCTCGGCACCTTCTATGCCCGGCTCGGGCAGACCGAGACCTTCAACCAGATCGCAGGCGACCTGGAAGGGACGATGAAGGAGATGATCGCGAGCGGCCGGGCCGACGCGAGCTCCCCGTACAACCCGTACCGGGTCCTGTTCAGCATCTACGAGCAGAAGCAGGATTGGCCGGCGATGCTGGAGCTCCTCACGCAGCTGACCCAACAGTACCCGAACGACCCCGGCCTCCGGCAGCGCATCGCCGAAGTACAGGCACTCGTGAACCGTCAGGCGCCGAAACAGCCTGACTCCGCCCGCATCGGAGGCTGACCCATGAAGCGCGCACTCATCACCGGCGTGACCGGGCAGGACGGCTCCTATCTTGCCGAGCTCCTGCTCTCGAAGCGGTACAAGGTGTACGGCATGGTGCGCCGCGCGAGCACGGAGAATTTCGAGCGCATCGAGCATATCCGCGACAAGATCACGATTGTACAGGCCGACCTGCTGGACCAGCTCTCCCTCATCGAGCTGATCGAAGCGGTCGAGCCCGACGAGGTATACAACCTCGCGGCCATGTCGTTTGTCCCCACGTCCTGGATCCAGCCGACGCTGACCGGCGAGTTCACCGGGCTCGGCGTGACGAAGATCCTCGAGGCGATCAAGCTGGTCAACCGGAAGATCCGGTTCTACCAGGCCAGCAGCAGCGAAATGTTCGGGAAGGTCCTCGAGACCCCGCAGACTGAGCGTACGCCGTTCTATCCGCGGAGCCCGTACGGCGTGGCCAAGGTCTACGGCCACTTCATCACCGTCAACTACCGCGAGAGCTACGATATGTACGCCGTCTCCGGCATCCTGTTCAACCACGAGTCCCCGCGGCGCGGCCTGGAGTTCGTGACGCGCAAGATCTCGGACGGCGTGGCCCGGATCGCCCTCGGGATGGCGAAGGAGCTGCGGCTTGGCAACCTGGATGCCCGGCGCGATTGGGGGTACGCCGGGGATTATGTGAAAGCGATGTGGCTCATGCTCGGGCAGAAGGAGCCGCGTGACTACGTCGTGGCCACGGGCGTAGACCACTCCGTGCGCGACTTCGCCGCGGCGGCCTTCGACCACGTCGGACTGAATGCCCGCAAGTACGTGAAGGTGGACAAGGAGTATTACCGGCCCGCCGAAGTGCATCATCTGCTGGGGGATTCCACCAGCGCCCGGACGGAGCTCGGATGGAGGCCGCGGGTTGACTTCAGCGGCCTCGTCACCATGATGGTGGATGCCGACATCGCCCGGCTCAAGCGGGCGGGCAAGAAACGCTGAGTGCCTCCATGCGCGTGCTCGTGACCGGAATCGATGGGTTCGTCGGTTCTCACATGGCCGAGTTGCTCCACTCCGTAGGCGGCGTGGACGTGTACGGCACCATCATCACGCCTCAGCCGGGCCCGAACCTGAAGGGCATCACCGGCAAGCTGCGGTTCCGCCAGGCGGACATCCTGAACGCGAGCCGCATCGAAGAACTCTTCCACGACATCCGGCCGGAGCGCATCATCCATCTGGCCGGCCAGGCGTTCGTTCCCACCTCGGTCGTTGATCCTGTCGGCACCATCCAGACGAACATCGCAGGATCCATGTCGATCCTGGAAGCCGCCCGGAAGTTGCAGGAGCGCGAAAGCCAGGAGGTCCAGGTCCTCATCGTCAGCTCCAGCGAAGTGTACGGGAAAGTGGCTCCCGAGCTTCTGCCGATCAGGGAAGAACTTCCCCTCAACCCCGGGAACCCCTACGCCGCGAGCAAGGCGAGCATCGACCTGATCTCGCAGGCCTACCGGAAGACATATGGCCTTCGCGTCACCGTCGCCCGCCCGTTCAACCATGTCGGTCCGCGTCAGGCACCTTCGTTCGTCTGCTCCGAGTTCGCACGGAAGTTCGCCGAGTTCGCGGCGGGGACGACACCCCCGGTGCTGCATCCCGGCAACCTCGGGGCCCGGCGTGACTTCACCGACGTGCGCGATGTGGTGCGGGCGTACTGGACCATGCTCGAGCATCCGAGCGACAATGTGGTCTACAATGTGTGCTCCGGGAAGGCCGTATCCATCCGCGAGATCATCTCCCTCTACGAGGAGATCACGGGCATCAACGCGGACGTCACAGTCGAGCAGGCCAAGGTCCGGCCCTATGATGTCCCGGTGCTGCTCGGCAGCGCGGAACGACTGAAGGCGGAGACCGGCTGGACTCCCACATTCACGCTCCGGGAAACGCTGAATGACGTCTTCACGTACTGGCAGCGGACGCTTGCCGCCGGTGCATGAAGATTCTCGTGGTGAACTGGCAGGACTGGACGCATCCCTTCGCGGGCGGCGCCGAGGTCCACCTGCGCGAGGTCTTCACGCGTATCGCCGCTCGCGGCCACGGAGTGACGCTGCTCTGTTCGTCGTACGCCGGTGCGTCGCGGGAAGAGACCCGGGAAGGCATCCGCATCATCCGTGAGGGCGGGCGGCACCTCTTCAACGTCGTCGCTCCACGACTCATGCGTGACCTGCTGCGCTCCGGGCAATTCGACGTCGTCGTGGAGGACATGAACAAGATTCCGTTCTTCATCCCGCTGCTGACCCGCCTGCCCGTCGTCGCCCAGATCCACCATCTCTTCGGCACCAGTGTCTTCCACGAGGTCAACCCCGCCGTCGCAAGCTACGTCTGGGGCATGGAGCGAGCCGGCGTCAGCCTCCTCCGCCGCCGCAGGATTCCGATCGTTGTCGGTTCCAACAGCACCAGAGACGAGCTCGTCGCGCACGGATGTCGCCCCGAAGATGTCGATGTCGTCCACTACGGGTTCGACCTGAACACCTTCACGCCGGGAGGCGCCAAGCACCCCACGCCGATGATCGGCTACCTTGGCCGCCTGAAGCGGTACAAGAGCGTGGATCACCTTCTCGAGGCTCTCCCCGCGGTTCTGCGTACGGTCCCGGATCTCAGGGTACGGATCGTGGGTGATGGAGATGACCGCCCGCGGCTCGAGGCGGTCTCAGCCCGGCTCGGACTGCAGGGCGTGGTGGAGTTCACCGGGTTTGTCCCGGAAGCGACGAAGGTCGAGATCCTCCGAAGCATGTGGTTCGGGGTGATGCCATCGGTGAAGGAAGGGTGGGGGCTCACCGTGCTCGAGGCGAACGCCTGCGGGACTCCCGTGATCGCCAGCCGGGTGCCCGGGCTGAAGGAGGCTGTGCTTGACGGAGAAACCGGGCTGCTCTATCCGTACGGCGATCGGGGAGCGCTTGCGGATGCGATGCTGCGGATGTTGACAGACGGGGGGGTGCGCCGGCGGTTCAGTTCCGAGTCCCTGAAGCGCGCTTCGTCCTTCACGTGGGATCGGGCAGCGGATGAGACGTTTGCCTTCCTCGAGCGGAGACTCCGGCAGGCGAGCTGACGCCGCAGCCGTCGTCTAGCGCTGCAGCCTCTTGATCAGTTGAATCTGCCCGGCGTGGTACAGGTCGTGCGACGCTGCACCCGTGATCAGAAACCTGTGCGTGAGCCGGCTTCTGGGAACAGGGCTATCGAGCCGCTCCGGACCGAGCCCGGCAACCGCCGCGCGAAGGCGCCTGTGCTCCTCCGCGAGCAGGCTGACGTCGCCTTTCCAATCGTCCCCCTTCGATCGCACAAACCAGTTGCTCCCCTTCAGGGGGAACGAGCCCCGCTTCTCCCCGGTCAATCTCCTCCGCACGGCATATTTCCAGTAGGCCGCGTGCACGACGATTTCCCGGATATTGTGCCGCCCCTTTCCCGGCCGCCAGAGAGCCTCGGACGCCGAGACTCCGAGAATCGAACCTCTCAGGTTCGTCCCGTGCCACGACGTGTGGTCGTATGCTTGATCGAGAAGGTCGAGCAGGATCGAGAGGTCGTGTGACATGGGGCTGCCTTTCAGTCGAGGAATTCCCAGGCGAGGCCGAACCGGATTCCCCGGTCCCGAATGGGATGGTACGGTGTCCGGTACCACAGGCCGTCGACGAGGTTCTCCCACGTGAAGTACACGACGGCATCGCCGATGCCCGCGGTCAGGAGGAAATTGACGGAGGCGCCTCCGGACGCGCGCTCCCCGGGATTCTCGGCGTACGCGAGGGTGACCTGATCGAAGTATGCCCCCCGGGCGTCCGATTGGTACGCTCCCTGAAATCCTGTCTTGAGGTCGAGACCGCCTTTGAACAAGTTCGCCCGGAAGTAGATCCCGCCCCGGGCGGCGATCTCGGGGTAGATGTCGGGATCCGATGCGCCGTCCCGCTGCTGCATCGTCCAGAGGAGCGTCCCTTCCAGAAGCACGTACCAGATCTGCGCGCACAACCCCGCTTCGATCGTTTGCGTCGTGACGGTCGGCCCCGGGGAAACCAGGAAACCCGGATACAACGCGCCATGGCCTGTGGGTGTGTCGCCATTTGGCGCGCCAGTCGCGGTAAAGAGGATCGGGTCGCTGATCGAGCGGACGCCGTAGGTGAGACGGACTTCCGTGCCGGGCATGGGCCTGTACTCCAGGCCCGCTTCTCCCACTGTGTGACCCTCCGGGCCGATCTCTCCGCTTCGCGTGACGCTGGGGTCGGTCCAGAACAGCTCGCCATACGTGGGGAGCCGTTCTGAAACGGAGAATCCGGCGAGAGCCGTCAGCTCTTCCGTCACCTGCAGTCTCGCATCCGTCCCCGCGCCGAAATGGTCCCCGTTGAGATAGCGGTCGTACCGTCCGAACAGTCCGAGCGTTACCGACGGAATGAAGAGCAGCTCTTCGACCGCGCGAACGTTGCCGATCACGTTGCGGCGGCGGCCGAGTGTCGGGCTGCCTTCGATCTGTCGGATCTCCAGTCCGGCGCCGAACGACAGCTTCTGCGGGCCCGCCGAAAAGAGCTGCTGGAGCTGCGCGCCCATCCAGGAGCTGCGATGGTCCTGGAAGATATAGATCCCGTTGGGCGATGTGCCCAGCTCCTCGTCCCTGTACTCGCGGAGATTATGGGAGTAGTACAACGTCAGAGTCGATACGTCCGCGGAGTCCGCGAACAGGCGGGCGGCAAGCGTCAGGTCGATGTCGTGGCGTGTCAGCTTCTCGTAGGAATCTGTGTTGACGATGGCTGATGCCACGGGGACGGTCGGATCAATCCCGGTGCTCCTCAATCCGCCGTTCATGCGCGTCTTCGAGCCGGTGTAGTACTCGGAGAGCGTGAGGCTGAAGTCGTCGGCGACATGGTATGTGAGACGCGCACGAAGATTCCACGCACCGTGGGCGCTGTTCGGGAGCCGCCCCGAAGTGGACTGCCCCTGGAACCCCACATGAAGGTTGAGCGCGCGCAGGATGTTCTGTGAGTAGATTCCGTCGGTGAACGAATACTCGTACGGACCCTGGACGTATGCGATGCGGGTGTACGGGCGCGACGAGAAGAACGAGCGGGAGAGAAGATTGACGGAGGCTCCCGTGGAGTTCAACGCGTACGCGAACGCCCTCGACCCGCTGATGATTTCCGCGCCCGCCAGGTCGTCGACGGAGACGTGGAACGGATTGTAGATTCCCGAGGCCGGGTCGTTCATCAGCCGGCCGTTCCGGATGAACGCGACCCCCCGCCAGTCCATCCCCCGGCCATTCAGTGCATTGTACTGCCCGGCGCTCTGCTGGTCGCGCATCCAGATCCCGGGCATCGCTTCGGCCACATCGCCGAACGATATCCGCTCGATCCATCGGATGGCCTTCGCATCCAGGACGCGGGACGAGTCGATCTCCCGTCCCAGGCTGCCCCATTCGGGGGGATGCTTCCGCGGTTCTCCGGCTCCGGACGTTGCGGAGGAGTCACCCTCGACAGTCGGCGACGTCGATGTCGGGATCCGGACGGGGTCGGGCGTCCTGGCCTTGAGCGAATCCTGCCGGGCGATCAAGGGCTGCGGCAGTGTCACCATCAGGGAGATGGCGAGGAGGGCCGTGAGTGAACCAATGCGTAGGTCGCGCGGGCGGAAGACGTCCATATCAGGCTGAATATATCCAGAACCCGCGGCAGAATCAACGCGGCGGGAAAGGGGAGCCTCAGGTGCGGAAGCGTGGCGGCGTGACGTGCACGGCCATCCCGGGGCTGCGGAAGGAAAGGGCCGCGCTGTCTGCTGCTTCGGTCGTCGGATACAACCCGAAGACGGAGGAGCCGCTGCCCGACATCGATGCGCAGATCGCTCCGGTCGCAAGCATGGTCTGCTTGGCGTCCGCGATCGCGGGGAAGCCGGCGAACACGGATCGCTCGAAGTCGTTCGTCAACGCTGCCGGGAGGAACGCCGTATGCCGCAGGGCATGCATCAGTTCGTCCTTCAACGGACGCTCCGGCTCGCCGCCTCTCGGCGTGACCGACCGGTACGCCCAGGCGGTCGAGACATGGAGGCCGGGCGTGCAGAGGAGGATGGCGAAGGGCATGTCGAGCTCGAAATAGGTGAGGCGCTCGCCGCGCCCGTAAGCCACGGCGGACCCGGCACGGAGGAAGTACGGCACGTCGGACCCCAGGGCCAGCGCGATTTCTTGCAGGCGCCCGGCCGGGACATGGACCTTCCACAACTGCTGGAGCATGGTGAGGACCGTGGCGGCGTTCGAGCTCCCTCCGCCAAGGCCTGCGCCGACCGGGATATTCTTCGTGATGGCGATTCTGGCTCCGGCGCGCGTTCCGCCGGTCTCCCTGAGGAGCGCGGCCGCGCGGTATGCCAGATTCGTCTGGTCAGAAGGCGCGGCCGGATCCGTGGACGTGACCGAAATGTCATCGGCCTCCCGGATTTCGACGATGTCGTGCAGGCCGACGCGGTGGAACACGGTTTCGATGTCGTGGAATCCGTCCGGCCGTTTCCGGAGGATGCGGAGGCCAAGATTGATTTTGGCGTAGGAGCGCGCGGTCAGCGTGGCGGTCATAACGGTCGGAATATACGTGACCCCCTTTTACCTCTCAAGGGTTTTTTGTACTATCTGCGTATGATTGTCTCAATCGGGAATATCGAGATCGGCGAGCGGCGCCCGCTGGTCCTTTTTGCCGGTCCCTGCGTCGTCGAGGGCCGCGATTTTATCCTCAAGACCGCGGAAGCGATACGATCCATTGCCGTGAAGCACGGTGTGCCGCTGGTCTTCAAGTCGTCGTATAAGAAGGCGAACCGGACGAGCGTCGGATCGTTCACCGGGCTGGGAATGGACGAAGCGCTTGCCATTCTTCTGGAGGCGAAGCGCGAGCTCGGCCTGCCCATTGTGACCGACATCCACACGGAAGCGGAAGCGGCTCCCGCCGCGGAAGTCGCCGACGTCCTGCAGATCCCGGCGTTCCTCTGCAGGCAGACGGACCTCCTGCAGGCGGCGGGCAGGACGCGGCGGGTCGTGAACATCAAGAAAGGGCAGTTTCTCGCGCCGGACGACATGCGCCATGCCGCCGAAAAGGTCGCCTCGACGGGAAATACGTCGATCCTCCTGACCGAGCGGGGAACGACATTCGGCTATCACAACCTGGTGGTCGATATGCGGGCGCTCCAGATCATGGCCCGCACGGGATACCCGGTCGTCCTGGATGCGACCCATGCCGTGCAGCTGCCGGGAGGCGATCCGTCCGGTTCACGATCCGGCGGGCAGCCGGAGTTCATCGTTCCGCTTGCCCGGGCTGGCGTTGCCGCCGGGGTGTCGGGCCTGTTTGTCGAAGTCCATCCCGATCCGCCCCATGCCCTGAGCGATGCCGCGAGCCAGCTCTCCCTGGACAGGCTCGACGGACTCCTGGAGCAGGTCACGAAGATCGATCGGATTGTGAAGGCGCAGTGAATGGCGTTCCCCCGACCGCTTCGTCCGAAGGAGCGCGACCTCCTGGAGTTCGTGCTTCCGGTCGACCGCCCGGGCTACCGGGCGATCCGTGACGTGGTGTCCCGCCTGCTCGTCATCGGTGAAGGGCGTCGCGGGCAGGGGAACTTCGTCCTTGGCGAGGCCGGGCGGGAGCCCGACTTCTCGATGCCCCTGCGTCCCGTGATCGCGCACGGGATGGTGGAGGCGACGACGGATCGGTTCGGCGTCACGGTGCGCGAGCCGTTCGAGGGACAGATCGACGTGGAGATCGTCTCCCGCGGCGGCGGCGAAATCCCCGATCACTTCGAGGAGAAGCGTCGATGGACGTACTCCAGCTGGGCGCCAGGGTTCCCATCGCCCGCCACGGGGGAAGTCGTGCGCGAGGTCGCCGTCGATTCGGCGAGGACGATGGCGATCGCGGCCGGCGAGCGGCGTCTGTGGCTCCATGACAGAACGACGGGGATGGTGCTTCCGATTCCTGTTACGAATTTCTACAACGAGCTGATGCTGGTAAAGCAGATCCGGGACCCTGCGATCGCTCTTCGCTCGCAGCTCCTGTTCGAATCGCACCGCTCGTATGCCGACGCTGACCTGAAGGCTGCTTTCATCGCGTACAATGCCGTCAAGCGGCGGGTCGACGTGGAACCCGCGCCGGACGTCCCGCAGAGGGGGGGTCTTGCGGGTCTTTTGCACAACCTCATCCGGAAACGCCACTGATATGGAGAAGACAACGCAGATCATCGAGGACGGCAAGCGGGTGCTCCGCCTGGAAGGCCGGGCGGTCTCCCAGCTCGAACACCGCATCGGCAAGGAGTTCGCCGCGGCAGTCCAGCTTGTCGTGTCCTCGAAAGGGAGGGTCATCGTCACGGGCGTGGGGAAATCGGGGATCATCGCGCGCAAGATCGTGGCGACGTTGAACTCAACCGGCACCCCGTCTGTCTTCCTTCATCCCACTGATGCCGTGCACGGCGATCTCGGCATCGTCCGCGAGGGCGACGTCGTGATCTGCATCTCCAAGAGCGGCGCCACGGAAGAGCTCAGAGAGCTCATGCCGATGTTCCGCAGGATCGGGGTCCCGGTGATCGCGATGCTCGGAGCGTTGCAGTCGCCGCTGGCTCAGGATTCGGCCGTCGTGCTCGACGTGTCCGTGGAGGAGGAGGCGTGCCCTCACGACCTCGCGCCGACGTCGTCGACGACCGCGGCGCTCGCCATGGGCGACGCGATCGCGATCACGCTGCTGAATCTGCGCGGGTTCACGCCGGAAGACTTCGCAATGTACCATCCGGGCGGTTCGCTGGGAAAGAAACTTCTGTTGAAGGTGGATGAGCTGATGGTGACCGGCGACCGCATCCCGGCCGTCCGGGGTGATGTGCCGCTGCGGGACGCCATCATGGAGATGACCACGAAGCGGATCGGGTGCACGCTGGTGCTGGACGCACACGGGGACCTGGAAGGGATCATCACGGACGGCGACCTGCGCCGGCTGCTGCAGCGCACCACCGATCTGAGCGGCCTCACGGCCCGCGCCGTGATGACGAAGAATCCGAAGTCCGCACGGGCGGGGACGCTGGCGGTCACGGTGCTGCGGGAGATGGAAGGGTTCAAAATCACGCAGCTGATCATCAAGGATGACCTGGGGCGCCCGGCCGGCGTGATTCATCTGCACGACCTCGTGAACGCAGGACTGGCTGCAGAGGACGCCCAGTGAGAGTCACTGCGGCCGTCGCGGTTCTGGCGCTGTTCCTGACCGGGTGCGAAGAGAGGGTGAAGCCCTCGCTGATCCCGCTCGGTGAGGAGGAGATCCCGACGCAGCAAAGCTGGCGGAGCACGGTGACGTTTTCCGACTCGGCGGTGGTGAAGGCCGTGCTCTGGGCCGGGCACATCGCGATCTACGAGAACAGGCGCGAGACACTTCTCGGCGACAGCATCCATGTGGACTTCTTCGACGAGTCCGGGAAGAAGACGTCGACCCTGACAGCCCGGCGGGGGCGGGTCGACGACCGGACCCGGGATTTCTACGCGTTCGAGCAGGTGGTGGTCACCTCGGACGACGGGACCGTTCTCAAGACCGACAGCCTTTTCTGGACAAACGCGGAGCGCAAGATCCACACGGAGGCGTTCGTAGACATCCGCTCGACCACCGAACAGATCCGCGGCCACGGCCTGGTCAGCGATCAGAGCCTGAAGAACTACCGGATCTTCCGCGTGACCGGACAGGCAGTCACCACCGGACAGGCCGGCACGAATGAGTCCCGGCCTCCGACGCCATGAGTCTCCGTGCTGCAATGGTTCTGGCGATGTTCGCCGTGTTCGCACTCCGGGCCGGCGCACAGCAGGACCGGGTCGTCGTGCTGGAAAATGCCGACAGCCTCGTGGGGCTGGTGATCGAGGGGCAGGACGCGCGGGAGCTCATCGGAAACGTGCGGCTCGCCCAGGGGAACGTCCGGATTTCCTGCGACCGGGCCCTCCAGTTCATCAAGAGCGGCACCGTCAACCTGACCGGCAAGGTCGTCGTGACCGACGACAGCCTGACGCTGACGTCTCCCCGGGGAACCTACCACCGCGACTCCCGGCGCGCAGAAGCGTTTGAGAAGGTCCGACTCACGGATGGCCGCATGGACCTCACGGCCGAGTACGGAGAGTATCTGATTGAGTCCCGGACCGCGTTCTTCCGCTCCCGCGTGCGGGTCCGCGACAGCGCTTCGGTCGTGACGGCGGACAGCCTTGTGTTCTACCGGGACTCGAGGAGGTCGATCGCGACCGGGAACGTCCGCGTGGAGAGCCCGTCGGATCGGATCCTCATTCTCGGCGGCCGGCTCGAGCACGACCCGGATCGTGGCGTGAACAGGATGACCGCAGATCCGGTGTTGCTCCAGGCCGACACCACCGGCGGTGTCGGCGACACGCTGATCGTCCGCAGCCTCGTCATGGAATCCATCCGGGATACGCTTCCGCGGCTGGTTGCCATCGACTCGGTGCAGATCCTTCGCGGGGAGCTCTCAGCGATCTCCGGCCGCGCGGTGTTCTTCACGCAGGGCGACAGCATTCTGCTCCGGGGATCGCCGGTCGTCTGGTATCAGGACAGCCAGACCACCGGGGATTCCATCGATGTGGCCCTGGAGAGCCGGAGCCTCAGGGAAGTCTTCGTGATGGGAAACGCGCTGACGCTCTCTCGCGCGGACTCGCTCCGGCCCTCGCGCTACAACCAGCTCGCGGGCGAAACGCTGCGGATGCAGTTCGACCAGCGGCGGCTGCAAACCGTTCGCGCCGACGTGCGTGCGATGAGCATCTATTTTGCGTACGAAGACACGGCGGCGAACGGCGTGACGACCTCAACCGGGGACAGGATCACGCTCCTGTTTGATGAAGGTCGGGTGCGCTCTATCGGCATCGTCGGCGGCGTCGAAGGGGAATACCATCCCGAGCCCCTGGTCGCGGGCAAGGAAACGGAGTTCCGCGTGCCGGGATTCCTCCTGCGACTGGACCGGCCTGCAATGAACAACATCGAGATACCATGGACACGACTGCGGAAGACGGCAGGGTGAGCCTGCTACGATCCGAAGGGTTGGTCAAGCGCTATCGCAAACGCACGGTGGTCGACGACGTCAGCATCGAAGTGCGCCGGGGCGAGGTGGTCGGGCTCCTGGGGCCGAACGGTGCCGGGAAGACGACGACCTTCTATATGATCGTCGGGATGATTCGCCCGGAAGCCGGCAAAGTTTTCCTGGATGATTCGGAGATCACGACGACGCCGATGTACAGGCGGGCCCGTCTCGGCGTGGGTTATCTCCCGCAGGAAGCATCGGTGTACAGGAAGTTGACCGTGGAGGAGAACATCCTCGCAGTGTTGCAGGCGATGGGCTTCCCGGCCGCGGAGCGGAAACAGCGGTGCGACCGGCTGCTGCAGGACTTCAGCATCACGCATATCGCGCGCAGCAAGGGGTACATGCTCTCGGGAGGGGAGCGGCGGCGGACGGAGATTGCCCGCGCGCTGGCGACCGAACCGGGTTTCATCCTGCTCGATGAGCCGTTCGCCGGAATCGATCCGATCGCGGTCGAGGAAATCATGAAGATCGTCAGCGGCCTCCGCGAGCGGGGGATCGGCGTGCTGGTGACCGACCACAACGTCCACGAAACCCTTTCGATCACCGACAGGGCATACCTGCTGTTTGAGGGGAGAATCCTGAAGGCCGGCACGGCCGAGTATCTGGCAAACGACCCGGACGCGCGGAAGTTGTACCTCGGAGAGAAGTTCAAGCTGGACCGGTACGAGTGACCCGGTCAGCGTCCCCCTTTTGTGTCCCCCGATCCGCCGGGGGTTGAGCTGCTGCCGGAGCCGCCTTCCGACGACGTGCTCCCCGAACTCTCGCCGGACGGCTTGCTGCCTGGACTCTCGCCGGACGGCTTGCTGCCCGGGCTCCCACCTGACGGCTTGCTGCCCGGGCTCCCGCCGGACGACGAGGGCGAGCCGCCGCTCTTCTTGTAGTCCGTCAGGTAGAACCCGGTTCCCCGGAATATGAGGCCCCCACCCGTGCCCATGACGCGGACGAGGTTATCCGTGTCGCACTTGGGGCATCGTGTGAGCGGCGGCACCATGATGGAATGGAATTCCTCGAGCGCGTGACCGCAGGCTTTGCACTGGTATTCGTACGTGGGCATGGCGTCCTGGAAACGGCGGTTACTCGATAATCGTCAGTGATATCAGCGCTTGAGCGCCCGCAGGCGCTTCCGCACGACGGGCGGGACGAAGTCGTCGATGTCGCCGCCCAGCCGCGCGACCTCGCGCACGATGCTGGAGTTCAGATACGTGTACCGCTCGTCCGGCGCCAGAAAGACCGTGTCGATGTCTGCGATACAGTTTGCGATTCATGAGCGCCATCTGGAACTCGTACTCGAAGTCGGACACGGCACGCAGGCCCCTGATGATCGCGGTCGCCCTCGTCTGCCGTGCATAATCCACCAGCAGCCCGTCGAATCCGTCGACGGTGATGTTCTTCCTTCCCCGGAAGACCTCCCTGATCATCGCGATGCGCTCGATGTCCGAGAACATGGGTGCCTTGACCGGGTTGCGTGCGACGAGGATGATCAGCCGCGGGAACATCGCGGCAGCCCTGTTCACCACATCGATGTGCCCGTACGTGATGGGGTCGAAGGTCCCGGGGTAGATCGCCGGTCGCAGCTTCATGGGCGTGTCGCCTCCTGGTTGTGAACCGGACGGAAGAACGAAAGCGCCGTCCGGCCAAATCGCCGTCCGGTGAACAGCTCCCACCGGGTGGAAGCGGGGAACTCGAGCCCGGTCGCGTGCTCGATCATCAGAATGCCGCCGGGTGTGAGATGGTTCCCCGCGATGATGTCGTCCGGCATGCCGGCAGTGTGCGGATAAGCGTAGGGCGGATCGGAGAACACGAGGTGGAACCGCTCCCGGTTGCCGGCAAGGAACTGCCGGACGTCCATTGTAAGCACGTCTGCCTCGTCAACGCACCCGAAGCGCTCGATCGTCGCTTCAAGAAGCCTGCTGGCTTCCCGCGATGCCTCGACGAAGACCGCCTTGCCCGCCCCGCGGCTGAGCGCCTCGAGGCCGAGGCTTCCGCTCCCGGCGAAGAGATCGAGGACCGAGATCCCGTCAAGCTCCATGCGTGCCGAGAGGATGTTAAAGATCGTCTGCCGGGCCCGGTCCATCGCCGGCCGGACCGAGAGGTCACCCACGGTCTGAACCGTTCTCCCCTTGAACCTCCCTGTGGTGATCCGCATCCCGCTACTCGTTTCGCAGTGCGACGCCGATGGCTGCGCAGTACCAGTGGGCCGGGAGTTGCAGCCCCGGCGACAGCCTGGCGGGGGCCGACACTTCATGGGACCTGAACGGATCCATCGCCTCCACGGGAACAATGAGCGACCTGCGGAGACCGGCGAGCGCGTCGTCGTCCAGGGCGGGCCCGTAGGTCATGACTGAGTCCAGGCCTGTCACCTGCTCCTGCTGTCGCCTGAGTTCAGCGGCCAGGTCCTCAGGCGATTCCGGCGTCACGAAATCGTACGCCGCGAGCGTGCCGTTCTTGATCACGCTGAGGTCGACGCGGCCCTTCTTGACCCCTGCAAGCAGCACCACTTTCTGGGCTGACTCCGGATACCCCGCGCGAAAAGCGTGTTCGGCGCCGAAGTGATCCGCGTCCACGAGTTCCAGCCGAAAGCCCCGGTCGACGAGTATGGTCTGCACGGTCCGCGTATACTGGCGTCGCGCGGCGACGCACAGGAATTCCGCTGTGCCGTGCGTGTGGTCGACCGCGAGGCGGTACGCGTCGTGAACGAAGTCCGCCGGCGCGACATCCGGGAAGAACTGCTGGAGTTCCCACACGATCTGCCGGTGGATGTCCTCCCTGGTCGAGGTCTCCGGGAGGGGGATCGTCGTGATGAAGAGTCCCGAGGTGTCAAGCGCGACCGACACGTGCTTGGCTTTCACCTGGTTGACTTTCAGGAAGGCGTCGAGGGCTTCCTTGAACGCTCCCACGTTCTCGTCGGACATGGTTTCGCCCGGCGGCGGGAGCGTGTTGGCCCAGGTGTCGGCGGCCAGGACGACGATACGGTCGTCCCTGCGCATGATCTCCACCGCGCGAACGGCGGATTCCTCGATGCTGAGCCCCAGGATGCGGATGTTGTCAGGCATAGTGGGAAAATATGCGAAAAGGTTCCATGGCAATCAAGGAAGGACGCGCGGTCCGACGCGTATGTGTGGGCGGATGCGCGCCAGTTTCTTCGGTCCGATGCCTTTGACGCGAAGGAGGTCGTCTGCGCGCCGGTACGGGCCGCGGGCCTGTCTGTCTTCGATGATGCGTGCGGCGATCGCAGGTCCGATGCCGGGGAGCGCGACGAGATCGGCCACGCCGGCGGCGTTGATGTCGATCGGTTCGTGCGGCGCCCGCGGCGGCTGGGTGTCGCGGGATGCGACGCTGTCGGCCGGGTTCGACAGTGCGAGGAAGGTGCTGTCGAGTGCCGCATAGGCGAAGGGGGGCGACACGTCCGGTGGAACGGGATGGGCCGCCCTGTACCATCGGATGCCGAGGCCGGCCGTCATGACAATGCTGAGCAGCGCGACGATGCGGAGCTCGTTCCGGGTGAACCCGAAGGCATCGTGGAGAATCGAGGTGAAAGGCATGCGAGCCTCCTGTGGTGGTTGACGATCCACCGCCAGGGGGCCGGCCGGTTATGAGCGTGCGGTGTTGTTACTGAGGCACCCGCTTCGAGCGGGTGGAGAAACTCTTGTCCGAATTCGCCGACGTGTCGCCGTCGCGGGGGTGCATGCTCTCGCTGGACGCCAGCTGCTTGAGCAGCGCTTTGTCCTGCGACGACAGCGACGTGGGGACCCAGATGTTGACGCGGACGAGCTGGTCGCCGCGTCCGTGGTGGTTGAGATGCGGAATGCCTTTCTCCCGCATCCTGAGAATCCGTCCCGACTGGGTTCCCGGCTCGATGTGCAGCTTCGCCCGGCCGGTCAGCGTGGGCAGTTCGACGTCCGCCCCGAGCGCCGCTTCCGCGAAGCTGACGAGGAGGTCAAGGACCACGTCGTCGCCGTTCCGGGTGAAGACGTTGTGCGGTTCTTCCTCGATGACGACGATGATGTCGCCCGCCGGTCCGCCGCGCTTGCCCGCGTTCCCCTCGCCGCGCAGGGGGATGTAGTTTCCTTCGCTGACGCCGGAGGGGATGGACACTTTGATGGTGCTTTCGCCCTGCACGCGGCCGTCACCGGAGCATGTCGTGCACGGTTCACGCACGACGCGTCCTTCGCCGCCGCAGTTGTTGCACGGGGCAATATTCACGAACTGGCCAAACACCGAGCGGGAGACCTGGCGGATTTCGCCCGTGCCATTGCAGGCCGGGCAGGTGACCAGCGACGACCCCGAGCGGGCGCCGGTGCCTCTGCACGAGTCGCAGGACCTGAGCTTCTTGACCTTCAGCCTCTTCTCGACCCCGATCGCGATCTCCTCGAGCGTCAGCGCGAGACGGATCTTGAGATCGGACCCGGGAGTCCCGGTGCCGGAGCCTCCGCGGCGCTGCCGCGTCTGGCCCCCGAACATCTCATCGAAGATGGAGCCCCCGAAACCTCCGCCGAAGATGTCGCTGAACGTGCTGAAGATGTCGTTCACGTCCGTGAACGGGCGGAAATCGGTGCCGCGCATTCCATCGTGCCCGTACTGGTCGTAGCGCTGCCGCTTCTGGGCGTCGCCGAGGACTTCGTACGCTTCCGCGGCCTCCTTGAACTTCTCCTCGGCCTCTTTCTTGCCGGGGTTCCTGTCGGGGTGGAACTGAAGGGCCAGTTTCCTGTACGCCTTCTTGATTTCCTCTGCCGAGGCCGTGCGCGGAACCCCGAGGATTTCGTAGTAGTCGCGCTTAGCCATTGGGCTTCTCCGCGTCGGTGCGGCCCGCGTCGGCGGAGCCGGCCTCATGATCGTCGGCGGACGCCGAGACGACAACTTTCGCGTGCCGGAGCACCTTGTCCCGCAGCCTGTATCCTCGTTCCACTTCCTCGACGACGGTGTGCGGCGGGACGTCCGCCCTCGGGAGCTGGAGGAGCGCGTCGTGATAGGCGACATCGAAAGGCTGTCCGACCGACTCGAACGGGACAAGGCCTTCCCGCTCGAGCACCTTTGCGAGCTTCTGTGCGATCAGCTCGATGCCGCGCCGGAGCGATTCCAGGTCGGTGCTGTCGGCGGAGGCCTTCAGCGACCGGTCGAAATCGTCGAGAACGGGGAGCAGGGCCGTCAGCAGGTTCTCGTTCGAGTTCCGGATGATCGTCGCGATCTCGGTCTCACTGCGGCGTTTGAAGTTCTCGAGCTCTGCGGCCCTGCGGAGGAGCTGGTCTTTGTACTGGTCGGCAAGCCGACGGGTTTCCTCGAGCTGCGCGGCGAGGTCGGCAACGGCCTGGTCGCGCGCATCACCGGGAGCCGGCGGCGGCGTGGATGACGCAGTGGAAGATTCCGATGAAGAACTGTCGCGTATTGTCTCGGGATTCTTGGGTGTCTCGTCGTGCATTCGTGTCATTTCGGTGGTGCGAACATTTCAGAAACGGTCCTCGCCACAAAATCGACCAGCGGGATCATGCGGTCGTACGGCATGCGCTTCGGGCCGAGGACGCCGATGGAGCCGGTGACGTCGCCGATGGAATACCGCGCGGTGATGACGCTGTACGGCTCGAGCTTGCCGTCCTCGTGCTCGCGTCCGATCGTGACTTTCACCTCGTCCGGCCCGGCCTCGTGTTTCCTCAGCACATGGACCAGAATTTCCTGGTCATTGATCAGCTCGATCACGCTCCGGAAGTCCCGGGGATTCATGAACTCCGGCTGCTCGATGAGCTGCTCGGTGCCGCCGACGTGATACCGGCCGGTTGCTGGCGTCACGAACAGCTTGTCGACGGAATCGATGAACAGCTGAATGAGCCCCGTATCTTCCGACGCGCCGTCGCGGACCCTCTCCGCAAACGTCTCCCGGATCTGCTTGATCGTCAGCCCGGAGAGCCGCTCGTTGAGGAACCGGCCGAGGTCTTCCAGCTTCTCGCGCGGGAACTCGGAGGTCGCCTCCATCATGATGGTCCGCACGAGACCGGACTTGATGGAGATGATGACCATGATGCGGTTCGGCATGACCTGGACGAGCTCCAGCTTCTCGAACACTCCGCTGCTCAATTCGGGAGCGGTGACGATGCAGAGCTGGTGCGAGATCTTGCCCAGGAGCCGCGAACATTCTTTCAGCACGTCCGCCGGGTCCTCGGTCGGGTCCAGCGTCCGGCGAATGGCCTGTTCCTCGTCGGTCGACATCCTGGCCAGCTCGATCAGGCGGTCCAGATAGAATCGGTATCCCAGGTCGGTTGGCATGCGCCCGGCGGAGGTGTGGGGGTGGTGGACGTACCCCAGAACCTCGAGGTCGGACAGCACGTTCCGGATCGAAGCGGAGCTCAGACCGAGGGCATCCTCGTGCCGTTTCGAGATGTACCGGGAGCCGACGGGGGTTGCGGTGTCGATGAAATCCTGCACCACGTACCGCAGAATCGTCTGCTCCCGCTCGTTCAGTTCGTGTGCTGTGCCTGCCATAACGCCGTAAATTGAGCCTCTATGAAGAATATGATACCAATTACGGCCCCGTTTGTCAAGGTGAGCCCGAACCGGGCCACCCCGTTGATTTGTTTACAAATAGTCCATACATTTAAAGTGATGGTATGAATGAGCTTGCCGCAGCGCTCAATGGACGACACATTCTTCGAAGCATACAAGAAGCGGGTGTACGAGAAGCTGTCCGAGGCGGAACGTGACGTTATTCCGATGACGTGGTGGGAAAGCGTCATCCGTCATTATTACAACCTCGGGTACTCCGAAGAGCGCACGGTACGCGTCATACTTGAAACGATGACAAAGTGACGGCCGTTCCCGCGCACATGTTGCGGCGGGGGAGAGACTTTCGTATTATTACATGTCATACGCGATTTTCGAGCATGTGAGGTTCCAGACTGCCTTTTGGGGCTGTAGCTCAGCTGGGAGAGCGCCTCGTTCGCAACGAGGAGGTCGTCGGTTCGACCCCGATCAGCTCCACTCGCTCGCTGTACCTTTTGAGGTCAAGTCCTGCGCAACTGCAAGTAGCTCAACCCCGCCAGGTCCGGAAGGAAGCAACGGTCGGTTACCCAGAGTGTGACGCAGGGAAGCTTGGCCTCTTTTTTTTCGGCCCGGCCACGCATGCGCATGGCGGATGCAGGTGGCAATGAGCGACGGCCGAACGCGCAACACATAAATGACGAGGCGTTCCGCTGACGCGGAAGCGCCGGATGCAATCACAGTACGGTCCCACGGGCCGTAATCCGACGGCGGCGTATGTACGCTTTCATGGTTGAAGAATGTCTCCCGGCAGCGCCCGGGGATCTGCCTGCGTCGGTCAACCCCCGTGGTGACGGGACCCTGGTGGTCCCACAGGAAAGGTTGGTACGACTCGCAGGTCATGAGAAAAGAGATACTCATCAACGCTGGTGCGAACGAGACTCGCATCGCGATCACGGAGGACGGCCGGCTCGCTGAGCTGTTCGTAGAGACGGCAAACAAGGAAAAAATGGTCGGCGACATCTACCTCGGCAAAGTTGCCAAGGTGATGCCCGGCATCAAGGCTGCCTTCATCGACCTGGGCCTCAGCCAGGACGGCTTTCTTCACTTCTCGGACATTGGAAACAGGTTCGAGGAGTACAATGAAATGCTGAGCGACGATGAGGACGAGGAGGAGCAGGGGTCCGATCGGGAACCTGCCCTCACCGGCACGTCCAACGCCCAGCAGCCCGCCAACGCCCGCCAGCCCAATCAGCGCGGGAATGGGCAACCTGCCAACCAGGCCCGCACGCGGCCCCAACGAGATATCCAGCTCGAAAAAGGGCAGGAAATCATCGTCCAGGTCACCAAGGAACCCGTCGGCCGCAAGGGCGTCCGGGTCACCTCTGAAGTCTCTCTCGCCGGCCGCTTCCTGGTTCTCCTCCCGTTTGACGGCAAAATCGGCATTTCGCGGAAGATCTCCAACTTCAAGGAGAAGCGCCGGTTGCGGAAGATCGTCCAGGCCATCCTTCCCGAAGGCTTCGGCGTGATCATCCGGACCGTTGCGGAGGGCAAGGAAGAATCCTCCATCAAGCAGGACCTGGAAGACCTGATCACGACCTGGCGCGAGGTGGAGACCACGGTGAAGGCCGAGAAGGCCCCGGCATTGCTCTACAAGGACATGGCCACGACCTCCGGCGTGATCCGGGACCTCTTTTCCAATGACGTCACCCGCGTGGTGGTCGACTCGCGCAAGCTGTACAAGGACATCCGGGCGTATATCAAGTACACGTCGCCGGCGGTCCTGGACAAGATCGAGCTGCACAAGGAACGCGCGCCGATCTTCGACGTGCACGGTGTGGAGAAGGAGATCGAAGCCACGCTGAGCCGCAAGGTCTGGCTCAAGAGCGGCGGCTACATCATCGTCGAGCAGACCGAAGCGATGGTGGTCATCGACGTCAACAGCGGCCGCTATGCGCCGAAGAAGGAACAGGAACAGAACTCGCTCCGGACGGACCTCGAAGCCGCCCGCGAGATCGCCCGGCAGCTCCGCCTGCGCGACCTCGGCGGCATCATCGTCATCGACTTCATCGATCTCGAGGACGAGCGCAACAAGCGGAAGGTGTTCGAGGAGCTGAAGAAGGAGTTCCGCCGGGACCGCGCCAAGATTACGGTGCTCCCGATGACGGAATTCGGTCTCGTCCAGATCACCCGTCAGCGCGTCCGCCAGAACATCCTGCACAGTTTCTCCGAGCCGTGCCCGGCGTGCGGCGGCACGGGCCTCGTGCAGTCGAAAACCACCACGGTGAACCAGCTCGAACGCTGGGTGGCGCGCTTCAAGGACGAAACCGGCGAGAAGCGGCTCATCATCCGCGTGGGCCCCGAGCTCGCGTTGATCCTTCACAGCGGAACGATGAGCATCCTGCGGAAGATGATGCTGAAGCACTTCATGTTCATCCGCCTCGTCCCCGACTCCAGCGTCCCTTCCGGCAGCTTCAAATGCTTCTCCCCGAAACAGGGCGACGAGGAAATCACCGACCAGTACAAGTGAGCGGCATCGGACAGACACCATCATGGCACTGAAACGTACCCCTTTCTATGAGGCCCACGTTCGCGCGGGCGCGAAGATCGTCGAGTTCGCCGGATTCGAAATGCCGATCCAGTACGGCGGCATCGTCGAGGAGCACAAGCGCGTACGGAAGGCGGTGGGCGTCTTCGACGTCTCCCATATGGGCGAGGTGGCGATTCACGGACCGGGCGCGCTGGCATTCGTGCAGCGCATCACCGTGAACGACGTCTCGAAGATGGTCGAGGGCCGCGTCCAGTACTCGGCGATGTGCTACGAGGACGGCGGCATCGTTGACGACCTCCTCGTCTATCACTGCGGCGACCACTACCTGCTGGTCATCAACGCGTCCAATACGGAGAAGGATATCGCGTGGATGCGGGCGCACGCGACGGGCGGCGTCACCATCGAAGACCGCAGCGACGCCACCGGCCTGCTTGCGGTCCAGGGTCCGAAGTCGCTGGAGACGCTGCAACGGCTCACGGACCTGGACCTTGGCACGATTCAGTACTACCACTGGAAGCCGGGGAAGATCGCGGGCGTCGACGCTCTGGTGTCGCGCACCGGCTACACCGGCGAACTCGGATTTGAACTGTACGTCGGACCGGACCCGGCGGCTGGTCTGGCGCTCTGGGAGGCGATCATGCAGGCAGGCCGCGAGTACGCCATCGGTCCCGTCGGGCTGGGAGCCCGCGATACGCTGCGACTCGAGATGGGATACTGTCTCTACGGCAACGACATCGACCAGACGACGAATCCGCTCGAGGCGGGGCTCGGATGGATCACCAGGATTGACAAGGGCGAGTTCCTCGGGCGTCCTGCGCTCCAGGCGGTGAAGCAGAAGGGGGCGACGCGGAAGCTCGTCGGATTTTCGATGAACGACCGCGCCTTCCCCCGTCACGGATATGAGATTCAGGCCGGCGGTCGGCGCATCGGCACCGTGACATCCGGAACGTTCTCGCCCATGCTCGGAAATGGGATCGGCATGGGATACGTGGATGTCGCTCACGCGGCGCCCGGCACCGCGCTGGACGTCGTGGTGCGCGACCGCGGCATTCCGGCAACAGTCGTTTCACTTCCGTTCGTGCGGAAATGATGCAGATCAACCTGTATCTGACACCGCAGCAGGCGGACGAGCTCGCCTTGCGCGAGAAGACCGTCGTGATGATCGATGTGCTGAGGTCGAGCACGACCATCACCACGGCCCTTGCGAACGGTGCGCGACAGGTGATTCCGGCCACCAGCGTGGAATCGGCGGTGAAGATTTCGGGCAACCTCTTCGGCGATGTGTTCCTGCTCGGCGGAGAGCGCAACGGCAAGATGATCGAGGGCTTCTCGCTGGGCAACTCCCCGCTCGAGTACACGGAGGAACGGGTGCGCGGCAAGTCGATCATCTTCAGCTCCAGCAACGGCACGCAGGCGCTCGCCAAGGGACGGCATGCGCGTACGCTCCTTGTCTGCGGATTCGTGAACGTCTCCGCCGTGGCCGAAGCGCTCCAGCGGATCGGTGGGGACCTGACCATCCTCTGTGCCGGGAACGAGGGGTCGATCGCACTGGAGGACGCGGTCTGTGCCGGGCTGCTGATGCATCGGATCGCCGGATGGTCCGCTGATACCCCCGGTCTCCCGGACGGAGCTTCGGTGGCGCTCTCGCTGTACAGGGCGTTCGGGAAGTCCCCGCTGAAGATGCTCCAGGCCTCCGAACACGGCAGACACCTTGTGGGTCTGGGCTTCGGCGACGATCTCAGGGTCTGCGCCGGTGTGGATTCGCGTTCGGTTGTTCCATCCTTCGAAGGAGGGGTGCTGAAACCCCTGTCCCCCCCGCCCCGCGCAGCGGAGCCGTCGGGATCGCACTGAGGATATTGCATGGCTCAACGACAACAATCACGCCCCACGCCCAACCGCCGCGAGACACGCGAGGCCCGCCAGCCTGCCAGCCGCCATCGCCGTCCGATCTTCGCGATCCTGCTGATGGCAGCGGGGCTGCTCCTTCTGCTGGCGCTCGTCTCGTACGATCCGGTGGACGAGGCCAGCGCGAGCGTCCGGATCTCCGACCTGTTCAACGTCTTTTCCGGCGACGCGGTTGCGCGTGCGAAGGCGGACACAACGCAAAACTGGCTCGGCCTTGTCGGCGCCGTCATCTCGGATTTCTTTGTGACCTCCACGGTCGGGTACAGCGTTCTGGTCGTGCCGTTCCTCATGGTTGTGTGGGGATGGACCATTCTTCGCCATGCCGATCTCCGGCGCGTCATCGGGATCACCAACGTGACGCTCGTCGGAGCGCTCCTGGTCTCCTCGTCGTTCGGCATGATCCGGCTCTTCCTGGCGGAGAGCGGTCCGGGGATGGAGTGGAGCGGTCTGATCGGCGACTTTATCGCGACGCGCCTCTCGCAACTGCTCGGGAAGGCGGGTGGCACGATCGTGATCGCCGTGGCCGCGATCGTCACGATCGTGCTGGCGGCGGACCTCGACGTACGCGTGACTGCCGAGCGGATGCGAACCGGCTGGCTTGCGTTGCTGGACTGGCTTGAGCGGAAGAGGGACGAGTGGGCGGAGAAACGTGCGCTGCGGGAGGCGGAGCGGCCGGAGAGACGGTCAGAAGAACGCCCGGAGGAGGATGAGGATGCCGGCGCAGCTCACCCTGCTCTCGCCAGACACGAAGTCAAGATCACGCGCCCCGAGGAAGAACCGGAGGAGGGAGAACGCCCCACGCCTGCGCGCCAGGCTCCCGTGGACCGGGTCCCCCCGACGGTCAGGGTCGACCGACGGCCGACCCCCAGGCCCGCGGAGGCCGAGCCGTCGACTCCCATCGCTCCCGCGTCCGCGCCGGTCGAAGACATCGACTACGTCTTCCCGTCCGTCGATCTGCTGACGGCTCCTGCCGCGAGCCGCGAAGAAGTGGACGAGGAAGAGCTGAAGGCGAACGCGGACCTTCTGCGCGCCACGCTCGCGGAGTTCAACGTCGAGCTGGAAAGCGTCAGCGTCACGCCCGGACCAGTCGTGACGCTGTATGAGCTGGTCCCCGCCAGCGGCGTGAAGATCAGCAGCATCGTGAGCCTCGAGAACGATATGGCGCTCAAGCTCGCGGCCAAAGGGATCCGCATCATGGCGCCGATTCCCGGGAAGTCGGCGGTCGGCGTGGAGATCCCGAACTCCCACCGGTCGCTCGTGACGATGCGGAGCGTCGTCAACTCCAATGCGTTCCGGACCAGCGCCGCCAGCCTTCCGCTGGCGATGGGGAAGACCATCTCGGGCGAGGTGTTCGCGGACGATCTCACGCGCATGCCGCACCTGCTGATCGCCGGTTCAACCGGCTCCGGGAAGAGCGTCGGCATCAACACGATCCTGGCCAGCCTGTTCTTCCGGATGCACCCGGCCGATCTGAAGCTCGTCATCATCGATCCCAAGAAGATCGAGCTGGCACAGTACGCGAAATTGAAGAACCATTTCCTGGCCATCTCTCCCGACATCAACGAGGAGATCGTCACGACCCCGCAGAACGCGGTGCTCGCGCTCCGCGGGGTGGAGCTGGAAATGGAGCGCCGCTACGACCGCCTCGCGGCCGCGGGCGTCAGAAACGTCCAGGACTACAACGAGCGGCTCCGCAGCGGCCGCCTCGCCTACACGCCGGAGCATCCGCACACCAGGCTGCCGTACCTGGTCGTCGTGATCGACGAGCTTGCGGATCTCATGATCACGGCGGCGCGCGAAGTGGAAGAGCCGATCGCTCGCCTGGCGCAGCTCGCGCGCGCGGTCGGGATCCATCTGATCGTCGCCACGCAGCGCCCATCGGTCGACGTCATCACAGGCGTCATCAAGGCGAACTTCCCCGCGCGGGTTGCATACCAGGTCGCGTCCAAAACCGACTCGCGGACAATCCTGGATATGAACGGCGCGGAACAGCTGCTCGGCAACGGCGACATGCTCTACCTGGCCAGCGGCAGCCCCAAACCCGTACGCCTGCAGAACGCCTACATTTCCCCGGACGAAGTGGATGCGATCGTGGACCACATTGCCCGGCAGCAGGGGTACGCGATGCCGTTCCTGCTTCCGTCAATCGCGGAACGGAAGCGCTCGGGCGGCGGCGGCGGGCGCGATGAGCGCGACGAACTGTTCGAAGAGGCGGCCCGGCTGATTGTGCGACACCAGCAGGGATCCGTCTCTTTGCTGCAACGGCGGCTGAAGGTCGGATATTCCCGCGCCGCCCGGCTGGTCGACGAGCTCGAAATGGCCGGCATCGTCGGGCCGTTCGACGGCAGCAAAGCGCGGGAGGTGCTGGTGCAGACAGAAGAAGACCTGGAGGCGATCCTCAATCCATGAACCCGACCACCGTGCTCTCGATCGGATCGCGGGCCCTCCTGATCAGCCTGCTGGCGCTCCTGCTCGCGCCGGCGTCCGCGCTGACCGAGGACGCGCAGGATGTCCTCACCCGTGTGCGGAAGAAGTATGACGCCGTCACGGACGCGACGCTCAAGTTCTCGCAGGAGGTGAGGTTCCCGCTGGCAGGCATCAACCAGCGCCTCGAAGGGAAGCTCCTGCTGAAGAAGACGAACAAGTACCGCGTCGAACTCGACGGCCAGACCATCGTCACCGACGGCCAGACCGTCTGGTCCTACGCGGTTGCCACGAATCAGGTGCTGATCGACAAGTTCAAGCTGAACGAGCGCATGCTCTCCCCCGAGCGCCTGCTGACGACCGCGCCCGACGAGTACGCGTCCCGCGTCGTGGGGAAGGAGAAGGTCGGCTCGACGGAGACCATCGTTCTCCTGCTCACGCCCAGGAGCGAGTCATCGTCGGTCAAGTCGCTGAAGCTCTGGGTCGACGAAGGGACGTCCCTCGTGAAACAGGTGCTGCTCGTGGATGTCAACAGCCGTGAAACGCAGTATACCGTCCGCGAAATCGACATCAACAGGGGGCTCGAGGACAGCCGGTTCGTCTTCGACATCCCCGAAGGTGTCGAGGTCGTGGACCTCCGGTAGGCTGCCCGCGTGGTCCCCGAACCAGCCCAGGGGGCGTTGCCCCCGGCATCCCCCCGCCGATGGCTCCAGTATGCCGTCAGCCTTGTCCTGACGGTCCTCTTCCTCTACATTGCATTTCGGGGCACCGATCCCGCCGATATCGTCGCATCGCTTGAAAACGCAGACTACTGGTGGCTCTTCGTGTATCTGGGTGCGCTGATCGTGAGCCATCTCTGTCGTGCCCTCCGTTGGCGCTACATGCTCTATCCCATCAAGCCGGACATCGGCCTCAGGAACCTCTTCTCCGCGGTGATGATCGGCTACATGCTGAACAACGTCCTTCCCCGGGCGGGAGAGCTCGGACGCCCCTTTGCGATCGGCAAGCTGGAACAGATCTCGGCGGGCGCTTCCTTCGGGACCATTGTCGTCGAGCGGATCATGGACATGATTTCGTTTCTGATCCTGGTGGCTGCGCTGCCGTTCCTGTACAGCGGGCCTCTTCTCGAGTCGTTCCCCTGGCTCGCGCAATCGGGAATCGTTCTCGCGGCCGTCATCATCCTCGCGACGGCGTTCATGGTGGCCCTGATGCTTCGTCGTGATTGGGCCGATGCGGTTCTTGCGCGCGTCACCCGCCTGTTCCCGGAGCGATTCGCGAGCCGTATCGAGCGTCTCACGCATTCGTTCCTCGACGGGTTCTCGTTCCTGAAATCTCCGCAGCATTTTGTGATCATCGGCGCGCTGAGCGTCCTGGTCTGGGGCCTGTATGCTGTCATGACGTGGTGCGGGCTGCGGGCGCTCGGACTGGAGGGGGCGCTCGGCTTCTCGGGGGCGATCGTCGTGCTTGCGATCTCGAGCATCGGAGTCGCAATCCCGACGCCCGGCTCCACCGGAACGTACCACGCGTTCGCCTCCCAGACCCTCATCGCACTCTACGGAGTGAACCGGGCGACCGCGTTGAGCTTTGCCACGCTCACGCATGGCGTCGGTTTTGTCAGTGTAACGCTGATCGGACTCTACTACTTCCTGAAAGACAAGGTCACGTTCGGAGATGCCATGCGTCCTCGTCAGAAAGACACGGGAGGGCAGTGACTTGCGGCCGACCGTGCTGTTGTGTCTGATCGCACTCGTGGCGGGCACGCACACGCTGCATGCCCAGCGACCGTCTCCCGCGGACGCGCCGACGACCGCCGTTCGCCCCGGCATCGGGGCAGGCCTGGGTGTCGTCGCCATCAATGCGACGGACGTCGTGAACATCGTGAACAGCACACCCGGGGCGCTGGAACAGGTCTCGTCGTTCAAGGCGGCAGCGGAGTTCTTCGGATACGTGAGCGTTCCCCTGGATGCCTCCTGGCTCATCAAGGCAGACTACGGCTACGTGCTCGCATCGTACAACATTGCCGGGCAATACGGGACGGCGGAGTACACGCTCAGCGCCCATCTCCCGTCGGTGCGTCGTCCAGTATGTCCTCCATGACGCCGGGCTCTATTGCCTTAAGGCCGGCCTGGGCGGAGGCTATCACTGGGGCTCGCTGCGGGAGAAGTTTTCGACGCTGGACAAGGAGTACAAGGCCTCAGGCGCCGGGATTGTGATAGAGATGGAAGGCAACACGGCGCTGGGGGAGAGTCTCTACATGTATCTCGGCGTGCAGGCGCAGTGGGAGCTCATGGGATCACTCCAGGACGCCGGCGGGCAGAGCCCTGCCGTGAACATTGAGGACCCCACGCTCCACTGGTTCGGAGCGGGCGCCCGGCTCGGTTTCGCATACCTCTTCTGATCACATCTCATGGAGCACACCAATGAACCGTTTTCTTCTTGCCGGAGCGGCATCTCTTGCTCTGGGATTGACACTCATCAGCTGCGGAAAGTCCGAGAATATGACAGCAGACAAGGGAACCGCTGAAGTCGCCGTGATGGCGACCTCGATGGGTACGATCGAGATCGAGCTCTACCGCAACGACGCGCCGCGCACGGTGGACAACTTCGTGAAGCTGGCGGAGCAGAAGTACTTCGACGGGATCAAGTTCCATCGCATCGCGAAGGGCTTCGTCATCCAGGGCGGCGATCCGACCGGGACGGGTGGGGGAGGGAAGAGCATCTATGGGAAGGAGTTCGAGGACGAGCTCAACCCGGCAGCCCCATCGTTCAAGACAGGATATGTCCGCGGAACCGTCGCGATGGCCAATCGCGGGCCGAACACGAATACCAGCCAGTTCTTCATCATGCTCCAGGACGCTCCCCGGCTGCCGAAGGCGTACACGATCTTCGGCCGCGTCGTGAGCGGCCTGGACGTCGTCGATCGGATCGGGGCGGTGGAGATCACCCCGGAGATGGGGGCGAACGACGGCCGTCCGAAGACGGACGTCGTCATCGATTCCGTTCGCATGAAGCAGCAGACGGTGCCGCGGTAGTCCGTCGACCTGACCGGGACACGCATGGCGGCGAAAGACGGCCTGAGCGTAGCTGAGCTGACGGCGGCCCTTGCGAAGGGCGAGCCGGCGTCAGTCTACCTCCTCCACGGGGAAGAAGACTTCCTCGTGGAAGAGGCGTTGAGGGCGATCCTTGACGCCGCCGTGCACCCCGATCACCGCGGGTTCAACCTGGACATCTTCCGCGGGGGAGAAGAGGACGGCCGTCACATAGCCGCAGTCGCCTCTGCATTCCCGCTCATGGCAGACCGCAGGGGGGTCATCCTTCGCGAGGTCGAGCGGTGCTCCGCCAAAGACCTCGAGGCCATCGGTGCCTATCTGGAATCCCCGTCGCCGACAACCGTCTTCGTCATTGTCGCCGCGTCCGCCGATCTCCGGAAGCGCCCCTATACCGTGGCGCGAAAGACCGGCGTTGTCGTCGAATGCAAGCCCCTGTACGGGAATCACATCCCCGGCTGGATTGCGGCGCGTGCTGCGGCGTCCGGATGGGAGATCACCCCGGAAGCGGCGCGGGTCCTCCAGGCGTACGTCGGGACCTCCCTGCGCGCCCTGGACAACGAGCTCGAGAAGCTCTACACATACCTCGGGAAGAAGCGCACGATTGGTGCCGATGAGGTCGCTGAAGTCGTCGGCCTCTCGAGAGAATTCAGCATCTTCGAGCTGCAGCGCGCGATCGGCCATCGTGACGCCGGGCGGGCCCTCGAGATCGGGGAGCATATGCTCGACGGCGGCGAGACGCTGACATTCATCCTCGTCATGCTGACGTCGTACTTCGTGTCGCTGCTGAAGGTGCAGGAGTTGAAGCGCAAAGGCACCTCTGACCGGGACATCTCCTCTGAGATCCGCGTCAGCAGCTTCTTTGTGAGAGAGTACATCGATGCGGCCGCGGGGTTCTCGCGGCGTGAGGTCGAGAACGCGTTCTGCCGGCTTGCCCGCGCGGACGAGCGGATGAAGACGTCCGGCGAAGACCACAGGCAGATTCTTTCGTCGACGATTGTCAGCCTGGTCGGGCCGGCCGTCCCGGTCGCCTGACCGTCCCGGTCCACTGACCGTCCCGGTCCACTGACCGTCCCGGTCCACTGACCGTCCCGTCGGAGAGTGCGGATATGATCTATCCCTTTGCCGATGTGCCCGATGAGGACCTCGCCAGGGCTGCGCGAGAGGGGGACGAGATTGCCCGCGACCGGTTACTGGACGGATACAAGGACGTTCTCTTCACGTGCGTCGTCCGCCTGACCGGCGACCGCGAGCGCGCCGAATCGGCGCTCGTCCAGGGGTTCGTTACATGGTTCAGGGGGCTCGGCGGCACGAAGCCGTCGCACGGAATTCGGGGGGCGATGTACCGCATGGCTCTCGACGTTGCCCGGGATGCGTGCAAAGGCCGGCGACCCGACGTGGCACATTCGCCCAAAGCCGCCGCCGAACAGGCCGAGGAGCTGAAGGCATGTGGCGCGAGAATCGTCCCGGCAGACCGGTCGTCGCAGCTCCAGTGGGTCCTTGCCGCGGTTCCCACCCGCTCACGCGAAGTGCTCGTCCTCATTGACGTGATGGGCCTGACGGACGAGCAGGCCGCGTTCATCCTCGGCATCAAGTCTGCAGCATTCCCCGACGCCCTCGCTCGCGCCTCTCGCGAATTCCTGAAAGCCCACCAGGCGTACGGTCCTCCGCTCGATCCCCGCAGGGCGACCGATGAATCAAAGCTCCGGGAGGAGCTCCGCGGGATGGGATGGGAATCCGCGCCCTGGCATTTTACCGTGTCCGTGCGGCAGGCTCTCCGCGATCGCCGTCAACTGTCCCGGGGCCGCAGCAGGACGCTCCTGATACTCGGCGTGGTCCTCGTCGTCGCCCTGATCGTCCTCTGGTTGATTCTATGAGGCATCTCGGCCGCCATGATGCCATCGGCAGGTGAGTCGGTCTCTCGGGGTGGTCGCAGCATCGGATCTTGCTTGTGCCGCATTCATCATGCGTGGACTGGCCTGCCCGGATCGGGTCACCCATCTCCCATCATTATTCCTCGCCTTTTCGAGCGAAATTCCTTGACTTCAAGAGTCCCAAAACCTAAATTAAGCCGTTACGGGGAGGAATTTAGAAAACACTTTAAGTCTCAGTTGTAGCACGCAGCTCGCCCTGAATGCCCTTCTGGCGAACGCTTCGGGCGTCATCCCGGCAGCCAGATCGGCGATTGATGCGGCGTGACGGTGAGCAGGATCGGCAGAAGCGAACCCATTCAACATGCATAGGAGGAACAAGGCATGCCCCGGCTGAATCTTAAAGACGATTCTCTGGAATCGGAACCCGAACCGCTTGACTCTGAAACAAATCCGCCAGCTCCTCCAACGCTTCGCGATGTGGACGGGGGCGGCCGCGGGGGAATCTCCCCGCTCCTCTGGATCGTCCTGGGCATCATCGTCGTTGCGGGCGTTGTCTTCGCGCTGAACCAGTTGAAGGTCATCCACCTCTGGGGTCCAAAGCCCGTGGCGGTATCAGAGGGTCTTCCGGAGCCCGATCTTCCGGCGCCGGAAGAGTCGGGCACGGAGGCCGCGACGCAGCCCGAAGGTGGGGAGCAGATTGCTCCGAGCACGCCGCTTCCCGATGCAGCTCAAGAGCCGCCTATCACTCCGCCGGCGACGGAGAAACCGGTGCGAACTCGCGATCCCAAGACGGTTGCCGCTTCACTTCCCCCGACAGGCACCGGCAACTACAGCATCCAGGTGTCATCGTGGGAAACACAGGCGAAGGCGAACGGAGAGGCGGCGAAGATGACCGCGGCCGGCTATCCGGCGTATGTGGTCGAAGGGAATGTCGAGGGTGATACCTGGTACCGCGTGCGCATCGGTCGCTATGCGACTATGGCGGATGCCCAGTCGGCGCTCCGTCAGGTGTCTCAGGTTGCCGAGACCGAGCCCTGGATTGCTCAGAATTGAAGATGAGCCGTTCCGAGAAGGAGCGGCTTGTGGAACGTTCAGGATTCGGAGTGTGGCGGCTTGACAGCACTCGACCTCTTGCTGAGCGACGGCGCGCGGGCGCTTCCGATTCTCTTTGCGTCGCTGATCGGCAGCTTCATTATCATCGAGCGTCTCCTTGCGGCGCGTGACCTGCAGCGGGAAGCGAACGACCTGCTGGTGAAGATCAAGACGCTAGGGAATCCCGGCGGATCCGTGGACGTGCACGCATTTCTGACGAAGTGCGAAGGCAGGGCGGCGGCAGTCCTTGGCCATGCTGTGGGGCGTTCAGATCTCGGCATGCAGGACACCGTGCGGGAGACCGAGTCCGCATGGGCCGATGAGGTGGATCGTCTGGAGCGGCCGCTCACCATCGGTGTGATTGCAGCCGTGGCCGCATTTCTCTCGGGACTCCTCCCGCTGCTCGTCGATCTGCTTGAACTGACCCGCCCGGTCAGCGATCCGGCCGCGGGCCTTCTCCTTCCCAGCGCATCCGCCGTGGTCTCTGCGTTCGTCGGATCCGCCGTCGGAGGCCTTCTCGCACTCGGGCTTTTCATCGCGCGACGGGAACTGCACGCGGTGCGTGCCTCCGGGCGGTCCCTGGTCCCCGAGTTCGTGCAGGTGCTCCACGAAGTCGCACGGGATCGTTCCGGACTTGTCGACCGGCCGGCGAGAGGCGTCTTCCCGGCTGTGGATCCCGGCGAGGACGAGTTCTTCCGGCCGAAGGCTCCGGCCGGAATGGGATAGAGGGAATGGTCCGTATGAAGCGGTCATCCCTTGTCGCCGGCTTGCTCACGATAGGATTGCATGTCGTGGCCCTGGGCTGCCTCTCGCTGTGGGCGGTCGGGGGAGGAGACATCGCCCACGCGCTGGACGCGTCGCCCGAGCCCGAGACTGATCCTGCCCTCACATCTTCCATCCCCGCCACCCGCGATACGGTGACTCCACCCGTTGTCATGCCTGATCCGGTCTCAGTCGGAAAGGAGAGCGCGGCTGACGCTCGTCCGGACGACCCTCCCAGAGTCGCCGCGCGGCCGGCCGCACGAACGGAGGTCACTCCGATTTTGATGCTCTCCTGGCAGAAAGGGGCAGGCCGGAGGAAGACTGCGGGAACGCTGCCGACGCTTCCGGGGCCGCTGGCAGGAGACGTTACCGCGTCGTTCAAGGTCATGGTTGCGCCGGACGGGAAAGTGCGGAGTGTGAAGGTGGTGAAGGGAAAGAATGCCGCATTCGAGCGGACCGCTGTGGCCCGCATCAAGCAGTGGAAGTTCGAGCCCCTTCGAGCCGCCAGGCCGTCCGATCAGCTTTGCACGGTCACGCTGAAGGCGAAGGCCCGCTAGCGGCTCGCGGCGCCACCCCCGCCCCGGAAGAAGAATACGTAGTAGAATCCCCCCTCGACGATCGTCAGCAGGAGGAGCGAGAGCGCGTCCCGGTCGAGCCCGGGTCCGAATCCTGCCTGGTCCACGAACAGCTTCAGGATGAAGCTGCTGATCCCCCAGCCCACGAAGAAGATCAACGCCATGAAGAAGACCGCGAGGACTCCCTCGCCGGTTCCATCTTCCTGCCAGCGCTTGGTGAAGACTGCCGTCGAGGGCGACAACGTGGATGTAGAAGACGACGAGCGGGATCATGACGGTCGCGATTCGTGTGTGCTGATGGCCGCACGGAGCGTGCGGAGCAGGATCTTGACGTCGAACGCCAGGGACCAGTTCTCGATGTAGAACAGATCGTACCGGATGCGCTCTTCTATCGACGTGTCTCCGCGAAGCCCGTTGACCTGTGCCCATCCGGTGATGCCGGCTTTCACGCGGTGCCTGTCGAGATACTTCGGGATGCTCTCGCTGAACTGCTCGACATACCGTGTCCGCTCCGGGCGAGGGCCGACGAGGCTCATGTCTCCGCGGAGGACGTTCCACAGCTGAGGGAGCTCATCCAGGCTCGTGGTCCGCAAGATTCCACCCAGGCGCGTACGCCGCGGGTCGTTCGCCACACCCAGTCCCGCCTCGTGGTCTCTGGCTTCCGACCCCTGCTTCATCGACCGGAACTTCAGCATCGCAAACTCGCGGCCGTCGAGGCCGATGCGATTCTGCCTGAAGAAGACCGGCCCGGGGGAATCCAGGCGTACCAGAAACGCGATGACCGCTCCGATGGGGAGCGCGACGACGGATGCGGCGCCCGCCAGGACCAGATCGAATGCGCGTTTGGTGATGCGCCCCCACGCCGTGAACGGGACGCTCTTGATCTTCAGCAGCGGAATGCCCTCGAGTTCGTGCATCGTGACGCGGCTCGTCATGATCTCGAGCACGTCAGGGACCATCATGAACGTGATGTTGTACCCCTCGCACCGGGCGATGATGTCGACCAGCGCGGGGTGCTCGTCGGGCCGGATCGCGAGGAACGCAAGGTCCACGCCTGTCCGGGCGATGTGCGCGGGGGCGTCGGCGAGGCCTCCCAGCAACGGAGCGTTGCCGAGCGGGGTGGTCGGGGGAAGTGTCTCGTTTCCGAAGTATCCCGTGATTCTGAACCCGAACGACGGATGCATGTGCAACCGCTCGTAGAGCGTGGCGGCGGGGTGTTCCGTCCCGATGATGACGGCGTCCTGCAGGTGGATGCCGCGCCGGTGCCAGCGACGCTCGAGCACGTGGACGAGGACGCGCCCGGCGAACACGAAGGCGATCGCGAGCACGAACAGCAGGACCACCACGACGCGCGAGTATGAGAACGCGCGGTAGAAGAAGGCGGCGCTCAGGACCAGCAGCATGCCGAGCGAAATCACGCGAACGACATTCACAAGCTCGTCCGACAGGCTCACGGCTCGCCGGACGCCGTACATCTTGCGCGCCTGGAACAGCATGAGCCAGGCCGCCACGATGACGAACGATGTGAGCACGTAGCTCCGGAACGGGGGGGCGGCCTCGTGCACGAAACCGAGGGTATCGAAGAGTGTGCTGTTGAACCGGAGCCAGTAGGAGGCGAGGAAGGCGCCCTCGATGGCGAATGCATCGAGCAGGACTGTCAGAAGCGGGAGCCCCGTGTCGCCGTGCCGGTCTCTACTCATTGCCGCCGTACATCTCGCGTTCGACGAGGCCGACGATGACGTGGCCTATGGTGATGTGCCCCTCCTGGATGCGCTGCGTGTTGTCGGAGGGGATGACGATGGGAACGTCGACGAGCGACCTGGTTTCCCCGCCGTCCTTGCCCAGGAATCCGATGGTGGCCATGCGTCGCGAGGCGGCCATGCGGACGGCGCGGTTGACGCTTTCCGACTTGCCGCTGGTGCTGATCGCGACGAGGACGTCGCCCTCGCGGCCGAGAGCTTCCACGGCGCGGGCGAAGACGTTGTCGTAGCCGATGTCGTTTGCGCCGGCGGTAAGCATGGACGTGTCGGTGGTGAGGGCGATGGCGGCGATCCCCGGGCGTTTGATTCCAGGGTCCATGCGGATGACGAATTCGGTCGCCAGGTGCTGGGCGTCCGCAGCGCTGCCGCCGTTGCCGCAGAAGAGGATCTTCTTGTCCGCGTTCAGCGCGCGGATGATCACATCCACGGCTCCCAGGACCTTGTCCGCGCACTGCTCGAAGATCTTCCGCTTGACGGCGGCGCTCTCCGCGAGCTCGTCTTGCAGGAACGCCTGTCGGGCGAGGATGGTCAGTGGGCGGTGTGCCACGGGATGTGTCCTTTCCTGAGGTCTGTCCGGAACGTCAACCCGCGAGGGCGCCGCGGACGATCTCGGCGACCCGCTCCAGAGCGCCATCGAGCGCTCCTGCGTCCTTGCCTCCCGCGGTGGCGAGGTGCGGACGTCCGCCCCCTCCGCCGCCCACGAGTCGTGCGACTGCGCCGACGATGGCTCCTGCCTGCAGGCGCCCACCCTTGACGAGGTCGTCGGTGACGACCGCCACCAGGGCGGCCTTGCCGTCGATGACCGTGCCGAGGACGCCGACGCCGCTCTGGAGTCGCGCGCGCAGGGTGTCGCCGAGCTGTTTCAATTCATCCATCGATCCCGCGTCCACCCGCGCCGCGACCAGCGCGAGCCCGTCGATCCGGGCGGCCTTCAGGACAAGCTCGTCGATTCCGCCCGCCGCGCTCTTCACCCTGATGCGCGAGCGGTCCTTGCGGAGGCTGTTCAGCGTTTCGGCGGCCCGCTCGGTTTCGGCTTCGCGCGCGGCTACTGTGTCCTCCACGCTGCGGATATCGGCGGTCGTGAGCGCGTCGAGACGGATCTCCAGCGGACGCGGCCTGGAGCGCTGTGCGGGCTCCCGGCCCAGCTGTCGCTCCAGCGACTCCACCTCTTCGAGCAGCTGATGGAGGTGGGCGTCCAGCACATGCGCGTGCGTCAGCCGCTCGTCGATATACCGGCGGACCCCGTCACCTGTCACCGCCTCGATGCGGCGGATCCCGCTGGCGATGCCGGTCTCGGACACGATCTTGAAGATCCCGATCTCGCGGGAGTTCCGAACGTGCGTTCCCCCGCAGAGCTCGACGGAGAAGGAGGGGTCAATCTCCACGATCCTGACACGGTCGCCGTATTTGTCCCCGAAGAACATCTTCACGTTCGGGTAGCGGCGCTTTGCGTCATCGACTGTGACCCAGTCCTTCGGGTCGTTCAGCGCGTTGACCATCACGGCGAGGGCGATCTTCTCGTTGACCATCTCCTCGATCGCGCGCAGCTGGTCCGGCGGGATCTTTTCGAAATGGTTGAAATCGAAACGCAGCCGGTCGGGGGCGACGAGCGAACCCTGCTGATGCAGATGGTCGCCCAGCACGCGGCGCAGGGCTTCGTGCACGAGATGGGTGGCGCTGTGGTTCCGCTCCGTCGCGCTCCTGCGCGACTCGTCCACCACGGCCCGGACGGTTCCGCCCGTTGCGCTCTGGAGGGAGCCTCTCAGGACCCGCACATCGTGGACGATCTTCCTGTCAAAGCGGAACGACTCGAGGACCTCGGCCGCAAAGTGTTCTCCTTCGATCACCCCGCCGTCGTCAACCTGTCCGCCGGAGTGAACGTAGAACGGCGTGCGGTCCAGCGCGACGTAGCGGCCGTCGATGATGCGGTGTACGACCGCGTCGGTCTCGCGAGTCACGTAGCCGACAAATGTCGAATCCCTGAGATCGGCGAGGCGGGGGAGGATGTCCGGGGTTTCGCCCTGCGTCTCGAGCTTGCCTGCGAGGCGCGCCCGCGAGCGCTGCTCCTCCATGAGCCCGGTGAACTCCCCCACGTCCACTTTCACGCCGCGCTCCGCGGCCATCATCTCGGTCAGGTCGAGCGGAAAGCCGTACGTGTCGTACAGCATGAACGCATCTCCGCCGGGGAACACGGACGAGTGCCCGATCCGCTCCAGGACCGACGTGAAGATCTCGAGGCCGCGGTCGAGCGTCTTGTTGAAGCTCTCCTCTTCGGCTGTGATCACGCGGCGCACGTGGGGGAGCTTCTCCCGGATCTCGGGGAAGACTCCGCCCATGGTCGCGGCCACGGTGTCGGCGAGGTGTCCGATGAACGGCTCGCGCATGCCGAGCGTCCGCCCGAAACGTGCGGCACGGCGGAGGAGACGGCGAAGGACGTACCCGCGTCCGTCATTGCCCGGAAGCGCGCCGTCGGCGACGGCGAACGTCAGCATTCGGATGTGGTCCGCGATGACGCGCATCGCGACCTGGTCGTTCGGATCCCGGTACGGGCGGCCGGTCACCTCTTCGACCGCATGGATCAGCGGGAGGAAGACATCGGTGTCGTAGTTCGAGGTCTTTCCCTGGAGCACCGCCGTGATCCTCTCGAAGCCCATCCCCGTGTCCACGTGCTTCGCGGGAAGCTCCTTGAGTTCCGTCGGACTCGTCCGGTTGTACTGGATGAAGACCAGGTTCCAGATTTCCATCACGCGCGGGTCGCCGGCGTTGACGAGCGATCTGCCGGAGCCGTCAGACGTCAGGTCGACGTGGATCTCGGAGCACGGTCCGCACGGTCCCGTCTCGCCCATCTCCCAGAAATTGTCCTTCTTCCCGAACCGGAGGATGTGCGAGCGGTCGATGTCGGTTTCGGATTTCCAGAGCCGCTCGGACTCGTCATCACTTTCGAAGACCGTCGCGTACAGCCGTCTCTTGTCCAGCCCCCACACGTTCGCCAGCAGGTCCCACGCCCAGGCGATGGCCTCGGCCTTGTAATAGTCCCCGAACGACCAGTTGCCGAGCATCTCGAAGAACGTGTGGTGGTAGGTGTCCCGGCCCACCTCCTCGAGGTCGTTGTGCTTTCCGCTGACCCGGATGCATTTCTGGGTGTCGACGGCCCGACTGTACTCGCGTGTGCCGGTCCCCAGGAACACGTCCTTGAACTGGTTCATCCCGGCGTTCGTGAACAGGAGCGTGGGATCCCCGTGGGGGATGACCGGGGCGCTCGGGACGATCCGGTGGTCATGCCGTGCAAAAAAGTCCAGGAAACTCTGTCTGATCTCGGCGGACGTCATCACACCTCTATTTGAGTCATGAGCGCAATTTCTTCAAGGATCCCGCTGACCGTGACGCAGCGGGTGAGTTCGCCGGTGAACACGATTGCTTTCCCTCGCGTGTGCACCTCCCAGGCAAGCGCTTCGGCCTTCTGACGTCGAGCATCCGGTGGCCCTGATCAACTGGCCGATGACTTCGTCGAAGGTGTGGACCTCGTCGTTGAAGAGGATCACTTTCGCCGGTTCCCCGGTGATCACCTCTTCCTCGAGTTGCTCCTGCTCGTGCGGGTTGGTGGCTGGGCCGTCGGACATTCGGAATTGAAAAATGACGTAAAATAGTACCAAAAACGGGCATCTTCTGCAACATCGACTTGCGGCCTCCGTGGGGTCTCCGTATATTTGTTGATATTGATGTTGTTCCCGCGCGGCTACCACCAGAAAGGACCCCTGCAATGGTTTTCGACATAGAGATGATCAGAACCGTCTATGCCCGCACCCCGGGCCGTGTCCGGGCTGCGCGCAAACGTGCCGGCCGTCCCCTGACCCTCACGGAGAAGATCCTTCACGCCCATGCCTGGAGGCTCCCGAAGTTCGACGTCGAGCGCGGGAAGACCTATATGGATTTTGCGCCCGACCGGGTGGCCATGCAGGATGCGACCGCACAGATGGCGCTCCTTCAGTTCATGTCGGCCGGAATTCCGAGGGTTGCGGTCCCGTCCACCGTGCACTGCGATCACCTGATCCAGGCCCGGCGCGGTGCGCGGGAGGATCTCGCGCAGGCGTTCGAAGACAACGACGAAGTGTACTCGTTCCTCGAGGGTGTGTCGCGCAAGCACGGAATCGGTTTCTGGAAGCCGGGGTCCGGAATCATCCACCAGGTCGTGCTCGAGAACTATGCCTTCCCGGGGGGTCTGATGATCGGGACGGATTCGCACACCCCCAATGCGGGAGGGCTGGGGATGCTGGCGATCGGCGTTGGCGGAGCCGATGCGGTGGACGTCATGGCAGGTATGCCATGGGAGCTCAAATTCCCCGGGGTGATCGGCGTTCACCTCACGGGCCGTCTGAGCGGATGGGCATCGGCGAAGGACGTCATCCTGAAGGTCGCGGGCATCCTGACGGTGAAGGGCGGGACCGGAGCCGTCGTCGAATACTTCGGTCCGGGAGCGTCCTCCATTTCAGCTACCGGGAAGGGGACGATCTGCAACATGGGTGCGGAGGTCGGCGCCACGACGTCCGTGTTCCCATATGACGAGCGGATCGGAGCGTATCTGCGGGCGACCGGGCGCGCGGAGGTCGCGCGGCTTGCGGATACCATCGCGGAATTTCTGAGCCCCGATCCGGAAGTCCTCGAGACCCCGGGGCAGTACTACGACCAGGTCATTGAGATCAACCTGAGTGAACTTGAGCCGATGATTAACGGGCCGTTCACGCCGGACAAAGCCTGGAGGCTCTCCGAGTTCGCGGACGCCGTTCGATCGAACGACTATCCCGAGGAGCTTCGCGTGGCTCTCATCGGGAGCTGCACGAACTCCAGCTATGAAGACATCACGCGGGCGGCGAGTGTCGCGCGCCAGGCGCTGAAGCACGGGCTTCGCGCGTCGTCCGAGTTCACCATCACGCCCGGGTCCGAGCAGGTGCGCGCGACGATCGAGCGCGACGGACATCTCGATACGCTCACGCAGATCGGCGGACGCGTGCTTGCCAACGCCTGCGGCCCGTGTATCGGCCAGTGGAAGCGTCACGATGTCGCACAAGGCGACAGGAACTCGATCATCACGTCGTTCAACCGGAACTTCAAGGGGAGGAACGACGACAACCCGGACACGCACGCGTTTGTCGCGAGCCCGGAGATCGTCACCGCCCTCGCACTCGCGGGGAGGCTCACATTCAATCCTCTCACCGACGCGCTCCGCAACGCGGGCGGGGAAGAGGTCCGTCTGAATCCGCCCGACGGAGAGGAACTCCCGAAGAAAGGGTTCACGCCGGGCGAGCGGGGGTACATTGCCCCGGCGCGCGACGGGTCCCGGATCAGGGTGAACATCAAGAAGGGGAGCGACCGCCTGCAGGCGCTTTCGCCGTTCCCGGCATGGGACGGCAAGGACCTCCTCGATATGCCCGTCCTGGTCAAGGCAAAGGGGAAGTGCACGACGGACCACATCTCCCCTGCAGGTAAATGGCTGAAATTCCGGGGGCACCTGGACAACATTTCGAACAACATGTTCTCGGGCGCGGTCAACGCATTCACCGGGGCTTCCGGTACCGGCGCACATGCGTTCACCGGACAGACGCAGGAGTTTGCCGCGAACGCCCGCGACTACAAGAGCCGTGGCATCGGCTGGGTGGTCGTCGGAGACGAGAACTACGGAGAGGGGTCGAGCCGCGAGCATGCAGCGATGGAGCCGCGGTGGCTTGGCGGTCGGGCGATCATCGTCCGCAGCTTCGCCCGCATCCATGAGACGAACCTGAAGAAGCAGGGGATGCTTCCGCTGACCTTCGCCGACCCTGCCGACTACGAGAAGATCAGGGAGAACGACCGGGTGTCCCTGGCGGGGCTGGCTGACCTTGCTCCCGGGCGTCCCGTCACGATGCTGGTGAAGCACGCCGACGGCACGGCGGATGAAGTGCTCCTGAATCACAGCTTCAACGAGAACCAGCTCGGATGGTTCCGTGCCGGCAGCGCGTTGAACCTTATCGCTGCCCGCGGCCCCGCCGCCCGGAGAGGCCGGATCGGCAGCAGGGAAGGCGCGCGTGGTGAAAAAGGTCGTGGCCGGGGTGAAGGGCGCGAAGGGAAGAGCCCCGAAGGGAAGAGCATCGAAGGTCAAGGCCTCAAGAGCACGTGCTGCGCTGCGCGCATCCGCGAAGGGTCTTCGCGCAAAGGTCGCACCCGCGGCGAAAGGGAGGGCAAAGAAGGGGAAATCGATGCGCGGGAACCGGGCGGCCGGAAAACGGGTTACAAAGAAGAAGTGACCCTCATCGAACGAGAGAAGGACGACACGAATGCGGTACGATCCACGGATGATTCAGCCATACAGGGACGAGTTGACACGGATTGGATTTTCGGAACTTCGCACACCGGACGAGGTTGATGGTGCGCTGTCAAAGAAGGGGACGAATCTTCTGGTCATCAATTCCGTGTGCGGGTGTGCGGCGGGCAAGGCACGTCCGGGCATCGCAGAGGCACTCAGGCGGTCGGCCGCAAAGCCTGACCACCTGACCACCGTTTTCGCCGGGGGCGACGTCGAGGCGACCGCGCGGCTGAGGGAGAAACTCGGGGACATCCCGCCCTCCTCGCCTTCGATTGCCCTGTTCAAGGACGGTGAGCTCGTCCATTTCGTCCCGCGGTTCCAGATCGAAAGCCGGGATGCGCATCAGATTTCCGCGCATCTTCTCGAAGTCTTCGGCGAGCACTGCGCTCCGGCACGTTCACCGCAGCAGGCGTGAGCATGCGCGTTCGTCCCCCGGCAGGGGCGTCCGTGGTGCGCCCCTGCCGCGTTTGTTCTGATGTGTCGTCCTTGTCCTTGCCACCTATTCCCGAACAGGGGTCATGGCCCCCACACCTCCGGCAGTCTGCGTGATGCGCACGCCATATCTCGCCCGAATCGCAGTATTCCCGATCAAAGCCCTGGACGCCGTCGAAGTGGCACAAGCGACGATTACGCCCGGTGGATCGCTCGCCTGGGACCGTCGGTTTGCGATGCTCGACAGATCAGGGAAGTTTATCAACGGCAAACGAAACGCGAAGGTTCATCTCCTTCGGGCAGAATACGACCTGGAGCGGTCGCAGGTCCGGTTGCGGCAGCAGGGGAGCGTTCGATGGGACGGGTTCTCGCTGGCGGCCGGCGAGCCTGAGCTGGAGCGCTGGCTCTCGGACCACTTTGGCGAGCCGGTGAGAGTGCGAAGAGAACCCCGGTGCCGGATTCCCTGACGATACGGAAGCGTCCGGCCCGACCCTGGTCAGCACAGCCTCGCTTCTGCAGGTTGCTTCATGGTTTCCCGGACTCGAGGCCGGGGGCCTCCGCCGCCGGTTCAGGGTGAACCTGGAGGTCGATGGGGTGCAGGCATTCTGGGAGGACCTCCAGTTCACGGAGCACGGGCGGAAGACGTTCCGGATCGGGGAGGTCGAGCTGGAGGGGGTGAGCCCGTGCGCGCGGTGCGTTGTTCCTACGCGCGATCCTGAGACCTCGGATGTGCTGCCCGGGTTTCAGCGAACGTTCATGGAGCGCCGCGCCGCAACGCTGCCGCCGGGCGTCGCGCGAGCAACGCTTTGACCATTTCTATCGCTTCACGCTGAATACCGTTATTGCACGGGAACAGCGGGGGAGAACTTTGAACGTGGGGGATCCCGTGGTGGCTGAGGGCTCAACCCCCTGACGTCGGCACCCTCGGCCGTGTGACGCGAACGGATCAGGCCCGGATCGCCCGGGCCTGATCGGAGAACCGCTGTCGTGGCGCGAATCCCTCAGCGATACTTCACGCCGCAACCGTACGGCTTCGTCGACTTCACAGGCACCTCTTTCCCTGCCATGAGCGCATCCAGCGAAGCGCTGACGTAGCTCTTCGCCTTCGCGACGTCGTCAACATCGGTCGACGCGATATCGTCGATGGCGCCTGCATACTCCAGGACCCCTTCCTTGTTGATCACGTACATGTGGGGCGTCGTCTTCGCACCGTATGCCTTTCCCACGGTGCCGTCGGCGTCGATCAGGTATGCGGTGGGGACCGACTTCTCTGTTGTCAGGCGCTGTTTGAGTTCATCTGCCTCGAAATACCCTTGCTTGCCCGGCGCCGACGAGCTGACGGAGAGCCACACGACTCCCTTCGCGGTGTAATCCTTCTGGAGCTTCTGCATGTTCCCCGAGTCGTAGTGCTTCCGGACAAACGGGCATCCAAAGTTGACCCATTCCAGGACGACTACCTTGCCCTTGAAATCGCTGAGGGAATGCGACTTCCCGTCCTGGTCCATAAGTGTGAAGGCCGGCGCGGGTGTGTCGACGGTGGCCGCGTCCGAGGCCTTGAGTTGCTGCGGTGCCGCAAGCAAGACGCCCAGCGCAGCGAGGGGCAATGCTTTCCGGTTCATTGTAGGTTCCTGCGATGTTGTGGGTGATTGACGGTCCGGACCGGTCGGTCCATACACCCATAACACATCAGGCGTGCTCAAAGTTGCGTGGCAGGAAAAAAACCGGGCGGATGTCCGCCCGGTCCGGGGTTTCAACGGCTGCCTGCGCCGGAGAGCCAACTACATGGCTGCGGCCACAGCTTCGCCGAATTCGGAGCACTTCACTTCCCTGGCTCCCTGCATCAGTCGGGCGAAGTCGTAGGTCACGACTCCGGACTTGATCGTCCGCGTCATCCCCGAGATGATGAGGTCAGCCGCCTCTTTCCATCCCATGTACCGGAGCATCATCTCGCCGCTCAGGATGACCGAGCCGGGGTTGACCTTGTCCTGGCCGGCGTACTTCGGGGCCGTTCCGTGGGTCGCTTCGAACACGGCAAACCCGCTGTCGAAGTTGATGTTGCCGCCGGGGGCGATGCCGATGCCGCCCACCTGGGCTGCGAGGGCGTCCGAAAGGTAGTCGCCGTTGAGGTTCAGCGTCGCGATGACGTCGAACTCGGCCGGTCGGGTGAGGATCTGCTGCAGGAATGCGTCGGCGATCGCGTCCTTGATCAGCAGCTTCCCCGCAGGAGCGACTCCTCCGCACTCTTCCCAGCTGATCGTCCGGTCTCCGAACTCGCGCTTCGCCAGCTCGTATCCCCAGTCGCGGAACGCTCCCTCCGTGAACTTCATGATGTTCCCCTTGTGCACGATGGTGACCGACTTGCGCTTGTTCTCCAGCGCATAGTGGATCGCGGCGCGCACGAGACGCTCCGTGCCCTCTTTCGAAACGGGCTTGATGCCGATGCTGGAGGTCTGGGGGAACCTGATCTTCTTCACTCCCATGGTCTGCTGAAGCCAGTCGACAACCTGGCGCGCTTCGTCGGTGCCTGCCTTCCACTCGATCCCGGCGTAGATATCCTCCGTGTTCTCGCGGAAGATGACCATGTTCACCTGTTCGGGCCGCTTGACGGGCGACGGGACGCCGTCAAAGTACTGAACAGGGCGGAGGCACACGTACAGGTCGAGGAGTTGCCGCAGCGTCACATTGATCGATCTGATGCCGCCCCCGATGGGAGTTGTGAGGGGACCCTTGATGGCGACGACATGTTCCCGTATTGCCGTCAGCGTGTCTTCGGGCAGCCAGGTTCCCTCGCCGTACAGGGCGTTGGCCTTGTCGCCGGCGTACACCTCAAACCAGACGATCTTCTTCTTCCCTCCATACGCCTTTGCGACCGCGGCGTCGATGACGCGCTGTGATGCCGCCCAGATATCGGGACCGGTTCCATCCCCCTCGATGAAGGGGATGATGGGACGGTCGGGCACTGTGAGCACGCCGCCGGAGACTGTAATGCGCTCTCCGCCCTGGGGAGGTGTGAGTTTTACGTACGATGCCATGACGAGGGATCTCCTGAGAGGGGTAAGTGGCTGGACCAAAAGACGTTACGAAAATCGGCTCGGAAAGTCAACGAAACGGCCTGCCGGTTGGCTTGATTCTGAAACCGGACGTGGGTATATTACCATGATTTTGCCCCCCCTCACACCGATACCATCAGGAGCAGTCATGAAACCATCCTATAGCCTGCTGTTGGTCGCAGCGGCGGCAGTCTTCCTTGCCAGCACGGGTTTCCAGTGCGGATCGGCGGAAATCACCAGCGCGAAGCTGTACATGCAGCAGAAGCAATGGGACAAGGCCGAACAGAGCCTCGTGAAGGAGCTCGCGAAGAACGACAAGAACGAGGAAGCGTGGTTTCTTCTGGGCCAGGCCAGGCTCGAGCAGAAGAACTATGCCGGAATGAACGAAGCGTACACGCGTTGCCTCGCGATCGGAAAGACGCACGAGAAGGAGATCGCCCAGAACAGGCTGGCGATCTGGGCCAATCTGTACAACGAAGGGGTCGGGATGTACAATAAGGGGAAGGACGACCCCACCCAGTACGACAAGGCGCTGCAGAACTTCAACACCGGCATCGAGATGGTCCCGGACAGCTCCACCACATACTACGTGGCGGCTCTCGCGCACTTTGCCAAGAAGGACATGGCGGGCGCGACCAAACGGCTGGAAGAGGCGCTGGCAAGGAACCCCCAGTTTACCGATGCGTCGAAATTCCTCGGAACGATCCGCTATGGGCAGGCCTCCGAGGCGTATGCGCGCGGTGATTCGGCGGCTGCCCGCGCCGAGTTGCTGAAGGCGGCCGAAGCGTTCGAGACGACCTACAAGGCCGATCCGAACAACTCCGAGAACATCACAAACCTGATCGACGTCTACGATCGCACCAAGCAGTCGGACAAGGCGATGCAGCTGACGTCCGAGGCGATCAAGCGCGACCCGAACAACAAGATCTACCGCTATGCGTCTGGTGTGTTTCTGTTGAAGCAGGACAGGTTCGCAGAGAGCACCGAAGCGTTCAAAAAAGCCCTCGAGATCGACCCTACGTACACCGATGCGACGTACAACCTCGGCGTCGCGTACCTCAACTGGGGCGTCTCCATGAAGGAGGAGTCGGACAAGAAAATGGAAGAGGCGGCCGCGAAAGGAAACAAGAACTTCAAAGAGGACCTTTCGTACAAGGACAAGTACAAGGAAGCGATACCGTATCTCGAAAAGGCTGCGATAGAGCGAGGGGAGGACGCGATCCTGTGGCAACAACTCGGCAAGATCTACATGAACCTGAATATGAAGGACAAAGCCGAGCAGGCATTCGCGAAGTACGACCAGATCACGAAGGGGAAGTAATTCACACGAGCACGGGTCCCCGGGTCAAGCGAGCCGGGGACCCGTTGCGTTTCTTCCAGGAGCAGAACATGGCGGAACAGCAGCAGCAACAGGGACAGCAGATCAACATCGAGCTGGGCGAGCGCGAAGCAGAGGGGATCTATTCGAACCTCGCCATCATCACCCATTCGCCCGCTGAGTTCATCATCGATTTCACCCGGGTGCTTCCCGGGGTCCCCAAGGCCAAGGTCCATGCGCGCGTCATCATGACTGCGCAGCATGCGAAGCTCTTGCTTCGTGCCCTGGAGGACAACATCAACAAGTACGAGATGAAGTTCGGAGAGATCCGGATCCACCGGGACTCGCCTGACGGCGGGATCTCGTTCCAGCAAACGCTCCCGCACGAAAAGGTGCATTGAGCTGCTCCGCGTCCGGGGCCGGGAAACCGGCCCCGGTGCGTTTCTGACCTTCCCGTTTTGACCGTTCCTCCTTCTTCGACGCTCCCCTTGTGACCTCTTCCCGTTGACCGTCCCTCTGTGACCCCTGATGTTCCGGGCCGTTCCGCAGGCCCCGTGCCCCCAACCCCCCACGTTTGAAGAATTCTCTTTGCCGGGCCGGATGGGCCTATCTTGCACGATTCCGGCCTCCTGTCGAATGAGGTTTCAAGCAGCGGATGAGGCCGTTCCCAGAGTCGCATGACGGGCATCACATTCTCCCGGTTATGGCATCGTCTTTGCTTGAATATGCCCCAAGCATGCATATGCGGATCTGGTACGAATGCATCCCATGAACCATCTCTTCAACTGTTCCCGGCTCTGGCTACAGCCGGTGGCGATCGTTGCCGCCGTCGGAATCCCGGGCTGCTTCCAGAAGCCGATCGAGCCGGTCGCACCGACCTGGGATGTGAGCCTTACGGCCCCCGTGACCCGCAGATCGTACAACCTCGGGGACCTTGCCGAGAAGGATCCGACAATCTTTGTGAGCACCCCGGGTTCCGGTGACATGGTGTTCCGGACAACCGGATCCGTGACCCCGGCAACGCTCGGTGATCTGCTCGGGCTTCGCCCGCTGGATGTGTCCGGACGCGCAAACCTCGGCCCGATCGCCATCGCGCCATTTCAAATGACCTTGCCGGTCCAGGTGCCAGGCCTGACCGCAGGCACGCCCGTCCCCCAGATCAGTTCGCTGTCGCTTCCGCCGGCCGCCGTCACACTCCCGGGATTTCAATCGCTCCTGCTGGAGGAGGGGACGCTCGAGGTGCGTCTGCAGAACAATCTCCCGGCCGACATCACCCTTGAATCCCCGATCGTCCTTCGGGATTCGGCCGGCGCCGCCGCGTGCACGTTTGTGTTCTCTCCCAACATCATCCCGGCCGGGCAATCCAGGAGCGCGACCGCTCCGCTCGCCGGCGTAACGCTCACCGGGCGTTCCTCGCTCACCGGCGTGGTGATCTCGACGGCGGGAGACCCGGGTCCCGTCGGAGCCGGCGACCCTATCACGGCAACGGTGATCGGAGACGGCCTGAAGGTGGACCGGGCCGTGCTTGCGGCAATTCCACCGCAGACGCTTGCGGACATTCCGCCGGTGCTCTTTCCCCTGACCGACTCCACGCGCATCGCGCGCGTCAGCATCGGCTCCGGTACGATGACGCTTGACGCTTCCAGTGCCGTGGGCGTCCCCGTTGTGGTCCGCTTCCGATTCGACGATCTGTATACATCATCGGGGCAGAATTTCGCAGACAGTATCGCGCTGTCGGCGTACGGCAGCGGAACCAGGACGATATCCATGGCGGGGATGAGCCTCCGATCCGCCGATGGCTCGCTGCTCACGCACCTCCGCGTCGTGTCAACGGTCGCCATGTACAACGGCTCCGGCGGGATTCCGGTAACGCTGTCCCAGGATGACCAGTTCACCTACAGGCTGCGGACGTCAACCATCGCTCTCGACTCGATGGTCGGCGTCCTCAAGCCGACGGCCGTTCCGATCGACGACGACATCGCGCTCGATTGGAGGGACCTGGGCGGGAATTTCAGGGCCTCGCTGGTCCTGCCGTCAGCCACGCTCCAGTTCGTTCCTGATGCCAGCCCTGGCCTCCCGCTCCTGATGAACCTGCGGCTCGAAGCCCCACGCCCCAACGGGGCCGGCATCGCAATGCTCCCGTTTCCGAACGATGCGTACAAGGCCGACGGGGGACCGGTGGTGTTCGACCAGGCGCAGGTGGGATCCTTCCTTGCCCAGATCGTGGAGGATCTGCCCTCGACAGTGCGGCTTGCCGGTTCGGTGGTCCTGAACCCGTACTACGATACCTCCCGACGCGTTTCGGTGGGGCGCAACACGACGGTAGCCGGCGACATCGACCTCAGCGTGCCGCTGACGCTGTCCATCCGCGGCGGGGCGGTGCTCGACACTGCTGTCATCGGCGACACGACAAGCGACGGAACGGTGGACCGGTGGCTTGACGAACAGACCCTCGAAGCCCTGAACAGCGGCCAGATCACAATCGACGTCGAGAACGCCCTGCCGCTCTCGTTCACCCTGAAGTTTGTGCTTCTGGATATCTCCGGACATCCGCTGCTGGATCTGCCGCAGGCGGCGGTCGATTCGATAAGGGTCTCCCCGGCCGTGATGGTCAACGGCGCAGTCGTGTCCCCGTCGCGCAGCCAGGTGATCCTGAATCTGGATTCCGAAGAGGTGAGGCGAATGAACCCGTCGATGTATCTGCGCTTTGCGGTCACCTTGCAGACCCCGGGTCCCGGGCTTGTGACGTTCCGGGCCTCCGACAGACTGACTGTCCGCTCGTGGGCGCAGTTCTCGTACACGGTGGATCCATGAGCTACGCGGACCTTCTTCGCAGGGCCTTCATTGTTGCGGCCCTTCTCGTTGCCTGGGCGATGGCCGTTCGTGCGGGAGGGGAGCGGTCGAACGTGCGTGGGCTCGCCATGGGCATGACCGGCACGGCGCCGGCGCTCGGGCTTGAGGCGCTGGGAGTGAATCCGGCCAACCTTGCGACGCAGCAGCACGAGGGCGTGGCCATCGGCCTGTTTCCGCTTGGCGTTCAGGTGGGGAGTGACTTCCTCACGTACGGGCTCTACAGCGACTACCTGACGGGTCTCGACACCGACAGCGGCAGGGTGGACACGCATCTGTCCGACGCCGACAAGCAGACCATCCTCAATGCCTTTCAAGGCGACGTCGGCAACGTGGTGGTCGATGCCAGCGTCCGGCCCGTCGGCATCGCGGTTGGCCTCGGGTCGGCGGGCGCGGTTGCCTTCAGCATCACGGAGCGCGTGTCGGCCGAGGTCGGGCTTCCCCGCAAGACGCTCGAGTTCTTGTTCTACGGAAACACTCCCGGCTCTGTGTACACGTTTGATGGGTCGGCGCTGGCTGCGGCATGGACGCGGGAGTATGCCCTCACGTACGCACTGGACCTCGGCCGTGTCGGGCCTGCCCAGTCGTTTCGCGTGGGAGCGACGCTCAAGGCCGTTCACGGATTCGGGTATGCGGAGCTTGTTCGCTTGAAGAGCCGGCTGGCGACCTCGGAGTATGGCGCGCTTGACGGTACCCTGGATGGCCTCGTGCGAGTGGCCGGCGCGGATCCATTTCTCGGAGACGGCGACAACACGTCGTTCTCGATCTTTCCTCGGCCGGCCGGCTCAGGCGTCGGGGCCGATCTCGGGGTTGCGGCAATCCTGGGCGAGGCATGGACAGTGGGACTCAGTGTCACTGATATCGGATCCATCAGCTGGAAACACGGGGTGAAGGAATACTATTCCACCGGGACGCTTCTTCTTGACGACCCTCTCAGCGCGAGCCAGCGGGATTCGGTAGAGGCCTCCGTGATCGGGGACGAACGGCCCGGCCCGGCATTCACCACGTCGCTTCCGACAGCCCTTCGCACGGGCGTATCCGTTGCCGTTCACAAGCTTGCGTGGGGGAGGGATCTTCTGGCGGGGGAACTGCTGCTGGCGCTTGAGTACGACCAGGGCTTCACATCGATGCCGGCGGGTTTCGAATCAGGGAGGCTGGGGATCGGCCTCGAGTACGCGCCGATTCCTGTGTTGCCGATCAGAGGCGGGGCATCGTTTGTCGGTGGCAGGAGCACGATCATGGCGATCGGCTTCGGGATCCGCACGGGCGTCGTGGACCTCGACCTTGCGGCCGAGAACGTGGATTGGATCTTCACCCCCCGGGCGCTGTCGACCGGCGCCATGGCGCTGGGGATCACGGTGCGGATTTAGAGGATGTACCGGCTGAGGTCGCGGTCCCTGACCAGGCCGTCAAGGCGCGACAGCACCATGGCGGCGTCGACCACGACGGCTCCAGGGGGGAGCTTGTCCGGAGCATCAAAGAGTATGTCCTCAAGGACCGTGGTCAGGATGGTGTGGAGCCTCCGCGCTCCGATGTTCTCGACCTGCTGATTGACCTGCGTCGCAATCCTCGCGATCTCGCGTATTCCGTCCTCGGTGAACTCCAGACGAACGGTTTCAGTGTCCAGCAGGGCCGCATACTGCTTCAGGAGTGCGTTCTGCGGCACCGTGAGGATCTTGACGAAGTCGTCCTCGGTCAGGCTGTTCAGCTCGACACGGATCGGGAATCGGCCCTGCAATTCAGGGATGAGGTCCGAGGGCTTCGAGACGTGGAATGCGCCGGAGGCAATGAAGAGGACATGGTCGGTGCGGACCATGCCGTACTTCGTATTGACGTTCGAACCCTCTACGATCGGGAGGAGATCACGCTGGACACCCTCCCGTGAAACGTCCGGCCCCGCCATGCCGGTCCTTGCGCCGGCGATCTTGTCGATCTCGTCGATGAACACGATGCCGGATTCCTCGACGCGGCGGACCGCCTCGCGGACTGCGGCTTCATGGTCGATGAGTTTCTGGGCCTCTTCGTTCGTAAGCAGGACGCGCGCCTCGCTGATACTGATCTTCCGGCGCTTCATCTTCTTGGGCAGCATCCCCCCGAACATCTCCTGAAGATTGATGCCGAGGTCGTCCATGTTCATCGGTCCGATGACCTGCATCAGCGGGCCTTCGGTGGCGGACACATCGACCTCGATGAGCCGCGAGTCGAGCTCTCCGGCGTGGAGCCTGGCGCGGAATTTTTCGCGGGTTGCGGCATTGTCATCCGTGCCCTCCTCGCCGGGTTTCCGGACCGGCGGGATCAGGAGGTCCAGAATCCTCTCGTCTGCCATCGCCTTTGCGCGGTCGTTCACGGCGGCCCTGTGCTCCGCCTTCACCATCGTGACGGCATACTCGGTCAGGTCGCGCACGATGGACTCCACGTCCCGCCCGACATACCCCACTTCGGTGAACTTTGAGGCTTCGACCTTGATGAACGGGGCGCCCGCAAGTCGGGCGAGACGCCGGGCGATCTCGGTCTTGCCGACGCCTGTCGGGCCGATCATGATGATGTTGTTCGGGAGAATCTCCTCGCGCAACACGGCCGGCACATGAAGTCGGCGCCAGCGGTTGCGGAGCGCGATCGCGACTGCGCGTTTGGCGGCGTCCTGCCCGATGATATACCGGTCGAGCTCACGGACGATGTCACGCGGCGTGAGCGTCGGCTCCTGGGTGTTCTGAGTGTCCATGGAAGGTGTTCCCGGACCGGGCTACAGCTCTTCGATCGTCCGGTGGTGGTTGGTGTAGATGCAGATATCGGCAGCCGTGGCGAGCGCTTCTTCGACGATGGCTCGTGCGGGGAGCTGCGTGTGTTTGAGGAGAACGCGCGTTGCGGCCAGCGCGTAGCTGCCGCCGGAGCCGATCGCGACAACCTTGTCGTCAGGCTCGATCAGTTCGCCGGTCCCCGAGATGACCAGTGCCCTGTCGGCATTGAGAACCGCAAGCAGGGCCTCGAGCTGGCGGAGGAACTTGTCCGTGCGCCATTCCTTGGCGAGCTCGACGGCGGCCCGCTCGAGATCTCCGCGATGCTGCTCGAGATGGTCCTCGAACTTCCCGAAGAGCGTGAACGCGTCCGCGGCGGAGCCGGCAAATCCGGCGAGGACGGTGCCGTGATAGAGCTTGCGCACCTTGCGCGCGGTCTGCTTCATGACCGTCTGGCCTACGGTAACCTGGCCGTCGGATCCGATGACGGCCTTTCCGTTGTGGATCAGGCCCAGCACGGTCGTGGAGCGTATGGTCAGAGGCGATTCGTTCGATCGGGTATGCGGTGGCATCAGGTGAGCTTTCGGCGGAGCCGGGCGACCGGGATCAGCATGGCCTCCCGGTACTTTGCGACGGTCCGGCGGGCGATGTTCAGCCCGTCCGTGTTCAAGATTTCGGCGAGCTTGTGGTCGCTGAGGGGATGGAGCGGGTCCTCGGCGTCGATCAGCTCCTTCAGTTTCTTCTTCACTTCCTTGTTGGACACCTCGTCGCCCGACGACGTGCTGATCGAATCGCTGAAAAAGTGGCGGAGCGAGAAGACCCCGTAGTCGGTCTGGACGTACTTGCTGTTGACCACGCGGCTGATCGTGGAGATGTCCATCCCGATCACTTCCGAGATATCCTTGTAGATCATCGGCCGCAGACCCTCGCCCGTCTCAAAGAACTCGTGCTGTTTCTCGACGATTGTCCGCATGACCTTCAGCATCGTTTCCCGCCGCTGGTGGATCGAGCTGATGAACCACTTGGCCGCTTCGAAGCGCTGCCGGATGAAGTCCTTGGCCTCGGTGGAGACGCCATTCTTCTTCCGCTTGGACATCAGCTCCCGGTAGGCGCGGTTGATGCGGAGCGGCGGGATGTTCTTGTCGTTCAGGGAGATGATGAAGTCCTCATCGGACTTCGTGATGAGGAAGTCGGGGACGATGTAATTTTCCTGCGCCGAGAACTGCCCTTCGCCCGGCTTCGGATTGAGGTGCTGGATCACTTCGAGGACGCGCTTCAGCTCGTCGAGCGTGATCCCGAGCTTCTTGGCGATCTCCTCGAAATGCCGCATCGTGAAGTCGTCGTAGAATTCGGTGACGATGCGGTGCGCCAGGGCCTTGAGTTCGGGCTCGATCTGGAGCCCTTCGAGCTGGACGGTCAGGCATTCCTGCAGGCTCCGGGCGGCGATGCCGACAGGGTCGAGGCGCTGGATCATCTTCAGCACCTCCTCGGCCTTCTCGATCGTGATCGCGGTCCCGTGCGTCAGGTTCAGGTCCTGGACGATCGTCGCGAGCTCTCTCCGCAGATACCCGTCCTCGTCGACGTTGCCGATGATCTCCTGCCCGAGGAGGATCTCTTCGTCGTCGAGGTCCAGGAGCGAAAACTGCTGCGTCAATCCATGGTGGAGCGGGACGGCGTCCGGGATCGGAAGCTCATCGCGCTCCTCCGAGTCGAACGACTCCGGCGCCTTGTAGCCCGCCAGGTCGTCGTTCATGTAGTCGTCGATCGTGTAGTCGTCCTCGGCCTTCTGTTCCGCCTCCTCCGACGCGGGCTCCTCCTCCTGATTCTGAGGCTCCATCTCCTCGTCGAGTCCTTCCTCGAGGAGGGGATTCATCTCGAGCTCCGCCTTGATCTTCTGCTCCAGCGCCAGCGTCGGAAGCTGCAGCATCTTCAGGTACTGGACCTGTTGAGGCGACAGCTTCATCATCATCTTATGTTGGAGCGAAATGTTGAGCATCGTCGGCTACTGTCGGTGCGTGCTTGCCTGAAGCTCCGCGTACCACTGTGTGCCGTACGCGCGCGTGAGCGGCTCGCGGAGGAACGAGGTCAGGCGGATGCCGTCGCGCTTTCCGCGGACGCGTCCGGGCATGCACTCCGGGATCTGTTCGTATCGCAGTGCGTCGTGGAAGACCCGTCCCACGCGGATGGGGAAGAGGTGACACGAGAGCGGCTTGCGCCACGACAGTCGGCCGTCGAGGTAGGCGCGCTCGAACGCGCAGCGGGCGATCTCGTCGTCGAAGTAGACGAAGGCGCACGCGCGGTCGTTGATACAGGTCGTCGCGAACCCCCCGGGGCCGCCATCCACCAGGCCGACGCGCTCGAGAACAGCGCGATGCTCGGCCGGCAGGGAATCCCTGACCACCGGATAGGCCCGCTCGATCTCGATGACCTCGTCGTCGGCAAGCGGCGCTCCCCGACCGCCCTCGAGGCAGCAGCATGCGCCGCGACAGCCGTCCAGGTCGCACGCGAACCGCGCGTCGACAAGATCGTCTTCAAGTATGGCGTTGCCCACAATAAACATGCCGCCGTTCAGGCTCCTCTCCTTGCCCTGAAAAGTACGAGATTCCCGCCTAAGAATAAAGGGTGGGCTGGCGCAGGGGCCGATCGCCCACGGCCGGGCTCATGTCAGGTACGGGTAAAGAGCTTGCCTGCCATCTGCCGCACGGCTCCCTTGAACTCGAGGGTGAGGAGTTGAACGAGGGTGTCGGACGGTGAGAGGCCTGAACGGCGGCTGATGTCGTCGATGTGAGTCGGCGTCTCGTCGAGAGCATCGATTACCCGGCGCTCGAACAGCGTCAGGTCGGGTTGGACCGGTCGAGGGCGGGGGGTATCGGGGGAAATCACCCCCCCGAGGCGAGGCGCGAGCTCCGCGATGATGTCGTCGAGGGACTCGACCAGGAGGGCTTTGCCCTCGCGGATAAGCGTGTTCGTTCCGCTGCGCACCCCTTCGCGCACGGGGGAGGGGATCGCGAATACCTCGCGTCCCTGGTCGAGCGCAAGGTGGGCGGTGATCATTGCGCCGCCTTCAGGCCCCGTCTCGATCACCAGGACCCCGAGCGCCATGCCGCTCACAAGCCGGTTGCGGCGGGGGAAATTCACCGCCTCGGGCCTGGCACCCATCTCAAACTCGGAGATCACGGCGCCTTCCCGAAGGATCGACTGCGCGAGGCCCCGGTTCTCGGGAGGATAGATGACGTCGATGCCCGAGCCGATCACCGCCACGGTCCGCCCACCCACCCGCACTGCCGCCCGATGAGCGGCGGTGTCGATGCCGCGGGCAAGGCCGCTGACGACGGGGAGACCGAGGGAGGCCAGCCCGGCGGACATCCTCTCGGCGACCTGGATTCCGTACGGCGTGGGCACGCGAGTCCCTACCACCGCGATGCCGCTCGCGTCCCGTGGCTGCAGCGTGCCCAGAACCCAGAGATACGGTGGGGGGTCGTAGATGCGCTTGAGACTCTCCGGGTACTCGGACTCCCAGAAGGTGACGATTCTGCCGCCCGCTTTGTCGAGCTTCGAGAGTTGTGCCGCGACCTCCCGCTCATGCGCGGAGAAGGCCGGAGCGCGCGCGCTTGAGACCACCGCCTGCGCCGTGGCCTTGTCGATGCCGTGTACGCGCGCCAGCGATTGCGCGGATGCTTCCAGGACGGCCCGCGGGTCACCAAAGTGGCTGACCAGCGCCCGCAGGCGTGCGGGCCCAACGCCCTGCACGCGGGCCAGCAACAACAGCTCGCGAACGTTGATCATGTGCTCGAGGCGACGGTTGAGGAAGGCCCCCGTCTATGCTACACCCTGCGGCCCGGGTTTCCGGGGCGGGCTCTCGAGTTGTGCGTTGGATGGGAAGAACGGTCAGGCTGAGCCGGCCAGCTCCGAGGTGTATTGCCGCACAATCGCTTCTGCCTCCTGCATCGTCCGTGCCTCGGCGATGATGCGGACGATCGGCTCGGTGTTCGACTTTCTCAGATGGACCCAGGAGTCCTCGAAATCGATCTTGACCCCGTCAGACGTCGTGACGCGACCGCTGGAACCGTGCCGGTCCAGGATGCGTGCCAGCGCGGCGTCGGGTGACCCGGAAGCGATCTGGCTCTTCCCCTTTGCGATGGAGAACTGGGGGAGCGACGCCTTGAGTGCGGAGAGGGTCGAGCCTGAGTCCACAAGGAACTGCAGAAGGAGGCCGATGCCCACGATCGCATCGCGCCCGAGATGGACGTCCGGGAGGATCACGCCGCCGGAGCCTTCGCCTCCCACGACCGCCCCCACCTCCTTCATCTTCTTCGCGACGTTGATTTCTCCAACGGGAGTGCGCACGACGCTTGCGCCGAACTGCCTCGCGATTTCATCGACGGCACGGGTCGTCGAGAGATTGGCCACGACCCGCACCGGGCCCGGCGTGCCGGCGGCCGCGAGCTTGCCGAGGATGAACCGGACGGCCGAGGCGACGGTATACTCTTCGCCGAACGGAATCCCCTGCTCGGTGATGAGCACAAGCCGGTCAACGTCTGGATCGACCACAATTCCGAGATCTGCCCGCTCCGCTGTCACGGCCGCCGCCGCGTCGCCAAGATTTTCGGGGATCGGCTCGGGGGTCCGCCGGAATACTCCACTCACCTCGCAGTTCAGCGGGATGACGTCGCAGCCGAGGGCGTGCAGCAGCGGGGGCACGATCAGGCCTCCTGCAGCATTGATGCAATCGGCGACGACGCGGAGCCGCCGTCTTGCGGAGCGACGGAACGTCGAGGTAGGGGAGCGAAAGGACCTGGTCGATGTGGCGGTGAAGCCACTCGGTTTCCACGGAGACTCCGCCCAGCCGATCCCAGGGAACGTACGCCGGCGCTTCATCGGCGAGCGCCCAGAGGCGCGCGTTCTCCTCCGCATCCAGAAACATTCCGGTCGCCGCGACGAACTTCATCCCGTTCCATTGCATGGGGTTGTGGCTGGCGGTCACGGAGATGCCGCCCGCGGCGCCTATATGCTCGACCGCGAGTTGCACGGTCGGGGTCGGCGAAATCCCGAGCGAGACGACCCGTGCGCCCGCGGCGCGCAGAACAGCGATGATGATATCGGTGAAGATGCCTCCTGTGGCACGTCCATCCCTGCCCACCACAACGGTGGGCGCCTGGCCGGAGGCCGGCGTGCAGTACCGCCCGAATGCGGCGGCGTAACGGGTGACGACTTCGGGCGTGAGCGTTTCTCCGACGACCCCGCGTATTCCGGAGATGCTGACCATGAGTGACATGAGCGTTGCGTCCTGGCGATGGGGTGAGAAGTTGCTCAATGTATGAACGGCGGCGCGAAGGCGCAAGGCAACGGCCGCCTGGTGCGGCGACGGACCGACCCCGCCGGACAGCATAAGCCATTATCGCTGAGTGGGTTAGGGCTCCCATCGCTTGCAATCTTACCGTCATTTCCGTACGTTCTGCTGATGATGATGCCGGAAGATGAACGTGCGTTGCTCGCGCTCGCCCGTGCATCCATTGCACGTGGTTTCGATGAGCGCGGAACACCGCTTCCGACGGCTGCCGGCAGCTCGGCCTGGGAAGTCCCGGACCGGTTTGCGGGCCGGCTGTCAGAGCGGGGAGGCGCGTTCGTCACGATCCGGGAAGAGGGCGAACTGCGCGGCTGCATCGGGTATATCGAGTCGCCCCTTCCCCTGTGGCGCGTCGTGAAGGAAGTTGCGGAGAAGGCGGCATTCGAGGATCCACGGTTCAGTCCGCTTGAGCCGGACGAATTCGAGCAGATGACGATCGAGATTTCAGTCCTGACCGCGCCGCAGCGGATGAAGACACCGGACGAGATCGTGATCGGCGAACACGGGCTCATCATCGAGTTCGACGGGCGGAGGGGTCTGTTGTTGCCGCAGGTGGCGACCGAATACGGATGGGATCGTGAAGAGTTCCTGCAGCATGTATGTCGGAAGGCCGGCCTTGCGCCGGGCGCATGGCGCGCTCCGGGGGCAACGATCTATCTGTTCCGGGCCGACATCATCGGGGAGGCCCACCATGCCTGAATCGCATGCGGTCCGGAAGGCCGCAGTTGCCGGGATGTTCTATCCCGGGGATCCCGCGGTGCTGAAGCGCGATGTGGATGGCCTGCTGGACGCCGTGCCGCCGCAGCGGAGCGGGCGTCCGATTGTCGCTCTTGTTGTCCCGCACGCCGGGTACGTGTACTCGGGGGGGACGGCCGCCAGGGCGTATGCGCGGCTCCGTGGCGCCTCGTACGAAACGGTGGTGGTGGTCTCGCCGAGCCACCGGGAATACTTCGAGGGCGCGTCGGTGTACCCCGGGGGCGCGTACGCGACGCCGCTGGGACCCATTCCCATCGACGCGGGCCTGCGCACTGCGCTCGTGCAATCGTGCCCGCTGGTGTCCGTCTCGGCGCACGGCCACCGGAGCGAGCACGCGGTGGAAGTTCAACTTCCGTTTTTGCAACGCGCCCTGGGTCCCTTCCGGCTGCTCCCGATCGTCATCGGTAATCAGCGTCGGAGCGTCTGTTTCGAGCTGGGCGAGTGTCTGGGGAAGCTGCTGAAGGGACGGTCCGCCCTTCTGGTCGCGAGCACGGATCTGTCGCACTATCACAATGCGCGCGAAGCGGACGTGCTCGACGGGGCGTTCGTGCATTTGCTGGAACGGGGGGACGACGAGGGAATCATGAGCGCCCTCGAGGCGCGATCGACCGAGGCGTGCGGGGGCGGCCCGGTGGTGACCGTGCTGCACGCGGCGCGTGCGATGGGCTCGGCCGGCGTGGAAGTCGTCGGTCGTTCCACCAGCGGCGACGTCAACGGTGACAATCAGAGCGTGGTCGGCTACGTCTCGGCAGTTGCCTATGCCTGAGCGGCGCCGGCGCACAACCGCACCCCCCTACAGGGTGGCCATCGTCGGCGGGGGGGTCGTGGGCTCGACGCTCGGAAGGCTGCTCGCCGACGCCGGCGCGGAGATCACGGCCGTCGTCTCCCGGACCGCTGCTTCCGCCCGGCGCGCGGGAACGTTCGTCGGATGCCGGACCGTCGGCACGTCCGTGGCGGTCATACCACAGCGGACGACCCTTATCTATGTCACCGCTCCCCACGCCGCGATCCCCGGGGTCGCGGAGGAGATCGGGGAGGCGGACGGCCTGGTCCACAGCAAGCTCGCCGTCTGCCATGCCTCTGGCGTCCTGACCGCTGCGGCGCTGGAGCCGGCGGCACGTGCCGGGGCGACGGTGTTCTCGTTTCACCCCCTGCAAACGTTTCCGAGGAGCTTCCGTCCCGCGGCGTTGCTGGAGCTGGCGCGCGGGATCCCGTTCGGTGTCGACGGGTCCGCCAGCGGGGTGCGCCATGCCCGCCGGCTGGCCTCGCTCCTCGGAGGCACGGTCATTCTGGTGCCCCCGGAATCGCGCCCGCTCTACCATGCGGCGTGCGTGGTGGCCTCGAACCACCTGACGACGCTGCTGTCCGTGCTGGAACAGATGTACCGTGCCGTCGGGATCCGGCGTCCGGCCGCAACAGAGGCGTTTGGACCGATCATGCGGGCCACGATGCTGAATGCCGCGAGAACATCTCCTGCGGCATCGCTGAGCGGTCCGATCGCGCGCGGCGGGGTCTCGACAGTTTCAGAGCACCTTGAAGCGCTCGGCCGCGCGGTGCCGGAATTGCTGCCGTATTTTGTCGCCGTGTCGCGGGAAACAGTCCGGCTCGCTCGCCGCCGGGGCAGCATTACGACAGAGCAGGCGAACGCCCTGCTCGACGTCCTCGCGGCGCCTGCCGCCGCGGCACAGTCAACGGAGGATCAGTGAAAGCACTCATTGCCAGCGGCGGGCGGGGGACACGGCTTCGGCCGATCACCCACACGCGCAACAAGCACCTCATCCCCATCGCCAACAAGCCGATCCTGCACTATGCGATCGAGGCGGTCGCGTCGGCGGGCATCAGGGACGTCGTCATCGTCGTCAATGCCGACAGTGACGAAGTCCAGCGGGTGATCGGCTCCGGCGACACCTGGGGAGTGAGGATCACGTACGTGCCCCAGGCCCAGCCGGGCGGGCTCGCGCAGGTCGTGGCGCTGGCAGAGCCTGCGATCGGCAAGGAGAAGTTCATCTTCTATCTGGGTGACAACATGGTGGTCGGCGGCGTGAAGCGCTTCGTCGACGAATTCGAAGCGAGCCGCTGCAACTGCTTCCTCACGCTCTCACGCGTCCCGGATCCCGAGCGGTTCGGGGTTCCGGAAATCCGGGATGGTCGCATCGTCGGCGTCGAGGAGAAGCCGAAGCATCCGAAAAGCGACTACGCGGTGGCGGGCATCTACCTGTACGACCACCACATCTTCGAAGCGGTGCGGTCGATCGCGCCCTCCGCACGCGGGGAGCTGGAAATCTCCGACGCCCACCAGTATCTCATCGACAAGGGCCTCACCGTCGGCTTCACGGAAATCACCGGATGGTGGAAGGACACCGGGAAGCCGAACGACCTGCTCGAAGCGAATCGCCTGATCCTGGACAATATCGCCCCCGCCATCGACGGGAGCGTGGACGACCGCTCGCATGTCGCCGGGAAAGTCGTCGTCGGCACCGGGGCGAAGATCATCAACAGCGTCGTCCGGGGACCGGCGATCATCGGCGCGGGGTGCGTGATCGAGGACTCGTATATCGGTCCGTTCTCTTCGGTCGGAGACAAGACACAGGTCCGGAGGAGCGAAATCGAGTACAGCATCGTCCTGCGCGACTGCCGGATACAGGACGTGGGCATTCGCCTGGAGGGGTGCATCATCGGCAACGACGTCGAAATCGTACGTGCCGCCGGGAAACCGCTCGTCCACCGGTTCTTGATCGGAGATCAGAGCCGGGTCGAGCTCGTATGACACGAGAGGGAAGGAGATCGAACTGATGCAGCTTGAAACTCTGGCACTTGAGATTTCGGAACGGATCGCCACGGTGACCGTGAACCGGCCCGGCACGCTGAATGCGCTGAACGCGAAGGCGAAGCAGGAGCTTGCCGACGTGTTCCGCTCGCTGCGGACGGACCAATCGGTGGACGTGGTCATCGTGACGGGGGCCGGCGACAAGGCCTTCGTCGCCGGAACGGACATCCGGGAGCTTCAGTCGCTGAACCGGGAAACGGCGACCGCGTTCGCAGCCGGAGGCCACGAGGTGTTCGACCTGATCGAGGGCCTGGGCAAGCCGGTGATCGCCGCGGTGAACGGGTTTGCGCTGGGCGGGGGGTGCGAGCTTGCGCTCGCCTGTCACCTGAGGATCGCAGCCGACACGGCGAAGTTCGGACAGCCCGAGGTGAATCTGGGGGTGATTCCGGGGTACGGCGGAACGCAGCGGCTGCCGAGGACCGTCGGACGCGCCCGGGCCATGGAGATGATCCTGACCGGTGCCATGGTCGACGCCGCGGAGGCCCTTCGCATCGGCCTGGTGAACGCCGTGGTCCCGAAGGCCGAGGTCCTGAACGCTGCCCGTGCGATGGCGTCCACGATTGCGTCCAAAGCCCAGCCGGCGGTCCGGCTTGCGGTCAAGGCGGTCAACCTGGCGGACGGGACCGCGCTGGCGGACGGCCTCCAGCGCGAGGCTGAACTGTTCGGTGATGCGTGCTCCACCGACGATTTTCGTGAGGGTGTCGCCGCGTTTCTTGAAAAACGCAAACCTTCGTTCCGGGGCTCATGAGCGGATCCCGCATGTCCTCACGGCAGGCCACCATCCTGCTCGCGCTTCTGGCGGCCGCCGCTGTCGGCCTGGGAATCATCACCTGGTCGGGAGGCGGTGTACGCGCCCCGTACGGCGGCCTGAAGGACGTCCCGGACCCGACCCGGGAGGCGGTGGACAATGCGGTCACGAGCCTGCTGGCGCAGCATGGCGTTGCGCCCGGCATGGTCCGGACGTGGCACGTCAGCAGCCCGAAGAAACAGGAGTTCAGAATCGAACAGCGGGTCCGGGTGTCGCCGGATTTCGTCAGCATAGAATTCAATCACGCCCTCGGGCAGATGCTTGCGCCGTACGATATCACGGTGTCCGCCACCGAGCGGACGCGCGAGCGCACAGTCACGATGCATCTCGTGCTGGGGGGCGCCGTCGTTCGCACCATCACGTTCGTCATGGATCCCGACCTCTCTCGCTGAGGGGCTTCGATCCGGAAAGGAGAGTCGCATCGCTACGCAGGAACAGGCGGTTATGGACAAGATCGTGTCGCTCGCGAAGCGCAGAGGCTTCGTGTATCAGTCCAGCGAGATCTACGGAGGCTTGAACGGCTGCTGGGACTACGGTCCGCTGGGCGTCGAGCTGCTGAGGAACGTCAAAGAGCAGTGGTGGCGCTCGATGACCTTCAGGGAGGACGTGGAGGGCATTGACGCGGCGATCCTGATGCATCCGCGGGTGTGGGAGGCGTCGGGCCACGTGGCCAACTTCACCGACCCGATGGTCGACTGCAAGGAATGCAAAGCGCGGTTCCGGGCCGACCAGCTCGAGGATGCCCCGTGCGGCAGCCCGGCGTACAAAGGGCGCAAGGCCGTCAAGTGCCAGGCCGAAGGGAAGTTCACCGAAGCACGCCAGTTCAATCTGATGTTCAAGACCTTCATCGGCCCTGTGGACGACGCCGCAGCGGTCGTGTACCTCCGCCCCGAGACGGCGCAGGGTATCTTCGTGAATTTCCTGAATGTCCAGAGTGCGTCGCGCCAGAAGCTCCCCTTCGGGATCGCCCAGATAGGGAAGGCATTCAGGAACGAGATCAACACCAAGAACTTCCTCTTCCGGACCCGCGAGTTCGAGCAGATGGAAATGCAGTTCTTCGTGAAGCCCGGGACCGACGTCCAGTGGTTCGAGTACTGGCGCGGGGAGCGGATCCGGTGGTTCGCCGATCTGGGCATGCGCACCGAACGGCTGCAGTGGCATCAGCACGAGCCGGACAAGCTCGCGCACTATGCAAAGGACGCGTTCGATATCGAGTACCAGTTCCCCTTCGGATGGGGAGAGATCGAGGGCATCCACAATCGCACGGACTTCGACCTCTCCCAGCATCAGACGTTCTCCGGAAAGTCGATGCAGTACTTCGACGACGGGACGAAGGAGCGGTTCATCCCGTACATCATCGAGACGTCAGCCGGCGCCAGCCGGTCGTTCATGGCGTTTCTGGTGGACGCCTACCGGGAGGAGGATGCTCCCACGGCGGACGGCGGGACGGAGACCAGGGTGGTGCTGCGCCTCCATCCGAAGCTTGCGCCCGTGAAGGCTGCAGTCTTCCCGCTGGTGAACAGGGACGGAATGCCCGAGCTCGCCCGTTCGATCGAGCAGGCGCTCCGGCCGCACTACCGGGTCTTCTACGACGACAGCGGCGCGGTCGGCCGCAGGTACAGGCGGCAGGACGAGGTCGGGACGCCCTATTGCATGACGGTGGATTCCCAGACCCTGCAGGATCAGACGGTGACGGTCCGCGACCGCGACAGCATGCAGCAGGAGCGTATTGCATCGGATGCGATCCTGCGTTATCTTCGTGATCACCTTGGTTGAAGGGGCGGTTGTCACCCATGTCAGAGGGGGGTACAGAATGAGGATACTTCAGGCGCTTGTGGTTGCGGTGACGCTGGGCGTGGTGGCCGCGGGGTGCGAAGACAACACCGCGCCGGCGGTGGCTGGATTCGGCCCGCCGACGAACGTGCTCGCACAGTCCGTCAACGCCAGTTCTGTCGGCCTCTCCTGGGGCCCGCCGGCGGGCGTGGCCGACACGTTGGTGGCGGCGTACATCATCTCGTATGGCGACGTCCGGGACAGCATCCCCGGCTCTCCCCGCATGTATACGGCGGCCAATCTCCTGCAGGGGATCGCGAGTTTCACGCTCCAGGCCGTCTCGATGGACAAGCAGTACAGCAACACCACCGGCAAGTCATGGGCGCCGGCCGCACGGTACGATTCCGTGTTCTCGCTGTACGAGTACGACGTCTCCCAGCTGCTGCGCAACTCCGCGCTGAACATCGGGACCCGCACAGAAACGCCCTCCGCGGTCCCCGTGGCACTCGCCGCGCAGCTTCCGTTCGACGCGTACGTGGCGGGGCAGGGCGGGCAGCAGCTCAGCCTGAAGGGCGGCCAGATGTTCAACACGGTGTATGATCCGTTCCTGTTCGCCGATCGTGCCGATGTCGCTCCGTCGCTCGACTACTATATCGACCAGTTCCCGACGACGTACACCCGCAGCGAGGTTGTCCTCCGCGACAACTCCATCTACTATGCGCGGGGCACCGGGGCGCCGGGAGAGATTCATTACGTGAGGATCCACGTCCGCTTCGGCCCGGGCACGTATCCCAACAGGACCGTGATCATCTCTCTTTCCGTGCAGAAGGTCCCGTCGCTTCAATTCGCGTCGTCAGGCGGCGGAGAGGTCGGCTCAGCGCCTTCTCTCCGTCGACTCCCGGTCGCTCGTAAGGAATCATGAGCAAGGGTGCTGCTGGAATACTACACCGTTCGGTGGGCCCGGAAGGGCCCATCGTCGTTTTCGAGGGGCATCAATGAACGACACGCTTCGCACGGTCTTCCTCACCCGCCACGGCGAACTCCGCGTGGCGTGGCGCATTCTGCTGTTTCTCGTCCTTCTCAGCCTGTTCGCAGCGCTGTTTGTCGTGCCGGTCGTTCTCTCCGGCATCCGCGATCAGACTTCGCTGTACTCGGAATCACGCTGGCACTCCTGGCGGCCTCCTATGTCATGACGAGGTTCGTGCATCGGAAGCCTCTCGCGGCCGTTGGCCTCTGGCTCAACAAGAGGGCGGTGCGCGACACGGGGGCCGGGGTCGGCATCGGCATCCTGATGATGGCCGGCATCTTCGTCGTCGAAGTCGTGCTCGGATACGCCTCGCCGGTCTGGCAGGGCTTCCCGCCCGGTCAACTCGCGCTCTCCATCCTCCAGTTTACCGCGACATTTGCGCTCGCGGCCGCGCTCGAGGAATTGCTCTTCCGGGGCTACGCCTTCCAGACCCTGATGCAGGGCATCACATTCGCGCCCGCCATGCTGCTCGTATCGCTGCTCTTTGCACTGGCACACGCACAGAACCCGAACGCCACGGTGTTCGGGCTCTGTAATGTCGGGCTCGCAGGGATCTGGCTGTCGTTCGCTTACTTCAAGACGCGCGGCCTCTGGCTTCCGACGGGACTTCATTTCGGATGGAACTTCGCGCAGACGGCCATGTTCGGGTTTCCGACGAGCGGCGCCGATTTCTCGGGGCTCAAGTTCATCCGTGACGGCGCAGTCGGGCCCCGAGTGGGTGACGGGCGGGGCGTTTGGGCCGGAGGGAGGCGTCCTGGCAACCATCTCCCTGATCGCCGGCACCTGGTATATTCTGAAATCGCCGGCGTTCTCCGTGCCTCCGGGCATCGTCACGCTGGAGTCTCTCGAGGACCTGCTGCGGCCGCGGGACGGGGACGGGGGACTGGCATGACCCGACTCGTCGTTCTGGCCCTGCTGATGCTGGCCGCTCCGGCGCTGAGAGCCGAAGAGGACGCGGCGTTCGACAGCGTCGCGCGCCGCGGCATCGACAGGGTCTATAACCTCGAGTTTGAGCGCGCGGAAGACGACTTCCGGCAGCTCATTCGCATGCGCCCCGCACACCCGGCGGGACACTTCTTCATGGCGATGGTGGACTGGTGGCGGATTCTCATCAACCTCGAGGACGAGCGGTATGACGAGCGGTTTCTCTCGGCGCTCGACCGCGTGGTCGACGTGTGCGATTCGCTGCTGGACGTTCGCGAGAACGATGTCACAGCGATCTTCTTCAAAGGGGGCGCGATCGGATTTCAGGGGCGGCTTCTCTTTCATAGGGACGACTACCTTGCAGCCGCCAACGCGGGCCGGAAGGCGCTTCCGCTGGTCCAGGAGGCGATCGGGCTGGATCCCGACAACTACGACGTCCTCCTGGGGTCGGGGATCTACAACTACTACGCTGAGGTGATCCCCGAGCAGTACCCCTTCGTCAAGCCGTTGATTCTGTTCATACCGCCCGGAGACAAGAAGAAGGGCCTCGCTCAGCTGACCCTGGCGTCGGAGAGGGCGAAGTACGCATCGATCGAAGCGACGTATTTCTTGCTTCAGGCGTACTATTTCCACGAGCGCGACTACGTGAAGGCGCTGGGCATCGCGCGCAGCCTGCACGGCCGGTTCCCCGACAACATGATGTTCCATCGCTATGTCGGCAGGGCGTACGTCTCGATGGGGAACTGGGAAGAGGCGACGAAGGTTTTCGAGGAGATTCGCGGGAGGGCGGAGAAGGGGCAGCGGGGATACGGCCCGGCGATCGAACGTGAGGCCGTCTACTACATTGCGACCAACCACATGCAGGCCCAGCGGTACGATGAATCGCTCACAGCGCTGTACCGGTGCGACGAGCTGAGCAGAGCGCTGGATCGGAAGGAAGCCTCAGGCTACATGGCCCTGGCGAACCTGAAGATCGGGATGATCTACGACATTCAGGGGAAGCGGTCGCTGGCTCTCACTCAGTACAAGAAGGTCAAGGACATGAAGGATTTTCGCGACTCCCACGAGCAGGCGGATCGCTATCTCGAGACTCCGCACAGGGGAGAGTAACGCGGGCGTCAGAACCTGGCGCCGATGGAGATGCGGTGCAGGCTCCCCACCTCGCCGAGCGACGAGAGGGCGTAGTCGAGGGCGTACCGGTCAACGGTGATCCCGAGGCCGGCCGAGAATCCTGCGAGACCCGATGACGTGCCGAGCTTGAGGTCACTCCGGCGGGCATTGTCGTACCCCAGGCGAAGCTGGAGCACCTTGCTGAGCGTGAATTCACCACCCACCGTGAATCCGGCGAACCGGTCGCCGAACGAATCGACGTCGTCCGTGAGCCGGTGGAACGCGACGTTGAGAAGGAGCGGCAGTCCTCTCGGCGTGATGGAACCGCCGATCGAAAGATCCAGCGGAAGCGATTCGTTCGTTCCGGCATACGTCCCGAGCTGGGTGCCCAGGTTTCGCAGGCTTGCGCCGACCGCCGCCCGGGCCTCAGGAAAACGCCAGAGGATGCCCGCATCCAGCGCAGCCCCGGTGGAAGAGTATCCCGCGAGCGATGAGTAGATGAACTTCACCGCACCGCCGACCGAGAGATTCTCTTCAATCTCTGTCCCGTATGCGATCGACAGCGCAATATCGGTTGCCCCGAACTCTCCGACCGGGAAACCGGTGGCATCCGTCTCGGTGAAGGAGCCGTAATTTGTGAACACGATTCCCGCGCCGAAGTGGCCGACTCCTTCGAACTCCTGCGCGTAGGAGAGGTGGCCCGAGTTGATGTCCAGGATGTGCTTGAAGTAGCCCACGGAACCTTGCGGCCCGAGGATAGTCGGGAGTGAGGCGGGGTTGTAGAAGACCGCGTTCGGGTCGTCAGCGATGCTGAAGAAGCTGCCGGCCAGGCCTGCCGCCCGCGCGCTCACGTCATTCCGAAGGAAATCGTAGACGGTATTGCTTTCCGCTGCGGCCGACGACCACAGGAGTACCGCGCTGAACAGGATACCGGCCAGACGCCGCATCGATGACAACCCCTTCATTCCTGGAAACCTGCGTACAGTAGCAGACGCCAATCTATCGAAATCGCTCCGGAATTGCAAGGGAGGCCACGGTTGCAACACGTGGGGGGAAGTCGTATATTGAATATCCTGCAATTGATGTGAATGAGTTCGTGCAAGGAGCAGCCCATGAAAGACGGGATTCATCCCGAATACAAGAAGGCGGTCGTCACCTGCGTGTGCGGCAACACGTTCGAGACGCGGTCGACCACCGGCAACCTCAAGATCGAAATCTGCTCGGCCTGCCATCCGTTCTTTACGGGCCGTCAGAAGCTGGTCGACTCCGCTGGCCGGGTTGAGCGGTACAACAAGAAGTATTCGAAGAAGCCGGCTGCTGCGCCGGCTGCCTGACGTCCGCTGCTGAGAGGGATCGCGCGGAGTGGCCTCGCGCCGCTCCGCCCTCCCGACCGTTCGTGTGTGACTTCTACCAGCCTATGAGCCCGCAGCGGCAGCATTTCCCCGGAATCGTTCACTTCTCCCGTCGGCGCGCATGACTACCGGTACGCCCTCGCGCGCGGACAACCCGACCCCCCAGGAGCCGCACTTGCTGTATGCAGGCGCCAGAGGGACTGCCGTCAAGGTCCTGAACCGTGTCGAGCGCACGGATTCGTACCTCGACAGGGTCCTCGATACCGAACTGAAATCGACCGATCTCAGCGACCTCGACAAGGGGCTCCTGACAGAAATCGTGCACGGGGTCCTGCGATGGCAGAACCGGCTCGACTGGATCCTGAACGGGTTCTCTCACGGCTCGTTTGCCAAGGCGGAGATCAACCTGAAGAACGCCATGCGCGTGGCGCTCTACCAGATCCTCTTCCTCGACAGAGTCCCCCACCCGGCGGCGGTCAACGAGGCCGTGGAGTTCGTCAAGCGGATCCGCGGCGAAAAGCCGGCAGGCCTGGTGAACGCCGTCCTCCGGAACATCATCCGGAACATCGACGGCATCCGGTATCCGGACCCGGCTGAAGACGAAGTCCAGTATCTCGCCGTGTACTACTCCCAGCCTCACTGGGTCGTGAAGCGCTGGTTGCCGCGCTTCGGGCCCGAAGAGACACGGGCCCTGCTCCAGGCGAGCAACGAGCGTCCGCCCCTCACGATCCGCATCAACCAGCTCAAAACCGATATCCCCGGATTCCTCGCCAGACTCGACGAGCAGCAGATCTCCTATACGGGCTCCGTACACATCCCGTATATCCTGCGGACCCGCGGCCTCACCCGAATCGGCCAGATGGAACTGTTCCGGAACGGCTTCTTCACGATCCAGGACGAGAGCGCGGCGCTTCCGTCCATCCTCCTCGATCCCAAACCGGGCCAGCGCGTGGTCGATCTGTGCGCCGCGCCAGGAGGGAAGACCACGCATCTGGCTGAGCTGATGGGCGACAAAGGCGACATCCTCGCCGTGGACAAGTATGCCGTCAAGTTGTCCCAGCTCAAGGGCGCGTGCGAACGGCTCGGCGTGACCAGCGTGCGGTTCCTGGAGGCCGACGGCGCGACGTTGACCGTCGACCAGCCCGCGGACAGGGTTCTCCTGGACGCGCCATGTTCCGGTCTGGGGGTTCTCGCAAAGAAGCCGGACATGAAATGGAAGAGGGACACCTCGGACATCATCAAACTCGCAGCACTCCAGGCGCACCTGATGGACAACGCCGCATCGTTGCTGCGCCCGGGAGGGGTGCTGGTATATAGCACCTGCACGACCGAGCCGGAGGAAAACCAGCGCATGGTCCGTGCGTTTCTTGATCGTCATCCCGAGTTTGCCCTCGAGGATGCGCGCGTACTCATCAGCAGCGGGCTCGTGAATGACGAAGGGTTCGTCGAAACACTCCCGCACAAGCACGGCATGGACGGTTCCTTTGCCGCGCGGCTCGTGAGGCGGGCCGAGGCGTGAAATCCACTGTGGCGCGACTGCCGGGAGAGCGAGTCCCGCGACGTACTGACCATGACCAGGAGAAGCTACCATGAACGGCGTGATTGAACTCGTCCAGCGCGAACTGAAGCAGCTCGAGGAGAGCCATACCTACAAATACGAGGTCCCGCTCCAGGGGCCGCAGGACGGCGTTGTCCGCGTGAAGGGGAAGAAGGCCGTGATGCTCGCGTCGAACAACTATCTCGGGCTGTCGAACCATCGCGACGTCTGCAAGGCGGCGATCCGGGGGATCAAGGACTACGGGTACGGCGTCGCGTCAGTGCGGTTCATCTGCGGGACGCAGGACATCCACCTCGACCTCGAAAAGCGCATCTCGAAGTTCCTCGGCACCGAGGACACGATCCTCTTCTCCTCCTGCTGGGCGGCGAACGAGGCGTTCTTCGCGTCCCTGACGAACGAGAAGATGGGCTACGAGACCTACCGCGACGTGATCTATTCAGACCGCCTGAACCACGCGAGCATCATCGACGGTCAACGCCTCTGCAAAGCCGAGACCACCGACCGGAAGATCTACAGGCATGCCGACATGGACGATCTGGTCCGCCAGCTCGAAGAGGACCGCGGCAAGGACTACCGCCTGCGGATCATCGCCACCGACGGCGTGTTCAGCATGGAGGGCGATCTGGCTCCGCTCGACAGGCTGGTCGCGATCGCCGGCCAGTACGGTGCACTGCTGTTCGTCGACGATTCCCACGGCGTCGGGGTCTGCGGGAAATCGGGCCGCGGGACGGCGGAAGCGAAGGGCGTGCACGGAAAGATCGACGTCCTCACCGGAACCCTGGGGAAGGCGATCGGGGGAGCGGCGGGCGGGTATATCAGCGGCAGGAAAGAGCTGATCGCGTTCATGCGCCAGAAGGCGCGCACGTATATCTTCTCGAACTCACTGCCGCCGTCGATCGTGTTCGGAGCCGGGGCCGCCTTCGGCCTCCTCATGAAGGACCGGGGCATCGTCCGGAAGCTGCACAAGAACACCGCCTACTTCCGGAAGGAGATCAAGGCGCTGGGATTCACGATCCTCGAAGGGGATCATCCCATCGTGCCGATCATGCTTGGAGAGGCGTCGGTGGCGCAAGAGATGAGCAAGCAGCTCCTCCGCGCAGGCGTGTACATCAAGGGGCTCTGGTACCCCGTCGTGCCGAAGGGCGAGGCCCGGCTCAGGGCCCAGGTGTCGGCCGCCCTCTCCCGGAAGGACATTGACCGCGCCCTCGCAGCATTTGAAAAGGTCGGGCGGAAAATGAACGTCCTGTCCGCCTGAGGTGTTTGAGAAGAAGTGCGTCGTCACCCCAACGAACCTACTGAGGTGCTGAGCGTATGAGTTCCATCACCACGGCGGGCGTCCTGAACGCCCTCCGGGTCGTCAAAGACCCCGACCTCCATCGCGACATCGTCGCGCTGAATTTCGTCAAGGATGTCGCGATCGAGGGGAGCGCCGTCAGCTTCTCCATCGAGCTCACGACGCCCGCCTGTCCCGTCCGGGACGAGTTGAAGGACGCGGCGGTCAGCGCGGTTCGTGCCGCGTTTCCGGAGGTCACCGCCGTGGACGTGCAGATGACCTCCAACGTGCGGCCGCACGACAACCGCCAGAAGGAGGCCGTGCTCCCCGGAGTCAAGAATACCATCGCGGTCGCGTCCGGGAAGGGCGGCGTCGGGAAGTCGACGGTTGCCGTCAACCTCGCGGTGGCGCTTGCGCGGGACGGAGGCAGGGTGGGGCTTGTGGACGCGGACATCTACGGCCCGAGCATCCCGCTCATGATGGGCATCACCGGCCGGCCGCAGGTCCGGGGGACGCGCCTTCAGCCGATGGAGAAGTTCGGCGTGAAGGTGATGTCCATCGGCTTCCTGGTGGATCCGATGCAGGCCGTCATCTGGAGAGGGCCGATGGCGAGCGGCGCGGTGAAGCAGTTCATGTCCGACGTGGATTGGGGCGAGCTCGACTATCTCGTGTTCGACCTCCCCCCGGGGACGGGCGACATCCAGCTCACGCTCGTCCAGACGATTCCGCTCACCGGGGCCGTCGTCGTCACGACGCCACAGGACATTTCGCTCGCCGACGCGCGGAAAGGTTTCGCGATGTTCGGGAAGGTGAACGTCCCGGTCCTCGGGATCATCGAGAACATGAGCTATCACATCTGCTCCGCGTGCGGGCACCGTGACAACATCTTCGACACCGGGGGAGGAGAGCGGTCGGCGAGCGAGCTTGGCGTGCCGTTCCTCGGTGCCATCCCGCTGTACACCCAGATCAGGGTCAGCGGCGACACGGGGCGGCCCATCGTGCTGGAGGAGGGCGAACACGCGCGGATCATCCGGACGATTGCGCGCAACATGGCCGCGCAGATCAGCATCCGGCACGCGCAGCAGGAATCGACGGCCGTCGACATTCAACTCTGAGCGCACGGCGCTCGAAGGGCGAGCATGACCTTCGAAGAAAGAATCGAACACTGTCTTGACATGGCGCGGCCGTATCTGCGCGCGGACGGCGGGGATGTGGTATTCCGGCGGTTCAGACCCGAGGGTGTTGTGGAGGTTCAATGGCTGGGGACGTGCGCGGTCTGTCCGTTGTCGCAGCTGACGCTCCGGGCAGGCGTTGAACGCGCGATAATGCACGGGATGCCGGAAGTGAAGCGCGTCGAGGCGGTAACATCCTGACGCACCCGCGTTGACCCGCCTGCATTGACGGCGCCGACGTTGACGCCGCCACAGAGGCGCCGCTACTTCCTCTCCACCTCGTACACCTTCGCCTCCCTCACCTGCAGCACCCGCTCGTTGCTCTTCCGGATCAGATCGTAGTTGTGCGTGGCCATGATGACCGCGGTCCCGCGCGTGTTGATGTCCTTCAGGAGCTGAAGGATCTCGCGCGAGGTGAGCGGATCCAGGTTGCCGGTGGGTTCGTCCGCCAGGAGGAAGCTGGGGTTGTTGACGAGCGCGCGGGCGATCACCAGCCGCTGCTGTTCTCCCCCCGAAAGCTCGTGGGCATGCTTGTGGCGGTGGTGGGTGAGCCCCACGTCGGCCAGCGCCCGGAGCACCCGTTTCTTGATGTCCTTCGCCGGCGTTCCGGTGACATGCAGCGTGAACGCGACATTGTCAAAGACGTCCCTGTCCTCGAGCAATCGGAAATCCTGAAACACGATACCGAGCGTTCTGCGAAGGTAGGGTTGCTCAGGCCTCGTGATCAGCGACGAGTTGTACTTGCCTACGGTGACCACGCCGCGCGTCGGGAGGAGGTCCATGTACATCAGCCGCAGGATCGTGCTCTTCCCGGAGCCGGTCTGTCCCACCAGGAACGCGAACTCCCCCGGTCGGACCTCGAATGACACGTCGTCGAGCACCGTGTGTCGATCGAATGCCAGCGTGACGTTGGTGAACCGGATCATGGCTTCGACCCCCCGGCGGACTGCATGCGGCCGGTCCAGAGCCGGGCGGCCAGTGTGATCGCGGCGATCATGCTTGCCGGTTCGGCGACGCCCCGTCCCGCGATATCGAAGGCGGTCCCGTGGTCCGGCGACGTACGGACGATCGGGAGCCCCGCCGTGACGTTCACACCGGCGCCGCGGGCTGCGACCTTGAGCGGGATCAGCCCCTGATCGTGATACATCGCGACGACGAGATCGAATTTCTGTTCCATGCGCCGCGCGAAGAATGCGTCCGCAGGGAACGGCCCGTCCACGTCCGTGCGATGCTTCCGGAGCCAGGCAAGTGCCGGAAGAATGACCTCCAGCTCTTCCCGCCCGAGATCCCCACCCTCACCGGCATGCGGATTGAGAGCGAGCACCGCAAGCCTCGGTCGGGCGATGCCCCAGTCGATTCTCAGCGCGGCCGAAAGGACGCCGATCCGCTGTATCAACGCACGCCTCGTAATGAGTGCCGGGACATTCTTCAGAGGTTCGTGGATCGTGACCAGGCCGACGCGAAACCCGCCATGGACCAGCATCATCGCGACCGACGGTGCGCCCGTCAGTTCCTGGAGGAACTCCGTCTGGCCCGGGACAGGAAACCCGGCGAGATGGAGACCCCGCTTTGACAGGGGCCCGGTGACGATTGCGTCAACGGTGCCGCCTTCCGCAAGCCTGACAGCTGTTTCGAGCGCGGCGGCGGCCGCAAGGCCTGCCACGCGGTCGATCTTCCCCGGACTGATCCGCAATCCTGCTCCCGGTCCCGGGTCGATGATGTCCACTGCCTGCCCTCCCCGTGCGCGTTTCGGCGGCAGGGTCTGGAAGTCCGAGTCGTCGCGACCACGCGGACCAGGCCTTCTCAGGACCGACGAGCACGGGGGTGACGTGCCTCCGCACTGCGGGGAGACTCCTGAGGACTACCTCCGGACCGACGCCGTTGTAGTCTCCGATCGTGATGGCAACCCGTGGTTTCATTGTGCAGGGCGCTGCAACAGAATGTAATCACCCGTCTTCGTTCTGTCAACGAAGATGAACGTCTTGCTCCCGCGGGCGTACGTCCAGACCTCCCGGAATCCTTCGGTCGGATCCAGCGACCGTTCGGTGTTTGTGGGAGGGCCGTGCAGGACGTAGATCCTTCCTCGGTCGGTCAGAAAGCCGTCCTGCTGCCGGAGCGTCCCGAAGGTCTCGCGGGCATGGTCAACCCGCCGGTAGTACTCTGTCATGACTTCGTTCGGTGCCGTGTCGGGAGAGCGATCCCTCGGCTTCCAGAATCCTTCGAGGTGAGCCCAACGGGCCTCGAGCGGCCCCTCGAGAAGCGAATCGACGGTCGCCTCGGGCGCAACGTACCGGAGGGCGGTGATCGCGTCGTCCACGTTGCGCAGGGACCGGGGCATGTCCGGCCAGATCATCCGAAACTCGCGCCTGAAGGTGAGCGGCTCGGATCCCCGTATGACCGTTGCAGTCAGCCGGTATCTCCTGAGCGGCAGGCGCTGCGTGCCCAGCGGAATCTCAAGCGCCCGTACCTGCGGCTGCTGGTCGCCGCGCGTCACATACGCCATGCCGAGGGTGTCCGACGTGCGCGTGGGACGATTGCGGAGGATCGGGCGAATCCCCAGGGCTGTATCTGCCCCGACGAACACGGCATCGTCCTCGCCCGGAAGCACCATCTCGTATCGGACTGCCACATCGATGGAAGAATCGGCCGGTGATCCCTTCGGGAGCTCGACGTACATCGATACCCCCGACCCGAACAGGACATCGCCGCCATAGTTGTGGATCCGCAGCGTATCACGGCTGGTTCCCGGGGTGGGTGTTTCGACAAAGATGCCTGCGGCATCGCCCTCGGGTCCGGCTGCCTGGGGCACAACGCGGACGCGCCGGGACCGGTCAGTAGTGGAGCGCTGCGATTCGGAGTCGGTCACCTCGACCAGCATTGAATAGGTTCCGTACGGGACGCCAACCGTGAAGCCTCCCTGGAACCATTCGGTCCCCGGACGGAGGCGCTCGTTTTCCGACCCGCCCCGTTCCAGTCGCGCGAGATCACGTGCGCGCGTCATACCGGTCGAGTCAATAAGCTCGATCAGCACCTCACCGCGCCGCACGTAGGGCATCCCGGCGTCTGTGCCGGTGTTCCTGACGGGGACGAAGAATCCGGCCTCGATGCGGAAAAAGATGTCGACAAGGCCCCGGGCAGAATCGGCCGGGCCGCGCGCAAAGGACTCGATCATGATTGCGGATCCGGGAGCCTGGGATGGCCCCCGTCCCTCGGGCTGAGCCGCCCCGAGGACCGGACCCAGGACGAGCAGTCCGAGACACAACAGTCCACGGGGCACCGACCTTCGGCGCGCCGGCCCGCATTGGATCAGATCGGCGATATGTGTCTTCCGGGCTATCATTGTTTCTTCCACCGGCTCAGGTATTCCGTAAGCAGGCGCACGCCGTACCCGGAACCGCCCCGCGGGGTATACTCGCCTGCGTCCTCGATCATCGCGGGGCCCGCAATATCCAGATGAATCCACGGCATGGATCCGGCGAACTTCTTCAGGAACAATGCGCCTGTAATGGCCCCTGCCCAGCGGCCGCCGACATTCTTGACGTCGGCGACGTCGCTGCGTATGAACCGCTCGTACTCTTCGAACAGCGGCAGCTCCCAGACGCGTTCGTTGGTTCTCTCCCCGGCGTGCTTGAGCCGGGCCATGTGCGGGTCGCTCGTCCCCATCATGCCCGCCGCGACATGGCCGAGGGCGACGACGCAGGCGCCGGTGAGGGTCGCAAGATCGATGACGATGTCGGGCGAGTATCTCTGCGCGTACGCAATCGCGTCGGCAAGGATCAGGCGGCCCTCCGCGTCGGTGTTGTCGACCTCCGACGTCATCCCGTTGATGTGGGTCAGGATGTCCCCGGGCTTCATCGCTGTCCCGCTCGGGAGGTTCTCGGTGGCCGGGATCAGACCGACGACGTGCAGGGGAATCTTCAGCTGCGCTATGGCCTGCATGGTGGCAATGACGGCGGCCGCGCCGGACATGTCCATGCGCATCTCTGCCATGCCAGCGGACGGCTTGATCGAGATGCCGCCGGAATCAAATGTCACGCCCTTGCCGACGAGGATGACCGTCCCGCCCTTGCGGCCGCGGTTGTGCTCCATGATGATGAACCGCGGCGGGCGGGCGCTTCCCGCAGACACGCCGAGGAGTCCGCCCATCTTCAATGTGCGAATCTCAGGCGTGTCCAGGACTGTCACCCGGACGCCTGTTCTGCGGCCCACGTCGCGTGCCTTCTTCGCCAGCGATTCCGGATAGATCTCGTTGGCAGGCCCATTTGCAAGGTCGCGCGCCAGGTAGACTGCGTCGGCGATGATCCGCCCCCGGGCAGATCCCCGTTTGAGGTCGGCAAGACGCAGCCTTGAACGGCTGACGATGACGGCCCGGGTGAGCTTCCCACCATTGTCGTTCTTCGCAGTCTTGTAACGGTCATAACGGTAGAGGCCGAGGAGGATCCCTTCGGTCAACGCCGTTCCGATCTCCTCCCACACGGTGTCGCCTTTCAGGCTCGGAGCCGGCGCGAGGAACGTCGGATCCGGCTCTGCAATGGCGACCGATGTTGCACCCAGAGATCGCGCCGCCTTGGCGGCGACCGCCGCGCCCTTCCTCAACCGCTCCAGCGTGATGCCTTCGGAAGGTCCGACGCCCACCAGCAGCAGACTGACCGCAGGCCAATCGGGGGGGTGGAGGGTGAGGACCTGGCCGGGTTTGCCCGAGAAGACCGTCGTGTCCAGGACTCGCGCCGCGCGCCCCAGCCGGCTTCGCAGACTCCTCTTCAGAAGCGTCAGCGATTCGGCGTCCTCCACCGCGAACATCGTGAGCACATCCGCATCCGTCCGCTCAGGATTTCCGTGTTCGAGCGAAATGGTGATCATGCATTCTCCTATCGTACGTACCTGCCTGCGGCCCCGACGACCAGGGCCCTCACGTCATCGATCGGGATACCGACAACGCGCGCGCCCGCGGCGTTTCGATGCCCGTTCCCGCCGAACTCCTTGGCAAGCTCGTTGATGGGGATGTCCCCCTTTGAGCGGAAGCTTATCTTGACTTCTCCGGGGAGCTCCAGGAAGAGAATCCCTGCAACGACGCCCCTGATGCTCATGGGGTACGTGGTGAAATTGTCGGTGTCTTCCTCGGTCGTGCCAGTGTCCTTCAGCTGTGCCCGCGTGATCGAGACGTGAGCAAGCTTGCCGTCGCACTCCACGGCCAGTCCTTCCAGCATCAGGCCGAGCAGATGGATTCTTCCGGGCGACCACCGCTCGTACACCTCCGCGTACACGGTCACGGGGTCGGCCCCGCACTGGATCAGGTGGGCGCAGATCTGAAACGTCTCCGGGTCAACGCGCGGGTACCGGAACGAACCCGTGTCGGTCATGATGGCGCAGTAGAGCGCCGTGGCGGTCTCCGGCGGAATCGCCGCGCCCCACAAGTCGAGGGCGATCCGGTAGACGATCTCGCCCGTCGACGTTGCGTCGTCGTCCAGGAGGTAGTGCTCGGCGAAAGGCGCCGGATCGAGGTGGTGGTCCACAACGACTTTCACGGCCCTGCTCTGTCGGACCGCGGCTTCGAGCGAGCGGAGACGGTCAAGGTGATTGGTGTCCAGGACGACGATGACCTCGGCAGCCATCACGGTCTGGCGGTCACCCGGCTCGTCATAGGTGCGGATGAGGCCCGTGGGGTCGAGGAACCGGTAGACGGCCGGTGTCGTGCTGTGGTTGAGGATCGTGACATCCTTCCCGTGCGCGCGCAGCCAGTGGGCGAGTGCGAGTTCCGATCCGAGGCCGTCGCCGTCGGGGTTGATGTGGGTGGTGAGGACGAACCGGTGATGATTGCGGAGGATGTCCGCGATCGCTGCGGGGGTGGCCTGAGTATGCGGCTGCGGGGTCATGGGATCGATTCCACAATAGAGAGAACCCGGGGAATACGCAAAGGGGAGGCGGATGCCGCCTCCCCCTGGACCGCCATCAAGCATGGCGGGGCTTACTGAATGACCCAGGTCTCGTCGCCGTCCAGGACCTGCTGAAGGGTGACGTTCCCTTTCCGGCTTTTCGCGCGGGCAACCTGATCGCGCAGCTGCTCCTCGTACGTCGGCCGGTCGAGCGACACAAACACGCCCATCGCCCGCGGGAGGGCAGGATTGTGAATCATGTTGGCCAGAATGAACGCCAGCGTGAGGTCGTTCTCGTTGTGCACCAGGAGGTCGCTGATCGAGTATGGTCCCTCCTTGATGGAGACCGCTTCGGGCGTGAAACCGTTCAGGCGGATCCCCTTCTCCTGCCCCTTGCCGAAGACAAGCGGCTTCCCGTGTTCGAGGTAGACCACGCTGTCGTCCCGGGTGTCCTTCTCGGTGAACTGGAAGAACGCGCCGTCGTTGAACACGTTGCAGTTCTGGTAGATCTCGATGAACGCGGACCCGTGGTGCTCTTCGGCGCGGCGAATGACCTCCTGGAGATGCTTCGGGTCGCGGTCCATCGCGCGGGCCACGAGCGTTGCTCCGGCGCCGAGGGCGAGGGAAACGGGAACGAACGGGTAGTCGATGACTCCGTTCGGGGTGGATTTCGTGATCTGACCCAGCACCGACGTGGGGGAGTACTGCCCCTTCGTCAACCCGTAGATCTGGTTGTTGAACAGGAGGACCTTGATGTTGATGTTCCGGCGGAGCATGTGAATCATGTGGTTCCCGCCGATGCTGAGGCCGTCGCCGTCGCCGGTGGCGACCCAGACGTCCAGGTCGGGGTTCGCGAGCTTCACCCCGGAGGCGATTGCCGGTGCGCGGCCGTGGATGCCGTGGATCCCGTAGATGTCCATGTAGTACGGGAAGCGGCTGGAGCAGCCGATGCCGGAGACCGCAACATAGTTCTCTTTCAGATGGGTGAACTCGGGAAACACCCTCTGGACCTGTGCCAGGATCGAGTAGTCGCCGCACCCGGGGCACCAGCGGATGTCCTGATCGGACTGGAAGTCCTTGATGGTGAGTTTCGGAGCGGGTGCCGCCTGTGTAGTCGTGTCTGCCATGTCTATCTCCCGAGCAACGATTCGATCGACTCTTCGATTTCCTCCGCGCGAAGGGGGAGCCCCTTGATGACGTTGAAGCCGACGGCGGGGACGAGGTACTTCGACCGGAGAAGCTGCAACAACTGTCCGTTGTTGATTTCCGGGACAACCACGCGCTTGAACTTGGACAGGATCTCGCCGAGGTTCTTCGGGAACGGGTTCAGGTAGCGCAGGTGCGCGTGGGACACGGAGTGCCCTCGCTCTCGCAGGCTCTGGACGGCGTCCTTGATCGCCCCGTACGTGCTGCCCCATCCGACAACGAGGATCTCGCCCTCTGCGTCGCCCTCGACTGCCTGGAGCGGGATATCGTCCGCGATGCGCTCGATCTTTTCTGCGCGCATCTTGATCATGAAGTCGTGGTTCTCGGGGTTGTAGCTGATGTTCCCCGAGATGTGTTCCTTTTCGAGGCCGCCGATCCTGTGCTCGAGCCCCGGAGTGCCGGGGATGGCCCAGGGGCGTGCAAGCGTCTTCTCGTCGCGCGCGTACGGCATGAACGACGCCTTGTCCCTGGCGAAGGTGACCGGGATCGCCGGCAGGTCGTCGACGTTAGGGATCTTCCACGGCTCGGCCCCGTTGCCAAGGTAGCCGTCGGTCAGGCAGATCACGGGCGTCATGTACTTGATCGCGATGCGTGCCGATTCGTAGGCCATGGCGAAGCAGTCGACCGGGGTGGCGGCGGCGACGACGCAGAGCGGTGCCTCGCCGTTGCGGCCATGGATGGCCTGGAGCAGATCGGCCTGCTCGGTTTTTGTCGGGAGGCCGGTGCTCGGTCCGCCGCGCTGGACATTGACGATGACCAGCGGGAGCTCGAGCATGATCGCGAGGCCTGCCGCTTCTGTCTTCAGCGCGAGGCCGGGGCCGCTCGTGGACGTCGTCCCGAGGTCTCCGGCGTACGAGGCGCCGATGGCCGCGCAGATCGCCGCGATCTCGTCCTCCGCCTGAAACGTCTTCACGCCCATGTGCTTCAGGTTCGAGAGCTCGTGGAGGATGTCGCTTGCGGGCGTGATCGGATAGCTTCCGAGGAACAGCTCGAGGCCCGCCTTCTTCGCCGCGGCCACGAGGCCGAGGGCGGTCGCGACGTTCCCCATGATGTTCCGGTACTTTCCGGGTTCCAGCCTGGCAGGCTTGACGTCGTACCGGGTCGTGAAGATCTCGGTGGTCTCGCCAAAATTGTAGCCCGCCTTCAGGACACGCAGGTTCGCTTCGGCGACCGCCTTGTCCTTCGCGCCGAACTTCTCCTCGATGAACCGCGCCGACTGGTCGATCGGACGGTTGTACATCCAGTACATGAGCCCGAGGGCGAAGAAGTTCTTGGTCTTGTCGACGAACCGGGTGGACAGGTTCATATCGACAAGCGCGTTGGCGGTGAGCTTGCTGATGCCCACCTTGTACACCTGGTACTTCTTCAGCGTGTGGTCTTCGAGAGGATTGGTCGCCAACCCTGCCAGCTTCAGGTTCTTGTCGTTGAACGCGTCCTCGTTGACGATGATCGTTCCGCCGTCGCGCAGCAACCGAAGGTTGGTGACGAGCGCAGCGGGGTTCATGGCGACAAGGACGTCGCAGAGATCGCCGGGCGTATGGATCTCGGAGCTTCCGAAGTGGATCTGAAAGCCGGAGACGCCGTACCTGGTCCCCGCGGGAGCGCGGATCTCGGCAGGATAGTCGGGCATCGTGCTGAGGTCCGCGCCGAGTGCCGCGACCGTGTTGGTGAACTGCGTCCCGGTCAGCTGCATCCCGTCGCCCGAGTCGCCGGCGAACCGGATCGTGACCTCGTCGAGAGTCTTGATTGACTTAGCCATACTGTTTCGCTTTCTGCTCCTGAATCGTGGGAAAGGGGAGCGCGCTGCCCCCGGGTTCGCGACCTACTCGTGAACCACCCACACCTTCAGCTTTCCCGTGATGTTCTGGTGGAGTTTCACGTCGACCGTGTAGATCCCGAGGGCCTTGATGGGCTCCTCGAGCTCGATGATGCGCTTGTCGACCTCGAACCCCTTCTCCTTCAGCGCTTCGGCGATCATCTGCGAGGTGACCGATCCGAAGAGCTTTTCGTCTTCGCCCACCTTCATCTTGAGGGTGAGCGAAATCTTCTCGAGCTCGTGGGCGACCTTCTCGCTCGCGTGCAGCGCCCGGGAGTCGCGGCGCGACTGCTGCCGCTTCTCTTCCTCAAGGGCGCGCATGCTTCCCGCGTCCGCGGGATAGGCGATGCCCCGGGGAATCAGAGTAGTTGCGGGCGTACCCGTCCTTCACGTCGACCACCGCGCCTGCGGCGCCGAGTTTGTCGTGCTCTTTGCGGAGGATGATTTTCATGTCGAGATCCTTCCGGTCAGCGAATGGTATCGGAGACGAAGGGCAGCAGGGCGAGGTGACGCGCCCGCTTGATCGCCTGGACCAGCTGCCGCTGATGCTTCGCGCAGGTGCCGGTGATCCGCTTCGGGATGATTTTCCCCTGCTCGCTTACGAACCGGGAGAGACGTTTCTCGTCCTTGTAATCGATGTAGATGTCCTTGGCGTCGCAGAACCGGCACGTGCGCTTCTTGCGCATCGCCTGATTGTCGCGTTCCCGACGGCTGCGACGTGGTGCGTACATAGCCATTGTCTATTCCTTTCAACTCTTTTTTTCTTCAGCCTGTTCCGTGAACAGCGGTTCGCGCGCCGGACCTTCCGGAGCCGCGGGGGCGGGAGTGGCCTGATCCTGCGCTGCCTGTGCGGCGGACGCCTGGATCGCCTTCCGTGCCGCGATCGCCTTCTTGTCGAGGATGATGGTCAGGTGCCGCAGGACGAGCTCGTCGAGCTGGTATGCGCGCTCCAGCGGGCTCAGCGCGGTCGCGGGGGCCTCGAACTCGATGTTGACGTAGAACCCCGTGCTCTTCTTGCTGATCGTATAGGCGAGCCGCTTCCGGCCCCACTTGTTGACCGCGAGAATGGCGCCGCCGTTGCGGGAGATGAGGTCCTGGACGCGTCCGATGACCGTGTCGATCTGCGGGTCATCCAGCGACGCGTTGACAATGAATGTGGTTTCGTACAGCCGTTTGGGTGAAGCCATGTGGTACCTCCCTGTGGACATCTCGTTGAACGAATCGGATGACCCTCCGATAGTCGCCGTGGGCGAACCGGAGAGTAGAGGGGTAGCCCTGGGGTGCTGGTAGGCAGCCGGAAGGGATACCGCGTCTACGCGTTAAACCTTGCCATCGTCCGCTGAATGCCCGAGGTGGCTGCTTCGGACACCGCGTCAGCGGCGCGGACGATCATGGACTGTACCGCTTCGTGTTCGCCAGGGGCGAACGGCGATAGAACAAAACCTGCGAGCGACTCTGCCGGCGGGGGCACCTCCGGCCGGATACCGCATCGAAGCCTTGCTATCCGGTCGGTTCCCAGCGTCGCGATGACCGAGCCGAGGCCGTTATGGCCGCCATCGCTGCCCGAGGCCCGCACCCGCAGCGAACCAAGCGGGAGGGCGATGTCGTCAAGCACGACCAGCAGCGCTTCTGCGTTCGACCCGCACGCCTCGAGGATCTGCCGGGCCGCCAGCCCGCTGTTGTTCATGAACGTGACCGGCTTGACGAGGGTAAGCGCCTGACCGGCAACGACAATCTCCGACTTCCAGTACTCGCCCCGGCCGGGCGTGAACCCCGTGCCTGCCCGTCGGGCAAGCTCATCGGCCACCATGAAACCCACATTGTGCCGCGTGGTCAGATACCGGGGCCCGGGGTTCCCCAGGCAGAGCACGAGCATCGGCTCCATGGCGGGCGTTGCGGGGGTGGCCGCAGGTTACTTCTCCTTCTTCTCCTTGCCCTCTCCGGGTGCTGCGCCTTCCTCGCCCTCCTCGGCCTTCTTGCCCTTGCCAACCACCTCGGGCTCCTTCAAGGCCTCTTCGACGACGGCTTCGGCGGGAACCTCTTCCTTCACCACTGCCGGCGGGATGACGCCGACGACCATATTCTCGGCGTTGTCGAGAATCACGACGTTCGGGACGCTCAGGTCGCTGATGTGCACCAGGTCGTTGATGCCGAGATCCGCGACGTTCACCTCGATCTTCTCCGGCATGTCCTTCGGGAGGCAGGAGATCTTGACCTTGTGCACCACGTGCTGCAGCATGCCGCCGTCCCGCACGCCCTTCGGGACCCCGCCCACGAGGACGATCGGGATGTCCATCGTCAGTTTTTCGTTCTCCTTCAGCCCCTGGAGATCGAAGTGCACGGGCTTGTCCGAGATGGGGTCGAACTGCACGTCGCGGAGGATGCACCGGCGCGAGCTACCGTCGCTCAGGCGCAGGTCGATGACGTGCGCTTCAGAGGTGAAGACCAGCTTGTTCAGCACGATCGCCTGCACCTGGATGTTCAGGTTCTGCTCGCCGCGTGCGTAGTAGACGCCGGGGATCATCCCCTGGTTGCGGGAGTATTTCGCGTGCTTCGCCATCTGGCTGCGGAGTTCGGCATTGAGAACGACTTCTGAAGACATGGTGCTCCTTGCGTAGCGTACAGGTTAACTTTTGTCGATGTCGAACAGCGAGCTGATCGACAGATTCTTGAATGTCCGTTTGATCGATTCCGCGAACACGCGTGACACTGATTCCACCTCGATCCGCGGCGTAGCCGCGCGCAGCGGGAGCGTGTCGGTGACGACGAGCGTTGTGAGCTGCGACGCGTTGATTCTGTCCACCGCGGCTCCGGACAGCACGGGATGCGTCGCAGCGGCATACACGTCGTGTGCGCCCGCGCTCTTCAGGGCTGCGACCGCGTTCACAAGCGTCCCCGCCGTATCCACCAGGTCATCGATGATAATGATGTCCCGTCCGTCCACGTCGCCGATAATGTTCATCACCTCGGCTTCGTTCTGCCGCGGGCGGCGCTTGTCGATGACGATCAGATCCGCTTCCAGCCTCTTCGCGTACGCCCGGGCCATCTTGATCCCCCCGACGTCGGGGGAGGCGACCGCCAGCGTGCCGAGCTTCTTTCTGGTGAAGTACTTCACCAGAACAGCCGACGAGTAGAGGTGGTCGACCGGGATATCGAAGAACCCCTGGATCTGCGGTGCGTGCAGATCCATCGTGATGATCCTGTCCGCGCCGGCCTTTGTCAGGAGGTTCGCGACCAGCTTCGCGGTGATGGAGACCCGCGGCTGATCCTTCCTGTCCTGGCGCGCGTACCCGAAATACGGAATCACTGCCGCCACTTTTCTCGCCGAGGACCGCTTTGCGGCGTCGATCATGATCAGCAGCTCCAGCAAGTTTTCCGCGGGAGGATTGGTGGACTGAACAATGAACACGTCGCACCCGCGAATATTCTCGCTGTACTTTGCCCAAATCTCTCCGTCGCTGAACGTTCGTATTTCGCACTGCCCCAGCGGTTCGCCGATGTCGGCAGCGATGCGTTCAGCAAGGGGACGATTGGAGCGTCCGGAGAAGACCTTCAGGGAACCCATGAACTTTGAGGTTTGTGAAAGCTTTCCAAGATACAAAAAGCCCGTTTCATGCGCAACTGAGGCCGGGACGTTTCTTGACAAATCAGATTGTTTTCGATACCTTCAAACGCTGGCGGTCGAGAACCACCCTTTCGCCAGTTGACATCACTGCAGGAGCGATCCCATGAGCGTCCCCCGCGAGCAGACACAGGCCCGCATTTTCGGCGCGACCGAAGAGCACACCGTTGCCCAGTTGCTTTGGATTCTGGCTTTTGCCGTCCTGACGGCTCTCGGAGCCAGGCTGGAGGTCGAGCACTTCCCTGTGCCCTATACGCTTCAGACGCTTGTCGTCCTTCTCTCGGGAGCCTTCCTGGGCTCGCGAAACGGAGCCCTCAGCCAGCTGGCCTACCTCGGTGCAGGTGCCCTGGGCGCTCCGGTCTTTGCGGGCGGCGCATTCGGCATCGCCAAGTTCCTTGGACCCACGGGCGGCTATCTGATCGCGTTTCCCGTGGCGGCGGCGCTCGTGGGCTGGATGCTGCGGGACGGCCGCTCCTACGCGCGCACGCTGGGTGCAATGGTGGCCGGCCTGCTCGCCATCTTCACCTTCGGCACCCTTCATCTCTACGCCTTCTACACCCGCGATCTCGGATCGGCGTTCAGCTCGGGCTTCCTGATCTTCTCCTGGTGGGACATGCTCAAGCTGGGTGCTGCGATGGCGATCTACGCGGAGCTCGGCAAGCGCTGGCCGCGGCTGCCGGCCTGAAGCGCCCCTCACTTCTCAACGCTGAGCAGCGACTGCCAGCGATGGAACAGCCGGGCGGTCGCTTTCACGTCCCCCATGCAGTATGCCGCGATGTCCCGGTACCGTCCGGCCGCATGAAGCGGCGCGACATCCCGTCCGGAGACGCCTTCTGACTTCGGGCTTCGAATCCCGAATGCCTTGCAGTAGAAATCCAGATTGAATTTTCGTGAGGCGCCGTAGAACGTCAGCTGGTCGAGCAGATCGCAGTGCTCGTTCGCGCTGTACCGGTACGGCATGAGGTTGCGCGACGGCTTCACGCCAAGCGCGGCAGAGCGGAGCATCACGAACGGACAATCGAACGACCGGCCGTTGAACGTGATGAACTGTCCGTAGGGCAGGATGGTCTTCCAGAATTCCTCGAGCATCCCGGGTTCTTCCATCGGCGCGTATTCGATGAACCCGTCGTCTGCAAGCTCCGGCCTGTCTCCCGGCCCGTCGTAGAAAACCTTCCCGCGGTTCGAGTCCGGATTCAGCATCGCGATCGCAACGATGCGCGCCGTGAACGGCGTGAGGCTCAGCTTCTGGATCGCTTCCTCGCGTTCCTCGTCTGTCTTCGCGAAGCGGAGGAGATACTCCTGCTGTTGCTCGTCGAAGTGCTCGAGGGGATACGCAAGCGTCTCGATGTCAAACACTACCCGATTCATCGTCGTGTGCCGCTGTGGGGGGGAGGACAGTGCGCAGGGCGCTGGAGATTGCCGCCCAGGTGAATCCGCGGCGGGCAAGCCCCGCGGCAAGGCGGCGTTTGATTGCCGGGTCGCCAGCCCTGGATGAACCGCGCGCGCGACGAAGCAGCTGGCGCGCGACGAGGAGAACGTGTTCCTGCGGGTCGGGCATCTCCTCGTCAAGCGCCCGGTCTGCTGTGCGGGCGTCGACCCCGCGGAACAGCAGTTTCTGCCGGAGAACGATCCGGCCAGCGGGGCGTAGCTTGAGCGTGTGGCGGATGAACATCCGGGCGAACTGATCGTCGTCCACCAGCCCCGCACGGGTGAGCTGATCGAGGACCGGCTGAATGGCGGCCTCCCCGAACTCCTTCTCCAGGAGTCGGTCCCGCAGCTCCTTCGCGCTCCGGGGGCGCGCCCCCAGCAGCCGCAGCGCAGCCGCCTTCGCTCCCGCCAGCTCTTCTTCCCTGCGGAGCGATTCCAGCAGCAGGTCGTCCACCGGGTCGCCCGTCCGCAGGCCCGCCCGGGCGAGGGTCTCTATGCTTACTCCCGCCGCAAACCGGCCGTCGACGTAGAGGTTCACCCGGCCGGCGCGGCGCTCCTGCCGCTCGATCCTGGTGACGCGCATGCGCTATCTCTTCTTTGTGGGCTCGGGCCGTGCGGGGGCGGCGGGTGCTGCTGCGCGGGCCGGGGGCGCAGCCTGCTTCGTCTCGTCCTTCGCGTCAACCTTGCCGTCTCCCTTCGCCGCCGGGGCTCCGCTGCCATTGGTTGGCCCCGTGCCGCGCGGTGGGGGCAAGCCGAGCTTCTTCCGTGTCTCCTGCTCGATGTGCACTGCGGCCTTGCTGTTTTCCTGCATGATACTTCTTCACCGCATCCCTGCCCTGGCCGATCCGGTCCTCCTTGTACGAGAACCACGACCCGGACTTCGCGATGATGTTGTGCTCGACGGCGACGTCGATCAGATCGCCGAGCTTCGAAATCCCCTCGTTGTACAGGATATCGAACTGCGCCTCCCGGAAGGGGGGAGCCACCTTGTTCTTCACCACCTTCACGCGCGTCCTGTTGCCGATGATGCTCTGGCCGTCCTTGATCGCCTCGATGCGGCGAACGTCCATCCGGACCGACGCATAGAACTTGAGCGCGTTGCCGCCCGTCGTTGTTTCGGGGTTGCCGAACATGACGCCGATCTTCATCCGGAGCTGGTTGGTGAAGATCACGGAGGTGCGTGATTTGGCGATCGCCGATGTCAGCTTCCGCAGGGCTTGCGACATCAGTCGTGCCTGCACGCCCATGCTCGGATCGCCCATCTCGCCTTCGATCTCGGCGCGCGGTGTCAGGGCCGCCACGGAGTCAATGACGACCACGTCCAGCGCCCCGCTGCGCACAAGCGTCTCGACGATCTCGAGGGCCTGTTCACCGAACTCCGGCTGCGACAGCAGGAGGGCGTTGACGTCGACGCCGAGCTTCTTCGCGTAGTTCATGTCCATCGCGTGCTCCGCGTCCACAAATGCGCAGATCCCGCCTGTGCGCTGGGCCTCGGCGATGACATGCAGGCAGAGCGTGGTCTTGCCCGAGGATTCGGGGCCGAAGACTTCGATGACCCGTCCCCTGGGTATTCCACCGATCCCGAGCGCCGAGTCCAGAGAGATGGACCCGGTCGAGATGACCTCCACCTGCTGGATTGGACCCTCGCCGAGGCGCATCACGGAACCCTTGCCGTGCTGCTTCTCGATCTGCTCGATCGCAATTTTGAGTGCCTGGGCTTTCGCGTCCCGTTCGTCTGCCATAATGGATCTCCTGCTACTCAGATTACTCGCCGGCGCGTGGAATTCCGGAGAGGGAAATTCGTTTGAGGGTGGTGTAGACCGAGCCAGACGGTCGGAGGTCGCTCTTGATCAGCGCGACCTCATGGAGTGTGATCGGTGGCTGGTCAAAGGTACATGTTTCGACTCTTGCGCGCAAGGCGGTGGTGCCGCGCGGCCCCCTGACCCGGCCGAGCGTCACATGCGGATGAAACGGTCTGGATTCCTCGGAGAAGCCGAGCGCTCTCATGGACGCCTCGATGCGGGCGTGGAAGTCGTTGAGGCCGCCGGTCGGCTCACGCATGCCGGCCCAGACGATCCGCGGCTCGCGCGGAGAGGGGAAGAACCCCAGCCCGCTGTAGGCAACCGTGAGGGGTGCGGTGGACGAGGAGGTGCGCTCGAGGGCCTCGGCGACCGCTTCGACGCGCGAATCGGGTGTGTCTCCCAGGAACTTCAGCGTCGCATGGAGTCTCTCTTCCGATTCCCACCGGACGTCGGCGTCAACCTCCCTGAGCTCGGCCAGCGTCCTGGCCAGAGCCCTGCGAACCGCGGTCGGCGTTTCCAGAGCGACGAAGAGCCGGAGAGAAGCCACCGCCGTCACGCTCCTTCGCCGGGAGAGAGGATACTTCTTCTCAGGAGTTCCAGCGCGGCTTGCGAAGCGCGCTCCTTGATGAGCGTCCGCTCCCCCGCAAACGTGAACTTCAAAGCGATGGCCCCGTCCGCATCGGCGATCCCGATCCAGACGAGCCCGACCGGCTTGTCGGCCGTTCCCCCTGTGGGCCCCGCGATGCCGGTCGTCGAGAGTCCAAACGTCGTCCCCGCCCGGGCGCGAATCCCCTGCGCCATCGCCTCGGCGACATCCTTGCTGACGGCGCCGGTCCGATTCAGGAGCTCTTCAGGCACGCCGAGCAGATCCACTTTCGACCTGTTGCTGTACGCGACGATCCCCCGCTCGAAATACGCTGAGCTGCCGCTGACATCCGTGATCCTGCCGGCGATCTGCCCGCCGGTGCACGATTCGGCGACGCTGAGCGTCAGCCCGCGCCCGGCAAGCAGCGCACCAACGACCTGTTCAAGCTCCTGGTCGCCTGTCCCGTACACGTACGTGCCTGCGCGGTCGCGTATCCGCCTCTCCACGCGGGCCACGATCGCTTCTGCCCGCGCCCGGTCTGATTCCTCGACGGTAATCCGGAGCCGCACGCCGCGCGGCGAGGGGAGGAACGCGAGCTTCGACGTCTCCAGCATTGCGTCCAGGTCGCCAAGAAGCTGGGCAAGCATGCTTTCCGGAATGCCTGTCGTCCTGAGCGTGCGCTGGATGATGACCCTTCCCACGTGCAGTTCTCCGAGCCGCGGGAGAACCGAGCCCTCCATGATCGCCTTCATCTCGTACGGGACACCCGGCATAATAATGAGCACGCGCCCGTTCCGTTCGAACCAGAGGCCCGGCGCCGTCCCGACGGGATTCGGGAGGATTGTTGCGGCCCGCGGCACACGGATCTGGTCATCCATCGCATGGCTCCAGGGGAGGTTGCGAATGGCGAGGAGCGATTCGATGTGCCGGCGCACAGCTTCGTTTACGACAAGGTCAGTCTCGAGGAATCGGCAGACGGCCGTGCGGGTGATGTCATCGTGGGTCGGGCCGAGTCCGCCGGTCACCAGCACCACGTCGGCCCGTTCCCAGCCGGCCGCGAAGGATGCCATGATGGCTTCCAGATCGTCGCCGACGGTTGTCATGCGCCCGATCCGTATCCCCAGCCCGTTCACCCGCTCGGCGATGAATGCCTGATTGGTGTTGATCACCTGCCCGATGAGGAGCTCGTCCCCGACGGTGATGATCTCGGCGGTCATGGCGCGGGCGGTCACGGGAGCGGAATGGCGAGGGCGCCTGCGGCGAGCAGGAGGAGCCGGCATGCGAGGTTTGCGTAGATGCCGGCCGCAACGTCGTCCAGCATGATGCCCCATCCTCCGGAGATGCGTTCGAGGTAGCGCGCAGGTTCCGGCTTGAGGACGTCAAACACCCGGAAGGCGACGAACGCCGCGACCGACAGGGGGATGGAAGCGGGGAGGAAGAGCAGGGCGATCCACATGCCGACGATTTCGTCGATGACTACGATGGACGGGTCGGGCCCGTGGCTGGATCCCGCCTGAAAGGCCTCCTTGGACCGCGCAGCGAGTTTCGTGAGCTTGTGCCCGGTCGCGCGCGCAACGGCGTCGGATGCGGGCGCGCCGGCCAGAAGCCCGAGCGCGATCAGCACCGGGAGCCAGGGACCATCGTGAACACCCGGGAGCCAGTAGACGATCAGTCCGACGAGCGATCCGACCGTCCCGGACGCCCAGGGGATGTAGCCCGAGAAGAGGCCGGTGGCGATGATGCGCGCAGGCAATGATGCCTGCACCGTCCCCGATTCATCGGATGCTTTGCCGGAGGGTTGCATACAGGCCACTGAGGATCTTTCTGTTGTCGTAGAAGTACGCTATCATGGTCCCGACCGCCGACAGGGTCACCGTCAACATCATACCGAACAGCACCTCCGGATGCATGAGATCGTCGATGGTGCCGCCGAATCGGTCCGCAATCGGCGGGACGGACCGCGCCACGTAGAGGATCAGGATATAATAGATGATGACGAACTGCCCGAAGGTCTTCGCCTGCGCGCTCTTGGACGTGACGATCGGCTCGTTCCGGTACTCGGCGTAGGCACGGAGGAATGTCATGATGAAGTCCCGGACGATGACGATCCAGACCATCCACGCGTCGATGAGGCCGAGGCCGACGAATGCGAGCATTGCGGCGGACGACAGGATCTTGTCCGCGAGAGGATCGAGGAACTTCCCCCAGCGCGTGATCGTGCCGAGTTTGCGCGCGGCCCATCCGTCATACCAGTCGGTGATGGCGGCGATGATGTAGACGACGAGGGAGATCTGCAGCTGGACCGGCGAGCCGGACAGCAACAGGACGACGAACACCGGGGTGAGGGCCACCCGGAGGAGGGTCAGCTGGTTCGGAAGATTGAGTTCGACCTGAAGTTTCGGCATGGGAACCGGCGCCGGCCCTTGGCGATATCAGGAGATGAACAAAAAAGCCATCAGCAGCTGGACGCGGATGGCTCTAGACGACCGGATGCCGGGGCCGCCGCGTTGTCAGGCGGCCTTCACAACCTTGTTCGACTTCAGGCAGCTTGTGCACACGGTCATGCGGACCGTCCGGCCGCCGACTTTCGCGCGCACATTCTGAAGGTTGGGGAGCCAGCGTCGGCGCGTCAGGTTATGCGCGTGGCTGATGTTGTTCCCGGAGACGGGTCTCTTCCCGCAGATATCACAGACTTTTGACATGGCGACTCTCAGTACTCGTAAAATTGAAGAACCTAAATATAGAGAATACCGCCGACAGCCGCAAGCCCCCGGTTGAAAGTCATAGGGTGTTTTGCTAGGTTTCAATTCTATGGTCGTTCTGGGCATCGAAACCTCATGCGATGAGACATCCGCCGCTGTGCTGGATGGCGGCCGCGTGCTCTCGAACGTCATTTCCTCCCAGCTCGTCCACAGGGAGTATGGCGGCGTCGTCCCGGAACTGGCATCCCGGGCCCACCAGAGGCTCATTCTCGAAGTGATTCGCCAGGCCCTTGCCGATGCGAAGACCGATCTCCGGGGAATCGACGGAATCGCCGCGACCTGCGGACCGGGTCTGGTGGGGGCCCTGCTTGTCGGTTTGAACGTTGGCAAATCGCTCGCCTACGGCCTCCGCGTCCCGTTCATCGGCGTGAACCATATGGAGGGTCACCTGTATTCCACGTTCCTCGGGGAGCCCCGGCCGGAATACCCGTACCTTTCTCTCGTCGTGTCGGGAGGGCACACGATGCTGGTGCATGTCCCCGGGCCGCTGCGCCACCGGGTGCTCGGGCAGACACGCGACGATGCGGCAGGCGAAGCGTTCGACAAGGTCGCGAAGATGCTCGGCCTGGGATACCCCGGGGGGCCGGCGATCGATCGCCGCGCGCGCTTCGGAAATCCAGCCGCGATTGACTTCCCGCGCTCCTCTATGCACGACCATCCGTTTTCATTCAGCTTCAGCGGGGTAAAGACCGCGGTGCTGTACCATCTCAGACGCCTGGGCGTGAAGCCCGGCGACGAATCGTCGTTGCCCGACCAGACCGTGAACGACATCTGCGCAAGCTTCCAGCGTTCGGTGACGGATGTGCTCGTGTCGAAGACGTTCCGGGCGGCGGAGCTGCTCTCCGTCCGCCACGTTTCCATCGCCGGCGGCGTCGCGGCGAACTCGGAGCTCCGGGAACGGGCAGCGGCGGAATGCCGGAAGAGGAACATGGTCCTCTCCACGCCCTCGCTGCAGTACTGCATGGACAACGCTGCCATGATCGCGTACGTCGGAAGGCTGCGACTGGAGTCCGGCCTCGTCTCCCCGCTGGACCTCTCGGCAGATCCGGGGCTCGCAATTTCCGAAGACGAGGACGCGTCCCCGGCAACACCGAGCGGAGCCACCGCATGAACGCCCTCGCTCAACGCGCGGCCCTTATCGGAGGCCTCGTCGTTCTCGGGCTTGCAGTCCTGGGATGGCTCTGGGTGTTCTATGGCCCGAACGACTTCGACGGGAGCGAGCAGAAGCTGGTGACGATTTCCCGGGGGCAGACGTTCCAGGAGATCGTGGATTCGCTGGAGGCGCAGCGCGTCATCCGCTCCCGCGCGATGTTTGAATTCGTGGCGCGCGTGTTCGGAGGAACCGACCGGATGCAGGTCGGACGCTACGCGTTCCAGCAGGGGACCTCCAATGGTACGATCTACCTGACCCTGCGGGACGGCACGGAGAACATGCTGATCCCGGTCAGCGTGCCCGAGGGCACGATGAGCCGCACCCAGGCGCGAATCTATCGGAGGGCGATCGGCATCGATTCTGCGGCGTTCATGCGGCTTGCCTTCGATCCCTCCTTCGCCCGCTCGCTCGGCATCGACGCTCCATCGCTCGAGGGATTTCTGCTTCCCGACACGTACCATTTCTACTGGCAACAGGACGAGCGGGATATCCTGCGCACGATGGCGTCGTCGTTCCTGGAATTCTATGGAGATTCCCTCCGGACGAAGGCTGAGGCGATCGGCTGGTCGGTGAAGAAGGTCCTGACGATCGCGTCGATCGTCGAGGGCGAAGCGATCCTCGATGAGGAGCGGCCGGTCATCGCAGGCGTGTACCTCAACCGGCTGCGGATCGGCATGCGGCTCGAGGCCGACCCCACAATCCAGTACGTGATCCCGGGCGGGCCGCGGCGGCTGATGTATTCCGATCTCAAGTTCGACAGTCCATACAACACCTATCGAAACTACGGACTCCCTCCGGGGCCCGTGAATAACCCGGGCCGGTCGATCGATCCATGCCGTCCTCCACCCGGCGCGCCACAACTTCATCTTCTTCGTGGCCAACGGGAAAGGCGGGCACTGGTTCTCCTCGACGTATGCTGAGCATCTGCGCTTCGTGAAGCGATACAGGCGGGAGCGCTCCCGAACGCCCTCAACGGGTTGAAGAGCATCGAACTGCGAACGGTGAGCATGAAGAACATCGCTGTGTCAACGCTGACATCGGCTGTCCTCCCCGCAGCACTCGGGATGATGATGGCCGCATGCGCCGGCCAGATTGAGCCTCCCGGCGGCCCTCCGGACATCACTCCGCCCGCGGTCGCCCGGACGTACCCGGACACCAATGCGGTGAACGTCCGACCGGATCGAATCGTCCTCGAGTTCAGCGAGTATGTCGATCGGCGCACGGTCGAAGAGGCGATCTTCATCTCTCCGTATGTCGGGGAGCTCTCGTTCGATTGGAGCGGGACCGAGGTGGAAATACGGTTCCCGGAGCCGCTCCGTGACAATATCACATACGTCCTGACGGTCGGGACCGACGTGAAAGACCAGCGCGCGAACAACAGAATGGCGGCCGGGTTCACGCTGGCGTTCGCGACTGGAGACAGCATCGACCGGGGGGCCATCGGGGGCCGGGTTGTCGCCGAATCGCCCGAGGGGGTGATGATCTTCGCGTACTCGTTGGCCTCGCGCCGCCCGGACACGCTGAATCCTTCCCTGATACGCCCGGAGTACGTCACGCAGACCGGGAAAGACGGCAAGTTCCTCCTTTCGAACCTTGCCCCTGCGACGTATCGCGTTTTCGCCGTGAGAGACGCCTTCAGAGATCTCATGTATGACCGCGGTGCCGATGATATCGGCGTCGCGCCGGCCGACGTTACGCTTGGGCCGCTCCAGCAGCGCCTCGGAGGTCTCACGTTCAGGCTCTCCCGTGTGGATACGACCGCGCCGTTCCCGACGTCGGTGAATGTGTTCGATCGCCACCACCTGCTTGCCAAGTTCAGCGAGCCGATCGACAGCGCATCGGTTGTTGCCGCGGCGGTCTCCGTCACTGACACCGCTGGCGCGGTCGCGGCTCACGATCGCACTGATCTATCACGACCGTGCAACAATGCAGGCCCTCGGCGTGCTGCTGGCTGATACGCTCCAGGAGGAGATGGGGTATCAATTCTCGGCCATCGGCCTGAGGGACAAGGCCGGCAATGTCAGCGACTCAACGGTCCCCATCCTGGAGTTCACCGGCACGGCCAGGCCGGATACCCTCCGTCCGACGTTCACCATCGATGGGGTGGGAGACACGTCGCGGGGCGTACCGCCGTGGAGGTCGTTTGAAGTGAGATTCTCGGAGCCGGTCGTACAGGGGAGAGCGCGGGATGCGGTCCGGCTTCTGGATTCGCTCGGGAGGGAGGTCGTCAGTCGACGGGAATGGGTGGGAGGAAAAGATCTTTCCGTGATTCCACGCGACCCCCTCCGTCCTGCGGAGATGTACAGGCTGACGGTCGTGCTCGACTCGATCGTCGACTACCACGGGAACCGCCGTGTGGATTCTACCGCGTCCGTCAGGATCCGGACGCTCGATCTCCGGTCGACGGGTCTCGTGGCGGGACGCATTCAGGACGATGCCCGGCTGGGCAGGCCGGGTCCCGTTGCGGTGACGGTCACAAGTGTCGGTCTTTCGCCGGCGGTTGTCCGGACGGCCTGGGCCGACGGCAAGACATTTGCGCTGCAGCAGATCCCCGAAGGTCGCTACATTCTCTCGGCCTTCGTGGATTCGGACAGTTCGGGGGACTACACGTTCGGCCGGGCGCACCCGTTCCGCCCGGCTGAGCGTTTTACGCTCCTCGCCGACACGCTCCGGGTTCGCGCCCGGTGGAGCGTCGAGAATGTGATCGTGCAATTCCCGTGAACCCTACGGAGCCTTCGGGTCGGGTGGTTGTGGTGGGATGGGGGGTGGGTTCTTCAGGACGCGCTGCGGGACGGCCCAGGCTCCGGTGAACCCCTTGTCCGACAGATACCGCACGAAACGATCGGCATCGTGGCGGTTCAGGAAATTCCCGGCGCGGATCTTATACGTCGGCGGATCGTACTCCAGATAGACTCGCTCCTGCGGTATCGCCTCCTCAAACTCCACCTTCTTCGCGTTCGCCTCATCGATGTCTGCCGACGAGAAGACCTGCACCCTGAACCCCTGCACTGTCTCCGTTGGACCGGGGGAAGGTGCCTCTGCCTGGCCGTTCACGGCTGCGGCCGAATCGGGGAAGCTTGTCTTGCCTGTCGCGCCGGGAACCGGATCGAGCGATGAGGGATTGAAGTCGGCTTCGTGCGCCCTCAGCGTGGCCCCCGCATCCGTACCTGGTGTGCGCGTTGCTTCCTTCTGCACTCCGCAGCCGATCATCCAGAGCGCCATGAACGCCTGGAGCAGCCACCAGCCGAATCGTCCCATCTGACCCTCCATTATCCCTGACCTTCGCGCGTGACGATCGAGACTCCGGAGCTGGTCCCGATGCGATTTGCGCCCGCGGCGATCATGGAGATGGCGTCCTCGTAGGTTCGAATGCCACCCGACGCCTTGACGCCCGTTCCTGTTCCGACGACGATGCGCATCAGCGTGACATCGTCGACAGTCGCCCCGCCCCTGGCGAAGCCTGTGGACGTCTTCACGAAGTCCGCCCCCGCCTCCCGGGCCAGGAGGCACGCGCGCATCTTCTCCTCGCCGGTGAGCAACGCCGTCTCGAGAATCACCTTGCACAGCTTCCTGTGCTTCTGGACGACCGACGTCACGGCGCGAATGTCCTCGGCCACGAATCGGTACTGCCCCGAGCGGAGCAGCCCGATGTTCATCACCATGTCGATCTCCGCGGCGCCGTCCCTGATGGCCTGCTCTGCTTCCGCTGCCTTGATCGCGGTGGCGGCGGCCCCCAGGGGGAAACCTGCGACGGTTCCAAGGGGGATCCCGTTTCCTGCGGTCAGCGCGCGGCAGAGAGGGATGAAGACCGGATTCACGCAGACGCTCGCGAACCTGTGCTCCATGGCCTCGGCACAGAGTCGCTCCACGTCTGAGATCGTCGCGTCGGGACGGAGCAGGGTATGGTCGATCAGTCCCGCAAGTTCCGCGGCAGAGATCAGCGGCCGTTCGGGCGCGACGTGCCCCTTCGCGGCCGCGAGCACCCGCTCGATCTCATCCCTGCGGTGCGTCGGGCAGACCGGGTCGGTGCAATGATCGTTCGAGCACGGAGTCCGGCCGCCTGAAAGGAGCGGTTCGAGTATCGAGATGATGGATGCGGGCGCGTCTGAGCTCATTGCAATTCGGGACCACTTTCCATAATATAACGCACCTTTGCGAGATTCCCAATGACAAATGCGTGCGCGCTCTGCGGATCGGAGAACGAGCCGGAGCGCACAACCTGCGCTGTGTGCGGCGCGGCCATGACGAACCGCGCCGCGGCAGCCGCTGCTCCCGCGGCGGCGGGGTCGCGCCTTGCCTTCCGGCGGGCGGCCCTCGTCCTCTTCCCTGTCCTGGCCATCGGGGGCGTCTGGATCCTCTGGTCCTACCTCCACAGGTCTGAGCACCCGGTCGTCCGGTCGCAGCCGGTCGTCGCCGAGCCCCGGACGTACGATTCCGCCGGCGTGAAGCCGACCGAGATCAAGGCATCGATCGCCGGCGGCGACATCGTCATTCCGCTGGACGCGGTGACGCGGAGCGGCATCGTCCGGTTTGAGTACACCGCGGGCCCAACGCCCCGTTGGCTGCTGGCGTATGTCGCGACAAACGGGAAGCTCGTGACGGCCATCGGCCTCAGCGAGCACTGCGGGTCGACGGAGTTTCTCCTCCGGGGGGACCAGATCGTCTGCGCACATTGCCCGTCGCGGTGGCATATGACCTCGTTCGAGGCGTATGCCTGCTGTGGAAAGTACTATCCCGATCCAATCCCGGGCAGGGTCGAAGGCGCGAACGTCCTGATCGCGCGTGCCGACGTTGACCGCTGGGCCGGACGCATGTGACCGATTCAACCCTCACAATCCCGGCACTATGAAGAAGAAACGATTCCTCCTGTCTCCGCGCACATTGCGCACCGCCGCCGTCGTCACGGTGGCCCTCCTGGTTGTGTATGCGGTGCTCGGCTTCTGGGTCGCTCCGGGAATCGTCAAGTCCAGGACCGTGGAGGCCCTCTCCGAGCGGACCGGCCGGCAGATCACCCTGCAGGACGTGTCGGTCAATCCGTTCGCACTCTCGGTGACATTCCGGGGTTTCCTTGTTTCCGACCGTGACGGGGAGCTGGTGCTCTCCTTCGACGAGCTGTACGTGAACTACGAGATCATCTCCCTGCTTACGGGGGTGCAGACCTTCTCGGAGATCAGCATCGTCAACCCGCACATCCGGGCGCTGGTCCGGGTGGACGGTTCGATGAACCTCGCAGACGTCATGCCTGCCACGCCGACCGCCGACAGCACGGCGGGAGCGGCCCCGGCCGAAGAAGAGCCGGTGGCCCTCGTCATCGATCACCTCCTCGTCAAGAGCGGGCACCTCATCTATGAGGACAGGAATAGAACCACGCCGTTCATGACCCAGCTCGATTCGCTCTCCCTGTCGCTGAGAGATTTCACGACCCGCCCGAACGAGGAAGGTCTGTACGAATTTGCGGCGACGACGGAAAAGGGGGAAGGGATTGCGTGGAAAGGGGACGTCATGTTCCGTCCGCTGCGCTCCAGCGGGAGTCTCTCGCTGTCCGGGTTCAAGGCGGCGACGCTCTGGGAGTTCATGCAGGACCAGGTGTACTGGAAGATCACCGGGGGCACGCTGGAAGTCCGATCCGACTACGCGATCGACCTCTCCAAAGAGCCGATTGAGTTCGTGATCCGGAACGGGAGCGGGTCCTCGCGCGGGCTGAGGCTGGAGGACACCCGGGACACCAGCGAGGCGGTCGTGCTGCCGCAGGTCTCGATCACCGGGGTCGATGCTGACGTCATACAGCGGTCGGTGAGGATCGGCACGATCGCAGCGGCGGGAGGGACGCTCAAGGCGGCATACCTGCCGGACAGCACGCTCACCATCCAGACACTCTTCGACCCGAAGCCCGATCCCCGGGCAAAGCCCGACACCGCCGGCCCGTGGAGCATGGTCCTCGGGAAGTTGTCACTCACTGATTTCACGGTCCCGTTTGCGGACTACAGGATCGACCCGCCCGCGGAATTCGATATTGTGCCGCTCGATGTGACCCTCGAGAACTACTGCTACAACGCGCCAGGCACGGCTACCCTCAGGGTCCAGGCGTCCGTCAACCGCTCAGGCCGGATCTCGCTGGCCGGTCCCTACGTTCCCGAACCATTGGCGACCAGCCTGACCGTGAATGTCGACACCCTGCCGCTCCCGGTGTTCCAACCGTACGTCACAGCCTCCGCAGATCTTGCCGTCAAGGCTGGCACGGTGACGGTCAAAGGAGCTCTCAGGTACAGCGCAATGGGCGCGCTCTCGAGAAGCGAATTCTCGGGGGACGTGCGGATCCGGAACTTCCGGGCCGTTGACACGTTCACGGAGCTGGATTTCCTGAGGCTTCCCGTCCTGGATCTCAGGCGGATCAGGTACAGCTCTGACCCGGCTGCGCTCAGCATCAGCAGCATCGCGGGGAAGCAGGTGTACGCGCGCTTCATCGTCGACACGATCGGGATCACGAATGTGCAGCGGATCCTCCGGAGACTTCCCGACACCACCAGTGTCGAAGGCGAAGGGAGCCAGAAGCCGGCCGCTCCTCCCGCGCAGCCTCAGACGAAGACTCGCATCGACGAAATCACCATCACGGATGGAACGCTTGATTTCTCGGATCTGAGCCTGCGGCCGAATTTCGTGATCGGGATCCACGACCTGAACGGGGCCGTCAAGGGCCTGTCGTCGGAGGAGCTCGCACGCGCGGATGTCGACCTCGCGGGACGGGTCGACCGTTATGCCCCGGCCACGATCCGCGGGCAGTTCAATCCGCTCACCGAGGAAGCCTTCACCGATGTCACGTTCAAGTTTGACGGCATCGAGCTGACGACGTTTACGCCGTACGCCGGGAAGTTCATGGGGTACAAGATCGACAAGGGGAAGATGAACCTGGATCTCCGGTACCGCCTGAACAACCAGTACCTGAAGGGTGAGAACAAGATCGTCCTCGATCAGCTCACGCTCGGGCAGAAATTGGAGGGTCCTTCCGTCACGGACCTGCCGGTGAAGCTCGCGATCGCGCTGCTCAAGGATTCCAGGGGGGTGATCGACCTCGACATTCCCGTCGAGGGGGATCTGAACGATCCCGGAGTTCAGTCTGTTTCCCATCGTCCTGAAGGTGATCGTCAACCTCTTCGTGAAGATCGTCACGGCTCCCTTTGCCCTGATCGGCGCGCTGTTCGGCGGGGACGAGGAGCTCAGCTATGTGCTCTTCGACGCGGGGCTGGATTCGCTTGCCGCGCCCGAGCGGGCGAAGCTCGACTCGCTCTCGCACGCGCTCAGGGAACGGCCGGAGCTGACGCTGAACATCCGGGGAGTTGCCGGTGCGCCGGACAGGGATCGGCTGGCACGGCAGCAGGTCTACGAGCGGATCCGCGGGGCTGGAGGTTCAGCGGACACGGTTCTGACGGCCCGCGATCGCGACCGATTGCTGACGCTCTACAGGGAACAGTTCGGTGAGGACCCGTTGGCGCTGGCGCCTCCACAGCCCGGCGGAGAAACGACGACCGGTGTCGATCAGAAAGCTGCGGCGGCGGATGCGGCCCTCAAGCGGATGATCGATCAGGCGAAGGTGCCGGAGGAGACCATGCGGCAGCTCGCGCAGCGGCGGGCAGCGCACGTCAAGGACCACATGGTGCTTCGTGGGGGAATCGAGGATGCGCGGCTGTTCTTGCAGGACGTCAGCCTGAGCGCGCCGGCGGACGGCATCCGCGTGCGGCTGGAGATGGCGTTGGACGCCAAATAGCAGGGGGCACCGTGTGAAAATGAAAAGGGGCCGTCCCAGAAGTCTGAGGGACGGCCCCTTTTCGTTCGTGGTAGCAATGTCTAGGCGAGCGACACGTTCGCGGCCTGGAGGCCCTTCGGGCCTTCGACCACTTCAAACTGCACCTTGTCACCCTCGTTGAGGGTCTTGTAGCCGGTTCCGACGATCGCGCGGAAATGCACGAACACGTCTTCACCATTCTGGCGCTGGATAAAACCGTACCCCTTGGCGCCATTGAACCACTTCACCGTTCCTTGTTCCATGGAACAGGTCCTTTCGGAAATTGTGTTGCAGAATCCGTCGTCAGCGGATGAATTACCAACAGTCGGCGATGTTTTGCCTTAGAAGAAAAACCGCAACATCCGAAGCGCTGCCGGTGTCACGGTCTCACGGTGAACGCTGACGGTACAACACAAGATTCCCGCGCGAACCCGTCCCGCCCAAAAGCGAGAGTAAAGCTCAATACACGCGCACGCACTGTTTGTGACATAGCGAATATCGAGAGCTCAAATCGAAAAGTCAAGCAAAAACCCCCATTCTGGGGGGTGGGCCCGGAGGCCCCGCAGGCCGCCCCAGCGCAAACAGGCGTATCAGAACCATCCCCGCCACAAATCCACCGATATGGGCGCCGTAGGCCACACCGCCCGATCCACCTCCCAGCATCCCGATCCCGCTGATCAACTGGAAGAGAAACCAGATGCCGATGGCCACAATTGCCGGCACCTCCTGGACATAGAACGAAAACATCAGGACCCGGACGCGGCGGCGCGGGAAAAGGATCAGATAGGCCCCGAGCACCCCGGAAATCGCCCCGGAAGCCCCGAGAGAGGGGACGTTGGGGTCCATCCCGAAGAGATAGGTCGTGGCGACATGGGCCAGCGACGCAAGCAACCCCGTCACGAGGTAGAATATCATGTAACGGCCGTGACCCAGACTGTTCTCAACGTTGTCGCCGAAGATCATCAGAAAGAACATGTTGCCCAGAATGTGGGCGAAGCTCCCGTGCATGAACATCGAAGTGAGGAGGGTGATGTACACAGAGAGCGGTGTCGGCTGAAGGCCCGGGACGGTGAAAACCTCGCCGGTGGAGGGGTCCTGCACCAGCCGGTCCTCGGTGACGAGATCGGCGCCGGAAACGATTTCGCCCGGCACTGTCGAGAACGCATAGGTGAACCCGAGATCGCTCCCGCAGCCCTGGAGAAACACAAACACGAGGACGTTGAGGACGATGAGGGCGATATTCACCACGGGAGTGATGCGGCGGTCGGAGTTATCGTCACCGATGGGGAAGACCATAGAAATGCTCCGGGGCGGAAAGAACTACGGGACAGCATGTGCCGACCGGGCTGTCGGATGGGGCAAAGTAAGAAATGGGACCAAGAAATCAAACGCCCTTCCAGGGAAGGGCGTTTGATCAGCACAGGGGCTGGCTCAATTCATGCCGCAGCTGCCGCCGCAGCATCCACCCGGAGCGCATGAGCCCTCCGACTTGCTGCTGCCCATCGAGAAGCTGGGCGCAGAAAGCAGCCTCACGTGTTCTCCGGATCCACAGGAAGGACAGACAACGTCCTCGATAACTTCCCGAACCTTATGAAAGACGTCGTATGTGTTTTCGCACTTGCGGCACTGGTAGTCGTAGATAGGCATAGATTCCCCGTTATTGACCGTTCTTCTGTATATGATGCTGACGCGGGCTGCTTGGGGTCAGGAGGGGAGCTGCAACCCGTACGGCCTGCCGTGGGACAGCATGATCTTCCGAAGCTCATCCAGTACGGGCGCTTCCAGCCCGTAGCCCGTGCCGGATGCGCTCAGGCGCGCCCGCTCTGCCGCCGCCCTGTCGGCCAGCGTCGGCTTTCCTTCCGACGCCCACTCCTCGGGCCTGCCGCGATCGATGACCCTGGGATACCAGTGGTCCTGCCTGAGCCACTTCACGGTGTGAGGGTGGCCCATGAAATCCTCCCCGCGAAGCATGTCCCGGAAGAGGTCGAGCGCCATGACCTCCTCGCGCTGGGAAATGCCCTCCAGAAGCCGGTATGCCATGCGGACGATTTCGTGATCGACCACCAGTTTCTCCAGGCTGATGCAGTTTTCGTATGCCATCATGCCGCCGCCGGAGACAACATTGATTCCCGCGAGTGCGGCAAGCACGGCCCCCATGCCTGTCTCCAGCCCCGCCTGCGCGTCAAGGCACTTGGCGTCGCTGAGACCCATGTAGGCATGCGTCGGAAGGCCGATCGATTGTGCGATCTGGGTGTACGCCATGTCGATCATCATCGTCTCCATGGCGCCCATCGGGGGAGTCCCTTTGCGATGGTCGAATGACGCCGGCGAGCCGCCGAAGATGACCGGCGCGCCGGGCGAGCAACACTGGGCGATCGCGATGCCAGAGAAGTTCTCCGCGACGTGCTGGACGAGCGCCCCGGTGATCGTCACCGGGGATGTCGCACCTGTCAGCGGCATGGCGACGAATTCCGACGGGATCCCCGCGCGTGCGCAATCGAGCACGCTCTGCGTGGTCAGCGGACTCCACTTCAGGGGAGGCGACGGACATGCATCGAAGATCGCCAGCGGGCGCGCGCGGAGGTCATCAGAGCTTCCGCGGAGCAGGGTGAGCATCTCCAGCATCGGCCGGAACCCCGCCTGCACAAATGTCCCCGTGACGATCGGCTTGCCGCAGTGCTGGAACGCGATGAACATCCGGTAGCAGTCGGCGACTTCCCGCGGCACGTCGCTGCTGACCAGCCCGGTGCTCTGGAAGTGAAAATGCTCGAGCCGCTGGATGAGGCTGTGGAATTCCACCAGGTCCGCAGTGACAGCTTCGCGTTGCGACTGCGTGCTGTGGTCGAAGATATGAAGTGCGGCCGATCCGGGATCGAAGTGGACGTCGTTTCCGCCGACGTGAAACGATTGCCCGCCGGGCACATCCCACAGCTCGATACGGCGCGGTGATCGCGGCGAGCGAGCGCTCCACGAGGGCGCGCGGAAGAAGAACGCGGTCGCCCGGGCCTTCGGTGGCCCCCCCTCCGAGCAGGATGCCTTTCGCTTCCGGGTGTTCGACGAGCACGCCGATCGTGGAGAGGACCTCCAGTGCCTCATCGATGATACTGCCGACGAGCGAAGGGCTAAGAAGCTGTGTCTGCGGGCGAAGCGGAGGCGGCAAGGCCATGGGATATGCCGATCACGTTGTGGACGTCACGAAGATAGGGAGACACGATCGCAGCTGCAAGGGGGGATGGGCAGTGGTGGCGAAGGCCCCGGGGTACGTGTTGTCCGCTGCATCTGCCCGCGGTGTCGCATGCGATCGCGCGAGCGTCATTGAGGGTCCGGCGCCGGCGTGTGCGCGTGAAGGGGGTGCGGGTCGGGAGCGTGACGCTCACGCACCGGATGTCTCTGCCGCGTCGGGCGTCCGTCACCTAGGCGCGGAGGTCGGCCAGGCATTCCCTCAGGGCTGCGCAGGTGGCTTCCACGTGCCCGTCGTCGATGATCAACGGCGGAACGAACCGCAGGACTGTGGTGTCGGTGCAGTTGATCAGGACGCTTTTGCCCTGCATCGCGGAGACGACCGGGTCGCCCGGGACCGTGAGTTCCATGCCGAGCATGAGCCCGAAGCCGCGCACTTCCCGGACGAGGTCCGGGAATTCCCGCTGAAGGCCTTCGAGCCTGGACTTGAGTGAGCGGCCGATGTCGGCGCAGTGGCGCATGCCCCCCCCCTCCATGATCTCCCTCAGGACTGCAGCGCCGGCTGCGCAGGCGACCGGATTGCCGCCGAAGGTCGTGCCGTGTGTCCCGGGCTCCAGCACCATCGCGGCGTCCCCCTTCGCGAGGATGGCTCCGAGCGGCAGACCGCCGCCCAGTGGCTTTGCGAGCGTGACCACGTCGGGCGAGGCGCCGAAGTGTTCGAAGCCGAAGAATGTGCCCGTCCTCCCGATACCGGATTGGATCTCGTCGGCGATGATGAGGAACCCGAACCTGTCGCGCAGGTCGTCCAGGGCCTGCGCGAAGCCCCGGCTGACCGGGCGGATGCCCCCTTCGCCCTGGATATACTCGAGCGCAACCGCTGCTGTCTGTGCGCCCACAGTCTCCTGCAGCGCGTCGATCGACCCAAACTCGCAGACGCGGCAGTGGGGGAGAAACGGACCGAAGCCGTTCCGGTACTTGTCGCGGTCCATGATCGAAAGAGCGCCCATGGTTCGGCCGTGGAAGGCGCCGGACATAGCGACAAGCTCATGCCGGCTGCGTGATGCGCCCCACCGGCGGGCGATCTTGAGGGCGCCCTCGATGGCCTCGGTCCCGCTGTTCGCGAAGAAGACGCGGTCGTATCCGGAGGCGCGGAGCAGCGCGTCGGCCAGCCGCTGCTGGGGCTCCTGGTGAAAGTAGTTGGACAGGTGGATGTAGCGGCCCGCCTGCTCCGTGATGGCCCGGAGCACGGCGGGGTGCGCATGGCCGAGGGCATTGACGGCGATCCCCCCGAACATGTCGAGGTACCGGGACCCGTCGCGCGCGATCAGCCACGGCCCCTCCCCGCGAACGATCTCGAGCGGAAGCCTCTTGTACGTGTGCATGAACAGGGTCGCGTCGCGGCCGGATGCGTCCATCCTGGTTCTCCGTTATTTTTCGTGCGGGGAAGACTTGCATAATAATACATAATCCTGTATATTCATGCAATATGAATTTGCCCGCACATATCCCTGTGTCCGTCGGCGTCGTGGGGGCCTCCGGCTATGCCGGGGGCGAGCTGCTGCGCCTGCTGCGCTCACGGACGGATGTGAAGGTCACGCGGGCGCTCGCCCGGTCCCGCGCCGGCGAACCGGTCGCGTCCGTGCACCGGGGCCTCGAGGCACTGACGTCGCTCGCCTTCGAGCCCCTGGACCTCGCGCGGCTCGAGGGCGTGCGCGTTGCCTTCGTGGCGCTCCCGTCCGGAGAATCCATGGCGATGATGCAGGAACTCCTGAGCCGCGTCCCGATTGTCATCGACCTGGGCGGGGACTTCCGGCTGCCGAACGGCGACCTGTTCCGGACCTTCTATAAGAAAGAACACGCTCTGCCCGCGATGCTCGGGACGGTTCCGTACGGCCTTCCCGAGCTCTTCCGCGAAACCCTGCAGGGTGCCGCAGTCGTGTCGAATCCGGGGTGCTATCCGACGGCAGCCATCCTGGCCCTCGCTCCCGCACTTCGCTCGGGCATCGTTGCCCCCGAAGGGATTGTCGTCACCGCGCTCTCGGGCGTCTCCGGCGCGGGACGGAGCAGCGATGAAGCGCTGAGCTTCAGCGAGATGAACGAAAATGTCCGCGCCTACCGGCTCGGGAATCACCAGCACCTTCCGGAAATCGAAACAATGCTCGGGCGCGTCGCGAAGACGCGCGTCTCCCTCTCGTTCGTTCCGCAGATCATTCCCGTGACCCGCGGGATCTACTGCACGGTCCACGCCCGGCTGACCGGACCCATGTCGACCGGTGACGTCAGGGAGCTCTACCGGTCGGCCTACAGGGGGGAGCCGTTCGTTCGGATGCGCGAAAGCGTCCCCGAGCTCATGCACGTCGCGCACACGAACTTCTGCGATATTTCCGTGACGGCGGACCCGAGGTCGGGACAGCTGATCGTCATTTCGGCAATCGACAACCTGGTCAAGGGGGCCGCCGGCCAGGCCATTCAAAACATGAACATTCTCCTCGGTGTTCCGGAGGTGACAGGACTCGTATGAGCGCATTTCAGTCCACGGAAATTGCCAGTGCGACCCGGTGCACAGAAGTCAGCGGAGGCATCACCGCGCCACGCGGATTTCTGGCGGCCGGCATCCATTGCGGCGTCAAGAAAGCCAGGAAGGATCTGGCGCTGCTCGTGAGTGCTGTCCCGGCAACCACGGCCGCCACGTTCACGACCAACCGCGTCGTGGCTGCACCTCTCGTCGTGACGAAAGAGAATCTGGGCCGTTCGCGGATGACGCGGGCCGTTGTGGTCAACAGCGGGAACGCCAACGCCTGCACGGGTGAGCGGGGCATGGCCGATGCCCGCCTGATGGTGCTGACGGCAGGCGAGGCGCTCGGCCTGGATCCGGGCGAAGTCCTCGTTTCTTCCACCGGCGTGATCGGGCAGTATCTCCCGATCGATAGAGTCTGTGCGGGCATCCGGACGGCGGCCCTCGCGCTGAGCGCCGGCGGGGGGTCGGATGCCGCGGAGGCGATCCGCACAACGGACACGTTCACCAAGGAGATCGCCGTCCGAACGACAGTCGCAGGGGTTCCCGTCGTCATCGGCGGCATGGCGAAAGGCTCCGGCATGATCGCGCCGAACATGGCGACCATGCTTGCGTTCGTGACCACGGATGCCGCCGCTGCTCCGGAGCTGCTCGATCGCACGCTCCGGGAGGTGGTCGACCGGTCGTTCAACCGCATCTCCGTCGATGGCGAGACGAGCACCAATGACATGGTCACGCTGCAGGCCAACGGTCAGGCCGGGAATGCGCCGCTCACGACGTCGACCGACGAGGGGTACTCCGCATTCAGGGAGGCGCTCGAGCACGTGCTGGTGAAGCTTTCCAAGATGATCGTCGTGGACGGGGAAGGCGCCACGAAGTTTATCGAGATCAACGTGCAGGGCGCGGCTGATGAGCGGACGGCCGTCCAGGCGGCCCGTGCGGTGGCAAACTCGGCGCTCGTCAAGACGGCGCTGCACGGCGAGGATGCCAACTGGGGGCGGATCCTCGCGGCGCTGGGGTATTCGGGGGTCGAGTTTGATCCTGCGGCGGTGGAGATCCACTTCGGCGACCTTCCGGTGCTCCGGAAGAATTACCAGATCGATTTTTCGGAAGAACGCGCGAAGGAAATCCTGAGCCGGCGCGACATCACGATTACGATCGGGCTGCATCAGGGGTCGGCTGCGGCGTCGTTCTGGACCTGCGATCTGTCCAGGGAATACGTCGCCATCAACGCCAACTATCGAACATGAGGCGGACACGGAGACCGGACCGATGAGTGTGACGCACGGCGAGAAGACAGGCATCCTGATCGAGGCGCTGCCGTATATCCAGCAGTACGAGGGCGCGACGTTCGTCGTGAAGTACGGCGGAGCGGCGATGACCGACGAGGCGCTCTGCGAGACATTCGCGCAGGACGTGACGCTCCTGAAGAAGATCGGCATCCGCATCGTCATCGTGCATGGCGGCGGAAGGGAGATCACGGATACGGCCGACCGGCTCGGCCTGCAGACGCGGTTCGTCGGCGGCCACCGGTACACCGATGAACCGATGATGGACGTCGTGCAGATGGTGCTGAGCGGGAAGACGAACAAAGATATCGTCCGGCGGATCAACAAGCACGGTGGCGGGGCGGTGGGGATCAGCGGGATCGATGCGGATCTCCTCCGGGTGCGCCGCCTGCAGCCCGACGGCGAGGACCTGGGGCTCGTGGGTGAGGTGGTGTCGGTCAACACCGACTTTCTTCATCTGCTCGCGGACCACGGCTCGATGCCCGTGATTGCCCCCGTCGGGGTCGATGAGAACGGCGTCGTGCATAACGTGAACGCCGACACCGCGGCGGCTGCCGTTGCAGCGTTCCTCCGCGCGGAGAAGCTTGTCTACCTGAGCGATGTGCCGGGCGTGCTTGCAGCCGGGTCGCTGGTGCATTCGCTGACCCGTGCCTCGGCCGCCGGCATGATTGCCGGGGGCGCGATCAGCAACGGGATGCTTCCCAAGATCCGGTCTGCGTTCAGCGCGCTGGACGCGGGAGTCACGAAAGTCCACATGATCGACGGCCGCGTGACGCACTCGATCCTGCTGGAGATCTTCACGCGCGAGGGGCTGGGGACGGAGATCGTCCACGATCCGGGAGAGGGTGCGGCATGAACAAGCCGGGGCGCATGTTCGCGATTCGGGAGATCATCAGCACGGTCCCCGTCAGAAATCAGGAAGAGCTCCGGCGCCGCCTGGGACGACGGGGCTTCCGCGTTACACAGGCGACGCTGTCGCGCGACATGCGGGACCTGGGCGTCGGCAAGGTATCGTCGGGCGAAGGGATCCGCTATGTGCTTCCGGCTGACGCGGAGGTGCAGGCGCTCCGCCCGATCGTCGGCGCAGAGGTGATCTCCATCGCGGCGAACGAAAGCGTGATCGTCGTGAAAACCCTCCCCGGCTGCGCCGGCACAGTCGGCGAATTCATCGACGTCAAGCCGCACCCCGATATTATCGGCACCGTCGCCGGCGACAACACCCTCCTCGTCGTTCCCTCGAGCGTCAAGAAGACTGCAGAAGTTCTCGGATATCTCAAAAACACATTGATCGAAGGGCGCTGATGGCTACTCCCAAAATCGTCGTTGCGTACTCGGGCGGTCTCGACACCTCCGTCATGGTCCGGTGGTTGATGGACCGCTGGAATGCCGACATCATCACTGCCACGGGCGACCTTGGCCAGAAGAAAGAGCTGCTCGGCGTTCGGGAAAAAGCTCTGGCAACAGGAGCCACGAAGGCGTTCGTGGTCGACGCCCGCCAGGAGTTCCTCGAGAAGTTTGTCTTCCCGGCCCTGAAGGCGGGAGCACTGTACGAGCGCGCCTATCCGATGGCCACGGCGATCGGGAGGCCGCTGCTTGCCCGTATTCTGGTGGACATCGCCCGGCAGGAGGGGGCCGCGATGGTGGCCCACGGATGCACCGGGAAGGGGAATGACCAGGTGCGGTTCGAGGTCTCGGTGGCAGCCCTGGCGCCAGATCTCCGCGTCCTCGCTCCCCTGCGCGAATGGGAGTTCCGTTCGCGGGAGGAGGAGATCGAGTACGCGCGCGCGAACGGCATCCAGGTGGCGGCGACCGCCAAGAGTCCGTATTCCATCGACGAAAACCTCTGGGGCGTCGCGATCGAATGCGGCGTGCTGGAAGACCCCGAGGTTGAGGCTCCGGAGGAGGCCTACCAGATTACGGCGTCACCGGAGCGGGCGCCAGACAGCCCTGCCACCATCGAGATCGAGTTCGAGCGGGGAATTCCCGTGGCGCTCGACGGCGGGCTGCTCGATCCCATTGCGCTGGTCAGCAGCCTGAACGACCTGGGGGGTGCGCACGGCATCGGCCGCCTCGACTTGATCGAGAACCGTCTGGTCGGGATCAAGTCGCGTGAAGTCTACGAGGCGCCCGCGGCCACCATCCTGCATTTCGCCCATACCGAGCTTGAGCGGTTGACGCTCGAGAAATCGGTCATGCACATGAAGTCTCAGCTGGCGGCGGAATACGCGACGCTCATCTACAACGGACTCTGGTTCTCGCCGCTGCGGAGCGCGCTCGATGCGTTCGTGGAGGAGACGCAGCGGACGGTGACCGGAAGTGTCCGCCTCAAGCTCTACAAGGGGAATGTCAGCGTGCAGGGGAGGAAGTCGATCTTCTCCCTCTATAACGAGAAGCTTGCGACCTACACGGCGCAGGATACGTTCGACCACAAGGCGAGCGCCGGATTCATCGGGATCTACGCGTTGCCGGTGAAGACGTACAGCGAGGTGCAGCGGGCGGCCGCCAGGGAGATGAAGTCCCCGACCACGATCGCGGTTCCGGTGAACGCGCGATGAGCCGCGAACGCGGGCGGTTCCGGAAACCGATTGACCCGGGGGCGCTGGCGTTCTCGTCGTCATTGCCGGTCGACCGCCAGCTGATCCGTGAGGACCTTGAGGGTTCGATCGCGCATGCCGCTATGCTCGCGAGGAAAGGAATCATCCCCGCCCGTGCCGCGAAGCGCATCGCGGCGGGGTTGAAGAGGATCGCCCGTGACGTGGAGGCCTCTGGCGGCCTCCCTCTGTCGCTGTCTGCGCCCGGGGGGAACAGATTGGCTGTGGACGACGTCCACATGGCCGTGGAAGCACTTCTTGCGAGCCGCATCGGGGAAGCCGCCGGCATGCTCCACACGGCGCGGAGCCGGAACGATCAGGTCGCGCTCGACGAGCGGCTCTTCCTCAAGCGACGCATCGCGGGCATCCGGACGGCGATCCGGAGGCTCCAGCGGGCATTCCTGAGACAGGCCAGGCGCCACCGCCGTTCGCTCGTCCCCGGCTATACTCATCTCCAACGGGCTCAGCCGATCCTCTTCGCCCATCACCTGCTGGCCTACGTCGCGATGCTGCAACGCGACGCGGAACGGTTTCAGGATTGCCTGTCGCGGGTCGACCGCTCTCCGCTCGGCGCGGGCGCGCTCTCCGGCACAACATTTCCCGTCGACCGGCGCGGCGTTGCGCGGTCGCTCGGGTTCGGCGGCATCGTGACAAATTCCATCGACGCGGTGAGCGATCGGGATGTGCAGATCGAATTTCTTGCTGCCTGCGCCATCGCGATGATGCACCTCAGCCGCCTGGGCGAAGAGCTCGTCGTCTGGTCCTCGAGCGAGTGGGCGTTTGCCGTGATCGGCGAGGAGTTCGCCACGGGAAGCAGCATCATGCCTCAGAAGCGGAACCCGGACATCGCCGAGTTGATACGCGGGAAGAGCGGACGGGTCTACGGAAACCTCGTCGCACTCCTGACGGTCATGAAGGGCCTTCCGCTTGCGTACAACAGGGATATGCAGGAGGACAAGGAGCCGCTCATCGATTCCGCGAGGACGGTGGAGGAATCGCTCACGGTCGCGGCGGCGATGCTGGGCTCGACGCGATTCCGGCCGGAGCGCTTCGCTCACGAGATGAAGCAGGACGCCATGCTCGCCACCGATCTGGCCGACTACCTCGCGCGCAAAGGGCTGCCCTTCCGGAAAGCGCATGCCGTGGTGGGAGAGATCGTGCGCACGTGCGCCGGAAAAGGTCTGGGGCTGAAGGAGCTCTCGTTGAAGGAATACAGGTCGCACAGCCCGCTGTTCGGGAAAGACGCGCTGGAACTGCTCCACCCGCTGGCGTCTGTCCGGGCGAAACGCTCGGAAGGCTCGACCCATCCCGCCGAAGTGGACCGGGAGATCCGGCGCTGGGAGCGGACCCTCGGGACGACCGGTGTCTAGGGCGAAGGATCGAACCGCGCGACGGCCCCGCCGCCGGGCGCGAGGGTAAACCTGTAGCTCTCGTCCGAATGGACCTCTTCCGTCGACTCCGCCACGCGCTCGGGGTTCGCTGCCGCGTCCGGGGCGTCGGCGATCAGTGTCATCGCGTAGGTCCCGCCGCCGAGGAAATCCAGCGGGACCTTCACCGTTCTCTTCTCCGCTCCGTTCATCACGCCGACGTACCACGAGCGTCCGGACCTCCTCGCAATGGCGATATGGTCGCCGATCTCCCCGCTGATGACCCTGCTCTCGTCCCAGGTCGCCGGTAACCGGGGGACGAAGTCGAATCCTGGCTGCCCCCTGTAATGCTCCGGCAGGTCGCAGATGCAGATGATCGGAGTTTCATAGACGATCAGCATCGCGAGCTGGTGGGCGCGCGTGGTCTGGACCTGGGTGGGAGACGTCGGGACGAAGTCCTTCTGGGTCCTGTTCAGGAACCCGAGCGGGGTGTAGTCCATCGGACCTGTGAGCATGCGCGTGAACGGGATCGTCACGTTGTGTTCGGGCGTGGCCTCCCTGGACCATTTGTTCCACTCGTTCCCCAGCACTCCTTCTCTCGTCATCAGGTTGGGCCACGTGCGTTGCTCGCCGGTGCCCTTTGTAGGCGCCGTGGAAATCGACCATGAGCCGGTGATCGGCGGCCGTCCTGACCGCGCGTTCGTACCACTGCACCATCTCCTGATCGTCCCGCTGCATGTAATCCACTTTCACACCGGCGATTCCCCACGATTCGTACAGCGCGAACGCCTCTTCGAGCTTCCTGTCGAGGTCGGACCAGTGCACCCAGAGCCACAGCCTCACGTTCTCCTCTGCGGCGAATCGCCGGATCCCGGCCATGTCCAGCTCCGGAATCACCGACGTGACATCGGCCGCAGGGCGGTCGAAATCGCCGTACCAGCCCGCGTCGATGAGATGATAGGGGAGACGGTTCTCGCCTGCGAAAGCGATGAACTGAACTTGATCGTCTCCATGTCCATCTGTCGTGTCGCCGCTCCACCAGTGATCCCACATGACGATGCCGGGTCGTATCCACGAGCGGTCCTCGAACGCGGGGGGAGGGTTGAGCGACTCGATGAGCGTGGACTCGATCAGGCTCCCCGGAGTCTTCCCGACGAGAATCACGCGCCACGGGCTCTGGTGTGGGGTGGATCGCCCGGACCAGATCCTTTCCGTCCGTGCCCGGGAGGGGAGAGAGCGTTGCCACAAGTCCCTGGAATCCCGAGTCCACGGCCGACGAGGCGTACACTTCGAACCGGGCCCGGTGCGTTCCGCTCTGTCCGGTGTCGACGCCGATCTCGGCCTGGAAGCGCACGTATTTCTTGTCGAGCCTGAACCCGACCAGGTTTCGCGCGACCGTGGCCAGCCCGCGTTCGAAGCTTTTCTCGCCGAGGCGCAGCCGGGCTTTGTCGGTGCGCCTGTTCTTCTCGACCGGCTGGATGAACGACTGTGGCTTCAGCTCGCTCAGGTGGGTTGGTGACCCGCTCTTCCACTGGAGCCGTGCGCTCCGCCCAGAGCGTGTTCTCACACCGGAGGGTGGAGACCGGCTCGGTCAGAAGATGGAGCGTTGCCATGCCTTCCACGCTGACGTCGATCGGAATTGACGGATCGCCGGCGCCGAGAGGAGGGCTCGAGTAGATGAGCCGGCCGAGGCGTGACCGGTCGATGCCAAGATACATCCCGGCCCAGTTCTGCAGATGCGCTTCTGTGATCGCCGCGAAGACAGAGTCGTCGAATTGCATGACCACAGGGACGCCCCACGTCGGGCCCGCGACCATCTCCTCCCATTTCCTGGAGGGGTACGGAGCTTCCTGATGCGAGTGAAAGCTCTCAAAGTCTGCAGCCCAGCAGCGCGGGTCGCCGTCAGGACGAAAACCGGTCAGCTCTCTCGTGATGGTGAATGATTCCAGCGCCGCCTGACGGGGCAGCACGTATCGAAATGCGACCCCGTTGTTGTACGCCCTCACGATGAGGCGAAAGGATCGCCCCGGCGCCGAGGATTCTGCGAGTGTCACCGTCAGCTCATTCCCCCGGTCGTCGACCTTCTTCTGAGGCCCCCACTCCGGAGCATAGTTGTCCTCGATTCCCATCGTCTCCTTCTGGCGGATCACCAGGTTCGGACCTAGCGGAGGCTGATCTGCGAACTCGAGACCCAGGGGAGAGGTCAGAATCAAGTCTTCTCCTGCGTACCTGACGGCATAGGAGAGCGCCGGAGCCACGTACACCGTGACCTGCAGTCTGCCATCAGGAGAAGAGACGGATGCAGTCCCGCGGGCCTGCATGACTTCCGATGCTGACGGGGCTGCCTGCAGACCGAGGAAGAAGGCGAGGGCGAGAATGCGCGCCTGGGCATGTGTATCCATGGGGGGAACGGAAGAATGAAAGAGCGGCAGAATGAGTCGGACAATCGAACCATGGCACATCTTACAATCTGGTGCGTGAAGAAGCAACCGGCCGTGCAAACCCGAAATCAAACGTGCGAAGCAGCTACCGTGTAAGGCCCATATCGTGGGGTCCAGGCTGTTGAAATGGAAAGTGAATGTAAGTATATTCCGCGTGCCACAGTCAGACCGGCCATCGGAGGCGGTCCTCACTCCCCAGGCCCCTTTCGGTCCGGTCCGGGCATTACACTCGCTGCTATCCTTTCCTACAGGTACTGCCTTCAAGAGGAGGTTGTCTCGTGTACCTACCCGTCCGCACACCCCGCGTCGCGGTCTTTGCCGCCGTCCTGACTTGCTCGCTCATTCATCATGCCAGGCTGTTCCAAGCAGGAGGCACCGCCGCCACCCCCTCTCCAGGTCAGAGTTGCTGAAGCCGTCAAGAAGGACCTTCCGGTATACCGGGAATGGGTCGGCCAGACGTATGGGATCGTAGACATCGAGCTCCGGGCGAGAGTTGCCGGCTGGCTCCAGGGGATTCATTTCCGCGAAGGCACGGAAGTGGAGGAGGGGGCCCTTCTGTATACGATCGATCAGAGCGAGCTGCTGCAGGCGGTTGCTGAAGGAAAGGCGAGGGTGGCGCAGGTGAGGACCCAGCTGGTTCGCGCCAAGTCGGACGTCGACCGCTACCGCCCGCTTGCGGAGGCCGGTGCGGTCAGCAAGCGGGATCTCGAGCGTGCGGAGGCGGATTACGGGGCCCGGCAGAGCGAGCTGGATGCGGCACAGGCGGAGTTGAACGTCGCGCAGATCAATCTCGGATACGCCACCGTGCGCGCGCCGATCTCGGGCTTGATCGGGATCTCTTCGGCCCGCATCGGCGACTTCGTCGGTCGGGCACCAAACGTCATCATCCTGAATACGATCTCCAGGGTCGACACCATCCGGGTCAAGTTCTCGATCTCCGAGCAGGAATATCTGGACTTTTTCCGCCGGTACAAGGAGCGGCAGGCGGCCGGCATCAAAGAGCCCGGCACAGACTTCGAACTGATCCTCGCCGACGGGTCTGTTTTTCCGAACAAGGGGAGGGCGCTGTACATCGAGCGCAACGTTGATCCCGCGACAGGCACGCTCCGGCTCGAGGCGGCATTCAAGAACACCGGGAAGGTGCTTCGTCCCGGGCAGTTTGCGCGTGTCCGGGCCATCTTTGACCAGATGAATGATGTGGTCGTGGTCCCGGCCCGGGCGATCATGGAAATTCAAGGGCAGCCCACGGTCTATGTGGTCGGTCCAGAGAACAAAGCGGAGTTCAGGAGGCTCAACGCCGGTCCCGTGGTCGGCGGGTTCAGGGTGGTGTTCGAAGGCGTCTCGGAGGGTGAGAAGGTCATCGTCGAAGGGATTCAGCGCGTCCGACCGGACATGATTGTCGATCCGGTCATGATCCCCGCCGACTCACTGGTTCCGGCGCCTGCGCCGGCCGGAGGGCGCTGAGCTATGGCTCGCTTCTTTGTCAACCGGCCGATTGTGGCCATGGTGATGTCGATCGTGCTGGTCCTTGTCGGGTTCGTGGTCATGCAAGGCCTGCCGATCGCCCAGTTCCCCGAAATCGTCCCGCCGATGATCAACGTGACGACGACCTATGTCGGCGCTTCCGCTGTCGACGTCGAGCAGTCTGTTGCCACGCCGATCGAGCAACAGGTCAACGGCGTCGAGAACATGATCTACATGAAGTCGATCAACGGGGGCGACGGCACAATGACGCTCCAGGTATCGTTTGAGGTCGGTTCGGACCTGGACATGTCCAACGTCCTCGCCCAGAACCGCGTTTCCCAGGCGACCGGCATCCCTGCCGGCCTCGGTGAAGACCTACGGCGTGAACGTCAAGAAATCGCTCGCGTTTCCGCTGATGGTGGTGACGCTCACGTCGCCTAAGGGGACCTACGACAACAACTTCCTGAGCAACTACGCGGCCATCAACATCAACGACCAGCTCAAAAGGACGCGCGGTGTCGGCGACATTACGCTCTTCGGCGGCAGCGACTATGCGATGCGCATCTGGGTCAAGCCCGACGTGCTCGCGAAACTGGGGCTGACCGTTCCGGATCTCGTCAAAGCCGTTCAGGACCAGAACGTCGTGGCGCCGGCAGGACAGATTGGCGGCCCGCCCGCTCCCCCGGGCACGGACTTCACATACACTGTGCGGACGCAGGGCCGGCTCCTCAACGAGGAGGAATTCGGTCGCATTGTCGTCAGGACGAACTCTGATGGATCCCAGGTCCGCCTCCGCGATGTGGCACGCATCGAGCTGGGGACGCTGCTGTACAATCAGATCGGCCGGAACAACGGAAAGCCCGCCGCCGTCATCGCCCTGTACCAGCTGCCAGGCTCGAACGCGATCGAGGTTGCGACAACAGTCAAGAAGCAGATGGAGGCGCTGGCCGCGAACTTCCCGCCGGACGTCGTCTACAAGATTTCGCTCGACACGACCCTTGCAATCGAAGAGGGTATCAGCGAAATCATCAGCACGTTGTTTGAAGCGATCCTGCTGGTCATTCTGGTTGTGTTCTTGTTCCTCCAGAACTGGCGCGCGACGCTGATTCCTCTTGTGACAGTCCCCGTCTCGCTGGTCGCGACCTTCATCATCTTCCCCCTGCTCGGTTTCACGATCAACACGCTCTCGCTTCTGGGGATGGTGCTCGCGATCGGTATCGTGGTGGACGACGCCATCGTGGTTGTCGAAGCGGTCATGCACCACATCGAGCAGGGGCTCTCGCCGAAGGACGCGACCCTGAAGGCGATGGAGGAAGTGTCGGGGCCCGTCGTGGCCATCGCGCTGATACTGGCGGCCGTGTTCGTCCCGGTCGCGTTTCTGGGCGGCATTACGGGGAGGCTCTATCAGCAGTTCGCGATGACCATCGCGATCTCGGTGCTGTTCTCGGCGATGAACGCGCTGACACTCAGCCCCGCCCTGGCGGCATTGCTGCTCAAGCCCAAAGGCGGGAAGAAATCGCTCCTGGAGCCGTTCTACCGCTGGTTCAACAAGGTCTTCGATAAGTTCACGGGCGGGTACCTCAGCCTGACCAGTATCGTCATCCGGAAGATGTTCAGAAGCCTCGCGATGATCGGCGTGGTCCTCGTGGTGACGGTCCTGTTGTTCGGGAGCGTGCCTGGCGGTTTCGTCCCGGAAGAAGACAACGGGTACTTCCTTGTGAACGTGATGCTGCCCGACGCGAGCTCGCTCCAGCGTACGGACGAGGTGTGCCGGAAGGTCGAATCGATCCTCGGAAGCACACCCGGTATCGAGGATGCGGTCACGATCGCCGGGTACAGCCTCCTCAGCGGTGTCGCCACCCCGAATGTCGGCTTCTTCTTTGTGTCAATGAAGTCGTGGGAGGAACGTACCGACGCAGGCGAGCACGCATTCGCGGTCGTGAGGAGTCTGAATCAGCGGTTCGCCGCGGAAATCCCTGAGGCGGTCGTGGCCGCCTTCGGACCTCCTGCCATCCCTGGTCTCGGGACCGGGGCCGGGTTCACGTTTATGCTCCAGGACCGGAGCGGAAACACCCCCCAGGAACTTGCCGTCCAGACGGAGCGATTCGTTGCCGCGGCGCGGAAGCGCCCCGAGATCGGGAGAGTCGCCTCGGTGTACAGGGCAAGCGTCCCCCAGGTGTTCGCAAACATCGATCGGGACAAGGCGCTCAAGCAGGGCGTCTCGCTGGCCGACCTGAACACCACGCTCGGATCGCTCCTCGGAGCCAACTACATCAACGACTTCAACCGCTTCGGCCGGGTCTACAAGGTCTACCTCTCGGCGGAGGGGGAATACCGCGACGAAACCTGGGATCTGGGACAATTCTATGTCAGGAATTCCTCTGGATCCATGGTGCCGCTGAACTCGCTGGTGTCGACGAGTCCGGTCGTCGGACCCGACTACACGAACCGGTTCAACCTTGCGCGATCGGCGGAAATCACAGGCACGCCGGCTCAGGGGTACAGCTCCGCCCAGGCGCTGGAGGCCTTGAAGGAGGTTGCCGCAGAGACGCTCCCCGCGGGATGGTCGTACGACTGGTCCAACATGTCGTACCAGGAAGTCAAGTCCGCCGGGCAGGGGGCGATCGTATTCGTGTTCGCGCTCGTTCTGGTCTTCCTGATCCTGGCCGCTCAGTATGAAAGTTGGTCGCTTCCGACAAGCGTGCTCCTTGGCATCCCGTTCGCGGTCTTCGGGGCGATGCTCGGCCTCTTCCTTGGCCGGTTCTTCAGCGACAGCTACGTCAACAATGTGTTCGCCCAGATCGGGTTCGTGACGCTCATCGGGCTCTCGGCCAAGAACGCCATCCTGATCGTGGAGTTCGCGAAGATGAAGCGGGAGCAGGGGGTTGATCCTGTCGACGCCGCGATGGAAGCGGCGAAACTGAGACTGCGCCCGATCCTCATGACCTCCTTCGCCTTCATCCTCGGTGTGGTCCCCCTGGTTCGCGCAGCAGGGGCGGGAGCGGAGTCGAGAAAAGTGATGGGCCTCGCCGTGTTCTCAGGTCTGCTGGTCGCCACGTCTCTCGCGATCTTCTTCGTTCCGATGCTGTATGTCATGGTGGAGAAATACATGGGTGGAAAGAAAGCGTCGAAGGCGACGCCCGCACCTCACTCCGCACCAACGGGAGGAGGGCACCACTGATGAAGACCTGGATCATTGTGATCGCTGCCGTCCTCGTCGGAGGATGCTCCGTCGGCCCGGACTATCAGCGCCCGGAGACCGAAGCACCCCAGGGCTGGCAGTATGCCGACAGCAGTTTCATGGTTGATTCGTCCATGGTCACTGCCGCCGATACGTCGTGGTGGGAGGGGTTCGGAGATACGGTCCTGACTGCGCTGGTGGAAACGACCCTCCAGAACAACGCGGATGTCAGGATCGCAGCCGCCCGCGTCGAGCAGTACATGGGTCTGTACGGCGTTGCGAAGTCGGACTTCTTCCCGAAGATCAATGCCGGCGCCGGCGCGACGCGGGGTCAGATCCGGCTGACCCCATCGGGCGAGGAGGCGCGTCCGACGATCAATCAATTCGACGTGACCGTCTCTGCCGCCTGGGAGATCGACCTCTGGGGGAAAGTCCGGCGCGCCACGGAGGCTGCCAGGGCCGACCTTCTCGGAGCGGAAGAGGCCCGGCGGGCGGTCACGGTGAGCGTTGTCGGGCTTGGTGGTCGACTCCTACATTCAGCTGCTCGCACTGGACAAGCAGCTCGACGTTGCGCACCGGACGCTGGCCAGCCGTGAGAAATCGCTCAACCTCTTCCAGCAGCGGTCCGCGAAGGGGGATGTCTCCGAGCTGGAAATGGCCCAGATCGAATCGCAGTACTGGACTGCGCGCGCGCGTGTTCCTGCCCTGGAGCGGTCGATTGCGTTTCAGGAGAATGCCCTGAGCGTTCTCCTGGGCCGCAACCCGGGCCCGATACCGCGGGGCTCCGTGATCGACAGCCTCCAGATGCCCCGGGTTCCCGAGAACCTTCCCTCGGAACTGCTCGAGCAGAGGCCCGACGTGCGCCAGGCGGAAGAGCAGTTGCGTGCTGCCAATGCGCGGATAGGTGTGGCCAAGGCGCAATACTTTCCGTCGATCTCCCTGACCGGGGTGTTCGGGACTGCGAGCTCGGATCTCTCCAAGCTCTTCACGCCCAATGCCCAGATCTGGAACATCGGAGGGAGCATCCTCCAGCCGATATTCCGATGGGGTGAGATTTCCGGACAGGTGACGGCAGCCGAGGCGTTTCAGCGCCAGATGCTGGAAGAGTATGTACGCGCAGTGCAGAACGCATTTGCGGACGCGGAGGATGCCCTGGTGTCACGGAGCCGGACCCAGGAAGAACGGGATGCGGTGGCCATGCAGGTTGCAGCCCTTCGCTCGTACGAGCGGCTTTCCCGGATGAGATACCGCGAAGGGGTTACGAGCTATCTCGAGGTTTTGGACGCCGAGCGGTCGCTCTTCGATACTGAACTCGGATATGCGCAAACCCAGGCCAATCTCCTGCAGACAGTTGTTGGGCTGTACCGTGCGTTCGGCGGGGGGTGGACCGACTGGGTGGCGTGGAAGGCGGAGTTGCCGGAGGATCCCGTGGAAACCCGGGTGGAAGAGGAACTGCCGGACCAGGAGCGTCCGGAACAGAAGTGATCCACAGCTGGGAGCCATCTCTATGATCAAAGAAGAAACGATCGCTCTGTTCCGCGTCAAGCCGGGAACCGATGTCCGGCTGAAGGACCATGACCCCGCCTGGACCGGGACGAAAGAGATGCAGCAGCTTGGAAAGGACGAGCTCAAGGACGTCGCGAAGAAGATCCTCAAGGAGAATATCGAGGAGCTTGCGAAGACGCAGGAACTATTGTACGCCAACGATCAGTACTCCGTCCTGATTATTGTCCAGGCGATGGATGCCGCCGGGAAGGACGGCCTGATCGAGCATGTCATGTCGGGCGTCAACCCGCAGGGATGCCAGGTCTTCAGCTTCAAGAAACCGTCAGACGAAGAGCTGGACCACAATTTCCTGTGGCGGTGCATGAAAGTCACTTCCGGAACGAGGGCGCATCGGGATCTTCAACAGGTCGTACTACGAGGAGGTCCTGGTCGTCCGCGTGCACCCGGAGCTGCTGGAGCGGCAGCGTCTCCCGCCCGGGAAGCGGAACGGGAAGTTCTGGCGGAAGCGGTACGACGACATCAACGCCTTCGAGCATCACCTCGTGAGGAACGGGACCGTCATCATCAAGTTCTTCCTGCATGTCTCCAAGGGGGAGCAGAAGAAGAGGTTCCTCGAGCGGCTGGACAATCCGGAGAAGAACTGGAAGTTCTCGGAGGCGGACGTTGCCGAACGGAAGCACTGGAAGGAGTACATGAGTGCGTACGAGGCCGCAATCTCCGCGACCAGCACGAAGTGGGCGCCGTGGTATATCCTCCCGGCAGACCACAAACTCGTGACCAGGGCGGTTGCTGCGGATATCATCACCACCACGATCCGGCAGATGAAGCTCAAGCCGCCGGCGGTCTCGCCTGAGCGCAAGAAAGCCCTGGAGCAGGCCCGGCAGGCGCTGCTCACCGAAGGCTAGAACCGCGATCCCGGCACCAGCCTGCTTTACATAATACATGAGCGTCACCTAGGTGACGCTCATGTGCGTTTATGGCCCCTGCCAAAAACAGAAGCCCCGACATCTGCCGGGGCATTCGACTTCTGGATTACATAATACACGTGCGTCACCTAGGTGACGCACGTGTGACGCAGGGCTACTTCTTCTTCCAGTTTTCGGGCCTGAGGGAGCGTACCGCCGCGCCGGCCCGCCACATCTCCGAATCCCGCCATTCATCAAGCTCAGTCTCGAGCTTCTGGCGGTAGTCCTTTGCGCCGCAGGTGTCAAGAACCCGCCTGGTCTCCACTCCCGCCCGGACATCCTTGTAGAGCTGCTCGAAGAGCGGTTTCGTTGCCGTCTCGAACCGCTTCGACCAATCCAGCGCGCCGCGCTGGGCGGTGGTGCTGCACGACGAGATCATCCAGTCGACGCCTTTCTGGCCCATCAGCGGATAGAGGCTCTGCGTCGCCTCCTCGACAGTCTCGTTGAATGCCTCGCTCGGAGAGTGACCCATCGCGCGCAACGTCTCGTACTGGGCTTTCATCAGGCCCGCGATCGCGCCAAGGAGCACCCCGCGCTCGCCGGTGAGATCGCTGTGCACTTCGTTCTCGAATGTCGTGGGGAAGAGGTAGCCCGAGCCGATCGCGATCCCGAGGGCGACAATCCGCTCCCTCGCCCGCCCGGTTGCAGTCCTGGTGGACGGCGAAGCTGGAGTTGATCCCGCTCCCGGCGAGAAAGTTGGAGCGGACCGTTCTTCCGGCGCCCTTTGGGGCCACCAGTACCACGTCCACATCCCCGGGCGGCACGACGCCAGTCTGGTCACGGAAGACGACGGAGAAGCCGTGCGAGAAGACCAGCGCCTGCCCCTTCTTGAGGCGTGCGGCGAGCACGGGCCACTGTTCACGTTGCCCCGCGTCCGAGAGGAGATACTCGATCATCGTCGCGCGGTCCGCGACGTCGCCGATCTCCGGAAAGAGCGACTGCCCGGGCACCCAGCCGTCGGCCACTGCGGCATCCCACCCGGAGCCGCCCTTGCGCTGGCCGATGATAACCTTCACGCCGTTGTCCCGCAGATTCAGCGATTGCCCCTGCCCCTGCGGGCCGTAGCCCAGGATGCCTACCACTTCCTTCTCGAGGACTTTGCGTGCCCGGTCGAGCGGAAATTCCTCCCGCGTGACGACCTCTTCTGTGACTCCGCCGAAATCAATCAGTGCCATTGGTATGCGAATCCTTCTTTCTGTAGTTGAAATCCGTTAGAATATCTCAGGCGACACGGACGGACTGTCCGTACGCTGTCTCGCGGTTGACGGGAGAAAGCCATTGCGCCGAGCGGGCGTGGCGCCCACGCACGACATCATGGAAATCCTGCTGGAGCCTTTTGGTGATCGGGCCCGTCGCCCCGTTGCCGATCACCCGGAAATCGATCTCCCGGAGCCCGATGCATTCGGCGGCGGTCCCGACGACGAACACCTCGTCGGCCGCGTACAGCTGGTCGCGCGAAATCGGCTTCTCGACAACCTCGATGCCGCGATCCGCCGCGAGCGTCATGATCGCATCCCTGGTGATTCCGTCGAGAACCGGTGCAAGGTCCGGCGTGATGATCCGGCCGTTGTTGACGACGAAGAGGTTCTCGCCCGTGCACTCTGCGACGTATCCCTCGGGGTCGAGCATGATGGCTTCCTCGAATCCCAGCCGTACCGACTCGGTCTTGGCGAGAAAGCTGTTTGCATAGTTCCCCGAGATCTTCGCCTTCGTCATCATGACGTTCGGGTGATGGCGCGTGAACGAGGAGATGTTGGCACGCACGCCCCGCGCCAGGGCTTCCTCGCCGAGGTAGTTCCCCCACTCCCAGACGGCGATACCCAGCGATGGCCGGCCTCCGTCCACGTTCAAATTCCAGCCGCCTCCCGAAAGGTAGAGGAGCGGTCTGATGTAGCATTCGGAATATCCGTTGGCGGCCACTGTCTCCAGGACAGCGTCGTGGACATCGTCGGGTGAATACGGGAGCTGCCGGAATCCGAAGATGTGTGCGGATTGCAGGAGGCGCTGGGCGTGCTCGCGAAGCCTGAAAACGGCCGGCCCGTCCGCCGTCGCGTACGACCGGATGCCTTCGAAGACCGCTGCGCCGTAGTGAAGGGCCGGGGTCAGGAAATGGACGGTCGCGCGCTCGTATTCGACGAGGTTGCCGTCCATCCACACAAACCGTGATTGCATGCCCATCGTCAGGCTCCTTTCAGGGTCTCAATCGTATCAAGAATGGCGTCGGTCATTGCCGCGGTGGTCAGGCTGCCGCCGAGGTCCGCCGTTGCACGCCCGCCGGCAAGGGCCTGCTCCACCGCGCGCTCCACCGCGTGCGCCTCCTCCGGCAACCGGAGTGAGTGCCTCAACATCATTGCAGCGCTCAGGATCGCTCCGACGGGATTGGCGATGCCCCGCCCGGCGATGTCGGGCGCGGAGCCGTGCACGGGTTCGTAGAGGCCAGGGCCGGCCTCCCCGAGCGACGCCGAGGGCAGCATGCCGAGGGAGCCGACGAGGACTCCGGCTTCGTCCGTCAGGATATCGCCGAACATGTTTTCCGTGACGATGACGTCAAACTGTCGCGGCGAGGTCACGAGCCGCATTGCAGCGGAATCCACGAGCATGTGCTCCAGGGCGACCCGGGGGAATTCCTTCGCGACGCGCGTTGCGGTCTCCCGCCAGAGGCGGGAGGTCTCGAGGACGTTGGCCTTATCGACCGATGTCACCTTTCCCTTGCGCCCGGACGCGAGCACACAGGCGAGTCTGACGACGCGGGCGATCTCCACGTCGGTGTATTCCATCGTATCGACCGCCCGGATCATCCCGTTGACCTGCTCCCGGAACCGGGGGCGGCCGAAGTAGATCCCGCCGGTCAATTCCCGCACGACGACAATATCGACGCCGTCACAATGCCCGGCCTTGAACGGCGAGCCCGCGAAACCTCCCTGCACGACCTGGACCGGCCGGAGGTTCGCATACAGCTGCAGCTCCTTTCTCAGCCTCAACAGTCCCTGCTCAGGTCGGATGTGAGGTGCGAGGCCTTCCCATTGCGGCCCGCCGACTGCGCCGAGGAGTATGCCGTCGGCGCCCCGGCACGCATCGAGGGTCGCATCGGTCAGGGGGATCCCGTGTCTCTCGATCGAAGCGCCGCCGACCGGGTGTTCTTCGAACGCGAATCGATGGCCTCCGGAGTCAGCGACATGCTCGAGGACGAGCCGTGCCGCCCCGACGACCTCGGGACCCACTCCGTCTCCCGGCAGCAGTACGATGCGCGCGTTCATGATGCTCCTCCGCGGGAGCGGTGCGCTTCGAACATCGTGATGCTCCCCTCATGGCGGAGCAGATAGCCCAGCTCGTCGACGCCGTGGAGGAGGCACTGCCGGGCAAATGCGTCGATGGCGAACGCCTGCGAACCGCCCGGCCACGAAATCGACCGCCGCTCGAGGTCGATCGTCACCTGGGTGTCCGGTGCGTTCACGACCAGGCTGTGCAGCGTACCGAGCGTTGCGGCATCGACGGCGACAGGGAGGATGCCGTTCTTCATCGCGTTGGACCGGAAGATGTCGGCAAACGAGCTGCTCACGACCGCCCGGAACCCGAAATCCGCCAGTGCCCAGGATGCATGTTCCCTCGAGGACCCGCACCCGAAGTTGCCGCCAGCGATGAGGATTGCCGCGCCTCGAGCGTCGGGGCTGTTCAGCGGGAAGCCCTCTCTCTTCTTGAGGTCGGAGAACAGGTGGCGGCCCATGCCTTCACGCGTCGTAGCCGTCAGGAATCGCGCCGGGATGATCTGGTCCGTGTCGATGTCGTCGAGCGGGAGCGAGACGGCGCGGGATGTCACCACTGAGAACGAAGTCATGGTCGCTCAGGAATGAAGAGTCATAGATCGCACATCCGTGATGGTGCCGGTGACAGCCGCCGCGGCGGCGGTGAGCGGCGATGCGAGAAACGTGCGCCCGCCGGGTCCCTGGCGCCCTTCGAAGTTTCTGTTGCTCGTGCTGACGGCGTATTGTCCCTGTGCAAGCCGGTCGCCGTTCATGGCGATGCACATGGAACACCCGGGCTCGCGCCATTCCGCCCCGGCGTTCAGAAACACCGTATCCAGCCCTTCGGCCTCGGCGGCGCGTTTCACTCCGTACGACCCCGGAACGACGAGGACGCGCACGCTTTCCGGGACTTTCCGACCGCGCATGACAGATGCAGCCTGCCGGAGGTCGGAGAGACGCGAGTTCGTGCAGCTTCCGATGAACACCACATCCACTTTGTGCCCGAGAAGAGGCTTGCCCGGGGTGAGCCCCATGTATCCGAGCGCCTGCTCAAAGGAGCGCTTCTGCGAGGCGTCACGGAAATGCCCCGGGTCCGGAACCGACGCGGTGATGGGCATGCCCATGCCGGGGTTCGTGCCGTACGTGATCATGGGTTCGATCGCGGAGGCGTCCAGCGAGACAGAGGAGTCGTACGTCGCGCCTTCGTCGGTTATCAGCTCGCGCCACCGGGCGACTGCCGCGTCGAATTCCGCCCCGCGGGGCGCGTGCGGCCTGCCGGCGAGGTACTCGAATGTGACGTCGTCCGGCGCGATCATTCCCGCGCGCGCGCCGCCTTCGATCGACATATTGCAGATCGTCATCCGCTCTTCCATGGTCATGTTCTGGATCGCGGAACCGGTGTACTGGAAGACCGAGCCTGTCCCGCCACCCACGCCGATGGTGGCGAGGAGCTTGAGAATGACGTCTTTCGCCGTCACGCCGTCTGCGAGCCGGCCGTCGATGCGCACCTGGTAGGTTTTCGGCTTCCGCTGCAACAAGCATTGTGTCGCGAGCACGTGTCCGACCTCAGTCGTCCCGATGCCGAACGCGAGGGCGCCGAATGCGCCGTGGGTCGCCGTATGGCTGTCGCCGCAGACGATGGTCATGCCAGGATGCGTCAGCCCGAGTTCGGGACCGATGACATGCACGATGCCACGCCGGTCGTCGCCGTCACCGTACAGGGTGATCCCGAAGTCCCTGGCGTTCCGTTCCAGTGTCCGAATCTGCTCTGCCGCCATCGGGTCGGCCGATGCAATCCCGCCGGGATCGGTGGGGATGCAGTGGTCGACGGTGGCGACTGTCCGTTCCGGGCGGCGGACATGCAATCCGCGCTCGCGCAGGACGGAGAATGCCTGCGGCGACGTCACCTCGTGGACGAGATGGAGGTCGATGTACAGCAGCGCCGGCGCGCCGGGCTCCTGAAGGACGCAATGGGCGTCCCAGATGCGATCGAGAAGCGTCCGCCCGGCCACGCTACACCTCCTCGGTGACTGGTTGATGGCGGCGGAGGCGCGACTGCTGCGAGGCGAGCGCCCGGTTGAGGGCTCCCAGGTAGGCAATCACGCTTCCGGTGACGATATCCGTGCTTGCGGCGCGCCCGTTATAGAGCACGCCGTCGATCTCGACCCGGATGAACGCCTCTCCCACCGTATCGTGGCCGAGGCTGACCGACTTCAGCGAGTACTCGGTCAGTTTCCCCATGGTTCCCGTGATGCGCTCGATGGCCCGGTACGCGGCGTCCACCGGCCCGTCTCCGGTCGCGGAGTCGATGAATCGCTGGTCTCCCTGCCGGAGCTCGACGGTCGCGGTAGGTCGGAGGGAGGTTCCGGTGCTCACGTGGAATCCTTCCAGGTGGTACATCTCGCTGGCGGGTGCATCCTGGTCATCCAGGATGGCGATCAGCTCCTCGTCATACACTTCCTTCTTCTGATCCGCGAGTGCGCAGAACGCCTTGTAGGCCCGCTCGAGGTCTTCCTGTGTCAGGTCATACCCCAGCTCGGCAAAGCGCGCCTTGAGCGCGTGGCGTCCCGAATGCTTTCCGAGCACAAGCGTGCTGTGCCGGATGCCCACGGATTGCGGCGTCATGATCTCGTAGGTGATTGCGCTCTTGAGGACGCCGTCCTGATGGATGCCCGCTTCGTGCGCGAACGCGTTCGCGCCGACGATGGCTTTGTTGCGCTGGACGAGCATGCCGGTGAGGGTGCTGAGGAGCTTGCTCGCACGGTAGATCTCCTCGGTGTGCACGCCGGTGACAACGTGGAGGTGTTCCGTGCGCGTCGCGATTGCCATCACGATCTCTTCGAGCGCTGCATTGCCCGCGCGTTCCCCGATTCCGTTCACCGTGCACTCGACCTGCCGCGCCCCGGCCTCGATGGCCGCGATAGAATTCGCGACCGCAAGCCCGAGGTCATTGTGGCAGTGCGCGCTGAGGACTGCGTGCTCGACGTTCTGTCACCCGCTTCCGTATCGACGCGAACATCTCGCCGTACTCTGCGGGGAGCGCGTAGCCGACCGTATCGGGAAGATTGATGACCGTGGCCCCGGCCGCAATGGCCGCCTCGACGATGTCGCACAGGAAATCGATGTCCGAGCGCGAGGCGTCTTCACACGAGAACTCCACATCCGGACAGAGTGAGCGGGCGTACCGCACGGCATCCACCGCATCGGCCAGGACCTGGGCGCGTGATTTGTGAAGCTTGTGCGTCATGTGAATGTCGGACGTCGCGATGAACGTGTGGATGCGCGGGTGTTCCGCATCCCGCAGCGCCTGCCACGCCCGATCGATGTCGGCCTTGACGGCGCGCGCGAGGCCAGCCACGGTGCATCCCCTGACGGTCCGGGCGATGGCCTGCACCCCCTCGAAGTCGCCGTCCGACGCGATCGGGAAGCCGGCCTCGATGACGTCCACGCGCAGCCGCTCCAGCTGCTGGGCCATCCGCATTTTTTCCTCGCGGTTCATGCTGCACCCGGGCGATTGCTCGCCGTCGCGCAGCGTTGTATCGAAGATCTGGACGATCTGGCCCACGGTTCCTCCTTGTGTTACTCGCGCCGTTCCAACGAAATCGCCTTTCGACTCTGGAAGATCTTCGTCGTTGAAACGGGCATTATGCCCCTTGGTGTGATCAGTGGCAGTCAGTCGGCTGGGGCCCTAGACTGACTTGCCTTCGAGGGCCGCCAGCTTGCGGACCCACGACATCAACTCTTCGAACTGCGACGGCACCAGCGACTGGGCGCCGTCGGAGAATGCCTCTTCCGGATGGGGATGCACCTCCACCATGAGGCCCTCGGCCCCGGCCGCGATCGCGGCCTTCGCCATCGGGACCACGAGCGACCGCAGTCCGGTTCCGTGGCTCGGATCGACGATCACGGGGAGGTGGCTGAGCTCGTGGAGCGCCGGAACCGCCGACAGGTCGCACGTATTGCGGGTGTAGTCCTCGAACGTCCGGATCCCTCGCTCGCACAGGATGACGTCGTAGTTCCCTTGCGACATGATGTACTCGGCCGACATGAGGAGGTCTCTGAGCGTGCTCGCCATGCCGCGTTTCAGCATGACGGGCCGCCGGACCTTCCCGACCTCCTTCAGCAGGGCGAAATTCTGCATGTTCCGGGCGCCAATCTGCAGGATGTCGGCGTAGTCCGCGACCATCGGTACGTCCGTGGGCGTGATGACTTCGGTGATGACGTAGAGTCCTGTCTGTTCTCTCGCCTCCGCCAGGAGTCGAAGGCCCTCCTCGGCGAGTCCCTGAAAGCTGTACGGCGAGGAACGGGGCTTGTACGCCCCTCCCCGCAGGATGCGCGCCCCGGCCGCGCGGACGGTCCTGGCGGTTTCCAGGATCTGCTCGCGCCCTTCAACCGAGCACGGCCCGGCCATGACAACGATGTGGTTGTTCCCGATCGTGAGAGGAGGGATCGAGCTGTCCCTGGACGTAACCCGCATCGTGGTCCGTTCCCGCTTCCACTCCGTGCCGGCGAGCTTGTACGGCTTGAGAATCGGCACCACGTTCTCGACGCCGTCAATGACTTCCAGCGACTGCAGACGCCACTTGCCCCGCTCGTCCCCGACGCAGGCAACCACGGTGCGCTGTTCGCCGCGGATCTGATGGATTTCATAACCGAGCGCGCGCACGGCGGTGAGGACGTGGTCGATCTGCGCCTCGCTTGCTCCCGGTTTCATGACGACAATCATGCTCAGACCTCTCCGTGGAATTCCCGTTTCAGGGCGACGCGTCCGGTGCGCGCCAGCTCGCGGATCGCAAACGGCTTCAGCATCTTGATGATCGCGTCCACCTTCTGCTGGCTCCCCGTGGCTTCGAGCGTGAGCGTCCGCGGGCTGATGTCCACCACCTTCGCGCGGAAGATTTCGGCGATCTGCATGATCTCCGGGCGCGTCTCGGCGGTCGAGCTGACCTTCACGAGCACCAGCTCCCGGTCCACAAAGCTGTCGAACGTGAGATCCACGACCTTGATCGTGTCGATCACCTTGTTCAACTGCTTGATGATCTGCTCGATGATCTGGTCGTCGCCGCGCGTTACGATCGTCATGCGCGAGATCGATTCGTCCTCGGTCGGCCCGACCGACAGGCTGTCGATGTTGTAGCCCTTGGCCGCGAACAGTCCGGTGATGCGCGTGAAGGCACCGAATTTGTTCTCGACGAGGAGCGAGATGGTGTGGCGCTTCTCGCGCTCGGCCGGCGGCGGCGATGAGCGCCTATTGTGGCGGGGGAGGGGACTGTGTCATGGCTCTGCTTCGGTGTTGAGGTTCCTGGAGTGCCGCCCTTGTGCAGGACGATGAGTTGTTGAGGTTCCGTGCCCGCGGCCGAGTCGGCAGGGCCGGGTTCGGGCAAGTCGAGCATCTCCTCGACCGATTGACCCGCGGGGATCATCGGGTAGACGTTGTCTTCCTTCGCGACGCGGCACTCGAGGAGGATCGGCCCGTCGGTGTGCGCGAGCAACTTCCTGATGGCGTCTTCGACCTCGTCCGTGCGCGTGACGCGGCTGGCCGGGCATCCGAACGCCTCCGCCAGCTTCACGAAGTCGGGGTTTGCGAGCTGCACCTGGGAATAGCGCCCGCGCCAGAACAGCTCCTGCCACTGGCGGACCATCCCGAGGAACCCGTTGTTGATGATGAGGATCTTGAGGGGCAGCTTGTGCTCGACGATCGTGGCCATTTCCTGCATATTCATCTGAAAACCGCCGTCTCCCGCTGATGGAGATGACGGGCAGGGGGCCGTGCGCGAACGCAGCGCCCATGGCGGCAGGGAGGGAGAAACCCATTGTCCCGAGCCCGCCCGAGGTGATATGCGTCCTTGGCGCGACCCACGTGAAGAACTGCGCGGCCCACATCTGATGCTGGCCGACGTCGGTGACCACCACGGCGTTTCCTCCGGTCAGCTCGCCGAGCTTCTGGATGACGTATTGCGCGCGGATCTGCTCTCCGGCCGAGTACCGGAGGGGGTGTTCGCGCTTCCACTGGTCGATCGTCGCCAGCCAGTCTTCGGTCGGGAGGCGGTTGACGCGGCTCGTCAGCTCCGGGAGGATACTGCGGACATCGCCCACGATCGGGACGTCCACTGCCACGTTCTTGCTGATAGCCGCGGGGTCGACGTCGATGTGGACGATGGACGCCTCGGGGGCAAACTTCTCGACGTTCCCGGTGACGCGGTCGTCGAACCTCGCCCCGACGGCAATGAGCACATCGCAGTAGTTTACCGCGGTGTTGGAGTACCAGGTCCCGTGCATGCCGAGCATGCCGAGCGAAAGCGGGTCGGTCTCCGGAAACGCTCCCATGCCGTGGAGCGTGGTCGTGACCGGGCAGTTGAGCTTGCGGGCGAGTTCGGTGAGCTCCGCGGCAGCGTTCGAAAGAATCGTCCCTCCGCCGACATACAGCACCGGCCGCTTCGCCTTGTTGATGAGCTCCGCGGCCTTCACGATCTGCTTGCCGTGCCCCTCGACCGTCGGCGTGTACGACCGGAGGCTGACGCGCTCGGGGTACTCGAACACGGCCTTCTGCGCCATGACGTCCTTGGGGAGGTCGACAAGCACGGGGCCGGGCCGGCCGCTCGTAGCGATGTAGAACGCCTCCTTGATGGTGCGCGCAAGCTCGGTCACGTCGCGCACGAGATAATTGTGCTTCGTCACGGGCCGCGTGATCCCGACGATGTCGGCTTCCTGGAACGCGTCGTTCCCGATCAGCCGCAGCGGAACCTGTCCGGTGAAGACGACGAGCGGAATCGAATCCATGTACGCGTCGGCGATGCCGGTGACGGTGTTGGTGGCGCCCGGACCCGACGTCACGAGAACCACGCCGGGCCTGCCGGTGGCCTTCGCGTACCCTTCGGCCGCGTGCGTTGCGCCCTGCTCGTGGCGCGTCAGCACGTGCTTGATATCCGAGATGTCGTGCAGGGCGTCGTACACCCCGATCGTCGCTCCTCCGGGGTAGCCGAACACGACTTCCACCTTCTCCTCGATCAGGCTGCGGACGAAGATCTCCGCTCCTGTCATTTTCCTGCCGCCCTGGCGCCCGGCGTCACTGTGGGTGTCTTGGTGTGCGGACATGATTGCTCCTACTGTGTGTTCGGGGAAACAGTTATTGGGCCGTCGGTGATCGCCCCGGTGCTGCTGCTTGACACCGCACGGGCATACTTCAGGAGAACGCCGCTCTGATATCGGGGGGCGGGAGGGACCCAGCGATCCCGCCGCTCCTTCAGCTCGGCGTCCGTGAGGCGTACGTCGAGCCTCAAAGACACTGCGTCGATGGTGATCTGATCGCCCTCGCGGATGATGGCGATGGGTCCGCCGACAGCCGCCTCCGGGGCGACGTGCCCCACGACGAGGCCGAACGTTCCGCCGGAGAACCGACCGTCCGTGATCAAACCGACCGAGTCGCCCAGGCCGGCGCCGATGATGGCGGACGTGGGGGCCAGCATTTCACGCATTCCCGGGCCGCCGCGGGGCCCTTCGTAGCGGATGACGATGATGTCGCCTGGCTTGATCGACCCGGACAGGATGGCGTCGAGGCAGCGCTCTTCCGAATCGAACACGCGCGCCGGGCCGGTCATATGAGGGCTCTTGACACCCGTGATCTTTGCGACCGCGCCCTCGGGCGCCAGGTTCCCACGGAGGATGGCAAGATGTCCCTGGCCGTACATCGGCATCGCCCATTGCCGGATCACCTCCTGCCCCGGCCGGAGGATTCGATGGGACCGACCGGAGCGTCTCGGCGACCGTTTGTCCGGTGATGGTCATCGCGTCGCCGTGAACGAGGCCGTGGTCGAAGAGCATCCGCATGACCTGCGGGACGCCGCCCGCCTGATGGAACTCGGTGGTGACGAATCGTCCGGAAGGCTTCAGGTCGCACAATACCGGCACCTTCTTCCGGATGCGTTCGAAGTCGTCGATCGTGAGCCTGACTCCCGCTGCGTGTGCGATAGCGAGAAGGTGGAGGACGGCATTCGTCGATCCGCCGAGCGCCATGACGACCGCGATGGCGTTCTCGAACGCCTTCATGGTCATGAGGGTGCGGGGGAGGATCTTGTTCTGGATGGCGTTGACGAGCGCCCTGGCCGAGGCGGCTGCACTGTCGGCCTTCTCCCCGTCCTCGGCGGCCATCGTGGACGAGCCGGGGAGCGCGAGGCCCATCGCTTCGATCACGGACGACATCGTGTTGGCGGTATACATGCCCCCGCAGGCGCCGGCGCCGGGGCAGGCGTGGCGCTCGACCTCGAGCAGCTGCTCCTCGGTGATCGATCCCGCTCCGTACTGTCCGACCGCCTCGAACGCGCTGACGATCGTGAGGTCGCGGCCATTGAGCGTTCCCGGCTTGATCGTTCCGCCGTACACAAAGATGGCCGGGATGTTGAGCCGGGCGATGGCGATCATCGCGCCGGGCATGTTCTTGTCGCACCCGCCGATCGCGAGGATGCCGTCCATGCGCTGTGCGCCGCACACGGTCTCGATGGAATCGGCGATGACTTCGCGGGAGACAAGGGAGTACTTCATCCCTTCGGTTCCCATCGAGATGCCGTCGCTGACCGTGATGGTGCCAAACATCTGCGGCATCGCGCCCGACGCCCGGAGCGCCGCCATCGCGCGGTCCGCAAGGATGTTCAGTCCGACATTGCAGGGGGTGAGATTGCTGTACGCGTTCGCGACGCCGACGATCGGCTTGCCGAAATCGTCATCGCCGAAACCGACGGCTCGCAGCATCGCGCGGTTGGGACTTCGCGCCGCGCCTTCCGTGATCTCGGCGCTTCGCAAACGCTCGTTGACTCGGTGCTCCATGTCGCTCCACTTCCTTAGGACGCTTGTATTCGTCCGCCAGAGGAGCTCAGATCCTGGGTGCAGCCGGTGAAGAGTGAGGGGTGATCGAGTGTGCCTCTGGCGGTCGGGTTAGCTCTGCAGAAGCAGCAGGCCCGTAATCGCCAGCAGGCTCAGAAGAACCAGCAGGAAGAAATTGACGAGGTGAAGAGACGCACTGATGGGGCGGCTGATCGAAGCAGCAGGGCTCCCGGCAGTATGGATTCGCGTCTCGTTCATGGCCAAATATTCAATCAATATACTGTTCTGGACGCTCGAATCAAGGGGGGAGCTGAAGAATTTCCCGGAACTATGCCCGGGGTGCCGGACACGCCCTCTGTGCGCGGCCCCGGCGTGGGGGGGGCGGGGGGGGCAGGCTGGGTGAGTCGATGGGCCTACTCGTAGTGCTTTACGCGCTCCCAGGCCTGGCGGAGGTCCACATAGGGCTCTCTGGCGACAAAAACGCCAATATCGCTCCTCCAGGGCATCGTGAGGGGGGTCTGAATTTGCTTCACGTGCCTCACGTCCCGGAATGCCCCTTCGAGGTCTTTCGGGTTCAGAACAAGCGCCAGAACGGTGGATCCGATCGTCTGTTCTCGCCCCCACATCCAGTATGTGTTGTGCGGGCTGAAGATGTCCGGCAGGCCCAGCTCTTCCTTGCGGAGCTCCAGCATCCCGGCGTGGCCGTAGTCCAGTACGTAGATCGATGTCCGCTCCTGTTCATCGGGCGGAAGCGAGTGGAATGCATCAGCCATCTCGGTGGCGAAGTGTTCCCAGCCGATTCTGTCCGCGAGCAGCTGCGGAAGCACCGAGGCCTTGCCCGCTCCACGCTCCATCGGTTTGAAGAGTCCGGTCGCTGCGGCGTAGTCGGCCGACGCCTGAGGGGAAAGAAGTGGAAGCGCCAGTGGCGCGAGCGCGAGCGCTGAAGCGAGCAGCCCTGACGCGATGGCGGTCGCGAACCACCGCCGCCGTCCCTGCAGAAGCCGTTCGAGGACGATGCATCCTGCGGCGATGGCGACCGGGTAGATTCCCGCTACGCGGTCCGGCCTGCTGGATTGAGACACGATCAGCGCGGCGAACAGGATCACGAAGATCAAGGCCGACGAGTCGGTACCGTTTACCTTCTGTGTGAAAGAGAAGATACCAGGCGCCCAGCGCCCAGATCGGGAACGCAATCGGATTCATCACGACGATCTGGGTGAGGAACACCTCGAGTGGCGGAGTCGGGATGTTCTTGTAGAGCATCGCGTTCCGGTAGAACTCGAGGGATGGGAACCCGTTCGCGATCTGCCAGACGATGTTCGGAGTCAGCAGTGCGGCCGCGACAAGGGCCCCCTGCCAGAACTGGCCCGAGGCGAGATGATTGCGCTGGTCCGAGAACGCAAGAGCGACCACGACCGTCCCGCCAAACAGGACATATGTGTGCTTCGTCAGCAGGGCGAGTCCGGAGATCACGCCGAAGGCGAGCCAGACCCTTGACTGTCCCGTGTTGATCATGCGGATGAGGACATAGAGCGCTGCAGTCCAGAAGCAGATTTCGAGCGCATTGACCGAGAAGAAGCTGAAGAAGGTCAGGAGCAGGGGAGAGGCGATCGACGTGATGGCTGCGAATGCTTGCGCCAGTCGTTTGCCGCCCATCTCCCTCGCCATGAGGCCGGTGAGAATCACGACGGCTGCGCCTGCAAGGGCCGGGACGATCCTGAGCGCTGTCACCGAATAGCCGAACAGTGTGCCGCTGATGCGCAGGAGGAACGGCGCGAGCGGGGGATGATCCACGTACCCGAAGGCAAGCCGCTTCGCGCACGCGATATAGTAGAGCTCGTCGATGAAGTACTCGTAGGCGGGCGTGAACGACGTCGCCACTTCGATTGCGAACAGCATGGCGGCAGGGAGAACCAGGTGAGGATACGAGCGTATGAATGTCGTGATTCTGTTCATCTGCGTGGCCTGCTGAATCGGATGCGGGTCCGATCCGAAGGGGGCGATGCGGATACTACTTCATCAGCAGCATCGTGCGGGTCTGCTGTGAACGCACCGGCAGCGAGCCGATAGAGATACACGCCGCTGGCGAGGCGGCGGGCATCGAATCTGACAGTGTGGTTGCCGGGCTCCAGCTCCTCGTCAACGAGCGCCGCAACCTCGCGGCCGAGCATGTCGAAGACCGACAACTTCACCCGGCCAGACGCGGGGATTTGAAAATCGATCGTCGTTTCCGGGTTGAACGGATTCGGATGATTCTGCCCCAGCGAGAAGGCGAGAGGGAGGCTCCCGGCGGGGTTGTCCGCCGCCGTCACGAGCGAAAAGATCATGGATGCGATGTTGAACCCGGCGGCCACAATGTCCATCCGGAAGTCGTGCGTTCCGGCAGTCGTCGTGAACAGGCCCGCGTTGACGGTGACCCACGACCGCCATCCCCCGGTCGCCGGGATCGAGAGCAGGGGCATCATCACCGCTCCATCCCACCTCAGGAGTGTCGATCCGCCGGCCTGCTCCGCCGCGACGCGCAGTCCGAGGTGATACGTTCCGGGTGTGGCCACGTCGACGGTGTAGGTAAGGAACTCACTCGCGGCAGTCCATCCGACGTTGAAGCCGTTCGACAGAAAATCGGAACACTTCTCGATGTCGACGCCGTCGTTTCTGTACGACCAGCCGGCGTTGTAGGATGAATTCCCGAGGTTCTGGAAATCGACGTCCTTGTAGGCGAAGGCGTTCATGCCCATGTCGTAATTCGCGGCAAAGACGGTTCCGGGGATCGCGTTGTGCGCATACGGGAGACGCCGGGTATCGGTCGGCAGCCGAAGGACGGCGTCGATGACGTCATGCTGGTAGATGCACTTCTCGATCTTCAGATTCTCGGCCTGCCCGAAGAGCGCGTCGACCGCGTAGCCTTCCGTCGGACGGGAAACCTGTCCCGACCAGTATCGGAGGAGGTAATCGTATCCGGGAGTTTTCCGGGAGGAGAGGGGGCCGGCGATGGATTCGATCTTCTTGTGTGGCCACCAGGCCCATCCGATGTTGTTCGCCTCGACAAGGGCAATGCATTCGGCGAACCAATGGTTGGAGTTCTCGCCCGACTCCCCGAGCCAGAGCGGGACGTTCTGCGAGTTCCGCAGCGACAGGAGGTAGCCTATAGAAGAGAAGTCGTTGGAGTTCCAGTATTTGTGAAAGCTGTACACCATGTTGTTGTCCCACTTCGGCGCAAGCCCGTTGAAGTCGGTGGCGTACCAGTTCCCTTCGATGAAGACGATGTGGTTGGGATCCACCCCGCGGATTGCGTTTGTGATCCGGATCATGAGATCGCGCAACGGGACGTTTCCGGCTCCGAGGTCCCATGCGGTTTCATTGATGAGGTCGTACCCTCCGATCCACTCGTCGGACGCATACCGTGCGGCGAGGGTTTGCCAGAGGTCGACAGTTCGCTGCCTGTTGGCCTCGCTCTCCCACAGCGATGGCTCGCCGGGGATGTAGTCGCTGATGTTGCCGGAGTTCTGGCCGCCGGGGGCGCAATGCAAATCGAGAATCAGATACAGTCTGTTTGCCTCGCACCACGCAAGGAGGGAATCGATGTATGCGAATCCGGATTCGAGATAGACGCCGGGTTGGTCCTTGGGGGTCAGGAGATTGTAGTGCATCGGGAGGCGGATTGAGTTGAACCCCCAGGCAGCGAGGGAATCGACGTCCCTCTTCGTCACGTAGTTTGCGCGATAGCGCCGCCAGAACTCGTCCGCGTTCGCCTGCCCGACCAGATCGACGATGACGGAATCGATCTCTGTCGGTGAGTTGGCGAAGCCGGAGGTCTGCAGCATGTATCCCTCGGGGACCAGCCAGCCGCCCAGCCCCATACCGCGGAGCAGGATCTCGTTGCCCGCCCCGTCGCGGATGGTTTGCCCCGACGCGTGCAGAAATCCTTGTCCGCGCGCCTGGCAGGCGAAGGAGACGGCGATAAGGACAGTGAAGACCAGGGTGCGGCGGATTCGGGTCATGGGATCGGGCGTGTGTGGTGAGGGGCTTTTCGGGGAGTTCCTCGCTCTAACTGCAAAGGGGATGCCACAGAATGAGGGGAGCATTTCCGCCGGTATCCTCAGCTTGAGCGGGTATGAAGCCCAATTTCCTTCTCAACTTGATAACTGCTTCGCGGTAATGGGAATATGGGATGCGGGGAGCTTGGATACCTCGGTAAGTTAGCGTACATTAGATGCAGAGGCCTCCGCAGGGATGTCGTGATTGCCGAAAATCGACGGGGGCGTTTGTCCTCATTCGAACGTTGACATATCAAGGGATATACAGTGAATCTCTTTATCGGGAATCTATCGCGTGATGTCACCGAGGCGGAGCTTCGGGCGCTTTTCGAACCATTCGGCAAGCTCGCGTCGGTCAGCCTTGCCAAGGACAAGTTTTCCGGCGTATCCAAAGGTTTCGGGTTCGTTGAGATGCCTGAAAATCTGAAGCAGAGGCGGCGATTGCGGGGTTGCACCGGACCCAGTTGAAGGGTCAATCGATGGACATCACGGAGGCTCGTCCTCGCGATCAACGGAAGCAGAGCAAGGGTGGCCGGGGCGGCGGCAGGCGACGTTCGTGGTGATCGTCAGGCAGGCGGTTTGTGTTTGGCCGGAAGATTTGCTATTTTACGGCACTGCAAACCAGCGGCTTGCCGAATCGACCTCTCGTGGTACTGATTCCCCCTCGCCATCTTCGACACGACTCCAGCCTTATTTCTGACGGCGCGTTGAACGGATTGTAGCACGGCCCCGCCACGCGTTGTGGACGGACCTTGGCCGGACTTCATTTCACTTTATTACAGGGTTATTGTATGGGTTTCACCAAACTAGGTCTTTCCGACCTCGTTCTTCAAGGCGTGCAGGCAGCCGGCTACACGACGCCGACGCCGATTCAAACGCTTGCCATTCGCCACGTGATTGCGGGTCGCGACCTTATCGCTGGCGCGCAGACGGGGACGGGAAAGACAGCGGCGTTCGTGCTTCCGATCCTCAACCGGCTCTCGCTTGATGACAACCGGCAGGGGACGCACCGGAAGCCCCGTGCGCTCATTCTCACGCCGACCCGCGAGCTCGCCCAGCAGGTGCAGCTCGCCGCATCGGCCTATGGCCGCTTCCTCCCGTTGACGACCGCCTCGATTTACGGCGGCGTCGGGATGGACGCGCAGGTCAAGCAGCTTCGCCGGGGGGTGGACATCGTCGTGGCGACACCCGGACGGCTGCTCGATCACCTTCACCAGCGGGCGATCGACCTCTCGCACGTCCAGGTTCTTGTGCTTGACGAGGCAGACCGCATGCTCGACATGGGATTCATCCGCGACGTCAAGAAGATCATCGACGCAGTCCCGAAGCAGCGGCAGACGCTGCTCTTCTCGGCAACGATTTCTCCGGACATCAAGGATCTGGCCGGGGACATCCTGCAGTCGCCGCAGACCGTCGAGGTCGGCGAACGCCGCAACCCCGTGGAGACCGTCAAGCAGCATTTCTACGCGGTGCCGCGTGAGCTGAAGACAGACGTGCTCGTGCATGCTCTCGAAGCCGAGAGCATGGGCAGCGTTCTTGTCTTCTCGCGCACGAAGCACGGGGCCGACAAGATCACCCGCCGGCTGGCACGCAAGGGGATCAACGCGGTGGCGATTCACTCGAACAGAACCCAGGGTCAGCGCGAACGAGCGCTGGAAGGGTTCAAGCGGGGGGAGTTCCGCGTGCTCGTCGCAACCGACATTGCCGCCCGCGGCATCGACGTCACCGGAATTTCGCACGTGATCAACTATGACGTGCCGCAGTACGCGGAGGATTACATCCACCGGATCGGGCGGACCGGCCGAGCCGGCGCGACGGGCGACGCTGTCACGTTCGTGAGCAGGGAAGAGAAGGATCCGCTGCACAGGATAGAGCGCTTCATCGGGAAGCGCTTCACGGTCGACCCGTACCCGGGGGCTCCCACGCAGGCGTCGCACGCCGATCATGCAGGCGAGCCGCCGGCACGTGGGGACCATCGTCCGTCCAGGCGGACTCCCGCCGCCGGGGACCGGCACTCCGGGCGGCATGAAGGTCGCGCACGCTCGAAGCCGCACGCCGGTGACGAGCAGCCGAAGAGCCATGTCGTCCAGGAACAACCGAAGCGTCATGCCGGCATGGAACATCCCCAGCGGCCGGAACACGCGCAACGACAGGAACAGCCGCAACGGCAGGAACGGCCCCAACGGCGCGAAGGCCAGGGAAGCGGCAGGCGGAGGCAGCCGGCGGGCAGGGGAAAATCCGGCCGGAAATCTTCATCGACGGGAGGGTGGTCGAACTACCCGCGCTGAAGAGCGCACGCCATCATCCGATACTGTGCCCGCACCAGCAGGCACGTTTATTACGCAGCGAGCCCGGCCCAGAAGCCGGGCTCGTGCGTTTAGCCCTTTGCCCTGAGCCTGTATCCGATCCCCGATTCGGTGATGATGATCTTCGGACGGGAAGGATCAGACTCGAGCTTTCGTCTGAGCGCCGCCACGTAGACACGCGTGTATTGCGTTTCCTCGCTGAAGGCCGGGCCCCAGACCTCGCGAAGTATGGTTGCATGCGTCAGGACCCGACCCTCGTTCCTCACCAGGAGAGCGAGCAACGACCATTCCGTCGCGGTGAGCTTGATTTCCTGCTCTCCCCGCATGACCGTTCGGGCGGCGAGGTCCACTGCAATCCCTTCGGGCAGTTCATGAGGCCCACCTTCCTGGTCCCCGCCTCGCCGAAGTGCGAGCCGGACCCGCGCCAGAAGCTCACCCGGCCTGTAAGGCTTCGTGAGATAATCGTCCGCCCCGGCGTCGAGCGCCTGAACGATGTCCTGTTCGGTGTTTCTGACCGAAACGACGATGACGGGGCGACGCGACCACTCGCGAATGCTCTTCAGGACTTGCATCCCGTCCATGTCAGGAAGTCCAAGATCCAGGACGACCAGATCCGGGCGGTCCGTCCCGGCCATTCGTATTCCCTCTTCTCCGGTTTCCGCAAGCATCACCCGGTACCCCTCGACCTCCAGCGTCATCTTCACGAGCCGACGCATCTGGATCTCGTCGTCAACCACGAGGATATTGGGCACGACGCTCATTCCTGTGCTTCGCCTGTTGAAGGATCCGGCGGCGCATACGGGAGGCGAATAATGAACCTCGCTCCGCCGCCGAGCCGGTTCTCAGCATGGATTGAACCGCCCTGCGCTTCGATCAACCCCTTCGCAATTGTCAGTCCGAGACCCGTTCCCCCTGGCTTCGTCCCCTCGATCCGGAAGAACTTCTCGAAGAGGTGGGGAAGAGAAGGGGCGGGGATTCCGGGGCCTGAATCGTCCACGATGATCGCGAACTCGTTTCCGTGGAGTTGAGTGATGACGTCGATCTGAGTCCCTTCGGGAGTATATGTCGCGGCGTTCCGTAGCACGTTAGCGAGGACCTGGACAAGCAGACCAAAGTCGGCCCGGATCAGGCTCACCTCATGCGCGAGAGTGACGACGATAGTCCGGCCTGACTCCGCCTCGACATCCTCGACGGACTTGGTGACGACATCCCGGATGTCGCACCAATCGATCCTGGGGCGAAGGAGACCGGACTCAAGACGGGTGACGTCGAGGAGGTTCTGGACGAGCCTGTCGAGCCGGCCTGCAGCGCTTGATATCTCGTTGATCAGCGCGCCGGCCATGTCCCGGCCCCCTTTCCGATGCTCGGCAAGGAGGGTTTCAGCGGCGCCCAGGATCGCTGCCACCGGTGTGCGCAGTTCATGCGAGAGCGAGCTGAACACCGTGTTGTACAGCTTCTCGGATTCCGCGACGACAATCGATCTCTTCGTGATCTCGTTGAGCTGTTCTCGCTCGAGCGTGGAAGCCAGCTGACGGACAAAGCTCTGCAGCAGGTGTTCCTGGTCGAAGGTCAACGGCATATTGCCCGAGCGCTTGATGCCTGCGACGCCGAGCGGGTATCTCGGTCCCGAGAGGGGGTAGTACGTGGCCACGGACGATGGGAGCGTATCCGTGAACCTGCCCGCTTTCCGTTCGTTCCAGTACGCCCAGGCGGCGACGCCAAACTCCTTTTCGTCCATGGAGAAGGTTCCTGCCGGATGCGCCGCGGTGGCTATATCCCCGTCTGCCTGACTGAGCAGGACCGCCACATCCGCGTCAAAGTACTTCTTGATTGTGCGTACGGCCACTGAGACCACCTCGGCCTGCGATCGCGCACCGGCAAGCTGTCGTGTCAGGTCATACAGAGCAGAGGCGTGCTGCTCCCTGGTCCGGACGATCTTCTCCCGCGAACGGGTTCGGGCAGTGAGAACCCCGGTGACCGCCGCGACGACAAAGTAGACCAGCAGCATCAAGACGTCCTGGACGAGTCCGATCGCGAGCGTAAACTGTGGGGGAATGAAGAAGAAGTTCCAGGCGACTGCACTGAGAGCTGCGGCGAGCAGCACGGGACCCGAATCCAGCTTGAGCGGGAGAAGGACCAGGATAAGGAGCAGGAGCAGCGAAATCGATTGGTATCCCAGGGGTTCCCGGAGAGGGTAGAGGGCAAGCGTCGCCAGAGACATGACGAGTGCGGCGACTGCATACTGCCGGATTCCGCTTTGTATTTCGGGAAGTCGGGGAGTGCGGGATTGCTGCGGTGCGGACTGGTCCCCGCCGACAACGTAGATGTCGAGATCGCCGCTCCGCGCGATCAGCCGGTCCAGCATTCCCGCGCGGATGCGGAACCGACGTTCGGGCTTGCCCACGAGGATCTGCGTCCCGTTCTGCTCACGGGCGACCCTGAGGATCCCTTCCGCGATGTCTTCGTCGGCCGTCGAGACAATTTCCGCCCCGAGCTCCTGGGCGAGCTTAATGTTTTTCGCCAGCCGGTCCCGGGCCTGATCTGAGAGCGGTCGCGCCGTCTCAACATGGACCGCGACCCAACTCGCGTCCATGGTGTAGGCCGTTCGCCGGGCCCATCGGATGAGCTTGACGCTATTCGGACTCGAGCTGATCCCGACGACCAGACGCTGGCCGGATTTCCAGGGACCGGGGATTCGCTGGGCGCGCATGAGGTCGCGGAGCTGATGATCCACACGCTCCGCGACGAGCCGCAGGGCCATCTCCCTCAGGGCCGTCAGGTTCCCGGGCCGAAAGAAATGCTGGATGGCTTCGCGCGACCGTTCGGGGGTGTACACCTTGCCCTCGGTCAGTCGCTTGATCAGCTCATCGGGAGGCAGGTCGACAATCTCGACTGATGCCGCGGATTCGAAGATGGAGTCCGGGACGGTTTCGCGGACGATGGATCCCGTGATCTGTGCGACCGTATCGGCCCGGCTCTCCAGGTGCTGCACGTTGAGCGTCGTGAAGACGTCGATGCCACCGTCAAGCAGCTCGAGAACATCCTGATAGCGCTTCGTGTGCCGGCTTCCGGGCGCATTTGTGTGCGCGAGTTCGTCAACCAGTACGAGGGATGGCTTTCGCGCGAGGATGGCGTCGATATCCATCTCGGAGAACACGGCGCCCCGGTATTCGACCGTTCTTCTGGGGATGCTGGGCAGGCCGGCGAGGAGGTCTTCGGTTTCACGGCGACCGTGCGTTTCCACATACCCGATGACGACATCGACTCCCTTGGACCGGACTTCCCTGGCTGCGGTGAGCATATCGTATGTCTTCCCGACTCCGGCGCACATTCCGAAGAAGATCTTCAGCGAGCCTTTCTGACCATCGGCCTCGTTGCGTTTCAAGGACTGCAGGAGCGCGTCAGGGTCGGGGCGGGAGCCGGTGGTGGGCATGGGATGTCAGTGGCTTCGTCGTTGTGCAGCCGAACGATCCGCGGGGCAGCGACCGTCGGTGCGGAAACATACGAATCCCGGGGGGAAGAAGCCACGTCCCGGGGCGTTACTCGGGCGTATGGCCCTCGTCCCTGGTGAGTCGTCGCCACTGGAGGATGCAGGCGAGGACATACGCGGCGACGACCGCGACCAGAATCAGAAGGGTGGTATTCATAGGCTCATGTGCTCAGCAGTGATAGAAGTACGTCAATGATTTTGATACCCAGGAACGGGGCGATCAGGCCGCCGACCCCGTACAGGAGGATATGGCGGCGCAGCAGTTCAACCGCACTGACTGGCACGTAGCGGACGCCGCGAAGAGCCAGCGGAATCAATGCGACGATGATGAGGGCATTAAAGATCACTGCTGCCAGAATTGCGCTTTCGGGTGTTCTGAGCCCCATGACGTTCAGTGCTTCCAGGGCGGGATAGGTGCCCATAAACGCGGCAGGGATGATCGCAAAGTACTTTGCGACATCGTTTGCGATGCTGAACGTGGTCAACGCCCCCCTGGTCATCAGGAGCTGCTTGCCGATCTCGACGATTTCCAGGAGCTTCGTCGGGTTGCTGTCGAGGTCGACCATGTTGGCGGCCTCGCGGGCCGACTGAGTCCCGGTATTCATCGCGACGGCCACGTCAGCCTGCGCGAGCGCCGGCGCGTCATTGGTTCCGTCGCCGGTCATCGCCACCAGCCGCCCGCCCTTCTGGTACTCCCGGATGAGTGTCAGCTTGTCTTCGGGCCTGGCCTCGGCCAGGAAATCATCCACGCCCGCCTCGGCTGCGATTGCGGCGGCCGTGACGGGGTTGTCCCCGGTAATCATCACGGTCTTGATGCCCATGCGGCGGAGCTGGGTGAACCGTTCCCGAATGCCGCCTTTCACGATGTCTTTGAGATGGATCACCCCCAGGACTACTTTCCCGTCGGCGACGGCCAGCGGAGTTCCGCCCGTGCGGCCGATTTCCTGAACGACCTGATGGACAGCTGCCGGGAAGTTGCCGCCCTGGCTCTCGACAAACACCTTCAGCGCTTCAACAGCCCCTTTGCGTATCACCCGTCCCTGGTTGCCGCCGTCGGCCGGGATGTCGACTCCGCTCATCCGGCTCTGCGCGGTGAATGGAACGAACCGGGCGGCGATCTCGTGCACCTCACGTCCGCGGATGGCGTACTTCGTTTTGGCCAGGACGACGACCGACCTGCCTTCGGGCGTCTCATCCGCCAGTGACGCGAGCTGTGCGGCGTCCACGAGGGCCGCGACGGGGATCCCCGGTGCGGGAATGAAATCCGTTGCCATTCTGTTCCCGAGAGTCACGGTTCCGGTCTTGTCCAGGAGGAGAACGTCGATGTCCCCCGCGGCCTCGATGGCACGGCCTGACGTCGCGATCACGTTGTGCTGGATCATCCTGTCCATTCCCGCGATACCGATGGCGGAGAGCAGCCCGCCGATGGTGGTGGGGATCAAGCAGACGAGGAGCGCTATGAGGACGGTAATGGTGACAGGCAATCCGCCACCAGCAGCATCAACGCTGTAGAGCGAGAACGGCAGCAGGCTTGCACACACGACCAGGAAGATGATGGAGAAGGCGGCAAGCAGGACGTTCAGCGCGATTTCGCTGGGCGTCTTCTGGCGCCGCGCCCCTTCGATGAGCTGGATCATCCGGTCAAGGAATCCGGCACCCGGCTCCGTCGTCACACGGATCACGAGCCAGTCCGAGAGAACCCTGGTCCCGCCCGTCACGACGTTTCGGTCGCCGCCCGATTCCCGGATGACGGGCGCGCTTTCCCCCGTGATCGGCGCTCTCGTCCACCGATGCGATTCCCTCGATGACCTCGCCGTCGCAGGGGACGATATCGCCGGCCTCTGAGAAGACCACATCGCCCTTCCTGAGCGACGCGGATGGAACGGTTTCGTACGTGCTCCCGAATCGGGGTTCGACCATTCGCTTGGCCGGGACGTCCCGCCGGCTCTTGCGAAGAGCTTCAGCCTGTGCTTTGCCGCGGCCCTCAGCGAGGCTTTCTGAAAAGGCGGCGAAAAACACCGTCAGCCACAGCCAGAGCGACACGCTGCCGATGAACCAGGCGGGTGCTTCGCCGGTTCCGAAGACCGCCTGAATCCAGAGGACGGTCGTGGCGACACTGCCGATTTCGACGATGAACATAACGGGGTTGCGGCTCATTGGCGCCGGATTGAGCTTCGCGACGGCATCGCGGAGCGCACGCCTGATCGCGCGACCGGAGAGCCCGGGGAGTTGGGCGCTCCTAGGGACTCGCGGCGTTGATTCTTCCAATCTGTCCGATGCGCTCATGTCAGCGTGTCAACATAAGGTGTTCGACAATGGGTCCGAGCGCGAGTGCGGGGAGGAAGTTCAGCGCGCCGACCAGCAGGACGATTGCGACCAGCCAGACCACAAACAGCGGCGTGTGCGTGGGCAGGGTTCCGCTGGAGGGCGGCACGAGCTTCTTGCCCGCGAGCGAACCGGCCAGTGCGAGCGTCGGGATGGCGAGCCAGTATCTTCCGATCAGCATCGCAATACCGCCTGCGAAATTGTAGAAGGGCGTGTTCGTGTTGAGCCCCGCAAACGCGCTTCCGTTATTGTTTCCCTGCGACGTGAAGGCATAGAGGACCTCGCTGAACCCCCTCGGGCCAGGGTTGAGGATCGAAGCCTTCCCCGGTTCTGTCATGACTGCGAGCGCGGTGAAGCCCAGCACGGTGAGCGGCATGATGAGAATCAGGAGGGAGGCCATCTTCATTTCAAAGACCTCCACCTTGTGCCCCATGTATTCCGGCGTCCGGCCGACGAGCAGCCCGGCAACAAAGACGGCGACGATGACGAACACCAGCATACCGTACAGGCCCGAACCCACACCGCCGTACACGACCTCCCCCAGCTGCATCATCACCAGCGTGACCAGGCTTCCCAGGGGCATGTACGAGGCGTGCATGGAATTCACCGATCCGTTGGAAGCGGCGGTCGTTGCTGTCGCCCAGAGCGCCGAGGCGGCGATGCCGAACCGGACCTCCTTGCCCTCCATGTTGCCGCCGGGCTGGAGGTCGGACGGCGACTGATCGACGCCCATCGACGCGAGACCCGGTTGCGGTTGTTGCTCCGACCACACTGCCAGACCCAGAAAGGCGACAAAGATGACAGTCATGGCGGCGAGCAGGGCCCATCCCTGCCTCGTGTCCCCCACCATTCTTCCGAACGTGTAACAGAGAGCCGCGGGAATGAGGATCAGCGCGAGCATCTCGAGGAAATTTGAGAGGGGAGTGGGGTTCTCAAAGGGATGTGCTGAATTCGCATTGAAGAAGCCTCCTCCGTTCGTCCCCAGCTGCTTGATGGCGATCTGCGAGGCCGCAGGCCCGCGCGCGATGATGTGGTGCGATGTGTCTGTGGCTGCAGAGTCGCCGGAAGAATCGAGCGGCTGAATCCGCACGGAGGGGGAGAACGTCTGGACGGTCCCCTGGGACACTAGGACCAGCGCGAACACCAACGAGAGCGGAAGCAGGATGTAGAGGGTACTGCGCGTCATGTCGACCCAGAAATTCCCGAGCGTTGTGGCGGAGTGCCGGGCGATCCCGCGGATGGTGAGCGTCAGAAGCGCCATCCCCGTGGACGCCGAAAAGAAATTCTGGACACCGAGACCCAGCATCTGCGTGAGATAGCTCATTGTTGTTTCGCCGCCGTACCCCTGCCAGTTCGTATTTGAGGCGAAGCTGACGGCTGTGTTGAAAGCTGAATCCGGCGCCACGGCGCCAAGCCCCTCGGGGTTGAGGGGAAGGACGTGCTGCATGCGCTGGAGCAGATACACAGACGCGAAGCCCACCAGGTTGAACAGCAACATCGCGAGGATGTTCTCTTTCCAGCCGTATTCCTCCTCGGGGCTGATGCCCGCGAGCCGGTACACTAGCCGCTCGATCGGCTTCATGAGTGGATCGAGAAATGTCCGTTCACCCTGGTACACGCGCGCCATGAATGTCCCGAGCGGCTTTGCGCTGAGCACGACGATTGCCATGAACACGACTAGCTGCGCTGTTCCGTGGATGGTCATTCGAACATCTCCGGCCGAAGCAGTGCGAGAAACAGATAGACGAGCAACGCCGCCGCGATTGCTCCCGCGACAAGGTACACCGGGTTCATGACCGCTCCTCCTGTTCGCCAGTCCCGATCCGCTGGCAGAGCCGAATCAGTCCACCGGTCAACGCCGAAAACAGAATCACAACGGCCAGCACGATCATCTCCATCTCAGCGGTCCTCCGGGCCGGTCCGCACATCATCGAGCGCGAGGTTGAGCCTCAGGACGTTGACCCGCGCCTCTCCGAGGAACCCCATTTGCCGGTCAAGCCTGCAGGCATTCACCAAAGCCCGGATGGAATCTTCAGGAACATTCCGGAGCCTCGCGACCCTCGGGACCTGGTACAGTGCGGCTGCGACACTGATGTGTGGGTCCAGGCCGCTCCCCGAGGCGGTGACCAGGTCCACCGGGACTGGTGCCCGGTTTCCGGAATCAGCCAGCTGGAGCGCCTTGATTCGATCCCGAACGCTTCGCAGGTACGCCGGGTTGAGGGGGCCCAGGTTTGAGCCCGCCGATGCTCCGGCATTGTACGAAGGCGATGTTGCCGACGGCCGGCCGAAAAAGTACTTCGGGTTCGTGAATGACTGACCTATCAGCGCAGACCCTGCAGGCCGACCATTCGACGCAATGATGCTTCCGTTCGCCTGGAAGGGAAAGAAAACCTGCGCGATTCCTGTGACGAGAAACGGATACGCGATACCCACGATCAGCGTCAGCGCACCAAAGAGGATGATTGATATTCGGAGATGTTTCTTCAGCATGAGATTGGATCCGTCCGCCAGGAGACCCGCCACGTATGACGGCCGGCGGTAGTCGCCGCAACCTCACCGCGTGCGGGTCTCCTCGGGAGAAATATGTGGCGAATGGGGGGTGGAAGCCATCAAGCGGGGATCAAGAGGGGAAGTGTGCGCATAAAGAAGCCGTAAAGAAGGGCGAGATTACTATGAAGACTGGGCGGTGTGAATTGTTCAAACCACCGGAGCCGGAGATTCCCGCATTGCCGCTGCCGTCGATTCCGGGCCGAATGCAGATGGCGCGTTTCTTGCGAGTTGACGGTACTGGATGAAGACGCCGCTTGCTGCAGAAAGTCTCACAGAAGAAGGACCTGACCGCCTGCGTATCAGGAGCGGCGGAGGCTGCCTGTCCATCTTCGGCATTCCGTTCTTTGCTGCCGGGGTCCTCGTGTGCCTGATCCCCCTCGGTGTCCTCGTGCCCGAAAATGCAGACGAGCTTCCCTGGTGGACATGGCCACTCATGCTCGCTATGGGCCTTGCATTCGTCGCGGTCGGCGGACACCTCGTCTTCGGACGCCGATGGATTTCGATCGACCGAACCCGCGGGATCGTCGCCCGTGAGTGGGGGTTGCTGGTCCCGCTGAAATCAGAGGAGCTCTCCCTCCAGAGCTACTCCGCTGTCGTCCTCAGGTTTGACGCAGGGGATTCCGACACGCCGGACCGTTATCCCATCGTGCTTCCAGGCTCAGGCCGGGGGCGCCGACCTGGCGCTCCTCTCCGGGGCCGATTACGCGAATGCACGGTCGAAAGCTGAGCGCATATCGGCGGTTACAGGCCTGTCGCTTGTCGACTCGACCACCGATCATGAATCTGTACGCCGTTCCGAATATCTGGCGGCGATCGTTCCGGGAGCGCGCCCGACAGGAACGCAGCGGCGGCGCAGCGCGTCCCGTATCCCTCCGGACCGCAATCGAGGAATCCGACCGCGGAGCGCGGCTCACGATTCCCGGACCCGGCTTCAAGCCCGCCATGCTGCTGCAGCTCGCAATCCCGCTGGCGTTTGCCGCATTCGCGCTCACCCAGATCATTCCGTTCTTCGACCAGACAGGCACTCCGGAGCCCGTCACGTGGGTGTTTCTCGGATTCCTCGCCCTGTTCGTCCTTGGACCGGGAGCTGGAGGGATCGGCTCGATCGTTCGCGCCGCAAGATCCCGGACCGTGGTATCAGCCTCCCCGGCAGGAATCACGATTGAGGAGCGGGGTGCCATGCGTACAAAAATCACCGATATTCCGGCCGACATGATCCTGGATATCGACTATGGAACGACTGCATCGAGGATGGAATCGGCACGGCGGGGGGCAGCGACCGCACGATCGGTGAGCTTCGTGCGAGGCTCCGAGAGCGCGATCAGGAATGTGGAGCTCCCCCGGTGGGTGTCGTTCCTCGGGTCGCTCGTCCCTTCGAAAGGCGTGATCCTCAAGACCCGAAGGGGAGTCTTCACGTTCGGGTCCGGGCTCCCGGATGAGGAAGTCCTGTACCTGCACGATCGCGTGAAGCGAGCCGTGTTGAACTGACTGCGCCGTGGCGGCCTGCACGCATATGCCCGAGGCGGCCGAACCGCTTCGCCTGCTCACCTGACGTTGCCTTGCGATTTGCGTTTCTCCCCCCATCTCCTTTATTCAAGGAATCTCCAGAGTCTCATTTCCTCCGCGGTGGACCATGAATGTCTTTGATCGTGAAGAGCGCTCCAGTTGTGGCGTTGGCTTTCTCGTCAGTCGGCGGAACGAATTCCGGCACGACATCCTCCGCCAGGGCCTGAAGGCCCTCCAGTGCGTCGAGCATCGGGGCGCGTGCGCGGCGGACCAGACGACCGGCGACGGCGCCGGCATCATGACCGACATTCCGTATGACCTCTTCGGGTTCACCAGGGGCGAGGTCGCGGTTGCCACGCTGTTCATGCCGCAGGACCAGGCGCGCATGCGCACCGCGCTCAAAGTCTTCGAAAGCACGTTCCGGTTCTACGGGCTCGACATCGTCCGTTACCGCGAGATCCCGACTGACCCCTCCATGCTCGGCGACGAAGCGCGCCGGACGCTCCCGTCGATGACGCACTGCATCATCCGCCGCCCGCAGCACTGCAAGACGGATTCATCTTTCGAGCGCGTCCTCTACGCCGCGAAGCAGCGGACGCGAACCGAGATCTCCCTGAAGGGGATCAACAAGGAGTTCTTCTTTACCTCTCTCTCGTCATCCACGATCGTCTACAAAGGGCTCGTGCGGGGCGAGGGGCTCGACCAGTTCTACCTGGACCTCCAGAACCCCGTGTTTCGCACGCGGTTCGCGATGGCCCACAGGCGCTTCAGCACGAACACCAGGTCCACGTGGGACAAGGCCCAGCCGTTCCGCCTGATCGCGCACAACGGGGAGATCAACACGATCGCCGGAAACAGGTCATGGGCCCTCTCGCGGGAGATGTCGCTCGGCCTTCCAAAAGACCAGTTGCTCACCCACGCCGGCATCAGCGATTCCGGCAGCCTCAACGAGATGATGGAAGCGTTGATGCACCGGAGCAGCATCCCGGACATGGAGGACATCCTCGCGATCATGATGCCGCCCGCGCATGATCAGAACGATTTCTACAAGTTCTGGAGCCGGGCGATGGAACCGTGGGACGGGCCTGCCATCATTCTGTATGCCGACGGAAACACGGTGGGCGCCAGGCTCGACCGCCACGGGTTCCGTCCGGCCCGCTGGGTCGTAACCGACGACATGTTCTATCTTGCCTCGGAGGCGGGAACGTTCGACGTCGATGAATCCGCCGTCAGGAGGAAGGGCGCGCTCCACGCCGGGACAGGCGTGAAAGTTGACGTGAACACGGGACGCGTGCACTTCCGCGATCCGAGCCGGTCGGGCGAAAACAGGGACGCCCGCTTCGATCCCAGAACCGTGCCCGTGGGTTCGCTCGACATCGGTTCGCCCGACGAGACGGCCTGGCGCCCCCCGGAGCCGACGGTGTACCGGCAGAACCTCTTCTCGCTGACGCGCGAGGAGCTGGACCTGCTGCTCATCCCGATGATTCTCGAGGGGAAGGAGCCCGTGGGCTCGATGGGCGACACGGCCCGACCGAACGTCTTTTCGACCGAGCCCAGGCCGTTCTACGACTACTTCTACCAGAACTTCGCCCAGGTTACGAACCCGCCGCTGGATTACATGCGCGAGCGGAACGTCACCGACCTTCGCGTGTTCCTCGGCCGGAAGCCGAACATCTTTTTCGCCAAGGATCTGATCCCGCTCGAGGAGGCAGTCGAGCTCCCGGGGCCGGTGCTCCGGCTCGGACAGATCGCCTATCTGGAATCGCTCCGCTCGAAGCGGCCCTCGCAATCCCACATCATCCCTCGCGTCTTCGATATGGTGTTCGAGCGCGCGCACGGCACGTCGGGCCTCAAGCCGCGCCTGGACGAGCTTGAACGCGAAGTCCTCGCCGCCGTGAACGAGGGATGCACGCTGGTCATCCTTTCCGATCGCAGTGCCACGGTCGAACGGCCGCCCATCCCGGCGCTGGTCGCTCTACGAGCCGTGGTCCGCGGACTCAACGAATCCGGCCTTCGTCTGAACGCGTCTATCGTGGTTGAGTCGGCAGAAATCCGGACCCCGCATCACGTCGCGGCCCTGATCGCGTTTGGCGCCTCCGCCATGTGCCCGTCGCTTGCGCTCGCAATCGCGCGACAGCCGGGTCTTCCCGGGTTCGAGCGGCTGAGCGCGGATCAGCGGGAATCGAATCTCGTGGCGGCGCTCGAGTCGGGGTTGCTCAAGATCATGTCGAAAAGCGGCATCTCGGTCGTTCAGAGCTACCAGAGCTCGAAGCTCTTCACCGCCATCGGGCTGGGCCCCGAGTTGATGGAGGACTTCTTCCCCGGCCAGCCGACCGCGCTCGGCGGCATCGGTCCGGAAGAGCTGGCCGAAGACATCCTGTGGAAGACCGGCCTGGCCGCGGACCCGCAGAATGCGAGCACGATCCTCAACACCTATCTGTTCCGCGAGCACAACGCCCTCCGCCAGGGAGAGCGCCATTCCATGACGAGCAAGCGCGCCGCTGCTGTCCACCGGCTGCTTCGCAGGAGCCCGGGTGAGTCCGAACGGCGCGAGGCGTTCGACGAGTATCTCCGTCTCGGCACGGATGCGGAGCCGATCAGCGTACGGCATCTGTTCGCCGTGAAGCCCGCCGGGCCTCCGCTCCCGGAATCAGAAGTGCAGCCGGTCTCCAGCATCCTCTCCCGATTCGGGTCAGGTGCGATGTCCTACGGAGCCATCAGTGCGGAGGTTCAGAGGGATATCGTCACGGCGATGCGCGACCTCGGGGCGAGGAGCAACAGCGGCGAAGGGGGGGAGAACCCCTACTATTTTGTCGACGGCACGACCGCATCCGTCAAGCAGGTGGCGTCGGCGCGGTTTGGGGTCACCGCGGAATATCTGGTCGTGGCGAACGAGCTGCAGATCAAGATCGCCCAGGGAGCAAAGCCCGGGGAGGGCGGCCAGCTGATGGGGATTAAGGTCGACGAATCGATCGCCCGGGCCCGCCATGCGGACCCCGGGGTCGATCTGATCTCGCCCCCTCCCCTGCACGATATCTACAGCATCGAGGACCTGAAGGAGCTGATCTACGAGCTGCGCCAGGTTCATCCGAAGGCGAAGATCAGCGTGAAGCTCGTCTCGGGCGCCAACATTGGAACCGTCGCAGTGGGCGTGGTAAAGGCGGGGGCGGATATCATTTATGTGGCGGGAGGGGATGGCGGCACCGGCGCGGCGACCCTCGGCTCGATGAAGCACGCGGGCCTGCCGTGGGAGTTCGGGCTGATGGAGGTGCATCGGGTCCTGGTGGAGAACAACCTCCGGAGCAGCGTCGAGCTCCGCACGGACGGCGGGCTCCTGACGGGGGCCGACGTGATACGTGCGGCGATCCTGGGGGCCGAAGGGTTCGACTTCGGCAAGCTTCTCCTCGTGTCGCTGGGTTGCATCATGGCGCGAATCTGCGAGAAGAACACCTGCCCGACGGGTATCGCGACCCACGACCCGAAATACAAAGCGAAATACAAGGGCTCGAAGGACGACATCATTGTCATCCTCACGATGCTGGCCGCAGACATCCGCCGCCAGCTTGCTTCGCTTGGCGCCAGAGATCTCCGGGAGCTGGTCGGAAAGACGACGCTCCTTGAGGTGGATCCGCGTCACAAGGCGTTCGTGGAGCAACGGAAGATCGATCTGAGCTTCTTCCTGCATCCGGTTCCGGCTGCCAGCACCCCTGCCTACCGGCTTGTCCCCGAAGGCATCAGTCCGTTGAACCAGCAGATCACGGACAAGGTCCTTTCGAGGCTCGACCGAGGGGAGACGCGGTTCGAGTTTTCGTTCCCTGTGACGACCGCAGATCGCGGCGTGCTGAGCACGCTGAGCGGCAGACTGGCCGAACGCGCTGCAGAGCGGAGGCGGCGCGGTGAGACGCCCTCACCCCTGGAAGGCTGTCAGGTCCGTCTCACGCTCGCCGGGAGCGCCGGGCAGGGATTCGCCGCTTTCCTGGAGCCCGGTCTGACCGTGACGCTGCTCGGAGAGGCGAATGATGGGGTGTGCAAGTCCATGTCCGGTGGAGTCGTCATGGTTCGTCCGGCCGCATCCGCGACGTACAGGCCGGAGGAGAACGCGATCATCGGGAACTGCGCCCTGTACGGTGCGACCGGGGGCGAAGTGTACATCAACGGTCTTGCCGGAGATCGGTTTGCCGTGCGCAACAGCGGCGCGACGGCTGTCGTGGAGGGGGCCGGTCTGCACGCATGCGAGTACATGACCCGCGGCTGTGTGGCCATTCTCGGACCGGTGTCGCACAATGTCGGGGCCGGAATGACGGGAGGAACGCTCTTCCTGCGGCGGTCGAACCAGGGCTTCCTGAATCGCAACTATCTCGAGCCGGTCGATTTGACGGCGGAGGACGAGGCGCTGCTTCTGAACCTGCTCCGCCGGCATGTCGAGTCGGTCGGCAGTGCCCCTGCCCGCCTGTTGATCGACGGTTGGGAGGATGAGAAGTCAGGGTTTATCAGGTGCGTGCCGATCGCTGCCATCAAGAGGCCTGCTCGTCCTTCGGAGCTCCACACGGCTGACACTCCGGTTCCGGCTCGGCCAGCGGGGGTTGAAGTGCGCGCGTGAACCACGCGAGCAGCTGGTCCATCAACGAGACGAGCCCCACAATGCGGGGCTCGTTGCTTTTCTGGCTCATCCAGGTCGAGGTTGGACAGCTGAAACGGACCCGTCATTTCAGCAGGCACAGGTCTGTCACGTCGCGCCGGCTCCGGCAGCCGCGCCGCTCTTCAGCGTGATGACCGTGATCTCCGATCGCGCCCCGACTCTCACCGGCGGACCCCAATATCCCGTCCCTTTGCTGACGTAGATCCACGTCTGTTCCAACCTGTGCAATCCTTCAATGAAAGGCTGCCCGATCGCAGCGGCCAGGTTCCAGGGGAAGAACTGGCCTCCGTGCGTGTGGCCGGATATCTGGAGGTCGAAGCCTGCCTTCGTGGCCTCGGCCAACGACCGGGGCTGATGCGCGAGGAGGATCTTCACGTCGGCAGAGGGAGCGCCCGCGATCGCCTTGTGCGGATCCGACGCATGATGGGGGAAGAACTGGCCTCCGCTTGTGTCGGTCACCCCGGCGAGCAGAATGCTCCGGCCGTTGTGCGTGAGGATTCGATGTTCGTTTATCAGGACCTCGAAGCCCATCCGGCGCGCTTCTTCGACCCACGCCTCAGCGCCCGAGTAGTACTCGTGGTTGCCGGTGACGAAGAACGATCCGTAGCGTGACCGCAGATCGGCCATCGGCGCAACGTGTTCTCTGAGCTGTTCCACCGTGCCATCCACGAGATCGCCCGTGAATGCCACGATGTCCGCCGTTCAGCCCGTTCGCGATCTCCACAACAGTCTGAACGAATTCACGGGTGACCGTGAGGCCCGCATGGATGTCTGTCAACTGGACAATGCGGAAGCCGTCAAGGTGCGCAGGAAGGTTGTCGATCGGTACGTTCACCTCGATGACCGACGGCCGGCGCCGCGCCTGGAAGAGGCCGTACCCGGTGAGTCCGGCGGCGAGGGCGAGGATCCCCAGATTCGTCCCCTGCAACAACACCGCGCGTCGCTGCGGGTCGAAGACCGAGGGGCTTCAGCCGAAGTCGCCGCCGAGCCTTCCGATCACTCCCCATACCTTCTCGCCTCCAACGTACACGAGCCATGCGAGGTCCCGCAGACGCCAGAAACGTGAACACGAACGAGAAGAGCCCGAGGGCGACATAGCCGGTCCAGACCAGAAGGCCTCCGGTCCCGGGAAGGCTCCGGGTGAATTGGAGCGCGAAGGTGATCACGGGGAGGAGAAAGAGGACAAGGAGGAACGCCCATGCCGCCACCGTCCACGCCCTGGTGAGTCCGGCCGGAACGATGACCCGCCATCCGACGTATGCGTACGCCAGTGCCAGGACGGTCGAGACAATCAAGAAGAACGCCGCGAACCTCATGCGCGGCTACTTCCGCAGGAGCTTGAACGCATGCGTCCACTGGTTGCGCTGGAAGCCCGGGATGCACCAGAGGATGCAGAGCGGCTCGATCGCGCGGGCGGCCTCCACGGCGCCCATGTCCTCAACCTCGTGGCCGAACTGCTCGAGGATTGCCCGGACCTCGGACTTCGCGGACGCATTGTTGCCGCAGATGAACATCGACGGGCGCGTCCCGCCGAAATCCGGATTCACCATGTGTGCGTTACCCACGCAGCTGAACGCCTTCACAAAATTGCCCGCGGGCGCGTCCCGCTGCAGCCGCTCCATGAGCGAGTCGTCGAGCGTCGTGAAGAATTTGAGGACTCCGTTGACAGGCGGGGCGTCGGCGATCGGATTGGTTGTATCGATGATTGTCTTCCCCTGGAGGTTTGCGATGCCCGCTGACCTGAGCGCGTCCCCCGCTGCTGAGCCCTTCGTGGCGAGCACGAGAATCTCGCCGAACTTCGCAGTGGCCTCGAAGGTTCCGATCTCGGCCTTGCCGCCGGTCTTCTGCTTCAGTTCCGCATGCTTGGCCGGGTTGTTTGTCCCGATCATCACACTGTACCCGTACTTTGCGAAGCCGTTCGCAAGGACCTGGCCCACGATACCCGACCCGATGACCCCGATCTTCTTTGCCATACTCTACCTCTTCGCTTATGGATGACGATCTCGTGTCTCACGCATAGATTAAACGATCGCTCGGATCAGGCGGTTCCCTCGTTACTGGGAGCGGCGCCAGGAGATGTCTAGATCTGGAGCGTTTTTCCCCGTGTCTCCGGAAGGGTCCACACCCAGAGGCCGGTGAGAAGGGCGAAGATGGCGGCAACCGCGATGCCGCCGGCAAGGCCGTAGGTAAGCGCGATCGTGGCAATTGCGACCGGAGTGAAGAACTGGACGCCGCGGGCGAGGTTGAACGCCGAGCCCATTGCAGTGTTTCGAATGGACGTGGGGAAGAGCTCAGAGAAGAGCGGTCCGTATCCTCCGAACATGCCGGTTCCAAAACCGACGAGAAACATGAAGGCCAGAATGACCGCGGGCGTTGCGGCGATCCAATCCCATGCGACGGTGATCATCATCAGACCGGCGGCCATGATGACGGAATAGAGAGTGTACGCCGGCCGCCGACCCAGGCGATCGGCCACAAATCCGAATGTGGCGTACCCGATAAGCCCGCCCGCCTGCGTCACCAGCACCCAGAGCGCAGACTTCGCCATCGAAAACTGGCGCTCCTGGTGGAGGTATCCGGGCAACCAGGAATATGTAAACCAATACGCCGACATGTCGAAGACCGCGAGGATCAGGCAGAGGAGAAAGAGTCTCCTGTGCTCACGGGAAAAGAGTTGAAGGAACTTCCCGAGGGGACTCTCCGCGGGCGCGCCCGGCTGCAGCGCGCGCCGTCTGTGTTCGAGCCAGACGTCGGACTCGGGAAGGCGCCGCCTGATGTACACGACAAGAAGGGCGGGGAGGACGGATATGAAGAAGGTCCACCGCCAGCCGATCACCGGTGCGACGAATCCGCCCACGAGAGAGGCGAGCGCGATTCCGAGGGGCGCGCCCGTCTGCATGAAGGCGCCGTATCGGCCCCGCATCCGGGGCGGGAAGGTCTCTCCCACATACGTCTGGCCGGTGGCCCATTCGCCGCCCACGCCCAATCCGGTGATCACCCTGAACACAATGAGCGTGGTCAGATTGGGGGCCAGCCCGCTCAGGAACGTGCCAAAACTGTATGTCAGGATGGTCCATTCCAGAACGTTCTTCCGTCCGAACCGGTCGGACACGGCTCCGAATATCACTCCGCCGATGGCGGTGGACGCCAGCGAAGCCCCCAGGACGTAGGAAAGCTGGATATTGTCGAGGTTGAGCTCCTGGCCGATGGGGATGAGCAGGAACGTATACAGGATGAGGTCGTAGAAATCGAAGACCCATCCGGCCCAGCTCATCAGAAGAATTCTGTGGTGGGTGCCCGAGGGCCGCTCTGCTTCGAAGAGGAATCTCTGGTCCATCGCCGGAGTATAGTAAGCGTCGAGCTGGAATGCAACGTCGGGTGTTGACTTGCCCGTGCCGTTTGTGTATCATCCTCCCCACCCACAGTTCTTCTCCCAAGACCCGGGGCACGATGACACACCCAGGGACGCTGGCGCTGATCGCGCAGAGCGGGCTGATGCGAGCCATTCTTGACCGGCTCGGACGGATTTCACAGTCCGACAGCTCGGTGCTCCTTGTCGGCGAAACCGGAGTCGGGAAGGAGCTGTTTGCCGAGTATCTGCACCGGCTCAGTCCGCGCGCGCAGGCCCCCTTCGTGAAGGTCGGCCTGTCGGCGCTCCCACCGGATCTGCTCGAGAGCGAGCTGTTCGGGCACGAACGCGGGGCGTTCACCAGCGCCTCGAGCGACAAGAAGGGCCTCTTCGAGCTTGCGAACACGGGCTCCATCTTCCTCGACGACATCGACGATTTCCCTCCGGCGCTGCAGCCGAAACTCCTCCGGGTGCTGGAGTCGCGCGAGGTGATGCGCGTCGGCGGATCCGTTTCCATCCCGATTGACGTTCGTTTGATCACCGCGACAAAGGTCGATCTCAAAGATCTTGTGTCGCGCGGGCTCTTCCGTCCTGATCTCTATTATCGGATCAACGTTGTCCCCGTTTTCATCCCCCCTCTCAGGGAGCGGCGAGAGGATGTCCCGCTGCTCGTGGAACACTTTCTCAAGCGGTATGCTCCGGGCAGACAGTCTCGCTCTCCCCTGAAGCGTTGCACGCCCTTGTGACCTATCCATGGCCGGGAAACGTGCGTGAATTGCGGAACGTCGTCCAGCGGATCGCGCTGTTTGCCGGCGACGCGATTTCGGTCGACGAACTCCCGCCCGAGCTCCGGGAACACCGGCCCATCGATCAGTTCGTCAAAGCATGTGACCGGTGCTTCTCCGAAGAGAACATGACGTTCGATCAGGTCATCGCCTGCCTGGAAGTGAACCTTCTCAACAAAGCCCTTCGCGAAACGGGAGGGAACAGGACCAGGGCTGCGCAACTTCTCAAGCTGAGCCCTTCGACATTCAGGGACAAGCTCAAGAAACACAATCTGAACGGATCCGACGAGCACCCCGGACCTCAGTAGCCTCACGGACGTTGGGAGCGTCATAGACGGCAGCAGCCCCACGGTTTTCCGCCACCTCTCCGCAGCACCCACCCGCTTCTGGTGTGTTTTTCATTTCTTTTTCTGGCATGTGGTTTGACCCGAAACATGGGTAACCACCAGGGAATTCTTCGCTCCCATGCCATCAGAAGTCTTCCTCCGCCTACCCACGGTGGTCGGCGAAGTTGTAGAAGTGTACCACTCCGGCGGCAAATCAGTCGCCACGCTTGCCCTGCGTCCCCTGCACGTGTCAATCCCGGCGGAACTGCTCGAAGATCCTCACCTCGGGGAGAGAGTGTCGCTGGACATCGACCTGACGATACGGGAGTGCAGGACGCTTAGGGCGAGCGATTACCCGGCGACGGAGGCCGGTTGACGTTCCATTGTGGCGGGTTTCCGTGGATAGCCCACGGATATCCGCGCAATGCAGGGTTCGTGAATCACTTCGATACATTACGTAAGTCCATCATTCCTTTCTGAGGAGGCACAATGGACGGTCAACCTCTCACCATCTGGGAGCAGGCCCGGCTGCGGGGATACTCGCGCCGCGATTTCCTCCGGTTCTGCAGCTGGCTGGCGGCGGCGGCAGGCATCGAGGCAAGCGGCGTCGGGAAACTCGTGCACGCCATGGACACCAAGCCCCGGCTTCCAGTTCTCTGGTTCCATTTCCAGGAGTGCACCTGCTGCAGTGAATCGTTCATCCGCAGCTCGCACCCGATCGTGGCCGACATCATCCTGGACAAGATCTCCCTTGACTACACGGAGACGCTCCAGGCAGCCGCGGGTCATCAGGCTGAGGCTGCCCGGAACGCGACCATGACGAAGCACAAGGGTGAGTACCTCATGCTGGTCGAGGGATCGGTTCCGACCGCCGATGGAGGTGTGTATTGTTGCATCGGCGGACGGACGGCGCTGGACATCGTGAAGGAAGCGGCAGAGGGGGCGAAGGCCATCGTCTGCTGGGGCAGTTGTGCATCAAACGGCTGCATCCAGGCGGCTCACCCGAACCCGACCGAGGCCACCCCGATCCACAAGATCATCTCAGGGAAGCCGATCATCAACGTGCCCGGATGCCCCCCGATTGGCGAGGTCATGGCCGCCACGGTCGTGCATCTTCTGGCCTTCGAGCGCGTGCCGCAGCTCGACGGGCTGAACCGGCCGAAGGCGTTCTACTCCCGCCGCGTCCACGATACCTGCTATCGCCGTCCGAACTACGACGCCGGACTGTTCGTGGAATCGTTCGACGACGAGAATGCGAGGCGCGGCTACTGCCTCTACAAGATGGGGTGCCGCGGACCTGTGACGTACAACGCGTGCGGTGTGACGCGCTGGAACAACGGCGTCAGCTTCCCGATCCAGTCGGGCCACGGATGCATCGGCTGCTCGGAGGCGAAGTTCTGGGACAACGGCCCGTTCTATCAGCACCTTGCGTCGTTCCCCGGATTCGGGATCGAGTCGACTGCGGACAAAGTCGGCGTGGCCGTCGGCGTTGCCGCGGCCGCGGGGATCGCCGCTCATGCGGTGTCCACCAACATCCGGAAGCGCAAGCTGATCAGGGAAGAGATCAAAGAAAGCACGCCGGACGAGAAGAAAGGAGGTGCGTGATGCCGAGCCGCATTGTTGTCGACCCCATCACACGGATTGAAGGGCACCTGCGCATCGAGGCGGAGATCAAGGACGGACGAATCGTGGATGCGTACAGCTCGGGGACCATGGTGCGCGGATTCGAGATCATCCTGAAGGGCCGCGACCCCAGAGACGCGTGGGCGTTTACCGAGCGGGCCTGCGGTGTCTGCACGACCGTGCATGCCCTGGCCTCCGTGCGCTCCGTCGAGGATGCGCTCGGGATCACAATTCCCCCGAATGCCGAGCTCGTCCGGAACCTCATGTTCTGCGCGCAGTACATGCAGGACCATGTGGTGCACTTCTATCACCTCCACGCGCTTGACTGGGTGGACGTCGTCAGCGCGCTGAAGGCCGACCCGCAGAAGACTTCCGACATCGCGCAGAGCATTTCGCGCTGGCCGAAGAGCTCCCCGAAGTATTTCGCCGATGTGCAGAAGCGGCTTGCGGCGTTCGTCAACAGCGGGCAGTTGGGGATCTTCGCGAACGGGTACTGGGGCCACGCCGGGTACAAGCTGCCCGCCGAGGTCAATCTGATCGGGACGGCCCACTACCTCGAGGCGCTGGAGTGGCAGAAGGAGATCGTCAAGATTCATACGATCTTCGGCGGGAAGAACCCGCACCCGAACTACCTGGTCGGCGGCGCGCCGTGCTCGGTGAACGTGGATGAGTCCAACGCCATCAACGCCGAACGTCTCTCGATGGTGGGGCAGCTGCTGAACGATGCGAAGGAGTTCATCGAGATGGTGTATATCCCGGACCTGCTCGCCGTGGCGGGCTTCTACAAGGACTGGGGTGGCATCGGTGGAGGCCTTCCGAACTACCTGGCGTACGGCGATCTACCGACGCGCGGGTACGGCGATCCTTCAGGGTTCAAATTCCCCCGGGGAGCGATCCTGAACCGCGACCTCACCAGGGTTCACGAGGTGGATGGGAAGGATGCGTCGCAGGTGCAGGAGTTCATCTCGCACTCATGGTATGAATACAGCGACGGCGACGCGGTAGGGAAGCATCCTTGGGTGGGAGAAACCAAACTTGCGTACTCGGGGCCGAAGCCTCCGTACGAACACCTGAACGTGGACCAGAAGTACAGCTGGCTGAAGACTCCTCGCTGGAAGGGCAACCCGATGGAGGTCGGACCGCTGGCCCGGCTGCTGGTGGCCTACGCCAGCGGGCGGAAGGATGTCCAGGAGGCTGTGAACGGTGTCCTGTCCGCGCTCAATGTCCCGGTCGCGGCGCTGTTCTCGACGCTCGGCCGCACGGCTGCGCGCGGCATCGAGACACAGTTGATCGCCGGGTGGGCGCAGGAGTTCTATCAACAGCTCCTGTCGAACATCAAGAACGGCGACACGCGCATGGCGAACAGGGACCTGTGGGAGCCCGAGACCTGGCCGGCCGAGGCGAAGGGCGTCGGGTTCACGGAGGCGCCGCGCGGAGCGCTTGCGCACTGGATCGTCATCAAGGACCGGAAGATCGACAACTACCAGCTGGTCGTCCCGAGCACCTGGAACGCGTCACCCAGAGACCCGAAGGGGCAGATGTCGGCGTACGAGGCGTCCCTGATCGGGACGCCGGTGAACAATCCGGACCAGCCGCTGGAAATCCTCCGGACGATTCACTCCTTCGATCCGTGCATCGCCTGCGCCGTCCATCTGTACGACGAAAAGGGGCGCTACGTCCATCAGGTAGCCACATTCTAGAACGAACGATGCCGGGCGCGCCTCAGCGGCGCGCCGGCCTGGAGAGCACCATGCACACACATGCCTTCGAGCGTCGATACGTGTGGCAGCTGCCTGTCCGGTTCTACCACTGGATCAACGCCTTCGCCGTTCTCGCACTCGCGGTCACCGGATATCTGATCGGTGCGCCGCCTGCGCTCAAGAGCGGAGCCGAGGCGTCGTTCGGATACTGGTTCGGGACGGTCAGGTTCATCCACTTCGTTGCGGCGTTCGTGTTCTTCTTCAATTTTCTGTTCCGCATCTACTGGGGGTTTGTCGGAAACCGGTATGCCCGACTGGGACAACTTCATCCCGCTTCGGAAGGAGCAGTGGAAGGAGCTGGTGGAGGTGTTGCGCGTCGACATCCTTCAGGCGAAGACGAAGCCTCTCGAGTCGATCGGGCACAACACGCTTGCCGGGCTGACGTACTTCATTACGTTTCTCGCCTTCGTGATTCAGTGCGCTGACAGGGTTCGGGATGTACGCGGCGATGAGCCACGCGTGGCTTCCGGATCTGTTCGCGTGGGTCGTTCCGCTGCTTGGCGGAGACTTCGCGGTCCGTCACCTTCACCACGTGATGATGTGGTTCTTCATCATCTTTTCGATGATCCACATGTACCTCGTCTTCTACCACGACTATGTGGAGGGGCGGGGTGTTACGTCGTCGATGGTGGGAGGGTGGAAGTTCATCGAGCGGGAGGAACACTTGAAATAGGGATACCGGTCCCGACACAGAAGGGCGGCGAGAGCCGCCCTTCGTCGTTCCGAGTCCGCATGTCACGCCGTCAGGAGGTCGGTGCTATTCGGCGTCGAGTTGCTCCGGGCTTCTGATGTGGGTGCCGCACGAAGGCATGCCCGGCGATACCCGGGTTTGGCGCACATCGGGAAGTTGCTTCGCGACGATGGCTGCTGTACATTGGGCCCACTATCAGAGCAGGGATATTTCTCGATGCACAAGCCGCTTGTCCTTGGGGTCGGCAACTATCTGCTTGGCGATGAAGGGGTTGGAGTCCACGCTGTCCGCGCCCTTGAGGAGGCCGGGCTTCCGGAGGGTGTGACCGCCCTGGACGGGGGAACGGGCGGGTTCCACCTGCTGTCCCTCTTCCAGGACTACGACCCGATCATCCTCATCGATGCGACGATGGATGGGGCTCCTGCCGGGACCGTCCGGCTCCTGCAGCCGAAATTCGCCTCGGATTTCCCCCGGACGCTCAGCGCGCACGACATCGGTCTGCGCGACCTCCTGGAATCGGCTGCGCTTCTTGGTCCGCTTCCCAGACTGTACCTGATCACGGTGTCCATCGAACAGATTCAGAGCATGACGATCGATCTCAGCGCCCGTGTCAGGGACGCGATCCCCGAAGTGCTGCGCATCGCCCGCGAAGTCCTCTCGTCATTCCGAGACTGATTCCCTCCCGTCGTCGGCCCGGAGCCGGACAGATCCTTTCCACCCGCGATTCCTCTTAGGCAGAAGGCCGTCGCAGGACCTGACTGCCGATGTTCAACGATGCTTCCTCCCGAATGCTCCCTGAGACTCATCTGAGAAGCAGCATCTTTCTCGGGCCGAGTGCTGCCTGCGGTCAGGCGATACAGGTACACCCCGCTCGGGAGACCCTTGGCATTGAACGATGCCGCGTATTCTCCCGGCGCCATACGCTCGTTCACGAGGACCGCCACTTCGTGTCCGAGGATGTCGTAGACGGACAGCTTCACGTCGCGCAGTCCGGAACCCGCTGACTGCCCATCCGGACCTGAAGCGCCCGGGATGTGAAACCTGATCTCGGTCGAGGGGTTGAACGGGTTCGGGATAGTTCTGCTCGAGCCGGAAGCGCCTCCGGAAGGGTCGCAGTCTCCGTCACTCCCGTCACCACATCCAGCGTGACACTCTTCATCACGAAGGGCGTGTTAGGCAGGGCGTCATACATGCGGACAAACCGCGCGATGTCCTTCGGCCGGGAGTGTCCCGGATCTCCTCCACCAGTTCAGGGTTCACCGACTGATAGCACACTTCGACGGTGACGGTATATGCCGTCTGCCCGCGGGCGGGAATGCGATAGGTCACGATATCGCTGCCGGTTCCTTCCGTGACTCCGTCCCGGTTGAAGTCGGGGTCATGCAGCGCATCGCCGGCGATCACGGTCGAATCGTACGTCGGATGCGAACGCGTGAAGCCTGCCGGCGGGATTCGGTTGTCTTTCACGTAGTAGGCGGCCCTCAACAGGGAGCGTGTGACCGAACTGTCCAGGTCGCCTGATGACAGCCTCGTAGATCTGGACCTGGTCCGGCGACGTGATCGTCTGGTGATGCGGTTCGAACGGAAGCGTGCGCGTCGTGATGCGGCCGACGCTGTCCCATCCGCCCGATTCAAAGAGGGTATCGCCGGCGTCGGTCGTCACGAGCGCATGCAGCCACATCCTCCTGAACGGGATACCTGTTGGAAGCTTGTGCCCGGTCAGGTTCGTGACTGTCGCGCGGATCTCCAGGGTGTCCTCTGCGATAGGAGGCTGAGGCCTCGAGCCTGAGCGACCGGTCGCTCAGGCTGCGGGCCGCCCGCGCAATCGTGGAATCGAAGTGCGTGGCAGTTGGCGGTCACTCCCAGCGAATCGATGTTGTTGCGGAGCAGCGTGAGCATGTATACGTTGCCGCCGACAAACTCGTGCCGGCTGTACGGTGCGCGCTTCGGGAAGTTCCCCATCCCGGAGATCTTGATGGAATCGGGGAGCGCCGGCATGTGGCAATCCTGGCACTGCGTTCCCCTGACGGCGGTAGATGCTGTTCTTCCACTCCAGATAGGGCGTCTGTTCGGGAAACGAACCGGTTGCATTGCCCTGCGCGTCCAGGACCGGCGTAAACAGCGTGTGGCACGTGGCGCACAGCTCGGAACTGCTGATGTGCGGGCCGAATCTGGACTTGTAGTTCACGACGACCGGCATGAGCGTCGTGTCGCTGTCATCATACGGGCCGTACACGCAGTCTGTCCGTCCCGATGGTGAATCGGCCCGGAATACGAGGCTGGTGAGCCGAGACCGTCAGAGGTGATCTGGTGGCAGACCGTGCAGCTCACGCCGTCGTTTGCCAGCGGATCGCGTTCGAGCTCGGCCATGCTGTACCCCGGCTTGCCCGACGCAATCGCCTCGGTGAACCCGATGGGGCTATGGCACTCGGGTGCACGTCGACTCGATGACGTCTCTTCCTGGACGGAAACCGGTGAACCTCCTCCGCGACGATGGCGCGCCAGAACGGGTCCTTGCTCGCATTCCCCATCATGGTGGCGCGCCAGTCGGTGATGGTGGAGACGTCCTTTCCCTGCCACATGTTCGCCTCGCCGCCGGCGCCCTGGTGACACAGGACGCAATTGCCCGACCCGCTGAAGCGGGGGGATTGACCCGTCGGGAGAGGCGTCTGTGCGACAGACGCCTCTCCGAGAAGGATGGACAGTGCAACAGCGACGTGGCTTGCGCGCATCTGATGATCTCCTCTCGAGGTGGACGCCTCTACTTCACGAGGGCCAGTTTCCGGGTCAGTAGTCTGGCCTCCCTGCGCGCAGAACGTACATGTACGCGCCGCTCGCGAGGCCTGCAGCCTTGAACTGCGCCGAATAGCTTCCCGCAGCGCCGTTGCTCATCAACGAGCACGGCGACCTCGCGGCCGAGCATGTCATAGACCGACAGCTTGACGTGCCCCGCTTCCGGGATCTGATACCTGATCTGCGTCTCCGGATTGAACGGGTTGGGATAGTTCTGCTCGAGAGTGAACGACGCGGGAATCGAACGGGCAGGGTCATCCACGTCCGTGACAACCCCGTCGACGCGCACCGTTATGGCGCAGAAGTTCTGGTAGATTTCGGATCCGACCATTGTTCCTGTGCCGGTCTGGAGATCGATCGTCATCAGTGTATTGAATGTGTTGCTGCCCCCGCTCAGGGCGAACAACGTGCCTGTGGAGTCGAAAGCGAGCGACGACCTGAGGGATGCACCTGTCCTCCCGACGCGGTACGCGATGCCAGTTCCGGGATCGACCCGGTACAACGTATCCGAGTTATCGGGAGTGGCGCGGGCCGAGGCCCAGAGTTCTCCCGTGGTGGGAGAGAGTGCGAAGGAGTAGTATGGAATTCCGCTTGCAGGTCCCGCCTGGCTGTAGGTAGCTGCAGTGAGATCGAATACGAGCAGTCGGCCGGTCGAAGTGCCACCATACAGCGTGTCGCCGTTGCCGAATGTCAGAGCCGTCATGTTGCCGACGGGAAGTCTCCTGGAGAGGGCCACACCTCCGGCTGCAGGATCGATCCGGTACAGAGCAGTAGACGTCGGCGAGGTGACGCTGCCGTACATCGCACCCGTCCCCCGCTGGATCGCAAGGGCGTCCACCTTGTCCAGTCCGAATGTCGCCCCTGCGGCGGCTGCGCCGGACTGGACGTCAATCGTGTTGACCTGCCCCGACGGGGTGGCGAACTTGACCGCGTACATCACGCCGCGCACCGCCGTTTCCGTGATCGCGGCTCCAGAACCCGAGAGGGGTACCGCAAATGAGGGCCTTGCGGGGTCATCCGTGGAGATGACCACGGAGTCGGTGAATGCACCGACAGTGCCAGGCCGAAACATCAGCGCGAAGCTCGACCGAAGTGCGGCCCGGGATGGACCAACGGCAATGTCGGCAGATTGAGAAGTTCGTATGCTGAACCGGGCGTCGCTATACCGGTGACCGAATGGCTCAACGTATCCAGATTGCGGATTCTGAAGGAGAGTGTATCGGAAACAGAGGTAAGAACGGGCCCGAATGCCACCACGGCCGGCGCCGGTTCGACAACCGTGTTGAGCCCTGTCACTTTGATGATGTTGTCAAGAGAGTAGGATGAAATGTACAGGGTTCCGTCGGACGTGAACGCCATGCCGCTGGGCCTGTGCATCTCGACCAGAAGCGTGTCCACCAGCCCACCGCGGACCCTGAGAAGCGAACCCGTCCCGTCTGCCCACCCCCCGGCGAACCGCGCGTGCTGGAGGACGAACAGGCTGCCGTCAACCGGATTGATCGCAAGGTCCACAATGGCGGTGAACCCGCCCTTGAACTCGGTCTTGGTGCCGGCCGTCGTGACCTTGAAAACTTTCGCAGCACCTGGAGGAACGGGCAGACCGGTCAGCGTGCCCACGAAGAAGTCGGTTCCATCGAACGCAATGCCAGTCGGGACCGCTTCCACCTGCCCGATCGGCGAGAATTTGCAGAAATCGCTGAGTGTCCCGGTGGCGCGATCGCGCCGGATAATCCCGTTGTACGATGCGTCAACCACAAGCCAGTCGCCGTTCACCAGCACGACGATCCGATAGGGGTTAGGAACTCCGCCCTGGTCCCTGACATAGGGGCCAACCGGGAAAGAGGTATCGCGATCGGCGACGGAACGAGGCGTTCCCCCCGCAAGGAATCCGGTCGTGTCGACCACGAGGATCGACTCGTACAAAGATCCGGTTCCCCACGCCCCCGAAAGGACGAGTGCCTTCCCGTTCGAGTCGAAGGCAACATGTTCCGCGCCGATGGGCTCAAACGCAGGGGTATTTGACGGGATGTCGACCAGGAACGGGTGGACCTGCCCGTCGGGGGTCACAACCGAGACCCGGGACGTGGTCCCACTCCCGGTGCCCTGTTCGGCGACCCAGAGATTCCCATGAGCATCAGCAGTGATTCCGATGGGGTTGACGAAGCCCGTGGCGTATTCCTCGACCACCGGCTGGGCATGCGTTGTCGTGCCTGCTGCGGCGATGAGCAGCGCCAGAATCCAGTATTGTGAACGTTGCGACATAGTTGCCTCCCTCCTTGAGGTGAATTGCCCGGAAAGGTCCCGGGCCCTTTGGGTTTCTTCACATCAAAGGTCGCACAAGAGTCTGGTCCGTCTCTACCACAAACGACACCAATCCGACGGATTTTGAGACATTCACCACATTGTGCAACAGTGAGATGGCAATTCAGATGGAGGGTGGGGAGGCAACCGCTCGGGGCGCCTTTGCCCAGGGGGCAAGGGAGGTCCTCAGGTCGTCGCGGATCAGGCGGGGGGCTCGGTTGGGTCAGCCATTCTTCTCTCGTACTCCGTTGGGGCACAGCCGAACGCTTCCCTGAACACTTCAGCAAAATAGGACGGGTTGCTGAACCCGACGTCGTAGGCGACTTCAGAAACGTTGCCGGATCGCCCAAGCAGCATCCTTGCCGCCCGCTTCAGCCGGTAGGTGCGGATGAATTCATTTGCGGTCTGGTCGGTCAAAGCCTTGAGCTTCCGGTTCAGATGGGTCTTGCTCATGGCGGCGTCATGTGCGAGTTGCTCAACGCCGAACTGAGTATCGGCGAGGTGTGCCTCTACGCTGCCAAGGAGGCGATTGAGAAACCCCTCGTCTGCAGACGTAATGGCGACATTCTTCGGTTCCAGCGTCACCTCCCGGCGATACCGTTCGCGAAGGAGACGGCGCTGTTCGAGCAGATTCGCGATCCGCACCGAAAGTTCCCGCGGACTGAACGGCTTGGCAATATAGTCGTCGGCTCCCGTTTCCAGACCTTCGAGCTTGCTCTCCAGTTCAGCGCGGGAGGTCAGGAGGATCACCGGAATGTGGCTGGTCCGCTCGTCCCGACGGAGCCGCGTGCAGAGCGTCAGCCCGTCCATCCCGGGCATCAGCACGTCGCTGACGATCAGGTCGGGCATCGCCTCAAAGGCAATGGCCATCCCTTCGTCACCGTTCCGTGCCTCGAGGATCCGTGACTCGCCCTCGAGAATCTCGCGGATGAACCCGCGAAGATCGTCGTCGTCTTCGACGATCAGAATGCTCCTGGTGGCGTCCTCCGGTCCGGGGATACCAGTCATGGGCAGCGGTCCCGGGGGCGGCGACAGCGGAGGGGCCGGTTTCCTCCTCATGAACCCGAATTCCTTTGCCTTCGTAGAAACTTCTGTCGACCGGGATCCTGACGGTGAATCTGGACCCAACCTGCGGCGCGCTTTCTACATCGATGGTCCCGAAGTGCAGGGCTACGAGCTCCCTGACCAGCGACAGGCCAATTCCGGTGCTTTCGGTGAGCGGGGCAGAAGGGTTCCTCTGGAATCGCTCAAAGATTCTTCCGTGTTCTTCGGCTGGAATCCCGACTCCCGAATCAGCAACCACCAGGCCCACTGCCCCGGCCGCAGTCCCCGGAAGCACGGTCGGTGAAGTCGTCACTGCAACCCTACCCCCGGACAACGTGAACTTCAGAGCATTCGATACGAGATTGGTGAGGATGGACTCGATCTTCTCCCCGTCGCACCACGCCGCCGGGTGATCGAGATCAGCATTCCCTTCAAGCAGCACCCCCTTCGTGCGAGCCGCACTCTCGAACGAGGCGATCACGCGCTTCAGGATCCTGCCGATATTCCACCGGGCGATATTCAGCTTCATGACGCCGGCATCGATGGTTGCCAGCGCCAGGAGGTCGTTGACGCGATGCAGCAGTCTCTCGGCTTGATGGCGCATGAGCGAGTAGTACTGCCGGGGATCATCCGGTGGAGTGCCTGAGATGAGCTGCTCCAGCGGCCCAATGATCAACGTCAGTGGAGTCCTCAGCTCGTGGGCAAGCGCAGTGAAGAGGTCTGACTTTACCCTGTCCAGGTCCTTGAGCTTCTCGGTTTCCCAGCGGGCGTGTTCCGCCTCCTGGAGACGACGCACGGCATCGTGCCTGAGGTCTGCGTTCTTGATGAGCTGTCCGGCCTGGACTCCGATCGTCGTGAGGAGAGGCAAGTCGTCTGCTGAAAATGATTCCCCGGCCTTTTTGTTCAGCATGGTAATGAGTCCGATGATCTTTCCTTCGAACCAGATCGGGGCGCAGAGAACCGATCTGATTTGCATCTTCTCATCGGGTGTTGCGCTGAACCTCGAGTCCCCCGCAAGGTCAGAGATGACGAGGGGCTCTTCGTGAGAGAGGGCCCAGCCGGTTATTGCTGTGAGGATGTCGTAGTGGTGGTGCAGCCGGCTCCTGTCATCCTGGCGAAGCAGCGTTCTGAAGGGTCGTCCGGGATCCCCGGTCGTCAGGAGGATCGTGCCCTGCTCCGCGTTGAAGGCCTTTAGCGTTTGCTGAAGAATCTCGTTCAACGTCTGATCCAGGTCCGCGGACGTCCCGGCGGTGACGGCGATCCGGTTCAGGAGCTCCAGCTCCGTGACGGCGGACTTGTACCGTCTGAGTTCCGCCTGGAGCGCTGCAATGGCCTCGGGTGTGCCCTGCTGGCGTTCATTCACCGACATAGAACCGGAGTGCAATTGTGAGAGGGGTTCGACACGCTATGCTGCACCGGAGTGTAGCCAAAAAAGGGGCGAGGATCAACGAGGGATCGCTTGTTCCGAGAGCTGACGAAAGGCGTCGGTGCGACGCTTCAGTTCGGCAAGGAGGCTGTCAGAAGGGGGGTAGCCTCGGAGAGGCCGGAGAAGCGGATCTCCCGCGAAGAGGGAATAGGAAGGCATGCCATTGTCCGCAACCTTTCTGAGCCACTGAACGGCCATCTCTTTCTGCCCCAGCATCGCGTACGCGCAGGCGATGCTGTATTGCGCGTGATGGGATTGAGAGGTTGCTCCGCCCATTGCGACTGCCCGGGCGATGAATTCCTCCGCTCCCACCCTGTTCCCCTGCCGCGCGAGGAGAATGGCCTGGACCCCGGCATAGTCCGCGCTGCGGGGGTCGTCTTTCAGGCGATCCTGAACAAGCTGTGCCGCCTCGCTTTCCCTCCCGAGGGAGATGAGAGCCACCGCGCGTATCCATTGCATATCGGCGGGCAGCTGGGGGTTCCGTTCAAACTCCTCCACAACCCCTGCATAGTCATGTATGAACATGCCGATGACCGCGGTCCGATTCCGTGTCGAGGCATTCAAAGGATCCAGGCGAAGTGCCTTCTCGAATTCGGCCCGGGATTCTTCGTTCAGACCAACATGAAGGTAGATCGTTCCCAGCAGCTCGTGGGCCTCGGCGAGGCTTGGCTTCAGGGCGATGGCTTTGCGTATCTCTCTGATCGCGCGTTCGTGAGGGAAGCCATTGCGGAGGGTCCAGGCAAGAGTCGCCCGGGCGAGATATGCCTCGGCCAGGTCCGGATCGATTGCGGTTGCCGTGTCAATCTGCCGCGAGGCCTTCTCCTCCCACACGTGTGATGGATCACGGGTGAACATCTTGACGATGTAGCTCATCGCCAGAGCTGCACGTGCCTCCGCGAACGATGGATCAAGAGCCACGGCTTCTTCGAGTCTGCCGATTGCCATCTCATCAGTGGGTGCGTCAGGACCCTGGAACGAGCGATCGAGTTTCGAGGCATACTCAAGGCCACGCACGTATGCGAGGTACGCCTCCGGGTTCACCTTCAGATGAGAAGGCTCCCGCTTCAACCCGGGTACCGTTCCCCGCGACAGCATGGACACGATGTGGCTGGCAATCTCGTCCTGGAGCCCGAAGACATTCTCCACCGTCCGGTCGTATCGTTCCGCCCAGAGCTCCTCCCCTGACTCTGCATCGGTCAGCTGAACAGCGTACCCGGATCCTCGCTCCCGCCCGCTGGACACTTCCGTCGAGGAAATAGCGGACGTTGAGCGCCTTGCCGATATCCTGCACCGGTCTTTGCCGGTCAGCGAACTGTCGAACGCTTCGCCTCGAGATCACGGTCAGTCCGGGGAGTTTCGCGAGGTCCGTCATCACGGCTTCTGTTATTCCCTCCCCTATAGGATCGTCATTCACCGAAGGGTCAAGGTTCTGAAGTGGGAGGATGGCGATCGCTGGCGGTAGGGCGGCACCGGTGGCCTCGGACCCATTTCTGAGCAGTGCCTTCGAGAGAAGGAGCGCCCCGATGAGGAGCACAAGGCCGATCGCACCGAGCGTGATCCAGATCGGGGTCCGGGGTCCATGTTTCCTGTCATCGACGGTGCGCAGTTGATCCTGGTCTGCACGCCACGCATCGAGTCGATCCAGCACCTCTTGTGTTGACTGAAACCTGTTAGCCGGGTCCTTCTCGAGGGCCCGGAACACGGCGGATTCGATTGCTTCGGGGATCTCCGGGACGATGGACCGGAGCGCCCGAGGTTTCTCGTGGAGGATCGAATAGACGACCGCCTGTTCGTATGTGCGGGCAAAGGGGGAGGTACCCGTCATGAGTTCGTAGAGAACGACACCGAGTGACCAGATGTCGCTTCTCGCGTCAGGTTCTTTGCCCCGCAGCTGTTCGGGTGACATATAGGCAATTGTTCCGTGCGTTCCCTCCACTTCCCCTACGGACGGCACCCCGCGCGCATGCGCCAGCCCGAAGTCAAGGATCTTTGCAGTCTGTTCAGCTGCAATGACAATGTTGCCGCTCTTGACATCTCCGTGAACGATCCCGCGCTTATGGGCGGCGGCAAGTCCGGAGGTGATCTGCCGCGCGAAGTCGATCTTCCTTTCGAAGCTGATGCTCTTCCATTCGGCATGTTCCTGGATCGCCTTCAGATCGAGTCCGGGGAGATACTCCATGGCGAGGAACAGCTCGTCGCCGACTTCCTCGATCGCGTAGATTGTCGCAACGTTCGGATGGTTCAGGGAGGCGGCCAGACGGGCTTCGCTCTTCAATCGTTCCCGGCCTTCCGCGCTGGCCGAAAGCTCTCGCGGGAGGAACTTGAGGGCCACCTTGCGGTGAAGCCTGGTGTCTTCTGCCAGATACACCACTCCCATGCCACCCTCACCAAGGGTGTCGAGGATCTCGTAATGGAGGATGTGTCTGCCAATCATGGGAGTACGCGGGGATCAATAGTAGTGCCGGACGAGGAACCAGATGGTCCGGGACGTAAGTTCGAACTCGTCTGTGGTCGTGTCGCGGACGCGGGATGCAATGTAATGCAGTTCCGCACGCAGGAAACCGGTGACCACCCACCCGATCCCTACGCGCCATCGCCACATGTACGCGTTCCGTTCCTTCGGGTCGCCATTGAGGTCAGTGTAGCTCTCGAGTGCCCAGGGCACGTAGAACGTCCCGATTGACATCGTGGTATCGTTGATGGTGAATCTTCCAAGCAATTGAAATCGGATCCGGGACTTCACTTCGTCCGGATAGTCCTTTGCATAGTTGATGAACCGGTAGTCGAGTCGAACGTTGAACTCCGGATTGTACAGGTTGAAAAACCTGCCCTGTGTCGGCCAGATGAACGCGCCGAGGAGTATCGGCCGGATTTCCGTTGAGTTGACGAAGAGAGGGTCAATGGTGGAATGGAATTCGCCGCTCCCGTCCAATCGGAGCCAATCTTCGGGTGTCCAGGATGCCGTCGCGCCCATATAGTAATCCCTCCACCCGTCCTGCTTGAGCGAGCCCGAGATTCCCGGGTTCAGCTCCAGACTCCATGGATACCATGGCTGCGGATATCCAAAGTAGTCGAGCGTGAGTATCGTCTCCTGCGCCCGGGCCTGCATCCGGGAATCAACCGCACATGAGAGGGCCACAATGGAGCTCAATAGCAGGATCCTGTACACTCGTTGTCTCGTGGTCAAAGGGCGTACGCCTTCAATTATGATGTTCGTGTGTACGCTCGCGCGGAGCGAATGGGGGCGCGGGCGTTTCCAGATCACTTCCAGACAGTATCAACGCACGGCTACTTCAGCAAAACAAGTTTCCGGGTCCGAACGGATTGGCCCGCGCTCAGTTGATAGACGTAGACGCCTGTCGCAAGCCGTCCGGCGTTCCACGTAACCTCATACACGCCTGGCGCCTTCTTCTCATCCACCAGCACGGCGACCTCACGTCCGAGCATGTCATACACCGCAAGCCTCACGTTTCGGGCGTCGCTCCCCTGCGCTCCGGCGGCCGCCACGGCGTACTGAATCACCGTCTCCCCGTTGAAGGGATTGGGGTAGTTTTGCTCGAGCCGGAATTCCTGCGGGATCCCGTGTCCGCCACGTCCGACGGGGTTACCGGGATCTCGAAATAGTCCAGCACTCGCCGCAGGAACTCCGCTCGCGCAGAAGGCTCCATGATGGTCTCGACCGGAAACGCACAGTACACCACCCGGGCGGGTTCGGTTGCGTCGGGATGGATCAATCCGTTGTACGCGACGGCGGCTGTCGTCGATCCCTGGTAGAAGAGGACCGCATCGGATCCGTTGACAGGGAAGATGTAGTCCGGCCAGTCCTCCACATACGTCTCGCTTGATTCCGCCCCGTACTCGAACGTGAGCCCGTCGAAGATCGATCCGGCGGCGCCCTCGCACGTATGCACACCCGAGTCGTCCCCTCCGAACGCCGCGCGGAACAGCATCTGAAGGTAGAATTCATCCGGCCGTCCGGGCCGCCCCAGGTCGTAGGCGATCTCCGAACCGCTGATCAACAGCCTGCCTCCGGATGCCAGGAACGTCTGCAGCATCACGAGTTCCGTTTCTGAAACCGATTCCTCGCGGTCGCTGTCGTCGCCACAGAAGTAGATGACCGCCTCGTAGTCCTCCAGCCTCACGCGCCCGGACTGCACGGCGTCATTCGAACAGGACTCGAACCCCGTTCCATACGAACGAAGGCCGTCGCCGTAGCTGCGCACGAAGAAATGCGTTGGAAGGCTCCAGCTCGCCTGCCTGTCGAAGTTGTCCACGATGAGGACGCGCGTCGTTCCGCGACGGGAGGCGCCGTAGATGTCGCTCGGCAGGCTTTCGAGCCCGGTTCCCGGCCCGCCGGTGCTGTCAGGGTTCTTCACCGCGGTGATCCGCACGTACATGGGGGCGTCGGGCACAGGCGGTGTGAACCGCCAGGTCGTGTCCCGCGGTCCAAGCACAGTCTCGTCGACGGCCGGGCCGCCCCATGTCCGCCCGTCCGCGCTCAGATAGACCCGGTAACCGACGATATGCTGCTCCAGCGACGGGACCCAACACACCTCGATGTCGTTCTGAGCAGCCCAGCGGACGTACGATAACTCCGGCGCTGACGGAGGCTCGAGCGGATCACGCTCCTCGAATCTGAAAGCGTCCACCACCAGCGCACTCCAGTGATTCACGCCCGGCAGGAGCTCGATGTATCCCGACGAGGGGGACCCCGCTTCGAGATAGACGGGAGTGCGTCCGAGCTGGCCCCACGTGTTCGCGAACGCCGTGTTGTATTCGACGGCGTATTCGTTGGCGAGTCCGGCCGAGTTCACACACCGGTAGCGGACGTTTGCGCCGGGAATCATCAGTCCGGTCGTGGCGGAGACGATGTAGTTGCCTGACCGGGTGAGATGGGGGTAGATCCTCGCGGCGCTCGCTCCGGCCGAGTCGACCACGACCAGGCTGCCGCCCGGCGACAGCTCCGGAAGATTTGATTCGAACATCTCATTGCTCCAGGCGCCCTGCAGGCTCAGCGTGGCGTTCGATACGGACGCCGGGCCGTTTGTCTCGGCGACGACAACGGGGGTCTGGGTCGCGAAGGTGTACGTGTATTCCAGGACTTTCGGGGGTATCGCCTTGTCGCTCGCCTGGATCGTCACCGTCACCGTGTGGCTGTACGCGAACGGCATGGCCCGGCCGTAGACAACGTAATAGTGATTCGGGTTTCCGGCCACGCTCGTCGGAGAGATCTGCGACCCGTCGACAAAGATCTTCACCGTCGACGGATTGATCCCCTCGAGGTCGTCGCGCAGGTGGAACGTGATCGCCGTATAGACGTCGATGTTCCGCGAGAACGGTTGAGGAAACGGATCCGTGACATATGGACCGCCGCAGGCAAGGGCCTGTCGAATGCCGTCCCGAAGCGGCTTCAAGAGCGAATACCCCGAGTCCCCGGGGCACTCGGTGCTCAGCACGTAGTCTCTGTGGCCGTAGAGGGAATCGGGCGTGCACCCGAACCGCTCCGCCAGCGAGGCATAGAGCATCTGTACGGCGTCAACCATGAGTGGCGGCGGAGGCACATCGCTGAAGAGCCCCATCATGGAGACGCCGATGTTGCCGGTGTTGGCATTGGCCGCGTGCGTACCCACGATCGTGTCGGGGACGCCGCAGTAGATTCGTCCCGAATCGTCGACAAGGTAGTGGTACCCGATGTCCTTCCAGCCGTTCCCGTTGATGTGGAGGTCCTGAATGAATCGCGCCTCGGCGGCGCCCTGTGCGAACGTCGTGCACCGGTTGATAGCCGTATGGTGAAGCGTGAACCGGTACGGAGTGTGGGGCACCTGGGTGCCGGCAGGCGGGACGGCGCCCCATTGTTCGCGCGTAATCACCGGCGGCGGATCGACACATCCGGTGTTCGGGGTCTGGACAGACGGGTCCGGCAGGGTGACGGGGGAGGCACTTTCTTCGGCGCGGCTGAGAGGGACGACGTAGGTCAGGTTCAGCCGGATCGACCCGGTGAGGCTGCCGGGCCGTTCTCCAGGGAGGATTCTGATTTCGACTTTCGAGCCCTCAGGCGCATCATGGATGAGTCGCGCCCAGAATTTCCCTTCAGGGGTGATCGCGCGATCGAGCCTCAGCCAGCCCGACCACCCGCCCCCTTCGTGCACGCGGGCCTGCACGGTCCAGAACGAATCGCTTGCTGTGCCGACGACGACGATCCGGGAGAACGCTGCGTGCGACGGGGCTGAGGGGCCGCTGACATAGATCAGGCTCTGTTCGATGTTCGGGCTGTCGGGAGTGTTTCCAACGGAGACTGTCAGCGGCCACCGGGTATCGGAGAATACCAACGGTTCCGTCTGATGCGAAAGCGCCGGTGCCGCGGCGAGAAGCAGCAGCACGAGCCAGGAGTAACCGTGGCGGACAACCATCGTGGCGCTCCTTTCATGATTCCCGTGCCGGATGTCCCTCGCATCGAAAAGTGAGTGGGTGGAGGCAACCGTGAGATGCACAGGGATGCGGCCCGCTCGTTGCCAGCGGCTGGCCTGGCGGTCCGCGGAATGTGTCGCACCAAGATAGGAAATATCCCGTACTGAGGACAGCCTCGGCATCCTGTCGCAGGGTTCTGCCTTGAAGCCGAAATGGCCAAAGTTCTCGATATTCTCCTTGATTCTCAGGCCACTGGGTGTTAGTTTTGCCACTGAGTTAGTTGGGTGAAACAACAAATTCGCCAGTCCCTCCGGAATCTCCTTCCCGGCGTTCGAGTGACAACCTGATGCCGTTTCTGGTGCGCATATGAGTTCGATGCCTGTCTTCGCAGGGATCGATTTGGGCGGAACAAACACGCGGGTCGGAATCCTGGATCCTGACGGCGGGTTTCACGGCCCGGACGTCTTCCCGACGCAATCATGCAACTCGATTCAGACCTACGTCACCACGCTCGCAACTGCGATCGGCGCGGCGGTGCGAAAGGTACATCCTGAGGCCCACCTCGCCGGTGTCGGCGTGGCCGCACCGGCGGGCAACGCGTTCGACGGAACGATCCAGAGCCCTTCGAATCTCGCCTGGGGGACCGTCAATATCCGCAGCGCCCTCGAGTCGCATGTTCGTGTCCCCGTGACCGTCTCAAACGACGCGGCGGCGGCTGCGCTCGGGGAGTACTGGTACGGGGCCGCTCGCGGGACGCGTCACTGCATCGTCATTACGCTCGGCACTGGACTGGGCTCCGGCTTCATCCTGGACGGGAAGTTGCTCCAGGGAGCGCACGGCCTGGCGGGTGAGCTGGGCCATGTCATCCTGGAGCCGGACGGTCGACTGTGCGGATGCGGGCGCAGGGGATGTGCGGAAACGATTGTCTCGGCTACGGGCCTGCGGCGGACTGTGGAAGAGTTGCTGCAGAAAGGGGAGGGACCCTCTGTTCTTCGCACCGTCGAATCCTCGTCCCTGGATGCCAGGGCGATCTTTCGGGCCGCAGAGCAGGGCGATCCTCTCGCGCGCGAAGCGTTTGCGATCACGGCCCGGTACCTGGGGCGATTGCTTGTCGACCTCGCGACCGTGTTCGATCCCGAGATGATCGTGCTCTCGGGCGGCGTCATGAATGCGGGCCCGTTTGTTCTCGATCCGGCTCTCGAGTGGTTCCAGGACCATGCCCTTCAGGTCCGTCGGGGTGGCCTGAGGATTGTGCGGTCGGCAATGACTGACGGCGGTGCTGCGATGCGAGGCGTGGCGTCTCTCGCGGCGCGCTCGGCAAACCTGCCCGGGCGATGGATCGATGTGTGAGCCTTCCTCCCAACCAACGTGACCCCCGCATGAAAGAAAACAACCCCGCACCTCTCTCCCCGGCCCGCTGGGTGCCGAGCCTCTACTTTGCCGAGGGCTTGCCCTTCGTCGCGATCGCCATGGTGTCGACGCTCATGTACAAAAGCATGGGGATCAGCGACGCCCAGATCGCCTTCTGGACATCGCTCGTGATGCTCCCCTGGACCCTGAAGCCCGTCTGGGGACCGTTGCTCGAGATGTTCAAAACGAAGAAGCACTTCGTTGTCGGCACGCAATTCTTCGGCGGGGTGGCGTTCGGCCTCCTTGTGCTCAGCCTGCCGCTGGACAGTTTCTTCACGTACACGCTCGCCCTCTTCGCGATCATCGCCTTCAACGGGGCGACGCATGACATAGCCGCGGACGGCGTGTATATCAACGTCCTGTCCGCCAAACAACAGGCGCAGTTCGTGGGATGGCAGGGGGCTGCGTACAACATCGCGAAGATCTTCGCGCAGGGTGCTCTGGTCTTCCTGGCGGGACAGCTTGAGTTGAATGTCGGCGTCCTCCATGCCTGGATGATCGTGATGGGCATCTTCGGGGGCATCCTTGTCCTCCTGAGCATCTATCATTTCAGATTCCTCCCTTCGGGAGGCGCGGCCAGCGAGGTCGGCTCCCTGAAGGAGGGGTTCGCCAGGTTTGCCGAGGTGCTCAAGACATTCTTTCAAAAGAAGCACATCATCTGGGGGATTGCCTTCATTATCCTCTACCGGTTTGCGGAGGGGCAGGCCATCAAGATCGTCCCCCTCTTCATGAAAGCCGCACGTGAGTCGGGTGGGCTCGGGCTTTCTACATCGGAGATCGGGATCGTCTACGGAACCTTCGGAGCGGCGGCGTTCGTCCTCGGCTCACTCGCCGCCGGGTATTTCACCGCCGGCCGCGGACTCCGGAAGTCGCTCTTCATTCTCTGCTGCTTCTTCAATATCCCGTTTGCGGTCTACGCGTTTCTGGCGATCTCACAGCCGACAAGCCTGACGGTCATCGGAACAGCGGTTGTGTTCGAGTATTTTGGATACGGGTTCGGGTTCGTGGGTCTGACGCTGTTCATGATGCAGCAGATCGCACCGGGGCCCTACAAGATGGCCCACTATGCGTTTGCCACCGGCATCATGAGCCTGGGCATGATGATCCCGTCGATGCTGAGCGGGTTCTTGAGCGACTGGCTCGGTTACCGCACATTCTTCATCTGGGTCATCATCGCAACCATTCCATCGTTCCTGGCGACCTGGTTCGTTCCCTTCCGGGTGACCGACGAAACGGAAGAGGTGACGCAATGACGCGTCGCCATCGATCGCGGTCGCACGCCAGGAGAGTCTCTGTTCCTGGTGATTGGTCTGCTGGCCTCAGCTCCGGCTCTGGCGCCGGCACAACCCCTCACGAAAGAGATGATCGGTTACTATCCATCCTGGAGATGGTCGGACCGGAACAACCTCGCCTCACCGGCCCGGATCCCGTACGAGAAGCTGACGATCATCAACTACGCGTTCTTCCTGCCGCTTCCCGACGGACGCATTGTGGGGAAGGACAGCGTCGGCGACTCGATGTACCTGCAGGGGAATGCCGATTCGACGCTCGTGGGTCTGGCGCACAAGCGCGGCGTCCGCGTCCTCCTTTCCCTCGGGGGGTGGGAAGACTCGGACAACTTTCCCGCCATTGCGGCGAGCGCGAAGCTACGGGCCGCCTTCTCCCATTCCTGCATAGAGGCCATTCGGCGGTACGGCTTTGACGGCATCGACATCGACTGGGAATACCCCGGATTCGCCGATCACAAGGGGACGCCGGCGGACAGAGAAAACTTCACGCTCCTTCTCTCCTCGCTGCGGGACAGTCTCAACGACCTTGGGAAGCGCGCAGGGAAGGGGTATCTCCTGACCGCGGCGCTTCCGGCCGGCGCGGTGCACGTGCGCAACATCGACCTCGAGAAAGTCACGGGTTCCAATCCTGGACTTCATCAATCTCATGACATACGATTTCCACGGGGCATGGGATCCGCTCGCCAATCACAACTGTCCGCTCTATCCTTCTGCCGGTGCCGACACGACACTGTGCGTGGACTGGGCGTACCGGCAGTATCACGAAACGCTGGGGGTTCCCGCGTCGAAGCTCAACCTCGGAGTCCCGTTCTACGGGAGGACCTACGCCGGGTGCGCGGGCCTCAATGGCCCGCACAGTGGACCTGACACCGTATTCTTTCCCGCAACGGGCGCAGCGTACTACGACATTGTCCCGGCCCTCGGGCGCTTCACCAGGCGCTGGGATGAGAAGGCCTGCGTACCGTACCTGGTGAACGCCGACGCACGCGTCTTCGTCTCTTATGACGATGAAGAGTCGATCCGGGCCAAGGCCCGCTACGTCGTCGACCACGATGTCCGCGGCGTCATCATCTGGGAGATCACCGGGGACTATCTTGCCCGACGGAACCACGCCGCTTCTGGACGCCCTCAGGAGCGGTCTCGAAGCAGCACCCTCAACTGTTCGCTAGAAAAGGACACGCCAATGCGGTACGGATATTTTGACGACGAGCAATCGCGAGTATGTCATCGAACGGCCCGACGTCCCGGTCTCCTGGACGAACTATCTCGGAGTGCAGGGACCTCTGCGCGGTGATCTCCCACAATGCCGGCGGCTATGCGTTCTACAAGAGCGCTGAGCACCACCGGATCACCCGCTTCCGGCAGAACGGCGTTCCTCTGGACCGGCCGGGACACTACGTCTACCTCCGCGACGATGAGTCCGGGGATTTCTGGTCAGTCTCCTGGCAGCCTGTCGGGAAGGACCTTTCGAAGGCCAGCTATCAGTGCCGCCATGGCCTCTCGTACTCCAGGTTCCTGTGCGACTATGCCGGCATCCGTGCCGAGCAGACGCTGTTCATCCCCGTGAACGACGATGTCGAGCTGTGGGATGTCGTGATTCGCAATACCGGATCGACGAAGCGCCAGCTCAGCGTGTTCGGGTACGTCGAGTTTTCGTTCCACCATATCGAGATCGACAACCAGAATCTCCAGATGTCTCTCTACGCGAGCGGATCGAGCTACGCCGACGAGATCATCGAATACGACTTCTTCTACGAGCCGTGGACGTTCCACTATTTCGCGTCCAACTTCAAGCCGGAGAGCTACGACTGCGTCCGTGACCGGTTCCTGGGGAATTACCGGACGGAGACCGACCCGATCGCAGTCGAACGGGGAGCGTGCCACGGCAGCAGCGAGCTGGGGGGGAATCATTGCGGCGCACTCCATACCCGGATCACCCTTGCCCCCGGCGAGGAGAAGCGTCTGGTATTCATGCTCGGCGTGGGTCCACGATCTACCGGCAAGGCCATCAGGCAGAAGTATTCCGATCCGCGTGCCGTCGATGCCGCATTCGCCGAGCTTGCGGAGTACTGGAAGGCAAAGCTCTCGCGGTTCCAGTGCTCGACTCCCCACCAGGGCATGAACACGATGCTGAATACGTGGACGCTGTTGCAGGCGGAGACGTGCGTGGTCTGGTCCCGCTTTGCGTCGTTCGTCGAGGTCGGGGGGAGGACCGGGCTTGGGTATCGTGACACGTCGCAGGACATCATGTCGGTCCCGCACACCAATCCCGGTGCCGTACGGAACAGGATCATGGAGCTGCTTCAGGGGCAGGTGAGCCAGGGCTACGGGCTGCACCTCTTCGACCCCGATGTCTTCAAGCCGCGCGAGGAAAAGCTCCCAGGCGTGAAGCTCCCGACGGTGGTGCCTACGCCTTCGGCCGCCGACATCATCCACGGCCTGAAGGACACCTGCTCGGATGACCACCTCTGGCTCGTGCCTTCGATCTGCGAGTATGTGAAGGAGACGGGAGACGCCGGGTTCTTCGACCTCGTCGTTCCCTTTGCGGACAAGGGGGAGGGGACGGTATACGATCACATGAAGCGGGCGCTCGATTTTTCGGCGGAGCAGATCGGGCAGAACGGCGTCTGCCTGGGGCTTCGGGCAGACTGGAATGATTGCCTGAACCTGGGTGGCGGGGAGAGCGCCATGGTGTCGTTCCTCCATCACTGGGCGCTGATAACGTTCATCGAGGCCGCACGGTACCTGAAACGGAACGCCGACGTCCGCACGTACGAGGAGTTGGCCGCCAGGGTGAGGAAGACCTGCGAGGAGAAGCTATGGGACGGCGAATGGTATATCCGGGGCGTGACGCGCAAGGGGCTCACGGTCGGCTCGAAAAAGAATACCGAGGGGAAGATCTTCCTCGAAAGCAACAGTCTCGCCGTGCTTTCCGGCGCCGCATCTCCGGAGCGGGGCAGGATGGCCATGGATTCGGTGCACAAGCACCTTTTCTCGAAGTACGGGATTCACCTCATGTCGCCGACGTTCAGGAAGCCCGACGATGACGTCGGCTACATCACCAGGGTCTATCCGGGGATCAAGGAAAACGGCGCGATTTTCAGTCACCCGAACCCCTGGGCCTGGGTGGCCGAGTGCAAGCTTGGAAGAGGCACGCGCGCGCTGGAGCTCTATGATGCGCTCCTTCCGTACAACCAGAACGATCTCATCGAGGTGAGGGAGGCGGAACCGTACTCCTATGTCCAGTTCGTCATGGGGAAGGACCACACCGCGTTCGGGAGAGGACGTCACCCCTGGCTGACCGGAACTGGTGGGTGGGCGTACTATGCGGCGACGCAATGGATGCTGGGGATCCGGCCCGGGTACGACGGCCTGGAGATCGACCCGTGCATTCCCGCTTCATGGCCCGGGTTCACGGTCACCAGGATCTGGCGAGGAGCGCAATACACCATCAACGTCAAGAACCCGGCACATGTCGAAAAGGGAGTCAAGAGCGTTTCGATGAGACGGCGCGCCGATTCGCGGCCTCGTCCCGGTACAGCCGGCGGGATCGACCTGCTCGGTCGACGTGGTGATGGGATAGGGAGGCTTTCGGGCAATGATAAGGAGGCGTGACATGAAACGCTCATCGAGCGGGCAGCGCTATGTGCTCCTGGTTCTCTTGTGGTGTTTCCTTTCGCAGACGGCGCCAGCTCAGTCCCGGGTGGTCGGGTACTACCCCTCGTGGCAACGCTACGACCTTCCGGCGGCTGCCGTGATGTTCCAGCACCTGACGCACGTGAATCAGGCGTTCGCCTGGCCGCTGGCCGATGGTTCCATTGCGGGCTACTCCGACCTTCTCTATCCCGAGTTGATCAGCGCCGCGCACCAGGCCGGCCGGAAGGTCCTGGTTGCGCTTGGCGGATGGGGGAACAGTGATGGTTTCGCACCAATGGCGGCAGATTCAGTCATTCGGGCCCGGTTTGTTCAGAACCTGATCGCATACATGAAGACAAATGGCTTCGACGGGGCGGACATCGATTGGGAGACTCCCGGCAACTCGTCCGAGCGAGGATCTCTGCTGAGCCTCGTCAAAGACCTTCGGGCAGGGTTTGATGCTGAGGGCGCAGGATGGCTGCTCACGATGGCGATCCCGCAATCGGCGTGGGGCGGCGGCAATTTCGATTATTCAGGCATGCTGCCCTACCTGGACTGGTACAACGTGATGAACTATGATACGCATGGGTCATGGTCGGCGCATGCGGGTCATAACTGTCCTCTCTATGCCCCGGCATTCGATTCCGATGGTTCCATTGACCAATCAGTCCGGTATCTCAACGGCACCCGGGGCATCCCCAGGTCGAAGCTGGTCATTGGAATCCCATTCTACGGGAAGGAGTTCACGGCTGATTCACTGTACAGTCCGCACACGGGATGCTCGGACATATTGTACCAGGTCATCCCCGACCGCATCGCAGCAGGGTGGAGACGCCACTGGGATTCTACCTCCCACGTTCCCTACCTCACGATGCCCTCCGCTCACCGGACGGTGTGCTACGACGACTCGCTCTCGGTAAGCGACAAATGCTCAGTATGCCGTGACCGGAGGGCTCGGCGGCGTGATGATCTGGGCGCTCGGGCAGGACGTCATCGGAAGCAGCCAGCCGCTCATGGAGGCGATTGGGAAGGCGATCGGTGGGTCGACGGACGTCAGTCGCGACGCTGAGCCCCACCATGCCGGGCATGTATTCGTCTTGAGCAGAACTTCCCGAATCCGTTCAATCCGACAACGAACATCACATACCAGCTTGCGCGCAGCGGCGATGTGACGGCTGGTTGTGTATGATGTGCTCGGCCGCCAGGTCTCTGTGCTTGCCAGCGGCTACAGGGATGCGGGGAGCTACGAGGTGACGTGGGACGGGAGCGGTTCGGCGAGCGGGATCTACGTGGTACGGCTTTCTCAAGGGTCGTTCGCCCAGGCGCGCACCATGCTTCTCGTGAGGTAGGCCTCGCAAGGTTCAGGGGTACGAAAGAGACGAACACCCGTTCGAATCCTGGCTCCTCGGGACTCTTCCGACATGGTCCGCACAGCGCAACGCCTGCTGCAGTGGGGAGAAGAGGCGGCTATGTCGCGTTCGTGCCGCCCGCCGTCGGAGAGAGCGTTGAGGTATGGGGTTACCGCCACCACTCCTCTTTGTGCCCCCCGCGGTCAGAAGCGTTTGGGTACCCCCTGGCGCTCCAGGGGAGGCCGGGGGCGCCTGCGGCTCCGGGGTGCCGGATCATCAACGCATGAAGGAGCAGTCTTTGACGTCGGTCGCGGCCCCGGGACTGCGAGTCCTACCGTTCGTTCAGCAAACCCTGCCAGTTCACAACCACAAACAGGCTGCTCCCCGAGCCCGAGTTCAGGCGCCGCATCGCCAGGAATTTCGTCCCGTCCGCTGACGTGCCGTACAGCATGTTGTTCTGCGCCTTTCCGCTCGGGAACACTTGCTTCGGGGAACTGATGATGGGGGCCCCGCCAGGGGTTGTGACCTCGACCCACTCGTTATGGTTCAACGCCGTCGACCAGTAGACGATTCTCCCTTTTGTCCACATCGGGTTCATGGCGCCCTCGGGAGAGACCTGCCATTTTCCGGGTTGCCCTCCGGATGGCGAGATATATATCGCATTCGTCCCGGATTCGCTCGCCTCATACGCAAGCCATTTCCCGTCAGGAGAGAAGGTTACACTGTTATGATCACGCGGGAAGGTGCCACCGGCGATGCTGAGAAGTGTCACGGGAATGGGCCGCTGCTTGTCATGCAGATCGATCGTGGCCAGCTGGCTTCTCGACTCATTGAGCACCTGAATCAGAAGGTACCGACCGTCCGGAGAAGCCTGGATCGGGTAGTAGCCGGCAGCGAGGTTGTCCTCGCCCTGTGTAATGACCTCTGTCACCCCCGAACCATCAGATGGTTTGGTCCCGATGATGGCTTTGCGAGCACCGCTCTCTATGTTGAAGAAGACTCTTGATCCGTCGCTTGACCAGCAGGGGAATTGTGCCACCTCGGGGTCGAACGTGATGCGGGTCCTCGTCTTCTTGCCGAGGTCGAATATCCAGATGCTGCCCCTTTGGTTCTGCGTCTCGTCGAAGAGGAACCGGGTCCTGTCGGGCGAGAGGACGGGCCTGGTGGAGATGGAGGCCTGCGTGATGGTCGTCTCGCTGCCATCGGCTGCTATCCAGATCGCCTCGTCCGCCAGCGCTGTTCTGCCGCCGGCGTAGATCAACACTCCCGACTCGGAAACTGAGTAGTCCGCCTTCGCCCGCGGGGCCCACGCATTGATGTTGTCCTGCAACGACAATGGTCTTCCAACAAGGGTGCGCGACGATTGCTCGAAGCGCTGGGCGATCAGAATGCCCTGGCGAAGGTACATCAGGTAACCGGAGGCAGCCATTCCGTACGCTGCACCCTCTGCCAGGACGGTCGCCTTCATCTCCTTCAGAGACGAGATATAGAGTGTGGGGCGCATCTGGTCGCTCTGGAGCATGGTGAAGACGAAATGGTCTCCGTCCGGCAGAAACGATGGATAGCGGGGGTACGACCGTTGCGTTGAATCGAAGGCGGTGACCTGTCTGCGATCACCCCCGGTTGCAGGCACAACGTAGAGATTGGGGTCAGAGATGTTTGGTGTAAAGAGGATTTCCCCGTCCCTGTTCCATGTCCCGCCGCGGCCGAACGGAGCGTCGGCAAGTGAGATCGCCGGACCACCTCTCGCATCAATCGTCTTGAGCTTTCCGTCGGCGAAGAAGCCGATGGATGTTCCCTCCGGAGACCAGAAGGGATAGGTCGCGTTGCTGGTGCCTGCGAGGTGTCTCGCCTCGGTTGAGTTCAACGGCCGAACCCACAGGCCCTGCTGAGAAAGCGAATCGACGCCCACAAAGACGACCGCAGAGCCGTCCGGTGAGATCGCCGAATGCCCTCCGAGGGCATCGTAGTACCGGACTCCTTGAGGCATTTCAATCGAAGCCCGGACGACCGCCGGAGGCACGGCATTCCGGTTGATCAGAAAAGAAATCGTGTATCCGAGCCCGAGCATGGCTACAGCGATCGCGGCTGTTGCGGCCCATTGGGGAATACGCCGCTTCGGTTCAGGCGGAGCAGTTGCGGCGGCGATCGACCTTGTGGCTGTCGTCGAACGATCCGGTGCGGAGATCGGCTGTGCCTGCGAAACCATGCTGGCGCGCTGCCGGCTCGACTCCCGCTTGTAGCGCTTCAGGTCGACGGCGATCTGGCTCGCGGACTGCGTGCGCTCTCTCGGGTCCTTCTCCAGACACTCGAGGATGATAGCGTCGAGAGCGGGATTGATGCCGGGCCGGGCGGAGGCCATGGGTGGCGCGTCGACGTTCACAATCTCGTACGCCACGGCAGTCTCATGCACCCCCTTGAACGGAAGCTCGCCGGTGAACATCTCGTACAGCAGCACCCCGAGCGAGAAGATGTCCGAGCGATGGTCGGCATCCAGCCCCTGGACCTGTTCCGGGGACATGTAGCCGGCGGTTCCGACGGTGCTCCCTTCTTTGGTGAGCCGCGAAACGCCCTTCAGCTTGGCCAGCCCGAAATCCATGATCTGGACGATTCCGTCCCTCCGGACCATGATGTTCTCGGGCTTGATGTCGCGGTGCACGATCCCTCGCTCGTGGGCGGCGGAGAGTCCTTCGGCGATCTGGATGCCAATGTCGATTGCCTGCTTTTCCGAGAGCCCGCTGATTCTGTCCCGCAGGAGCTGCCCATCGATAAGCTGCATCACGATGAAGAGCTGGCCTTCGAACTCTTCGATGGAGTAGACAGTGCAGATATTTGGATGGTCAAGAATGGCGGCGGCCTTCGCTTCCTGGATGAAGCGGGCCTTGTCCTGCGAGGAGGCGGAGAGGTGTGGAGGGAGGAACTTCAGGGCAACGTCGCGATCAAGGCGCGTATCGCGGGCCTTGTACACGATGCCCATGCCGCCCCGGCCCACTTCTTCGATGATACTGTAGTGAAGTACCTGTTTGCCGACCATCAGAACCGCCCTTCACGAAGTACGTGACCCGGAGACAGATGTCCGTGCCCGTCGGTGTGCCGGCACGAAGCAGTGTGTCCGCTGGTTGCGCTGTTGAAAAGAACAGAAGCCGGGTAAATATAGCAGAATGGGGAGAAAGCGCAAGGCAGCGAGACGGCGCTTCCCCCGCTACTTCCCGAAGTCAGGCACGACCGCCCGCACGGCGTCCTTGTGCACCGTGTAGCCGAGCATCTTCAGCTTCACGTAGTCGTCGTGATAGAAGTAGTAGCCGTGGTGCGAGTTGTTGCGTGAGCCGGACCCCGAATCCTTGATCAGGTACCAGTCGTGTCCGTCCCGCTCGAGATATCCGATGAGATGGATACCGTGATCGTCCCCGGTCGTTCCGTTGCTGAACCGGTGCTGGCGCGCATTCTCCTCGATCGCATTCGAGGGGATGTCGAAACTCGGCACGACAGCGATCCCCGCGTGCCCCTCGTACCCCGGCTCTGAGGTGTCACCCCCGATAGCCAGAGACATCCCCTTGCGAATCGCCTCACGGACGATACTCGTGAACGTGGGCAGCGGCACGTTATAGTACTCCTTGCTGTGCCACCAGTTGTCCGGCACCGGGAGCTCGGCCATCGTATTGTACGGTACCTGCATCAGCGACATGATTTCGACGTAGTCGTCCAGATTCAGCTTCACGACCCTGGAGAGGTACTCCTGGGGCGTCATGGACTTGCCATCGACGGTCACCCGCGTTGGCGGCGTTCCGATCGAGGAGTTCATGATGGATGTGATCACGCGGACCACGGCCTCTTCGTCCCAGGCATGTGTCGCCGTGACTGACCGGAGATGGGCCGCCATCATCTCGAACATCGCGTCGTGGTCGTGGAAGCGCTGGCCGGGGAGGAGGCCGGTGTACGCGTCGGCCGGGACGATGCCGTACTTCTTCCAGATCCTCGGCACGGCATTGGCTTCCGAACCCTGTGCGAACGCCGATGCTCCGCGGGTACGCACGTACTCCCGCGCCTTCTCGACATACTCCCAGTACACGGTATAGAGTTCCGACAGCTTGATGCTCTGTCCCGACAGCCTGTGGATTTCGGATTCGTAGAAGGAGGTTGCGGAGAAACACCAGCACATGCCGGAGATGCCCTGGCTCACCGGCGGCGTGTGCCACACCGAGGTGAACTCGGAGGCGGACGATGGACCCTTGATTGCGGCGAATTCTACGAGAAATGTTCTGGCCGGAGGGGCTTCGGATTTCTTCTTGAAGCTGGCCGAACCCGCTTTCAACGTGTCATAAAACTCGTTCTTCGGTGCGACGAAGATGCCGCGATCGGTTCGACTCTGCTGTGCAGCGGCGGGGAGAACGAAGAGCAGCATCAGGGCAAGACATGTCCATTTCATGGCGGAGATCGGAGGTCGGTGAATGGATGAGTGAAGCAGCATGTGGGGCGTCCGGGGGGCGGCGCTTGCCGCAACCCCCGGAAGGAAGTTCGGAAGGAAAGATACTCCTGCCGGGCAGGAGAGTCAAAGGCTTTCTGGCTGTGGATCCTAGAGAGCGGCCGCCGCGTGATAGATCAGGGTCAGGGCCATCCAGCCGATGATCACGAGGAGTATCAGGTTCCGCTTCATTGCCGTTTCTCCAAGCTTGACAGACGAGTCAGTAATATCCTCAAATCCCTGTATGCAATATAACCTGAACGCCAGCCGAACGATGTGACTGAGGTCAAACGGAAAGCCTTCCAGATGTGACGGCCGAACGAATCGGCCGGGAAATCGTCGAAAATGGCGTTCATTGAAGGATTCTGGGGTGGTGCTCCTGTGATCATACGCACAAGACACCCATCTGTGGGCATAAAAACGTGGTAGAAGGCTATCTGCCGACCGCGGGAGATGTGGACTCAGAGGTGAGGGGCAATCGATGCCCCTGTGGAATCACTCGGGTTTGACACGTACGAGGGAGGCGGAATTGACGCAGTATCGCAGACCGGTCTCCCCGGGCCCGTCGGGGAAAACATGCCCCAGATGGGCGTCGCAGACGCTGCAAAGGACCTCGATACGCTCCATGCCGTAGGAGTTGTCTTCCGCGTAGGAGATGACATTCGGAGCGGCTGGCGTGGAAAAGCTTGGCCATCCGGTGCCCGATTCGAACTTCTGACGCGAGTCAAACAACACGGTTTTGCAGCAGACGCACGCGTAGACCCCGGGCTCATGGGAGCTGCAGTATTCACCCGTGTGTGCCCGTTCGGTTCCCTTTCCCCGTGCGATTGCATATTGCTCGCGCGTGAGCAGTCTTTTCCATTCATCGGCTGATTTCTCGACCCTTCGGTCGGGAGTCGGGCTGCCGTTCGCGGCGTAATTCAGAACATCCTTCCAGCTCATCTCGGTCTTCTTCTCCTGTTGTGACGCAGGCAGGGCACTGCCCGCGCCAGACCGGCTGTCCTGACCGGTTCCCCGACACGCTGCCACAACGATCAGGAGGGCCGGGACGAGTGTGCGCAGCTGCGCACCCAGTTTCACAGTTGTAAGCATATTCCTCAGAACAAGGGCTGTCCGCAGTGATTCTCAGAACAAGGTCTGTCCTTTCCGGGTTCCCCCGCAGACGCAACCGGGATGTGTGATTTCCTACCCTCGGGCATCCGCAGAAAGATGAAGCCTGTGCATGATGCGATGCGCGATTGGGGCGATGATGATGCCGACCGACGCGAGAAAAATCACGCCCGAAAAGAGCGAGTAGCAGGAGGCGAACACCTTCCCTGCATCGGTTCGCAATGTATCGACGGGTCCCATCCCTCCGAGAATCATGGAAGCGTTCAACAGGGAGTCCAGGAGCGAGAACCTTTCCGTCCAGTGGTATCCGGCAACGCCGATGCCGAGTGAAACAAGAAGGACTGCGGCTGCGAGGGTGAAATGCCCCAACAGTCGACGCAGAAAAATCTTCGGGGGCAGAAGCGGATGTGAGTGGTGCTCATACATGAGTGGCTCGTCTCTTGTGGTGCAGCCCTAATCGCGACGTGAAGATAGGAAGGGTCAGAAGCAGAATCAAACCCGGTCACGAGAAGATCATTTTCATGGCGATGACGAGCATGACCACACCGAACACTTCATCTGTTTCATCGTACAGCTATCGGGTGGCATTCAGATGACAGGAGGATGACAATCCTTTCATGAACCACTGCACTGTCGCGCTGTACGGCAATATCGGCATTGCACGAGGTCTTCGCGGTCACCTGCTCAGCTAGGTCGATTCCGACTCGGTCGGCCCCACGATGATCGCCCGGTACCGCTGGTACAGGTACGACACGCCGAGGAGAATCAAGCCAAGACCGATGAACGAAAAGATCCGGTAGAGGGTGTCGAGGAACGACAGATCGTAGATGAAGATCTTCAGGATCGTGATGCCAAACAGCACCATCGCCAGCAGCCGCAGGGCTCGGGTTCGGCGCCAGATGCCGTAGGCCATCACCGCGATGGAAAACAGAAGCCAGACGCCGGACAGGGAGAGCTGCTTGAGGTTTTCCAGGCGCGATGCTTCCTCGAGCTTCGCCGCCCGGGTGACCCCCCCAAAGCCTTCCTCGACTGGGGTGCCCGGAAGGGAAAGCATGGCCTTCTCGAACACGTCCCTGGTTTCTCCCGTCAACAGGACGAGGAGCAACGCGACACCGAGAATCAGTATCGCCTCGCGAGACTCCGGGATCCATGTGGAACGCACCGTGGTGACGCTCAGCAAACGGCTCTCCAGAAACATCACTGCTGCGACACACAGGAGAGCACAGACTCTGGCGTTGAAGACGGGCGTGAATGCCGCCAGAGACTCAAACGCGATTCCCCGGATGCCGACGAGGCATGCCGCAGCAAACGTCACTGCAATGCCGGCAAACACGACAGGAGGAATCTCGACGCGCCGCGTCAGCCAGACCAGGATAAGTCCGTACAGTGACCAGACCATGGCCATCGCCATGAAGCGGGCAAAGCCAAGGGTCGTCGTGTCTTGATCGCCCGCGTCGACCATCCACGAACGGAACACATCGTTTGTCTCGACCGTGAGCAGGATGAACAAAAGGAGAATCCAGCAAGCATGGAGCGCGTTTGCCGGGAGCGCCGGTTCATCGGGGGTTGCCCTGCGGATGAGATACGCAGAAGCGCAGACCGCCGCGGCGAGAAGGACATACGCCAGGGCGCGCAGGTTCAATATCGGCAGGTAGCTCTCGAACGACATCGTGTAGAGTGATCCGTCACAACTCAATAACGTCAGCCCGGCAAGGCTGAAGAGCACGAGGCCGGCGATCCAGAGAAAGCGCCGCCGATAGCTCGTCCCCAACCACACGAGTGCGAATGCCTCGAGTGTCCACAGATACACGATGGTGAATCTCTCAAACCCGAGTGCGACGGCCCAGGCGAGAAACGTGGATCCTGCGAGTGCGTATTGTATGACCGCCCCGTGGGCGTCTGATCGGCGCCGCACAACAAAGAGCGCAGAAGCGATATACAACAGTGCTGCAATCGTTGCTGCCAAAGCCGTCCGGGAGTCGCCGTGCGGGATGCAGATCCCGTACAGGGCCCCGAAAGAGAGCGCGGCGTGGAACCATGCGATGAGCCGGTGAAAGTCCTCGAGAAGCGGTTGGGCGGTGACCACCCTGAACAGGTCGGGGCCGTGGTAGAGCGCCCAGAACAATGCCAGGAATATCAGCGCCGCAAGTGTGTGTTCAGTCGTGTAGTACGAACTGTGCCAGGAGAAGTAGAGAGCATACGTCCCGGCGAGCGCCAGAGGCTCGAGTGCCACCCATGACGACTTTCGAAACAATGATGAGCACCACCCCCAGATTGAGGGCGAGGAGGTAGGCGAAGAGGCCGACCTCGTTCGGCTCCGGGGTGCTGAGCATCACCGGTGTCAGTAGCCCGCCCATGCATGCCAGAATCGAAACCGCCAGAGAGTCGTTCCGGAACGCCTCGAGGAATGCGATCACCGTGACGACTCCCATCAACCCGAACGCAACCGGCAAGGGCACCAACTGGTAGAAGTTGAAGGAGGCGTAGACCGACAGGTACAGGATTGCGAGCCCTGCTCCTACCAGCCCCTGCGAGAAGATCTGGTACCCCTTTGTGCGCGCGCGGTCCGCTCCGAAGAGGCAGGCGAGTCCGACCGCCGCGCCCATCAACACCCGTGTGACTTCGTTGATCCATTCGTTGTCGATGGCGTGCTTCAGGAAGAATCCAACCCCGATGATGAGAGCGAGGGCTCCAATACGGTTCAGGAGTTTCCCCCCGATCAGAGCCTCCCATTCCTCGCGGGTGCGCGAGGTGGGCTCTGGAACAGGCTCTGGCCTGGGAGGCGCAGAGATCGGACGCTGGTCTGTGAGAGGGGGGAGTCCGAATTCCGGGGCAGGTGCCTTCGGGGTCGCTCGTGCCAGTGCCGGTGTTGCCGGAGCAGGAGTTGCCGGACCAGGTCCTGCCGTGGCAGCCGGGAGCGGGCTGGAGGGTGGCTCTGGCGGCAGACCAGCTGTCGGGGTGGCTCGTGCGATTGCCACCGTTGGCGGGGAAGTGACGACTTGCCTGCGTGACGCCTCCATCTCCCGCTGCTCCCGCTCGAGCATGCCGAGCCGTTCCTCCAGCTGTCGAAGTTTAGTCTCGACGCTGTACGCTTTGGTGATGAGAACGAGGAGGAGGAACGCGCCTGCGGCGAGGATGAGGGCAAAGCCTAGCATGGGTTACCTCCCCGGGTGTGGATGATACCGACGGCCTCAGGAATAACCGAATCAGGTATGTGCTGCGGCCTTGCGTCCATAGGTCCAGTTGAGCAGAAACAGCTCCGCCGTTAGCACAAGCGGTCCGGCGACTATCAGCCACACACCCCCGGCGGGCCATGATTATGATCGACCCTAGTGCATGCTGGCTTCTACGTCCCTTACCAGCTCAGCGAACGCCTGCTCCGACCTCAACGGATCGAGCGCGGGCTCGAGCCTGAGGTAGATCATCAGTCCTGAACGCTCCTCGAATGCCTTACGCAGCCACTGCAGGGCCTCCTGTTTCCGGCCGAGACCCAGACAGACCGCGGACATTTCATGGGCCGGTACATACTTCTGCTTCGATACCTCCGTCAACTCACGCAGCACGTTCTTCGCCTCGGCATCGTGCCCGGACATCCCGAGCGCATGGCCCAGAAGCGCGGCCGGCAGTGTGATAGCGGGTACGGCGTTCCGTATGGTGGTGAATTCGGCGACCGCCTGGCTGTACATCTTCTTCTGGACGTACGCCCGCGCGAGAAGCATTCTCGCCATCAAAAACGTCGGGTCCATCTCCAGCGTCTTGCGGCACTGCTCGATGGCCGCGTCGTAGTCTCGCCAGTAGTACTGAGCCGTTCCGAGATCCATGGTGATAACGAGAGAGAGCGGGTCGAGCTCAAGGGCTTTTCTTTTCTCGGCAAGCGCCTCGTCTCTCCGGTTCTGGAGCATCAGACAGTCCCCGTACCACTGGTGGGCGGTGGCGTAATTGGGGTTCAGGTCGATCGCCCGCCTGAACTCGCTTTCCGCCGCCTTCAGGTCCCAGTCAAAAAACAGCTTCACGTGTCCGAGCGAGACGTGCGCCTCTGCCAGCTCCTCATCGATCTCAAGCGCTCTCTCCGCTGCCTTTCGCGCCTTTGGCATCGCTTCGGACGGGGGCAGGACGGCATACTGCATCGACCCGAGCAGGTTGTAGCAGTCGGCCAGTCCCGCGTAGGCGAGGGCGTAGGACGGGTCGACCGACAGGGCCTTGTCGAAATGCTCAATCGCCTTCCCGATGTCGTCCGGCGTTCTCCTGTTCCAGTAGTACCGTCCTTTGAGATACAGGAGGTAGGCTTCCTTGCTGGAGCTATATCCTCTTGGTGAGACGGGCCTTGTCGGCACGGCTGAGCCTGAGCCGCAACCCTTCCGGAACCGCGCGCGCGATCTCCCTCTGGAACGAGAGTACGTTCGACAGAGAGCTCTGCCAGCGGTCGCCCCACAGATGACTGTTGTCCTGGGCGTCGACGAGTTCCATGGCGATCGACAGACTGTCCCCCCGGAGTGTGGCGTTCCCGGTCACGACTGCCCCGACGTCGAGTTCCTGGGCCACGGTGCGAGCGTCGACCTGCTTGTCCTTGTAGCGCATGACGGAACTGAGAGACTTCACCTTCAGATCGGGGAGTTGGGAGAGACTGTTGATGAGACTCTCGGAAAGGCCATCGCAGAGGTAGTTCAGCTCGGGGTTGCCGCCAGGATTCCCAAACGGGAGAACGGCGACGGACGTGAAGGCCTCTCCCCGGGGCAGCATCATGTACACGCCGGCCGCGACAAGAGCGAGCGCCACGGCAGCGATGGCGCCGATACAGGAGGCTCTTTCGCCGCGGTCGCCGGAACCGGATCGGATGGTCATCGGGTCGTCTCAGATCCTCAGCCAGATCCTGCATGCGTTGATACCGTTCCTGCGGATCCTTCCGGAGGGTTTTCAGGACGATCGCTTCGAGCGATGCAGGAATCCCGGGTTGCAGTTGGCTGCGGCGGTACAGGTTCTTCGTTGATGATCCTGTAGATCACAGCACTTTCGTAGTCGCTCTCGAAAGGCCGCCTTCCCGTCAGCATTTCATACAGGACGACGCCGAGCGACCAGATATCGGTGCGGTGGTCGACCGCTTCCCCCCGGGCCTGTTCCGGCGACATGTACGACGCCGTACCGATCGTTGAGCCGGCTCTGGTGACGCTCGTCTGCCCGTGGAGTTTCGCCAGCCCGAAGTCAACGATCTTCGCCACGCCATCAGTCGTGACCATGATATTGGCGGGCTTGATGTCGCGGTGAACGATTCCGTTCTCGTGGGCCTTGGTGAGTCCGCGCGCCACCTGAAGGGCGACGTCAATCGCCTCCTCGGTCTTCAGCGGTCCCTGCTCGATCTTCTTCCTGAGTGTTTCGCCTTCCAGGTACTCCATGCAGATGAACATCTGCGTCCCGGCCGGTGCGCCTCCCTGGCCGGATATGTCGGACGTCTCGTCGATGTCATGAACGACGCAGATGTTGGCGTGCTGGAGAGAGGAGGCGGCCTTCGCCTCGAGGACGAAGCGCTCCTTTGTTTCGGTGTCTCGGGTCAGGTCGGAGGGGAGGAACTTCAGTGCGACGGGCCGGTCGAGCTTGAGATCCTGGGCCTTATAGACCACTCCCATCCCGCCGCCGCCGAGGCGCTCGAGTATTTTGTAGTGGGAAGCGACCTGGCCGATCACGGACATCTCCACTGGCGTGAAGGATCTCTACGGCAGAAAGAACCAGCATTACGGCCCTAAGGTAGGTGAGAGGATGGCGATAGTCAATTGAGAAAATGGGGCTCGACAGGTGTCTTTCTAGAAAAAATTCATTAAAGTGTGTCCCAGGAGTTGAACCCGCCACACAGAACCTCACCCGCAATGTCAAAGCCGGTCCTCATTGAGGATCCGGGTAGCTTGTGCGCTATCCGGGCGCTTTGTGGAGAACTATGATGAAACAGACCACCACCCTCGGAGTCATCGTCGGAAACAGGGGATTCTTCCCCGCCCATCTCTGCGAGACCGGCCGCAAGGAGATCCTCGCCGCCCTGAAACAGGAGGGGATTGAAGCGGTCATGCTCGACCCGGATGCAACGAAATTCGGGGCCGTCGAAAGCTACGACGATGCGCGGAAGTGCGCCGACCTCTTCCGGGCCAACCGCGACGCGATCGATGGCGTGCTTGTCACGCTGCCGAACTTCGGCGACGAGCGCGCTGTCGCCGATACGCTGCGCCTGTCGGGACTCAATGTCCCGGTCCTCGTGCATGCCTTCGACGACGAGAAGGACAAGATGACGATCAAGTTCCGGCGCGACAGCTTCTGCGGCAAAATGTCGGCGTGCAACAACCTGAGGCAGTACGGTATCCGCTACTCGCTGACGTCATTGCACACCATGAGCCCCAAAGCGGCACTGTTCCGGAGCGATCTCCAGCGGTTCGCGGCAACGTGCAGGATCGTCCGGAACCTGAAGAACGTGCGCCTGGGCGCCCTCGGCGCACGCCCGACTGCGTTCAACACGGTCCGCTACAGCGAGAAACTGCTCGAGCGTTCGGGCATCTCGGTCGAAACACTCGACCTGTCGGAAATACTCGGCCGCGTTGCGACAATGGGCGACAACGATACGCTCGTCAAAGAGAAGATCGACGCGATCACATCGTACACGGCGGTGAAGGGCGTGCCGACAGCAAGCCAGATCAAGATGGCGAAGCTGGGGGTCGCGATCGACCAGTGGGTGCAGGCAAAACATCTCTCCGCTACCTCCATCCAGTGCTGGACCGCACTGCAGGAATTTTTCGGCGTGGTCCCCTGCACGCTCATGAGCATGATGTCCGAGTCGCTGATGCCCAGCGCATGCGAGACGGACATCGCCGGGGTGGTCGGAATGTATATCCTCCAATCGGCCTCAAACAAGCCCGCGGCCCTGCTCGACTGGAACAACAACTACGGGACGGATCCCGACAAAGGCGTCGTGTTCCACTGCTCGAACCTCCCCAAATCCTTCTTCAGCAAGCAGAAGATGGACTACCAGGAAATCATCGCCGGAACGGTGGGGAAGGAAAACACCTTCGGAACCATCGTCGGAACGATTGCACCGGGCGCATTGACGTACTGCCGCGTGTCGACGGATGATCTCAACGGACGCATCACTTCCTACGTGGGGGAAGGGGAGTTCACGAAGGACAAAGTCGAATCGTTCGGTGGCTACGGCGTCATCAAGATCCCGCGATTCCAGGATCTCCTGAAACATATCTGCACGAACGGTCTGGAACATCACGTTGCTGCCACTCGCGCTCCCGTCGCGGACGCCATCGAGGATGCGCTGAAAACGTATCTGCAGTGGGATGTCTACTATCACCGCTAACCGACAGAAGGAACATGCCTCATGACTACCCTGGACTGGCTGGTCATCGCTCTCTACTTCACGGGTCTCCTGGGGCTGGCGTGGTGGGTCATCAAGCAGGGGAAAGACACCGCCGACGACTATTTTCTCGCGGGACGGAACCTCGGGTGGTGGATCATCGGGGCGTCGATCTTTGCGTCGAACATCGGGTCTGAACACCTCGTCGGGCTCTCCGGGTCGGGCGCCACAAGCGGCGTCGCCATGGCCCACTACGAACTGCACGCCTGGTGCCTCCTGGTGCTGGGCTGGGTCATGGTCCCGTTCTACCTCCGCGCCAGGGTATTCACGATGCCCGAGTTCCTGGAACGGAGGTTCTCTCCGACCGCCCGCTGGGTCCTCTCGCTGATCTCCCTCGTTGCGTATGTGCTGACGAAAATCGCGGTCGGGATCTTCGCCGGCGGCGTTGTCTTCAGCACTCTGCTGCCCGAGTTGCAGTTGCAGATCGGCGGGCTCACGTTCGACAGCTTCTGGATCGGATCGGTGATGGTCGTCGTCCTGACCGGACTGTATACCGTTCTCGGCGGGATGCGGGCGGTTGCGTACACGGAAGCGGTGCAGACCTTCATCCTTATCGCAGGGTCGCTGCTCCTGACGGTGTTCGGGCTCGCGAAGCTCGGGGGGTGGGACGCGTTCCGCGCGGCCCTCGATCCTGACATGTTCAACCTGTGGAAGCCGATCATCCCGGCAGGGATGGAAGGGACGTGGTCTCCCGTGATGGAGCCAAACAGAATCGCCTGGTACTTCAACGGCAACTACCCCTGGCTGGGCATGTTGCTCTGTGCTCCGATCATCGGGCTCTGGTACTGGACGACGGATCAGTACATCGTCCAGCGGGCGCTCGGTGCCCCCAACGAACGGGAGGCACGACGAGGGTCGATATTCGCGGCGTTCCTGAAGCTCCTCCCCGTCTTCATCTTCATTATCCCGGGGATGATCTGGCTGGCTCTCGCAAAGACCGGCAACGTTCCCGAATTCGCCGCGATGCTTGATGCAAGCGGAAAACCTATTCACGACCATGCTCAGGCCTCATTCGCTCTGATGGTTCAGCACGTCATGCCCACGGGGCTCCGCGGCCTGGTGGTCTCGGGCCTCCTTGCCGCGCTGATGAGCTCGCTGGCCGGGGCGTTCAACGCGTGCTCCACGCTCTTCACCATCGACTTCTACGGCAAGTTCAGGCCGCACGCCACGCAGCATCAACTCGTCTGGATCGGCCGCGTGGCCACCACGGTGCTCGTCCTTATCGGCTTGATGTGGATCCCCGTCATCCGGGGGGGACGCGGACTGTACGACTATCTGCAGGGCGTTCAGGGATATCTCGCCCCTCCAATCTTTGTGGTCTTCTTCTTCGGAGTCTTCGTGAAACGCCTGAACGCCAAAGGGTGCCTCTGGGCGCTGACCGTCGGCTTTCTGCTCGGAGTGTTCCGGCTGCTCGTGGACACCCCGGTGGCGCTCAAGCTCGAAGGGTTCGAGCAGGGCTATGCCGAAGGATCGTTCTTCTGGATCGTCAACAACATCTATTTCCAGTACTACAGCCTCCTGATCACCGTTGTTTCCATCGTGGTCATGTTCGTTGCCAGCTACCTGTCTGAAAAGCCTTCTGAGGATCAAATCCGGAACCTGACCTTCTCGACGCTGACGGAAGACCACAGGAAAGAGTCGCGGTTGAGTTGGAACAAGTGGGATGTGATCAACTCAACGGTTGTTCTTGCGCTGATCCTGATGGCCTATCTCTACTTTACCGGATAGACGCCACAGGTCTACCGGGTAGGTGTCGCAGGCTGGCCGATGGGGCCGGACCTCGATAGATGGACTGGGCGCAATCGGACTTCACAGGTTTGATGTTCCACGATAACCAGCGAGGACGCGGTGGCACGATCGTACTCGATCGGACTGGACTTCGGCACGAGCTCGGTGCGGGCTCTGGTGGTGGACGTGTCGGACGGGAGAGAGGTCGGAACGGCCGTCTGGAAGTACAAGCATGGGAAAGACGGTGTCATCCTCTCCGCCGATCCGAACCTTGCCCGGCAGCACCCGGCGGACTACCTGGAAGGGGCTGAGAAGACCCTCCGTCTCGCCCTTGCCCGGGCGCACAAGGCCGTCCGGGGCTTTCGCAGGGAGCGCGTGATCGGGATTGGAGTGGACACGACAGGGAGCACGCCGCTTCCCGTGGACCGCGACGGCGTTCCTCTCGCGTTTCAACGCACGTTTGCATCAAACCCGAACGCGATGGCGTGGCTCTGGAAAGACCACACGAGCGTCAGGGAAGCTGCAGAGATCAGCGCCCTGGCGAGGGAGATCAGACCCCAGTACCTCGCAAAATGCGGGGGCACGTACTCGAGCGAGTGGTTCTTCAGCAAGATCCTCCACTGCCTGCGCGTCGACCCCGACGTCTTCCACGCTGCGTACCTCTGGGTGGAGATCGCCGACTGGATCCCGGCAGTGCTGAGCGGAACTGAGGCGGCGGATCGGATCGCTGTGGGCACATGCGCGGCAGGCCACAAGGCGATGTACAATCCGGCCTGGGGCGGGTATCCCGACGAAGAGTTCCTGTCGCGCCTCGATCCGAATCTTGCGGGGCTCCGCCGCCGGCTCAAATCGTCGACGCTGACCGTGGATCGCTCGGTAGGAGGGTTGACCGCGGAGTGGGCGAAGCGGACCGGACTGAAACCGGGCATTCCGATTGCGGCCGGCGCGTTTGACGCTCATCTCGGGGCCGTCGGCGCAGGCGTCACGGAAGGAACGCTCGTCAAGATCATCGGAACGAGCACGTGCGACATGGCAATTGCCAGGAACGACCGGCAGGTCGCAGACATACCCGGGCTCTGCGGCATCGTGGATGGGAGCATCCTGCCTGGATACTTCGGTCTCGAGGCCGGCCAGTCCGCAGTGGGGGACATCTTCAACTGGTTCGTCGAATACGTCCGGCCGGGAGGCGGGAAAGGGACGCACGCCGCGCTTGCGCGTGATGCCGTGCGGCTCGCGCCGGGCGAGTCGGGGCTGCTCGCCCTCGACTGGAACAATGGGAACAGGACGGTGCTGGTGGACCAGAGGCTCACGGGCCTGCTGATCGGCCAGACGCTGTACACGACGCCGGCGGAGATCTACCGCGCACTCATCGAGGCGACTGCCTTCGGGGCGTTGACGATCATCAGCCGGCTTGAGGAATACGGTTCGGACATCGATCGCATCGTCAACTGTGGCGGGATCGCGGAGAAGAACGCTCTGGTGATGCAGATCTATGCGGACGTGACAGGACGCCCGATGGTCGTCAGCCGGTCGGCTCAGACCTGCGCCCTGGGCGCAGCGATGGCGGGAGCGGTTGTGGCCGGGACGAAGGCCGGAGGGTACGATCGACTCGAACAGGCGCAACAAAAGATGGCCGGGATCCGGGAGCGGGTATTCACTCCCGACCCTGAGGCGCATGCCGTGTATCGCGAGCTCTACGCGCTCTACCGGAAGCTCCATGATGCATTCGGCACGCCATCGTGGAGCGGCAATCTGTATGATGTGATGAAGACCCTCATCGACATCCGCGATCGCGCGAGAATGCGGAAGCCCACCGACACATCCCGGGGGTCGAAGCATGCTTGAAGAACTCAAACGGCAGGTCTGCGAAGCAAACCTCCGGATCGTCAGGGAGGGGCTCGTTCTCCTCAACTGGGGAAACGTGAGCGCGGTCGACCGGGACGGGGACGCGCTTGTGATCAAGCCGTCCGGCATGGCCTATGAGACCATGACCGCTGAGGCGATGGTGACCGTGTCGCTCTCGACCGGGAAAGCGCTCGAGGGTGAACACCGGCCGAGTTCCGACACGCCGACTCATCGCGAACTGTACCGGGCGTTTCCGGGGATCAAGGCCATTGTCCACACGCACAGCCTCGTACGCAACGGCATGGGCACAGGCCGGACGGGACATACCTGCCCTCGGGACAACACACGCCGATTGTTTCGACGGATCGGTTCCCGTGACCAGGTCGATGAGGGAGAATGAAATCAGGGACGACTACGAGCGAAACACGGGAAAGCTTATCGTGGAACGCTTCCGGAAGATTGATCCGATGCGCGTGCCGGCGGTGCTGGTGCGCGGCCACGGGCCGTTCACCTGGGGGGCGAGCCTCGAAGAGGCTGTCGAAAACGCAATTGTGCTGGAGCGAGTGGCGCAGATGGCTGGCGTCAGCATCGCCATCAACCCTTCCTTACGCCCGATCGGGAAGTCCCTTCGTGAGAAGCATTTTTCCCGCAAACACGGGCCCTCGGCGTACTACGGTCAGAAACGGACATGATCGACGCGGTGGTATTTGATCTCGACGGGCTCCTCGTCGACAGCGAGCCGGTGTGGTTTCGCGTGCGGGCGGAGATCTTTGCCCGCTTTGGCCTGGCGTGGAAAGAAGAGTACCAGAAGGCGTTGATGGGCAAGAATACCCGGGCGTGGATTGATGACGGGGTGGCGAGGCTGGGGGGGAGGCTCAGCCCCGAAGCCTACAAAGATGAAGTTCTGGATGGAATGGTCAGCGCCTATCGCACCGGCGGCGTCCGGCTCATGCCGGGTGCGCGCGAAGCAGTCGCATTCTGTGCAGCCAGCGTGCCACTGGGGCTCGCATCGGGATCGCCCCCCGTCCTGATCGATGCCGCGCTGGACGCGAACGGGTGGAAGACGATGTTTCGCGAAACGCTTTCGAGCGATAGCGTTCCGCGCGGAAAGCCGGCGCCGGATTCGTACCTGGAAGTCCTCCAGCGGCTCAAGTATCCAGCCTTCCAGGTCGGTTGTCGTAGAGGATTCGGGGAGCGGCATCCTGGCGGGGAAAGCCGCAGGGGCGTACGTCGTCGCAGTGCCCAATCCCGCCTTCATGCCCGCGCCCGAGGTGCTGCAGGCCGCGGACATCGTTCTCGAATCACTTCACCATCTGCCGGATCATCTTACGCGTTCGGATCGCCTGCGGGCAGGCTGATCGCCCCTGACTGTTACGAGCCGTAGCGATTCGCTACCCGACCATCGGCGCGAGCCCCATCCTCTCGAGGATCCTGTTGAACCTTGGGTCTCGATGCAGCGGAGCCAGGAGAGGATCTCCCCGCATGTAGACGATTCCCGACGAGCGCTCCTGGAAGCCCTTCTCGAGCCACCGGAACGACTCGTCGTTGTTCCCCATCCCGGCGTAGCAGACCGCAAAGAGGTACGGCGAGACATAACGGCGCGCAGCCTCCTGGTGGAGCCCACGCGTCAATGCCGCCGCTTCCTGCATGTTCCCTGATCGTCCGAGCATGAACGCCAGGCTCGCGCGCGCGTCGTCGTTCTCGGTCGATGAACCGAGGAGACCCCTCATTTCCTTGATGGCCCCTGCTGTGTCCCCGTCAGACAAACCGGACGACTCCTCTGGTCCACAAAGCCCTCGGGAATGTCGGGTCCAATTCGAGCGCCTTTGCAAGCTGCTTCCGTGCCTCGTCGTAGCGCGAAACCCACGCGTAGGCGGTTCCCAGCGAGGTCGCGATGATGGGGGAGAGAGGGTCGAGCTCCTGCGCTTTGCGCAGCTGGGCGATCGATTCGTCGACCCGTCCCATTGCGGCAAGCGTCTCACCGTACCACTGGTGGGCAGTCGCGTAGTTTGGGTTCAGCTCGAGCGCGCGCTTGTAGGACTCCAATCCTTTCTCCCACTCCCAGTCGTATTCCGATGACAGTACCGCCATGATGACCAGGGCTTCCGGGAGCGCCGGGTCGAGGTCGAGCGCCTTCTTCACGGCAGTGCGCGCCTGTGCGCTCGCTTCGGATGGCGGGAGCATGAAATAGACGGACATGACGCTGTAGCATTCGGCAAGCCCTACATATGCAAGCGCGAAGCCGGGGTCTTTCTCGATAGCCTGGTGGAAGTAGGAAATCGCGGACTCAAACCCCTCCCGCGAACGTTTGTTCCAGTGGAACCTCCCCTTCAGGTACAGCTCATAGGCGTCGCTGTTCCGGGTCGGGGCTTGTGCGAGAAGCTTCTCTTCCTCCCCCGTCAGCGTAACACGAAGCTGATGGGAGATTTCCTGCGTGATCTCATCCTGCAACGCAAGGACGTCCGCGGAGCTGCGCTGGTACTGGTCTCCCCAGATGTGTGAATGGTCCCGAACATTGACCAGCTCGACCGCCACGGAAATGCGATTGTCATGCTGGAGGATCCTTCCCGTCAACACGGCCTGCACGCCGAGCGCGGCGCCGGCCTCCGCGGGATCAATGTCCTTCCCCTTGTAGCGGAATACCGAGCTCCGGGACATCATGGTCACTCCCGGAAGCCGGGAGAGGCGATTGATGAGCGCCTCGGTGAAGCCGTCGCTGAGAAACTCGAGTTCGGCATTCCCGCTCTGATTGACAAACGGCAGAACGGCGATCGACCTGATCGACTCCCCGCGGGCGAAAAACAAGAAATAGACAGCCACCAGGGTCATGAGCGCGACGAGCGTGATGGCCCCGTACAGCAAACGCCGGGCGGGCTTCACCGCTGGTTGTGGCGGGGGCTCAACGCTGCCGGGCCGGGTCGGAGTGGCCGGGCTCGAACCTGCGTGCGCGAGAATCTCGGCGGAGACGGGCCGGGTGACCCGACCGGTCTTCTTCTGAAGGCGGAGCAGCTCCCTCCGGATGTCGTCGACACGCTGGTAGCGATCCTCCGGGTCCTTTTCCAGGGCCCGCTGGACAATCCGCTCCAATTCAGGATCGAGATCGGGGCGAACGGTCGTCAATGGAACGGGATCCTCGTTCAGGATCGAGTACATCATCGCGGCCTCGTGTTCCCCCCGGAACGGCATCCGGCCCGTGAGCAATTCGTACACGAGGACCCCGAAGGAGAAGATGTCGCTGCGTGCGTCCACGTCTCCGCCCTGGAGTTGTTCGGGGGCCATGTAGCCCAGCGTTCCAACCGTGGTCGTTGCCTTCGTGAGCCGGAGCGATCCCTTCAGCTTGGCCAGCCCGAAGTCCATCACCTTCACCTGGTTCTTCGTGTTGACCATGATGTTCTCGGACTTGATGTCGCGGTGCACGATCCCTTTGCCGTGCGCTTCTTCGAGTGCCTCGGCAATCTGCACTGCGTACCCGGTGGCGATTCCAGGCTCGAGTCCGCCCGCTGTGATTTTCTGCCGCAAGGTAACGCCATCCACAAACTCCATGGCGATGAACTGCCCTGCCTCACCTTCCGCGATATCATAGATGGTGCAGACGTTGGGATGGTTGAGGGCGGACGCCGCCTGGGCTTCCTGGAAGAATCGGGCCCGTTCATCATCCTGAGTCTCCAGCCCCTGAGGGAGGAATTTCAAAGCCACCGTCCGTTTGAGGCGGGTATCTTCGGCCTTGTAGACCACACCCATCCCCCCTTCACCCAGTTTCTCGATGAATTCTATAGTGGGAAATGATCTTGCCGACCATTGGAAGCCTTGTGTTCGTGTATCAGGTTTCGGCGCCGCACATCACAGATGGCGAGAACCCAAGGTAGCGGAGTGGGGGGCGAGAGTCAACTTGCCCCCGGTTTGGAGTAGAACCTTACGTGAGGCAACTACTTGCGGGGCTCGATTCAGGGTTGCCCAATCCCCTTCGCGGCCCCCTGGTTCGGGCTTCATCGGAGTTGACAAAACCGAATTCCCGATGTAGTTTTCAAGCGGCGAGATCGGCCCCGCATTCCACCTCCTTCGCCAGGGACTCCCGGTCATGTCTCATGTTGCCACACAATCCGCCTACAGCCGACTGATCGACCGGCTCAACCGCTTTCCCCAGGGTGCCCCGGCGTCAGATCTTCTCTATCGTATCCTCCGGATGATGTTTTCGGAACGGGAGGCGTCCCTTGTGGCGGAACTTCCCATCCGGCCGTTTACCGCCAGGAAAGCAGCGAAGATCTGGAAACGGCCAGAAGCCGAAGCGAGCGCAATCCTCGACACCCTTGCTGACCGGGGGATTCTCCTGGACGCCGGAGTGAACGGAAAGACAACGTACACGCTTCCGCCACCCATGGCCGGCTTCTTTGAATTCTCGATGATGAGAGTCCGACATGACATCGATCAGAAGGTGCTTGCGGAGCTCTTCTACCAGTACCTCAACGTCGAAGAGGACTTCATCAGGGATCTCTTCACCCGGGGAGAGACGCAGCTGGGGCGGGTGTTCGTCCATGAGCCCGCGCTCTCGCCTTCTCTGACCGTGCTCGACTATGAGCGGGCCAGCGAGGTAATTCGCACGGCGAGCCATCGTGCCGTGGGGACCTGCTACTGCCGTCACAAGATGCATCATCTGGGTCGCGCATGCGACGCGCCGATGGAGATCTGCATGACGTTCAATTCGACGGCGGCCTCGCTGATCCGGCACGGCATCGCCCGTTCGATCGACGAGCGGGAGGGGATGGACCTTCTCCAGGCCGGCCACGGGTCGAATCTTGTGCAGTTCGGAGAGAACGTCCGCGAAGAGGTGAACTTCATCTGCAATTGCTGCGGGTGCTGCTGCGAGGCGATGCTTGCGGCCAAGCGCTTCGGGATGCTGGCGCCCGTGCACACGACGAACTTTCTGCCGGCGATCGACCCGGGTGTCTGCAACGGATGCGGGAAATGCATCGATGTGTGCGCGGTGGAGGCCCTGGGGCTGGTGTCAGCGAGCGACCCGCACAAGCAGAGGAAGCGGAAGGCCCGGGTGAACGAGGACCTCTGTCTGGGATGCGGCGTCTGTTCGCGCAACTGCCCGGAGGACGCCATCGCGTTGCGAACGCGACCCGAGCGGGTCATCACTCCCCTGAACTCCGCGCACAAAGCGGTGGTGATGGCGATCGAACGAGGGAATCTGCAGGACCTGATCTTCGACAATCACGCCATGTGGAACCACCGCGCCATGGCGGCTGTCCTCGGCGTCATCCTGAAGTTGCCTCCCATCAAACAGGCTCTCGCATCCCGGCAGTTGAAATCGCGGTATCTCGAGTACCTGATCTCCCACACCCGCATGTCATAGCCGAACTGTACTCCTGTGACGGTGCAGCCGGCGCGCTATGCGGGAGAATGATCCTTTCGTGAGCTCCCGCCCGCTCCATGACGAGGACCATCCTTTTCATCTGCGTTTCATTCTCACGATCGCCCGCGCGGGAGCCCCGTCGGCGTTCAGGAGCCTGAGCGGAAGACAGATCATGTCTACGGGTCCCGGTGTCAGCCTGGACAGGTTCAGGCCCTCGATAATCCAGATGCCTGCTCCGAGAAGGGCTTCGTGCGTCTCGAGCCCATCCTTCTTGAATCCCCCGACGGAGAGATAGTCTACTCCCACCAGCCGGACTTTCCGTTCGGCCAGATACCTGGCTGCCCCGGCGGAGATGTAGACGAAATCATTGTGGAATCGGCCTGTATCCCAGCGGCGGAGGGAGTTGCGTGTCTTGAAGAGTATGCGCTCTCCGCGGCGGATGCGATGCGGTCGCAGCTCGCGGACCGTGACAGACACGGCGTCCCGAATGCCAATGACGCGCGCCGTCCCCACGCCGGCGTCAAGCGGCATCGCATCGATGGTTGCACCACGGCGAAGAACGTGTGCCGGCGCATCCATGTGCGTTCCGGTATGCGCTCCCATCTCAAGAAACGATGTCGTATACGCATCACCGCGTTCCATGTCCTGCGCCCTGGTGATGCGTGGGGCAGGATCGCCGGGCCAGTGAGCCATACCGGTCCTCAACGGGACGGTGACGTCGATCCATGACGGTGCGCGGGTACCCCTCCTCGTCAGCGTGTCGCTCATCGGTAGCTCCGAATGACCAGGGACTCTTACGGTGAAGGTAACAACGCCGGTTTTAGAAACAAAGAGCAGAGCGCCTGTGAAAGAAACACCTGCAAAAGAATCGCCTGCAGACGAAGCGCCTGCAAAAGAAGCGCGGGTTGCACAGATAGGAATGTCTACTCACGTCATGAAAGGTGGCAGATGGCTGAGAAGGCTTTTCAAGAATGCGACGAACAGATGCTGGACGATCTGGTGAAGTGAGGCGAGTTTCTAGGCGACGGACCTCCGGGGCACGGCGAGAGTGCAGGAGACCGATCGGTCTCCCGCGTACTCCCGTCGCATGCATTTGGGCTGATCGCCCGACGGCCGGAGCCAGAATGACGCACGAGCCCCGGCGTACAGCGCTGCGAGTATCGGCACGGCCAGCACGGCGACGACAGCCGACGACAGCGTGATCAGCGGGAAGGTTCGCATAGTGATCCGCATGGCGCTTCGCCAGCGGCGTGCGAACCCCTCTCCGTGGAACAACAGCCTTCCGACCATGGCCAGTGGAAGGATCCTTCGAAACAGCTTCCTGTACGCCGCAGCCCGGGTCCGGAATTCCTGGCCGTCCATCCGGGAGAGCTCGCCGTAGCCGCTCAGAAGGCTCTCTGCGAACCGGAACGGCCAGGGGCCTCCCTCCGCCACCAGCCTGCGGTATGTGTCCGAGACCACCTGCAGCGCTTCCTCACGCCTGGCGCCCCGCAGCTCGAAAGTGAACCGGTCAATGCTGTCGTTCTCAAACGCGTGCCCCTCCGGCATCCGGTGCTCCTCCTTCAGCCGCTTCCAGAGCGGCGTCCCGGGGACCGGATGCAACGGGACGACCTGATAGAACGTGGGATTGAGCGCGGCAAATCGCTGGCTTTCCTCCCGCATCTGGCCGGCGGTCTGACCGTCCCACCCGAGAATCAGCGAGCCGAGCGTATTGATGCCGTGGCGATGAAGCGTGCGAAAGACCTCTTCGATATCCCCATCCCGCTTCACGATCGACTCTCGCTGCAGGACCTCCGGCTGGAACGATTCGACGCCGATGTAGATAGTCCCGATGCCACACCGTATCAGCTCCGGCGTCGAGTACATCCCGATGGTTCGCACGGACGCGAAGACCGTCAGGAGCATCGGGCGTTCCTGCAGTTCCGTACACTGCTCCATGAGGTGCATGAATTCGAGCACGCGGTGCCGGTCCACCAGGAAATCCTCGTCGTAGATGATCGCCGACTGGACGTCCGGGTGCTTGTGTGCCTGAGCCAGGAGCACGTTGAACAACTCCCGCCCCGAGGTGACCAGGAGCCGGCGACGCTGGAACTGGCTTGATGTCGCGCAGAAGGGGCACCCGAACGTGCACCCGAGCGAGCCCAGGAGCACAAGCTGCCTGAAGTAGGGGATGGGCGTGTGAACGAAACAGTGCTCCATCGGCGGGAAATCCTGCTGCAGCGACGCGCCGTCCGGATTCATCGGCTCAATGTGGAGGCCCCATCGGTTGCGGAGATACGTGCGCATGAACGCGATGCCCTCTCCGGAGCAGATGGCGTCCGCCTTCGATTGAAGAACCGTGGCGGCCGGGTCCGGATCCTTGAAGGCAGCAGTCCCGTAGCCTCCCAGGATGACTTCGATTTCGGGCCGGGCCCGCTTCAGCCAGGTCGCCATCTCCAGCACGCGCGCTGCGGTGATGACGGTGAAGCCGAACGCGACGACCTGGTACCCGCCGCCTTCGACCTCCTCCTGAAAGCGGCGCATGGTCGGATTCTCCAGCACCACCGAGGGCACGGGGAGATTCTGCGCGAGAAAATGGAGCGAATACCAGCTTTGAAACGAACGCAACTGGAACAACCCCTGGCCGAGGGTATTCCTGTAGTAGAAGAAGTCTATGGGATCCCTGTCAACGGGAGCCTTGGGATACGGTCCGCATGGCGAACAAAAGAGGATGCGCGGGAGAGTGAGCGTATGGGTGGGCGGTCTCATGGCGTTGTCATCAGGTGCTTGTGTCCCTGACCAGGATATTGAACCGGACATAGAGCAGGAATTTCACGATGGAGTTGAGATTCGTCTTGGTGTCGAACGTCCGGCTCAGGATGGACCGCGCGCTGTAGAATTCCCGGTTTGCCCAGACGGTGATCTCGGCCAATTCGGCAGCGGACATCTGCTTCGGGACAAACGTTGCGGTGTTGTAGCGGAAGTCGGGGTGGGTCCACCACGCTCCGTCGTACAGCAGCCGGCCCGCGCGTCGGAGCTCCTCGTAGAGGCGAGTTCCGGGATATGGAACAAGGAGATGAAAGAACGCGAGCGTGAATTTGCTTGCAATGGCGAACCTCACGGTGTCTTCGATGCACTGCCGCGAGTCGTAGTCATTCCCGAGCATGAACGACGCCCAGACCTGGAAGCCGAACTCGCGAAGCCGCTCGACGGCTGTGTGGTAGTGGTCCAGATGCCGGAGGTTCGGCACCTTGTTCATCCAGCGCAGCGACGTCGGGTTGATGGAATCGAATCCGATGAGCTGACCCATGCAGCCGCTCTCCGCCATGAGTTCCAGCAACTCCGTATCCTGAACGAGGTCGACGCTGACCTGGCTCGCCCAGCGAATCCTGAGAGGCCGAAGCGCCCTGCAGAGCTCCTTCGCAGCCTCTCTGTTCGCGGTCAGATTGTCGTCGGCGAAGAGGACGAAACGGAGGTTGTCGCGTTCGATCTCTCTGACCACGTCCTCGACCCGCCTGCACAGGTGGGAGCTTCCGAAGAACCTGGCGACCGCGCAGAAGGAGCAGTTGAAAGGACACCCGCGGCTGAACTGGACGATGGACACCGGGAGATATCCTTTTCCGCGGAAAAGATCCCGCCGGGGAATGACCCCCTGCTGCGGTTCCCCGAATGGTCCCGAATAGACCGGGCGCATGGTTCCCATCCTGGCGTCGGCCACGACCTGCTCCCAGACCGGTTCGGCGTCGCCAATCACTATCGCATCGGCATGGGCGGAGGCTTCGTCGGGGAGCAGCGTCACGTGCATGCCGCCCAGGACGACCGGGATTCCCCGGGCGCGGAATTCCTTGCTGAGTGCGTACGCCCGCCGCGCCGTGATCGAATCCACCGTGATCGCGACGAGGTCCGCCGGGCGATCGACCGGGATCGGCTCGACGCGCTCGTCGAACATCTCCACTTCCACATCCGGCGGCGTCAGCGCGGCGATGATGCCGAGCTGGAGCGGCTCCATCTTCCCGTCATTGAGACGGTATCCCTCAATGATGTCGCCGAATCCGGGCCGTATGAGCATGAGTCGCATGCGTTTCTTCGCTCGGTGTCAGAGAATGTTCGGAGGTACGCGCCTCCTGATGTAGCGCCGGTAGTGGAGGTTGACGAAGAAGGCAAAGAGAAAAGCCCTCGGCTGCCGGAGCGCCATCGGGTGGAGCAGTGTCCTCCGCAAGACCGCCCACCTCGTAAAGACCGTTCGGTAGAGCCACCAGTACAACTCCGTCAATCGTTCAGGCGAGAGATGGTCCGGGCGATGCACGGCCTGCGCACCGCTGTACTTGCTGAAGTCCTCCGTCGCAAGCCTCCCCGCGGCCTTGTACTCGTCGAACAGCCTGCTCCCCGGCATCGGCGTCAGGATATAGAACCGCGGAATGGGGATCCGGAGCGCGTTCACGAATGCAGCGGTCGCGCGGATGCTCTCCTCGGTTTCGCCGTCAAGACCGACCATCATCTCGGACGACACCATGATGCCGGCGTTCGCGATCGTGCTGATGGCGTGCTCGTGCCGCTCAACCCGGAGCCATGTCTTGCCCAGTTTGTCGAGCCCTTCCTGCGACAGGCTCTCGACGCCGAAGCTCATCATCGTCGCGCCCGACCGTCGGACACGGTTCAGCAACCCGGGGTGACGCGCAAGCTCGAGCGAACACTGCGTCGCCCATGTCATGTTGAGCGGCTCGATCGCCTCGCATAACTCCTCCAGGTAGCGGGGGTTCGAGACGATGTTGTCGTCGATCAGGTAGAACCGCTTCAATCCAAGATCACGGACCGCGCGTATGTCCCGGACGACCTCCTCCACCGGCCGGGTCAGGTATCTCCCCTTGTAGATGCACGCGATCGAGCAGAAGCTGCAGCTGTGGACGCAACCGCGACCCGCCTGCACGGGAAGCATGCCGCCAATCTTCTTCTCGAGGAGAAGTTCGTAGCGTGGGATGGGGAGCCCGGCAAGAGAGGTGACGGGATTGTCGTAGATAGGCCTGACGGTGCCGGTGCGTTCGAAATCGTCGATGAGTTGGGGGAACGAAATCTCGGCATCGCCGATGACGACGGAGTCGACGCTCTCTCTCACGTACGATGGCATCATGGACGCCATGTAGCCGCCCATGACCACCGTCTTTCCGCGGGCGCGAAACTCCCGTGCCACGGCCAGACCCCGCAGCGTGGCGTAGCCCATCGACCCGATTCCCACGATGTCCGCGTCCGTCTCGTACTCGATGTCGTCGACAACTTCGATCCTGACCTCGACCTTCCAGTGGGGCGGTGTCAGAGCCGCCAGGAGCGGAAACACCAGCCCCGGAAGATAGATCCTCTTCTGCTTGCACAGCTTTCCGTCTGTGCCGTACTGCGTCGGCTGTATGAACAGAATCTTAGGCATGGATGGCCTCCCTGGAGGCTCCGTTCTTCGCCTCTTTCATCTTCCGGATGTACTGCCGCCGGACGCGGTAGGTCCCGGCGGTCAGCTTCCAGATCTGGCTCAGCCGGTACCGCCGAAGGTATTCCCGGAGCACGGCAGGCTGAAACAGGACCTGATTGTATAGCTGCACGATGGCCTTGTAGAACTGCGGCAATGTCATATGCTCCGGCCGCAGCGATACGTGGGCAAGGTCCCACCGGGGGTAATCCCCGCGCCCGATCACGAGCCGGTTCCCGTCGACCGCGAACCCCGTCCCTGGCAGCGGGGTGAGCGGCTGCAGATTCACGTAGTGAATGCCCAGGGACTTCATGATGGCCCCGCATTCGGCGAACCGCCGGCTGTCCCAATCCGGGGGGATGATCACGGTCGCGTAACAGTCGACGCCGCTGTTCCGCAAGACCTGCATGGCGTCGCGATTGACCGTGACGTCTGTACCCTTGTTGTACAGCTCCAGTTCTTCTTCAAAGAACGATTCGAACCCGACGATCACGGTGGCGAGCCCGACGGACTTGAATTCGCTGTATCACGTCGGGGTTCCGGGCGATGAAGTCGGCCCTGCCGTACAGCAGGTACTGCTTGTCCAGGCCCCTGCGCCGGTTCTCACCGATGAATGCGAGGACGCGTGCCCGGTCCACGAGGAAGTCGTCGTCCACGATGTAGATCTCCCGTTCCCTGATCGCTTCGAGCTCGGTCATGACGTCCTCGAGCGGCCGCTCCACGTACCGGCCCTGTGTGATCGCGCGGCAGAAACAGAACGTGCACTTGTAGGGGCAGCCGAAAGCGGTCTTCAACAGCGCGACGCGATCGTGGAAGATGTAGAAGTAGCGGTTGCGGTAACGCTCCGTCAACGAACGGAGAGGGAGGGGAGCGGCGAAGTCGAACGGAGGGAGGCTGGATGCGTCGGCCCGCTCTCCCGGCACGAGCACGCCTTTCGGGATCCCGCCTTCGCCGCGGATGTGATTCAGGAGGAGCGGGAAGACGACCGCGGCATTACGGACGACGCGGAAATCCACGGAGGGATGGTCGAGGTCGCCGGGACAGACCTCGCAATGCACGCCTCCCACGACGGTCCGGATCCGCGGATCCCACTTCCTTGCGCTCGCGCAGTACTCCAGCATGATGCCGACGTGGGTAATGTATCCGGTGACGCAGAGGACATCGGGATTCTCGCGGCGGAGGAGGGACGAGAATGATTGCTTCTCCAGGATCATGTCCAGGATCACCGGGGTGTCCCCTGGGCCGACCAGCGCAGCCAGGACCTCAAGCTCCAGCGGTTCGACGATCATGACATGCTGAAGCCCGATGGTCTCGGGCGACGGACGCGGGCGAACGAAGAGGATCTTCATGATCCATTCCCCCTGAACACGTGCATTTCGGGAAAGCGCTTGCGATAGGACAGGGCGCCCATGCCGGCCCGCAACAGGGACTTCTGGAGAGGGCGGTGGTGGTAGGCCAGCATGTACTTCTCGCGGGGCCGGCCCCCCAGCCGCATCTTCGGAATTTCCGCGCTCTGCCCGAGATCGATCGTGGACGACCCGAGTCCGATACCTGTCCTGATGATGTCGAGCAGCTTCACCAGGTACAGAGTCTTCGGGTCACCGGTGTATTCCTGCCCGCCAAGAAAGAAATAGAACCGGTTCCGTTCCCTGTCCCTTGCGGTGATGGTCCACCCCCGGACTGTGCCTCCGGCCGCATACGTCGTCAGACAGAACGAGGCGGGCAGGTTCTGGAAGAACGGGGCGTCAAGGCGTTCCAGCTTACCCTCGCTCCTGCTGAGCACGTTGAGGTACAGCCGGTGCATTTCGTTCGTGAACGCCCGGCATGACGAGCGTTGGATCTCAAAGCCCGGAGGTGTCGGCCAGCACCCGCATCAGTCTCCTCCGGTAGTCCGACCGCAGCGCTGAGATGTACTCCTCCCAGGACGAGAACCGGTTTGCCAGGACGATATCCGGCCACGTCCGACCGGGAAACATCGGGGAGCCCGGGGGGACGCCGTCGAGATTGAGGCATGCGACAAGTCCCGGCTCATACGCGAGGATCCGGGCGAGGAATTCCCCGTGGAGCGCCGGGTCTCCCGTGAGCCCGGCCGAAGAAACGGACGCGGGGATGCCGATGATCTGCGTCGTCACGGGGCTGCTGACGCCGCGGTACGTGAACAGGTCGAGGCGGATCGTATAGACGACCGCACCGGCCCTGAGGGAACCGCTTTCCGAATAGAGATAATACCGCTGCCGGCAAGGATTGTACGCCTGGCAGTGGCTGAGGAACTCGCGCGTCTGATAGTAATCGGAGGTCAGAGCGTCCCACTGCTCCGGAAGTTCCTCGGCATGCTCGACCCTGTCAATCTCCCTGTTCACAGCTCTGCCTCGAACATGCCATAGTGGCGATACGGGTCCGGCCGCTGTCCGGTGCCCCTCATGACATAGCGCTGTGTCATCGCGACGGACGCGTGGTTCTCCTCGAAGATGAAGCCGCCCTCGCACGTTTCATACCCCCGTGCCTCCACCTCCGGGAGAGATTTCAGGAGGAGCGTCGCCACGACGGGAAGCCGGCGATATTCCGGAAGCACCGCTGCTTCCGCCAGCCGGGTTGCGCGAAGCGGGTTTGCGATCGTGTACCGCAGGAGATGGAAAAGGTTGATGTCGCGCCCGGGTGGCACGAGCCCGTTGAAATCCGGATACCAGAGGAGGAAGCCGACAGGCTTTCCGTCCTTTTCCGCAAACAGAAGATCTTCTTCCTTCATGAGATGGCGGAACGGGTGAAAGAGCTCATAGTTCTCCTCCGGTTCCCGGTTCGACCAGTACCAGTAGGGAGTGTTCGAGAATGTGTTGTTGTCGATGTGCGTGTAGAGCTCGATGTCCCTCCGGAGCTGCCGTTTGTTCAGGAACCGGACGGTCACCCCGCCGGTGTCGAATGTCCCGGCCGCGCTGCGAGCCCAGTCGAAGATCCCTTTCAGGGGAAATCGGAACGAGACGCTCTTGCGGCAGAACAATCCCGCGAAATAGTCCGCATAGTACGGGGGATTGTACGGAAGGCCGAAGGTGGGCGGTTGGTCGAACCGGTCGAGCAGAATCCCCGCTCCGTAGTTGAGGTGTCCGTTGATGCCGATAAGCAGTTTCCTGGCGCCGGTCTGCATGGAGCGGGCGGCGCCGCACAGGGCTTCGACCACACCAGTCTGATCCGGAAGCGCCTCGAAGAATGCGACCTGGACAAACTCCGGCATGTTCCGGTCATGGATCAGTGCACACCTGCCGACCGATGCGCCGTCTTCCCAGAGCAGGTGAGGAAGCACGGTCGCGTGCCGGTGAAACACGGTCGGCCCTTCGATCAGGAGCCGGGTCAACGACCCTTCCGTCGGCCGGAAGCACGGGTTTCCCTTATAGATGCGCTCCGGCAGTGCGAAGAAGGTCTTCAACCCGCTCCGGTCGTGAATCTGCTTCGCGATCATAGAATATCTCCTTCGCCTGGGGAAATCCCAGGAAATGTGAATGTGCTGCCGCGCAGTAACAGCCGGCCTCGCCCAGGACGACGATGTCGCCCAGGGATGCCTGCGGGAGCATGACGTCGCGGGCCAGGAAGTCCCGTGAATAGGTCGAGCAACCATAGACGGAGCTCGGGAGGTACGGCTTTCCGTTTACGTGGGGATCAACGTGAAGCAGCGTGACCGGATGCCGTGCCGAATCCGGGTACAGCAATGGGCGTGGGAACTGCGTCGAGGATGCGTTGACTCCCACGAGCTGACGTCCGCTGCGGTGTTTCACGTCTGTCACCCTGCAGACGAACCAGCCGGCCCTGGCGCCGATGATTCTTCCCGGTTCCAGGATCATCCGGATCGGCCTCCCGAGATCTGCGGATACACGCTGCATCAGCGAGGCAGCCATACCTCCGTATTCTCTGAAGTCGAAGTCCGCCCCATCCTCGCCCGACAGGCCGAAGCCTCCCCCAAAATCGAGGGCCTCGAGTGCCGGAAATGCCGGCGCGAAGTCGCGAGGGATGTGTAGCACTCGGTGAAGTACCGGATCGAGCAGATATCGGTTCCGACATAGAGATGGAGGTCTGTCACCCGGGCGTTCCCCGAGAGGCTCATCATTTCGGGCGGCGTCAGGCCGAGCCGGCTTTCCTTCCCGATGAAATATCCGCCTCGCGTGTTGCGTGGTTCCACGAGCTCTCCGATGTTGCACCGGATGCCGAAGGGGGTGTCGGGAAAAAGGCGCTGCCAGAGGGAGACCTGGTTGAGCGAATCGAGCTGGACAAGAGCGCCCGCCGTGCGGACCTCCCACATCGTCGGCTCGTCCATTGCCGACGCCGCGAAGACGATCTGCTGGCGGGCAAACCCGCAGGCCATTGCCTGGCGAAGGTGGGGCAGGGAGTTGACAAACACGTTCAACCCCTCGTCCCGGACGACGGACAGGAATGAGGGATGGGCGTTTGCCATGCAGGCGAAGTGCACGGACGTCAGCGGATACGGGATCGCGGCAAACGTCCTGCAGACGGACCGGATCTGATCGATATCGTAGAGATAGAACGGGTCCCTCTGCCGGCGCACATGCTCTCTGATCTGCCGCTCGATTGTGACATCCGGGGACGGTTTCATGGCTGGACTCCTGATGACGGTTGATGCGCCACTGATGGGGGTTCGTGATGCATGTGTCCCTGTCGCACCCCTCGGAGGCGGAACAGAATGATGACGAGCAGTATGCACAGGAGGACGGCTGCGTAGAGCAGGCTCCCCTGGAGCGCCGCGGGATTCGGATCCTCCGTGAAGCCTCCCGCAAAAATCATCTGGCACGGGTAGAACGCTGGCAGCCAGCGGATGAGCCCGAGGTTCTGGCCGGACGTGTAGTACACGGGATTCTGCAGCCACGCGGCGTCGAGGTCCGCGAGGAGGGCGACGACCAGAAACGCGGCCAGCACGTCCCGCACGATGGTGCCGGCAATTCCCCCGCAGGCTCCGTAGATGATGCCGATCAGGACAAACCCCGAGAACACGACGAAGGGTTGATAGATTGTCACCAGCATCCCCGTGAGAAACGTCGTCGCGCCCGCAAGCAGCACGATGAGGACGATGAGAAAGATGAACCGTCCGGCAAGGAGGACTGCGGGATGCATGCCGCTGAAGACGCAGAACCGGAAGTACTCGAAGTTCTGGTGGAAGAGGCTGAGGGCGTAGTAGGCCGACAGGAACCCGCACAGGGCCGCGGCTGCAAAGACGATGCACGCGTGGCGGATCGTCAGCAGGCACTGGAGCGTCTCCTCGGGGTAGTAGAGCTTGACCGGCACAATGCCTTCACCGGCGGTGATCTCCACCACGCCCAGGAAGAGGACCGGGATCGCGAAGAACAGCATCAGCCCCATGGTGTTACGCCCGGCCTCGCGCACCGAAAGCCCGACAAGGCGGGCGAAGAGGGAGAGACCTTTAGCGGACGTGTTCACAGACACCCTCCTGGAGTTCATAAATCCTGTCGAACTTCTCGCGGTCATAGAGGAGGTGGCTGATCATCAGGACCGCGCTCCCCTGTGACTTGATGGCCGTCATGATCTCCCAGAACGCCTGATACATCGCCCAGTCGAATCCGTCACACGGCTCGTCGAGGACGATCATCTGCGGACGGTGGAGGACGGACGTGATGAACTTGGCCTTCTGGTACGTACCGCTGCTCAGGTGCCCGATCCGCATGCGCAGGAATGGATCGAGGTGCAGCACGCTGATGAGATGCGTCAGGTAGTCCGGATCTGTCGGGTGCCGCAGGCGGTAGATGTCGGTCATGAGGAGCAGATGTTCGCGCAGCGTGATTCGCGTGTTCAGGTAGTTCTCCTGCGGGCAGTATCCGACGGATGGGTGGACCCAGAGCGTTCCGCTGGATGGGGACGTAAAGCCGAGCAGGCATCGGACGAGCGTGCTCTTGCCGGAGCCGTTCTCGCCGACGAGGCCTACCAACTCGCCGGCGCTTACGCTCAGGCTGCAGCCATTCAGCACCTTTCGTCGCCCGTACGATTTCCAGAGAGAGTCACATGAACATCGCAGCGCACGTGTCATCGGTTCCTCCCGGGTCTCTAGCAACAATGTACCCGGCGACGGGTTTGGTGTGTCACGAAAGTGTCAGGCGACGTGTCATGAAATTGTCATGATGCATCGCGCTCGTCGCCTTCCGCAGTGGTCGGCCTCGGCGGGACGTACGAATGCCAGGTTCAAGGCGTTCAGTCAGAATCTCGTCGCGGCCGACTACGCCTCAGCCGCCCGTCGGGCGATCCCCCCGGTTCCGTATCTGGCCTTCCGGGAACTGAAAGTGCCCCAGAATCGTTCTACCGGCTACTGCGAATGCCCGAGAACAGGGTTGACCGGAGACCACCTCCGACCGCTGTTTTTGCCCAAACACCACCCATTTCCCACCATTCCAGAAAGCAAGCATGATCACAAGGATGCTGACTCTCGTGTCGGCAGCTGTTCTATTGGTCTCCTGCGCCCCCAAGCAAGAAGGGCCTCAGGCCACCGGCACTCCGGGCGCGCTTGACCGCTCGGTTCTTCCCATCAAAGAGCCCACGTATCCGGCGATCACTGAGCTTGATGCCCGCAATGCAAAGGCTCCCGCTCGTTTTGAGGTGAAGGCCCCCGATAAGGCGCCCAACGTCGTCATCGTCCTGATCGACGACATCGGGTTCGGCCACTCGAGCGCGTTCGGGGGACCGATTCATATGCCGACCCTGGAGCGTCTGGCGGCCAACGGGCTCAAGTACAACCGGTTCCACACAACGGCGCTCTGCTCTCCGACCAGAACCGCGCTGCTCACCGGCTATAACCATCACTCCAACAATGCCGGCGCTATCATGGAGGTGGGCACGGCATTCCCCGGGAATACCGGGATCCGTCCACAGTCGATCACCCCCGTGGCCGAGGTGCTTCGCATGAACGGGTACAGTACCGCCGCCTTCGGCAAATACCACGAGACCCCGCCCTGGGAGGGTTCAGTCTCCGGTCCGTACGATCGCTGGCCGACGCATTCGGGCTTCGACAAGTTCTACGGCTTCATCGGTGGCGAGACCAATCAGTGGCATCCGATGGTGTACGATGGCACGACGCGGGTGTATCCGAAGGTGGAGGACCCGAACTACCACTTCACGACGGATATGACCGATCAGGCTCTGGCGTGGATGAACACCCAGCAGTCCCTGACGCCCGACAAGCCGTTCTATATGTACTTTGCCACCGGTGCGACCCACGCTCCTCACCACGCACCCGGGTCGTATATCGAGAAGTACAAAGGCAAGTTCGCACAGGGCTGGGACAAGCTGCGCGAGGAGACCCTGGAGAGGCAGAAGAAGCTGGGCGTGGTCCCGCAGAACACGGTGCTCGCCCCCAAGCCTTCAGACATCAAAGACTGGGACAGGCTCACCGCGGATGAGAAGCGCCTCTTCGAACGTCAGATGGAAGTGTTTGCCGGCTTTGCCGAGCACACCGACGATGAAGTCGGCCGCCTGGTCGCAGCCCTCGAAGAACGGGGCGAACTGGACAATACGCTCTTCTTCTATATCGTCGGTGACAACGGCGCCAGCGCCGAGGGCGGCATGATCGGCATGTTCAACGAGAACACCTACTTCAACGGTGTGCAGGAAACCCTGGACATGCAGCTGAAGCGCATCAACGAGTTGGGGACCGAGCATACCTACAATCACTTTGCCGCGGGATGGGCGGTGGCGGGGAATACGCCCTTCACCTGGACCAAACAGATTGCGTCCAATTTCGGCGGAACCCGGAACGGGATGGTCCTGCACTGGCCTGCAGGCATCAAGTCAAGAAACGAGATCCGTTCGCAGTTCCATCATGTGATCGACGTTGCCCCGACGATCTATGAGGCGGTCGGGGTCCCGGCTCCCCGCATGGTCAACGGTATCGAGCAGCGGCCGATGGAAGGCGTCGCGATGAGCTACTCGTTCGACAACGCTTCGGCGCCGGACACGCGGACAACGCAGTACTTCGAGATGATCGGCAACCGCGCCATCTACCATGAGGGCTGGTTCGCCGGAACGATCCACAAGGCTCCCTGGGAAGCTGCACCGCGGCGTCCCCTGGCTGACGATGTCTGGGAACTCTATAATGTGGATGCGGACTTCAGCCAGGCCAACAACCTCGCGGAGAAGAACCCAGCGAAGCTGGAGGAGCTCAAGAAGAAGTTCATGGAGGAAGCCGTCAGGTACAACGTCCTGCCTATCGACGACCGGTCCATCGAGAGATTCGATCCCGTGATCGCCGGACGTCCTGACCTCATGAACGGCCGCACGAGACTGACATTGTACGAAGGCGCAAAGGGCATTCCCGAGAACGCCTTCATCAACGTCAAGAACACCTCGCTGGCCATCACGGCCGATGTGAATGTGCCCGGAAATGCCTCGGGGGTCATTCTCTGCCAGGGTGGCGATTTCGGCGGGTGGACGCTGTATATGCTGGACGGAAAGCTCGCCTATACCTACAACTGGGTCGGGCTTGAATCGTACACCGTCGCATCGGCACAGAAAGTCCCTGCCGGAAGGCACACCCTCAAGCTTGACTTCGCTTATGAGGGCGGAAGGGGTGGAGGCGGCACCGCGGTTCTCTCGATGAACGGAAAACCGATCGGTGAGGGGAAGATTGCGAAGACGAACAGCAATACCTTCGGTATCGACGAGTCGGCCGACGTGGGCGTGGATGAGAATACACCGGTGGCCCCCGTCTATGCGAAGCGGGAGAAGTTCACAGGGAAGATCGCCAGCGTGACGATCGAGACGTTCCCGGCCAGGTAAGGGGGCTTTGCCCCTGTGTTGGCACTGAAGCCATCACGGGGGTCAGACTCCCTCCCGGGGGAATAATCAGAAGCCCCGGTCCCGCTGAGGCGGGACCGGGGCTTTCTGTTCCAGCCCTGCCGCTCATCCCGCGGTTTCGGGAGCTCCTGGTTCCCCTAGAGATTCCCGACCCTGCTGATGAGCCGGGTCCAGAGATCGCCGCCCCCCATGCCGTTGGTCATGATCACGATGCCCGAACCGGTGGTGGGATTGAACTGGCTGAAGCACCGGAATCCCGACCTGTTAGCGCCGCTGTGGTGAAAGATGTATCCCTGAGCGGTCGCGTTCATCGACCATCCAAGCCCCCAGTACACGGCTGTCCCTCTGGCCCTCCCGGGCCGTTCGATAGGTTCCCTCGAGGTGACCGCCACCTGACGGGCGAGCATTGTGTCGACAGTCGATTGCCTGAGCGAGTATGGCGCAGTACGGTCCGGTTTGATGATCTCGATCAGAAATCTCGCGTAGTCGTCGGCGGATGTGTAGAGGGTGTATGCCGCGTTCGGGTGGGTGTAACGGGTCTTCTCCAGAAACTTCCCTTCGGCGGTGTGGCCGCCGGCGATCATGCCATCCAGCTCTTCTCTCCAGGCGAAACTCGTGTGCGCCAACCCCATCGGGTCGAGCAGTGTCTGTCGTGCGTAGACGTCCAGCGGTTCCCCCGTGATCTTCTCGACCACGCGCTGGAGATAGTAGATCCCTTCCCCCGAGTAGCCGAATTTCGATCCCGGAGGGAATGTCACGGGAAGAGGCCCGTCCCTTTCCTCCTCGCCTTTTCGCCAGTTCGGGAGTCCGGTTGTATGCGCCAGAACCATGCGCGCCGTGATACGCTCGTGTCCCGGCTGGCCGCGAAGGGAGGACGGCTCGAGGTATTCGATGAGCGGCCGGTCGAGCTCCAGCTTCCCGGATTCCACGAGCTTCATGGCCAGATACCCGAACACCGGTTTCGTCATCGAGCACGCTTCGAACATGGTCTCGTCCGTGACCCGCTCGCCTGTCTTCACGCTTGCCAGACCGTACTGCCTCGACCATACGAGCGTCCGATCCTTGATGAGTGCGATCGCGACGCCCGGGACGCCGGTTTCCTTCATCAGGCCTGGCGTCAGCGTATCGATCGTTGCGGCGACGGACTGCCAGTCTGTGTGGGTTTCCATGGCCGTTGGGTCGATCCGGTCGATAGCCTGCGAGGCACCGAATCTGACATCCTGGTCTCTGTCGCTGAGCGTGCGCATGAGGGCCGGCACAGCTGGCTGTGCCTTCGGGCCGATGTTCCCGAGCGCCACGGCCGCGCCCCAGCGGACTTCGTCCGTTGAATCGGTTAGCGCCTGCGTCAATGCCGGTACCGCAGGGTGTGCCTCCGGCCCGATCTTGCCGAGGGCGATGGTTGCAGGCCATCGGGCCGCAGGGACAGCGTGCTCAAGGACCCGGATGAGGCCCGGGACGGCTGCCCCGCCGATCCTGCTCAACGCCTCGGCGGCCTTGCCGATCACGTAAGGGTCGGCGTCTGACAGACAGAGGAGAAGCGGGTCGATGGCCTCCGACGCCCCGGGCCCCATCTGTCCCAGCGATTCAGCGGCGTTCTCGCGGACCCGCGGGTCCGGGTCTTGCAGGGCTTTCACCAGCGGGGCCAGGTCCTGCGTGTCCTTCCTGGTCTGCTGCTGTGCTGACACGTCAGGCACGAGCAGTGCGTGGAACGCCAAGAGAAGGAGCAGAGAGTGGAAGGAGGAGAGCGCGTGCGACGTGTGACGATAGAAGGGCGCGAGCATAGTCACTGCATCCCAGCGCTGGGGACGACAGTCACTTCTTTCCGGGGGTTCGATGCCATTCGCACGGGCATTAGATTTTCGTGCATGAAGCGAGTGAGCGGAAGTGCTTCTCGTATGCAAAGAGAATCGGCAGTCCGCCTGTGTGGAGGAAGATCGTCGGAATGTTTTTGTCCAGAACGCCCTTGCGGACCAGGTCGATCAGTCCTGCCATTGCCTTCCCTGTATACACGGGATCGAGCAGGAGCCCCTCAAGCCGCGCGCACGCGATGATGGCATCCTTCGCGGAATCGGTGAATGCTCCGTATTCCTGGTGGTACGTGTCGTAGGTCTCGACGGCACGTTGGGTCGGGAATTCTTTGAGGTTCAATATGCCTGCAGCTTCCTTGATCAAAGCGGCAGTCGCGGTCTCGATCCGGTCGGATGTTCGGGACACGCTGATCCCGACGACTCTGGCCCGGGTCATGTACATGTGCGCCCCGAGCAGGACGCCGGCGAGCGTTCCGCATGAGCCGACGGCGAGGATGATCTGGACAGGGCCCTGGCCAAACTGTCCGGTCAATTCCCGCATCGCCCGGACATACCCGAGCGCGCTCAGCCCTGTGCTCCCGCCGATCGGGAGGGCGTAGGGCTTTCGTCCTTGCTGCGTCAGCTCGCGGACCCATACATCCATTGCGGCTGCGAGGTGATCATTGTCGTCGTCGTTCTTGAGGAACCGGATCTCCGCGCCGAACAGAACGTCAAGGAGCATGTTCCCCTGGAACTCGTCGACATCGAGGCCGCCGAGGACGAGCTTGGCGTCCAGGCCAAGTTTTCGCGCGGCGGCCGCGGTCATCCGGGCATGATTGGACTGTGCTCCCCCGACCGTCACGACGACGTCAGACCCCTTCTTGAGGACGTCCGCGAAATCGTACTCCAGCTTTCGGGCTTTGTTCCCGCCCATAGCGAGGCCCGTCTGATCGTCACGCTTGATCAGCAGGCGCGAGAGGCCAATGTGCCTGGCCAGCCGAGGAGCTTCCTCCAGGGGGGTCGGGAGATCTGCGAGCGTAACGCGCGGGATGGTGTCGATCATTGAGTTAATGGCGGTGCTTTCGTGAGCTCTCCAGGGGCAGGTGTGTGGCAACTCAGCGAAGGTAGGGAGGATAGGTCCGAATATCAATCCATGGCGGGAAAACAAAGGGACCGGAACAGAAAACAAAGGGGGCGCCGTTGCCGGCGCCCCCTGAGCACACTCTCGGATGAGAGGGTGGACAGCTTACTTCAACATGAGCATCTTCTTGGCGGTCGTGAAGGACCCTGCCTGGAGGCGATAGATATACATGCCGCTCGGGGTCTTCATGCCAGCCTGATTGGTGCCGTCCCACGTGACCTGGAACGTCCCGGCGCTGAAGGTCTGGTCAGCAATGACCTTCACCAGCTCGCCGGAAACATTGTAGATCTCTATCTTCACCTGCTCCTGTGAGGGCAGCGCGAAGGAGATGTTGGTGGTCGGGTTGAACGGGTTCGGGTAGTTCTGGTTCAGAACGAACGACTGCGGGACCTTGGGATCCAGCATCTTGACGTCGGAGAGGCTCAGACCGAGCGACTTCCGGAGCAGGGCGGCCGCGTAGGCGGCGTTGTGAATGCCCTTGCTACGGTCGTTCTTCACGAGGTAATAGTTCCAGATCCCTTCGACATAGTCAGCACGATCCTTCACCAGGAGGCTGTCCTTCGTCATGGTGACAGGCTCGCCCGTGTCGGGATCTTTCGGCAGGATGGCTTTCAGCTTCTCAAGAAGCCCGCCGATCTCGGTCTGCACGCCGTCGATGGTGCCGTTGTCGTCGAAATCGTAGAACGCCTTGATGTCGTTGTAGCTCGTGATGGTGCCGTGGCAGCCGGCGCAGGACTCGAGAGGATCGAAGCCTGTACCGACATACTCCGCCTCATCCATCGACATCTGGTGGTTCGGCAGCATGCCTGAGCCGCGCTCGCTCATGTGGCACGTCGTGCAGCCATTCTCGAGACCGCCGTGAGTGTTAACGCCGGTGAATGTGTTGTCGTCATACTGGTAGCCGCCGACGCCGTAGAGCATGTCCGCCTGCGGGCTGTAGTGCGGTCCATACCTGTTGACGAATCCGAAATACGGAGGACTGTTCGGCTTCACGCGGACCCTGACGTCGTACCGGGCCTTGTGGCAGTTGATGCAAAGCCCGCCATATCCGCCGGAGGTGGGAACGTAGCCGCACAGAAGGCTGTCCACCGTCATGGTGCGGAGGTTCCAGGGGTTGTTGACAGGATCGTTCATGCCGTGAGGCTCGTGGCATGTCGCGCACGCAATAGGGATGCCGCCGGAGGCGGCGGTCCACTTGCCAGCAGCGGCAAAGCCCGTCGTGTCCTTTCCCGCCTTCGCCCACTCAACAAACGCTCCGCCGCTATGGCAGGGGTAGCAGCCCGTCCGCTTTGTCTCGATGCCTGTCTCAAGAATATCATGCTTCGAGGCGCGGGCCCAGGAGCCGATGCTGTGCTTGCCTGATGCGTCATGGCACTGGTTGCAGGCGTCCGGTTCGAGCGACTTGCCGACCTTCTGCCCGCCAATGTCGAAGCCCGACATGTGCTGATCAAGGGGTCCGTGGCAGCTCTCGCAACCGATATAGGAGACCGGTTTCAAGACGGCAGGCAACGCATTGAGAATCGTCTGGTCGCCTTCGGTGATCATGAAGTCGGCGCCGTCGGCGGTCGTCGGAAGCCCGATCCACCAGGTGGAATCCCAGGAGTTCGGCGAGGGCGCAGGGTTGTTGTGCGCAAGGTAGCCGAAGTTGCCGTTGTTGAGCTCGTACTGGAACCCGGTCGTGTGGCAGCGGATGCACCCCTTCGCGTACAGGCCTTGACCGGTCTCTTCAACGACCTCAAGCTCACCCGTGATGCCTTCGGTGAAGATCTTGGCGTGGCCTGTGGTCTGCCAGTTCGTCTTGACCGCTGCGGCCTCGCCGTGACACAGGCAGCCGGCGTTCGCGTCCGCGGTCATGCCGCGGTAGTTGCTGGCCCAGATCGAGTCGTAGACCGTCTTGGTGCCAACGGTCACGCTCACGATGTACTGGCCCACGACGTCCGTCGTCAGGCTGTTGCGCATCGTGCCGGTCGAATCGAGAGCGGCGGCGGAGCCCCCGGGGGTGGAGACGAGCGTCCAGGATGGGCCGCCGGTCTGTCCTGAACCGACGGTGTCGACCATCCAGAATGCCTTGGTGCCGGCTCCGACGGCTTTCAGGCCATTGGAAATCTGCCAGGACCAGGTCTGTCCGGGGTAGGCGATCTTTGCATAGTTGGCTGAGATACCGACCCGTTTGATGGTCTGCGCGCTTGCGTCGAAGACCAGGCCCGCGAGTAAAGCCAGGACCACGAGCGCCACGCAAATCGAAACAGTGTGCCTCATGTGTTGCCCCTTTCGTGAGTGTTGAGTAATGATGGAATCCACGCGACGGGGCACACTCGGCCCTCTCGCCCATCGGGAAATTGACCATTGAATCGAAAGAACAGGGTGAAGAGAACAGCTACTGCGGACAAATCAGAAAGGCTGGTTTCGAAGGAACAGTTGGTGCAGAAGGTACTTGCGGCAGGAAATCACACTAATGCCACCGACTATTAACCAATCACTATGCCAAATATTGCCGTTTCTTATGCATTCTACCTTTCCGGAAACCCTTGATAATAAACAGGTTATCTCCAAGGGCTTTTCAGGCAGGTCCAGCTCCCGCTTCGATTTTCAAGGTTTGGGAAGCGCCTGCCCAGAATTGAGAATTTGGGCCGCCGGCGAACCCGGTCAGTGCCATACTGGGGCGACCGATCGATTCCCCAACACCTCCCCATCAAATGCGAGCTGGGCTGCAGACCCCCGCTTGCACCAAAGGAGAGAAAGAGATAGGTTCGGTCAAGACGGTATCCTACCCACAGCACAAGCCCATGCCATGACACGATCGTCGAAACCCCGATCTGCGTATGCGACGCCCGGTGTCGCGCTCGCCGCCCTCTTCGCGTGCGTTGTCTTCATTGCGGCCCGGGCACAGGATGCCCGACTCTCGCAAGCCGCCAACATGTATGGTGAGAGGGGAACACGCCCTGCCCCCTCGGATACTGTGGCCCGCGGGGCTGATGTAGTGCGCATCATGACATGGAATATCCGGTACAACAATCCGGACGACGGCGTCCATGCGTGGGAGAAACGGCGCGACGAGCTTCTCTCGTACGTTCGTTCCCAGAAGCCGGACATCCTCTGTATCCAGGAGGGGCTCAACGACCAGGTGGCTTTCTTGAAGGAGGGACTTCGAGGATTCGAGATGCGCGGTGCCGGGCGGGATGACGGCAAAACGGAGGGCGAATACTCGGCGATCTACTTCAGCACAGCCCGCTTCACCCTGCTTGACAATGGGACATACTGGCTCTCTCCGACTCCGGACGTGCCGGGAAAGGGCTGGGATGCGGCTCTCCCGCGCATCGTTACGTGGGTGCGGCTCGCCGATTCATCCGCCGCTCGAACCTTCTTTGTGTTCAACACACACTTCGACCATCAGGGGGTGGAGGCCCGCGGAAAGAGCGCACAGTTGCTGAGGAAGAAAATCGGTGAGATTGCGCGCAGATCACCGGTCATCGTGGCGGGGGATTTCAATGCGGTGGAGACCGATCCTCCCTATCTCATCCTGACATCGCCCGACATGCCCGGTCCGCGCCTTGAGGACGCCCAGCTGAGTTCTCTCTCCCCTCACGAGGGCCCGAAAGCTACGTTCACCGGGTTTGAACTGAAGGACCCCGATCCAGGCGAACGGATCGACTATGTGTTCGTGAGCAAGTCCCTGCAGGTGCTGAGCCACACGACCTGCGATGCCCGCAGAAAGGAAGGGTTCCTCTCCGATCACCTCCCCGTCATCGCCGACATCTCATTGTTCCCGCGTCCGTGAACTCAGATTCTGCCGCCATCCAGATTTGATGACCAATCGCACCATGCCCGCCAGGATGTCGCGGAGGGGGATGGCTGGCGCGTTTCTTACCGGTCGGGGTTGTTCAGCGGAAACGCTGAGCCGGTCCCGGGCCGGACGAAGACGAGAACCATCATGCAGGGCCGGCTTCCCTGGTTGACGATCCGGACGTGCTGCGCCGCCGCCGGGATGATCATGGATTCGAGATAGTTGAGATGGGCGGCAATGCCGTTGCTGCCGCTCAGGGCGACTTTCTCTCCCGCCACGAGATTCACCGCAAAGCCCCGGTCTTCGGTGTCGAGCTCAAACGAGCGGGCGAACTCGATTCGATGGATCTCGTAGAAAACCTCCGGGCGATCCATGAGGACCACATGCTGCCAGTCCGGACCGCTCCGCAGCACGCGGGGCCGCGCGATCAGATTCTCCTTGACCCATGCCGGGCGCCGCTCGAACCGGATGTTGTCGAACGCGCGCGCGACGTTGATCGTCCTGAGGCTTCCGTCGAGGTCGCGGCGCAGGTAGTCGTAGATCTTGAATGTGAAGATGTACGGGGTCGCGCTGATCTCCAGGACCAGGTTTCCTTGCCCGCTGCAGTGCACGGTTCCATTGGGTATGCAGAAGAGATCATGCGGCTTGCTCGGCTCGCTGTGCACGAACGCGTCGATGTCTACTTCTTTGCCGTCCCTCTGGGATTGCTCGACCGCCGCTCGAAACTTCTCTTTGTCGCACGCATCAGTCAGCCCGATGTACACCCGCGCGTCAGGCTTCGAGTTGACGATGTAGTACGTTTCGTCCTGCGTGATGGTCTCGCCGAATTCGCGCCGGATGTAGTCCGGACGGGGATGGCACTGAGTGGACAGGTTGCCCCCGTCGATCGTGTCGAGATAGTCCAGCCGGATCGGCCACTCGAATCTGAACTGGCGGCCCGCTTCCTGCCCGAGCACGCGCTCGTGATGGGCGAACATCAGGCAATCGAATGAGCACTCCAGCGTATTCCCGCCGTGCTCGAACACGATGCCGTTTTCCGGCACGATGAGCTCGAACGACCACGCATAGTTCGGCTGCTTGGGATCGAGCCCCATGTGCCCTTTCATGAACTGCCCGCCCCAGGGGCCGGGGAAGAACCAGGGCCGGACGCGGAAGGGCGTCTCAGCGATATCGTGGAGAGCCTTCCGGAAATCTTCTCCGTTGATCGATGTGGGGCCTTCCGGGCGCTGGGCATCGATGAACCGGGATATATCCGGAAGCAGCCTGCTCTTCAGCTGGTTAAGGGCCGGCCAGTCGACGAAGTATGACTGCTTATAGAACTCGCCGAACGGAAGCGGGTTCCGCATCCCCAGAGGCGCGATCTTCTTGAGCCGGGCGTCGGCCTGCAGAACATCCTTCGGGATGTCCACGTACCAGAGCTGGTCCCACAGCCCCTGGAGACCTGCGCCGCATCCGATGACGATGAGCAGCTTTTCGGCCTGCTCGGCACGGGCCTGTGCGATGCGAATACGCAACGCCGCCAGGTTGACCGGATCAAAGAAAGCCTCGGGTCCGAGCGGATACCGCCTTCCGAAGAGGGGATCGCTGCCCCCGAGGAACGGCTTGATGTGCGCCCGGATGTCCTCCTGTGGCCGAAGGTGCTCGCGCATATCCACCCACGACGGACGGACGCCTTCGGCGGCCAACGCTTCAGCCAACCCCCCGCGTACAACGTCCCACGCGACCCCGTGGTATCCGTCGACGACAAGGACGCGGAGACCCCCGGGCATCGCCTCCCGAACCTGCCTGGCCAGGACTGCGTAGCCCTTCTCGATCCTCCCGCTATGAATCTGAAAGCTGGGGAACGGGTCGTACGCTCCCCTGGGGTATTCTGTCGCCTCCGCAGGAAGTGGAGCGACAAAGGGATCGATTGTGTGAACCTTCTGAGACTGAGACATGCTGTCCGTTCCTAGGAGTGGGGAAAGAATGCAACGCCAAGCGCCGCCGCACGGTTGTCCAGCTGGGCGGGCTGAATCCTGACCGATCCTCGCGGAACGGTCCACGCCATCCGGTTCACCTGCTCGACGAGAGGGGGGAGTATGACATCCGCACTCTTCATGACCCCCCCGCCGAGCACCACGACATCGGGCCCGTAGGCATGAATGACATTCACGACGCCGAGAGCAAGATTGTCGATGAACGTGTCGAACGTCGTCATGTACCGTCGATCCCCTTGCCCGACCCGGGCGAAGAACTCCGCAAGGGGATCCGCCTGGGCGCGACGGAGGTCGGGATGCCGTTCAAGGACCTGCTGATGAAGTGCGGTGGCCGAGCAGTAGAGTTCGAGACAGCCGCGGTTGCCACAGGGACACGGTGGTCCGTTCCTGTCGATGGTGAGGTGCCCTCCGAGGAGGGCGCCGAACTGACTTCCTCCTCGATAGGGCCGCCCGCCCGCCACGACCGAGCAGCCGACTCCCGTCCCCAGCGTCATGCACACCATGGTCTTTGCGCCGCGACCGGCGCCGAACATCCACTCACCCCAGGCGTACGAGCGTGCATCGTTCTCGAGCACCCAGGGCGCACCCAGCGCTCTGGAGAAGGCCGCACGAAGGTCGATGCCCGCAAGCCAGGATCCCGCGCCGACGTCCTCTTCGACGACACCCCGTTCGGAGTTCACCAGGCCTTTGATTGCGAGCCCACCTCCATCCAGGGGATACCCGCGGGCGACGTCACGGGCGAGTGTCAGCAGGTTCTCGAGCAATTCTCCTCCCGACGCAACTTCGGCGAGAGGTTGTTCGCGGAACTCCAGAACCGTCCCATCTTCGCCGAACACGCCTGCCTTGACGTTCGTCCCTCCATAATCCATCCCGAATCGATTGCCCACAGGAATCACATCCTCTCTAGAGTTGTACCGGAGAAATCTTGAAAATATACGTTGTGGCTGGACGAACAACAAGCCCGCCGGGCTTGCCATTTGTACACTTGCCATTTGTACCTCATGTGAGTACGTTTTCAAAATGAAGAATCCTGAAGGCGGGAGGCATATCAAATGGTATCGCACACCCATCGACCGGGAGGTGCTCGCCCTTCTGAACAGCAAAAGTGACGCGAACGGCTTTGCACAGGCGTTCGGTCATCTGTTCGTGCTTGGGCTGACCGGAGGGGCCGTTCTTGTCTCAGCTGTAATCTGGCCGTGGTGGGTGACGCTCCTGCTGCTGTTCCTTCACGGGACCGCGGGATCGTTCATGATCAACGCGGTGCACGAGCTCGTCCACAAGAGCGTCTTCCGGACACAACGGCTGAACGAATTCTTTGTGCGCATCTTCTCGTTCCTGGGCTGGATCAATTTCGAACACTTCTTCGCCAGCCACATGCGCCATCATCAGTACACGCTGCACCCGCCGGACGACCTGGAGGTCGTGCTTCCGATTCGGCTGATGGTGAGACAGTTCTTTCTGGAAGGACTTCTGAACCTGCACGGCGGATACAAGGTTGTCATGAACACGGTCCGCCTTGCCCGGGGGAAATTCGAAGGGGAGTGGGAGAGCAGGCTGTTTCTCCGGGACGATCCGGACGCGGGCCGTCCTGTTGTGCGTCGCGCGCGCATGCTCCTGGCCGGGCACGCCGCTATCACGGTGATCTCGCTGGTGCTCGGCTGGTGGCTCGTGCCGGTCCTGACGAGCCTCCTTCCGTTTTACGGGAGCTGGCTCTTCTTCCTCTGCAACAACACACAGCACATAGGGTTGCAGGACAACGTGCCGGATTTCCGGCTCTGCTGCCGGACGTTCACGGTGAACCCGGTCGTTCGGTTTCTCTACTGGCACATGAACTACCACACCGAGCATCATATGTACGCAGCGGTTCCCTGTTACAATCTCGGCGCGCTGCATCGTGCGATTGCGCACGAGCTTCCGCCGTGTCCCCGCGGGCTCCGCGCGACCTGGAAAGAAATCGCAGCGATCCTCGAAATTCAGAATGCCAACCCCGCGTATCAGTATGTCGCGCCCTTGCCCGGGCAGGATTGAATTCCGCCGTGCGTTCGGACACGGGGGTCGTGGCACGCCGTACCACCGCTTCACCTTGAAGAAAGGGCTTTGTGCAGATGGCTCTGCTCCCGCTCGCCGCTCCGAAACCGAACGCGTCTGAGTTCATCGATATTCTGGCGGGGAATGTCCGCTCCCGCCGCGTGCCGCTCGTGGAATACAACATCGATGAATCGGTCATGAAGCCGATCGTGACCGGCCTTCTCGGCCGGCGCTGGGGCCCCTTCCCGGCGGGTCGGGAAGGCCGGAACGCGTGGCTCGACATGATGGTGGATTTCTGGTACCGGATGGGATACGATTTCGTCCGGTACGAGGACAGCCTTCCGCTCCCCGACCGGCGTAATGCGGCGGCCGACACGGCTTCAGGCTCGACGAAGCAACGGGAATGGACCGACGAGCATCATGGCGTGATCGAGACGTGGGAGGATTTCGAGAAGTATCCCTGGCCGTCGGTCGGCGAGTACGATTTTTCAGCGTACGAGTACCTCAGTTCCCGGGTGCCCGAGGGGATGGGTCTGATCTTCTCTCATGCCGGTGGAGTCTTCGAGCATCTTTCATGGATGATGTCGCTCGAGGGGCTCTCGATCGCTCTCTACGAGAATCCGGGTCTCGTGAAGGCCGTGGCGGACCGGCTGGGCGGGCTGATGGTCGATTTCTACGGGCAGATCCTGGATCTGGAGCACCTCGTGGCGGTGTTTCCGGGTGACGACATGGGATACAAGACGGCGACGCTCATCTCGCCCGCTCACCTGCGCGAATACGTTCTTCCGTGGCATCGCCGGTTTGCCGCGATGGCTCATGAGCGTGGGGTCCCGTATTTTCTCCACTCCTGCGGAAACGTGGTTCCGATTATGGAGGACCTGATCGGGGATGTAGGGATCGACGGCAAGCATTCGTATGAGGATGCGATTATCCCGGTGCAGGACTTCCAGTCACGGTATGGCGGCCGGATTGCGGTGCTTGGCGGGCTCGATCTGAATATCCTGTCGGGGAAGAGCGTCGACGAGGTGAGGAATCACGTTCGATTCCTCCTCGAGACCTGCGGAGAAAGAGGACGATACGCGTTGGGGTCGGGGAATTCCGTCCCGAGCTACGTGCCGGTCGAAAACTACCTGGCAATGATCGAAGAGACCCATCGATTCGCCCGCCGCCAGTGAGCATTCGGTCAGTCATTCTTGCCGTGCTTGCCTTGCTTGCCGCGCGCGCAGGTGCTGAGAGCGGTTGGACGTCGCTCTTCAATGGCAAGAATCTGGATGGATGGGTTCAGCTGAATGGGACCGCCCTCTATGTCGTGGAGAACGGTGAGCTCGTGGGACGATGTGTCGAGGGATCGCCGAACAGCTTTCTCTGCACAACCGAACAGTCCGGGGACTTCATCTTCGAATGCGAAACCAAGGTCGACTGGACCCTCAATTCCGGCGTGAAGCAAAGGCGAAAGGCGGGCACCAATAACTGATGGTACCCGCCGCTTCAGTGCTTCTCGCGCCCGCCGGGAGATCCGGTCGGGATCCTTCTCTCGTTTATTTCAGCGGAATGCGGCTGGCGTTCTTCGAAAGCCACTGTTCGAATGACTGCAACGCCGGGTTGAGGGACCGGGAGAATTCGACGCTGCGCGCGCCGGTGAAGACGTCCTCGAAGTCGCGTTTGAACTGGAACATGTTGCCCATATCTTCGGCGCCCGGAAAGCCGAAGCTCCGGTACACGTCCGGAGGGACCTCGTTGTACCGCACCTCCTGTCCGAGGGCCTTTGTGAGCGCGGCGGCCATCTCCGTGCCGGTCAGATGCTCGCCGGCGACGCCGACTGTCTTTCCGATGAACTCGCGACCCTTCTTGAAGATCCCGTACGCACACCTGCCGATGTCCTCGGAAGCGATCCCCGGGAGCTTCTTCTGTCCCATCGGGTACGTGATGGCCAGCTTGCCGTCGGGTCCCTTCTGCGGGCCTGCGCCGAAGTAGATGAGGTTCTCCCAGTAGAATGAGGTGAGCAGAAAGGTCGTCGGGACGCCCAGGTCCCTGAACGCCTGATCCGCCTCGCTCTTTGCGTCGAAGTGCGCCACCTTGTATTTGCCCATCAATGTCGGCATGCGATTGTCGGTCAGAGGGATATACTTGCGCGTGTCCTCGAACGTCGACCAGATGGCATGCTGCACACCGGCATCCTTCGCAGCGCGGGCCATGTTTGTCGCCTGGGCTTTCTCGTTCTCCGGGGAAAAATCCTCCCAGAAGAATGTCACGCAGTAGACGCCGTAGGCGCCTTTGAATGCCCGCTTGAGGCTTTCGACGTCCTTGACGTCCGCCGTGACCACTTCAGCCCCCGACCGCTTCAGCTCTTTCGCCTTCTCGGAGTTGCTGTCTCGCGTGATCGCCCTGACTGCGAACCCGCCGTTCGGGTCGTTGAGAATAGCGCGGACAAGGCCGCCTCCCTGAGCCCCGGTTGCGCCTACTACAGCGATGATCTTCTTCTCTGCCATACAGCTCTCCTTTGGGGAAATATAGTCAGAAACCTGATTCAACCCTTACGCAGAGAGTAACCGTGGATGCGTCCGTTTGGTTCCACATGGAGGGGCCAGGTGTCCACCTATTCAAACACCCTTTCCAGCGACTGGTACTTGTCGTGGAGCTTCTCCAGATCGGTGGCGAACTTCTCGGGGCTGCTCGCCGCATCTGACGCTGTCAGCATGTCCACCGTCCTGGCAAGGTCTGTCCTCGCTGCGTTGAATGCTTCTTCCTTTTGCTTCAGTCGGCTGGGAAGTGCCGACGTGTTCAGAGCAGCCATTTTCACCTTGAGTGAATCGACCGAAGGTGACAGCTTCTTCAGGTCCTTCTCCGGCCAGTAGTGGTGATAGATCATGTAGAGCACCTGGTGGAACTCATCGAGCTCTTTTGTGACAGGTCGCACTACCCTCACGAGGGACTCATACTGTGAATGCAGGCGCTCAGCCGCACCCAGCAACTTTGCGCTGTCCACAGGTGCCGCAGCCGCTTCGTACTCTGCAACGATGCTTCTGAGCGTGGCAGTGCCATTGTCCCAGTCATCCTGCTTATCACGCAGGATTCCGGCCAGTTTCACGCGAGAGAGCGTGTCGCTATACTGCTTGACCTGTGGGAGCAAATCGACCAGCATGCCAACTTTCTTTTCCGGCCACGCGGTGTGCCAGATCTGGTAAATGACCTTGTGAAAATCGGACAGGACACCCACTCGTGCGTCGAGTTCGCCGGCGTGCGGGTTACTTGTCTGTGCGAGTGCCGCATTGAGGGGGAAAAAGAGAATGACGAAGAGAATGAAGAAAAACGTTGACCGGATCTGAATACTCCTTGTCGCAGGCATGGCTTCTCCCTGATGGATGAGGTCGCAGACTGTTGTGTCAGGCGGTGAATCGCAACAGGAAAATCGTGCAATTCATCCCCAAAGGCAACCCGTCGAGCGGGTATGCCGGGGTCCTTCTTGACATCCAGCCCAAAGATTGCCACTTTGGCCGTCAACCAATACCGGGGTCTTTCCTATGCGCAGGCCTGTTTCGTTTCTCTTGCTCTCCTGTCTTCGCGTGCCTGGTTTGGCCTGGCCGGCCCTGGCACAGGCTGAGATTTCGGCGGCCACAGTGGATCCCCTTGTCGTGCTCCCCGATTCCGTCAATGGAGTGCAGCAATGCCGCATGAGTCTGAATGGCGCATGGGAATTCACCTCAACGCCGGCGGGAGACTTCCAGCTGGATACATCATCGACTGGCTGGAGACGAATCCAGGTTCCCGGCGAACCGATGATGCAGGGTTTTGTGATCAAGCATGATGTTGAAATTGCAGGAGCCGCTCATGAAACAGCAGATCGATAGACGCACCTGGCTGCAGGTCGTTGGGGCCGCCGGAGCGGGAGCCGTGTTCGAACAGCGCGCACTCGCGGAGCTCTTGAATCGCCCGATCGAGTTTCCGCCTCATCCGCTCACCAGGCCTCTCGACCGGCCGGTGACGGCGATCGTCGCGGGCGCCGGCGGCAGGGGGAACACGTACGCGGGGTATTCCCTGAAGTTCCCGGAGCAGTTGAAGATTGCCGGGTTTGCCGAGCCAATCAAGGTGCGTTCCGAGCGGTTTGCGGCGACATACGGGATCGCAGCGGAAAATCGGTTTACAACCTGGGAGCATATCTTCGCGCGTCCCAAATTCGCCGATGCCGTTATCATTACCACGCCCGATGCGCTGCATTACGGGCCCGCCATGGCTGCGCTGAGGATGGGGTACGATGTGCTTCTCGAGAAGGCCATTGCGCAGACATGGGAGCAGTGCACCGATATCCTTCGGGCCGCGAGGGACGGTGGGAGGGTGGTGGGGGTCTGCCACGTTCTCCGGTACTCGCCCTACTTCCGGAAGATCAAGGAGGTGCTCGATGCGGGGGCCCTGGGTCGCGTCATCCACATCGATCTCCTTGAGCCGGTCGAGCACGTTCACATGTCCCACTCGTTCGTCAGGGGGAACTGGAGCAACACGAAGGTCTCCAACCCGATGCTGCTCTCGAAGTCGTGCCATGACCTCGACCTGCTTCGATGGTATGTTGGCGCTCGTTGTGTGCGGGTCTCCTCGTTCGGCAATCTCGCATGGTTCCGGAGGGAGAATGCGCCCGAGGGGAGCACGGCGAGGTGCACGGACGGATGTGCGGTTGAGGCGAGCTGTCCGTACTCCGCGCTGAAGATTTACTATCGCAACAGGTCGTGGCTGGGCCATTTCGATCTCCCGGCCTCGGGGGACCAGGGACCCGCGATCATGGAGAACCTGCGCACGGGTCCGTACGGGCGGTGCGTCTACCGGTCCGACAACGACGTGGTGGACCACCAGGTCGTCTCCCTGGAGTTCGAAGGGGGGATTACGGCAGGCTTCAGCATGCAGGCGCACACGAGCTACGCCGGGCGCCGCATCCGCATCATGGGATCGAAGGGGGATCTTGTGGGTGACGAGCAGACCCTCTCGGTGGTCGACTTCGGGACGGACAAGAAGACCGAGTGGAATGCCCGCGACATAGCGGATCTCGATTCCGGTCATGGCGGAGGGGATTACGGGCTGGTCCGTGAATGGGTGCAGGCCGTCAGTCAGCACAACCCCTCGATGCTTGCGACGGACATCGGGACAGCGATGGAAAGCCACCTGATGGGATTCCAGGCGGAGGAGAGCCGGCTGCGGGGCGAACTTCGGGAAGTAGGAACTGTAGGGTGAGGGATAGGAATGGACGGCACCAGTCACGCGGGCACTGCGGCCCGAGTGGTGGGGCGGGCAATGCGAAGTCCCACGCTGCGGGCTCTCACGGAATGGCGGACGTGAACCTCCCCGGGCGCTGAGGTGAGCCAGCGCCCGGGATCTGTCGTCAACAGCCGGGAACGTTGCCGGGCGCTACTTCTGCTCGGGCGGAGCCAGTTGTTCTTTCTTCCACTGCTCGTACTTCAGCACTTCGCTGTCGAGGTCCTTGAACGCCTGGCTTGCACGGAACCGCGTGTACATCTCGTTGTTCTTCTTGATCTGCCCCATCAACGCTTCGTTTGCAGCTCCGATGGGATACTCGACCAGCACGTAGGCCCGGTAGAGGTCGCCATCCTTGCACATCACTTGCTCTTTCACCCGGCTCCCTGAGAGGCTCGTCGAGACCACGGTCTTGTTCGCCTGCGTGAACTGGGACATCAGTTGCGCGTCGGTATTCAGTCCGACTTCCTCGTCGAACCTCTTCTGCAGCCCCTGAACCTTCAGATCCGTCTGCCGCCCGATCTCTGTCCTGCCGTCTGTCGTCGCCTTGTCAAGGGCGAGCTGCATGTCCTGTGACGTTGCGGTCCTCGCGGCGTACAGATAGTTGGGATCCTGCGGCACCTTGCTGTACCATTCGGGTATGTCGCATTCCGATACAGACTGCAGAGATTTCGGACCTCCTCCGCAGCCGACGAATACGGCTGCGATCAAAGCAATTAGCACGGTGAAACCGGCGATGCGCATGGGCTTCTCCTGTTCTGGTGGATGACAGACTGTTAGAAATAGACGATCAGCGACAGGCTGAACCTGTCAGCCTGGTAGTTGTTGGTGAAGTCGTTGACTCCTGCATCGGTCCACGTCTGCTCATCATACTGATCGTGCGAGTAGGCGAAATCGAGCGCGAAGTGGCTGCTGATGAAACCTGTTCCCACGGAGAAGCCCCTTCCCGACACCTGACCTGAGGGATAGTACATCAGGCTGTCCCTGTTCCATGCGTAATTTGCCAGCACTGTCGGGACTGTATGGAATCCCCCCCGGAGCGGAATCACGCCGCCTTTCATGACGATGAGATATTCCGCGCCGACCCGGACCTGGTCAAGGTTCTCATTGCTGTCGCTCAAGAGATCACTGCTGGACGTCCCCGACTCCTTCGTCGTCAATTTCTTGTCCTCGTACTGCCGTGTTTCATAATCGACGGCGACTGTGAAATTCTGGCCGATCTGATACGAGGCGCCGACGCCCAGCATCAACGGCATCTCGACCTCGGCTGTGTACTTCCCGGCATTCCCGCTGTACGTGTAATCCACATCCGCCTCGATCGTGAACGGCGTCTTGACGGCCACACCCAGTTTCAAGGGAATGGGGTTTGGCAGGCCTCCGAAGTCCAGGAGGGCACCGACACCAAAGTTGAGGCCTGAAAATTCCGGGCTGCTCTTCCAGATCTCCCCGGTCACGTACTTCGTGGAGTAGTCAAACGATCCCATCCAGACGTTTGTTGCCACGCCCAGCGAGAATACCGAGCCAAACCGGATCGCCACCCCCGGGGTAATGGTCGATGCGGCCCCGGTACCCTCCGTTTGATTCTTACTGATGTCCGTGTACTTGGAGTAGAAGTCAAGCTGTGTCTGATACGCGACGGCAACGACGATATTGGTGCTCCCCGCGCTGAAGGGAACCGCGAGGCTCGCAAAGTTGAAATTGAAGTGGGACTGCGTGTTGGACTCGGTGTACGAATCGGAAGGCAGCATGCTCTTGAATTCGGACGTCTCGCTGATGTACCTCCCGACAGCTGAGACTTCCGCCCGCTCAAGCTGTCCGAGCCCTGCGGGGTTCCAGACAATCGCGGTGGCGTCATCGGCAATCCCGATGAACGCCCCGCCAAACCCTTCCGCGCGTGCGCCGGCTCCGGTGATATTCCAGTCCTGCGCTGTCCCAGCCGACGTCAGAAGGATGCTGAGAATGAGGACACTGCGGTACCGGGATTTCATGCGAGCGTTCCTTCCTTCATCGGGATGGTGCACACGGACTACTTGACGACGACCCTGTCGCCCACTTTGATCGTCTCTCCTGGCTCCATCTTGACCAGCGCGACTTTCGAGGCCTTTTCAAGAACCTCTTCCACCTGGACCTCGCCGAGCATCTTCACCTTCTTGTCAATCAGTGCCCCCGTTGTCGGATCGAGCAGATCGCCCACTTCGCGATATGCCACGCATCGCGACCCCCTCCTGATGCGTTTGTCGCTGCCGACATCGATGTACATCACATCTCCTTCCGCGTTGATCACCGAACCCTGCACAAGCGGAAGTTCGTTGTAGATCATGATCGCCACGTCTTCAATCAGCTTCTCGACGTCTTCCAGGTGTGTCCCGTCTCCGCGGGCGTTTCGTGCGACGATGACTTCGCTCGACTGTGTGTCGATCAGCCGGCCACTGACTGCCGCCGTAGACCCGATGACCGACACGCTTCCGACAACGATCGCGTCCGCTCCTGCAACACGTCCGACATCCACCGCCGTCCTGTCGTCGACAACGCCGGAGACCTGAAGCTTCTGCTCCTGCAGCACCTCTTCGAGCTTTGTCCGCTCAATGACCCTGAACCTGCGAAGCTCGACCAGCTGGGTCACCATCCTGTCCGTCGCCGCTTCCACGTAGTCCCGGGAATCACCTTTGCCCTGAAACGGCAGCACGGCGATTGTCAGGCGTCTCCCCACCTGCCTCACCTTCGCGGGGTCGTACGTCAGTGCCCCGGGAGGGAGGATCTTTTCCGTGCCCGGTTCTATGGCAGGAGCCGGCCGGGCCTCCGCTTCGTCAGCAGGCTTCTTCACCTCGGCTGGCCGTGTCCGGCGGCACCCTGTTTCTCGCAAGCTTCAGGTACTCTTCGGCCCGCCCGGTCGATGAATACGCAATTGAGAGTTCAAGCTCTTTCCTGGCATCGTCAAATTCCTTCAGGTTGTAGTAGGCGACTCCCAATTCGCGGTGGGGGAAGTACTCGATGAAGCGCGTGCCGTACATGCGCTTCATGTCTGCATCTTCGAACTCAAGTGATGCAGCGCTCCTGAGCTCCTCGATCGCCCTCAGCCAGTCCTGCTTCTCGATGTACTCGAGGCCTGCGTCGTAATAATTGTAGAACTTCGTCTGGGAAAAACCGGGCGCAAAGCCGAGAAACAGGGAAACAATGACCGAGAATGCAAGCCTGGTCATGACTTGATCTCTTGGTGGGTGGGTCAGTGGGAGAATCTAGAGAACGTCGATTCAAATGTCAAGGTTGCCGCATGCCGCAAGGAGAAATATGGCCTCGCGCCTCAATCGGACGATGAGGTACGACCGGTCACATCCCGTGAAGATCTCCTGTGCGTTGCGGCAGGGGCGGCTGGGAAAGGGGTGCCAGGAACGCCACCTGACGCGGTGGCAGGATTGGTCCGGCGGCAATGTGCGCGAATGCAATGTTCGCGAACGAGACGTGCTTGACAATGTCGGGTAGGGGCCGTAATATCACGTGTCTACAGGCTTGCCTGTGTGATCCTGCCGGAGTTGTGCAGCCGGGGAGCCCGTGCTTCACGTCGTGCACGCCGACACCTGCCCCATCAACCAGCAGGCCGATTGCCGGTCGGTCATCGGCATCGGATATCATGTGTTCGTGGAAGTCCCGGGGCCACAGTGCGGAAATCAACGGCTGAGAATCGGAATACCGTAGGAGGGACTTTCTCATGACGCGATCCCTGTTCCTCGCTTCTGTCGCACTCGTGCTGTGTGCGACAACGCTCTTGTCGGAAACCTTCTACACCAAGCGGAAGAACAATGCGCTCCGCGAAGGAGCAGGGGCGTACTACAGCCTGGTCGGTTCAGTGGCTGAAAACACCGCCCTCATCGTCCTCAATCGGGCCGGATCCTGGGTGAAGGTGCAACTGCCGAACAAGCAAGTCGGCTGGATGGCCGCGAACTCCCTGAAGGAAGGGAAAAGCGACTACATTGCCGCCGCGTCTCCGTCAACCATGTGGAGCTCCCCGAAAGCCCTGTCTGCGGCGATCAAGGGATTCGGGAAAAAGTACGGGAAGGGCGAACCCGGGATCGTGGATTCTGTTCTGCGCTATTCCGAGAAAGGGTTCTCGAGCGAAGAGCTTGCCGTCTTTGCGAGGGAGGTTCGCGAGAATCCCTCCGCCAATCGGGGCAGGGTGCAGATCGAGGACCTGGACCTTCCGGCTCCCGAATACTATGCGGATCTCCCCGAGCAGGAGATCGGTGTGGATATCGCCGCTCGCATTGCCGGCACGGGGATGGTGAATGACAGGCCCCTGCACCGGTATGTGAACATGGTCTGCGCGACCATCGTCGAGAATTCGGCACTGTATAACGCGGACATCACGGTCCTGGTGCTCAACGACAAGACGGTCAACGCGTTCGCCGTCCCGGGCGGATACATCTTCGTGACGCTGGGCCTCGTGAAGCAGTGCAGGGACGAATCGGAGCTTGCGGGAGTCATTGCCCACGAGATTGCCCATGTCTATCGGCGGCACGGCCTCCAGGAGATGAGCAAGAGAATCGCGGGCATCCGCGCGGACGTGGCATTCGGCGAGCTGGAGGAGGAAGTCGGGGAACCGACGGAGGAAGAGAAGGAAATGGAAGCGCTCGTTGATCAAACCTACGAAAAGATCGTGCATCCCCGCCTTCTCTCGTACGAAATCGAAGCGGACAGGATCGGGGCAATCCTTGCGGCGAACGCGGGTTACGACCCGTTTGGATTGGTGAGAATCAGCGAGCGGGTGGCACGCGTCTCGACGGAGACACCCGACATCTTCGATGCCGACTATATGCTGCCAAGTGACGCGGTCAAGCGTTCCAAAGAGATCCGCGCCTTCGCGGAGAAGACGTTCACGACCGAAGCGCCGGGCGAGCAGATGACCAGACGCTTCGCGGCCGCCACGTCGCCCGTGCGCTGAAGGTGACGGGGGACTCTCCACAGGCCGCCCTTACGGAGAACCATTCATGGAATCGGTTGCGCTCCAGAGAACTGCGCGCGCCCTCGTGCTGTTGCTAGGGCTTTGCACCTCGGTCGCCTCCGGCGACCAGCCCGAGTGGGTCAGGAAGCGTCCGATCAGTCAGGAGTTTTACGTCGGAATCGGGATGGCCCGGAAGGACCGTCCCGCGGCGGAGTATACCGAGGGGGCCAGGAATATCGCCCTCAACGATATTGCCTCACAGATTACTGTGTCGATCTCGAGCGACGTGCTGCGGACGGTTCTCGAGAAGAATGAACAGCTGGAGGATGAGTTCCAATCCCGTATTCGTGCATCTGCGACGGCCGACCTGGAAGGGGTCCAGCTCATCGACACCTATGAGAGCGACGAAGAGTACTGGGTATACTGCAGGCTCTCCAGGTCCGACTATGAAGCGCGCCGTGCCGAAAAGCTCAACGCCGCGGCGACTCAGTCACTCGATCTCTACACCAAGGGCAAGCAGGGGGAGCGGGAAGGGAGGGTCGGGCAGGCGCTCGGGCTCTATGCGCAAGCGTTCGGGCCCATCGAGAAGTATCTTGCAGAGCCTCTGGTGGTGCAGTCTGAAGGTCGATCTGTGTATCTCGTCAACGACATCTACACGTCACTGCGGACACTCCTGAACAGCATCGAGATCAGCACGACCGGCGGAGAACAAGACGCGAAGATCGGACGTCCGCTCAAGAAGCCTCTCGAGTTGAAGGCGGGCCTGAGGGATTCCGTCTCGTCACCCGCCACGCAGATTCCGTTCAGGTTCACCTTCACCCGCGGGTCCGGTGAATGTGTCGACCGGGTCCGGACGGACAACCAGGGGATCGCACGATGTGCTGTCCAGAAGATCACTGCGTCTGACAGGATCCAGGTGATCGAGGCGAGCCTGGACCTTCTCACGCTGGCCGGCGGCGAGCATGTGTCCCCCCTCGTGCGCACGGTTCTCGGCAGCTTCACGCTTCCGGGCACCAGGTTCGTGCTGAATGTCTCGGGCGTCGATGTGTTTGTGGACGCCAACGAATCCATGTTCGGGGAACCGTTGCAGCAGAAGCGGATCGAGCCGGTGTTGAAGTCCGAGCTCGGGGCAAGAAACTTCTCGTTCGTCGATGACAGAACGAAGGCCTCGCTTCTCGTCAGCATCAGGGCAGATGCCCGAAAGGGGACGGAGAGTTTCGGACTTGCGTTCGCATTTGCCAGCGCCACAGTCTCCGTGCTTGACCTGGAGACTGGCAAAGAGATCTACAAGAGCTCGATCAACGACGTCAAGGAGGGGAGTGATAGCTTCGAGAAGGCGGCGTCCAAAGGCTTGAATACCCTCGCCCAGAGGATCGCCCGGGATATGATCCCGCAGCTCGTTGACAAGATCCAGAAATAGAGCGTCGCGCTCCGCACACGCCTCCACGAGCGAACGTCGAAGCAACAGACAGCACTCCATGCCATGAAGCTGAATGCCCTGCGCGAAGAACTGAAGGCACGCCACGTCCGCAAGACGATGGCGATCTACATGAGCTCCGCGCTCACGTGCGGTCGGCGTCGTCAAGATCTTTCTCGAAATCAACGTTCTCCCCCCGGTCATTCTGCCCGTCCTTGTCGTCGTTCTGACCTGCGGTATCGGAAGCGCGTTCCTCTTTGCCTGGTACCACGGAGGGGAGGGACCACAGAAGTTCACGCGGAAAGAGCTCTTCCTCCACGGCTTGCTCCTCATCGCTGCCGTCGTCCTTGTCCTACCGTATGATCGGCACGCCGAAAGTCAGCCTCACGGCCGCCAATGCAAAGGCTGTCGCCGTCCTCCCGTTCAGGAATATGAGCGACAGCAAGGAAGATGAGTATTTCAGCGACGGCATTACGGAAGACATCCTCACCCAGCTGTCCAAGATCGGTGATCTGCAGGTCATTTCGCGCACCTCCGTGATGAAGTACAAGGACACACAGAAGAATCTCCGTGAGATCGGGGAGGAGCTGGGTGTCAGATCGATTCTTGAAGGGAGCGTCCGTCGTGACGGCAACCGCGTCCGGATTTCGGGGAAGCTCATCGACGCGGAGCACGACCAGCAGCTATGGGCCGAGACCTATGACCGTGAATTGAAGGACATCTTCGCGATCCAGAGCGAGGTGGCGCAGCGCATTGCCGGCGCCCTCAGCGCAAGGCTGTCAGCGGTAGAACTCGAGCAGATCGCGAAGAAGCCGACGGAGAATCTCGACGCCTACGCGTTCTATCTGCACGGGCGCGACTACTTCTATCGTTACAACCGGAACGACAACGAGCGCGCAATCGAGCTGTTCCAGAAGGCGCTGGCGATTGATCCCGGGTATGCTCTGGCGTACGCGGGGCTCGGCGATGCCTATGAGCGGCGATACTACTACGACTTTCCGCCGGTATGGGTCGACTCCGCGATCGCGGTCAGCAATCAGGCCATCAGCCTGGATCCGAACCTGGCGGAAGGGTACAAGGCGCTGGGGAGCGCCCTGCAGACCAAGGGCGAAGTGCGAAGGGCGCTCGAGCTGTACAAGAAGGCGGCCTCACTGAATCCGAACTACGCGGCGGCAATCAACAACATCGGGTTTGCGGCCTGGTCCCTCGGTTCCTACGACGAAGCGGCGAAATGGATGAGAAAGGCCAGCATGCTGGAGCCGAATTTTGCCCGGTGGACCGCGAACGTCGGCTTCTACTATCTCCATCTCGGTCTCGACAGTCTTACGGAGGTGTGGCTCCACAAATCGATCGACCTGCAGCCGGACTACATCGTCCCGTATATTCTGCTGGCCTACCATCATTCATACCTGGGCAGAGTTGATTCGGCGAGAGCGTGCGTTGCGCGAGCGCTCTCGATCGATCCGGACGGGTTTTTGGCGCTTGTGGCGGCTGGCGATGTCGAAATGCTCAGCGGATCATACGACAAAGCCCATCGCTATTACGAGAAATCGGTCTCCATCGGCGGGAACACGGGCGAGTCGGCATGCAAGCTTGCCTATGTGCTGCACAAGCTCGGGAAGAGGGAGAAGGCCGAGTCTCTGGCCGCAGCCAACCTGTCTGCGTACGCGACGAGCCCCGACGGGTACCCCGAGGGGTCCCAGGTTCCTTACTACGTTGCCACTCTCTATGCCTGGCGCGTTGATTCCGCCGCGGCGAACCGCTGGCTTCAGCACGCGATCACGCTTGGGTACCGTGACTACAGGTGGATCTCGGTCGACCCGCAGCTGGAGGATATCCGGAACACCGCCCGGTACCTGGAAATCATGGCCTCGCTTCGCGGGTCGTATCTGCAGATGCGGGAGACTGCCTTGCGGCAAGCGACTGGAGAGTGAAGTCCCCGCGGTTCCCTTCGTAGCATCCCACAGGCATTCTGTACGGCCCACACTCACCGGGGTCAGGTCATCCTTGTCAGAGGGTCGCTCACCCGGCATCACCACTCACTGCACTGCCATCAATCTGGGAGTCGGGTGGAGAGTCGCACCCGGGTTCCGTGCTGCGACGGTCGTGAGCGCGTCGTCATAGTCATCCTCGACATGATACCTCCCGGCAGGATCGTTCCCCGACTCGTTGACGACCAGGGTGCCAATGTAGATGGCACGGTCTCCTGGGATTACCGAGAAAACGCCGCGGCCGCCCCAGTTTTGGATGATGTGCGTCGGTCCGCCGTAGTGCGTCATTCCAGCAATCGAATAGACGCCCGGCTTCATATGCCACAGGAATGTCCCATCGTCCCGAAGGAGAACCCTGAACCCCCCGCTATCCGGCGTCATCAGGTGGGCGGCGTAGATACTCGTGTATCTGACGAAAATCATGTTCACGTCGCGCGGGACGCCAAAGTCGGTGGTATCTCCGAAAAACCCGATGTGCAGCAATCGACCCAGGACAAGCGCCTCATCGCCTTTGAGCTCGTGGCCCGGGGTCATTTCATACGTAGTCGGGGGGAGCGACCCGCAGCTGGCGGCGACCGTAGCCAGCCACGCCATCGTGACAACCTCTGCAACCCATTCCGGTGATCGCATACATTCCTCCGACTTTTGGCATCAATGTAGCAGCCACGCACCTCCCCCTTGTCAAGGAAGTGTCAATGATTTGTCGGGCCATCCGATCATTGGTCACCAAAATCGCTATCTTGACGTCATCACCGCATTGCCGACCCGGCAGCCACCGCCCAGCACGCACGGAGCACAGGATGCGCAACGTTCGCCTCTCCTCGTTCGGCCTCGCCGGAATCATTCTCCTGCTGTGTTCGCTCCCTCACGGTCTGCTTCTCAGTCAGTCGCTTCAGGAAACATCCGCCGGGTCCGGGAGCAGTGCCCTGTCACTCATTCCCACCCCGAGAGCGATCGAATGGGGGACCGGGCATTTCGCGATCTCAAAACGCCTCACGATCTGTCTTGCCAACGAACGGAGTGAGGAGGACCGGTTCGCTGCGGGCCAGCTTGCGGAAGAAATCCGCGCCGCCTTCGGGTTCCAGCCGAGGCTGGCCCCGAGGGCGAAGGGAACGTGCGTCCTCCTCGGACGGATTGGAATCGGCAGTGACGTGAAGAAGCGTCTTGAAACCTCTCGCCTGGCTCTGTCGGACAGCCTCGGGAACGAGGGATATATTCTGCAGGTCGACCGGGAGGGGATTCTTGTCGCTGCGAACACCGGCGAGGGCGTGTTCTACGGAGTTCAAACGCTCAGACAATTGATCCGTTCGAACAGTCCGGGCGGCGCAGTTCCGTATGTCACGATCGTCGACTGGCCGGCGCTTCGATATCGCGGGTGGATGCACGACATCAGCCGTGGACCGATTCCGACGATGGCGTTTCTGAAGACGATCATCGCGACCATGGCCGGATACAAGCAGAACTGCTTCACGCTGTACACCGAGCACGTGTTCCGGCTGAATTCGCACCCGGACATCGCCCCTGCCGACGGCATCACCGCAGCCGAGATCGCCGAGCTGACTTCGTTCGCGCGGAAGTACCATGTGGAGCTGATCGGGAACGCACAGTCGTTCGGGCATATGGAGAACATCCTCGCCAGCCCCTTCTACAGCCGGATCCGGGAAAACAGCTGGGTGGTTACCCCCGCCCGGGAAGAGACCTATGCATTTCTGAAAGAACTGTATGCGGAGGTCGTACCCGCGTATGCCAGCACGCTCTTCCACATCAACTGTGACGAGGTGTCCGGCCTCGGGGGCGGACCTGCGAAGCGCATGGTCGATTCCATAGGGAATGCGGAGGTCTACGCTTATCACATCAACCGGATTGCCGACATCATCCGGCCGTACGGGAAGCGGATGCTTATGTGGGGAGACATCGCGGTCGGCAACCCTCAGATCATCGATCGATTGCCGGGCGATCTCATCGTCGTCTCCTGGGGATACCACGCAGCGGAGGCCTTTGACGACGCGATTCTGCCGTTCAAAAACAGCGGCTTCGAATTCATGGTGGCGCCGGGGGTCAGCTGCTGGGGGCAGGTCTGGCCCCACATGTCTAACGCGGTGGTGAATATCTCTAACTACGTCCGCGACGGGGCGAAGCTGGGCGCGATGGGCATGATGAACACCGTGTGGGTGGACGACGGAGAGAACCTGTTCAACTACAACTGGCACGGCCTTCTCTGGGGCGCTGAGTGCTCATGGAGTCCCGCACGACCGTTCGCCGGACAGGAGGCAGCACGGGACCGTGAGACCCGCGCCAGTTCATTCAACCGCGCGTTTGATGCGCTGTTCTTTGGAATGCCGGGCGTTGTGGAAACGCTGTTCCTGTTCGACTCCCTTCGCGCGGCTCCCATACGAAACATCGTCACAGATCAGGGCGTCTGGAGCAGCATGCTTGAGCAGTATCCGGAAGAGGTCGGCGAGAAGGCGCTGGACGATAATGATCGAGCTGCGAAGAATGCTGCCGATTTGCTGGAGAGACTCCTGGCCGTGCGGGGCCGCGTGCCACGGAACCAGGAAACAATTGATGCTGCCGTCTTCGCATCGCGTCGGGTACTCTTCACCGCCAGAAAGAACCTTGCACGCATCGCGCTCGCCCGGGCGATGCAGTCAGGCCAAAGCCAGGATATCGCACGGGCACAGGCGCTCCTCGCCGGCCTCCTCGACGAACTGCATGGGCTGAAGGCAGACTATGTGCGGCTCTGGCAGAGAGAAAACCGTGCGTGGTGGCTCCATCGCGTCCTCGAAAAGTATGACCGTCTGGGGAACCAGCTGCTGGACCTTGACAAGGTCGTCTTCATCCAGCCTGAGAACTCGATTGCTGAAGGGAAGAGGCGGATTTCGCTCACGACCGCGTTCGGAGATCAACCGATCTACTACACGACCGACGGTCGTGACCCCTCTTCCGTTTCATCGCGGTATGAGGCCCCTTTCTGGATCGACCGCAGCGCGCTGGTCCGCGCAAGGGTGCATGTCAACAAACAGGCGTATGGCCTCTCCGAGCGATCCATCATGGTCCACAAGGCTGTCGGGAAGCTGGGTACGCTGAATTCCCGCTACAGCCTCTACAGTCCGGCCTATGCCGCCGGCGGCGAGATGGCGCTCCTCGACGGCCTGCGGGGGTCGGAGACCTTCAACGATGGGTTGTGGCAGGGATACCAGGGACAGGACCTTGACATCGTCATAGATCTGGGGGTCCAGACCGACATCAGGCGGATCAGCGTCGGGCTCTTGCAGCAGAGCTACTCATGGATACTCATGCCGGAGCGGGTGCAGTTGTGGACGTCGTCCGACGGGATGGAATTCGCGCTCGCGATAGAAATCCCGAACAGCGTCAATCCGAAGGAAGACGGGACGATCGTCCGGAACGTCGTCGCAGAATTCGCGAGCCTGCGGACGCGGTTTGTGAGGGTTGTCGGCAAATACCCCGGGAAGCTGCCGGCGTGGCACCATGCGGCGGGGAACGACGCGTTCATCTTCGCCGATGAGATCGTCGTCGAATAGCAGCCCCGCCGGCTGCGGACGCACACGCCATCTCGCTCGTTGTCGAACGGTGAAGCGCGGAGCGGTCTCACGGAAGCCCACGAGTCTTGACCACAGCGAATCGGCGGGAGCATCCGACTCCAGGACCAGGAGCCGGCGCTCACTCTTCTGACAACGAACGGACGAACTTCCCCCTGCCGGAGAATGCGCGGGAGAATCGCTCGAGGTCCGTTTCGGCGGCGAAGCGGAACTCCCCCACGGCAGTCTGCCCGGTGGAGTCTTCCCGGGAGACGATTGTCGCCTCGAAGTTCTCCAGTCCCTCCACGAGCTGACTCCACTGGTCGAACCCGTTCTGCATCCCCAGGATGCCGCGGACGAGCAGGAGGGTCCGCTCCGTTGCCCCCGCTGCGGCCGGAACGGGAGGGATGTTCCAGCAATCCCCCTGGATCTTCGTCGATATCTTGCGCGCGAGCCGCAGCCCGCCTGCCTGCGCGCCGGGCGATCCCGACTCGCTGGCAACCCTCACGAAATATCGGGATTGCGCCCACTGAATCGCATAGGGTGAGGCGCAGGATGACCGGGGAAGTGAATCTGCCGGCGCGCACTCCCCGCGAGAGACGGAAAAGATCCCGAACGCACCTCCCGGGTCGGTCATCCGGTAGACTTCAGTGAAGTAGGTCACGTCGTTCAGCCGGAGCTCCTGCACGGAGAGCCGTTCGAAGCCGTATTCGTGGTACAGGTCCGCCCCTCCGTTGATGTGACCGTAGAGGGCCTTCCCTGCGAAACTCTGGACGCGCCGGATTTCCAGTCCCGGGATCTCTCCCGGAACCAGGAGGGGCATGTCGGTTTGCGCCGCGGCGAACCCGGGGAGAAGCGCGAGCGCCAGGAGGAGAGTTCTAGAGCGTCGTGACATCGATCTTCCCCAGGTCGGCACTCCCCAGTCCCAGCTTCTCCGCGAGGTCCATGAATGTCCTGGCCTTCGGGTTCTCTTCCTTCTGGATCTTCTCTTCGATCCGCTTCTTCAGGATGATGTCGTACCCGACCCGGTCCACGGCGACGGGATCTGTCCCGGCCAGAATCGTATTGAACGTCGTGATGAACTGCGGGTTGGCCGCGGGGCCTCCCTGGTAGCACCCCTTCACGCCGTCCACGATATTCAGGACCACCTTGTCGCGCAACGGTGCAAACGCCGGAACCTCCGCGCAGGTCTCGTGCCAGAGCGTCTTGTGGAGCCGCGACGTGTTGGTGATCGCGCCGTAGGCCAGGTTCTTCATGCAGAGCGTGACGGATGATCCCGCATTCTTCAGGATCGGGACGTTAATGATCCGGGTCACCTCCCTGGTGCATATGCCGGTGAAGTAGGAGTGCTTCCCCTCGTTCACCATGTAGGGGAACGTCTCTTCGTCGTACTTCTCCTCCACGTCGGCCCAGTAGTACCAGTCCCGGTCAATCACCGCTTCGCTGTAGAGTTTTCCGGCGTTGTCGCGGAACGATCCCGCGGCGTCCTTCCGTTCCGTCCCGGTGATCCGGACACCCGGGAATGCATCGCCCGTGAACCCGGTCTCGTGCAGCTCGAACTCGCGCCTGTCCCAGATCACGATGTTCTTCCGAGGGATCCCGGCCTTCTCCAGCTGCGTGATGATGACGTGGACGATCTGAGGGCTGGTGCTGAGGAGTTTGCCGGCGACGGGGTTCACCTTGAGTCCGACGACGTCATCCGGCGTGACGAACTCCCTCCAGGCGGCCCCGATGCTCGACGCCCCGGTCAGAGAAAGGAGCGCCCTCTCCACCATCCGGTCCAGAACCGTAACATCCGGACCGTTGTTCGACCAGGCGTTCTCGTTACGTGCCAGGACCACCTTTCCAGGGAACTTCCCCGGCATAGAGTCGGAGGTCCTGGGCTGCTTCGATGCGTCGGCGACATTGGTCTTCGGCTTCGCGGGCTGCTCCTGCGCCCGGGCGCGGCCCGGCGTGAAGCTGCCAAGAGACGTTCCGGCAATCGCTGACGTGAGCATCCCGAGAAGTGAGCGGCGGCTGATGGAAGATTCGGGTGACATGGTGATCCAGTCCTTATGGACAGTGTGCTGGTCCAGCGGGATTTTCGGCGCTGCGCAATTGCTCCGGCCGCTTGCCGCGGTGCGCTCGCGGGAAGTACTGGGATTTGACAGCCCCTTCAAAGGGAGAGATTGCGGTAAGTTATCTCAGATCAGAACGATAGTCAAACTTGGGTTGGTATTGGGGGGCGGTCTGCATGATACGATGCAGCGCGAGAGAGATGGGTTTCATGGCACAACGTATTGATGCGGGGCGGATGGGACTCCCGTTCCACGGCGGGACGCAGCGCCAACCGGCGTGCAGGAAAGCAGGGAGGTCGCGAGGGCGGCTTCCCGACCTCCATGGATCATGGCCGACGGAGAATCAGCTTCCCTCCCACCCACCCAGCCGTGCCCAGAGCCACCAGGCGGCGTAGGCCTTCAGGTTGCCGTTCAGCGGTTGGCTGTGCGCGGCGCTGCACTCGTACCACTCGTTCGGATGAGCCGCTTGCCACTCGGTCGCCCAGTTCCGGTCCAGCGACCCGCTTCCGTCAGAATCGTAATCACAATTGTCATTGGCGTTCTTGTCGAGGAAACGAGACCCGTCGGGGCTGTACGACTCAATATCCGCGAAGTCAAAGAGAACCTTGTTGTTCGCAGTGCAGTATGCTCTGATCTGCTCGTTGCGCTGATGGAGGTTCCCGCCTTCCCCGGTACCGTCGAGGTGACCCGTCATGTATACGAACTTCACCGAGGGATAATCCTGTTCAAGAGCACTCATCAGCCCGAGATATGTGTCGATGTCGGCTGGCGTGGCGCTCGACACCTGCCCGCACCATGACCAGACGACGGCGTTCACTTCCGGATGAGCGTTGAGGTACGTCCGGGTTGCCGCAGCCCACGCTGTTCGATCCGGATTGCCGAGATCGCTCGCACCGGAAAACGGCGTGTCGCGAAGGTCGAGTGCTCCATTGGTGCCGCCGCTGTTGAATGCATACAGGTCTCCCTTCCAGGTCACAAGTCCGGACATTCCGGTGACAAGTTGACTGCCGTGGGATGTATGTCCGTACGCGATATGGAGGCGCGCTTTGGCATTCTCGATCGCCGACTGAGGTACCGCGGCGAGGCTGGCAATGGAGTGATCGGCGGTTAAGCTCACTGATGCGCCTGACGGACCTGAAGGGTTGTCATTGCTGCATCCGTGGAGTGACAGAAGGAGGGAAGAACAGGTGACAGCGACGATGGCTCGCATATCGATCTTCATCGGCATCCTCCTGGATTGATGGATCTCTGACCATGTATGTCCCACTGGCATGCCATTGCAGGCGTGCCCAACGCGGCGGGCAGGAGAGAGAAAGCGCTCCGGGCCGGATGTAGAATCGTAGAAATTACCGAAGCGTTGCGTGCGAGACAGGGCGAAGACCCCTTTCAATTCATCCCCGCTCCGCGGACATTCCATTGGAAACCCCGGGTTTTTTGCGTACTTTTGAAATGAAGCCTCAGCAACGACGAGGAGTACAATGCCTGTTACCGAAAAAGCCGACTTCATCCGCGAGATTATTGCCGAAGATCTTCGAACAGGGAAATTCCAGGGCCGTGTGCATACGCGTTTTCCTCCGGAGCCCAACGGATATCTGCACATCGGCCATGCAAAATCTATCAATCTCAATTACGGGATTGCCAGCGAGCATCCCGGCGGGATCTGCAATCTACGATTTGACGATACGAACCCCGAGAAGGAAGAGCAGGAATACGTCGATTCCATCGTTGAGGATGTGAAGTGGATTGCCGGCGACATCGGCGAGCGCATCTTCTTCGCTTCCGACTACTTCGGGCAGATGTACGCATGGGCGGTGGATCTGGTGAAGAAAGGCAAGGCGTACGTCTGTGACCTGACGGCCGATGAGATCCGGGAGACGCGCGGGACGCTCACCGAACCGGGGAAGGAAAGTCCCTACCGGGATCGGAGCGTGGACGAGAATCTTGATTTGCTGGAGAGGATGCGAAGAGGGGAATTTCCCGACGGTTCAAGAACGCTTCGGGCCAAGATCGACATGGCTTCTCCGAACATAAATCTTCGTGATCCCATCATGTACAGAATCGTGCACGAATCGCACCACCGACAGGGAGACGAGTGGTGCATCTATCCGACCTACGACTGGGCGCACGGGCTCGAGGATTCCATCGAGCGGATTACCCATTCCATCTGCACGCTCGAATTCGAGAACCATCGGCCGCTGTACGATTGGTATCTCGATGCGCTCGACATCTACCACCCGCAGCAAATAGAGTTTGCCCGGCTGAATCTCAGCTATACCATCTTGAGCAAGCGGAGGCTTCTGCAGCTTGTGCAGGGGAACTACGTGTCGGGCTGGGACGATCCCCGGATGCCGACCATCGCGGGGTACAGGCGGAGAGGGTACACTCCGGAGTCGATCAGGGTGTTCTGCGACAAAATCGGCGTCTCGAAGAAGGACAGCATCATTGACGTCGCGCTCCTGGAATGGAGCATCCGGGAGGATCTGAACAGAACCGCCCAGCGGGCGATGGCGGTCGTCAGGCCGCTGAAAGTGGTGCTGACGAACTACCCTGAGGGTTCATCAGAGGAGCTCCCCGCGCTGAACAATCCGGAGGACGAGTCAGCAGGGACGCGCCTGGTCCCGTTCACCCGTGAGCTGTATATCGAACGGGAGGATTTCCGGGAGGTTCCGCCGCCCAAGTACCACCGTCTATCGCCGGGGCGGGAGGTCAGATTGCGGGCAGCGTACGTTATCAGGTGCGAGAAGGTGGTCAAGGACAGCCAGGGTAACATTCTCGAACTGCACTGCACATATGATCCCGACACAAAGAGCGGGGGGTCGGCGGCGAACAGGAAGGTGAAGGGAACGATTCACTGGGTGTCGGCACGTCATGCTGTCGATGCCGAGGTGCGGCTCTACGACCGGCTCTTTGTCAAAGAAGACCCGAATCAGGCGGAGGAGGGTGGGGATTTTCTTTCGAATCTGAATCCTCGCTCGCTCGAGATCCTGCGGCAGTGCAAAGTCGAACCGATGCTGGGGAAGGCCGTAGGTGGTGCGCGGTTTCAGTTTGAGCGTGTCGGCTATTTCTGTGTGGACTACAAAGATTCACGACCCGGTGCACCCGTGTTCAATCGTGTCGTGACATTGAAGGACACGTGGGCGAAGATCGAACAGCGAGACGTTGCCACCTAGCCGCTTGGCGTCGACAGTGTAACACCATCCTCAATGGAACGCCCCCCAAGCGGGGGCGTTTTCTTTCGGAATTTAGAATTCGAATGCCCCGCCTCAAGGACATACACGAGAGGGCGGGGCACTTGTGCGGGGTGGACGGGACTCGAACCCGCGACCTCCTGCGTGACAGGCAGGCGCTCTAACCAAACTGAGCTACCACCCCGGGGAAAAAGCAACCTGATCCGCTAGTCTTTAGTCGTGTTCAGGTTTGATTTTGAACGACTGTTGACAAGACCGTCAACACATCTGTCAACAAGCAGAAATAAATATATCAACACTTGAACAAAGTATCAATAGGCTTAAGGGCAGATCTCGCAGATCTTCAAGCGAGAATGTTCCAGATGACGGGGCATCGGCACCACTTCAGCGCCACGTTGACAGCATTGCGGGGCCGGGGGTGAGTGAAGACAGCAATCAGGATCGCACGGCCCGGCGTACCGCATGGAATAGTCGAATTTGTTCCACATGCGACCGGCAAAACACGCATTCGCTCGAGGGTGAGGGGGGGTATGCCCAGGCGACACCCACACCCACACCCACACCCACACCCACACCCACACCCACACCACTAGATTGTATGTAAGGGGGCGGTCAGAACACACCCACCCTCAGTGGCAAAAGAAGCAGAAGCAACTCCGGTCCGCTCTAGTCCGAAATGAGTATGGAGAGGCATCGGAAGCTAGATTCATTTTGACAATCAGCCCGGCTCCCCCTAGATTGCGACAAAGCTGAATCGTGGATATTCCTGCCGAAGAAACTCCATCTCTCGACCTCCAGGGACGGTGTCGATTTCGAGGAGGTCTCGACACTTGATGTCGCCCCAACGGAGATGGAAAAGCCGGAAATCCGCAATGTGGCATTCCTGAAGTCGGCCGTGGATTGCAGGTTCCCAAAGATCCGAGCCGAAAATTTCGGAGTCTGTCCCCCCTGGCACAAGGCTGCGGGGAACAGTACCTGGCTTTTCGTTGATGGGATCAACATGTAGTGACGGCATGTCTGTACGGAGCCAGAGAAAGTTTCGGAACAGCTCCGGGCGATCGTTGCCGACACTTGTGAAGAGCAGTTGAATTGCACGGCAAATGGAGATTGCATGGGAACTATCAGGCTTCCCCTTTCCTGCTTTTTGCGGTAGCCCCGCTCTTCGCGGTAGCCCAGGACGTTGACCCGGCTGTGATCTTCAGGAATCCTCCGGAAAGCGCAAAGCCGGGTGTGCTCTGGATGTGGATGGGCTCGAATATCACCAAGGAAGGGATCACGAAGGATCTTGAGGCTTTGAAGCATGCCGGCTTCAACCGGACGACGATGTTCCATCTCTCCGACATTACTACCTCCCTCTCTGCGGAGATCGCCAATCGACCCGGTCCCGAGCTCATCTCGTGGACCGAACCCTGGTGGGGGATGGTCCGTTTTGCGGCTGAGGAAACGCAACGGCTGGGAATGGAGTTCGGTATGCACAACTGCCCGGGTATGAGACCAGCGGCGGTCCCTGGATCACGCCCGAGCTTTCCATGCAGGATCTCTGCTGGTCAGAGCAACTGGTGACCGGTGGGCGCGAGATCGTCCTGGCGCTGAAGAAACCCGAGGTTGATCCCAGGACGTCGCACAGGGACATTCCTTTTATTGATCGTGCGACAGGGAAAGCGGAGATACCGGTCATTCCTGAGCGCAGGACGTACTACCGGGATGTGGCCGTTGTTGCAGTGCCTGCCGGGGCGGGCGCGCTGACTCCAGGCAGCGTCATCACTCTGACCGGCAAGATGGAGGCTGACGGCACATTGCAATGGAACGTTCCCGAAGGAGAATGGATAATCTACCGGTTTGGTCACACGACCACAGGCGCTCGAACATTCCCGGCACAGTGGCAGGCCACAGGATTTGAGTGCGACAAGATGAATCCAGATGCTGTCGCATTCCACATTGATCACGTCATCGACCAGATCAACAAACATCTGGGTGATCTCATTGGTACCGGTTTTACCTATGTGCATTTTGACAGTTACGAGGCGGGCATACCCACGTGGACGCCCAAGATGCGGCAGGAGTTCACACAACGAAGAGGATATGACCTCACGCCCTTCCTACCGGTCTTTGCAGGCAGAAAGATCGGGACAACCGAAGACTCGGTGAAGTTCAGGAAAGACTTCTCCCAGACCATCAAGGATCTCTACCGCGACAGCTATTTCCCTGTCCTCTCGAAGAAGCTGGCTGCCGCCGGCCTTACGTACCTGTGTGAGCCCTATGGTGGGCCGTGGGATCCGTTTGAGATTATGCCGTATGTGCACAGGGTCATGACCGAGTTCTGGACGACCGGCGGAGCTTTCTACCCCTTTGAGCTGGAGCCGACGGTTGTGGCTCTGAGGAAGGCCGGCAAGAACATCGTCGAGGCCGAAGCGATGACCGGTCAACCTGCGTTCAGCCGGTGGACGGAGACGCCAGCGTGGCTTAAGCCTGTCGGCGATGGAGCCTTCTGTGCGGGGGTGAACCGCTTCGTCCTGCACCGATTCGTCCACCAGCCGTGGGATGACAACTACAGGCCGGGAGCGTCGTTTGGACCCTGGGGCACACACTTCGACCGCACGCAGACCTGGTGGGAACCGTTCAAGGCCATGGTCGGCTACTGGCAGCGATGCCAGGCACTCCTGCAATGGGGAGAGTTTTGCGGGCCGGAGAGGGATTTCACCGTTGTGGACGGTTCAGACATGATGAGGCTAGGCCATATCCATCGGAGAGGTGCGACCACGGATATCTACTTCGTGGCCAACACGGCCCGCAAGAGAGGGAGAGCCACGTGCCGTTTCGGGGTCACAGGAAGGCTGCCGGAACTCTGGAACCCCGTCACCGGAGGTATGAGGAGCCTTCCCGAGTTCACCGATGATGGGACGGCGATCTCCATTCCTTTGGAGTTCGACGATGCCGAGAGCTTCTTCGTCGTCTTCCGGGAGAAGACATTCCCTCGCAATGGAATCGTCACGCGGAATGTCCCGGCCTACGAGGAGATTTCTCAGATTGACGGCCCGTGGCGCGTTACGTTTGATTCGGCGTGGGGCGGGCCGGCAAAGCCGGTCGAGCTCAAGGAGCTCGACGACTGGACGGAACGAGCCGAGCCAGGGATCAGGTACTACAGCGGCACGGCGGTGTACCGAACCACATTTGACGCTCCCCCGGGCAAGCAGTCCGACCTGTACCTGGACCTTGGCGTTGTGAGGCACATTGCACGGGTGCGGCTCAATGGGAATGATCTCGGTGTCATCTGGACAGCGCCATGGCACGTCAATTTCCCGCGCTCACTTCTTGTGAAGAAAGACAACAGACTGGAGATCGAGGTCACCAATGTTTGGGCGAACCGGCTCGTCGGGGATGAACAGGAGCCTCCGGATGCGGAGTGGACACCCGGCCACATCGACGGCAAGACCGGGATGTACATGACGAAATTCCCCGACTGGTTTGTGAAGAACGGACCACGGCCGTCGAAGGGAAGGTATTGTTTCACCACCTGGAACTACTTCACCAGGGATGAGCCGCTGGTGACATCGGGATTGCTCGGACCGGTGACGTTGCAGGCGGTTCTTCCGGAAGCGAACATGAACGACGTTGCGCCCGGCCCGTTCAAGGCCACGTCATGGCTCTCCTCGACGGCCCGGGGACATCATGTCTACCTGCAGCTGGATGCCCTCCCGAAGGAGGAGTTGCGCTTGCCGTCAATTCCCGATCGGCACGTCAAGAGCGCTCGTGTTCAGGATGGCGTTCGGCTTCGCATGAAGAGCGAGCGTGGCCGGCTGGTCGTCGGCTTGCCGCCTGGGTCGATCGATGAGGGTGATGTTGTCGTACTCACGCTCGACAGATCGGCGGAAGGCATAGTGCCGCTCGAGGTGCCGTCCCATGTTCTGCGGGAAGCTGCCAGGCTCAGTGTCAGGCCGAGCCCAACGTACGCCGGCCGTGGAGCAGGGTCACTTGTGGACAAAGTTCGCGGGACAGTCACCCCGTCGTCCGATGGGGCCTGGCTTGGATTTGAGAAGGACGATTGCGAGGCGGTGATTGACCTGCACTCCTCCATGCCCATGTCCAGGGTCGTGGTGGGGAGCCTTCAAGCTCAAGGCGTGTGGATCTTCCTCCCCCGGGCAATTGAGGTCTCGGTCTCGTTGGACGGCACCGCATTCACACCGGCAGGGAGAATCGACCTCGGGGAGCCCAAGAACGATGAGACCGCAGTGAGAAAGGAGCTGGAGGTACCGCTTTCATCGGTGACCGCGCGGTTTGTCAAGGTCCGGGTCTCAAATGTCGGCGTCTGTCCCGCTTGGCATAAGGGGGCCGGGGGAAAGGCGTGGGTGTTTTTGGATGAGATCATGATTAAACCGTGAACAAGTGAGACGACCCACCATGCCCGTCAACGCTCGGATGCTACAGCTGGGGGCACGCAAATGGACGTACGCAATGCCAGTGTGCGTGGTACAACAAGCGTGGCACGCCGGAACCCGCGACCTGGTTTCATGACCTGTTTCATCGTGACGGGCGGCCGTATGATCCGGTGGAGTACGAACTGATCTGAAGAATCAGTGCGCAGAAGACAATTTTCTGATTCGGACATCAGAAAAGCGTTCTATTCACTTTTCATGGAGGAAGAAAGCCATGTCTCGTGCCCTACGCCGGTGTGTGCACGCGCTCCTTCCGGCGATCTCCCTGCTAGGTGCGACCCTGGCATTCGCCGCCAGCGGCACGATCGAGGGGGTCGTTCGTGATTCCCATGCAGGTGACCCTCTGCCGGGGGCGAATGTCATGATTGTTAAAACCAGCCTCGGCGCATCGACCGATGCGTACGGCAAATACGTGATCCAGGATGTCCCGCCGGGGTCTTACACCCTCCGGGCGACATATGTAGGCTACCGGCAGAAAGAAGTCTCCTTCCAGATGAAGGAAGGGGAGGTGATCAAACAGGACTTCAAACTCGTTTCGGTAGGGGTTGAGGGGGAGGAAGTGGTTGTGACGGCGCAGGCTGCCGGGCAGAAGGAGGCAATCAACCAGCAGTTGGCGTCGATGCCAATCACTAACGTGGTGTCGCGTGCCCGAATACAGGAGCTCCCCGATGTCAACGCCGCTGAATCTGTCAGCCGCCTCCCCGGTGTCTCCCTCATCAGAACCGGCGGGGAGGGGTCCAGGATAGTCATCCGCGGTCTTTCACCGCAGTACAATCAGATCACGATCGAGGGGGTGGAGCAACCGAGCAACGTGAATTCGGCAAACAACCTCTTCTCCTGGAATGAAGGGGGCGGTCTCAACAGTGCCGCCACCGTAAGCATCCTGGGAGACAGAGGCATGGACCTGAGCATGATCTCGTCCAGCCAGCTGGGCGGAATCGAGGTGATCAAAGCGATCACCCCCGACATGGACGCCGCAGTCCTTGGCGGTGTGGTCAACTTCGGGATGCGGAAAGCCGCCAGGGAAGACGTAGTGGAGGGATCGCCGCAATCCTGGGTTCCAAAATTCGAACTTGCCAGCCAGGCAGGCTACAACAACTTGAAAGGGTCCTACTCTGACTACAGGGTCGTGGGCTCGATGGAGAAACGCTTCATTGACCAGAGCTTCGGTGTTTTCGTCCAGGGAAGCGCCGAACAGCGGAACCTGAGCTCAAATGAATTGAGTGTGGATTACTCGCTGTACGACAAGGATCACGGCGACGGGGGCGTGCCCGAGATGAACAGTCTGAGCCTCATTGACATGGAGCGCACGCGGGAGAGGATCGGCGGCACCCTCGTCCTGGATTATCAGCATGCGACCGGGGAGATCGGATTCCTGAATGCCATAAGCAGAAGTGCGACCACAGCGACGCGGAATCAAGAGGATATGCTCTGGCGAGTTCCCGCGCTCTTCTTCACGGTCGAAGACACGGACAACCGTCTGAGCATCCTGACGAGTATCCTGAGCGTCAAACAGGAGATTGCCTTCTTTCACGTCGACTTTAAGGCGTCGCACAGCTATTCCGAGACCAGCAATCCCGAGGATGTGAATCTGGGATTCTGGCAGAGAGGGCTGACGGGATTCGACAACATGGGGAATCTTGCACGACTCTCGCCCGTGGACCTCGCCGCCCTTGCCACGCCGAGCGCCCCGGATACCTATCTCGGCACAGTCCGTGTACAGAGTGAATATACGGAGGAACGGACCGTCAATGGCCAGCTGGACCTCGAGACAACCGTTCCCATCTCGAACGATCTCAGCGGGAGACTGAAAGTCGGAGGTTCATTGCTCTACAGGATGCGCGAATACGATCTGAACTCCAACTGGAACTGGGATCTGGCTGAAAATGCATCGATCGAAAACCAGCTTGTGCTGATGTACCCGTCGTGGGCCTCGCCGCGCTACCCGAGGGCGATCGGGATGCATCCGTTCGTGAATCCGGACGCCGATCCCGGGAGTTTTCTCGACGGCGATTATCCACTCACGTACCTTCTGGAAACTGACCTTATGCGGCCGCTCCTGCCCGCGTTCCTCGCCGTCAATCCCGTGACGCAGAATTGGCAGAACCGGATCGCGACGTTTTTCAACGATTACTCGGGGAACGAGACAAAGAGCGCCGGCTACGCCATGTTCACACTGAATATCGGCGACAATATCAGGGTTCTTCCCGGGGTCCGCTATCAAAACCTCACCACAAGTTACCAGGCCTGGCGCGGGAGAGCGGTCCCTGGCGCGATACAAGGCAGTGACACCACGGTGACAGTGTCGCACGGTTACTGGCTCCCGATGCTGCACGCCAGGTATATGCCCCTGGAATGGTTCCAGATCCATTTCGCATACACAAACACCCTGAACTACCCCGATTACAGCACCGTAACGCCCCGCTACTATATCGGCGACAGGGATGTCTACTACAACAATTGGCGCATCAACCCCGCGCGTTCGGAGAATTTCGACCTGGTACTGTCGTTCCATTCGAACGAACTCGGACTGCTGTCAATCAACGGGTTCAAGAAAAGGATCGCCGACCTGATCTTCTACCAGAAAACCTACGTCACCGATCTCGCCATCTATCCCGACTTGCCGAAGTTGCAGGGACAGGTTTGGAATTTCAGCACGTATATCAACAACCCCAATCCCGTCGATGTCTGGGGGATTGAATCAGAGTGGCAGACGAACTTCTGGTATCTGCCCAAACCGTTCGACGGGCTCGTCCTGAATGTCAACTATACCCATGTGTTCTCCGAGGCCAGCTATCCGCGAAGTATCATAACCACCGTGTACGATGATGAAGGAAACATGAGTCAGACGATCGCCGATACGTTCTACACCACACGGCTCCTGAATCAGCCGAATGATATTCTGAACCTCTCGGTGGGCTATGACTACAGGGGATTCTCGGCGCGGCTCTCCATGCTCTATCAGGATAACATCTTCAAGAAGCAGGACTTCTGGATGCAGAACCGGCAGAACTCGGCCAGGTTCACCCGCTGGGATCTGTCGCTCAAACAGGATCTCCCCTGGCTTGGCATGCAGCTCTACCTGTTCCTGAACAATATCACCGGCCAACGTGAAACTGACGTGAACCAGAAGACACTGCTTCCGGCCACCATCCAGTTGTACGGCATGTCGGCGGATCTGGGTCTGCGCTTGAGGCTCTGAGAAACGCGGCGGCCGGCTGAGGAGATACTCTCAGAGTGCCGGCTATGCGGTGGCAACATGGAATGCCGGCGATCAAGGCACTATGCTGCCCGGGGTGGGTTCTCAGAACCTTACCACTGAGTACATTGCGATGCGTGGCAAGGCCCTGCCCGGTGACAAGCTTCAGGGACATGACGCGACCATCACGCATGTGCACGGCTACCGGCTCCCGATGGTCCATGCTCGCTACCGGCCGCTGGACTGGCTGCAGATTCATTTGTGCCTGCACCAATACGTCGAACTACCCGGACTATTGTTACTCACATGGGGAGACTTCCAATGAAGACGATCTGTAGCCTCTGCGTGTTTGTGGCGATCGTAGGCCTCTGTTCCTGTTCAAGGGAATCCGAACCGGGCGCTGCGTTGAAGGTCTGGTACGGTCAACCCGCAGACGCCTCCGTTGCCGACCGGGGAGACGGATGGAAGAATGATCCGGAATGGATCAAGGCCCTCCCGGTCGGGAATGGCTTCCTTGGTGCCATGGTGTTCGGTGATGTGAACCGGGAACGGATCCAGCTTAACGAGAAAAGCGTCTGGTCCGGAAGCCCGGACGATAACGACAACACCGATGCTTACGCATCCCTCAGCACGATACGACAGCTGCTCTTTTCGGGGAAGTACAAAGAAGCCACCGAGCTGACGCTCAAGACGCAGATCTGCAAGGGGGCCGGGTCCGGACATGGATCCGGTGCGAATGTCCCGTTCGGATGCTTTCAAACGCTCGGTGATCTCTGGCTGGATTTCGCGAAATCGTCACGGTATGAGAACTACCGCCGGGAGCTCGATCTCAGCCGCGGCGTGGTCACCGTGTCCTACCGGCAAGACGGGGTTACATTCACCCGGGAGGTGTTCGCCAGTTATCCCGACAGAGCGCTCGTCATATATCTGGCTGCCGACGCCAGGGGTGCGGTCAACTTCAACGCGCGGTTGACTCGTCCTGAACGTTACCAGACACGTGCGGAAACGGACCAACTGCTGATGACCGGCGCACTGCACAACGGGAAGGGCGGAGAAGGGATGCGGTACGCTGCCCGACTGAAAGTGATTGCGAAGGGGGGATCGGTGCGCTGTGCGGACAGCTCGCTCTCTGTGCAGGGAGCTGATGACGCGGTGCTCATCCTGACGGCCGCCACCGACTATCGGCAGGACGCGCCCGGCCTTCGCTGGATGGACCCTGAAGTTACATCGCTGGAACAGCTGAAGCGAGCGGCCGCTCAGTCGTACGCGGCGCTGCGTGACCGACACAGCAGGGACTATTCCTCGCTCGCCGGGAAGGTCAGTCTGAAACTCACCGAGTCTGGTGCCGACACCATACCGACCGATGCGCGGCTCAGGAACCAGGAGGGCGGCCACGATGACCTCCGGTTGCAGGAGCTCTATTTCCAATTCGGCAGGCATCTGCTGATCTCGTCGTCGCGGGAGGGTTCGCTGCCGGCCAACCTTCAGGGGATCTGGGCCAACCAGATCCAGACTCCCTGGAACTGCGATTACCACACGGACATCAACGTCCAGATGAACTACTGGCCGGCTGATCCCACAAACCTGCCCGAGTGCTACGATCCGCTCATCAGGCTGATTGAATCCCTGGTCAAGCCGGGTGAACGGACGGCGTCCGTTCATTACAGGTCTGGGGGTTGGGTCGTGCACCCCATCACGAACGTCTGGGGATTCACCTCCCCTGGTGAGCACCCGGCCTGGGGGATGCATGTGGGAGCTGCGGGGTGGCTCTGCCAGCATCTGTGGGAGCACTATGCCTTCACACAGGACCGGGAGTACCTGCGGCGGGTCTATCCCGTGATGCTGGGCTCGGCCAGATTCTACCTGGACTGGCTCGTGAAGGATCCTCGATCCGGTAAGCTTGTCTCAGGTCCGGCGTCGTCCCCCGAGAACTCGTTCGTCGCACCGGATGGCTCCCAGGCGTTCATCAGCATGGGTCCGTCGCACGACCAGGAGGTTATCTATGAGCTCTTTAGCAATGTGCTCAGCGCGGCGGCAGTTCTCGGCGACTCCAATCCGCTGCTCGTCAGGATCGACACCGCCCTGCAGCAGCTCGCCCGGCCGCAGATCGGATCAGACGGCCGTCTGATGGAATGGAGCGAAGAGTTCAAGGAGACAGAGCCCACACACCGGCACGTTTCCCACCTGTATATGCTTCATCCCGGGAACCAGATCGACCCGGAAAGAACGCCTGACCTCACCGCTGCCGTGCGGAAGAGTCTGGAGATCCGAACCGACATCGGGACAGGCTGGTCGCTCGCCTGGAAGATCAACTTCTGGGCAAGGCTCAAAGACGGAAACCGGGCGTATAAGCTGCTGAAGGATCTGCTCCGGCCGGTCGAGAACTACGGAACGAACTACTCCGATGCGGGAGGCACATACCTGAACCTCTTCTGTGCTCATCCTCCATTCCAGATCGATGGCAACTTTGGCGCCACGGCCGGAATCGCCGAGATGCTGCTCCAGAGCCATGTGAAGGACGGGGACCGATATGTCCTGCAACTTCTGCCTGCGCTGCCGGATGCGTGGGCCGATGGCGAGGTCCGGGGCCTGAAAGCACGCGGAGCGTTTGAGGTGAACCTTGTCTGGAAGAAGGGGAAACTCGAATCCTGCCTGGTACGGTCACTTGCGGGAAGGCCCCTGAAGGTCATCTATGCGGGGAAGGCGTTCACGGCCGATACAAAGGCAGGTGAGACATATCCTCTGACGGGTGACCTCAATCCAAATTGACCAGAAGAGCCTTGCAGCCGGCCAGAACCCGTGGCGTTCTTCAAATAAGGACCGACACTCCGGATTTCATCCAGGAATCTCATACAAATTCTTCTACCGTTCTCTCCACTGGCTGCAGTGCGTGGCAGGAAGTGACCATGGTCTTCCGGGCGAGGGGCAGTTCGCAACGTTTACGTAACGGATACCCTCAGAATACGGATACTACGGCAATATCGAGCTCAACGACCAGGCCCGGTATAACCACCCGTTTACCTACGGTGCGGCCGGCTGGTCTGCCTTCGCCTACATGTTCCGCGGTGACCGGGTGAGGGGGGGAAAGATGATCTCGAATTTCTGCCGGCCGGAAGCACTGCGGAAGAACGTAATGGGCTCACGCCTGCCGCCTGACGGTGCTCTCCGACCCGGGCATCACGAATCATCTGAAGGACTGGTGAACCGGTGCGTCAGGAAGAGCCGAAAAGGACGGGGCGCGGAAACACACTTGACTGAACTGTCACCAGACGGAGGCAGGTCGATGAAACATCGTCTACTTGTTCTGATCGTCGGCGCACTGGCTCTTTCATCCTGTTCTTCATATGATCCCGTGAGAGCAGTGTGTACCGATTACAGCCTGGAAGTGGTGGAGGAAAGCTCGCCCCCGTTGATCGACAGAAACCATCCGGGCTCGGCAGGAAACAAACAGGGGTACGAAGGCGGGATGAAGGATTGGCCGTGGCCGATAGCCTGGAGGGACAGTGGCGAAGGGATAGTAATCCCAACCCCCAACACCCCGGAAGGCTTCGATTGTGTGGCCAGGATAAAGGTCAGGCTGGTGAAGAAACAGATCTCACCCGAGCGTGAATCATAATCCAGGGTGCGGTGCGAGAAAGAAGATCAAGGTTAGGGAGTCCTTCTCAGACACGCTGCATAATCAGACAACAAATTCCATCAGGAAAGAGCATGAAAACAGGCATTGCCGCCGCATGTATGATGATCCTGGCGCTCCAGGGATGCAAGTCGAAAGAACCCACAGTCATAAAAAGCGACTATCTGAACCCCCGGTACTACCTGTGCTACTACACACCCGCCCCTCCGGTCGTTGACGGTGCGCTGAATGAGGCAGCCTGGGATGCCGCTCCATGGACCGAGAGCTTCGTCGATCTGTTCATCGACATCAAAACGCCCCCGCCGTATGACACCAAGGTGAAGATGCTGTGGGATGAGAACTACTTCTATTTCGCCGCCAGGATGGAAGACCCCCACGTGCGTGCGGATTTCGTCACACGGGATACGGTCATCTGCCTCGAAAACGATTTCGAAATCTTTGCGGATCCCAACGGCGACAACATGGACTATTTCGAGTTTGAGATGAATGCCCGCGGGACGGTGTGGGATCTCTTCCTTGCAAGGGCCTACAGGGATACCGTCAATCCTGACAACGGGTGGGACATCAAAGGATTGAAAACAGGCATCAAGGTTGACGGGACGCTGAACGATCCTTCTGACACCGACAGAGGCTGGGTCACCGAGATCGCGATTCCCTGGTCCGATCTGAGATCGTTCGCCCATATGTCCTGTCCGCCCCAGGAGAACGACCAGTGGAGGGTGAACTTCCTGAGGGTGCAGTATGTCCCGAAGATCATCGGTGAGAGATACGAGAAGGATGAAACGAAGCCGGCGAACAACTCCGCATGGTCGCCTCACCATTCGAAAGGCATTCACGACCCGGAGTGCTTCGGCATCGTCCAGTTCTCGAAGAAGCCATTCGGGACGGCGGAGATTATCCCCGACAGATCGTTGCCGGCACGGAGCATCCTTATGCAGATCTATACTGCCCAGAAGAAGTTCGAAAAGGAGAACGGTAGATATGCTTCATCGTTCGAGGAACTGGGTCTTGTGCCCGAAACGCCTGAAGGGGTGAATGCGATCCGGCAGTTCGCTCTGAGGCCGGGAGGGTTTGCCGCCACCGTCGAGCTGCGCGACCAGGACGCGACCACCCGGTGGCATGTCAATGAGATATCGAGGCTCTGGAAAGACTGAAACCGCTTGTCCTGTCCGTTCAATTTCTCGAAGTCCAACATTCACCTCAACAATCACATCTAACGAGTAGTCTCCGGAAAACCGACCAGGATCAGCGCCAATGTTGCGATGTTCATCAGTCTTTCGGATATAACACGGTGAAGCGTTTTTTCTGTTGATCGGTTGGTGTGACGTCCTCATGCGCGCCGCCCCCGGCAAGTGAGACGCGGCAACAGGTTTCGGTCCCGGAACGTAATCGGCTGGATAATCGCGCCACGGATAGACCTGAACATCGTCAACCCAAACATTCCCGGCAAACCGGATCAATTCCTCCTCCTTTGGGAAGGTAATTTTTTCGGAGATCAGTTTGCCGTTGATGTAAACCTCGGCTGTCCGGGACTTGGGCGCGGTGGCGAGGTTGTTGACGACCAGGCAGGCGCTCTAACCAAACCGAGCTACCACCCCGGGGCTACCGACTGTGGACGACGGTCAAGGGACAAACAGGAGTCGTCCGCCTTTTGAAGCTTACAAGAATACATATTCCAGATGAAATTCTCAAGGCCCCAGCTACCCACCGCATACCCGTTCCGCTTTCTTCAGGCTCCGCACCACTCACCCCCGCCGTTGATATTCACAGGCATCATCCCTACCATGGTGGTGTCCAGCTGCCGATCCGCTGCCGACCGTACCCGGCCGCTCCAAGGAACCCACATGAGAAACGCCCTCGTCCAAACCGCCTTCCTGCTATCCGTGCTCCTGTGCGGCTGCGGGTTCTACACCACGTACACGCAGGGCCCGTTCATGGAGGTCAGCTGGAAGAAGGGGGAGGCTCGAACGGCCTCCGTCGGCGAACCGATCGTCTGGTGGCAGTATGGCGTCCGCGACACCATCACCAAGACCAACAACATGATGGACATGGGAAGAGTCCAGAATGATACCATCAGAGACGTCGCCGTCACGCAGGGGGTCCGCATTGAGCTCGCGTTCAACGGGTTCAGGGACGGCCAGCTGGTCGTGCGGTACCGGGAATTTGTTCAGGCTAGTACGTTCGAATCACACGACAACTTCTGGTATCCCCGCGGAAACACTGACAATATGCTGTATTTCGACCTCTCCAAAGACTCAACGATTACCATCCATGACATCCCGATTACGGTACTCTCCGCCAGCCCTTCAGTATTGACCTACCTGGTGGGAGGGTTCCCGGAAAGGGACAATTCCATGCTGCCCCCGAGAAGGGAAGGCCCCCCGCCCAAGAGCGGGTGATCCCCCCCGGGGGGGCATTCCGGGGCGTCCGCCGCAAAAACCATGGATGTGGCCAAAATCTCGACTCCATAGAGAATCGAAGAATTCTGGAAATAGGATTTGCGATTTTGATGAAATGAATGTATTCTTATACTCCAATCATCAGGAAGGATAGTTTCGATGGAGCAGGGTACAGTGAAGTGGTTCAACGGGGCCAAGGGCTACGGATTCATTTCTCGCCAATCGGGAGAGGATGTTTTCGTGCACTTCAAGGAGATCGTCGGTGAGGGGTACAAGACCCTGAACGAAGGCGATAAGGTCAGCTTCGAAGTCACGAAGGGACCCAAGGGACTGCAGGCTACAAACGTCACCAAAGTCTGACGTCGCCCAAACCGCGTAAAGCAAATCAGCCCCGATGCCGTGTCCGCATCGGGGCTGCTGCTTTTTCCAACGCTCCGGTCCCTGCTCACGAGTGCCCGTGAGAGAGATCTCCGCCCGGACGTCCACGAATGATGCCTGCTTGCTTCTTCAGGCGCAGGAGTGTGCGCACCGTCGTCTTCCAGCGGGGATGGACGGAATGGATGCCGTTGCGTGAAAGATCCTCGGCGTCCAGGCTGAGGTTGCTCTCCACGATCGTGTACACATCCTCAAGGGGTATCCACTCTCCGCGCGGTAAGTGTTTCTCCAGGGCCTCCCACATCGCTGTACCATTCGTCACGGTTTCAATCCCTTTCTCTCGTCTCTGATGGAAGCTAACCTCCGCACACCCTTCGCCCCGGCGCGAACGCCGTTGAGGAGGGACGGGACGACTCACGCGACGCGGCGCCTGGCTTCGAGGGCGGTTCCGCTCGGAGTGCCCTGCTCCTTGAGATACGCATTCGGGTCGTGCCGCAACGCCCCCTCGGGCAGTGAGTCCCAGAGATACCCGAGAGCCTCGCGGACCTTGTCCTCGAAGAACGACGGCAGAACATCTGTTCGTTGTTCGTAGAAGTCCCGGAATGCCGGCTCCTCCTGAAGTCGTCGGAGCACTTCACCTTGATATCGAATCCTTCCGTATCCCTCCGAAGAAACCGCGCGCACGACATTCATCCACTTTGGTATCACATCCTTCGTGGCGGCCATGCGCCGCAGGATCGCCTTCGGGGAGAACGAGTGTTTGGTCGTCTCCACAACGTGCCGGTAGAACTCGGGCCAGGAGTAGTTCTTGGGGCGCACGTTCATCGCCCCGTTGTTGTTCAGGAAGTGAAACGGGAAGCCGAGGACACGGTTGTCCCGCTGGTACTGGAGATTGACGGGTGCGGCCTCTCCAAACGACGTGAGCAGCGAGTAGCCCGGGAATGCCCCTGGCGCCAGATCCACAAAACGTCGTGTGAGCTCAAAGGGCTCTGGTCCGGCGTCACTGTCCAGCCCGAGCACGAAATTCGTTTGCACGTACGGGATGTAACGGAGCACCATGTTCACATGCTCAGCAACGCGTTTCACCTTCTCCATGCCGTCGGCGCCCGACGCCCGGGTCTTCTCCCCGAGATCAAACCACGATTCGATGCCGGGCAGGAGGGCTTTGAACCCGTTTCGGCGAAGCCTCTGCAGGTGAGGCTCCGAGAGAAGTGAGAGGCTGCTTTCCGCAATGAAGGTGATGCTGCCGGGTGGGACGGCCTCTTCAATGGTTCCCATGATCTGGTCAAACCGGACCCCGAAGTTGGGGTCATGCCAGCCCACGAGGGGGCGCTTGAACTTCTTCAGAAGAAACTGGAGATCCTCCCGGAGCACATCGGTATCGAGAGTCTGATACGGCACAGTCGAGTCGATGCAGAAACTGCACGTGTAGGGGCACCCGAGCGTGGCGATCATCGGGACAATCTGGATAAGCGGTGCCTGACTGACGGTCGCGCTTGCGAACTCCCATCGATCCCGAATTCCAGGTAGCTCGGCCGGATGACCACCGGCCGAAAGATGAAGGCCGACGGGCGAATGCCGAGAACAGTCCTGCAGGACCTCAGCGACAATCACCTCGTCCGTGAAGCCGAGCACGTAGTCGAAGTACTTCACGCTATCCTGAGGGAAGCAGCGCGCATGCGGACCGCCGAGGACGGTGACCACTCCCTGGGCGTGGAACCGGTTGCTCAGTGCATAGGCAAGCTGGGCGGATTCCGTGAACGCGCCGATGAAGACAAGGTCGAGGTCTGTGGGGAGAACCCGGTTGAGGTCCTCAAAGCCGGTGTAGCACACGAACGTGACATCGTGGCCCTGCCGCTTGCACCAGACCGCTACCACCTGCGGCATGATGCTTGCGAGGTTTGCGTTCATAACCCGGGACCACAGTGACCTTGTCGGCCCCTGGCTGACAAGATCGATGACGCCAATTCTCAGCTTCTTCACGACGAGGGTCCCTTTCGCTTGATCGATTCCCGCTTGAACCGCTGTTGCGACAGGATGTGCTTCCGCTGAATCACGGCTTCTTTGACGATTCGCCGGAATTCAGTCCCCGAGAGGGGATGTGACGAGAACTTTCCCGCGCGCGACGCCTTTCGAACAGCCTTCTGGAACGTAGCTATCGGTGCGTCATGCAGGACAAACCTCTTCACCTCGGAGCGGACAAGCTCCAGCAGCGCTGAGGATTGACTCGAGGCGGGTTTCTTCCGTCCCGTCGTCCGAACGCGTGAGAGTGTTTTCCTCGTGGGCACCTGTCTTCTTCAATCCTTCCTTCAAGGCGTGAACACACCTTATGCTAAGGGATTTTGGACGCGGGGGGTATAGCTCCAAGGGTTGAAATGAGGACTGGTCCTTCGGGGTGGGACCCCGGGAGGCCCGGCGGAGCTGGTATGACCTGGTACGAGGGGGGAGGTGCTGCGCTATTCGTCGTGGTTGCCGTTCGCCTGGGACTGATGGTCCCGCGTGGCGGGCGGCGTGCCGGTAGGAAGCGATTTCAAGTCGCGTATGGAGGGCTAGCTTTTCAAGAATGTTGTGGACATGGCTCTTCACCGTATCGACAGCAAGGTGGAGGCGCACGGCGATTTCCTTGTTGCTGAGCCCCTCCGCGATCAGCTCGACGACTTCCCTCTCGCGGGCGGTCATCTTGACAGATCTAAACGGGTTCCCTTTCCCCTTGCGTGTCGCGATGTCCGCAATCTGTGCGAAGAGTGATGAGGTCAGGGGGGACGGGAGTATCTTTTCTCCGCGCGCGACTTCCTTGATGGTATGGAGGAGGTTGGCAAATGTGGCGTCCTTGAGGACGAAACCGGAGACTCCGGCGCTCACGTATTCCATGAGTGTAGACTGGGTGGGCGCGAGATCCATCACGATGATCTTGAGCGACGGATGGACTGACTTGACCGCAGATACAAGCCGGAGGCTGTTCTGGCTTCGAAGACCCACGTCGAGCAGGACGACGTCTCCCCGGACCTTCTTTTCCTTCAGAAGCGGGTCGCCATTGCCAAGGGACGCCACGACCTGAAGGCCGGGCTGCTCGTCAAGCATCGCCTTCAGGCCTTCTCGCATGAGCCGGTTGTCTTCAACGACAATGATGCGTATGACCTTCATGTGCTGATTGGCCCGGCGATATACTGCGGTCGAATAGGAAATCCTGAAAGGTAAAATACTCAAAATGGGCCAGCCTTTCAACTCCAAAACAACCCGGGGAACAGCTGCGGGAGGGGCGCCAGGACCTGGTGCGGCGGGAGCTATGCCTTGACACACTCCGCGAAGAGGTTGATGCCCTCCGCTTCGAACTGTATTCTCGTGCTCGGTCGCTGAAACGGCGATTCGCGGAACAACCGGTCCATGTCCTCCTCCGTCCGGTGGATGAGGTTCCACTCGAGGACATAATCCATGAATTCCTTCGCCGGGTTCTTCGGGTGGAAATTCCCGAGGATCACCCTTCCGCCGGGGGCGAGATTGGCGAAAACGAACTGCAGGAGTTTCCCGACAAGCTTGTCATTCAGGTAGTCGATGAGCCCGATGCTGTAGATGAGATCCTGCGGCTCGACGTTCACCCTGGTGCGTCCGAGAAACAGCGCGATCAGATTCTCATTCACGAGCGTGATCTGATTCGTCAGCTTCCGGCGCGACCGGAGATCATCCACGAATGCCAGCGCCTGAAGATCGATGTCCAGGAGCGTGGCCTTGAGCTTCGCCGGGTCAGGCACCCGCTCGAAGGCGTCGAAGACCTCCGTCGCGGGCCCGCTGGCAAGGCACATGACGCGCGTCGTGGACCCGTTCTTTCCCAGGACCGTGTCGGCAATCTCGTTCGCCAGGAGCGTGCGCCGGTTCCGAACCGCGCGGGATGGGGGGGTCTCGAGAAACATCCTGTCCACAATCGGCCCCATGCGACCCGTGCCGCGTGCCTGGTTCTGGTAGATGTAGTGGATCGCAAGGTAATCCCCCGCATACCCGCGCGGCTTCGAGTAGAAACGCTCTGCTGTTTCGGTGGTGAGCACGTACGGGAGCATTTCATGCTGCAGCTCGGCGCCGAGCAGCGCCCTCTGAGCCTCCGGCAGCGGAGATGCTGTTCCAAGGACGTTGTGAAGCGCCATCATGAGCTCTCCCGCCTCGGCGAGGAATCGGGTGAACCGCCCGTCTGGAATTCCTCCCCCCTTCATCGCTTCCTTGTCCATCTCAACAAGCGTTCGCTTGTACCGTGCGATGAGCTCCCGGGCTCGAATCACCGTGGGATCGTCCGCCGGGGTCGGCTGTGCCTCCGCCCTGGCTGCCGCGAGTTGCGACATGGCGTGCTTGTACCGCTCCGTTGTCGCAATCAGGAGCGCGCGATAGAAGTCCGCAGCGTACGCACGGTCGTAATTGAGCTTGTCCCGGAGCTTGCGCCTGTCAATATGCAGGACAAGTCCCGGCTCTTCGGCCACGATGGTGCCGGCTGCCGGCTCGTCCGTGAAGAACGAGACGTCGCCCAGCATCGTTCCGGCGGTCGCATGTTCGATATGGCCTTCGGTCCCGGGGGCGCTGACGGTGAAGAGCCCATCCAGCACGATGTAGAGGCCGGGTACCTGCGCTCCACGCTCGATCAAGACCTGCTGCCGCTCGACCCGGTGTTCGGACCCGTTCTGCACAAGCCAGTGCAAAACGTATTCGGGCAGAAGCTGGAGGACTTCAAGCATCGGACTCGCTCGATGGTAGCGGAGGCGAATGGAAACGGCGACCGGGGTGAAATCAGGCCTCGATGGTAACGAAACACACGTCCAAATGCAACTTTCGCTTCAGAGTGAAAATGAATATCTTGCGAAGGTAGGTTCGGCACGTATCCATTCATAGTGCGGTGGGGGAGGATGATGGTGAAGCGAATTCGTTTCTTTCTTCTTCTGATGGCCCTGGGTGGCGCGATCGCTGCACCGTGTGCCGGAGCTCTCCATGCAGAGGACAAGGGCTTCGGGCTCGGGATCATGGTGGGGTCACCGACGGGCCTCAGCGGCAAGCTCTGGGTTTCCCAGAACAACGCAATCGATATGGGCCTCGCATGGTCGTTTTCTCACGAGGGGTACATGCATATCCACGCTGACTACCTGTGGCATTTTCCGCACGTCATCAGGTCGAGCGAGCGCTTTGTGCTGTATGCCGGCATCGGCGGGCGGGTGGGCCTGAGCGACGATGCGCGGATCGGCGTGCGCATCCCGGGCGGCATCGCATGGTGGCCCCGCAATACCCCGCTGGACGTATTCCTGGAAATCGCCCCTGTCCTTGACCTTGCGCCAAAGACCGACTTTGACATGACCGGCGCCCTCGGCGTGCGGTTCTTCTTCGATTAACAGCAGAGATCCCTATGCATAGAGTCCTTGCAGTCGTGCTGCTGGCGGCGGCCATCGGAACAAGCGCGTCCGCTCAGGTTTCCTTCTCCTCCTATTTCACCGACCGAACCCTCCGTGTGGACTACTACCACACGGGCACAAAGGGCTCGGAGAGCTTCAGCGTCGACCAGGCTGTCGACGATGGCCCCTGGGCCGGGAGCACGGCCAATCTCGTGGACACGCTGAACCTCGGGGAGTTCATCGTCCGGGTCTATGACCTGGCGACCGGACAGTTGATCTTTTCGCGCGGATTCTCCTCGATGTTCAACGAGTGGCAGACCACCGATGAAGCGGCCCGGGGGATCTACAGAACCTTCAGCGAATCGGCGCGGATGCCCTTCCCGAAGCGACCGATCCAGCTCACGGTCGCACGTCGCGACAAACGGATGATCTTCCACGAGCTCTTTTCCATGACGATCGATCCGGCCGATCCGACACAGGTCCGGAAGGAAAAGAGAACCTCCCCGTACAAGGTCGGGAAGCTTTTCGAGAACGGTCCGCCGGCGAAGAAGGTGGACATCGTCATCCTGGGCGACGGATACGCAAAGGCGGACATGGAGAAGTTCCGCGCCGACGCAAAGAAGTACAACGACGCGATGTTCTCCACCCCGCCGTTCAACGGGAGAAAGGACGACTTCAACGTTTGGACTGTGGAGGTGGAGTCGGGCGAGAGCGGGATCGACATTCCTGACAAGAACGTCTGGAAGAACAACGCTCTCGGGACCATGTACAACACGTTCGGATCGGCCCGGTACGTCCTCACGACCGACAACAAGGCGCTTCGTGATGCGGCGGCTGCGGCGCCGTACGACTTCATCTGCATCCTCATCAATGATTCGCGGTACGGCGGCGGCGGGATCTATAACCTGTACGCTACCACGTACACGGGCGAGACCACACAGGGGCAGGAGTGGCAGATGGAGTACGTGTACGTCCACGAGTTCGGACATTCGTTCGGGGGGCTGGGTGACGAGTACTACGCGTCGTCCGTCGCCTATGACGAGTTCTATCCGCAGGGCGTGGAGCCATGGGAGCCGAACCTGACCGTGCTGCCGGACAAGAAGAATGTGAGATGGAAGAGCTTCCTCTCGGAAGGGATCGAAGTGCCGACGCCGTGGGAAAAGGCGGCATTTGACAGCGTGGAGTCGGAGCGCGCCAAGCTTGACCGGCTGGCTCCGGACTATTACGCGAAGCGCGAGCCGCTGTACAAGCGGTCGATGGAGATCCTGAAGACGTCAGCGTTTGCGGGGAAGGTCGGGGTCTTCGAAGGTGCGGGGTACGCGTCGAAAGGGATCTACCGTCCGGCGGTCGACTGCCGGATGTTCACGCTCAGCCTGATCGCGTTCGACCCGGTGTGCAGCGCGGCGATTGAGCGCGTTGTAGACTTCTACAGCAGGTAGGGAAGCCGGGCCGGCAGCTGCGCCGGGATGAGAAGAGAGGTCAGGTGTGATGCGGGTGGCGGCGGTTGAGGGGACCCATGACCCGTTGAAGAACGAACGAGGGGCGGCATGCATGCCGCCCCTCGTCGTGTCATTGCCCGCTGGCCGTCCGGGCTGCTGGTGCGCGCCCCGGGACAGGGGTTCAGGCTATTCTTGCTCGGCTTTCCTGGCCTTGGGCTTCCTGAAGAAGAACCACCAGATCGCCACGATCAGGGCGAGGATCAACACAACGTACAGGTAGAAGTGCCCGCCCACCTGCTCGGCGTGCAGCTCGCTGACGAGCTGATCGAGCGCCGCGTACTCTGCCTTTCCGAGCATCGACTCCTTCGATAGCACCTCGCGCCACTCCTTGTCGATACGCTCTTTCCAGACTTTGTCCACGAACACGGTCGGATCCTGGCCGGACGTCTTCAGGGTTGCAATGTACGCCCGCACGCTCTGGGAGAACGTCTTCGCATCGTTGAACGGCTGCAGCGTAATCCCGTTCGCCGAAAACTCCTTCTCGATCGAAGACATCAGGCTTTCCTGAAGCTTCAGGTTCCACGCGTTCACGACGGAATCGACCTGTGCGCCCGGCTGGGGCGTGGCAGTCGTGACGACCGGAACGCCTTTCCTGGTCTTGGCGGTCGCGGCAGGCCGGGTGGAAGGCTGGCAGGGCTACCGCTACCATCTTCTCCCGCAGACCGTTCCACTTTGTCGAGAACTGCTCCTGCTGGTCGATCAGGTTCGCGTAGTCCTTCGGTTGCAGCTGGGTCGACTCGAGGAAGCGGATGTTGTCCGTCGCGATCTCGTTCACGCGCGTCAGGACGTTGGCCTGCCCGAGCCTCTTCCCGACAGCTTCCTTCTGCATCTCCGATGCCTGATTCAGATCCTTCCCGTACGGGAGGAAGATTGAATCGGTCATGGCAAAGATGAGCTTGTCCTTCGCATCAAGGTTGGCAGACAGGCGCCGCACGACCTCGCGCAGCTCGGTCTGGTTCTTCTTCGACTTCTGCAGCTCGGCGAAGAGGCTGTTCTTCTCGTTCGTGAGCGTGTCGATCTGCAGACTCATCGCCGTGATCTGAGCCTCAAGATCGCTGAGCCGGATGCCCTGGGTCTGGATCAGATAGACCCGGTCGTAGGTGATGAGGTGGAGGTCTTTGAGCTCAACAAGCGTTTGGTCGTATGTATGCGGATAGAGGGCGCGATCGAGGAACTCGCGCTTGCCGTCGAAGTCACGCTCGAGCGTGGCGATCTCACCCTTGAGCGAGTCGAGCGTCGCGACGCTCGCGGCGCCGTCGATCGCCTTCCGGATCTCGGTCACGCGGATTTCGAACGACTGCTTCACGGCAAAATCGGACTCCTGCGCGACGGCCGCAAGCGACAGCAGCAGGAGAGCCAGCATGGGTAGTGCTTTCGTGCGCATGTTATTTCCCCTCCAGGATGCCGCTCGGGGTGAGGACCTTCTTGAGCGAATCGCCGTCAACGATCTCGATATTCGGAGCGCGATTGTTGAGCGCGGGGTCCTTCAGGCCCGTCTCTGACACCAGGATCTTGCTTTCCTGGGAGAGCGTGCCCTCGCCGGGTTCAAAGACGTACACGTTCCGGAACTTCGGCCCGGTCACGAAATAGTAACCCTGGGCATCTCTCAGCACGCGAAGCTTGGCGCCCTTGAGGGCGTCCGGGTTCTGGAATTCCTCCATGGCCAGGGCCGTCGTGGGGAAACTGACGCTGTAGCGCTTGTCCTGGGCCACGTTGTCGTCGCCGACCGAAATGACGCTCTCGACCGGCCACCCGAAGTCGACGTTCTCGATCTTGAGGGAGGCACAGGACATCAGCGTCGCGGTCGCCGCCACGGACAGGAGTCCGACGATTGGGAAACGCATCCGCAACTCTCCAATTGGTGACTGATAGGATAGAAAACCGCACAATTATACCGATATCCCGGGCGTCCTCCAAATTAATCTTTCTTTATGCGGTGCGGGGGACCGGAGATGTTGATTTCGTAGGGTCATTCGCGTATCTTCGCCTATCCACCGCTGTCCTTCTCCGTTCCCACAACGCCAATCGACGGCATGCCACGACATCTCAAACCAGGCACACGTCCTCCGGTCCTCATCGTCGAGGACAGCGTGGACTTCTCGAATCTTCTCAAGTTCATCGTCGAAGACGAGGGCTATGAAGGGCTTCAGTTTCCTCTGGGCGACGCGGACATCGTGGCCTGGGTGGAAGAGCACAAGCCCGCCGTGATCCTCATGGACCTGGCCCTCCGAAGGAAGGGGGGGTTCGAGTACATTAACGACCTGCAGGCGAACGCGGAGACGAAGAAGATACCCATCATCATCATCTCCGGCCGCGAGCTGATGCAGAAGGAAGTCCTCGAGTTCCAGGCGCGCGGCATCCGTTATCTCAGGAAGGGACGCGTCGAGGTTCAGGAGATCAAGGACGAAATCCGGAAGGCGACCGCGGCCGCCGGCCACTGAAGGGGGAGGATCACACGCCCGGCTTCGTGATGATCCCCAGGTTCTCCTGCCCGCTGATGTGCACGCTGAAGGGTTGGCCGAATCGGAGGTGGCGTGTCACCCCGATCTCTTCCATCGCCGGCTGCTGCAGCAGCCATTCCCAGTCCACGAAGCCGATCTCTGACGCCTCGCTGACCGTGAAGTAGCCGACGCGGAAGCTCGTGATGTTCTGGAAGAAATGCGATCCCTGCGACGGCGTCACGCTGAAGTCTCTGAACCCGCACTCGACGATCGCACACGCACCGGCGATCTGATCCCACGTCACGGGCACACCCAGCCAGTGGTCAAGGCTTCCCCAGCGTCCCACGCCGATCAGAACGTACGGCCGCTTCTGGTCGACGAGCTTCGCGTTCAGACGGCTCACCTCCTCGGCCGTTTCGCGGCTCCGCGAGCGGTCGAACCTGTGGATATCCACCATCACGATGTCGTAGAGATCGTTGTAGGCGCCGTTGCCGAGGACCTGCGTGCTCCGGCTGATCAATCCCACGTCGGGAATATCCGCGGTGCGCAGCTGCTCGGGCTCGTAGCTCATCACGAGCGGGCGGATCTGCAGGAAGGCAAACTCTTTCGGAGCCCCGGGCGGCACCTGCACGTTCACGGCAAATTCGATCTCGACTGCCGTTCCCATGCCCCACGAGCCCATCTCCAGCACGAGATCCAGGATCTCGGGGAGAGGGAAGACCTTGTGCTTCAGGATCGGCGCGAACGTGACCACCCGCTTCCCGCTCCGGGAGATGCCGTCGTACACGGTGTCGTTGTCCGCGGAATACGTCGACCCCGCGTGGAAGAGCGTGCCGTCGGATTCGGCGTCCGTCAGGGAATACCGGACGATGTACTGCTCCGGATCCTCCATGCTGCCGGCCAGCCCACGGGCGAGGTCGAGTGCGTAGAAGTCCTGCTGCGCGTTCCTGATGGTCTCGCGCGTCGAGAAGAACTGCAGCAGATGTCGCGGATACTTGGGGCAGAACCGGACGGTGTTGCCGCCCTCGACCACCGTCTTCCCGAGGCCCAGCGCCACGATGCACGATCCCGTCGTCGGATTTCTGCGGCGGGATCGGATAGAAATTGTACGATTTCCCCACCCCCGCGAAAGTCGGGATAGAACCTCCCGTTATGCTCGGCCCCCACCATCCGCTGGATGATGACCGCCATCTTCTCTTCCTCGAGGCGATACGAGGTCGCCTTCATGTAGTCCTTCGCCTTCCTGGAGAAGGTCGACGCGTAGACCAGCTTGATCGGCATGCAGGAGCTGCTGCAGGCGGACGCCGTGGTCGGGATGGTTGTTCGGGATCATGTACGTTTCGTACACGCCAGCGAACGGCTGGTACTGGGAGTCCTCGAGCAGGCTCGAGGAGCGTACCGCGAGCGGCTCGCGGATGAGGTCGAGGAACTCCGAGAGCCGGTAGATGATGTCTCCCGGAAATCGCTCCGCGGCCAGGAACCGGTTCTGGATGTCGGCATCGTCCGATGTCTGAAGCGCGAACCAGAACAGGTTGTTTTCCTCGAGGAATCGGTCGAACACGTCGGTGGCGATGACGACGGCCGACGGCACGGAGATCTCGACGTCGGGGAACCGGTCGTGGATGCCGTAGGTGTTGATCAGCGTGTTGATAAACCCGAGGCCGCGCGCTTTCCCGCCGAGCGATCCGCTGCCGATGCGCGCGAAGCTGTTCTTCGGGTCGAACGACTCCCGGGTGAAGTCGGTGATCACGCCCCGCTGCCGCATCCCGCGGTACTCGCGGAGGGAGTCGATGAGCTCATTGCGAAGGGCAGTGACGCTTGCGAAATCCGTGACCTTGTGCGGGCGGAGGCGCTCCGCGAGCCAGAACTCCGTGCGGGCCTTCAGCCAGTTGGAAAAATGGTTGCGCGATGCGTGGAAGACGATGCTCTCGTCCGGGACCGTCACCAGCCTGGTCTTCGAGCGTCACCAGGTTGTGCGCGCGGGCCGACCTCAGCGCCGGAGGCGTCCCGGAACACGAAGTCGCCGAAACCGAAGTTGTCCAGCATGAACTGCCGCAGCTCGTGGTGGAGCCGGGGCGACTGCTTCAGGAGAAACGACACGCCGAGCTCGCGTGCGCGCGGTTCCATCTCGCGGCTGCTGGACTGCAGGAGGATGGGGATGTCGGTGTACTCCCGTTTGACCATCTCCGCGAACCGGAGCCCGCCCTCCGGGTCCTTCGACGCCTTTGCGCGTGAAGTTGATGTCGGAGATGATGCCGAGGAGCGTCTCCCGGTACTGCTCGAAGTAGGTCCACGCCTCTTCGTACGTCGTTGCAGAGGAGGATCTTCGGCCGGGCGCGCATGCGGAGGAAGCGGTGGCTGAGATTGACGCCCTCGGAGATCAGGCGCTGCGACTGATTCAGGATCTCCGTGTAGATGATCGGGAGGTACGAGGAGTAGAACTTGACGTTGTCTTCGAGGAGGATGATGGACTGGACGCCGACCGCCTTCGTGTCGTTGTCGACGTTGAGCCGGTCCTCGATCGATTTGATGATGGCGATGATGAGCCGGTAGTCGCCCTGCCAGATGAAGATCTGGTCGAAGACGGACGTGTCGTAGTGCGTGACGATCTCCTTGCGCTCGCGGTTGTCGTAGGCCAGCAGGACGATCGGGGTATCCAGGCCGCTTTCGCGCACGCGCTGCGCGAACCTGACCGCGTTCATGTCCTCGATGTGCAGGGTCGTGATGATCAGGTCGAACGGGCCTTCCTGGTCGAGGACCTCCATCGCCTCCGCGCTGGTCGTGACGTGCGTGAGCTCGGGCGGGTGGCTCAGGTTGAGCCCCTGGAACTCCTGGCGGATCAGCTCGTACAGCCGGCCGTCTTCCTCGAACAGGTACTGGTCGTAGAGGCTGGCGACCAGGAGGATGTCGCGGACCTTGAAGCGCATCAGTTTCCGGAAGCTCTTGATGCGCGATCCTTCGATGTCTTCGATGTTCAGGTGGTGGGGTGCGGCCATGGACTGTCGTTGCTCCGTATTCGACTATGATACGGGATTGGCGTCAGACGGTCAAGAACGCGAGAGCCTCCCGGGCGGGAGGCTCTCTGCGGTACGGTGAGGGAGGGGGCAGCTCAGACGAGGCCCTGGTCCATCATGGCGTCGGCGACTTTGAGGAAGCCGGCGATATTGGCCCCGACCACGTAGTTGCCCGGCGCGCCGAACTTCTCGGCGGTCGTCAGGCACGTGCTGTGGATGTTCTCGCATGATCTGGTGGAGGCGCTGGTCCACCTCTTCCTTCGGCCACGGGAGCCGCATGCTGTTCTGGCTCATTTCGAGGCCGGAGGTCGCCACTCCGCCTGCGTTGGAGGCCTTGCCGGGGGAGAAGAGGACCTTCGCGTCCTGCAGCACCTTCACGCCGCCGAGGGTCGTCGGCATGTTGGCGCCTTCGCACACGCAGACGCAGCCGTTCTTCACCAGCTCGCGAGCGTCGTTCTCGTCCAGCTCGTTCTGCGTCGCGCAGGGGAGCGCCACATCCGCCTTCACGGCCCACGGACGCTTTCCGGCGTGGAACGGAACCTTGAACTTGTCAGCGTAGTCCTGCACGCGGTCGTGGCCGCTGGACCGCATCTCCAGCATGTACTCGATCTTCTCGCCGCGCACGCCCGCCTCGTCGTAGACGAATCCGTCGGGGCCGGAGAGCGTCACGACGCGCGCACCGAGCTGGGTCGCTTTCTGCGCGGCGCCCCACGCGACGTTGCCGAATCCCGACACGGCGACGACTTTCCCTTCGAACGTCTGCCCGCGGGTCTTCAGCATCTCTTCCGCGAAATAGACGGCGCCGTAGCCGGTGGCCTCGGGACGGACGAGCGAGCCGCCCCAGTTCAGCCCCTTGCCCGTGAGGACGCCCGAGTACTCGCGCGTGAGGCGCTTGTACTGTCCGAACAGATAGCCGATCTCTCGCGTGCCGACGCCGATGTCGCCCGCCGGGACGTCGGTGTCCGGTCCGATGTGGCGGAACAGCTCGGTCATGAAGCTCTGGCAGAACCGCATGATTTCGTGGTCGCTCTTCCCTTTCGGATCGAAATCCGATCCGCCCTTGCCGCCGCCCATGGGGAGGGAGGTGAGGCTGTTCTTGAAGACCTGTTCGAACGCCAGGAACTTCAGGATGCCGAGCGTGACCGAGGGGTGGAACCGGAGGCCGCCCTTGTACGGCCCGATCGCGCTGTTCATCTGTATGCGGAAGCCGCGGTTGATGTGGATCTCGCCCTGGTCGTCGGTCCAGGGGACCCGGAACATGATGACCCGCTCCGGCTCGACCATGCGCTCGAGGATCTTCGCGCTGCGGTACTCCGGGTGACGCTGGAGCACCAGGTCCAGCGACTCCAGAACCTCCGTTACGGCCTGATGGAACTCGGGCTCCGCGGGGTTCTTTGCCTTCACCTGTGCTATGAGATTCTGAACGTACTGGGACATTGTGACTCCGCTCTGTTGTGGTACTGCTTGTTCCGCCGGCCATCGGCGGACTGGGCCGGCCGTCACCTGCCAAAGAAGGCCGACACGGTTTCCTCGTAGTCGCGGTCGACGAAATCCTGGAGCTCGCCCGCGTACATTTCATCCGCACCGGCGAGGTCGCTCCCCTCGGGAACGGTGCGCGTCAGTTTCCTGGTCAGCGTCCGGAAGCGCTCCAGCTCCTCCTGGTAGAACGCGACGGCCGCGTTGCCGATCTTCAGGTCCGGAAGCTCCGCGTCGAGCTTGTCGGCGTCGATGATGCAGACCCAGTTGTTCTCGTACGGCGTCTTGTCGAGCGCCTCGGCCGAGCCCGAGAGCCTGCTGTTCACGTTCACCACTTTGCCGCTCACGGGGGAGCGGAACGTCACGCGGCGCTTCCCGCGGCGGACGCTGAAGAGCGGCTGCCCCTTCGCCGCGATCATCCCGAGGTTGGGGAGCATCACTTCGTCCACCTTGCCGATGAGCTTCTTCGCGAAATCGTCGATCCCGACACGCGTCTCGCCGTCTTCGTCAACGGCCGCCCAGGTGTGGCCGGAGGCGATGAACACGCCGCCGGGGATCGCGAACTCGTTCGCCCTGGTGCTCTCCGCGGCCGAGAGGTGCGTGATGCGCACGGTGGGCTTGAGCAGCTTCTGAATCCGGTCCTGCCGGCGGATGAGCGACTTCTTCACGAAGGCGAGCAGTTCGTCTTCGGTGAACGGCTTCTGCACATAGTCCATCGCGCCGTGCTTCATCGTTTCGACGGCGGTCTCGACGGTCGCGTAGCCGGTGATGATGACGACGTCGATGTCGGGCCGGAGGTGCTTCACGGCCTTTGTGACTTCAACCCCGTCCATCGCCGGCATCTTGAGATCGGTGAAGACGAAATCGTAATGGTGCGTCCGGATCAGCCCGAGCGCCTCCTGGCCTGTCTCCACCGTGTCCACGGCGTAGCCGTCGAGCACCAGGATCTTCCGGAAGCTGCCGAGGATGACCTCCTCGTCGTCCACGCACAGGATGCGCGCCTTCGGATTCTGGACCTCGGCCCGTTTGAGCGTCTTCGCTTCGCGGGTGAAGTCCAGGCGCAGGCTCTCGGAGAGCGCTGCCTCCCGCTCCGCCCGCGCTTTCTTCGCTCTGACACGGCGCGAGACCGCCCTGATCGCGATGTCTGCAATGATGAAGAGGATGACGGCGACGATGAACGGAAGCATGGGTGACTCTCCTCAGATGGTATCCGATCCGCAAGGGGACAGGTGGGACAATTCATATTCCGGATGTGACGGGATGATTCTGTACAGCCAACCGGCGAAGTACGGGTCCTTCTCGACAATGTGAGGGTCCGCGCCGAGGTCGGGGTTGCGCGCGATGACCGTGCCGCTGAGCGGGGAGAGGATGGCGTGCGTGAGCCCCTCGGCCGTCTCGATGCTCGCGCACCGCATGCCCTGGACAATATCTTCCTGTTCCTCCACGAAATCAAGCCGGCTGATCCGGTCCACCGTGCGCGCGAACGCATGCGACACGCCGATAAGGGCCGTGCCGTCGCTGTCGAGCGTCGTCCAGCTCATGTAGCCCAGGCGGTAGTATCTGGGCGGGCAGGGGACCGTGAACAGCGGCGCGTCTTCCGGGGGACCGGTCCGTATGCTGCGGAGCGACACGAGATCGCGGTACCGCAGCCCCCGCTTCAGAGTCGACAGCAACTCGTCGGCGGTGAACGGCTTTGGGACGAAGTCGATTGCGCCAGCATAGAGCGAGCGCACAGCGTTTTCCACGGTGGAGTAGCCGGTGGAAATGATCACCGGCGTTTCAGCCGAGCGACGCTGCACCTGGGCGAGCACTTCGAATCCGTCCATCTCCGGCATCATGATGTCGCACATCACCAGGCGGTAGCGGTGCGCCTCCAGTGCGCGCAATGCCGTGGCGCCGTCCCGGGCGGTATCCACGGTCAGGCCTTCCGCCGTGCAAATGTGGCGGACCGCCTCGAGCACGACGTCTTCGTCGTCGATGACAAGGATGTCGGTCTCGCTGGCCATGGGCTCACCTCGGCTGCCGGACCGGAATCCGGATTGTGAATCGTGTCCCCTCGCCGACCCGGCTGTCGACGGAGATCGATCCGTTGTGGTTGTCGACGATCCCCCAGATCACCGAGAGTCCGAGGCCGGTCCCCTTCTGCCCCTTTGTGGTGTAGAAGGGCTCGAATATCCTGGGGAGATCCTCCGCGGCGATCCCCGAACCCGTGTCGGCCACCGTGATCTCGACGTAGTCGCTCAATCCTCCCGCGTCCACCGCTTCCCACCGCTCGTACTCGCACCCGCGCCTGCTGCAGATCTCGAGCCGCCCCTGTCCGGGCACGTCCAGCATGCCCACCCGCGCGGAGCAGACCGGGCACTTCGCTGTGGCGTCGAGCAGTGTGGCCTGGCATTCAGGGCAGGAGAGCTGGAGTTCGGTGCCCGCCGGTGCGCTGAGCCCGAATTGGTGATTGTGCCTTCCGTAGACAGGGTCGAGATACGCGAAGCCTTCGCCGGTCCCCGCGAGCGCCCGCACCCGGATGGAGGGGAGGCCGCCGATCCGGACTTCATCGTGAATCAGCGAATGCCGTTTGGAACACTGGGCCTTGCGTATCTGCGTGATGCCCCGGGGGGAGAGCTGGAGGAGCGAGCTCCCGATCGTGATCGTGCCGCCCCGCGGCCCGATGGCGTCGGCGGCGTTCACGATGAGGTTCAGGAAGACCTGCTGGATCTGATTGGCGTCGACGGTGAGCTTCGGAAGATCGTCCGCCGTTTCCCTGACGAGCTTGATGTGGTGGAGCGTGAGTTGATTGCTAGCGACGTGGATCGCGCGGTCGATGATCTCGTTCAACGAGGCTTCCGTCTTCTTGGGAACAGACTGCCGCGCGAAGTCCAGCAGGCTCTTGACGATTTCCCTGCACCGGATCGTTTCCCGGACCACCACCTTCAGGTCTTCCTGGATCTCGGGCCGGTCCTGCGTGCGGCGCATCAGAAAGCTGCTGTATGTCAGGACGCCGGTCAGGGGGTTGTTGATTTCGTGGGCGACCCCCGCGGCCAGCCGGCCGAGGGACGCGAGCTTGTCGGACTGGAAGAGCTGGACCCGCGCGTCGGCGAGCTTGCGGGTCATGTTGTTGAACGACCCGGCCAGCAATCCCAATTCGTCCGCCCGCCGCTCCTTGATGGTGTAGCTCAGGTTCCCGTCTGCCACCGCCTGCGTCGCACGGACCAGCTCTTTCACGGGCTTGTCCACCCAGCGGCGGACGAACAGTCCGATGATCAGGCTGATCCCGAGGAACGACGCCAGCGCCGAAAGAACCAGCTCGAGCTGAATGCCTGCAAGCGTGTTGTCCGCGTCCCGTAACGGGAGGGCAACATCAAGCACGCCGAGGACGGTCTTGTCCTTCGGGTGCGCGTGACACTCCGCAGTCCAGCACGACTGCTCGTTCTGGATCGGCGTGATGATTCCGAGGTAGCGTGAGGAGTCGGGGTGGACCTGGAAGATCCGCGTCCGTTCCTTCATCGGCAGGCGCTCCAGCGGCCGGTCCGCTGAATGGCAGCTGTAGCAGCTCTCCGCGTCCTTGTCCACCATGGTGCCGATGTCGGCCTCGACGGACGAGTAGATGATCTCTCCCGTCTTGTTCATGATGCGCACCTTGCCGATGCCGGGCTGCTCGCCGATGCCGCGCACGATCTGACGGATATGATCGCGCTCGTTCAGCAGCATCTCGTACCGCGTGCTTGCCCTGACCGTCTCGCTCAGCTGGTTCGCATGGCGCTCAACCTCCCCGAGCATCCCGGCGTTCATCGATTGCAGGCTCAGGTACGCGAACAGGGCGATGATCGTGACGGCGGTGACGCCGACGAGGAGGATAAGTTTTGTGCCGATACGTTTCAGCATCTGTTACCTGGTGACCAATTTCCCCGGCTTGAACTGAGGGAAGGCCTTGTCCGGATGGCATCCGGCGCAGTTCGGGGCCTTGCCGAAGTCTTTCCCTTCGTGGCAATCGGCGCAATCGAGCGCCTCATGCGATCTCGTCGAGCTTCAGGCCCGTGACCGCGTGCTTGAACGAGCCGGCGTCCCATTTCTTGTGGCACATGGCGCAATCGCGCTTCAGCCCCGTAAATGCCTTCCCGTCGCCGTGGCAGCGCGAGCACTCCAGCGACGCATGGTACGACTTCAGTGCCCATCCGGACCGGCGGGCGTGGTTGAACGGACCGGGGTCGGACTTCGCGTGGCAGGTTTCGCACGACTGCTCCGCGTGGCACGATGCGCATCGTGCGTGGATGGATTCGAAATCCTGTTGTCTGGCCGCCGCAGCCTGCTCGCGCATCTTCTCGGGGCGCTTGTCATGACAGCTGATGCACCCCTCCTGACGGTGGCAGTCTACGCACTTGATGCCGAAACGGTTCAGCGTGGTCCGTGTGGTAGAATGCCACGACCGTCCCGTCCTGCTCCTTCGTCGCGTATACCTTCCTGGCCGGTGCCTGGACGGGAGGGTGGTCCTTCCGGCCGCGGGTGTATCCCTGCAGGATTTGCGCGTCGGTCTTACCCTCGGTCTTCTCGAGGTGGCAGGATGCGCATTCGGGGGCGCCCGCTCCACTGCCGGTGGCAGTCCAGACACTGCCGGTGATACGCCGCCTTTCAGGTCGGGCACGTTGACGTTCTCCCGCTTCCGGTCCGCCGGATGGCACGACCGGCACGAGAGAATGTTGAGCGCCGTGTCATTGTAGTGGTGGCATCCATAGCACCCGCCCGACATCTCGGTCATCTGTGCGTGCGTCTTGTGGCTGAACACAACGGGGCCGTACTGGCCGGATTTCGAATCCATCAGGACCACGCCGGGGCCGTCCGCGGGAGTGTGGACGCCCGCTGGACTCTTTCACGCGCGGACACACGATCAGGCAGGGGTCCGACTTGGTGGGCGTCGTGCACGTGTGACACATGACGCACCTGTTTCGCAACTCCGTCGGCAGCGCGTGGGGTGCTTCCTTCGTGGACTGCGCGACGTCCGGCCTGGGTCGCGAATGATGCGACAATCAGACACGCTGCCGCGGCAAACACCGCCGTGGTGGACATCCGTGCAGAGGGTCTTCATGATCCGGCCCTCCTGAGGGTGTACTTCGCGCGCGTCGTCGGAACACCCTCTTGCGGAGCTGATCACCGGGAAGTGTAGCACCATGAACCGGTAGGCCAGCATCAGGAGGGCGACAAAGCCTACCGTGACGGAGATCTCGCCGAAGCTGGGGAAGTACGGATGCGTGGCAGTACGGCGGAGTGTACGCCGTGATGAAGGTGTTGATGCGGGAGAGCAGAACGCCCAGGACGACCAGCAGTGCGGCCGTGAATAGCAGGGGGGGCGACTTGCGGACCGTCGGCGACAGCAGCATCCGCAGGGGGATAACCACGCCGCCCACGACCTCCAGAGCGAACATGACGCTGACGGTGTTCAGTTCGGTAAGGTACACGAACGATTCCCGTATGACCATGTCGCCGATCTTGAACCCGAGATAGATCCCGAGGAGCGGCGGAATCATGCGGGCGAGTTCGGACAGCACCGGCATCTCCGGCGGCATCTTGAACGAGCGGGACGCCAGCATTGATTCGACGATCACCATGGGGAATCCGACGGAGATCGCGGAAAGAAGGAAGAGGAGCGGCGAAACCGGACTGTACCAGAGCGGGTGCATCTTGGAGGCCGAGATGACCATCAGCGTTCCGAGAGAGGACTGGTGCAGTGTCGACAGGACGACGCCCGCGATGATGAAGATGAACATGAACCGCTCGAGGTACCGGTCGAGGAAGCGAAGCACCCCTTCGGCGGCGCGGTTGAACTTTTCGAGGAAGCCGGGAAGGTTGATGTGCCCGATGAACCGCTCGCACACGATCGGCAGAAACTCGATGTAGAGCACGCTCATGTAGATCATGACGCACATGCCGACCTCGAACAGCGCGGAAGAGCCGTTCCACATGATCAACGGATGCCAGATGTAATACCAGCGGCCGATATCGGAGAAAACCCCGATGGCGACGAACGTGTATCCGAGCATCGCCGTAAGCAGTGCAGGACGGATGATGACGTGGAACTCCTCACGGTGCATGACGTGCCCGAGCGCGGCGGTGGTGAACCCGCCGGCCGCGAGGGCCACGCCCGCGGCCACGTCGACCGCAATCCAGAGTCCCCACGGGTACTGGTTGTTCAGATTCGTGACGGCTGCAAACCCGAACAGGAACCGGCCTGCGAGGAACACCAGCCCGTTCAGGGCCACCAGGCAGAGAACAATGACCCCCGGGGTGAAAAAGGGTCGCTTCAATGGACTCGGGGAACCGTGATCCTGCATGGCTTATTCACTTTCGGGTGATTTGTCTTTCGAGAGCCACATGATGGAACCGAGGAGCGCATAGAGAGCGACGGGGGGGACGAAGTAGGCGAAGATGCCGTGCTGGATCGCCTCGGATGTCCCGGGCGCCGGTGCGGTGCCCACCGTGGGCAGCCCCAGCTCGGTGAACTCCCGTCCGGCAAGGTACATCCACGATGTGCCGCCCACCTCCAGCTCGCCATACACGTGGTCGACGTACCGTTCCGGCGACCGGCGGATGCGCTGCTTGGCGACGTACACGAGCTCCTCTCGCGGCCCGAACGTCAACGCCTCGACGGGGCAGATCTCCACGCAGGCCGGCAGCTCACCCCTGGCCTGACGGTTCACGCAGAAGTCGCACTTCCGGATCTCCGGGTTGATGGCCTTGTGGTACTCGAAGGCCGGGACCTGGAACGGGCACGCGACCATGCAATACCTGCAGCCGATGCACATGTCCCCGTCCCACACCACTGCCCCGCTCTCCTGCTTCGAGAACGCGCCGACGATGCAGGCCGAGAGACAGGCCGGACGATCGCAGTGCATGCACTGCACCTTCACATCGTACGGCAGCGAGGCGTTCTCAGGGTTCGCGTATTCGTTGACGACGGTGAGCGCCGTATCGTCGGGCCTCCTCATCGTCGCGAAGACGCTGCGGTCCTTGTACGCCTCGAGAGGCTCCGCGGGAAGATCGTGCGCCGTCTTGCACGCCCACTCGCAGTTCCGGCACCCCACGCAGACGGTCGTGTCGACCAGAACCCCGTTGCGTTTTGGGGACAGCGTGTTCTCCGGGCCGGCGCGGGCGACGGCGGGGGCGGTGAGGGCGGTTCCGGTACCTGCTGCAACGAGGGTCTTCAGAAAGTCCCTGCGGTCACGGGGGGTCGTCATAGGTGTGCTCGTCTGAGGGTGCGAATGATTCGAACGTAAATACGGTCAACAAGTGAGCCATTCTCCCCCCCGGGTTTTAGCCGACTATTCGCAAATGACGCCGATTTTTGCCAGAGATTGATCCGCCTTTTCCAAAGAATTGGAAATAAAGTGTTGGCTTTCTCACCGCTGAGATTGTTCAGTTTTGAAACACTTGCTTCCTACCTCTGCGAAAGCCGGGGGGTCCTTTATGACCCGGACGCCTTCCGCCTCGGATTTCGACACCGTTTGGCACGCCAGGCGTGTGCGGTGGTGGCATGATTTGTGACGAATGGGGGCGAACCCGTGGGGTCTCGTTTCGGAGCAGGATGAAACGGATCACGCATACCCTCGCATTTCGACTCTTCCTTCTGATCGCCTCCCTCCAGACGGTCATCCTCGTCTCGTTGGCGTTTGCGATGATCCACGTCCAGCGGGAAAGCCTGATGGAGAACGTCATGCAGAGTGCCGAACGGGTGAGCGAAGTCATCATCCGCTCGACCCGGTACAGCATGCTCCTGAACCGCAAGGAGGACGTCCACCACATCGTGTCGGCCGTGGGGGAGGAGCCGGGCTTTGAAGGCGTACGGGTCTACAACAAACAGGGCCGGGTGGTGTTCGGCACCGGTGCGGAAGAGCAGCAGTCGATCGTCGACATGCAGGCTGAGGCGTGCGTGACATGTCATTCCAGCGCGGCCCTGCTGGACGCACCTCCGCCGCAGAAGGAACTCGCGAGGATCTTCAGCAAGCCGTCGGGCGAGCGCGTCCTCGGGTTGATCACTCCGATCCGCAACGAATCGCAGTGCGCCGGCCCCGGGTGCCATGCGCAGCCGTCCGAGATGTCCGTCCTCGGCGTCCTTGACGTGAAGATGTCGCTCGCCCAGGTCGACCAGACGGTCCATGAGAACGTCATGCGGATGGCATCGTTCGCCGGTGCCGCCATGGTCCTCATCGGCGGTGTCGCGGGGGGGTTCCTCTGGTTCTTCATCCGGCGACCCGTCAGAACGCTGACGGACGGTATGCAGGTCGTTGCGGCGGGGAATCTCGAACACCGCGTCCAGGTCTCAGGAAACGACGAGCTGGGACGGCTCGCCCAGGCGTTCAACGGGATGACGGGCGAGCTTGACAGGGCGCGACGCGAAATTACCGACTGGTCGCACACGCTCGAGGACCGGGTCCAGGAGAAGACCGCCGATCTCGAGCGCGCTCATCGCCGGATGCTGACCGCGCAGAAGATGGCGTCGATCGGCACGCTGGCATCCAGCGTCGCACACGAGCTGAACAATCCGATGGCGGGGATCCTCACGTACTCGAAGCTGCTGCTCAAGCGGGTCGACCGTCTGGGCCTTGATCCGGCGGAGGCGGACAGATGGCGGCAGGAGCTTCAACTTATCGCCGACGAATCCCAGCGATGCGGAACAATCGTGCAAAACCTCCTGACATTCTCGCGGCAACGCGGAGTCTCGATCCAGGTAGCCCGCATGAGCGAGATCCTGCGCAGGTGCGAGATGCTCATGAGCCATCATGCGATCGCGAACAACGTCGCGATCGAAACGTCGTGCGATGAGGACGACGTCCTGGAATGCGACCCGGGGCAGATTCAACAGGTGCTGGTCACGCTGATGAGCAATTCCATCGAAGCGATGGCAGGCATGGGTGGTGCTGAGGGGTCAGGACGCCTGATGGTGGCTGTCCGGCGCCCCGGCCCGGACGCACTCAAGGTGATCGTGGTTGATACGGGGCCCGGGATGAGCGACGAAGTTAAATCGCGCATTTTCGAGCCTTTTTTCACCACGAAGCTGGACGGGAAAGGGGTCGGGCTGGGCCTCTCGATTGCCTACGGGATCATCGAACACCATCACGGGTCGATCGAGGTCGAATCGTCTCCGGGGGCAGGGGCGCGCTTCGTCATCACGCTGCCCGTGAGGCACAACGGCAACGGGCGCGCGGCGTCGGCAGATACGGGAACCGGTGCATGAACAGGAACCAGACGGGCATACTGATTGTCGACGATGAACTCATCGTCCGCGATCCGCTGACGAAGTGGTTCAAGGAAGAGGGATATCGCGCCGATTCGGCCGAGAACGCTGCCGCCGCGCTCAAGAAGCTGCAGGAGGGATCGTGGGACCTGCTGCTGGTAGACATCCGAATGCCCGGCATGGACGGTCTCGAGCTTCTCAGGCGCGTGAGGGAAGCGAACAGGGATGCCACGGTCATCATCATGACCGCGTTCGCATCCGTTGACACAGCCGTGAAGGCCCTGAAGGAGGGGGCGTACGACTACATCACCAAGCCGATCGATCCGGAATACCTGAGCCACCTGGTCAACAAGGCGCTCAACGAGCAGGAGCTGCAGCGCGAGAACCGTCGGCTCAAGGAGACCGTGAACAACCTGCACGGCCCCGTCGACATCGTCGGCGAGTCGCCCGAGATGCACCGGGTGATCGAGCTCATTCACACGGTGGCCCAGACCGATACCACCGTCATGATCCGCGGCGAGAGCGGGACCGGGAAAGAGCTCGTGGCCCGCGCGATCCATGCCGGAAGCCCCAGACGGTACTCGCAGATCGTGACCGTGAATTGCGGCGCGATGACGGAGACGCTGCTCGAGAGCGAGTTGTTCGGCCACGAGCGCGGGGCGTTTACCGGCGCGCAGTACAGGCGCAAGGGGAGAATCGAGCTGGCGAACGGCGGGACGCTGTTCCTCGATGAGGTCGGCAACATCGATACAAAGACGCAGATGGACCTCCTCCGCGTCATTGAGACGCACGAGTTCACGCGCGTGGGCGGGACCGATCCGCTCCATTCCGACTTCCGGGTCATCTGTGCGACGAACAGGGACCTGGAAGAGGCGGTCAGGGAGGGAACCTTCCGCGAGGATCTGTACTATCGACTGAATGTGTTCGCTCTCGAGATCCCGCCGCTCCGGGGGCGGCGCGGAGATGTCGCGAAGCTCGCTCACCACTTCCTCCAGAAGTTCGCCCGGCAGATGAACAAGCCGGTGACGAGCTTCAGCATCGACGCCATGAATACCCTCAGGACGTACGATTGGCCCGGCAACGTCCGGGAGCTTGAAAACGCCATCGAGCGCGCGATGGTCGTGGTGCGGGGCACGGTCATCGATCGCGACGATCTGCCGTTGCAGACGCTGACCGCCTCGCGCATCGCCGGAAAGCGGTTGGAGGAAGTCGAGTCGCGCCATATCGAGCAGGTCCTCAAGGAATCCGCCTGGAACATCAGCCGCGCGGCGGCGATTCTGGATATCGACAGAGTGACTCTCTATCATAAGATCGAGCGGTACGGCCTCAAACGCTGAGTCCCCACGGGCCTTTGATTTCTCGCTACCGTTTTGTACACTTCCCCCGATCTGCTCCTCGCTCAGGTTCGTTCCGAAGTCGTCCACTCGGGAGTCCTGGATGGAAGTTCTCTCTCGCCGGAAAATTCCCTTCGTCGCGGCGGATATCCTCCTGATTCTCCTCTGTTGTCTCCACCTCCCCGCCCTTGTGTCGCGCGCCCGTGCCCCGTTTCTCGCGGAGATGGAGGGCGACCAGGCCCGGGTCTTCCGCCTTCTTGATGAGGACGCGGCACCGGGTGTGGACGTCGGCATGGAACTCGTCAGCGTCGAGGCACACCCCATCGGCCAGCCCGAGGTGCTCGACTACATCGCGGATGGGCACCGAATAGGCGACACACTGACCGTTGGTGTCAGGCGCTCGGGAATCGCGTTCGGCGCCCCGGCCCGGCTGATCCCGTACTACCGTCCCGGCGAAATCATCGTCTTCTTTATTGTCGGGTTTGTCACCTGGCTTGTCGGCCTGTTCGTCCTCCTCAACGGCCCCCCCGGAACCACCACCGCGGCGCTGCACGCTGCGATGATGAGCATGGCGGCTGTCGTCATGCTCGCCTGGGAAGGGTTCACGCCGGATGCGCTGCTCCCCTGGACGCTGATGGACGTCCTCTTCTTCCTGAGCTACGCGATGGTGGCGGCCTGTTTCTTCCACTTCACCAGGGTCTTTCCCGCACGGCTCCGGCCTCAGGGCGACCCTGCCATCGTCCTCGTGTACCTTCTCGCGATACTGTCTGTCGCCGCCGCGGTCATGACCCACTGGCGAGCCTATCAGGCGCTGTCGGTGGAGGCGTACCTGACCTACAGTCTCTGGTTCGATCTCTTTCACATCGTCGTCTTCCTGATCATCCTCGCAGGCATCGCGAATTTCGTGATGCAGTATCGCCGGGCCGGCGAATGGACGGAACGGCGGAAGCTTCAATGGCTCCTCCTTGGCCTGCTGCTCGGGCCGACACCGTTCTTCTTCCTGACGGTCCTGCCCGGTATGTTCGCCCCGGCCCTGGCCGTCCCCGAGCATCTGTCCCTGATCTCGCTCGTCATCATTCCCGTTGCCTTCGCGGTCTCGTTCATCCGGTATCGCCTCCTCGACATCTCGCTCGTCCTGAACCGGACGACGGTGTACGTTGTCGCGGTCGGGTTGATCCTCCTCGTGTACGCGGGCGTTGTCGCGGCAGTGACAAGCGTTGTCGGATATTATGTTCCATGGGCCGCGGCAGCTGCGGCTGTGCTCGTGGCGCTCCTGTTCGAGCCGGCCAGGCGCCGGGTCCAGTCGTTCGTGGACAGACGATTCTTCCGCGTGGAGTACGATTTCCGCAAGGCCGAGCGGGCGCTCGTGGACAGCATCAAGAACCGCCCAAGTGTCCAGATCCTTGCCGACGCGCTCGTTCGCGAGACGGAGTCGCTGATCCCCGTCCGACGGATCGGATTCTTCACGTTGAACCAATCCTCCGGCAGACTGCGCTGTGCGACGCACAGGAATTTCGGTCTCCTGGAGCGCCGCGGGATCAGGTTCGAGCCGGAAAACCTCAAGACGCGCCTGACGGTTCCCGTTGCCCTGGACGATCGCGTCGAACCCGGGGTACAGTACGAGCCGGCGGACCGGACGGTCTTCGCACGGTGGGGGATGGAGATCGTCTTCCCGATCCTCTCGGATGCCGGCGGGTTTCTCGGGTTCCTGGTGCTCGGCGGGAAACGATCCGATGCGAGGTTCACGGTGGAAGACGTGGACCTGCTCAGCAATATCTGTACGCACGCCGGGCTCGAGATCCAGCGCATCACGCTCCAGCACGATCTGGTGCAAAAGGAGGCCGAAGCCCGGCAGCTGGCGGCACTCAACGAGCTGAAGTCCGATTTCGTGTCGTACGTCTCGCACGAATTCCGCAGCCCGCTCACGTCGATCAAGATGTTCGCCGAGTTGCTGCAGTCGCCGAAGCAACGCCTGTCCGGGAAGAAGCGTGAGTTCGTCGAGGTCATCGAAGGCGAGGCGGAGCGGCTGGAACGCATGGTCTCCACCGTGCTCGACTCCGCGAAGATCGAGTCCGGCGTCCAGATCTACACGCCGGAGCGGATGGACCTGCGCGCCGCGGTGAGGGAGTCGCTCGTGGCCATGGACTACCAGCTGAAGAAGCACGAATTCACCGTGGTGACCAGAATCGGGAAGGGCAGAGCGTTCATCGACGCGGATCGGGCGGCGGTGGGCCAGGCGATCCGCAATCTCCTCTCCAATGCGATCAAGTACCACGGGGCGCGGAAACACGTGACCGTCAGCGTCGGGCGGAAAGGCGAGTGGTACGTCGCCGAGGTGAAGGACAGAGGGCTCGGCATCGCAGAAGAATCCCTGCCGCATCTGTTTGAAAAGTTCTATCGTGAGCACCCGACCGGCAACAAGATCCAGGGAGTGGGCCTCGGCCTCCCGCTGGTGAAGCACATCATGGAGGCGCACGGGGGACGGGTGGAAGTCACAAGTACAAAGGACGTGGGGTCGGCTTTCCGACTGCTGTTCCCCGCGAGGAGCAATGGCGCGCGAACGAAGACCGGCGATACTGATCGTTGAGGACGACGCAACCATTGCGCGGGGGCTGGAAGAGCTCCTTGCCAGCGATGGGTATAGAGTGTTCTCAGCGTCCACGGGAGAAGAAGGCCTCCGACGATTCGGGGCTATCCGCCCCGATGTGGTTCTCCTTGACATCAACCTCCCGGGCATCACAGGACTGGACGTCTGCCGCAGCCTCAGGTCTGAGGGATACCGGCTGCCGGTGATATTTCTGACTGCACGGGGCGACCCTGTCGATCGCGTCGTCGGCCTTGACGCCGGGGCCGACGACTATATCGCGAAGCCGTTTGACGGCCACGAGGTGCTCGCGCGGATCCGGGCCCACCTGCGAGCGGCGCATGTCGCGGGGGACAGGCAGGCTCCCCCGCCGCGGCCCCGGACAAAGGACAGGCGTCTGCTCGCCGTCATGTTCACCGATATGAAGGGCTTCTCGCGGCGCATGAACAGGGACGAAACCGAAGCCCTGAAGGCGCTGGCTGCCCATAATCAGCGGATCACGCGAGCTGTGAGGAAGACACAGGGACGGATCATCGAAACGGCCGGTGACTCGTTCCTCGTCAGTTTCGAGAGCGCGCTGCGCGCGGTCCAATGCGCGTCGGCAATTCAGATCTCGCTTGCCCGGTACAACGCGTCCCGCCGGCAATCGGACCGTATCATGGTCCGTGTCGGGATCCACCTCGGAGATGTCATCGAAACGGACGGCAGGCTGCGAGGCGATGCGGTGAACATCGCAGCGCGCATCCAGCAGGTGACGCCTCCGGGCGAGACCCGCTGCTCGGATGCCGTGTATGCCGCCGTCGAAGGGAAAACCGACCTGGAGATCCGTCGCCTTGGCCGCCGGTCACTGAAGAACATCCGCCGGCCAGTCACGCTCTACACCGTTCAGCCACAATCACACAGGGGGCGTCCGAGACCATGAATACCATTCTGATCATCGAGGATGATCCCGCCATCGTGCGCGGCCTTCGCGAGACGCTGGCTGCAGAGCACTTCTCGGTGTTCTCGGCATCCACGGCGCAGGAAGGCCTGGACCGGGCGCACAAGGAGGCGGTCGACCTCATCGTCCTCGACCTGAGGCTGCCCGACAGGGACGGTTCAGAGGTGTGCAGGGAACTCCGCCGGGAAAAGATCGGCACGCCTATCCTCGTGCTCAGCGCGAAGAAGAGCGAGACTGACAAGGTCGTCCTGCTTGAGATTGGTGCGGATGACTACCTGACGAAGCCCTTCAGTCCGCGGGAGCTGGTCGCCCGTATCAGGGCGCTCCTGCGCCGGCCGCCGGCGCTCAACGACGGCCTCACGGAGTACAGGTTCGGGGATGTGTATGTCGATTTCCGGAAGCATGAGGTAACCAGATCGGGCGAGAACGCCATCCTCACCGCGCGCGAGCTGCATCTCCTCCAGTTCTTCGCCCAGCGGGAGGGGAAGGTGGTCACGCGCGATGAGATCCTCAACGAGGTGTGGGGATACGAAAGCTTCCCGACGACGCGGACAGTGGACAACTATATTCTCGCGCTCCGGAAGAAGCTCGAACACGACCCGGCTAACCCCAGACATTTCCTGACGGTGTACACGTCCGGATACAAGTTCGTCAAGTAATCACGCGGTGCGGTTCGTCAGGCTGCATCTGCCGCCGGGGCGAGGGGGGGTGTGAACTGGTCCTGGTGCTGCTTTCCCCCGCTGCTCAGCTTTGTCGCGCGGCCGAAGACCCTCTCCCGCGCGTGATGCCACTGGAAGAACGAGAGTTCGAGGTAGATGACAAGACCAAGCGCGAGGCGGAAGGCCAGCGAGCGAAGCGATGTCCAGTGCCGTTGCGCTGCCGCGAACCTCACCCACCTGCGAAGTATGCTGGTCGGCCTGTAGAATTCCCTCGTTACTCCCTCGAACGCTCGCCAGACCTCGGCCTCGCTGAGATGAGGATGTCTGAATACCAGGTGGTCGCCTTCGTAATGTGACAGGTCGGTGTCGGTCAACCGGCTTTCGGCCACGACCTGCCTGTACCACGGCGTACCGTAGATCGGGATCGAGATCGAGGGGAGGATCACCATGGTCCCCACCTCCCTGAGTTTCGCCGGGAGCATTCTGTAGTACTCAACCGTGTCCTCCTCAAGCGCAAACATGAGCCCCGTGAACGTGAGAATCCCCCGTTCATGCAGGGCGCGAAACGCCTCCCGGTATTCCTCGACGCGATTCTGCCGCTTTTGCACCCCTTTCAGACTGTGCTGGTTCAGTGACTCCATTCCGATGAAAGCCATCCGGCAGTTGGCCACGTCCAGCAGCTCGATGAACTCGGGATCCCGCAGGCACTCAATGCTGAACTGAACGCCGACCCCCCAGAACTTCAACTTCGCAACCTCTCGCAAAACCGCCTTCGCATGCTGGATGTCCCCTCCGAGGTTGTTGTCGAGGATCATGGCAACCTTTCGCTTCCACCAGGGAAGGCCTGCGGTTGCCGTCAGGTCGCGGACGACATCCTTCACGGGCCTGGGTCGAAACGGCTGCCTCCGGATGTTGAGCTGGCAATAGGTGCACGGGTGAGGGCACCCGCGGGACGTCTCTGTGACGATCGGGACCGTGAAGTTTCGCTCCACGAGGTCGAACCGTGGCGGCGGGATATCGGCCAGGGATGGCGTGGGGGGTGCATCGTACCGGGGTTTCAGCCGTCCCGCGACAAGATCGTACACCATGACCGGCCAGACCCCTTGCGCCTCACCCACCAGGATGGAGTCGAAGTGCTCCTGCGCCTCTTCCGGGAATGCGGAGATGTACTTCCCTCCTCCGATCACTGTCTTTCCGAGCGACCTGAATCGGCGCGCGACGTCGAAGGCGTGAGGTGCGAGGTAATCCATGAAGCTGAGCGCGATAACGTCCGCGTCCGTGTCGTACCGGATTGGCCGGGCCATCTCGTGCAGGACCTCGACGTCGACGACGGGCGGGGTCATTCCGGCCAGGAGGATCCCGGGGAGGGGAGGAGCGGGGCTCCTGGCGTAGTACGGGGATTCTTCCGCGAGGTTCTGAAAGAGAACGATGATCTGAATCTTCAGGCGACGCATATTCCCTCCGATCGTTCCGGGGCGCATGGTCCGTACCTCAGACGGCAACAGCGTGCGCAGCGGTGGCCTGCGACCAGATCTGCTCGATGGTGCCGGCGAGCCTGTCAATGTCCTCGCGCGTGTGAGACGCCATGATGCTGATCCGGAACCGCTGCTGGTTCGCGGGGACCGCGGGATATTCGATCGAGTTCACGAAGATGCCCTGCGCATGAAACTCGCGGGCTGCGCTCCTGATATCCATGTCCGACGGCACGCGGAGCGGCAGGATGGGTGTCTCGCCGCCGATCTCAAACCCGAGGCTGCGGAGCGCCTCAGCCGCATAGGCGACATTCCGGTGGAGCTGCTCGACGCGGTCGGGCTCGCACTCGAGAACGTCAAGGCCGGCCAGGACGCTGGCGACGACCGGTGGCGGCAGCGAGGCGGAAAACATGTACGAGCGCGAGAAGAACCGCAGGTAGTCCACCAGCGGGCGGGAGGCGGCGATAAAGCCACCCGTTACCGCGAACGTCTTGCTGAAGGTCCCCATCACGACCGGGATGCTCCCCTTGAGGCCGAAATGCTCGGGCGTGCCGTGTCCGCTGGGTCCCATCGCTCCGGTGCCGTGAGCGTCATCCAGGAGCAGGACGGCACCACGGGAGTTGCACAGATTCAGAATGGTGCGGAGCGGGGGGAGGTCTCCGTCCATCGAATAGACGCCTTCGACCCCGACGTAGAGATCGCCCGTGCAGGTCTGGCGTTCACGATCCAGCAGGGCGCGGAGCGCTTCAACGTCATTGTGCGGGAAGTGGAAGGACGGCACGCCCGCCAACGTGATGCCGTCGATGAACGAGGCATGGCTGTACGCGTCGTAGATGACGCGGTCGCCTGCATGCGCGAGCCCCGAAATCAGGCCGACGTTGGCCGCGTAGCCGCTGGAGAACAGCATCGCATCCTCGGCACCCTTCAGGTCCGCGAGGCGCTCTTCGAGCGCGCGGTGCAGGGTCGTGTATCCGTTGAGCAGGGGCGGCCCGCCGACGCCGGTGCCGAACTCCTGCACTGCCGCGACCATCTGCGCTTTCACGTACGGATGGTTGGCCAGGCCGAGATAGTTGTTCGATCCGAACATCAGCATCCGCCTGGTCTCTCCGGTCTCCGGGTCCAGCACCGTGACCTCGCGATCCGCGGCAGAGCCAATCACGCGCATGCAGGCCATCTCGTTCCGCTGCTTGAGGTCCTGAAGGAATTGCTGGAAGAACTCCGTGCGCTCGTACACGCGCTGCTTCCGTCCGTGCAGGAGGATCTTGCGGAGGTCGAAATTCTCGCCTCCCTGGTATGCCGTCTGCTCGTTCATCGCTCCGTCTTTCATTGTGGTCACAGCGCAATATCGCTTGACGGGAGCGCCGCCCTGTCACGGTTCTGCACGGATTCTGTCAATATGTCTGTCATGAATGGCCTGCAGGCCCCGGATGCAGGCAAGCGGGTCCGTGCGTGCAAGGCCCACAGCCTCCAGAATGGCCGGCAGATCCAGCGTGACGGGCATTCCAGCGATGTTCGCCCGCAGGCCCGGCTCGGCCACGGCCGTCCCGAGCCGAACCGGCGTTCTGCCGGTGGTCCGCGACAGCTCCTCGAGCCGGACGATCGCATCCGGCGGGACGGCAAAAACCAGCTCGTACTCGCCGTGCTCTCCTGCAAGCATGCACCAGGGAGGGAGTCCGTGGGCGGATGCGATGCCCGCTGCCGTGACATCCAGGCAGACGTCCCATTCGGCGTCCAGGTCGATGCCGATGCCGTTGAGCCGCATCAACTCGCCGAGCGTCGTGAAGAGACCGTCGCTGCTGTCCATGCATGCCGAAGCGAAACCTGAGAGGATCCTCCCTTCGGCCAGCCGAGCCATGGGGCGAAATGGCAGTGAGGCCGTCCGGTCGCCAAGCAGCCTGAGCAGCGCGAAGGCATTTCCCGCCCCCAGCGGCCCGGTGGAATAGACAATGTCGCCGGGAGACATGCCGATACGGCGTAGCGGATTGCTCCCGGCAATCCCTACGGCGCACCCGGTCAGCCGGAGCTCCCTGCCTGTATTGGTGTCGCCCCCCAGCAAGAACGTTCCGGCCTCGCGAAGGGCGTCGCGTATCCCTTCCTGCAGTCGGCGGAGGTCGACCCCGGAGGAGTCCGGAGGAAGCGTCTCCGACATGAGGAGACCCAGGGGCGATGCGCCCGTCGCCGCAAGGTCGCTGAGGCTTGCCATGCACGCCACCCATCCGATCATGTACGGGTCGCTATACAGGCCCGACGCGATCTCTTCTTCGATCGAGTCGACCGTCACGGCGAGGACGGGCCCGGAGCCGTCGGCAGATCCGGAGGGCGTGCCGGCACGGTCCAGTCGGATCAGCTCCGCGTCGCTTTCGTGGGTCGCGTTGATCTGCAGGGGGGACCGCGGGAAGCCCGCGACGAGAAGATCAATCAGCGCGTTTTCGGAACGGATCGCAGTCATGAGCACACCCTGAGGAAGTCTCTGTGGACGTTGAATGCGAAGCGGCTGCCACGGACGATTTCACCGTCGATTTCCAGCGCCACGGGTGTCGCGGAGGCGACGGTGAGCGTAGGGGTGAGGAAGTGCGTGCAGCGGGAGGATGGGACGCACCGTCCGCGCATGAGATCCGTGAGGAAGCGCACGAGGTATGCGCGGCGCTGCGCGGGACAACAGGACCACGCCCATCATGCCGGGAGCGGTCCATGTGTCGGGGAACGAAAGCGAGCCCGATACCCACGGGCTCTTCAGCACGGCAAGATTCGTGACCGAATGTGAAGCCGGCTCCCCATTCCCCGACATGACCGAGAGGCGCAGGTCGCTCAGGCTGAGGAGCGTCCGTACGATCGCGACGAGAATTGCTGCGGGCGTTGAGAGCCGTTTCAGGAATCGCAGCACCGGTCCGCCCCCGTTGAATCGCGTGTTGGCGGCCGCGGTAACGCCGAACCCGCCGTTGAGCAGGAACCATCGGGTCCGCGTCTGTTCGTTCTCGGTGATATCGACCGAAACGGCATCGCGCGGGAGCGTGCTGGAGGCATCGATGGCCACCGGGGTCCCGTGAATGGTTCTGCGCTGGCGGCGCGGTTTGTGAAAGTCGTTGCTCGACCCGAGGCCCACGGCTCCGACAGAGACATGTCCGAGCGTGGCCGGGTTCGCAGGTCCCGCGGCCCCGGAGCGCTCCACGAGCGTGTTGACCAGGCTGTTCACCGTGCCGTCACCGCCGGCGGCGATGAACGTTCGCTCGCCGCGTGCGTATCGCATGCGCACCACCTCCAGAAGCTCCGGCATCGTGCGGTTGAGAAACGCCGTTCCGTCCATCGCTGCCGCGTCCATCTCCTCCCGCACCGGGGCCCATCTCCTGGATGCCCGGCCGCCGCCTGCGTTCGTGTTGACGATGATGATCATGGCGTCCGCTCAGATCTGTGACTGCGATGGCCTGTGCAACAGGGTTACGGCGAAGGCGCCGTAGAACACGAGGAGAGGCAACAGCCACTCCGGCCTGGCGCTCACCGAGATTGCCGTGAGGCCGAGCAGGTAGACGTGGACGGTGAGTCCGATAGGGCCGTGGGCTTGCTGGTCCGTTCTGACGCGATGCAATTGAAACTGGGCCGCCATGCTGAGCATGACGGCGAGCGCCCAGAGGACCATCGCCGGGACTGCGACCTTCCGGGCTGCCATGAACACGGCGGCCAGGAACAAACCGGCGAGAAGATCGCTGACGATGGAGGCGGCGCGTCTGCCGAACACGACGGGGAACGTGCGGTATGCCGTCACCGCGTCGGCGGAGATATCCTTGAAGTAGCCCGCGAGGACGAAGTTGGCGTATCCGAAGAAGACCGCAGTCGCGGCGGCGAAGACGCCGGACCGCTGGACGAACGCGATGGAGCCATCGGCGCTGCTTCCCGCCATGACGAAGAGGATGACGACGATCGAACGCGTTGTACGCCGGGCCTCCCCACCAGCGGCGCTTGAACCATGTGTACGTGGCCAGGCCGATGACCCCAAGGATGCCCGGAACGACGGTGTGGAGAGACATGGAAACGAAGACCGTGACGCATGCGACAAGACCCAGAAGGCTGACAATCATGACATCCCTGGTCCGGACCTCGCCGCGTGTCAGCGGCCTGTACGGCGCCGAAATGGCGTCGGTGTCCACCTGGAAGCAATCCGTGAGTGCCTGGCCGAACCCGTACGTCAGAAACGAGGCGGCGGCGATGGCCAGGCCCCGCAGGAGGTCGATGTCCCGTGCCAGCGAAAGTGCGACCACACCTGTGATTCCCGAGACAAAGAGAAGATAGGGACGCATGGTGACCCCGTATGCCGAGGCGAAGCGGAAGCTGAGAACCGGTGCCGGCGCAGGTGCAAGCGATTTCATCGAATGTCCCTTCAGTGTCCAGGACTATGATAGGGAACGGGGAGGGGGAAGATGTCGGGGATTTGTCATGATCCTGTCAGGGGTCGCCGGCCTTGATTTTCATCCTCCGGCCGTTATCTTGCAGGTGATATGCATTCGTGCGCAACCCCAGGCTGTCCCCGCCGCGCTCGCCGATCCCATCGCGAACTCATTCACCATTAACGGCACCGGAGCCATGCACAGACGAACGATTCTCGCGCTGCTCGTTGTGCTCGCCTCGCAGGTTCTTTCAGCCCCGGCCTCCGCCGGCGGGAACAAATGGATGTCCGTGGAGATTCTTGTCCCCCGCGCGGGCGACCTGACCACCTTGATCGCTGCCGGCATCGATCCTGAGGGTGCGCTGGGGAAGCCCGGCGGTCCGATGAGATTTGTGGTCGACGAGCGGACGCTCGGGAAGCTGTCGGATTCCGGCGTCAGGGTGCGCGTGGTCGACGGCGACCTCGTAGCGTCGTATGCGAGCCGCTTGAAGGGGCCGGCAGATGCCCTGGGCCGTGGCGTCGGCAGCATGGGCGGGTACTACACGCTCGAAGAAGTCATCAAACAGCTCGACTCTCTTCACCTTCTCTTTCCGAACGTTATCGGGGTTCGCGAGAGCATCGGCGTGTCGTTGCAGGGCAGGGCCATCTGGGCCGTGCGCGTCACGGGCGATCCCGCGACCGCTCCTGCCCGCCCGCGCGTGTTCTTCAACGGCCTTACCCATGCCCGCGAGCCCATGGGGATGATGACGATCCTGCATCTCCTCTGGTACGTGGGCGAGCGGTATGACGTCGATCCGGAGGTCACGCACCTCCTCGGGACCCGCGAGCTCTGGGTCGTCCCGGTCGTCAATCCCGACGGCTACGAGGCGAACCGGCGCTCCGCCCCCAACGGAGGCGGGATGCGGCGGAAGAACATGCGGAACGCGGTGACCGACGATGACAACCGCGGCGTCGACCTGAACCGGAACTACGGGTTTCAATGGGGCTACGACGACTTCGGATCAACCCCGTACCCCGAGGATCTTGCGTACAGGGGATCCGCCCCGTTCAGCGAGCCCGAGACGCAGGTGATCCGGAACTTCTGCATCGACAGACGGTTCCTCCTCGCGCTCAACTACCATTCGTACAGCAACGTGCTGATCTACCCGTGGGGATACCTCGATGAGGAAACGGAGGATTCCCTCATCTACCGGGAGTATGCCTCAGCCATGACCCGGCACAACGGGTACGCGTACGGAACGGGCGACCAGGTGATCGGATATCCGACGAATGGCGACGCCGACGACTGGATGTACGGCGAGCGGAACGCAAAACCGAAAGTCCTGTCGATGACGCCGGAAGTCGGGACCGGCACCGACGGCTTCTGGCCCGAACCGGACCGGATCCTTCCTCTTGCCGAGGCGAACGTGCGTCCGAACCTCATCATGCTCTGGGCGGCGGGAGGATACCCGCGCCTCCGGTCGGGGGAAGTGGTGGACTCATCGGGCGACGGTTTCCTGGAGCGGGGAGAGCCGTTCACGATTCACGCGACCGTGGCGAATGCGGGACTGAGCGCACTGGACGAGTTGAGCGTCTCGGTTGCGGCAGGCTCGCCCGCCGTCGAACTTGACAGGAAAGACACGACGCTGACCGACATCCTCTCTCGAACGACCCGCGAGTGCACGTTCACCGGAAGAGTGGGATGGACTGCGGTGGACGGCACGGAGGAGGACATCATCGTGTCGTTCGGCGTTGGCGGTGCGCCCCTGCTCTTCGACTCGATGCACGTGACGTTCGGCAAGGCACAGGTCGTGTTCCAGGACGGAGCGGAGTCGGACCTTGGCGCCTGGGTACCGTCGAGCAGCTGGGGCAGAAGCTCCGCGTCGCGCAGCGGGGATTGGTCGCTCAGCGACAGCCCGATCGGCGCGTATCAGAACAGCGCTTCTTCTGAGCTGCGGCTCTCCTCTCCCGTGCGGATTCCGGCCGGTGCGACGGCTGCGGAGCTCGTGTTCTGGACGCGGTGGGAAATCGAGACTCTCTGGGATTTCGGTCAGGTGCAGGCGTCCACGGATCGCGGGACAACGTGGAGGCCGCTCGCGGGGAGGTACACGAAGGCGGGTTCGGGCCTCGGCGTGCAGGCGCCCGGTGAACCCGGGTACGACGGACGCCAGATCGAATGGATGGAAGAGAGGATTGACCTGAGCGGTTTCAGGGGCGATTCTCTCCTGATCAGATTCGTCCTGAGCAGCGACGAGTATCTGACGATGGACGGATGGTACGTCGATGACATCCAGGTCCGCGTCTTCGGTGACGGAGTCTCGTCCGCCGGCGATCCCGCGAGGCACCCCCGGGCGTTCGGGCTGGCCCAGAATTTCCCGAATCCGTTCAACCCCGAGACCATCATCGAATACACGGTCGGCGAATGGGAGTCCTCGGGCGAGGGGAGAGAGGTCGAGCTGGTGGTCTATGATCTGCTCGGGCGGAAGCTGCTGACCCTGGTGAACGAGGCCAAGCGGCCCGGGAAGTATCGCGTGCGGATGGACGGGCGGGGACTTTCGAGCGGAACCTACTTCTACAGAATGCGCGCCGGCGAGTTTGTCGAGACGCGGACGCTGACGATCATCCGATAGTTTCACCTCCCACCAGATCCGGGTGAGACAAGCCTGCGCTACCGCAAGAAATGCCGGGGGAGGTATCCGCGTATCCGGACTCCCGCCGCGTCGATGAGCACGGAATCCGGACTCACCCGGATGACGCGGGCGCCTGCGAGCCGGTCCTTGCCCTGACCGAGAACGCCGGCGGGCACCGCGATGATCACCGAATCCCCCCGGACCCTGACCGCGAAGCGAATCGTGTCCGCAGCGCCTGCCGCGAATTCCGCCGTCGCCGTCAACCTGCCGTCGGGCGTGATCTCGACGCGATAGCGATGCGCGTCGATCTCCGATGCTTCCGCCTCTCCCGGGGACTCCTTTTTCGCGAGCGCCTGGTCCGGCCGGGCCGCAGCATCACCCTTCATGCGGCTCTCGCGCGTCCGACCTGATGCTGCCTCGCTCAGCACGATCCCCCTGCTTTCGTACGTTCGCTCGAAGGCTCCGCCGGCTGCCGGCTGAGGTGATCGCTTGTTTCGCCTCGGGGCTCGCCTGAGGAGCGGACGCGCCTACTCCCGGTGCCGCGCGCCTCTCATCCCGGGCACCGGCTTTGCTCGAGCTCATTCGACAGCGGGGCGGGAGGGGTGCGGGCAGCGATGTCCGGCCCGGCGTCCGCCGGTTTCCCGGGGGTCTCCGTGGCCGTCGGCGCGACGGAGGGCGCGGGGAAGAACCAGCGTTGCCAGAGCGCGATGCCGGTGACGATCATGATCACTGCCGCGAGCGCCGCGATCCTTCCCCACGGCACTCCCGGGCGCGGAGCCATCAGGGTGGCTGCAGCGATCCGCCGCTTCAGTTCCTGGCGCCCGGCCAGGCGGACGCCTTCCAGGATGTCCCGTTCCTGTCGGAGGGCCTCCCTGAGGTCGGCGTCCGTCGCAAGGCGGGCTTCGAACGCGGTCCGCTCGGCCGGCGACATCCTGCCGAGAACGAACCGCTCGAGCAGCTCCTCGCGTTCCCGGTCGCGGGACGATTCACCGTGGTCGTTCATAGGCGTTGAGAATCTGCTGAAGCGATTTCTTACATTGGTATTTGCGGGCCTTGGCCGTCTCGGCGTTGGCGAAGCCGAGTCGGCTCGCAATCTCTTCCATGGTCGCCTGCTCCCAGTAGAACAGGAGCAGGATGGCACGGCAGGGCTCTCCGATCTTCTGCAGGGCGTCGTGGACGGCGCGGGTTCGCTCGCTGTCGATCATGGCGTCGAGCGGCGAATCGCCCGGGTCGGCCGTCATTTCGATCGTCCCATGGGAAGGGGATTCCCTGCGCGCGCGGGCGAGGCGCCTGAGCCAGAGGTTTCGCACGGTTCCCACGACGAATGTGGACAGCCTGGCGGCGTATTCAAACCGGCCGTCCCGCACCCGTTCCCAGAGGATCACCAGCGCCTCCTGGAGCATGTCGTCGGCGTCATCCTGAGTTCCGTTATTGGCGGTGACGTACCGCCGGACGGGGCCGTCGCAGAGCCGGTAGAGCATCACCAGTGTCTCTTCGTCACCCCGGCGGATCCCGTCAAGGAGGCGCGCGTCGTCATGCAGAAACAGGGTGGAGCGGGTCATTTACCTTTCACTCATGAATGACATACAGAGTCGGAAGGTGAACAGGCGATGATACGAAGTATGTTCACGAGATCAAACACCAGGAGGGATGTCCGATGAAAGCACTGTTGTGGGGAATCTGCAGCCTCGCCGCGATCTCCGCGGCCCCGGCCCAGCCGCGGGAGTCCGCGACGGCCAGCGAGCGGTCGGAGGTGAGCCTCACCATCTATAACCAGAACCTGTCGCTCATCCGGGAGGAGCGCACCCTTGTCCTGCCCCGCGGCACCGGCGCCGTGATCGTCCCCGACATCCCTGCCACAATCGACGGAACCTCGCTTCATTTCCGGAGCATCACCGCGCCCGATGCGGTGAAGGTCCTGGAGCAGAGCTATCAGTACGACCTGGTCCACCAGGCGAAGCTCCTCGAAAAGTATGTCGGCAAGCAGATCGAGCTGGTCCGGGTGGACCTGGCGACGGAGAAGGAGTACAGCGTGCCGGCCAGGCTTCTCTCCACCGGCTTCTCCTCGCAACAGGGATATCCCGGCGGGTATGCCGCACTGGGAGGCATGATCGTCGAGATCAACGGCAAGATCGAGGTGAATCCGGGCGGACGGGTGGTGCTTCCGAGCCTGACCGAGGGACTCATCCTGAAGCCGCGGCTGGAATGGCTCGTCGCCAGCAGCAGGGAGGGAAAGCATGACGTCGAAATCAGCTACCTCGCCGGCGGACTCTCCTGGGTCTGCAACTACGTCGCGCTGCTCGACAAGAACGACACGAAACTCGACCTCACCGCATGGGTGACGATCACCAACAATTCCGGGACCACGTTCAAGGACGCGGGGCTGAAGCTCGTCGCAGGCGACGTCAACCTGGTGAAAGATCAGTTTGCCGGGCAGATGAAGGCGATGCGGGCACAGGTCGCGGAGTTCGACGCGGCCGCACCCCAGTTCAAGCAGGCGGACCTGTTCGAGTACAAGCTGTACTCGCTGCAGCGGCGGACCAACATCAACGCGAGCGAGACGCGCCAGATCGAGCTGACCTCCGGGCGCGACGTCGCGGCCAGGAAGGTGTTCCTGTATGACGGGCTTGCGGACCAGTGGCACTACTGGAGGAACAACTACTCGTACCGTTCGCAGGGGAGCTTCGGACAGGAGTCGAACCCCAAGGTCGGCGTCTACATGACGTTCAAAAACGAGGAAGCGGGAGGGCTCGGCATTCCGCTGCCGAAGGGGACCGTGCGCGTCTACAAGCGCGACGACGACGGGCGCGAGCAGTTTATCGGCGAAGATCAGATCGACCACACGCCGAAAGACGAAGAAGTGCGGCTCTATCTCGGCAACGCGTTCGATCTCGTCGGGGAGCGGGCGCAGAAAGACTTCAAGTCGTACGCAAACGGACGCGTGGTTGAGGAGACGATCGAAGTGAAGGTGCGGAACCACAAGAAAGAGAGCGCCGAGGTGCTCGTGTACGAGCACCCGTGGCGATGGAGCCAGTGGGAAATCGTGAACAGCTCAACGGGCTGGACGAAGGTCGACCAGTCGACGCTGAAGTTCCCGGTGAAGGTGGCGAAGGACGGCGAGGTCACCGTCCGCTACACCATCCGGTACTCCTGGTAGAGAACTATCGGCCGACCCTGAACGGGATCGACAGGTAGGTCGTTGTCCGTCCGTCTGCCGAACGGCCCGGCGTGAACTCCGAGGCCATGACCGCCTCGATGAACAGGTCGTTGAGTGCCGGAAGCGTGCTGCGCGTAACGCGCGATGAAATGGGCTTCCCCTCAGAGTCGATTTCGACGAGCACCGTAACATCGCCGGTCATGCCGGACCTGAGAATGGCGTCGGGGATCAGTGGCTGCTGCAGCCTTCTGATCTCCGGCGCCTTCGGCGTTTGTGTGGGCCCGGGAGCCGGCGTCGATGGCTGTTGCCTGAGAGCCGCCGACTGCACGTCAAGTCTGCTGAGGCCGACGGGAGGATCGGCGGGCTGTTCCACCGGCGGTTCCTGGGCGGCTTCCGCCGTCGCCTTCTCTGGTGCGGCATCTCCCGCGGGCTTGTCTGATACCGGCTCCTCCCTGAGGAGCTTGGCGGGAGCTGCAACCTTCTTCGAGCCTGCGCTCGCGGGCTGATCGTCGGGGAGAATCTGCGGCTCGCTGAGCGTCACGGGCGTTGAAGGTGGTTCCCGGGTCTCCGCCTGTTCCGTCGTTTCAGGTTCATGGGCCTTCGTTTCCGGCAGGTCGGGCTTCTTCCCGCTGGGGGAGGAGATCAGGAAAACGGCCGCCACGAGGATGAGGGCCCCGACTCCGCCGCCGTACATCACGGGACGATGGCGATACCAGGCGACGGTGGCTTCGGATTCGCCCGCCTCCGCAGGCGGGGGAGCTGTCTCCGTTGAGCTCGTGTCGTCGAATGTCATGACCGACGTCGTGACCGCCTCTCCCTGGGTCATACCCGTGAAGGTCGAACGGCCGCTTGAAGAATGCGATCCGTCTGTGTGTTTGCGAGATCCGAGGGTGTGGGCAAGGGATCCCTGGTACTCCACAAACGCCGCCTGGATGATGCGCTCGCACTCCTGGACGGCGGGGTGGAGCGGGTCGACCGCATATGCTCGCGCGATCGAGTCGAACGCCTTCGCGAAATCGCGGGTGGCGGCATGCTCCCTCGCGGCGTCCAGATGCGCTGCGATGCTGCCAGGGGTTTCCACTGATGCCCCGGTGGCGGGCTCCTGATCCGCCGGTACCTCCGGCTCGGATTCCTGGGCACGCAGAATTTCCTGTTCGAGGATGCGCGTCGGCTCGCTGAACGGATCGATCACGAACGCGAGCGCGACTTCGGCGAGCGCCGCTTCGGACTGGCTGCGCGTGAGAAACACGCGGGCGCGCTCGAGATGCTTCTCGATCTCCTCCTGTGTGGTCTTGCGCCTGCTCTCGGCTTCGACTTCCCGCTGGCGAAGCAGCGCCTGCCGTTCTTCCTCCGCTTTCCTGCGGAGGTTCTCCATCTGCTGCTGTTCCAGTTCACGACGCTTCGCGAGCTGTTCCTGCCGCTCGCGCCCGATCGCCTCGTCGCGGGCTGCGGTGATCTCCGCCTCGGCCGCCTGAAGAACGGAGCTTGTTGGATCCAGCACATACGCCCTGATGATAATATCCAGCGCCTCGCCGAACGCTCCCTGCGAAGCGGCGGCCTGAGCCTGGTCGGCGGCCGCCTGGACGCCGGCCCGGAGCTCCTCCGCTGCCCGCGCCCGCTCTTCCTCCTCCTGCTTCTTTCGCTGCAGTTCCGCGCGCGTGGCCAGGTCCTGCGCCCGTGCGATTTCCTGCTCCAGTTGCCGTGCCGCATGATTGTTCGGATCCAGCACGAGCGCAAACGCGAGCTCGTTCTGGGCTTCCTTCAGCCGTCCGGAGGACAGGAGCGTGCGGCAGCGCGAGAGCGATTCGTTCAGCTTCTGTTCGTGCGCAACCCGGCGTGCCTGCTCCTCCTGTGTTCTCCGCACATCGTCCTCGCGGCGGAGGTTCTCCATCTCATGGTGATGGACTTCTTCCTGCTCCCTGGTCATGCGCTCCCGCTCGGTCTCCGCGAACTGCTCCGCATCCTGGCGGGCTTCGCGGATGCGTTGCTCGAGTCCGATGATGTCGGGGTTGTCCCCGTCCAGCAGGCGTGCACGGCCCACCTCTTCGAGGGCGCGCTGGAAGTCCCCCGTGCCGAGGTACTCGTTCGCCTTCGAGATGATTGCGGCGACCTTGGAGAGGATCGCGACGCGCCGCTGATCAGCGCTCAGCGCGGAGGGAGTACCCGGGTGCGGCGAGGGAGAGGGTGCGATACCCCGAGCGCGGCCGGATTCCGATGACTCTCTCGGCGGGCGCTGCGGCTGGTCCATGAGGACCCGGATGCGCGCTTCATACGCCCTGACGTACGGGTTCTTGGGGTCCTCGTCCGACGCGCGAGCGAGAATGCGCAACGCCTCGGCAGTAGTTCCCCTCCTTGACGAGGCGATCGACAAGCTTCAATAGCATAGTGCCCGGCAATGGAGTCCTCTCGGTGCCTGAGTGTGAATGTGCCTATACGGCCATCTGATGAAAAGGCAAAGGCCATGCCATGCGGAAATGAGGACTTGCCCCGCGTATTCCTCAGGATGACGGTGATTCCCGGGCGTGGAGCGAGAAGAAAGGAGAATCTACAGTGATGTGCACTCATGAGAAACTGAAGCGGCACCGATGAAGCCTCAGGCGAGCGCGGGGTGGGAAAAGTGTCGGTGACGAACGCGGCGGATGCTGGAGCGAGAGTGAACGGGGAGATGTCAGTACTGAAGCTGTGGCACGAAGCCCGCGATGGTGCGGGGGACGCCTGTGGACGGCGAGCAGACCACGACGCGCCGAGGCGCCTACTCGATGTACGACGAGTCGGGCGTGACCTGTGTCGAGTCGGCTCGCGGAGCGGCCTGCTCCGGAGCGTAGAGCTCGCGCTGCGGCGGAGGGACGGCCGACCGGGGAGTGAGAGCCGAGGGTGATTCCAGCTTCTTGATCAGGAAGACTGTTGCGAAGGCCAGGAGCGCGAGCGCAAGAAAGAGAAGGATGATCGAGAGCGGCGAGAGTTTCTTTCGACCGGCGGGAGGGCGTTTCGCCGTTTGTGCGCGGCTGTGCCGCTGCCTCTTCCGGCGCGCGCGGTTTCTCCGCCGGCCGGGTTGATTGCGGGCCGGGTTTCGGCGCGGGCATGCCCGGAGCCGCTTGCGCGGACGCCGATTCCCTGCTGATGCGCGAGAGCTCCTCGATCTGGGCTTCGAAATCGCGGGCGATGGCGTTCTCGGGATCGATGATGAACACGCGGCGAATTTCGGCCAGCGCGTGGTCGTACTCGCCCTTCTTGACGTACTCGTGGGCGTGCTGGAAGTACTGGTTCTTGAGCCACTCGTGAGCCGCGGCTCGTTCGGCGCGGGCGCGGTCGGCCGCGGCGGCGTCCGGCGCGGGTGCAGAAGGCATCGCGCGTTCGCCCGAGCCCGCCAGCGCACGATCCATAATGCCCGGGATCGATTCGAGAATGTCGGTGCGCTCGTCGTCGCCGAGCTTGCCCGCCAGGCTCAACTCGATGAGTTGTTCGACCTGTCGCTCGAAGGCGAGGACGTACACGTTGCGCGGGTTAAGCTTCTTCGCCTCTCTGACTGCCGCGAGGGCATCGTGATACGTGCCCGCTTCTGTGAGGCCCTGCGCCTTCGCGAGGAGGCCCGCCAATTCTTCAGATGAGAGATGCTGCTGATGCTCAGTCATGGTCCGATGTGCTCAGAGCGACTTCTCAGTCTCTCGATCGAAGAAGTGAAGCTTCGTGGTGTCGACAAGAAGCGTGTACGAGCGGCCAACCTCCGGGGGACGGTCGGCGGCGAATCGCGCCACGTACTGCGATGCCGTCCCGGTCGTGAAGTAGACGAAGATTTCATTGCCGACGGGCTCGACCACCTCGATGTTCGCGGTGATGTGTGCCATATGCTCGCCGCCGTCCTGCTGCTGGGCGAAGATATGCTCGGGGCGGATCCCCAGGACGACCGACGTCGAGCCTTTGAGGCGCTCCCTGTACCGAGGGCGGGAGCGTGATGCTGAGCGGCGAGCCGTCCTGCACGAACTGGGCCGTTCCGTTCGCCCGAATGGTCCCGGAGAGGAAGTTCATCGTCGGGCTTCCGATGAAGCCCGCAACGAACTTGTTCGCGGGATGATGATAGATGTTCAGCGGCGTGTCCACCTGCTGCACGATCCCGTCCTTGAGGACCACGATCCGGTCGCCCATCGACATCGCCTCGATCTGATCGTGCGTCACGTAGATCATGGTCGTCTGCAGGCGGTGGTGGAGCCGCGAGATTTCTGTGCGCATCTGGACGCGCAGGTTAGCGTCGAGGTTGCTCAGCGGCTCGTCGAAAAGGAAGACCTTGGGGTTCCGGACGATCGCCCTGCCGAGCGCGACGCGCTGGCGCTGCCCGCCCGAGAGCGCCTTCGGTTTCCGATCGAGATAGGCGTCGATGCCCAGAATCCTGGCGGCGTTCTGCACGCGCCGGTCGATCTCGTCCTTCGGAGTCTTCCGGAGCTTCAGCCCGAACGCGAGGTTTTCGTAGACCGTCATGTGCGGGTAGAGGGCGTAGTTCTGGAACACCATCGCGATGTCCCGGTCCTTCGGGGGAACCTCGTTGACAACCTTGCCGTCGATCGAGATGGTGCCTGTCGAAATCTCCTCCAGGCCCGCGATCATGCGCAAAACAGTTGACTTTCCGCACCCCGAGGGCCCGACCAGGACCACGAACTCTTTGTCCTTGATGGTGACGGAGACATCGCGGACTGCGGTGACCTTCCCGTCGTAGATCTTATGAACGCCTTCAAGCTTGACTTCTGCCATGCGGGGTCCGGAAGGTGTGGTGATGGGCTCAGCAATATACCGACGCACGATGCAAAATACAACTCCGCTTCGGCGGCCGGAATTCGACATTCCTTCGAAGGGAAAATAACTCTTGACAGGAAGGGGGAGCGTCTCGTATCTTCCATGGAAGCGCTTCCAGAGTATCCTCCACCAACGCGTCCACAGATCCCCCTCGATCTTCATGCGCGTCACGATCTACGACCTTGCGAGAGAGGCCGGTGTCGGCATCGGAACAGTCTCCCGATGCCTCAACAGCCATCCGAACGTCTCCGCACCAACCAGGGCTCGCGTTCTGGACGCAGCGCGGCGGCTGAGCTACCAGCCCCACGCGCACGCACAAGGCCTCGCCTCCCGGCGCACCAATACGATCGCCGCCATCATCCCCTACTTCACCAACTACTTCTTCCAGCAGGTTCTCCAGGGCGTTCAGGACAAGGCGGGGGAATCGGGGTTCGACCTCATCCTGTACGGTGTCAACCATCCGGAGCAGGTGCAGGACTATCTTCACCGCTCGATGCAGCGGGGCAAGGTGGCCGGCGTGATGTTCTTCTCCATGAAGTTTCCGGAGAACTATGCCGAAAAGTTCCACCAGATGCGCCTGCCGCTCGTCCTCGTGGACGGCTCGCATCCGGACTTCGACTCGATTCGCGTGGAGAATCGGGAGGGTGCCTTCCTTGCCGTGCGGCACCTGATCCGCCTCGGGCATACGCGCGTCGCGATGATCAACGCGAGCATGGATACGCTGCCCGCGCGCGAACGGTACCAGGGGTATGTCGACTCGCTGGCGGAGCACGACATTGCGCTGTCGCCCGAGAGGGTCTTCGCGAGCGGCGCCCCCTGGCAGGACGGGTTCACGAGGGAAGCGGGGCGCGAGGGGATGCGGCGGCTGCTGGCCCGGCGCAGGGCGGGGGACGCGATCACGGCGGCGCTTGTGGCCAGCGACATCCAGGCGATGGGGGCGCTGGAAGCGGCCCGTGAGGCGCACGTCAGAATTCCCGAGGACATAGCGATCGTCGGGTTCGACGACATCGAGCTTGCGCAGTACCTGCAGCTGACCACGATGCGCCAGCCGATGTACGAAATGGGCGTCCTCGCGATGGAGCGCCTGGTCGCGCGCATCCGCACGCCCGACATGGTTCCGACGCTGACCACCTTTGTTCCCGAGCTGGTCGTGCGCGGGACCTGTGGAGCTGCATCGCGGGAGAGCGGACTCGTCCGCCCGGCGGCAACGCTCTCGGAACAGAATCTCATTCGACAACACCCGGCGAATCACGCCGGAGTCATCAGCTGAACCACCAGCAACCTGGAGGAGTCAACAGGCATGGGACGGATACTCTGTACGGTTGTTCCGATCCTCCTCCTCGCCGCTTCGGTGTCCCTCGCGGGCAACACCGGAAAAATCACGGGCGAGGTCAAAGATGGGGCGACTGGCGAAGCCCTCGTGGGTGCGAACATCGTCATCCAGGGGACGACCCAGGGGTCGGCCACGAATATCGACGGGTACTATGTCATTCTCAACGTGTCCCCGGGGACCTACACGCTGGTCGCATCCGCGGTCGGCTTCAACCGGAAAACGATCACCAACGTTAACGTTTCCATCGACCTGACGACGACCATCGACATCCCGATGCAGTCCACGGTCGTTGAAATGGGCGAGGAGGTCGTGGTCACCGCGGTGCGGCCGATGGTCCAGGCCGACCAGACCGCCAAAACGGCCGTCGTGGGAGGCGATGCGATCCAGGCCCTGCCCGTGACCGAGGTGTCGGAGGTGCTCGACCTGCAGGCGGGGTTCGTCGGCGGAAGCCTCCGCGGGGGGCGAAGCGGGGAGGTCGCGTACTGGATCGACGGCGTCCCGGTGACCGACGTGTTCAACGGAACGCAGGTGGTGGAAGTGAACCGGCAGCTCGTGCAGGAGCTCCAGCTCGTCTCGGGCGCGTTCAACGCCGAGTACGGCCAGGCCATGTCCGGCATCGTGAACATCGCCACGCGCGAGGGGGGACCAAAGTTCTCCGGAGGCATCGGCACGTACATCGGCCAGTACTGGACGAACGGGAAGGCGGACGCGGTGAACGGGGAGAAGATGGCGTTCCCCGGTCTCGAAGACTTCGACCCGGCCGCCATCCACAACTTCGAAGCGAACCTGAGCGGACCGGTCCTGGGCGAAGACCTCACGTTCTTCGTCAACGGCCGGTACGTCTACTTCGACGGCTGGCTGAAAGGGTACAGCCGGTACAACCCGCAGAACATCTCCTACACCGACCCCCTGACGCGCGAGTTCATCATGTATCGCGATGCGGAAGGGCGCGGCGACAGCGCGCTCACGTCCATGGGCGAGAGCCGGCGGTGGTACGGCCAGGGGAAACTGACCTGGAAGATCTCGCCGACCATGAAGTTGAACACCAACTACATCTACGACGACATCAAGGCCAACCGGTATAATCGAAGCTACTTCTATAACCCCGGCGGCATGGGGGATGAGCTCAACACCAGTCACACGGTGATCCTGCAATTCAGCCAGACGCTCTCGGAGAGGACGTTTTACACCGTCGGCGCGTCCTGGTTCCAGCGGGACGTGGGGTACCGCCTCTACGATTTTGACTACGTTCCCGACCCATCCGGGAATGGCGAACTGATTCAGGTCGTGCAGCCCGGCGGACCGAGCTACGTGCATCCGAAGCTCTTCCTCACGCCCGACTCGTACAGCTACTTCACCGGCGGGACGGATATGAACGTGTTCGACCGCCGCACAATCACCAGGCTGATCAAGTTCGACCTGTCGAGCCAGCTCGACCAGGTCAACCTCATCAAGGTGGGCGCCGAGTACAGATCCCACAACGTCTTCTTCGAGAACATCACGCTTCAGCCGATCGCGACCCAGACCGACATCGACCTGGCGACGGCGAGCCCCTACATCCAGACCCGCATCCTGCCCACATCGTCGAACACGCACGACGTGTACGACCGCCGGCCCCATGAGTTCGCGGCGTACGTGCAGGACAAGCTCGAGTTCAAGAACTTCATCCTGAATATCGGGGTGCGGTTCGACTATTTCGAGCCCGATGGGTATGTCCTCAACGACGACCTGTCGAACGGGGGCATCTATTATACTGTCGACGATCCGAACATCTACGCCCCGATCAAGCCCTCGAATCAGGCGAAGACCCTCGAAGAGCGGAGGACGTACTGGTACAAGCCCGCGAAGGCGAAATCGCAGTTCAGCCCACGCATCGGCGCATCATTCCCGATCACGGCGCGGGGCATTGTGTACTTCTCCTACGGCCATTTCTTCCAGGTGCCGCGGTTCGAGCGCCTCTACCAGAATCCTGATTTCAAGATCGGATTCGGAACCGGGAACCAGGGAGTCGTGGGGAACTCGGACCTGAGTCCCGAGCAGACCATCAACGCTGAGATCGGCGTGCAGCAGCAGCTCACCGACGACATCGCAGTCGACCTCACCGCCTACCTGAGGGACGTTCGCGGGCTGACCGGCACGCGTTCGCAGGAGATCGTCGTGTTCGGTGGCGCGTCCAAATACAGCCGGTTCACGAACAGCGACTTCGGCCTCATCAAGGGGATTATCCTCACGCTGAGGAAGCAGTTCGGCATGGGCTTCTCCACCACCGTGGACTACACGTACTCGGTTGCGAAGGGGAGCGCCTCTGATCCGGAGCAGGCCCGCAACGCGCTCGCCGGTGGCTCGCTGCCGGAAGTGCAGCTGAATCCGCTGCCGTGGGACCAGCGCCACACGCTGAACGTGACCGCGAACTACAGCAGGGAATCCTGGGGCGTCAGCGCCATCGGTCAGTTCGGGAGCGGGTTCCCCTATACGCCGAGGAGCTCGACCGACATCACCTCGCTGCTCACCAACAGCCAGCTCAAGCCGTCGTCCACAAATATCGATCTCCGGGCGTTCTACAACTTCCCGATCGGGGATTTCCGCCTCGTGGCGTTCGCGCGCGTGTTCAACGTGCTCGATACCAGAAACGAAGTGGAGGTGTGGAACGACACCGGCCGGGCGGGCTACACGACGTACGAGGAGCAGGCCCGCCAGACGAATCCCTCTGAAGCCATCAACACGCTGTCGCAGTGGTACACGCAACCTACGTACTACTCGGAGCCGCGGCGGATCGAACTTGGATTGAACCTGGAGTTCTAATGAAAACAACCAGCATATTCAGCCTCGCCATTCTGCTCGCCGTCCTTGCTGTCGGTGACGCGGCCGGCCAGAGCGGACGCGCGTATCGCCGGTCTGCGGTCATGAACGGCAATCAGGTGAGAACGCGTGTTCGGCAACTGGGGCGTCATTGGCCAGCCGTCCGACACCCGCCCGCGCGGAGCCTGGCGGAACGACAACAACGGCTACCTCGGGGACGTGAGCCCGTTTGTCGGCGCCGAAGTGCGGTGGGCCGACACGACGTTCAGGTCCGTGGTGACTTCTCCTGTCAGACCGACCCACGGGACAAAGGGACGAAAGTCCGGAGGGAGTTCCCTGGACCATGGAGCCTGTGAACGGCTACTTCGGGCCTGCGCCCAATCAGAGCATCGCGCTCAGCAACGACAAGGCAACCTGGCCCGTCGAATGGCCCGACAAGATGTCGGATCCGAGCGATGCCGGGTGGAGAGGCTCGTGGAACGGCTACTTCGGCAAGAGGATCAGCGCCGACCTCGAGACATACTTCGTGATGGACGACAACAACGACATGCGTTTCAACGCCGCGAACAACAATCCCCGCAGGATCGAGTTTCATCCGGATTCCGTGAACCCGACCCGCAACGGACTCGGGCTGACCATCAGGGTGCGCGGCCTGCAGTGGGCGCAGTTCCTCGCGCAGGACAACATCTTCTGGCTGTATGAAATCGAGAATACGGGCACGACGACATACGATCGCGCAGTGTTCGGCATGCTTGTCGGAACCTATGTGGGCGTCACGGGCAGCCAGGACGACGCCCAGGAATATGACGATGACTGGTCATTCTATGACGTGTACGAGAACATTACGTACACCGGCGACTACGGAAAGAGCACGGCCCGCAATCCCCGGTGGAACCAGGATTTCCCTGTGGGCATGGTGGGGTATGCATTCCTCGAAAGCCCCGGCAACCCGTTCGACGGCATCGACAACGATGCGAGACGGCGATTCGTCCTCCGTGGGGCAAACCTTCCCGCAGTTCGCGGCGACGAGCTTCGACTCGACAGTGATCACGCGCGGCCAGAGGATCGTCCTCATCCAGAACGACTTCACCCGGGTATCCTACACGGTGCCTTCACAGGATTCGGTGAAGATCTACACGCGTGGGATGAAGGACTCCATCTGGATCTACCCGGGGCGCACGAAGGTTGTCGAAGGGAACGTCGTCCGGGATCAGCTCGGCAACCAGGTGGTGAACAGGAACTCGTATGACGGCTACGATAACGACTTCGATGGGCTCATCGACGAGAACCAGTTCCTCCACTATCGACAGTACAAGGTGAACAGGAACCCGCCGTTTCAGGTGCTGATCGACATCCTGCGGCCTGTGCGGTACATCGATCGGGTCTTCCCTCCTCCCGGCATCAACCCCGCGGCGATGATCGACGAGCGCCGCGACGACGGCGTGGATAACGACGGAGACTGGAGCCTCGAGTTCGACGACGTCGGGCGCGACGGCATCGGACCCACGGCGGTGAACTACCCGGGTCCGGATTTCGGCGAGTCTGACGGGAGTCCCCACGTCCGGGTATGACCTCCTGGGGAACGACACCGGCCTGCCCGGCGAACCCAACATCGACAAGACCGATGTCAACGAGTCGGACCAGATCGGCCTCTCCAGCTTCTACTACTTCACGCCCGCGAACGTCGTGCGCCTGGGCGACGACGAAGAGCTCTGGAAGAACCTGGCGCCCGGTTTCTTTGACGTGCCGACCTCGATTTCCAACAACCGCCCCGTTGCGGGGGAGGACGGCGACTTCATCTACGGGTCGGGCTATTTCCCGCTGCGTGCGAAATCGATCGAGCGGTTCTCGCTCGCGCTCGTCTACGGCGGCGGCAAGGGCGGCTCGGTCGATGAAGACATCGCCGACCTCCTGAAGAACAAGAAGACGGTGCAGCGGATCTACGACGCCAACTACCAGTTCCCGACGCCGCCGGAGAAGCCGACCCTGACGGCTGTCCCGGGAGACGGGCGGGTGACGCTCTACTGGGACCGCGTCGCCGAAGAATCGGTGGATCCGGTGCTGCGCGTGAAGGACTTCGAAGGGTACAAGCTGTACAAGTCCACCGACCCGGACTTCAGCGACATCTTCACGATCACGGACGGAGCCGGGAACCCTCGCGGATACCGTCCGCTTGGTCAGTACGACATCAAGGACGAGATCACCGGGTACTTCCGGCCGTCGCAGGAGCTGTTCGAGGCAGCGCAGGGGTATTCGTTCTTCCTCGGCGATGACACGGGTCTGCAGCACACGTTCGTGGACAGCAACGTGGACAACGGCCGGCGGTATTACTACGCAGTCGTCGCATACGATCGCGGCGACGAAGCCGCCGGGATCTTCCCCGGAGAGAACACGAAGCAGGTGAGCGTGCTCTCCACGGGCGAGGTGGTGGCCGACATCAACGTCGCGGTCGTTGTGCCGAACGCCCCCGTTGCAGGCTACGTGCCGCCGAAGGATGCGATGCCGCTCGCGCGCGTGGCAGGGCCTGCCACCGGCGATGCCACCTACAGCATTATCGATCAGACGCGTCTCACGGGCCACACATACAGGGTGACGTTCCTGGATTCGCAGATCGACGGGAAGGACAACAACGGGAACGGAGCGTGCCGATGCCGCCGACACGCTGGAGTGGAATCGCCTCACGACCGCGTATTCGGTCCTCGATGAAACGCCGGTGAGCGAGGATTTCACCGGCGCGGACACGGCTCTTGTTACGCTCCAGCGGAAGAACATCGTCCCGGGAAGCGAGGTCGTGAAGAATGCGAGTGGCGCGGTCGTGCCTCCCACGTCGTATGCCATCAACTATGCAGAGGGGCACGATTCAGGGGACGTCCGCCGGGAGCCTTCCCGCGGGTACCTATACCCTGTCATACCTCTATTATCCGGTGTACCAGAGCCCCAACGTCCAGGGTTCCCCGTTCCTCGTCGAGAACACCGAGTCGGACATCTTCGACGGGGTGTCTGTGAACTTCCGGAACTACTGGTATGTGAAGGACACGCTGTACACCGATGGGAGGCCCTCGGGCTGGGTCGGGCCAAACGCCTACGTCATGAACTGGGGAGCGGCGAATTTCACGCTGGTGGCGCCGCCGCTCGTCGGATATACCCGGCCGGCCGACTATCAGATTCAGTTTGCCGACGGTATCGTCGATACGTCGATTGCCGAGGGCCTCGACCCGTTCTACTTCCCGGGCCCGGTCCCCGTGAACTATCGCATCTTCAACAACACCGAACAGCGGTATGTCAAGTTCGCCCTCTTCGAGAACATCTTCAGCGATCCGCCCGCGACGATCGGCAAGCTCTCTCCCGGGGACAATCTCATTCTGTTCGAAGAGGATCCCCGAGGTGTCCTGGCGCCGACATGGCAGCTGTATGTCATCAACAAGGTGGGCGAGCCGGCGGATACGTTGTATGCGCTGGGCGACGGGGACTTCTTCATCCGTCAGACCACCAAGGCTTTGGCGGTCGGAGATACGCTGCGGCTCACGACCGCCCTTGCGACCACTGATGCAGCGGTGGCACAGACGTCCCTGAACGACATCCGCGTTGTTCCAAACCCGTACGTCACCGCCGCCTCGTTCGAGCAGCCGCTTCCGCCCGGCGTCACGAGCGGCAGGGGCGAGCGCAAGGTGGACTTCACCAACGTGCCGGCCGGTTCGACCATCAGGGTGTTCACGTCGCGCGGCGACCATGTCGTCACACTCCGGCATGATGGCGGGATCGAGAACGGGACGGTCTCCTGGAATCTCAGGACAACCGAAAACCTGGACATCGCGTTCGGGGTCTACTTCTACGTCGTCGAATCCCCGGCGGGAACGAAGACCGGCAAACTAGCGATTATCAAGTAGGAGCCAGCCATGAAGACACTGAGCACTGTGAACATTGTCCGCCGGCTCTTGAGCGTCCTGATGATTCTCGCTGTGCCGGCAATCGGGGCCGCCCAGTCCAAAGTGGCGACCACGGCAGGTCAGTTCCTCGGCATCTCGGTCGGGCCGCGCGCCATCGCGATGGGGAGCGCCTATGTCGCCTCCAACGACGATGCGACGTCGCTCTACTGGAATCCCGGGGCGTTTCAAAAAAACGCGCAGTCGCAGCTCGTATTCTCCACCACGGGCTGGCTGGTCGACACCGATTTCCGGTGGGCCGGATTCCAGTACGCGCTCGATGCGGAAAACGCGATCGGGCTCAGCCTGACCCAGCTCGACTACGGCGAGGACGAGGTCACGACCGTGACGAATCCGAACGGAACGGGTGAGCGGTGGTCGGCGCAGGATCTGTCGGTGGGCCTGAGCTATTGCAGGCGGCTGACGGACCGCTTCTCCATGGGCGGGACGCTGAAGTGGATCGAGCAGCGTGTCTATAATGAGAGCGCGAGCGCGGTGGCGTTCGATCTCGGCCTCCTCTTCATCACGGACTTCAACGACCTCCGCCTTGGCGTGGCGATGACGAACTTTGGCGGCGATCTGAAGATGGACGGACGGGACCTGCTGACCCCGGTCGACATCGATCCGGCAAACTCGGGGTCGAACAAATCCCTCGTGGGGTCGCTGAAGACCGACGCCTGGCCGCTCCCCCTGACGTTCAGGGTCGGCGTCGCCATGGACGCGTATCAGGACAACCAGTTCCGGGTCACGGTCGCGGCGGACGCCATCCTCCCGAACGACAACGAGGCGGGCGTCAACGCAGGAGCCGAGGTGGGCTGGAGCGACCTTCTTTTCCTGCGCGGCGGCTACAAGTCGATCGTCGGGGGTGAGACCGAAGAGACTTTCTCCCTGGGAGCGGGGCTGAAGTACCACGTTGAAGGCTTCGCGACCCTGCAGGTGGACTATGCGTTCACTGAGTTCGGGGTCTTTGGAAGCCTGAATACCTTCGCCTTTCCATCGGATTCTAACATACCGACTCTGGAAGGCTCACAAACCGGGAGGTATTGAGACTGCAGACCTACACACTCCGCAACGGATCTGTACTCCGGGGCCATTTCCAGGACAGAGCCGCCAGTCCCGGGTTACCGGGGCTTGACAGCAAGGGTGGTTTTCGGTATCTTATAACGCTTCGGTTCACATTTCCTCAACTCGTCGTTTCTTCAATTAACCCATCAACCAAACCAAGGAGTGCGCTATGCGTAAAGTCCTACTGCTGGTGCTTCCTTTGCTGCTTCTCTCCGTTTCTCTTCTTGCGGACGAACAGACTCGTCGCGAGAAACGCTGAAGAGATCAGAGCCGAAAGGCTCGCAGCAAAGACGATCGCACCTGCGAAGGTTCAGGGGACCAATGCGGGCTGGGTGACGTTCGATCTTGAAACGCGGCCCATACGTACAAGTCGGTCCATGTGACGCCGGACGGGGCCATCTGGATGACCGGCTACAACAATGCCAATGATGACGATGTCGTGTGGCTGTCGCTCAACAACGGCTCCAGCTGGACGAAGAAAGTAATCCCGTCGATCCGAACGGCACGGTGTTCGCCGCGCGCGACGCCAACATCGCGGTCGCCGCGGACTTTGCCGGTCGGATCCACTACACGAGCGACGGCGGCACCACGTGGTCGACCGCGTTCGAGTACTCGTACGGTGATCTCGGCTTCTTTGACTTCGTGAAGTACTTGGACAGCAACACGGTCATCGCGCTGGGCGATGCCGACGCGAACGGCCTGTGCGTCGCGAAGAGCACGGACGGCGGTGCGACATGGGTCCGCCTCACGAACCTCCCGGCCGAAGAGGCGAGTCCCGAGAAGTGGTTCTCCTATGCCACTTATCACAGCGCGGGGGACGTGTACAATGGCATTTTCTGGTGCAGCCTCTACGCGCGATCCGGAACGTGGCCCCGCATCCTGAAGACCACGGACGCCGGCGCAACCTGGACCTCGTGGGAAATCCACGCTCACCGGAACCACCTCCACAAACTAACTATCTGCGCTCACTGCAGATGGTGGACGAGAACGTCGGTTACGCGGCTCGATCGTGCCTCCGGCGGTTTTTTAACAACTGGATGCACAAGACGACCGATGGCGGCTTGACCTGGAGCGACACCGTCAGCTTCGAGCCCGGCGTGGCTCATAACGCCCAGCGCCCGACGACCATCCTCCCGCTGCGCGGCACGAACACTGTGCTTGCCCTTGGCTTCTCCACCATCGCGCCCGCCGTGGCGAAAAACTGGTGGTCCACGGACGCGGCGCCAGCCCCACGCCCGTCCCCGCTTCCAGCGTGGACTTCCTGAACGGCGCCTTTGTTGATGCGAACACCGTGTGGGCAGGCCGGGACGACCGAATTTCGCCCGGTTCACCCCGACCCGGAACCACCCGCAAGGTGATGTTTACCGTGAATACCGCGACTGTTCCCGACACCCTCCCGGTGGTGGGCCAGACGATGCAGATGCGCGGCGGCGTGAACCACGCCGGTGGCATCTCCCCCATCACCTGGGGGAATGATGCGCAGAACAACCTGACCCGCGTCGGTGGCGACTACTGGTCCAAGAGCATGAACCTGCAGGTTGGCGATACGCTGCGATACAAGTACGTTGTGACATACACCAGCGGAACCGGCTGGGAGCAGAGTGTTGTTCCCGCTGGTCCGGTGACCGGTGGCGACCGCGTCTATATAGTCGCGGACAAGGACACGACACTCGATGTCGAGTTCTGGAACAACGGTCCAACGACCAACGAGCAACCTGGTCGCGGTCTATGGCACGGGGACTACAAGCTCGACGACGTCTGGTCCCGCGGTCAGCAACAAGACCGGCCCGATGGTCTCTGGGACGTTCGGCTTCGACCCGGATGTTGACCTGGTCGGTGTGCGCGGCGGCGGTCCGGCCGGTGGTGACCTGAACTGGTCCCCGACCTACTTCCTGACCCGCGAAACTAACGCTTCCAACGGCGACGGTTACACGGTTCCTGCCAACACATTCTGGTCCGGCCGTGTCCGGATCCCGAAGAGCGGCGTGACTGAAGGCCAGGGTGATCTCGTACAAGTACCTGATCGGCGACGATTGGGGTCGCGACGAGCTCCAGGGCCAGCCCAACCGGTCGTTCACCGTTCCGGTCGGCTTTAAGGACACGACACTCGCATACTCGTACTTCAACAACGAGCGTCCTTCGGGCCGCGTCAATGCCGACACCATGATCGTCACCTTCCGTGCGAACCTCGCGAAAGCGGCTTCAACCGGCGGGTTCACGGTCGGCGTCGACACCCTCGAAGTCCAGACAGGATGGTTTGGCACAGCTGCCCAGATCGGACGCCGGAAGGTCATGCAACAGGTCATCGGCTCGATCTATCAGGTTACCGATACCGTTGTGACCTCCAAGGGCGCTCTGCTCGACTACCAGTACTATGTGTATCGCGATGGGGAAGCCCTTCGTGAAAATTACTACAACTTCACGTACAGTGGTCCGTTCACCAGCGAGGCGGAGCGGCGCCAGGTGCTCGTTCCCGGAACCGGCACTGCCTTCACGGTGATCGACACTGCCACGAGCGTCACGCAGGATCGGCGTCAGCCGCAGTTCCCGAACGGGGCGGACTCTTGCGCAGGATGTCCTCGTAACGTGGACGGTGGACCTCCGTCCGGCCATCTACCAGGTTCTGCCGGGCGACACCCTGAATGATATCCAGGGTGCATTCAACATCACCCCGGCGGGTATGGATTCGATCCTTGGTTGGGGCGTCTGGATGAACGGTCCGGCGGTCGGCGGCTGGGGCAATCCTGGCGGCGATGACTGGGGCATTTCGCTTGCATGCGAACCTGGCGAAGATGCTGTATGACGACGGGACCAACGGCGACCTCGTCGCCGGTGATTCTATCTGGACGCGTCAGATCCTCGCTTCGCCTGACAGCTTCGCTCAGCCGGCAGCAAGGGCAGGGTTGGCCAGATCTTCAAGTTCGGTATCTGCGGTGGCGACAATGAAGGCGGTAGTGGTGGTTTTGGCAACAACCACAGCGAAAACATCGTGGATGCGCGACCACGTTACAGAATCGACATCGCAGTTCGGCAGCATCAATCCGGCATTTTTCGATGCGTGGGATTATGACCTCGAGTGGCCCAGGTTCCCACCGGCGTCATCGATCCGAACCAGCCGTTGACCTTCGGCTGGAGCAGAACTATCCGAACCCCTTCAACCCGTCCACCAAGATCGAGTACGCGATCCCGACGCAGGCACAGGTTGAGCTGAAGGTCTACAACCTCGTCGGACAGGAAGTCGCAACCCTGGTGAACGAGATGCTCCCCGCCGGTGTTCACAGCGCGCGGTTTGACGCTCTCAAGTCTTGCCACCGGCGTGGCACCCACCGGCTGACGGCAGGCGACTTCACCAGCGTCAAGAAGATGCTGCTTCTGAAGTAAGGTTTCATCATCGTCTGGTACTCATGGCGGTCCCGGTCTTGCCGGGACCGCCGTGCTTTTTCCCCCATCGCATTCCCCATGCGCTCCAACATTCGCAGATTTCATACGCTGCTCTTCGCCCTCGCTCTGTGCGCGGTCTCCGCCAGGGCGGCCGATCAGGAGGAACCCCTCCTCGGCCGCGCCGGCGAGGCGCCTATCACCGAACGCGAATTCCGGGAACGATTCGAGCTCACGCCGGGCCTCCACCGGCACAGGGGTGTCCGGCTTGAAGCCCACAAGCAGGCAATAGAGTCTGGTACTCGATGATCGCCGAGAAGCTGCTCGCGCAGGAGGGCCTCGCGCGCCGTCTCGATGCGGACTCGCTGTATCAGCGCGCGCTGTCGGAGGTCACCAAGCTTCTGGCCAGGGACGCCCTCTATCGCCGCGAAGTTTTCGACAAGATCGTCATCAGCGAAGCGGAACTGCAGGAGGGCATGCGCCGGGCGCGGAGAGAGCTTCGCGTGAAGTTCCTCTTCCTCGAGGATTCCACGGACGCCGGATTCGTCAGATCCCGCATTGCGTCCGCATCCGATTTCGACAGGCTGTATCTGCACTCCACGCTCAGCGCCTACCGGGATACGGCGACCGTGCTCTGGGTGAAGCGGACACAACAATCGAAGACGCGGCATACTCGCTCGCCAGGGGGGCGATCTCGAAACCGGTGACCGCCGGACAGGGCTACTATATTCTGGCCCTCGAGAAGCCTGCCCGAACCCGCGGTTCGCATCGCTGGACGCGGCGGGGCAGCGCGAGCAGGTGATGTCCGTCTTGCGGAAGAGAAAAGAGCAGGCGCGCACGGCCGAGTACCTCCGGACCACGCTGAAGGAGGGAAAGGCATTCCCGCTGCCCGCAACGTTCAGGACGTTCGCTCGCGCGGTGGGCGATGTGTTCGCGGAGAAGGGGAGGAATCTGCAGGGTGTGCAAGCCGAATCCCCCGAGATGGGTGAGGAGCTTCGACGGCGCTGCTCACGGATCCTTGCCGATACCATCCTGGTTGCCGGATCGAAGGTGTGGAGCGTCAACCAGGTGACGGACCTTCTCGTGCAGAAGGGATTTGTCGTGGCCGGCGATGCGAAGCGGCGCGCCGCGCGCCGCCTCTACGATGTCTTCTGGGGAGTGGTCGTCCCAGGAGCTGCTGGCGCAGGAGGCCTTGCGAAGGGGATTGGACGCGTCGCCCGACGTGCAACGGGACCTGGCCCCCTGGAGGGAACATTATCTTGCGGCGATGATGAAGGCGCGGGCGGCAGCCGGAACCGGCATCACCGAGGAGGAAGTCTATCGCTACATTGCCAGCAGGGATACGACGGCGCCGGTGCCGCGCGTCAGAATCCGTGAGCTGCGCGCTGCGACACTCGATGCCATGAGTGAAGCGTTGACCGCACTCGAGCGGGGCATGTCCTTCGACGAAGTGGTGCAGCGATGGACGTCCGATCCGGAGGCTCGCACGACGAACGGGGTTACACCGTTCGTCCCCATCACCGATCGCCAACCCGTCGGGATGCTGGCCGCACGCCTCGAGGTCGGCGAACGCTACGGACCTGTCCGGGACTCGACGGGCTACG
>CAVPBI010000022.1:0-183819 GCA_963701735.1 uncultured Ignavibacteria bacterium | reverse complement strand
AGTTTGCGTGGGACCGTTTCCTGGATACGCTTCAGGAACGCTCCATCCTCTTCTTTCTCCACGAGACTGATCCTATTACCGGGCTCGTCCCGGACCGGGCTCCATCTGCGTCGCCGTCGAGTGTCGCCGCGATTGGTTTTGGCCTTACAGTATATCCGATCGCAGCGGAACGGGGACTGATCAGCCGGTCCGAGGCCGCCTCCAGAACCCTTCGGACATTCGAATCTCTCCGTAGCCTTCCTCAGCACGACAGGCCCGTTGGGGCTGCCGGCTACCGCGGCTTCTTCTATCACTTCCTTGAGAGGTCACGGGGAACCAGGGCCTGGAACTGTGAACTCTCCACCGTTGATACCGGTCTTCTGTTGGCCGGGGTACTGCTCTGTCAGTCCTACTTTACGCACGCAACCGGCACGGAGGATTCCATCCGGCGGCTGGCCGATACGTTATATCGGCGCGTGGAGTGGGACTGGGCGTACGACAAAGCGAAGGGAATCCGGCTCGGCTGGTCGCCCGAAAGCGGTTTCCACCAGATGACCTGGACGGGCTACAACGAAGCGATGATCCTCTACATCCTGGCCCTCGGATCGCCGACTCATCCCGTCCCCTCTGAGTCGTGGGAATTCTGGACGGGATCCTACGTGTGGGCTCCGTACTACGGGACAGAGTTCGTGAGCTTCGGGCCCTTATTTGGACATCAGTATTCTCACTGCTGGGTTGATTTTCGAGGCATACGGGATCGCTTCATGCAGTCAAAGGGGATCGACTACTTCGAAAACTCCAGGAGGGCAACCTACACCCACCGGGCATACGGCAATAGGAATCCCCAGGGTTATCGCGACTACTCGCAGGACATCTGGGGTTGGACGGCATGCGACGGTCCCAATGACACCTCCTTCATTGTTGACGGCCGGATGAGGCGCTTCGGATATTATCAGGCCAGAGGAGTCTCCGTGGACTGGGTGAATGACGACGGCACCATAGCCCCCACCGCGGCCGGCGGGTCCGTGGCGTTTGCCCCGGAGATCTGCGTCCCCGCGCTGAAGGCGATGCGCTCGCGGTACGGCGAGAGGCTGTGGCGCGCGTACGGGTTTGCCGATGCGTTCAATCCGACATATGTAACACCTCAGACCGGCGACGGAGGATGGGTTGGGAAAGACTACATCGGAATCGACCAGGGCCCCATCGCCATCATGATCGAAAACCTCCGCAACGGGTTTGTGTGGAACACCATGAAACGGAATCCGTACATCGTGGCCGGTCTGCACCACGCCGGATTCTCCGGTGGCTGGCTCGACACGCTCCGCACATCCGCTCGCTGAGCCGTTCCCATGCGCACGAACATCACGCGATTGCCCGTGTCGGATCGTCCATTCTGCTCCCCCTTCCACCCCGCGGTGCGTTCCTTTTCCTGCCGCTTGTTCTGCCTCCTGGCTTGTCTCCTGTGCGCCGCCCCTGCAGCCCGGGCTCAACAGCGCATGCTCGATTCGTTCGACCGGCTCGAGGGATGGACGGCCATCCCCTCCGACGGCGCTGCAGGCACGGTAACATCCGCGCCCGGCGTGAAGGGATCCGCGATGGCGATCGACTACGCCTTCCGGGCCGGCTCGGGATATGTTATTGCGCAGAAGCCGTTCCCGCTTGAGCTGTCCGCCAACTACAGGTTCTCGTTCTATCTGAAAGGCGAGGGGCCCGTCAACAACTTCGAATTCAAGCTCCTCGACACTGTCCGGCAACGTCTACTGGGTCAAAACCTTGAACGTCGACTTCCCGAGGGCGTGGAAGCGATCGAGCGTGAAGCGCAGACACATCGCGTACGCATGGGGGCCGGCGCGCGGCGGCGAGATCAGGAGAGTGGACCGGATCGAATTCGTCGTGTCGGCCGGGACGGGTGCGGGCGAGGGGCGCATCTGCATCGATGAGTTCACATATGAGCCGATCGATGACCGCGGAATCGCACCGGCGCCTGTCGTGACGGTGTCCTCAGGGAAGGCGCCCGGGTTCGCAGCGGGGAACCTCGACAGCTTTCTCGTCTGGCGTCCCGAAGGGAAGAAGCCTGCGGCGATGACGATCGAGTTCGGACGCATCCGTGAACTGGGAGGCGTGGTGCTCGACTGGGAGCCGCAGGCTCACGCGGTCGACTATGACGTGGAGCTCTCCGACGACGGGAGCGCGTGGACGTCCGCAGGCACAGTCAGGGGAAGTAATGGGGGGCGCGATTACGTCTACCTGCCCGAGATGGAAGCGCGGCTGCTGCGACTCAAGCTCCTGCGGCCCGCGGTGGGGCGGTATGCGCTGAGAGCATTGTCTGTGAAAGGGAGCGAATTCGGCTCGAGCGGGAACGCCTTCTACGCCGCCATAGCGGCTGACGCCCCGCGCGGGTGGTTCCCGAAGTATCTGGGAGGTGTGCAGTCGTACTGGACCGTCGTCGGGGCAGCGAGCGACACGCGGGAAGCCATGATCAACGAAGAGGGGATGATCGAGGTCGACCGGGGGTCGTTCTCGCTGGAGCCGTTCGTGTATGCGGATGGGAAGCTCACGACCTGGAGTGACGCGACCTGTGAACAGAGCCTGGACGGCGGTTACCTTCCCATTCCATCCGTGGTGCGGACCGGCGGCGGGATCTCGCTGACGACCCGGGCGTTTGCCGCGGGGGAGGCCGGCTCCTCGGTACTCTTCGCGACCTACACGGTGGCGAATACCGGCACCCGACCGACGTCGGGCAACATGTTCGTGGCTCTGAGGCCGTTCCAGGTGAATCCGCCCACGCAATGGCTGAACATCGTCGGGGGGGTCTCATCGATCAAGACGATCGCATACGATCGGGGTACCGTGGAGGTCAACGGGACCAAACGTGTTGTGCCGCTCGGCGGAGCGGACGGGTTCGGGGCGACGTCATTCGCAGGCGGGGACATCGTGGAGTACCTTGCCCTGAACAAGCTCCCTGCCAGCTCCAGAGTCAGCGAGCCGCTGGGCTTCGCATCCGGGGCGTTCCGGTTCGGATTCCGGCTGGGTCCGGGCGAGCAACGGGAGGTCACAGTCGCCGTTCCGTTCCACGATGCCGCTTCGGTGCTGCCCGCAGGAGTGTCACGCGAAGAGGCGCCGCGCCTGGTCGCCTCGCGCCTCGAGCGCACGAGGGAATTCTGGCGGTCGAAGCTGGACAGGATCTCATTCCGGCTTCCGCCCGTCGCAAAGCCTGTCGAACAGACGCTCAAGTCCAATCTCGCATACATCCTTCATCAACCGGGACGGGCCTGCGATTCAACCCGGGTCGCGCAGCTATGAGCGGGCGTGGATCCGGGACGGCTCGCTCACGTCCTCCGCGCTGCTGCGGACTGGAAACACGAGGGAGGTGCGGGACTACATCGATTGGTATGCCCGCTATCAGTATCCGAGCGGGAAGATACCGTGTGTCGTCGACGCCCGCGGCGCCGATCCCGTGCCCGAGCACGACAGCCATGGCCAGTTCATATTCGCGGTCATGGAGTACTTCCGGTTCACACACGACACGACATGGCTGCGGGGGAAGTTCGAGCACGTGCAGCGCACCGTGCGGTACATACAGGAACTCCGTTCGCAGCGGAAGACGGAGCTTTACAGAACGGGAGACCCCACCCAGCGCGCCTGCTACGGGCTTGTCCCCGAGTCCATCAGCCACGAGGGGTACTCCGACCACCCGATGCATTCGTACTGGGACAACTTCTTCGTCATCCGCGGACTGAAGGATGCCGCGGAGATCGCGCGCATCCTCGGGGATTCGGCGCGCGCTGCCGAATACGCGGCCGAGCGCGATGATGCCCGGGCCGCGCTCTATGCATCGATGCGCCTCTGCGATGGAGACGCACCATGTGGACTACATCCCGGGGTGTGCCGAGCTCGGCGATTTTGACGCGACGTCCACCACCATCGGCGTCTACCCGTGCGGTGAGCTTGGCTGGATTCCCGAGCCGCAGCTGCACAACACGTTCGATCGATACTATGCGTTCTTCCAGGGGCGCCGCGACGGGAAACTGACATGGCGCAACTACACGCCGTATGAAGTCCGGATCATCGGGACCTATGTCTATCTGGATCAGAAGCGCCGCGCCCACGAGCTGCTCGACTTCTTCATGGGGGACCGCAGGCCGCCCGGTTGGAATCACTGGGCCGAGGTAGTGTGGAGCGGCCGCGAGACCCCGGGGTTCATCGGCGACATGCCGCATACGTGGGTCGGGTCGGATTTCATACGGTCGATCAGGAGTATGTTCGCCTATGAGCGGGAGTCCGACACTTCGATCGTGATCGGAGCCGGCATTCCGGAAGCGTGGATCATGTCCGGGGATGGCGTCGGGGTATCGGATCTTCCAACGTACTACGGACCTGTCACGTATTCGATGCGCCGGACCTCGGGAGGCGCTTCGGTGGAGGTCAGCGGACGGATCGGGATGCCCCCGGGCGGCATTGAGGTGCGCGCTCCGCTCGATATCATGCCTGCCTCCGCGCTGGTCAATGGCGCCCGCGCGAACCTCAGTCCTGCCGGGGGCGTCCGCGTGACCGGACTTCCTGCATCCATCGTCTTCACCCGGTGATGCATGCCCGCTGCGCGTGAGCTCGTTTCCCTGAACGGGTCGTGGGAGATCGCTCCCGGAGGCCCCGGAGGCCCTCCGGCCCGGTGGATGTCCCGCATCGAGGTCCCATCGCTGGTTGACACAGCCCTTCCTTCATATCCCTGGCGGGATTCGGAGTACCACTGGTACCGCACAACGTTCACCCTTCCGCCGGCCCGGCGCCAGGAGACTGTCGTCCTCGTTCTCGAGCAGGCGATGTTCGGGACGGAAATCCGGCTCAACGGCCAGGTGGTGGGAGGGGACATTGCGTGTTACACCTCCCAGGAATATGACGTATCCGCCGCCGTGCGATGCGGCGAGGAGAACGAGCTGCTGGTCCGCGTCGGAGCGCGCGAGACCCTTCCCCCGGAAAGTGCGGTGGGGAACGATCAGGAGCGGGACGTATACATCCCCGGGATCTGGGGCGACACGTGGATTGTCCGGACAGGAAACGTGAGGATCCGGCGCGTGCAGGTGATCCCCCGAATCGGAGCCGGTGTGGCAGAGATCAGGGTGATTATCCAGAACCCGGGGAAGGCCCCGTGCGACGTTCGGTGCCGCTGCCGCGTCTTCACAGATGGATGTGCGGGAAGTCTCTTCGCCTCCGTCCATCGCTGAAGCGTCCCTCGCGGGAGGGACCGAAACCGTGCTCACGCTGCGCGTCGATATCCCGAATGCGCATCTCTGGTCCCCTGATGATCCATTCCTGTACACGCTGGAGACAGAGGTCGAATCGTCCGGCGTTCCGCAGGATCGCCTCTCCACTCCGTTCGGCATGCGTGAGTTCAAAGTCGAGGGAGGGGAATTCCTGCTGAACGGGAAGAAGGTTCTGCTGCGCGGCGGCAACATCGCGTTCCATCGGTTTCTCTCCGATGCGGCGCGTGGCCGGCTCCCGTGGGACATGGAGTGGGCGCAGCGTCTTCTGATCGACATCCCGAAGCGGCACCATTTCAACATCTTCCGTGTTCATCTCGGTCAGATGTACAATCGATGGTACGATCTCGCCGACCGTTGCGGCATGCTCATCCAGAACGAGTGGCCGTTCTGGACGCGTTCCGGATCCGAAGAGCAGATCCGCCAGCGAGTTCACGCGCTGGCTGGAGGACAACTGGAACCATCCCAGCATCGTCCTCTGGGACCCGATGAACGAATCGCACGACGACTTCGTCGAGGGCGAGCTGATTTCAGAGATGAAAGAGCTCGACCCGACGCGTGCCTGGGAGATGCGCGACTTCGTCGACGAGCACCCGTACATCTATTCGCTCGGGCCGGTCCTCACGGACCGGACGTTTGGATTCTCGCGGTCGCTTCAGGAGATCGAGCGGTCGGCCACGCCGTCTGTCGTCAACGAGTTTCTCTGGTGGTGGCTGGATCCGGACAACAACCCGACGCTTCTGACGAGGGACGTGCTGGAGCGATGGATGGGCCCGAATCCCGATCGCGGCGAGCTCATCGCGCATCAGTCGTTCCTCGCGCAGGAGTTGATCGAACTGTTCCGCCGGATGAAGGTGGATGCGATTCAGCCGTTCGTATATCTGAGCAACGGGATGGGGCCGACCGGACACTGGTTCCTGGGCGATGTGGGAAACCTCAACCCGAAGCCGGTGCTGGCGGCAATCGGGAATGCCTTCTCGCCGTTCGGCGTGAGCGTGGAGCTGTGGGACCGGCATTTTACGCCGGGTGAGCGGCGGCGGGTGAATATCCATGTGTTCAACGACCGGGAAACCGTCCAGGCCGGGCGGCTACGGTGGGGAGTTGCGGAGATCAGCGGAGAACGGATTTCTGGTCCGGAACATGCGTTTTCATCCGGGGACCGACCGGCCCCAGTCCAGAAACAGGCGTTTGCCGCAGGGGAATTGACGGTTTCCGTGAGTCCGGTGGATACGCGGGTTGTGACTGTCGAGTTCGAATTCCCGGCACGGCCGGGGAGGTACGAAGTCCTGGCAGAGCTAACCGCCGGCGGGACAGCGGTCCCGGCAGATCGGGCCGCCGGCGGCGACGACTCTCGGGCGGTGAGCCGGAAACCTGCGCATGTGATTGCGCCCCCCCGCGTGTCCGAGTCGTTGAAGCCGCTGCACCCCGGCGTGCTGGAGGAAAGCGGCGAGATTATCCGCTATCTTCAGGACCTGGGAATTGGCGCGCGCGATCTCGCCTCCTCCAGATGTACCGATTGTGACGTCATCCTCGTGGCCGATGGGCTGGCGAGGGGCGATGCCTTCCAGCACCATCGCTCCGAGCTTGCGGCGTTCTTTGCAATCCGGCGGGACGCTCGTCCTGATCGAGCCGGAGTACGGCGTGGAAACGGAGGCGATCGTCCCGGTGACGGACGGTATCGCACTCGATATCAAGCGGCGGCCGGACCTGGACCGGGGCGGGTACGACAGTTTTGTGTTCATGGAGGATCGTGGCCATCCGATCTGGCGGGGGATTGACCAGGAACATCTCAAGTTCTTCAACGGCGGATTCGGCGGAGAGATCGTGTCGCAGCATGATGTGATGTGCACGGCTCCTATGCGTGTGCTGGCCCGGTGCGGGTTGAAGCTTGCGACTGTTGCGGCTGCCGAGGTTGTGGCGGGCGGAGGAACGATCGTCATCTCGCGGCTTCAGATCCGCGGACGATTGACGGGATCTCGCGAGGCCGACACCTTGTACGGCCGCCGGGCCGACCCTGTTGCGCAGCGATATCTTCTGAATATTCTCGAGACCTATGGGCGCCGAGCGCAGGAAGACATAGCTTCGCCGTCGCGATCATTGCTGCCGCCGTTGCGCTGGCTGGCACGGGATGCTCCGGCGGCGGCGACGCTCCGGTGACGATCCGCTTCTGGGCCATGGGGAATGAGGGGGAGAACGTCAAGAAGCTTCTGCCGGAGTTCGAGCGACGGAATCCCGGGATCGCCGTGGAGCTGCAGGTCATTCCATGGACCGCCGCGCACGAGAAGCTGCTGACCGCCTATGCGGGCAACTCGCTGCCCGACGTCTGGCAGCTTGGCAACACATGGGTGCCCGAGTTCCACCTCCTGGATGCCGTGGAGAATCTCCGCCCCTGGGATCAGCGATCGGGCACGATCGATTCGGCGTTCTACTTCACGGGCATCTGGGAGACGAACCTGGTCGACGGAGGACTCTGGGGAATTCCCTGGTACGTGGACACGCGTGTTCTTTTCTATCGGTCGGATATCCTTCGCGCGGCTGGCGCAACGGGGCCTCCGAGGACCTGGAGCGAGTGGCTTGAGGTGTGCAGAAGCATCAAACGGCTGAACGCCGGACGGGACGCGTATGCGATGCTCCTCCCGACCAACGAGTTCGCCCCGCCGCTGATCCTCGGGATGCAGGCGGGCGCGGGGTTCTTGCGGGACAGAGACACCAAAGGCGATTTCAGCAGCCCGGAGTTCACGCGCGCATTCGCGTTCTATACCCGGTTCTTTGAGGAGGGGTTGGCTCCGGTCGGGGTCACCCGCGTCACGAACGTCTATCAGGGCATGGCCGAAGGGTTCTTCGCGATGTATATCACCGGGCCGTGGAATGTCGGGGAGTTTACCCGCCGGATGCCGGACAGCCTGCAAGACAGCTGGGCGACGGCGCCGCTGCCGGGGCCTGACGGACAGTATCCGGGCGCATCGATCGCCGGCGGTTCGAGCCTGGCAATGTCCAGACAGTCGCAGCACAAGCCCCAGGTCTGGGCGCTCATCGAATACCTCTCCGATCCGGCCCGGCAGGTGGAGTTCTACCGGGCCACGGGCAGCCTTCCGGCACGCAGGGAAGCCTGGCAGGACAGCTCTTTTCGCACCAATCCGCGGATCCGGGCATTCTATGAGCAGTTTGCCAATGTGCGGCCGCAACCCAGGGTCCCGGAATGGGAGCGCATCATGATTCGGCTGCAGGATTTCGCGGAGGTGACGTCGAGGCGGGAGCGGTCCGTCCAGGAGATCCTGCAGTCGCTGGACAGGGAGACGGATCGCATTCTGGAGAAGCGGCGGTGGATGGTGTATGAACGCTAGGGCCCTCATACATCCAGCGGTATTCTTCCTTGCGCCGGCGTTGACGGCTATCGGCGTCTTCTTTTTTCTCCCGGTGGTCGCCGCGTTCATCCTCAGCTTCACCGACTTCGATATCTATGCGCTGGCCAGCTTCGACAACGCCCGGTTCGTGGGGATCCGGAACTACATGCAGCTCTCTTGAGGATCCCCTGTTCTGGACAGCGCTCAAGAACACGGCTCTACTTCCTCGTTGTGGGCGGACCCCTTTCGATCGCTGTCTCGCTCGGAGCGGCCCTCCTGGTGCATTCCCGCCTCGCCCGCTGGAAACCGGTCTTCCGGTTCGTCTACTTCGCGCCGGTGGTGACGACCCTCGTTGCGGTGGCGATCGTCTGGAGGTTCATCTATCATCCGCGCTTCGGACTGCTGAACTACGCGCTCTCGTTCGTGGGCATCGGGCCGATCGACTGGCTTGGTGATCCTGCCTGGGCGATGCCCGCGATCATCCTGCTGGCGGTCTGGAAGAATTTCGGCTATAACATGATCATCTTCATCGCCGGGCCTGCAGAATATCCCGGACTCGTTGTACGAAGCCGCCAGCATCGACGGGGCGGGCGGGTGGCAGCAGTTCTGGCGGATCACGGTCCCGATGCTGGCGCCGACCACGCTGTTCATCACCATCATCACGATGATCGGGTACTTCCAGCTCTTCGCCGAGCCGTATGTGATGACGCAGGGGGGGCCGATGAAGAGCACGCTCAGCATCGTGTTGTTGATGTATGAGCAGGGCTTCCGGTGGTGGAACATGGGGTATGCGGCGGCGCTCGCGTTTGTCCTCTTCGCCGTCATTCTTGCGGGATCGCTCCTGCAGTCGAGGCTTCAGCGGAGGGTGGGAGAATGAAGAAGCTGTTGACAACGACGGTCCTGCACTGCCTGCTCATTCTGATCGGGGTCGTGACGCTGACCCCGCTGGCCTGGATGATCGCCGCCTCGTTCATGCGATCAGGGGAAGCCAGCACGTTCCCGCCTCCCTTCCTCCCCTCGTCGCCCACGCTGGACCAGTATGCAAGCCTGTTCACGCGGCTGAACATCACGCGATATCTCCTGAACAGTGTGATCGTGTCGGTGGCCGTGACGCTCGTGTCGCTCGTGATCAACTCGATGGCAGGGTTCGCGTTTGCGAAGTACCGGTTTCGCGGGCGGCGTGGTCTGTTCAACACCCTGATCGCCTCGATGGTGATCCCGGCGCAGGTGACGATGCTCCCGCTGTTTCTGCTGCTGAACAAGATGGGCGTGATCAACACGTATCTGGGGGTGATCATCCCCGGCATGGCCAGCATCTTCGGAATCTTCCTGATCCGGCAGTTCGCGATGTCGATCCCCGACAGCCTTCTGGAGGCGGCCAGGATGGAGGGGGCGGGGGACTTTCGGGTCTACTGGTCGGTCGTGTTGCCGCTCTGCAGGCCGATTCTCCTGACGCTGGCGATCTTCACGTTCATGGGGACGTGGAACGACTTCCTCTGGCCGTTGATCGTCATGACGGACGACTCGATGTATACGTTGCCCGTGGCGTTGGCGAACATGTCGGGGGAGCACGTCCAGGACACCGAGCTCATGATGGCCGGGGCGGTCCTGACGGTTCTGCCCGTGCTCGTCCTGTTTGCGGCCCTCCAGCGGTACTACCTGTCGGGGATCATGGCCGGGAGCGTGAAGGAGTAGTGGAGGGGGACGGCTGAAGATGAGAGACGGAGGTCGGGAATTGAGGGATTTCTTCGGTCTTTTTTGGTGGGAGGGAGCGGGACAGGCACAGTGAAGGTCAGGAAAGAACCCCGATTATTCACATACCAGATATTTTTATGATTTCATAAGTATCTCTTGACATTATTTTTGAATTCATATATTTTCCCCCCGAGCCCGCTTCTGCGCACAGAACTCACCACGTCCGTCGGCGATCGCTGCCGTGATGCTGAAATTGCTGTTTCTGGGCCGTCTCCTCTCCGTCCCCTCCGCTGCCGGCGCCCTGCCGGTTGCCGGTCCCGAGGCCGCCACGTCGCTCCGCATTCGCTTTCGTGAGCTGACCGCAGCCGGTTGGACGGCCTGGATGGAATGCGTGCCCGGGCCTGAACCCTCGGTGTATCGTCACGCGTCCGGCATCGAATGCAGGGACTCGCTCGCCGCCGGATCGGGGCACGCGAAGCACGAGATCACCGTCACGAATACGTCGCAGCAACCGTTTCGACTCCTCACGCTTGCTGTCGCTGTACCCGTTGCCGCCACAGGGCCTGTGGAGTGGCACGACGCGATCTACTCGCACCGCCCGGTGACGTCGCGCGATACGATGGTGTCGTTCACCGTCCCGGGGGAAGGAGTCCGCTCTCCCGACGGCGGGTTGAACACCGAACGCTTTGGCGCACGAGGTTCAGGGGGATACGGGAGTCCCGTTGGGACGGGACGCATGTCCCCGTATCCGTTCGCATGCGTGACCGGTGACAGACAGGGGAGCGCAATCGCCATCGATATCGGAAGGCCGGTGGTCTATCGCCTCGGATACCGTCCATCCGGAGAGCTCGTGGCCGAGTTCGACATTGCCCTCAGTGACCTGCAGGTGAAGAGCAGGAACACCGTCTGCCTCGCCGTCCTCACCTATTCCATCGACGCGGTGTGGGGCTTCCGCTCTGCGGCCGAGCGGTACTACGCGTTGTTCCCGGAGTACTACCAGCGCCGGCTGAAGAAGGAAGGTATCTGGATGCCGTTCACGCCGGTGAATGAAGTGAAGCGCGCGGAGGATTTCGGATTTGCGATCTTCGAGACGCACAGGGATACAAAGACCGCCATCGGAGGCGTGCAGCAGCCGGCGTGGGTTGCCGCGGAGAGCCTCGGGGTCGCCACGTTTCAATATACCGAGCCGTGGGACATCCAGATCGCCGTCGATCCTGCAGGGTTGCGATACGAAGACGCGGCGCGCGTTGCCGAACGGACGCCAGGAGACGGACCGCAAATCAGCCACTCTGCCGCCTACGATGAGCACGGCCAGTGGATTGCGCGGCTCATCAGCGCCCCGTGGTTCAATCCTCCGTGGGCCATCAGCTACACTACCTCCGCCGTGCCGGACGCATCTGATCAAAGCCGCTATGCGCACGTCGTACACCGCGAGATCGATCCCGCGCTGGCTGACGGCCTCGACGGGATCTACTTCGACTCGCTGGAGTTCTTCTGGCACTACGATCTTGACTACAGGGCCGAGCACGTTGCCGCCTCCGCCGACGTCCTGACGTTCTCGGCCTCCGCGTCGTCCCCGCGCCCCGCGGTGTGGAACTACGCTTCCCAGCATGCGATGATGCGGGACGTGTGCTCCCGGCTCCATGCCGGCGGTAAGCTTTCCATGGGTAATGGTTACTCCTGGATCCCGTTCGCCGTGTCGGAGCTGGACATCCTCGGGACGGAATTCAGCTGGTTGATGGCGGCAGAGGAAAAGGAGTCGGTATCGGCGTTCCGGCGCACCTCGTGCGGCCAGAAGCCCGTCGTGCTGCTGCTCAACGAAGGGCTCTACTCGGGGGCGTTCTCGGAGCCTCCCCACGACGGGTATCGCCAGTATTTCGAGGAGTCGCTGCTGTACGGCCTGTACCCATCGTTCTTCAGCGCCGACGCTTCCAACAACCCGTACTGGACAAATCCAGCAGCCTATGACGTCGGAAGGCCATTCTTCAAGAAGTATGTCCCGATCATCCGCGAGGTCAACAGCCAGGGGTGGCAACCGGTCACCCTTGCACGCGTGAACAATTCCGGCGTTCGCCTCGAGCGGTTCGACAAGCCCGGCGACGGTGTCGCCTACTTCACGATCCGCAACGTCTCTTCCGAGACGATTCGCAACTGTACTGTGGCATTCGACCCGGCGCTCGGCGCCGCGGCAACAGTGGAAGAGATCGTACACAACGCGCTGGTGGTGCGCGAGCCTCCCGGCCAGGTCAGCCTGACGCTGGCTCCGCGAACGACGTACGTCCTTCGGTGGGCGGTGTCCCGCTGAGGGACCAGATCCCTTCGTCTGTATGGCCATCACACTCACACATACCGTTCACCCATAATCATCCACCGCAGGAGGTTGTATGCGAACACTGTTCCTGTGCACCGCTTTCCTCGCGCTGGTCGTGGTCGGTACCGGACCGGCCGATGCCCAGGTGAAGATCGACGGCCTGTTCTTTGACTGGCCCCCGAGCTCCCAGCTCGACGTCGATCCGAACGCCGAGCTGACGTTCGATCAGGGCGACGATACGGATCCCGTCCGCAACGTCGAGGACCCGAGCTGGACGCCGCCATTGTCGTACTTCGCCGACATGGACATTGAAGACGTCTATGCCATGGACGACGGAGATTTCATCTACTTCCGCGTAAAGATGGCGTCGATAGCCAACGCGCTCAACATCGCCAGCGACACGTCGTACCACGGCGGCGGCGCGATCGCCGTGTATATCTCCGTCGATCCGGGAGAGAACGACACGACGGGCCTGACCTGGGGGTGGTGGGGAACCGGCTACGATTTCTTCGTCCAGGTGTACCCCGAAGACACGCTGTTCACCAACAACACCCAGTACCAGCAGGGTTTGTGGGAGCACGTGCAGGGCTTTGACCACGGCTGGAACTTCGTTTATGCTGACAGTCTGCGTGGCGTGCAGGTGGCATGGAACGCCGGAGCCAACGACGTGGAATTTGCAGTTCCCAAGTGGAGACTCTTCTCTCCTCAGTATATGTCGAACTTCACGATGCCCGATAGCATTGCCGTCATGGTGTACGCGGGCGAGAACTGGGGCCCCTGGCGGGCCGACTATGCCTCGCTTCCAGGGATCAAGGGCTTCCCGGTCCACCTGAAGAAGCCCGGGAAGATCGCGGTCGACGGCCTGTTCTTCGATTGGGAGGCCAACATGCAGCTCGACGTCGCCCCGAACCCCGAGGAACTGACGTTTGCCGAGGGGGACGAGACCGACCCGGTGCGGAACGTGGAAGACCCGGCATGGACGCCCGGACCGGAGTACTTCGCGGACATGGACATTCAGGACATGTACGCGACGGACGACGAGGAAAACGTCTACGTCCGCATCACGATGAACCCGGTCGCCAACGCGGAGAACATCCCGAACGATACGTCCTATCACGGCGGCGGGTCGGTGCAGATCTACATCTCGGTGGATCCCGGCCCGAATGACACGACCGGCTTGAGCTGGGGCTCCTGGGCGACGGCGTACGACTATCTGATTCAGTCGTTCCCGATCGAGACAGACTTCCTCCAGACGACGGGTTTCCCCGAGCGCATCTACGAACACAAACAGACGGGCGTCGCCGCGTGGGATTTCGACGCGTCGCTCTACCGCGGGGCCCGGGTGTCGTGGAATGCGGGCGCGAACGAAGTCGAAATGGCGATCCCGAAGGCCGTCATCCTCAGCCCGAACTATCTCCCGGACTTCACCATGCCGACGCACATTGCAGTCATGGCATCGGCAGGCGAGTGGAACGCTCCGTGGCGCGCCGACTACGCGTCCCCGGCGAGCTATGGCGGATACCTGCTTGCGCTCAGCGGGACCACGGACGTTGAGCCCGTGCGGGGGACGGTTCCGACGGCTTATGTGCTCGAGCAGAACTACCCGAACCCCTTCAACCCCTCGACCACCGTCAGTTACGCACTGCCTTCGACGGGCAGGGTTACGCTGAGGGTGTTCAACGTCCTGGGTGAAGTAGTCGCGACACTGGTGGACGGCGTGCAGCCTGCCGGAACGCACCGGGTCGCTTTCGTGGCCGATCATCTCACGAGCGGCGTATACTTCGCACGGCTCGAGAGCGGCTCGTTCGCTGCCACAACGAAGATGCTTCTGATGAAGTAGCAGTTCCTCCGGATGGTCCCGCCCCGCCTCCGGGCGGGACGGGACCGAGTCCGGCCGTGTACCCTATCCAAGTACCGCGTGGAGGAGGCGACGGTGCCCCGCACGATCTTCGGTCTCGCTTGCCTGTTTCTGATTCCCATGGCCGCGCTTACGCAGACAACAGGCAAGATCTCAGGAACCATCCTCGACGACAAGAAGCAGCCGGTCATCGGCGCGAACGTCATGCTCGAAGGAACGACGCTCGGCGCCTCGACCGACGTCGAGGGAAAATTCTTCATCATCAACGTTCCCCCCCAGACATATGTGCTCCGCGCTAGCGCCGTCGGGTTTGCTCCGTATCGCGTCCAGAAGGTGGACGTGGTACCGGGTCTGACAACCAGGGTGGACATCGGCCTTACGCCCTCCGACGTCCAGCTGGCGGAAGTTGTCGTTGAGCACACGCGGCCAGCCGTTCAGAAGGACCTCACCTCGAAGATCCAGGGCTTTGATGCCGCCGACATCGACAAGCTCCCGGTGCAGACTTCTCTGGTCGGCCTGGTCACGACACAGGCGGGTATCACATCGAACATCGTGACCACCCCGGTGAGTTCGCAGCCGGTGTTCGGACAGTTCGCCACGATTCCGAACGACGGATTGCATTTCCGCGGCGGGAGAACCAACGAGACCCTGTATCTGTTGGACGGCGTCTCCGTGAATGATCAACTCTGGGGCGGGTTCGATCTGGAGGCCATGGGTCAGTATTCGCTGCAGTCGATCCGGACGCTGACCGGCACGTTTGCCCGCAATACGCGAGCGATGTCCGCGTCGTCGAGATGCAGACAATGACAATGTCCCCCAGCCTACACGGTGCGGGGCTGCCTTCACGACCAGCTGGACATGTCCAATAACGAAGACGACGAACTTCGAGTTCCAGCGAGCGGCCCAGTTCCGGCGTGTCCACGCTGCCTTCTTCGGTCCGCACGACTGTTCAGAAGCGACGGTACCTCTACAGCTACGTCTATCCGAACTATGTAGACTCCGAGGCGCGATCGCTCGGACGCCCGAGAAGTCTCCATGGGTACCGCGACAACGAGCTCCTGTTCGGAAGCTCATCTGCAGTCACCGAGCGATGAAGCTCCGCGGGGTATCTACTACACCGAGAGCCAGCGGGGCCTACAATCATTATTTCAAATACAACCCGTACAGCACTCCGCATGTAACGCTGCGCGACAAGCTGATCTACGGCAGTTCACGCACGTGCTCTCGCCTACGACCTTCTATGATGTTGCGCTCTCCGAGTATCGCCGTCGTTCAAGTCGTTCGTCTTCAACAGCCCGCCGAGTATGCCGTCCGTCCTGAGACCAGCTCCGCCGAGTTCTCACCTCCGCGAGGATTTCGTCCGTTTTGAAAGCGTCTTCCGCGCTCGAATTCCAGCGAACATCACCAGCCAGATACGAAAGAGCACCAGATCTCCGCGGCGCACCATCAGCAGCTCGCACGTCGCTGAGCGGTCAACCCGAACAGCGATGAGCTGCGTGTCAGTCATCGAGACTACGATCTCACCCCGTGAAATACAGCGCCTATGTCAACGACAAGATGGAATTCGAAGATATGGATGTCGTAACGTCAGCGTCCGATGACCTTATCAATCCCAACCGCCAGTACATCACGACATCACGTCCCCCGAAGGAGTCGCACAGTCCCCGACGCGCTCCTATTTCAGCCCCCAGTTCGCATCAGCTACCCGATCTCACGTCGCAGCATTCCAGTTCGCTACGGCATTACTACCAATATCCGACTTCTACAAGACGTTCCAGGCCTAACGAGCAGTACCCCCTGTACCCCCGCCCAATGTCCGTCAGTTCAGTGCCGTTGCCACCAGCGACATCCAAAGAGAAAACGATCAACTACGAGTTCAGCGTCCAGCTTCGCCTACCAGTACCCTCTCCCGACGTGACGGGGTTCTACAGGAAGATCTCCAACCTCATCGGGACTGTCGTGATCGAGGGGTATCTCTCCACGGGCGACGTGACCACGGTGCAGAAATTCCCGGCGTTCGACAACGTCGGTCCGCCGAGGTCAAGGGCGTGGAAGTCTCCTTCTCGAAGCGCTTCTCGAACTACTTCTCTGGATTTCTCAACTATACCTACGCTGAAGCCCTGACAACCAGCTCGGTGCTCTTTTCGATTCCGCGTGACGAGGCGCGGGAGTCCCGGCGGACTGGGATCAGTCGCACGTCGCATCGGTCGGGCTCTCGTTCGAGTTCCCGCAGGCGTGGGGGTTCTCGCTGCTGGGGACGATCGCCAGCGGGCTCCCGTACACGTACACGCAGTTTCAGCCGAACGCCGAGCGTGCGCCATCGATCGGGACATTCGACATCATGGCATACAAGGAGTTCGACGTGTCGCTTGTGAAGCTTCGCCTTTTTGCCCAGGTCGTGAATCTCTTCAACCGGCGGAACGTGTGGTGGGTATGGCCTGATTCTGGCCAGCCAGGGGTCCACGCCAACCCCTCCACCTCTGACGATTACACCAACGACCCGTCGATGTGGGGGCCGGGACGGCGGTTCCAGGTCGGCCTCTCCTTTACCCTTTAACGGAGCACCCCATGAGACTACGCAGCGGTGCACTGACGCTCGTTCTGGCGGCACTCCTTGCCGCTCCAGCGGCGGCGCAGGAAGCCTCCTATCACGGCACCTCAGCCGCGAACTTTTTGAAGATCGGCCTCGGCCCAAAGGCCTCGGGGATGGCGGACGCATACGTCACGTTTGGTGAGGATGCGAGCTGTCTCTACTGGAATCCCGCCGCGTCGTCGCGGATCGGGAAGCCGAGTGTCGTGTTTTCGAATCTTCAATGGCTCGTGGAGACGGATCTCAACTATCTCGCGGTGACCGTGCCGTTTGACTTCGGGACACTCGGCCTCGACATCGCGTACTTCACGTCGGGCGACATCATCGAGACGACCCTGCAGGAGCAGGACGGGACCGGGAGGGTCGTAAGCGCGAACGACCTTGCGCTGGGTCTGGCGTACAACGACTTCACTGACAGGTTCTCGTTCGGCCTGAAGGTCAAGTTCATCCGCGAGCAGCTCGCCTCGGCAGAGGGGTCCGCGTTTGCGTTTGACGTGGGGAGCGTGTTCACGACGTCCTTCCCCGGCGATCTGACCATCGGGCTCGCGCTCGCCAATTTCGGAAGCGACCTGCAGTTCTCGGGGAACGACCTGCTCGTGACGCACGTTGTGCCGGGCAGTCCGACCGGGAAGCAAGTGCCGGCCACCCTGGAGACGCAATCGTGGTCGTTGCCGCTGTTCTTCCGGCTCGGGCTCTCCGCCACGCCATACAAGTCCGATGCGGCAGAAGTGGTGGTGGCGTACATGCTCATCGACTCCCGCGACTATGAGGCGCGGCATCACCTCGGCGCAGCGGTGACGTTCCTCAACCTCTTCACCGTGCGGGGCGGCTACCGATTCAACTACGATGAAGTGACGTTTTCGGCGGGTGCGGGAGTGAAGATCGACACGGGAGCGCTCGGCCGGCTGTCGGTCGACTACGCATACACGGATTTCGGCAACCTCAAGGGCGTCCACCAGATCACGCTGGGCGTGGTCATCCTGTGAGGTCCGGGTGAGGCATGATTTCACAACGGAACAGATCATGATCACATTGAAACGCTTCTTACGCCCGGCCCCGGCTGTCGCCGTGGCCCTGGCACTTGGCGGCCTGCACTGTCTGCCTGACCGCGAGCCCACCGCGCCGGTCGAGATCGCCCGGCCGATGGTCCTGAAGATCCAGCCCGAGCCGGGGAGCGTCGTCGTCCCTTCGACGGGATCGGTCCAGATGGTGTTTGACGATGTCATGGACCTCTCGAGTTTCGAGGGCCGCTTTTTCCTCCGCGACTACAGCGGTACTGTCGTGCCCGGAACCTTCCGCGGCGTTGACACCACGGTGCTCTTTACGCCGTCACAGGCGCTCGCTCCAAGCGCCATCTTCACGGCGGCGCTGCAGGGCGGAGTGCGCGACAAGAACGGGAACACGATCCAGCAGGAGTCCGTTCCGGTCTATTCCGATACGTCAACGCTCCTGAGCACGTGGTTCTACTCCGAAGGCGGGTACTCCCAGAACGGCTTCACACACCTGTACCTGCGCGACCGGAAGGAGGGACGTCAGGGTCTTCGGGTCGTTCGACAGCCTCCTGACAACGGTTGGAGGCTTCACAAACCCTGAAGGGATGGCCCTCTCGCCGAACGGCGGGCTCCTGTTCGTGAGCAACCGCACCACCAACCGGTCGATGTCGTGAACACGGGGACGAACGCTGTCGTGGCCAGGCTCGCCACAGCCGCGGGTCCGTCCTCGATCGTGACATACGGCGATACGGCATATGTGCTGTGCGTCGACCCGTCGGGGCGCGCCGCGTTGAGCAAGATCGGCATCGCTGCGCTCGACACCGCCGGCAGGGCCCCCCTGGTGTTCCCGGGCGCGCGGCTGGCCATTTCGCCGGACGGGCAGACGCTCTACTCGCTGGATCAGTCGCGGCGCGACCTTGTGCTCTTCCGCCCGGGCGACGGCAGCATCATCAAGCGTCTGTCGAACGCGGTGTCCACGTCAATTGTCACGGGCGACCTCGTCGTCAACCAGCAGACGGGCAACGTGTACGTGTGCAATGCGAAGGGCTTCAATTCAAGATGACGGATGGGGCGGCGACGGCGTTCCAGACGGTCGCGACCTTCCCGTCAGGCACCGGCGGATCCGAGCCGGTCGCCCTGGCATTCGATCCGACGGGACTTTCCCTGTATGCGGTTGCGGCGGGCAAATGGATCGTGACCTATGACGCTGCAACCAACACCCCGCGGGACACGCTCGCGTTTGCTGACAATGCCAAGGCCGTCTGCATAGTCCCGTCCGGCGATCTGCTGTATGCCATCGTCAACGTCACCATGATCGTGGCGGATGTGCGGACGCTGACGCCGCTCTCGACAGTGGAGTTCTCCAGCTCGGGCATCGAGGCGGTCATTTCAAGTCCACAGAAATTTGCCGCAGGGCTGCAGCGACCGGCGACAGTGAATTCCGGCCATCGCTCCGGGATATCCCGGCATCGTAACACGGGGGCACGATAATGAACTCTAGAACGGTGAAGACTCTGGCGCACCGATACTGGATGCCCGTGCTTGGCGCGATGATCGTGCTGGCACCCGAAACGCAGGCCCAGATCGACCCGGTGCCGCTCTACAAACGCTGGGCCATCATGGACATCAATCGCGTGCGCACCAAGTTCGCCAATACGGGCCTGCTCTGCGACGGCAATGAGCAACAGTACCCGCTGGCGGAGCCGCCCGCGTTCGAGTATCCAACAGGCAGTCACCTGAACTGGGGGACTTGCGTCGGCGTGGTGGTCGGGGCCCCGGCAGCTCAGGCTGCCGGCGCGGTTGGCGGCGACAATCCGAACAACCTCGAGTATCTCGACGGATCAATGGACGAAGGTCCGGCAGCATTCTGGGATGAGGAGCACTTTGCGCCGTATCCCGATTTTGCGGAATCGCAGAACGGGATCATCAGCACGGATACCACGACGTGGCCGACGAGGGGCCCCAACCGCGGATGGCCCGCTACAATCCCCGGGACGTCGCTTCCCTTGAAGGTCGGACCCGAAGGATGGCCGGGACTCGGCCCGAACGGCGAACGCCTGGCAGACCAGGAGACGTATTCCGTCATGTACGCGTGGAAGGGGACAGACGAGGGGACGACCAACAGGCGGTGGCTAAATGTGCAGATGGAGATGCGCGGCATGGCATGGGTCGGCGAGCTCTATCAGGACTTCATTGTCTGGATGTTCGTTGTGCGGAACATCGGCACCGCCCCGATCCAGGGGCTGCGCACCGGCATCCACGCGGATTTCAGCTACGCCCCGATCTTCCAGAACCCCAACGTCTTCGACACGGACCGGCACTACTATGACCCGAAGCTCCAGCTCGCGTACGGGACGGACGACGATGGGTACGAAGGACACCCCGATGGCGGGACGATCCCGACTGCGCAAATCGCCTGGTCCGGCGCGCTCGCGCTCCGCATGCCCGGGCCCAACACGAAGGTCCATACGTACGATGCCTACCATTTCTGGATGGAGGCCACGACCCCGCGCGGGAACGGGGCGAGCAAGGAATGGTACTTCCGGTACAACCTCCAGAACCAGGGGGATCAGCACGACAGCAACCGCGACGGGATCGACGACGATTTCGACGAGAACGGAGTGCCGGACGATCAGGAAGGCGGGCCGGGGTATTATCTCGGCCTGGGCGCAGACGGCATTCAGACTCTCGGATCGGACTCCCTGACGCTCAGCCCCGGCCAGACCGATACCATGGTGTTCGCAACGGTCTTCGGCCTGTCACGCAATCAGCTGCTGAGCAATGCCCAGCGCGCTGTCAAGCTCTACCAGTCGGGCTGGCAGGTCGTGAAACCTCCGGTGGCCCCGCGCATGGAGATCGTCCCCGGCGACGGCAAGGCAACGCTGATCTGGGGCATCGAGTCTGAACGGGATCCCGAGTTCGAAGGGTACAAAGTCTACCGCTCGGAGAACAACGGGGTGACGTGGGGGACGGAGACGTTCACAGATTTTTCCGGGACCGTCCGATATATCCCGATGCAGCAGTGGGACCGGGTGGATTCGGTCTTCGGATACTACAGGACGCTTCCCGAGTATGCCTGGTACTACCTGGGGAACGAGACGGATCTGCCCCCGATACAGATTGTGCAGTCGGATACGCTGGGGATCTTCCGCCGCGGCGACACGGTCCGCATGTTCGTGGATGACCAGGCGGTGAACGGCCTGAACTACAGGTACTATGTCGCTGCCTACGACACGGGGAACGGAATCGTCGGTCCGCTTGAAAACACGCCGGCATCCAACCCTGCCGCCAGGACAAACACCGTCGAGATTGTTCCGCGTGCGGCCGTAGCCACGACAAGCCTCGATGCAGTCCGGGTCGTTCCGAATCCGTACGTCGTGGCGAGCGGTTGGGAAACCGGGAAGGAGAAAATCCTGCAGTTCACGCATCTGCCTGAACAGGCGACCATCCGAATCTTCAATTCCGCCGGCGAGAAGGTCCGGGTCATCGAGCACAACGGCCAGACCTCGATCGCGCCTTCGATCGCCACGTGGGATCTGAAGAATGAAAGCAACCAGGTGGTCGCGTCCGGGCTGTACTTCTTTTATCTCGATTCACCCATCGGCAGCACCCAGGGCAAATTCATCATCATTCTCTAGTCCCCTTGTGTATATAGCAATGGCAAATTGGAGGCACTTCCGTGAACCATCGCGCGTGCATCGTGGTCTTCGGCGCGCTGGCCCTGTGGCCGGCGTCTCCGGCGGAAGCGCAGCGGCAGATTACCCGGGGGGATCTGACGCTCGATATCAGGCCGGACATGTCCGTCCGCCTGCTCCTCAAGGAACGTTCGAGCCTCCGGCCGGTCTGCACGCTGCTGCCCATGCGTGTTCACCGGCGTTCCGGTCAGTGGCGCGGATCGATTGCGCTGCGCTCTGTGCAGTTCGACCCGCAGACGGCGGATCGCAAGGATCGGGTCCGCCTGGTGGGAGCTCTGGCCGGTGACAGCGAAAAATCCCGCGAAGTGGTGACCACACTGGAGTTTCAGGACGATTTCCCGATGGCCTTTCTTGTCTCTTCGAGCATCCGCCTGGATGGGGAGGCAGGGATTGACAGCCTTGAGTCGTGCGGACTGGAGATGCCGGGACAGGAGGGGAACGGGAAGGATTCCCTGTGGTCCTTCCAGGGGGGCAGCTACAGCTCCCGGCCCGATTGGATCTTCCCGATCGGCCCGGGGTACAGCCGCCGGAATCACCAGGGGATGAATGCGCCTGACTACGGCGGCGGGATGCCGTTGGTGGATTTCTGGAGCAGGCAGTCGGGCGCGGCGCTCGCTTCGGTTGCAGGTGCACCTGAGCCGATCGCGCTTCCGGTGTCGGTGGATGCGCGTGGTACCGCCCGGGTCTCGCTCGTGAGCACGGCCGGGTCGCTCGTCGACCACCGTCTTCACGCGGTCACAGCGGCGGTTGTGATACACCGGGGGGATTTCTTCAACGCGCTTGCGATGTACGCGAAGGTGATGCGCTCCAGAGGCATTGCTGCCGCCGCGAGCCCGCACAGCGCGTATGACGTTGAGTGGTGTGGCTGGGGGTACGAGCGGACGTTCGTGCCCGCCCAGATACTGGCATCGCTTTCGAAGGCGCGCGAGCTCGGTGCGGGATGGACCACGGTCGACGACGGATGGCAGTCGGCAGACGGCGACTGGAATCTCAATCCCGTGAAGTTCCCGGCCGGGGACAGCGACATGAAGGCATTGACTGATTCTATTCACGCTGCGGGCATGAAGGCCAGGCTCTGGTGGGTCCCGCTGGAGGCGCACGATTCCGCGTACAGTGTCGCACACTTTCCGGATCGGATGAACGAGTTCGGGATGCGCTTCACAAGCGATCTTTCGGTGCGGCATCCGGAGTGGTTCCAGCTGAACGCCGATGGGTCCCGCACCCAGGTGTCGTGGTGGAACTCGTACACGCTCTGCCCGGCGGTCCCCGAAGTCCGGGCGCACTACGTGAAGCTCGCGGTCCGCATGATCTCGACGTGGGGATTCGACGGCGTGAAGATCGACGGGCAGAACATGAATGCGGTGCCGCCCTGCTACAACCCCGCGCATCGGCACGCATCACCGGAGGATGCGCCCCGGGAACTCCCGCTCTTCTTCCAGGCGATCTACGCTGGAATCAAGGCGGCGAACCCGGCGGCTGTCGTCCACGTCTGTGCGTGCGGCACGAACTTTTCGATATATCACATCCCCTATGCAGACCAGCCCGTGGCTTCAGACCCGCTCTCGCCATGGCAGGTACGGCACAGGGGGAAGGCCTACAAGGCGCTGATGGGACCGTCTACGCCGTACAGCGGAGATCACGTCGAACTGACCAACCGCCGCTGGGATGAGGCTGCAGGCACAGTGGTTGTTACGGGTGTCGAGGACTTCGCCTCCACGATCGGAGTCGGCGGAGTGCCCGCAACGAAGTTTACGGTCCCGGGCGTTGCGCAGGCCGACTCGTCGCTCATGCTTGACCCGGCGAAGGAACGGGTATACCGGGACTGGATTGCGTTGTACAACCGGCTCCGGTTGAGCGAAGGCGAGTACAGGAACCTGTACGACATCGCCTTTGATCTGCCCGAGACACACGTTGTCGCGAAGGAGGATACGTTGTACTACAGTCTGTTCTCGAGAGATCCATTCACCGGCACGTTCCACCTCAGAGGACTGGGGAGCGGCCAGTACCAGATCGTCAATGTCGTGACGGGGGAATCCATGGGCATGGCGGCAGGCTCGAACGCCTCTGTTGAACTCTCATTCAGGGGGGCATTGCTCCTGAAGGCGGAACCCAGATGAGGAGACATTTCGGTCGATTTGTGGGCGGAATCGCGGCTTTTTCCCTCATGGCCGTGCGGGTGTGGGCGCAAGGCACGACGGTGGAATACGCTCCGTCCGACACGCTCTTTCCGAACCCGGAAAGAGGGTTCTACAGCCATCGGGAAGTGCAGGCCGAAGGCGCCGCCCTGTCGCTCAGCGATCTGAACGCCATCCGGAACAGCAAGGGGCAGTCGCTGATTCTCAGGATGTACTATCTGAAGAAGTTCCGGTCGACGGACCTGAGTGCGACCCAGCTGACCCTGATGCAGACAGACTTCGCGCGCATGCGGCAGGCCGGCATCAAGTGTGTGCTCCGGTTTGCGTACAGCTCCGGCGAAAGCGATCCGGACGCTCCGCTCGAGGTGGTCCTCCGCCACCTTGACCAGTTGAAGCCCGTGTTCGAGCAGAACCGCGATGTCATCGCCGTGATGCAGGCCGGGTTCATCGGCGCGTGGGGCGAGTGGTACTACTCGTCGAACGGGCTGAACACCACCGCCAACCGGCGAGCGGTCCTCCAGAAGATCCTGGAGGTGATGCCGCACCCGATCTTCGCGCAGGTGCGTACTCCAAACTACAAGATGTATATCTTCACCCGGACGACCCCGATCGACTCGATTGAGGCATATACATCGATGCAGTATGCGAGAACAGGGCATCACAACGACTGCTTCCTCGCGAACTACGACGACTACGGCACGTACGAGGACACGACGGCCGACAAAGAGTATCTCAGCGCCGACACGCGCTTCGCTCCGATGGGCGGGAGAGACGTGCAATCCCAATGTGCTCGCGACGTGTCCCAACGCCGTGAGAGAGCTGACCCGGATGCACTGGACGTACGTGAACAGCGACTACCACGCCACCGTCCTGGCGCAGTGGACGAACGGCGGTTGCATGCCGGAGATCAAAAGGCGGCTCGGATATCGGTTCGGATTGGTGAGTGGGACGTATGCGGATTCGGCGCGGCCGGGGAGCGGGCTGCCGGTCGCGCTCGCGTTGACCAATACCGGCTGGGCCGCCCCGTTCAATCCCCGCCCTGTCGAAGTCATCCTCCGCAATCCGCTCGACTCCACGGAATACTTCGTGCGCCTTCCCGTCGACCCGCGCTTCTGGGGCGCGGGAGACACGGTCCGGATGTCCGTGACGATCGGCGTCCCGTCCGACATGCCCGGGGGCGAGTACCAGATGTTTCTCAATCTGCCGGATCCGTCGGAGACGCTGCGGTTCAAACCGGAGTTCGCGATGCGCCTTGCCAACGGGGGCGTCTGGGAATCCGCGACCGGTTACAATCGGCTTCTCCATTCCGTGCACATCGATCCTGCCGCTGCCGGGGAGCCGTACGCCGATACGCTGTATCTGCGCCTGCTTGACCACACGACGGAGGTGGATGAGCACGGCGAACGGGTTCCGGAGGGATTCCAGCTCCACGGCAACTATCCCAACCCGTTCAACGCATCGACGTGGATCGCCTTCAGCCTGCCGGCCCAGAGTCGGGTGGGGATCACCATCTACAACATGCTTGGCCAGCAGGTAGCGGCGGTAGACGGGGGCGAGCAACAGGCAGGACGGAGGGAGATTTCGGTTGAGCTGCCCGGGCTTCCCAGCGGCGTCTACTTCTACCGGGTCCAGGCCGCCGGGCTTGGTGCAACAGGAAGGATGGTGCTCGTGCGATGACGGAGCAGGCCGCCGGTCGGCGCTGGCTCATGTATGCGGTTATAACGACCCTGTTTTGGGGCGTGTGGGGCGCTTTTATCGAGATTCCGGAGAAGGCGGGATTCCCGGCCACACTTGGCTACGTAGCGTGGTCTATCACCATGATCCCCTGCTCGCTCATCGCGCTCGGGCTGATGGGCTGGAAGATCGACCACGATCCCCGCTCGGTTCTTCTCGGATCGATCGTCGGATTCCTGGGAGCCGGGGGACAGCTGATACTCTTCCAGGCGCTCCGGCTCGGCCCTGCGTATCTGATATTCCCGATCGTCTCTCTCTATCCGGTCGTGACGATTCTCCTGTCCGTCGGTTTGCTTCACGAGCAGGCCTCGCGCCGTTCGTGGATGGGAATCGCGCTCGCGCTGGTGGCCATCGGCCTTCTATCGTACAACCCCGGGAATGCGGTGGCCAGCGGAGGCCTGCTCTGGTTGATGATGGCGCTGGTCGTGTTCCTGTTCTGGGGAGTGCAGGCGTACGCGATGAAGCTCGCCACGTCGACCATGTCGGCCGAAAGCGTCTTCTTCTACATGATGGCGACCGGGGTTGCACTGTCGCCGGTGGCGCTGGCCATGACCGATTTTGCGCTGCCGGTAAACTGGGGATGGAATGGGCCGGGCCTCGCTCTGCTCGTCCAGGTGTTGAATGCGGTCGGCGCGTTGACGATCGTCTACGCCCTCCGCTACGGCAAAGCCATCATCGTCGTACCGATGACAGCGCTCGCCCCGGTCATCACGATCGTGCTTTCGCTGTTGCTGTACGGCGTCGTCCCGGGAATCCCGATGATTGTCGGGATCCTTGTTGCCACCATCGCAATGTATCTCATGGCGGAGTGATCATGCGTCAGACTGAACTGCGCACATGCCGGAACAGATCGGATCTCGAACAGGTGGTCGATCTCTGCGACCGGGCATTTGACGGCACCCCCCGGGAGTACTTCGAGCGGCACATTCTCCGCGATCCGACGCTCCGGCCCGAAGATACCCTGGTGATCGCACAGGACGGCAAGTTCGTCAGCAGCGTGCAAGTCTTTCCCAGGAAATTCTGGGTGGAAGGCCGGGTGATGAGATTCGCCGGCATCGGGAATGTGAGCACGGACCCGGCGGAGCGGAAGCACGGCTATGCGGGGCGGCTGATGGAGGAGGCGGTGAACAGGATGCGAAGTCAGGGGTATGCCTTCTCGATGCTGACGACCACCATCAACAGCTACTACGAGAAGTTTGGCTACGTGACTGTTCCACGGCAGGCTGTGACGTTCACGGGAATCTCGCCGAAGCGGGCTCCAGGCGTCCGACCTTTCGTGAAGGAGAGCGATTTCGCGTCGGTGCGGGCGATCTACGAATCGTACAACGGCGAGAACGCCGGCCCGGTGGTCCGAGACGAACAGTACTGGCTCGGCCAGCTCGATTTCAGCGGGGAAGATCCCGACAAGTTTCTTGTCCTGGAACGGGACGGGCGGATTGCGGCCTACATCAGGGGGAATATCGAAAAGGGGGCGCTGCAGGTGCTTGAGTTTGGCGCGGCGGAGGATGCCCCCGCCTCGTTTGAAGCCATGGCGCGTTCGCTTGCATCCCGCAGCATGGGGACGCGGGTGAAAGTCGTCCTGTCGCAGGGCGAAATGGAGCGCCTGGCTCTGCGCATGCCGCACACCGTCGAGACGGATACGGAAATGATGATCTTGATTCTCGATGAGAGTCAACGTGCAAAACTCGAACGGACCGTCATGCGCCCGGGCGTCCTGATGTTCTGGCTCTCAGATTTCTTCTGATGACCCTGGGCCATTGCTCAACAACACCAGGAGGTCAGCCTCTGTCTGCATTCAACAAACGACAGGTGCGGCACACTGGCCGGCATATGTTTTGACGGCATAAAGGAACCAGGCATGATAACCCCGCAAACGTCCCGCGAGTTGAGAATCTCCACTCCCGGCCGCGTCTGCCTCTTCGGGGAGCACCAGGACTATCTGGGGCTTCCGGTGATTCCGTGCGCGATTTCCCTGCGCATCACGATGGACGCCACGAGAATCCAGGCGCGTGAGGCACGGATTCATCTTCCGGACATTGGCCGGGAAGAGCGGTTCGGGCTTGCCGGGCGGGTTCCGTACACGGTTGAGCGAGATTACTTCCGGAGCGCCGCCAATGTCATGCTGCGCCACGGCTATACATACGCCGGTGGCATCGAAGCGATGGTCCACGGGGAGATTCCGATCAATGCCGGGACGTCGAGTTCGTCGGCCTTGATTGTGACGTGGATCGGGGTGCTTGCATGCCTGAGTGATCAGCGGGTGTCGCTTGACCCGGACTCCTGCGCGCGGCTTGCACATGAGGCCGAGGTGCTGGAGTTCGGGGAACCCGGCGGCATGATGGACCACTTCTCGACCGCGTATGGCGGCGTGGTTGCGATCGAGTTCCACCCGTCCATCAGAGTCAGTCCTCTCCCGGCCGCGCTGAAGACGTTCGTCCTCGGAGACTCCGGCGAGCCGAAGGACACGAAGGGCATTCTTGCCCGGGTAAAGGACCGGGTGGTGGACGCCGCACAACTGTTGCGCGCGAAGCAGCCGGGGTTCTCGTTGCACACGGCGGAGGAGTCCGACATTGGCGCGTTCTCCGGCGTCCTTGATGCCTCTCAGCGCGACCTGCTGGGCGGGACGCTGCGCAATCATGCGATCACGAAGACGGCGCTCGGACTCCTGGGCGAGAGTGCCGTCGACCATGTGGCGGTCGGCCGTTTGCTGACGGAGCATCAGGCGGTTCTCCGCGACGTGCTGCGCATTTCCACGCCGAAGATCGACAGGATGCTGGACGCAGCGCTGAAGGCCGGCGCTGTTGGGGGGAAGATCAATGGCTCGGGCGGCGGCGGCTGCATGTTCGCCTATGCGCCGGAGCATTCGGAGCGCGTCGCGGAAGCTATCGAGAGGGAAGGGGGAAAGGCCTACGTGATCACCGCAGATGTCGGAACGCGCCTTGAGCCGCTCGAGGTTCTCGACTGATGGACCCGAACCTCGTCATACTTGCCGGCGGGGTGTCGTCGCGCATGCGCAGGGGTGCTGTGCGCTCGGACGCGATCGACCCCGGCCTTATCCGGGAAGCGGACCAGAAGCCGAAGTCGATGATCGGCGTCGGCACCGGCGGGCGGCCGTTTCTGGACTATCTTCTCATGAATGCGGCGGCGGCAGGGTATCGGGACGTGGTGCTGGTTGTCGGGCAGTCGGACGTCGCCATGCGGGCCCATTACACGACGGCAACGGTCGAGGGTCTCTCGAAAGTTTTGCGTGTCTCGTTCGCGGAGCAGCCCATTCCGGAGGGACGAACGAAGCCTCTCGGGACAGCAGATGCGCTGCGATGGGGCCTGCGAAGCCGCCCCGACTGGAGCGGTTCGCGGTTCACCGTATGCAACAGCGACAATCTCTATAGCCGAGAAGCTCTGCAGGAACTGCTCGTCTCCGAGTACCCTGGTGCGCTCATTGATTATGACAGGAAATCCCTGCAGTTTGAACGGGAGCGAATCGAGCAGTTCGCCGTCCTCAGCAAGGACGCCGAAGGATTCCTCGTTTCGATTGTCGAAAAGCCGTCGCCGGAAGAGGTCAAGGCGCTCACCGGTCCGGACGGACGCGTGGGCGTCAGCATGAATATCTGGCGATTGGACTACGATCTCATCATGCCCTACCTGGCTCGGGTCCCTCTGCACCCGGTGCGTAAAGAGTACGAGTTGCCGACGGCTGTCGGCATGCTGGCGGCCGAACATCCGCGAACCGTCATGACCATTCCGCGCGCCGAGCACGTCCCCGACCTGACGAGCCGCGACGACCTTGCAACGGTCCAGGAGTATCTGCACCGGGAATTCGTCGCTCCCGGCGGCGAGCACTCATGAGCAAAGTCTCGACAAAGAACCGCATCCGGCGGAACCGCATTCTGCGAGCATTGCTCGAGCACGGCGAGCTGTCCCTGACGGACCTGGCGCGGATCACGGGCATGGGCATCCCCATGGTCTCCAGCATCATCGTGTCGGAGAAGCACGGACGGTTCATCCGGACCCGTGAAGAGAAGAACGCCGATCGTGCGGGGCGGCCGCCGATCCTTGCCCGCCTGAACGGCACGTCGGGTTTCGTGATCGGCATCGACATCGGCCACCTCAACGCCAACATGGTCGTTCTCAATCTCGCCCAGGAGGTTGTTGCATTTGTCACCCACCCCTCGCCGCCGCTCCGGGAGGAGCGCCGGGTCGTCGAGTGGATCCGCGCAGAAGTCAACGGCATCGTTGCGGAAAATTCCCTGCGCATGGACCGGCTCCTGGGTGTGGGCGTCTCCATCCCGGGTATCGTGCGTGGCCGCGAGGGCATTGGAGAAACGTACCTGCATTTCGGCGGGAGGCCGGTCCGCGAGATCCTTCACGATATGCTCGACAAGCCCGTGCACGTCGAGCATGACGCGAAAGCCATGGCCCTCGGCGAGCTGTGGTTCGGCGCCGCGCGGAGAAAGACACATGCGCTCTGCCTGAACATCGGGTGGGGCCTGGGTCTGGGCATTATCATCGACGGCCGTCTCTTTTACGGGCGGGACGGGTATGCGGGAGAGTTCGGCCACATCGAAACGATCCCGAACGGCCAGCTCTGCTACTGCGGACGGAAAGGATGCCTTGAGACTGTGGCCTCGGGGCAGGCCATCGGGGCTGCCGCGCGGGAGCGGGTCAAGAACGGCGCCACCTCGAAGCTCACGGAGCGCACCAGGGGACGCGTCGACGCGATCGATGCACAGATGGTGGTGGAGCTGGCAAACAGCGGCGATCAGTTCTGCATCGAGGTTCTCGATCAGGCAGGGCGGTATCTCGGCGAAGGGCTCGCGTCGCTCATCACGCTCTTCAACCCCGAAGTGATCGTGCTGGGGGGGCGCGTCTCGGGGGCCGGCAATTTCATCCTGAACCCCGTCCGCACGACTGCGGTCCAGCATTCGCTCGTGCAGCTGAGTCGCGACGTGGAGTTCCTGATTTCGCCCCTTGGCGCGAAAGCGGGTTCCCTGGGTGTTGCCATGCTTGCTGCGCGCGATCTGTTCGAAGTCGAACACCTCAACCCTTCCGCGTTTGTCTGATCAACCCACAGTGTCCGACCGTCTCTACACCGTCAGGAAAGCGCCCGCGAACTCCCGTGTGCATGAGCCTGGCGATCTGGCGTTCTGGTCTCGGGCGCACACGCTTGCCGTCGACTCCTTCCGTCCTGAGAGTTCCGGGCACCGCCCCCGCGTTGCCGCCCGCGCGCTCTATGATTCGGCCGCGCTGTATGTCCGGTTTGACGTCCACGACAGGTTCGTTCGGTGCGTCCACACCGGTTACGGTGAGCCGGTCTACACCGATAGCTGCGTGGAAGCATTCCTGCAACCCCGAACGCCGGGCGGCTACGTTAACCTTGAGGTGAATTGCGGCGGCACGCTCCTGTCGTCGTTCATTGAGGATCCGCGGAGAGTGCCGGGCGGATTTGAGCGGTGGCAACCCATCCCCAGGGAGCATGCGTCCTCCGTCGTTATCGCCGGCAATCTCCCGCCGGTCGTGGACCCCGAGATATCCGGGCGAGTGCGACTGGTGGATTGAAATGACGGTTCCGTTCGCGTTCTTTGAACGGTATGTGGGAAAGACGCCTCCGCTTCCTGGCGACCGGTGGCGGGCCAACTTCTACAAATGCGGCGATGCCACCTCTCACCCGCACTGGGCGTCATGGTCACCCGTTCGGGAGCTCAACTTTCACAGGCCGGACGACTTCGGGACCATCCTGTTCGAGCCTTGAAGTTGTGGCGTCCGATGCGTACTTTCTGCGCGCATGAAGAATGAAGCAGACATCCGGGCCTGGGTCGTCGCGGCCGATATGGGCTACGGCCATCAGCGCGCGGTGCATCCTCTCCGCACGATCGCTCACAACGGGGTTCTCGTTGTCGGACGGAACGACGCCTCCTCGCCGTCCGAGCGCGGCCTCTGGTCGCGCCTGCTGGGAGTGTATGAGACGTTCTCCCGCGCCCGCGGGATACCCGTCATCGGGAAACCGATCTTCAATATTCTCGATGCCCTCCTGCACATCCCGTCGCTGTATCCCATCCGGGACCTGTCGCGCTCCACATTCCAGGTCGACCTTCTCGCCTCGCTCGTCAAACAGGGGCTCGGAAGGGGCCTTCTGGCGAGAATCGGCGATACCCATCTGCCTCTTGTGACGTCCTTCTATGCTCCAGCCGTCGCGGCTGAGATGGCGGGGTACGACACGATCTTCTGCATCATTTGCGACGCCGATCTGAACAGGGTCTGGGTGGCGAAGCAGCCATGGGAAAGCCGGATCAACTACTTCGCGCCATGCGGGCGCGCCGCACAGCGGCTCCGCGCCTACGGCGTCCCCGAGGAAAGGATCTTCCTGACGGGCTTCCCGCTGCCGCAGGAGCTCCTGGGCGAGAACCTCGCCACGATGAAGCATGACCTCGCCCGGAGGCTGGTGCGGCTTGATCCGGAGCGGAAGTTCCAGGCGCTGCATGCCCCGAGCGTGAAGCACTTTCTTGGCGTCGATCTGCGTGAGATGAAGGTGGAAGGCCCCCTGACAATCACATACGCCGTTGGGGGGGCGGGCGCGCAGAAGGAAATCGGGGCGAGCATCGTGCAGAGTCTGAGGAGGCGACTTGAGCGTGGTGAGATACGTCTCAATCTCGTTGCCGGCGTCCGGGAAGAGGTGCGGGACTACTTTCTGGGCGTCGTCCGCAAGTTTCCGTCTACGGCATCAGCGGTGACGGTCCACGATGCGCCGACCATCCCTGAGTATTTCGACGGCTTCAATGCCCTTCTGAGGACAACCGACATACTCTGGACCAAACCGAGCGAGCTCTCATTCTACTGTGCGCTGGGGATTCCGATCATTATGACCCCCACGATCGGGTCGCAGGAGAAGTTCAACCGCCGGTGGCTGTTCGAAGTGCAGGCCGGGATGAAGCAGGACAATCCCGACTACACCGATCACTGGCTCCGGGACGCAGTGCGCGACGGGAGATTGGCGGAGATGGCGTGGGACGGATTTTTGAAGGCGCGAAAGCTCGGGACGCGGAAAATCATCGAGGTGCTGACGACGGGCCGTCACACGCGGAGCGACTCACCCCTGGAGCGGTGAATCTCCCTCGACTGATGAATGGGCGCGGCGGGGGAGAGCTAGTGGCGCAGGAGATAGAGCGCCGTGATGTCGTCGCTCTGGGGAGTGTCGGCAGTGAACGCCTTGATCTCGCCCAGCAGATCCGCAATGAACTCTTCGGCCCGTTCGGGCCGGTTCTTCATGAGATACTCTGCCAGGGGTAGGACCGACTCGAACAGCTGATCGTTTGCGCCCATCGCCTCCGGGATCCCGTCACTGTACAGCAGCAGCCGTTCCCCCTTCTCGATTGTCACCCTCTGGGTCTGGTACGGGAAGTCGATGTCCAGCATCCCGAGTGCAAGCCCGCCCTCGTTCAGTTCCGCCACGTTTCCGTTGGACCGCAGGTGATACACCGTGTTGTGCCCCAGGTTCACCGACTCGACCTCGCCGGTCGCAGGTGAAAGCATGGCGATGAACGCAGTGATGAATTTGTCGTCGGGGGACGACTGGCAGATCGCCTTGTTCAGGCGGCGGGACAGCTCCTCCAGCGAGATGGTACCGCTGGCCAGGTACGCCTGGAGATAGGCGTGCAGGCTGCTCACGAGCAGTGCCGCGGGGATGCCTTTGCCGGCCACGTCGGCGACGACGAGCGCGTAGCGCCCGTCCGGCAGGGGAATGCAGTCGTAGTAGTCCCCGCCGACCGATTTCGTCGGGATGTTGACGCCTGCAATGTCGTACCCTGCCACCGCGGGTAGCGACTTCGGGATGATGAGCTGCTGGATGGAGGCTGCCAGGGCGAGGTCGCGCTCCATCTTCTCCTTGTCGAGCGCCTGCTGGAGCAGAGAGCGGTTCTCGAGCGAGGCATGCACCTGCCGGGCGAGCGCCTCGAGGAGCATCTGGTCCGTGTCCTCGAACGGAATCACTCCTGACCGGCTCTCCTTGTCGAACAGGCCGAACGTGTACGTCTCCCCGCCAAATGTGAACCCTGCGGTGATGCGGGCCCCGTTCTCCGGCGTTGAAGCGACCGCGCTGCCATCAGGGAACGTCACGGTCTCCCTGACGCGGCCTTCCGATTCGACAGTCACGAACCCCTTCGATGCATTTGTCAGCGACGCCGCGCGCTGGAGGGCGAGCCGATGGACCGTGCCGGCGTTCTCCAGCTTGGATACCTCGATGCCCGTATCGATCAGGCTGGTCAGCTGGAGGACGCGGTGGTTCAGCGAGAACACCATATCCTTCTGATTCCGCGCATGGAGACGTTCCTGGTAGGCGGATTCCAACGGGAGCATGAAGAGCCGGAGGGAGGCCAGGTCGCACTCGGCGAACGGCGGGGCGTCCCCGCCTCGGTGGACCGCCAGCCCGGCCTGGGAGCGATCCCCGAGCACATGCGTGCAGTAGAGGGCTCGTCCTGAGGCGTCCATCGCGCTGGCGGACCCTTCGCTGCCTTTGGGGAGAGGCAGACGGTCGGATGAGATCTCGGAGCCGGCGATGCGTTCCCATGGGGCATCGGCGGCTGCGCGTCGAAAGAGGGCGAAGGCCGTCTCGGGGTACGCTCTGCCGATCCCGGCCAGGAGCGCACGGCCCAGTTCGGGCATCCCTGCACTCTTCGGAAGTTGCCGCAGTGACGTCCGCAGCGATTCAATTGCGGTAGATATGGCCTCGGCGGATGCGAGGGGAGAAGAGCCCTGTGTCATGGCGCGCCGTCAGCTCTGCGTGTCCAGCTGCCCGAGGGCCTCATCGACGGTCGTCGCCTTGCCGGCAAATTTGAAGATGCCCATGATGGAGAGCATCTTGTCCACCGCCGGATCGAGGTTTGTGAAGATCACCCTGCCGTCGACGTCCTGCAGCTGCTCGATCATCTCGATCAGGAACGACATCCCGATGGAGTTGACGACCCTGGAGTGCTCCAGGTTGAGCACCACGGCTTTGACTCCACCGGAGAAGTGCTTGCTGAATTCGGCGGCGATCGCTTCTCCGCCGACGTTGTTCACGTATCCCGTCGTGGCGATGACGAGACGGTTGTCCCGCAGTTCCGACGTGAGCGAGAATGGTTGATCCATACGTTCGTCCTCAGATGAGCAGCTTCTTGATCGTGATTTTTGTTCCGCGGCTTCCGGATTCAATCTGGAAGTCGTCGGCGAGGGACTTCATCAGCTTCAGGCCCCACCCACGCTTGTGCTTGGAGCCCATCTTTGACTCAATGTTGGGGTCTTCGATGGAGGCGGGCTCGAATCCTTTTCCGAAATCCCGGACGAGAATGATAAGTTCTTCCGGGGTCATGTGGAACTCCACCTTGACCATAGGTGTCTTCGCGCCCGAGTGTTCAAGCGCGTTGATGATGGCTTCGGTGACGGCGATCTTGGCCTCGCCGATCTTCTCGTCTGCGATTCCCAGGTGGCGCGCAAGCCGGTCAAGTCCCTCGAGCGCGACAAGCTCGATGTCCGGAATGCGGGGGAGGGCGATTCTGAGCGTTACGGCTTCGGTCGTGGGCATGGTCTCTCCTCTGCTCGAGTCTGCTGCGTGGCGTAGCCGTCAGGCCGACGCTGTGTCCTCAGTCTTCCGGATGACGAGGAGCGTGATGTCGTCGTCCAGCACGACGCCGCTCATCCAGGAGTCTGCCGCGCCCACCAGCCGTTGGATAATCGATTCCGGTGTCCCGGCGACGTTCTCTACAAACGTTTGTTGCACCCGCGCGTAGTCGAACATCTCCTGACCTGCGTTCTTCTGCTCGGGAAGGCCGTCTGTCAGGAGCAATAACGTATCGCCGGGGGCCATCGTCGTCTCGTGCAGGAGATACGGGAAGTTCTTCATGGCTCCCAGCGGCATGCCTTTCAGGAGGATCTCCTCGACGCTCCCGTCGCCCTGTCTGTGGAGGAAGGCCGGGGGCATGCCGGCGCTCGACAAAGATACGGAATTTCCTTTGAGCCTCACAAGCGTAAAGGCCATGAAAAGGCGGCCCAGGCGGATCTCTTTGATGGCCCGGCTACAGTGGTTGAAGAACGTCGTGATGTCGAACCGGGACGCATCCGAGAGGAAGAGGCCTTTCATAAGCGTGACGATCGTGCCGGCCTGCATTCCGTGCCCGGTCGCGTCGCCGAACGCGACGTTGAGGGTGGGGCCTTCGCCGGTGCTGAAGTCGTAATAGTCCCCGCCGACCTCGGTCGCAGTTCTCATGAAGACCGCGACCTGGTATCCCGGGAACTTCGGGATCTCGCGCGGCAGCATGGAGAGCTGCAGCTTTCGGGCGTCTTCGAGTTCCTTGGTCTGACGTTCGTTCTCCGCCTCGAGGGCCCGTTTCTCCGCCTCCACTGCCTTCGCACGGAGCTCCGATTCGCGCATCCGGGCCTTCTGCTCCCGCCGGTTGATTTCAAATTGGCGTACGCCGTAGAGGAAGCCGAGGGCGAGGATGATGTACGAGACGTACGCCCAGGTGCTCTTCCACCACGGAGGGGTCACCGTCAGCTTGAGCGCCGCACCCTCCTCGTTCCACACCCCGTCGTTGTTGGAGCCCCGCACGCGCAGCGTATAGTTGCCGCCGTCGAGGTTCGTGAATGTGGCGACGTGGTCCGACCCGAGCTGGATCCAGTTGTCGCTGTACCCTTCAAGCTTGTATGAGTACTGGTTACGGACGGGGTTATAGAAGCTCAGCGCGGCGAACTGGAAGATCGCCAGGTTGTCCTTGTAGGACAGGGTGATCTCGGGGCGCACGGAAATCCCCTTCTCCTCGATCGCCTTTCCTTCTTCGTCGTCCGTGTTATACCGCCGGAACGCGCTGAACACGACGGGCGGGACGAAGGGGTTGTCCCGGACGCTGTCGGGGTGGAACTCATTGAACCCGTTTCCGCCGCCGAAATACATCGCTCCCGTCACGGGGCTTCTGGCATATGCGTTCTGATTGAATTCGTCGCCCTGGAGCCCGTCACGGTAGAAGAAGTTCCGGAACGTGTCCGTGTCCGGGTCGAACCGGGAAAGTCCTTTGCTGGTGCTGATCCAGAGTCTGCCTCTGCCGTCCTCGAGGATTCCGAGGATAAGGTCGTTCGACAGGCCGTCCTTCTGGCGGTACTGCCGGAACGTGCCTCTGGTCCGGTCGAACCTGTTCAGCCCTGCGGCGGTCCCGACCCACAGCGTGCCCCTGCGGTCTTCATGGATCGTGAGGACGAGCGCATCGCTCAGGCTGGTCGTGTCGCCCGCGACAGGCTTGAAATGTGTGAATGTCTTTGTCTCGCGGTTGAATCGATTCAGCCCGCCGCCGGCGGTTCCGACCCAGAGCGTGCCCTCGCGGTCCTCGCACAAGGCCCAGACGCCCCAGGCGCTGAGGGTGCCGGGTACAGAATCGTTCGGAACGAACGCCGTGAACGTTCCGCGCGTGCGGTCCATGCGATTGAGACCGTTGCCGTAGGTGCCAATCCAGAATTCGCCCTTGCTGTCCTCCAGCAGCGAGTACACACGGTTGTCGCTCAGCGACTGAGGATTCTTCGGGTCATTCCGGAAATGGGTGAATGTCCCGGTCTTGCGGTCGAAGCGGTCCAATCCGGACGCATACATGCCGAGCCACAGAGTACCGGATCGGTCTTCGTAGATGGTCTGGACCCTGTTGTCGATGATGCCCCGGGGGTTCGAGGGGCTGTGCGTGAAGGTCGTGAACGATTCGGTTGCGTGATCGAAACGCGCAAGCCCGCTCATCGTGCCGATCCAGGGAACCCCGCTGCGGTCGACATGCAGCGACTTGATCATGTTATCGACCAGGCTGGTCGGATCGGACGGGTTGTTATTGTAGTGGTTGAAGGCTCCGAGGTCCGGATGGAATCGGTCTACGCCGCGGTCGGCCGTGCCGACCCAGAGGACACCCGAGCGATCCTGGAAAACCGAATAGATCTGATCCTGTGCGAGGCTGCGCCGTTCGTACGTGTCGTTCTTGTAGCTCGTGAAGGTCTTGCGCACCGGATCGAATCGATTCAGGCCTCCGCCGAAGGTGCCAATCCAGAGAATGCCCGCGCGGTCTTCAAAGATCGGCCAGACCCAGTTGGCACTGAGACTCTTTGGATTCTTGGGGTCGTGCCGGTAGTGGACAAACGTTTCCGTCTCGCGATCGAAGCGTTCGAGCCCCTCGCGGGTGCCGACCCAGATCGTGCCGGAGCGGTCTCCGTAAATCGAATACACGTCGTCGCTGATCAGGCTGGCCGGGTCCTTCGGGTCGTGTTTGAAGCGTGCCGTCGTTCCCGTCCGGGGGTCGTCCCGTCGGAGTCCGGACCGGAGGCTTCCCGTCCATCGCATTCCCGATGGTTCGGTGTACTCGGCGCTGAGAGTGCTGATGCGGCTCTCGCGAAGGTCAAGGCTGTCCCGCCGAAATCGAACGAACCCTTCGGTCAGAGGATCGAACCGGTTGAGCACGGCCTCATTGCCGACCGTTCCCACCCAGAGCGTGCCGTTGCGATCTTCGATGAGGGTTGTGACGAAATTCTCCGCGAGCGATGCGGAGTCTTCGGGGTTGTTACGATAGACACGGATGGCGTATCCGTCAAACCTGTTCAGGCCATCCTGCGTCCCGAACCACATGAATCCGAGCCGGTCCTGGAGGATACAGGTGACGCTTCCCTGGGAGAGTCCCTCGCTCACGGTGAGATGTTCGAAGAGCGGATGGCGTTGGGCAACCGCGAAGGGGGAGAAAAGGATCGCCGCCCAGGCACATGCAATGGAACGCACAAGCAAGCGATGGCTGAGTCGTGGTGATGCGAGCGGGGAATTCATACGATACGTGTGCGGTGGACAATAAACGCCAGGCGATGGCGAGCCGAGGCCCGCCATCGCCCGGTGAGGAACGATCAGCGAAACGTGTCTGGACGCTTACTTGACGAGGACCATCTTCCGAATCTGACTGAAGTCGCCGGCCTGCAACCTGTAGAAGTACACGCCCGTGCTGACCTGGCTGCCGGCAGCGTTCACGCCGGTCCACTGGACGGTATGATAGCCCTCAGACTGGACATTGTCAACCAGCCGCGTCACCTCGCGCCCCAACGCGTCATAGACGATCAGTGACACGGGTCCCTGCTGGGGCAGGGCATACGTGATGGTCGTCGACGGGTTGAAGGGGTTCGGGAAGTTCTGGTCGAGCTCGTACGAAACCGGGATTTCGCTCTCGGCAGCCGAGCCTTCTCCGGCATCCCCGTATGCTGCCGCGTCGACCCGGGCAAGCGGCGAGTACACCGAGGCAAGCGTCACCTGCACCAGCTTGGAGAGCTGGATGTTCCTGGCCAGCAACGCGCCGGTCGCTTTGGCTTCCTGATTGAGCTTGATGGTGCCGTTGGGCGCGTAGAATGTCCCCGCAATGCTGGCCTTGTTGTCGATGTTGACGACATAGGAGTGCCCGCATTCGGGATCCGTTCCCTGGACGAACACGGTGAGGTCCGAGGCTGTAGCCGTCCCTCCCGCCACGGGCCCGACGAACGCGCCGTCGTCAATGCTGATCCCGAGCCGGACATGGACGCTGGCTGTTCCGGTGAAGTACAACTTGGCCCCATCATCCATCCGTAACGACTTGAAGTGGTAGGTGCCCGCTGTCAGGGTCAGCCGTGACTTGTACATAAGCTTCACCGAACCGTAGGTGCCGGGAGGCAACGTTCCGCCGTTGGCCAACAACAGGACACACACCGGGGGTGCGGACGCCACCTGGGGTACGGTGGTTTCGAACGGCGGGAATGCATCGACGGGCAGCGTCAGAGGCGATATCTTGGCGCCTGTGATCAGACCGCTGTTGACGAGTTGATTGTAGTATACATCGCTCGCGACCGTCGCACCCGCTGCAACGCGAATCCGGTCCGCCTTCAGGTCGAAGCCCGCGGGGGTTCTGGCCGAAGGACCCACATACACTTCTTCACCCGGATCCGAAGCCGCCGCGTCCTTGTTGACGAGGATGTCTCCCGACTTGACCCATGCATAGTCGCCCAGCGATATCCTTTCTGCCGCGAACAACGACGCGTTCGAATATGCCGGTACAACATACGCAGACTGTTCCTGCTTTCGCGTGAACGGCTGCATCTGAGAGGTCACGCCCGTGGCTTCGACCTGGAAGCTATACAGTCCGCCTGCCGTCGTGTTGGCATACACGAGGCTGTACGTCCCGTTTCCGCTGAACGCCATGGGAATCGAGTCCGGGCTGGAGAGCCCAGGGCCGGTCACTTTTGCGTACACAGTCGCCCCGTTGACAGGTCCGCCGCCCACGGTGTGCGCGGCCTGCACCTGTCCGCCTTCCTGCAGGATCGCCCGGAGGACGACTGGCGCGCCGACCGCATAGTTCGACCTGTCGAATGTCACGTCCATGACCACATCGGTGGCTGCCGAGAGAGAAAGGAATACCTGGAACGGTTCGGCTGGCAGTGCCGGCAGATTACCCACCGGCACCAGGCGCCAGGTTCCGTCCTTCTGTCCGGTGTATGCCTCGGAGATGACATAGAAGGCGTACGTCGGGCCCTGGACATACGTGACGCCCGGATGCGTCTGCCAGTTGAATGGCGTGATCGTGAATGGCGGATCCTGGGGCTGCGTATCCCAGAACGCCCAGTCGACGGTGGTCGGGTCAACGTCGGGGGGAATGAGGGCGAGGACGAAATCAGAGCCGGCCGCGGCCGCCTTGCTCAGGGCGGTCACCGCGCCCTTGCCCTGCCAGCTGATGGCCGGGAGCACCGAGGAGGTCCCCTTGTCGATGCGGCCCTGCCAGCTGATGGCGGTGTTCTTTGTGCCCTGCCAGCTGATGGCGGTGTTCCTTGTGCCCTGGTAGCTGATGGCAAGATTGTTCCTGCCCTGCCAGCTGATGGCATCCGAGGGCATCGTGGAATCGCCGATCAGCTGGTACCCGGCGAGGCTGGTCCAGATCTGATTGACGATCCCGCTGATGGACGTGTCGACGGCTTCATAGAACCTTCCCTCGGTGGTGTCCGCCAGAAGGCTGGACAGATTCGCGCCCTGAGGGCTCCCCTCGAAGCCCATTGTAAACGTCCGGATTTCAGCGGTCCGGAGCGCACTGAGTACCGACGCATCGAGCGCACTCGGGCTGCCGGTCTCATTCCCCGCACCAAAGAGGATGATGGCGCGCTGGCCGTCGCCCGCACCGGTGAGCAACCCTGCGGCAGACGTCAGACCCTGCGCCGAGCGGCTTGGCGTCCGAAAGGTCGGGCGCAAGCGTTCCGAGAGTTTGCTTGACGGTCTCCCGGTTTGCGCTGTTGATTTCTGTAACCGGAAGCAGGGGCGTTGATTGAGAAAGCTTGATGAGGCCGATGCTTGTCGCCGTCCCGCATCTTGTCCACGAGTTCGATGGCGGCGTCCACCGACGCCTCAAATCCATTCGTGCCCGTAGGGTCGGCGAATGACTGCGAGCCGTCAAACACGAGGACCAGATCCACGGCCCCGCGCGGGACGTACTTGTAGACGAACGTGAGCCCCTTGATGTCGTCGTCGTGAATCACGCGCTGCCAGGTGTCGGTGTTGGTGACGATCCCGTACATCGTGACCTGACCCGCACTGGGGGCAGAGCCCATGAAGAGGCTGTAGTACGGATCACCCCGGTCGTAGACGTCTGCCAGCCCCGTGAAATGGCCGATCTCGTGGGTCAGAATGCTCTGATAGTCGAACATATTGAGGGCAGGGGTCTGCCCTGAGGGAAGCGGATAGGTCTCGAAATCGAAATACTGATCGTTGAACGCGATGTCGGCGTCGGTGATGGTGCCGTTCTGGGAGTTGTACCGCACGCGCGTCACGGCCGCCGCAAATTCCGAGGCGCCCGTCTTGGTCTCCCAGCTCGCGGGGATGAAGACGATGTTGTTGATTCCGTCAGGGACCCCGCCCCAGGTTCCGGGATTCGAGGCCACGCTCTTGTTCGCATAGCTGAGCACGACGCCGTTGGGAAGGCCGGTCACGCCCGCCCATGCGCCAAACGCCTCCCCGACGACGCTTTCAAGAGTTCGACGGGACGCTCGGATCCACTGTATACGCGCCCTTTCCGTCGGACCAGTGAAGCGGGATACCCGAGAACGTCGTGTTGAGCACGTAGCGACCCTGCTCAGCCGTCGCAACGTCGGTCGCACCGAAGATCCTGGTGATGGTGCCAGCATAGATGTTCGGGGAGAACTCCGAGGTGTTGTTCGAATCGTCGGTTGCGGTTGCGGTGATGATCTCGCCTCCCCTCAGGGGAACGGTCGAGACAATCTCGAAATCCGCGGTGCCGTCAGTGTTGGTCTGGACCGGATCAGGATCATCCAGTGCCTTGACCGCAATGAGACGCTTCGCCTCTCCGTTTCCGGAGGCGTCACCAAGATCGTCGAGGTAGATTTCAACGCGGAACTTCCCTCCGGGCCAGCCGTACAGCTTGCCCGTGATGATGCTCGGCTCAACCGCGGGGTTGATGCCGGCGATTGAAGCGAAACGGAGGTCGGGATACGCCTGTCCAAAATTCGCCCGCGTTGGGATGGGCCGGGGGTCCGTTGCAGGTGGCAACGAGGGGTACCGGTTCAGCGTGACGCCGGCACCGCCGAGATCGATTCCAAGCTTCCCGTTCTCGTAGATCGAGTTTCCGAGGACTCCGTTCCCCGTCGGATAGACGGACGCCGCCTCCGACTTCTTCACGGTGACGCCATTCCCCCCGTTGCGGTAGATCGCGTTGGCTTCGGCAGGGAGGGTTCCACCGATGAGGTTGTTGCTCCCATCGATGATGCTTATCCCGTCGCCCGCGTTTCCGGTGATCACACACCCCTGGACGACGTTGTTGTTCCCCGCAATCGCGATGCCTGCGCCCGGAAAACCCGTGATCCTCAGGTTGCTGATGCGCGAGCCATTTGGAACGTAGCCGAAGGGGAGGAACACCCCCGACATCTGGAACCCGTCGGGAAGCGCCGGATCCGGCGCGAAGCCGGATGACGGCCGGAGAACGGTCACCCGCGGCTGACCATTCGCGTCGGTCCCCCCGATGATGGTGGTGACATCCGCGAGCAATGGGAGGGGCGACGCCAGCTCGATGACGCCGGTCAGGGCCGGATCGAAGACGATCGACGCTGGACCCGCCGCACCATTTGCCTGCACAAGTGCGTCTCGAAGCGAGCCGGGGCCGCTGTCCGCAAGACTGGTGATCGGAATGGTCACGAGAGCCGGAAGTGGTGAAAAACTGGCCGCCAGGGTCTTTTCGGTGGTCATCGTGACCGTGAGCGGATTGACCTTCTCTGCGGAGGCCTCCACGCCAGTCCAGCCGGTGAAGTAATAGCCGTCTGCCGCCACCGCCTTCAACGTGATCGTCGTGCCGTGCTCGTACGAGGCCGTCCCGGGGAGCGGGCTCGTAGACGAGGAGAGGAATTCGATTGTGCCGTTGGGGCCTGCAGTGTATGTCAGTGAATAGTAGTTGATCCCGAATGAGGCCGTCAGGGTCATGTCGTTCGTGACATTGGTGATCACGTAAGGCCCACCGGGTCCAGGCCAGGTGACCGGACCGGTTGTCGGCTGGGTGGCAGAGAACAGCGATGTGAGCGGAGGGTCCGATGTGATGGTCTCGACGTGGTAGCCGGTGTTGGCCGTGGCGAAGAATCCGCTGCTGGCACCGCCGTTAAGGACGTATTCCACGGCGGGCGTAACGCTGCCATTCGCTCCGCCGACACCCGTGATCTGGAAGCGCTTCGGCACAAATGTGACGACGATCTGCTGGGCGGAGGCGACCGAGGGGATGGTTAGCGTATATGACTCGGGACTGACCCGTGTCGTCTCCGGCGTTGCAGAGACTCCATTCCTGGTGATACTCCCTATGCGGTAGCCTGCGGCTGCGGCGTAGGTCGCGGAGTAGGCTGACCCCGAGGCAACTTCCGTGGGCGACGGCGGGGTCACAGAACCCGACCCGACGATCGTGGTCGTGACCGTGAAGCTTACCTGTCCGGTGACCTTCACATCAAGAAAGCTCTTCGAGCTGCGCCAGCCTCCCCGGATGGCCAGGAAGTTGTCCCCCTTGCGGATGAGACCATCGGGGACTGTGAAGCGTAGCGCCGGATTGTCGAGCGTAGCGCACCCATTGCTTGAGATCGGTGATGATCCTGTCAGTGCGACGCCGTTGAAGTAGATGCGAGCATCGTTGTCCAGTGCGAGTTGAATGACGACGTTGCGCGCCCCATACGGGAGCTGAATCCGCTTTCGAAGCAGGAGGTCACGCGAGGAGGGCCACGTCGTCTTCACGACCGTGGAGGTGTTCAGAGGACAGGGAGGACTGGATGTGTTGTTGATCGTGCCAAAGGCCGCGTTCCCGGTTCTCCCGAGCGAGCCCGTTGCCCATCCGGTCCCGGCCGTGTTGAGCTTCCAGAAGATTGAACAGTTGTTGTCGCTCGATTTGACGAACGAGTACTCGTACCCGGTTGCCTGGAACGGCAGCAGGACCTGGCTCGACTGCCCAAGGCCCAATTGCACACCGGCGCACGCGAAGAGGAAGATGATCGATGTAAGTTTCTTCATGAAAGATCCCCTGAAGGAGTTGCTAGAGTCAGCGGAATAGTGTGGCGTGGTCGCATCAAACCCCGACCGCGGGAGGAACCGGAACATATAGCCTGGTAAGCGCATTGGTCGACAGCCTCTGGGCGAGAGCGGAATCTATCGGGTCGCTGCCTGACGGACCGTCGCCGCGAAGTCTCTCAGACGATACGAGCCTGCGACAACCCGTTCGCCGGTCGCGGGATCCGGTTCGACGGCATACTTGCCCTGGGTGCCCGCCGCGACGCGGTATACGCCGCGGTCCACGGTGCGGAGGAACACGACAACTTCTTCGTTCGCCTTGAATACCGGGACGTGAGTGTACAGCTCTCCGACATCACCGACCTCACCACCCGGCGTCAGAATGGCCACGACCTTCGAACGCTCGCTTCCTTCTTTGAGAAACTCGTCGACGGCCAGGGTGACGCGGGTGTAGATCCGGGTCTTCCCCTCGTCCCACTCTGATTTGAGCGCGGTTACCCTGCCGACGGCAATGACGTCCGCCTCTTTGGCAAGTTCGTCGAGCGCCTTCGCCTTCTGCTGCGCAGAAGCAGTCGAGAGCCCGGCGGTGAGAACAAGAATGCACATCGCCGCTGCGGATGAGCGCACATGGGACGCGAGTGTCATGAGTATCTCCTGGTAGCTGGTGCGTATGATCAAATCTCTGACCCGGCGGGTATCAGCGCCCGGGTGAAACCACGATCGCGTCGTGCACGACTGCTGCACGATCCGCGAACAAGGGGAGAGCAGGAAAAGTCATCCTCAAGGGGTCATGGCACGTCCCCCTCCGCGCGCATGTATGTGACAACACGGACGTTTGGAGAATGTTCCGGGGGAAGTGAAGAAAGTGAAAATGAGAAGGTTGAAAATCGAAAAGGCTGAGAACCACGAGGTTGAAAACCAGAAGGCTGGTACAACACCACGGAGGAAAGGAAACGCGCGGGGTGTGGATCCGGGCATGTCGCAGGTGCGACGTACGTCTGGCATGTGAAGTTGCAGTGGGTGAGGGCCACAGGGTCCCTCGCTCGCTTTCTGGAATGCCCGTAAAACAGTTAATGGAAAGAACAGGTGGACAGAAATAACCGAATCCCAACCCTAATGTCAAGCAGAAACCGGGTCTGTAACCCCTATTCGCTGATATATTTATGGTACAACCGATCCACCCGGAAGGCTGGCCAGCCTGGCTCCGATGCCGGCCTTGCATTCGAGAGCAAGCAGAAAAGCGCAGAAAACCCGCTGTCTGGTAAGCCGTGAGGGAAAGAGCGGGCTCAGTAATCCCAGGAAGGAAGGAGGTCCCCCGGGGAGGGGGTGTCCTTCACAACCTCGCCTCCGGCCAGCACGACAAAGCGGGTGCAACACCGCCCGGCAAATCGGAGGTCGTGCGTTGCCAGGAGCTATGGCTGCCCCGGTCTCGACCAGAATTGAAGCCAGCCGCCGCTTCCCTGGAGGGTCCAGGTTCTCGGAGGGCTCATCCAGCAACAACAGGGGCGGCCTCGCGATCAGGGCGCCCGCCAGTGCAACGCGCAGTCTCTCGCCCTGCGAGAGCTGATGAGGAGATCGCTCGGCAAGGCCTTCGGAGTCCAGCTGTCGTAACATCGCACGTGCCTTCGATGCTCTGCTCCGCGGCAGGCACACCTCTCCGGGCAAGCGCAAACGCGACGTCGTCCAGCACACGGGGCAGGAGAATTTGATCTTCCGGATTCGAGAAGAGAAATCCGAGTCGGGCACGGATCTCTTCCCTGGTCGATGGCCCCAGCGCTACTCCGCCAATCCGGATGACGCCTGTGTGCGGGACGAGACCTGCGGCCGCAAACAAGAGGGTCGTCTTGCCGGAACCGTTGTTCCCGAGCAGCGCCACGCGCTCCCCGGCGCCGATCCGCAGCGTGACGTTGCTGATCGACGGGCGAGCGTCTCCCTCGTATGCCACCGACACCGAATCGAATTCGAGCGCGGGCATGGTGGCGTTCATGTCAGTGGAAGAAGCGGAGCGTGGCAGCGAGAACAGGAACGCCGCAGCAGAGCAGGATGAACAGCGCATCCCCCGACCGCCACGGAGACGGTTGCGACGTCATGGCGATATGATCGGCGCCGCGAAGATCCGCCGCGCGAGCCGTCCGCTCGATTCTCGCCTCGACGCGCGGCAGCCACACGGACGGGAGTGAACGAGCCATGACCAGCCCACCCTTGAATCCGCGCGCACCGCCTCGGAGAGCGACCGCCTGGGCAATGGACGCCGTCTCGCGCAACATCAGGCTCGCCTGATGCAGGATATGGAAGAGGACCGTCACCACAAGCCGCGGAATCGGGAGTGCCGCACTGCCGCGAACCGCATCGGCGATCGTGAGCGTCGAGACAACCGCCGTCGCAACGATCAGCAAAGCAAACGAGCGGAGCGCGATCTCACCGATCTGTCCCGAAGGTCCGACAAGCGAAAGCTGGAATCCATCCGCAGTCAGCAATCGGGAGAGGAGAAGCAGGAGGAGCAACGGCATGTACAGGATGCCGAAGACCAGAGCCGTGCGGAGGAGCAGATGCAGCGGAATCCCCGCGATGAGGATGCTCAAGGCGGCAACCGCGAGGAGCACGAGAACTCCCGATGGCAGCGAGAGGGGGGTGACGATGATCGCGAGGAGGAGCAACCCTCCGATGCACAGCCGCGCCTGCGGCGAACGCGTTCTCAGGGGCCCTGTGCCGGTACCGGGAAGATCGAGAAGGCCGATCAGCTTCATGACTCACGATCCCTTGCTACGCTTACCACATAACGCTCGCCATTATCCGATGATCGACGTCGTCTGAAATCCGAACCGCCCCAGGGCCGCTGCCAGATCGCTCGCGGGCACAAGGTGATCGTGGCCGATCACGCCACCGGCATGTGTGTGAATGGCGTTGATGGTCGCCCGCGAGTCGATATGAATCACGTGGAGCATGCCGCCCGGGCGAAGAACCCTGCGGATTTCCCTGATGACCGCGTCAGGGTCAGGGAAGTGCGGCCACGTGGAAAACGCGATGGCTCTATCGATGCACGCGCCCGGCAGCGGCAACGCCGACGCGTCAGCGGCGATCCAGGTGACCCGCCGGTCCGAAACCTTCTCGCGGGCCAGGTCCAGCATGGCGCCCGAAAAGTCGACGGCGCTCACGCGTCCTCGAGGCGACAGCCGTGGAAGGAGCAAGCTCGTGAGGATGCCCGTCCCGCAGCCAACATCAAGGATCTGCTCGTCCGCCCCAATGCCCAGATCGTCGAGCACGGGCGAAAGGCGCTGTCGGATTCTCCCGGAATCGACGATGCTCTCCCAGCGCGGCGCGATCGCGTCGAAGTATTCCACCCGGTTGCCCGCAACGGAGTTCATGGGGTTCCCGCCTCCGGTTGAACGTGCCGCGGGGGGCGCGCCCGCAACAGAACGGGGATCACGACAATCATGAGGAGCACACCCGGCCAGCCCGTGAGGACCGACACGCCTGCGAGAAACCCGGCCGGAAGGTCCATGGCCAGCGATGCAACATACACGAGCCCCACGTGCAGCATTCTCCCCGCGATCAGGACGGCAACCAGAATCCCCGGAGCCGGCACGGTTGTCAGACGCCGCCGGGACAGCGCAATCGCCCCTGCCATGAACGCAAGCTCAAGCGCCATGATCGGCGCAATCGGGGGGTACAGCGGAGGCATGCCTGTCAGGACTGAGGACAACAGGGGAACCAGGCACGCAGTCGTCATGGCAACCGCTGGCGAGACATAGAACGCCAGGGTCACGAGGGGAATGTACATCGGCATGAACACGTGGCCGAGCTGGAGCATATGAAAGAGGAACGGAAGCAGCAGGGCCGCGGCGCCAAACGCTCCGGCTGTCAGTCCCTCCCGGTATGTGACCCCTCCGGACACAACGCTACTCCGTGCTCCATCGCAGGCCGGCGAACACCGTCCGTCCGGGCATTGGATAGTCGTACACGATCTGGTAGTCGGTGTCGAAGAGGTTTTCGGCCGCAACATACACGGACATCCCCGCCGCGACCCGGGCCGACAGCCTCAGGTTGACCAGCGTGTAGTCCGGAAGGCGCTGCCGGTTGAAGTCCGCCCCGAAAAGCCGCGCGATATGCTGCACGGATGCGGAGAACGTCATCAGGGAAAGTCCGTACGAAGCGCCGACGAACAGCTTGTGGCGCGGGTTCGCCGTGGTCTGCTCGTCGGGATCGAGGTAGCCGTAGGTGGCGTCCAGGGCGAACGACTGCACCGGCGTGAAATTCCCGCTGATCTCGATCCCCTTGTGGGTGAACGACCCCGAATTCGAGAGCACAAGATTGGGGAATGCCCCTGCGGTTCGAATCAGGTTGCTGCCGTCAGCAAGGTAGCCCGAGACCTCGATCTGCCCGTGGTCGGCGAACCGGTGCAGCACGCCCGCCTCATAGCTCCAGAGCCTTTCGGCCTTCAATGTCGGGGTTGGCGCGGGGAAGAGGTAGAGCTCGCGAATGGTCGGGCTCCGGAAGCCTTTGCCGACGTTCGCTCGCAGCGTCGTTTCTCCGAGCCGCGCGGCAAGGCCGAGCTGCGGCACGACTTCGGTGCCCGTGACGGTGTTTCGATTGATCCTGACGCCGGCGCTTGCCGTGTAGGCGCCGAGGAGTTCCTGCTGGGTCAGGAGGTATGCGCTGTACTCCTCGACGTAGTGGCGGCCGAAGTTGCGTCCCGATCGTGATATTCTTGCGACGCCGCCGTACCGCTTGAAGTCGATCCCGGCTGTCGTGATGTTGTCCGTCAACGGACGGAACGCCTGATACAGCAGCGCGCCGACATTGTCGTCGGTCGATCGGAAACCGTCATAGATCTCGTGGTCGCCGAAGTTGTAATAGAGCTTGAGGGCCCCCTGAACGTTTGAGGACCGGTTCTCGAGCGCAAGGCCGCTGGAGCCCCGCAGGATATCGACCCAGTGGTCCACATACGGCGTCGACGCCGGGCCAGGGTCAAACGTCTTGAACTTCGACAGCGCCAGGTCCGCGCTGAGCGAGAACAGTTCGGAGAGCGAGGTCCCGAAGCGAAACGCCCCGTTGGCGACCCTGAAGGACGAGTACGGTCGGTGCCCATCCGTGTCGTAGTAATTGCCGGCGATCGAGACGCCTCCGCGATCGAACCCGTAGCCGGTGCGGAGCTCATACTTCTTCGTCGCGAAGGTGCCGTAGGAAATTCCCGCATCCGCGAACGGGCCGGCGCCGGGGCGATAGTCGTAGATGATGTTCATGACGCCGCCCATCGCGTTCGTGCCGTGCAGGAGCGAGGCGGGTCCGCGGATGACCTCGACGCGCTCCACGCCGGAGGTCACGTACGTGTCGGGCAGGGGATGTCCGAAGAGACCCATCATCTGGGGCCTGCCGTCGGTCAGCACCAGCACCTGCGTGTTGGGGCTCCCGCCCGTTCCGCGGATGGTGATGCCCCCGGCGGCTCCCGGGCCAGCGCCGTATCCCAGCACCCCCCGTTCCGTGATGAACACGCCCGGCACGCGCTTGTTGACCACCGAGAGGACCGACGTCTCGCCGGAACGCCGGATGTCCTCCCGGGAAATGACGGAGACGGCGTTGGGCACGCCGCTCCGGAGCGCCTCCGTGAACGTCGCGGTCACGACGATCGGATCGATCTGGTACGTGCGCGTGGTATCAGGCTGTGCGTCCGGGCCGGCGGCGAGGCTTGCCTGCACGCCCAGTGCGAGCAACGTGATGATGGTGGCGATGATGCGTGTCATGGTTCTGGTCTTCGGTGGAGGTGAGGACGAGCTTGCTGTGCTGGATGCCCTTCAGGGTGGCGATGGCCGCAGCGAGCGACCGGAGCTCGCCGGCGTGGCCGCGGAGCAGGATCACTTCGAGGCACGTGTCATGGGTGATGTGCACGTGCGTCGTCGAGATGATCGCTGCGTGGTGATCGTGCTGCACCTGTCCGAGGCGCGTGGCGAGGTCGCGCTTGTGGTGGTCGTAGACGAGTGTCAGGACTCCGAGCGCGTGCGTGAAGTCGTCGCGCACCTCTTCTTCCACCAGCCTCGCGCGGATGAGGTCGCGGAACGCCTCGGACCGGTTCGGGTAGCCGTGGTCCTTCAGGAACCGGTCAAACCGCCGGATCAGGGTGCTGTCGATGGAAACGCCGAATCGGGTCAGGGGTGGCATGCTGTAACACGATTGTAAGAAAAGGTAACACCGACGTTCATGAGAATCAAGAGCCCCGCGTGATCGGCCCCTGCTGCGGGCATGGAAAAGGAATCGGGAACAGCGGAGGATTCAGAGTAAACCGGCGACATTTTCCGGGGGCCGGGATCGCCGATTGCGGGAATGATCACCGGGGGACCCACCCGCATGGTTGCGCTGGGTGACGTGCTCTGCACCGTTCGAAATCCATGGAGTTTGTCACGAAAAAGCGCGATCTTGTACTATTATAGTCTGATTCAGGACAACCAGTGCAGATTTCTATGCGTTTGATCCTCCTCTGTGCCGTCCTCCTCTTCTGCTCTGCCCCTGCTGCGGCCCAATCGGTCTTTCCCGGAGACGACGCGTTTTCGCACGATGGACTACAAGAGCGGCCATCGCCACATACGATTCGCTGGCCCGGGTCCGGCCGGAACGATCCTGCAGGTCCAGTGGCGCCTGGCGCGCGCGCACGTCTTCGTCGGGGATGTATCCAAAGGCGAGGAGAAGAAACAGGCCTACCTTACTGCCGAGCGATATGCGCAGTGAGGCGATGCGAATCGATTCGATGCTGGCCGAGAGCAACACCTGGCTCGCGGCGGCGCTCGGAAATACCGCGATGTACGAGGGGAGCAAGAAGAAGGTGGCCCTCGCCAACGACATCAAGCGGCTTCTGCTGCAGTCGATTCAGCTGAATCCCCGCGACGACATCGCCTGGTCCATCCTCGGCACGTTCTACCTGGCTCTCGGGAACGTGAGCTGGCTGGAAAAGACGCTGGCCAACCTCCTGCTTGGAAGCCTGCCGGATGGGGGGTACCCCGATGCGGAGCAGGCTCTTCTCAAGGCGATCGAGATCGCACCCGGGGTCATTCGTCATCGTTTCGAGCTCGCGAAGGTGTACGAAAAGCTGGACCGGGAGGCGGACGCCCGGAAGGAGTTCGAGTTCTGCATCAATAACCCGATTCAGATGGCGTCCGACCGGAGGCGGGTTGAGATGGCGCGGGAATGGCTAAAGGAAAATGGCTTTGGGTCGAAGTAGGGCCCCGCGGGGCTGCGGGAACGTCGGCCCCGGGCGCTGATATGCACGATGCATCACCACGGCGGAACGATACCTGAGATTCTCGCCGGCACCGTACTCGATACGCTGCCGATGGTGCCGTTGCTGTTTCTTCTGTACGCGGCGATGGAGTACCTCTCCCATGCGCGGGGCGTGGACCTCGTCGCCAGGTCAGGCCTCTCGGGCGCGCTCGGCCCGCTGATCGGAACCACCCTGGGCCTTCTCCCGCAGTGCGGCATGTCGGTGTTCGTGACGTCGCTCTTCGTCTCCGGACGGGTGTCGGTGGGCACGATTGTCGCCACCTACCTTGCGACATCCGACGAAGCCCTGCCGGTCCTCATCGCTCACCGTGATCAGTGGACAGCGGTCGGGGGGATGATTCTCGCGAAGGCCGTGTTCGGCGTCGCGGCGGGCTACGGACTGGACCTTCTCCTTAAGAACAAGAAGTACACGCCTCCGCACGAAACCGTGTCCTCACACTTCGCCGTCGAGGTGCGCACCGAGCTCACGCGTGCCCCGATCAAGGAGGTGTTCGTGCACAGCCTCCGGAGGACGCTTCGCATCTGGCTCTGGGTCGTCGGCATCGCAGCTGCGCTCGGACTTGCGCTCTCGTTCGTGAATCTTCCGGCAAAGCTCTCCGTATTCTGGGATCACCCTGTCCTTGCCGTTGTCGCCACCGCGCTCTTCGGGCTGATCCCGCATTGCGCGGCATCGATCGCCATCGCGGAGGGTCTCGTGCATCACGTCATCCCGTTCGGAGCGGCGCTCGCCGGACTTGCCGCGGGAGCGGGGTACGGGCCGATCGTCCTGGTCAAGGATGGAGACATCCGCACGGCCCTGTCCCTCCTTGGCATTTGCCTTGTGCTGGCCATGTGCCTGGGATTTCTCTGGGTCTTTGTGGCGCCCATCGTCGGGTTCTGAGCTTCTCCCGGGCGTTCGTATCCTGGCTGGTCTTTTTCCCAGTTCACACGAGATTGGCAGACCTCATCCGGATGATTCCATGGGAGTTCCTGGCGAGGGCCATGCTCCCGGGATGGCAAAGAATCCCTTGATTTTGCAGGGTTTTCTTGTTACCCTTATCCGCTTGCCTGATGCAGAATAATCCTGGAGGACTGATGAACTTAACACGCGGAATGAGACGGGCGATTCCCGTCGTAGGGTTGCTCCTGCTCGGCCTCACCCAGCCGGCATTTTCACAGAAGGGGGCAATTGAAATCACCCCGACATTCGGATATCAGTGGGGCGGGTCGGTTCAGGGCTACGAGGGAGAGATTGTCGTGGACGATGGTGCCCAGTACGGACTGATCCTTGGGTACCGCGTCCAGAAGGAGCTGGTGGTCGAATTCTTCTGGAGCTACCTCCCTTCGCGTGCCGAGTTCGAGCCCTATTATCTTACCACCGTTGACCCCGACCTGATCGGTCGGTCGACCGACCTCGGAACGCACTACTTTCAGCTGAACGCAGTCTAGGAGACCGGGCGGGGCAAGACCAAGCCGTTCCTGGGTGCGGGCGCCGGTATCGTCATGTTCAGCCCCGAAGACACCAAGTATGAGACAAACATCTACGCCGCAATGAATTTCTCGGGCGGCGTGAAGATCTACCTTTCGGAGAAGCTCGGGTTGAGGCTCCAGGGCCGGTTGCTCATGCCCCTGTACGTCTCCGGCGGCGGTTTCTACGTGGGTACGGGTGGTGCGGGCGTGAGTGTGGGCGCCGGTGTCCCGATTCTCCAGGGCGATCTCAGCGCAGGACTCATCATTGTCATCTAAGTGATTCAAGAAGGAACCTCCCATGCATCGCATAGTATTTCTCCGTTATTCTCGCTGTCACTTTTTTCGCGCCCGAATTGGCATCGGCACAAACGTCGGTATCAACGCAGGCCCAGGTCGACAAGTACATCGAAATGCTCCGGACCGACCTGCGCACCGGCAAGGTCGAGCTCTACGATCAATCGCTCGGCCTCTCCCCCGAGGATTCCGCCGCGTTCTGGCCGCTGTACCGCGAATACGACTACAAGCAGTCGCTGATCGGCAATAAGGCGGTCGACGTGCTGAAGGAGTACTCCCAGAAGTACTCCACCCTGACCGACGACGACGCATACGACATGATGCAGCAGAGCTTCGACAACCGGGAAGAGCTGATCGATCTGCGCCGGGAATACTTCAAGAAGATGTCGCGGGCGATCGGCGCGAAGGATGCGGGAAGATTTTTCCAGCTCGAGCGGTGTCATCACGGATATTCTTGACCTGAAGGTGTCGTCCGAGCTCCCGCTGATGAAGTAATGCTTGGTATCGAACACGAATCGCTGTGAATGAATCAGGAGGAAGTATGCAGACAATCCGGCGCCTGACAGGCTTTCGGACGTGGATCGTCCCCGCGGTGGCCCTCGCGCTTGTGCTGGGTGTGAGCGCATGCTACGAGGATTACAACCTGGGCTACCAGGACTATGATACCGCGTTGACGCTGTACGACAAGGAGGTCAGCTTCGCGAAGTTCAAGTACTTCGTGATGCGCGACACCATTGTGCATATCTACGATACCACGAAGACCGACCCGATCTCCGGTGGGAGGAAGTATGACAAGCAGGTCCTGTCGCTTGTCGCGAGCAACTTTATCGCGCGCGGGTACGAGCGGCTCACCGATACGTCGCAGATCGGCATTCGGGGCATCGACCGCGACTCGGTGTTCGTGGTCGCGATCGGTCAGTTTGCGATCGAGTACACCGGATACTACTACGATTACTGGTATGGGTGGTACGGTGGATGGTACGGATGGTATTATCCCTACTACCCGCCTGTGTATGGCGGCAGCTACGAGTATTCGACGGGGACCACGCTCATCGACATGGTGGATTACGGCCGGACAATCTCCGAGCAGAAGATCCGGTCTGTCTGGTCGGGGACAGTCTCGGGCCTGACAGGCGACACGCCGGCCTCGGTCCAGACCCGGCTCAGCAACAACATTAATCAAGCTGTTCATACAGTCACCCTATCTGTACGCTGGTCAGTAGCCGGCGGCGCAACCACAGGCATGAAGACTGGAGCATATATGAGAATCCTCGCAATCATCGCCGCCGTCGTGTTGCTCACCACTACGGCAAGCGCGCAGAAACAACTGTTGAGCGGGATCACCTGGAACATTGGGTTCCCGAGCGGCCGCATGGGGAACTTCCTCGAGGAGACAAGCCTCAGCGGGTTCGGGGTCGAGTTCAAGCGCTTCACGAACGAGAACGTGACGTTCGGCGGCTCGTTCTCGTGGAACGTCTGGAGCGAGCTCAACAATCAGACAATTCAGCTGAACAACGGAGCTGTGTCGGGAACCCAGGTGCGGTATGTGAATTCGTTTCCGCTGTTCCTTAACGCCCACTACTATCTCGGGCACAAGGCTGACGACTTCCGGCCGTTCTTCGGACTGAATGTCGGAACGTACTACATCCTGCAGCGGCTCGAGATCGGGGTGTATTCCTTCGACAACGACAACTGGCATTTCGGCCTGGCGCCGGAGGCCGGCCTCCTGATAGGCATATCGCGCGGCACATACCTGACGGGAACGGTGCGGTACAACTACGCATTCGATTCGGGAACAACGCTCGGGGGGAAGGATGATAACTCCTTCTCGTACTGGGGCGTCAACATCGGAATCTCCTGGATGCAGGGCTGGTTTTAGTTCGGCCATCATACGACGGTCATCGCACAAGCCCTCCGGCAACCCCGGGGGGCTTTGCTTTTTGGGGGCGGTACTGTCTGATTTCGGAGAGGCGATGCGCCGGCAGAAGGACGATACTACGTCACGGCAGGAACGCATGCTCGTCGATGCTGGGGATCCTCGCGCGCCTGAAGCGCCGTGTTCCGGGCCGGGGACCGCAATGATGGGCGGAAGCATCGTGACGGCAAGAAGCGGAACGAGGGCCAGGCAGAGGCCCCGGTTATTGCATCTGGAACTGCCTTTCCTGTTATTTCGGCGTCAATCATGTACAGCCACTCTGTGGATCAACCCGCGCCATGAAATCGCGTTTGGTTTTCTTGCTTCTGCCGCTGCTTTTTGCATTGTCCACCGCCTTCACGGTGGCACAGACTGCGATATACCACCGATGTGTCGGCGGGGGTCATGATGCCGACCGCCTCGTTCGGCACCTACTACAAGACCGGGCTCGCCCTCAATCTGGGATTCTCGATGAGCGGAGGAGAGGATATCCGGTATCACCTCGGGTTCGGGTATTACAGGACCGGGCTCGACAACCAGGCGCTCAACGACGATCAGAATTCAAATCCGTATGGGGGGCAGTACAGTGTCGGCGGAGCCGTTTCTGCATTTCCGATCCTCGTTGGGCTCAAGCTGGTTTCGTCGAAGCCTGAGACGAGACCGTACGGGATCCTGGAGGCCGGGGTGTACCTGTATTCGAAGAAGTTTGACGGGGGGACGTACACGTACCCGGACGGCACGCTCATCCAGGTTTCGTCCAGCTCCTCGTTCAGGGTGGAGCCTGGCCTCAACCTTGGCGTTGGCATGCTGGTTCCTCTGGACACAGAGAAGTCGCTCGACTTCGCGCTGCGCTACCATTACGTGAAGAACTCCGGAGAGGCCGAGATTCCGGGGGACATCTATGTTGCCGCGAGTCAGTTCTTCACGTTGACCGTCGGTCTCTCGTTCGGGTTTTCCGCTCCGTGAAGTCCATTGATGCGAAGCCTGCGCGAGGGTGATGCATGGCCTCGCGCAGGCTTCACGTTTTCCGCCTACCATTACTTCCGGGTTGCTATTCCCGGTGCCGCGCCGACTATCATGTGCTGCACTGCCCTATCGACACAGCTGGTTGGCGCGAGCACGGGCCCCTTTGCGTGTATGGCAATTGTAGATTGGAGGGGCACTAGAACGTGTAGCCGATCGTCGCGTAGAGTGCGACCAGCGTTCCGCTCGGGTTGTTGTAGTTCGACTCGATCTGGTTGATGCTGTCCACGTCCAGGGCATCGTCCTTGCCGACGATGAGCAGGCGCGCATCTCCGCCGATGAACAGGTTCTCGGAGAGCGGGAGGAAGAGCGTGACGCCCGGGCCGAGCAGGAACTTTGCCTCGCTGGTTTCCTGACCCGCCTCGATCTTGAAGTTCACAGCCCCCAGGATAAGTGAGGGGCGCAGGGTCCCGATGTTCACCCCGATTTCGGCCCCGTAGTAGGACGCGTTGGTTTTGACGTTGATCGATTGCGCAGCCGATGTGATGTCATCTTCCTGTCCGGTGTGGATGACGCCGATGGCGCCGACATACAGGAGGCTTGCCGAGAAACCTGCCCGGGCACCGAACCCGATCTTGTAGCCATCGCTGAACCCGTACCCTCCGAGAATGCCTACGCTGAACTGAGCGGTCGACTGCTGAATGCCCATGATGCCGATCGCGAGCGCGAGAAGAGCTGCCCGTTTCATGCTCCCTCCTGAGTGGTGGTGTCGGTCTGGCCCCCGCACCGCGGGGCGGTGTCTATATAACGTGCAACATATTGAATTTCATGCGGTTGCGCAACACCATCGCCTGTCAGGGTCGCCTTCGGCGTAGAACCTTACGTGAGGCAACGAATGCCTGTTCGAAAGGGGGTGGGGCTCTCCGGGCTTGACAATCCGGGCGGCAGCCGTTATCTTGTATACTGTATACAATATACAAAAACACCAATGCCCACGACCCCGGCCCATACGCCTCCCTTTGACGTCGGAACCCTTGCGGCCGAGCTGGCCCCGCTGAGGGAAAAGATTGCGTCCATGATCAGGGCATCGATCATCGACGGCAGGATCGGGGCCGGCGAGAAGCTCCGCGAGCCTGTGCTCTCCAGGCAGCTCGGCGTGAGCCGGACGCCGCTCCGCGAGGCGCTGCTGCAGCTCGACTCCGAGGGCTTCGTGGAGATGACCCCGCGCCGGGGCGCGGTCGTGCGACCGCTTTCCAGACAGGACGCCGCCGAGACCTATGAAGTGAAGGGCGCCCTCGAGGCGCTGGCCGCGCGGCTCGCGTGCGAGCGCATGGATCCAGACACGCTGCGGAGGCTGAAGGACATCAATGACAGGATCGCGTCGCTCAGGCGCGCTCGCACTGTGGATCAGGCCCGCATCCTCCAGCTGAACGCGGAGTTCCACCAGATGCTGACCGACGCCTCCGGGAACGAGAAGCTGTCCCAGTTTGTCCGGGTCCTCCGGGCGCAGGCGCTGCGATACAACTACATCTATCTCTCCGTCATGTCCCGGCTCGACGAGTCGGTCGCCGAGCACGCGCAGATTCTCGACGCGCTGCGTGGCACAAGGGCGGACGAGGTCGAGCGGCTCGTCCGCGAGCACGGGAAGTCTGCAAGCCGGGCCCTCTGTTCGTACATCGAGCACCAGCCCGCAACCACCACACGACGTCCTCAGAGGAGTGCCTCATGATCAACGTAGCAGTCGTCGGATTCGGCAATGTCGGCCGCTGTGCCATCGATACGGTGCTGACCGAACCGGACATGGAGCTCGCCGGCATCATCGAAGTGCCCGATATCGTCAACCGGCAGTGCGTCATCACCGAGCGGGATCCGTTGGCGCTTCAGAAGATCCCGGTCGTGTCGGACATCCGGGAGCTCACCGCAATCGACGTGGCGGTGCTCACCTGTCCGTCGCGCATCGTCCCTGCGACCGCCACAAAGATTCTGTCGCTCGGCGTGCGCACGGTGGACAGCTTCGACATCCATCATGAGATCCCCGCGCTGCGCAAGTCGCTCGGGGATGTCGCCCGCGCGCACAATACGGTCTCGATCGTCGCGGCAGGGTGGGACCCGGGCGTGGATTCGGTCGTGCGCGGATGGTTTCAGGCGATGGCGCCGAAGGGCATCACCCATACCAACTACGGCCCCGGTCTCTCGATGGGGCACTCGGTGGCCGTCAAAGCGATTCGCGGAGTGAAAGACGCGATTTCCATTACGGTCCCGGCGGGGATGGGCATCCACCGCAGGATGGTGTACGTGCAGCTCGCCCCCGGCGCGGTGTTCGAGGACGTGGAAGCCGCGATCAAGAAGGATCCGTACTTCGTGAAGGACAGAACCTACGTCTTCGAAGTGGACGACGTGTCGGCCCTCAAGGACATGGGGCACGGCGTGCTCATGGAGCGCAACGGCGTCTCAGGCGTGACGCATAACCAGTCCATGAAGTTCCAGCTGAAAGTCAACAACCCGGCACTCACCGCGCAGGTGATGGTCTCCGCCGCCCGCGCGGCCGTGAAGCAGCAGCCCGGGTGCTACACCATGATCGAGCTTCCCGTCGTCGATTTCCTGTACGGCGACGTGGACACGTTCGTGACCAGGTACGTTTGAGGTCCGTATGGCCGACCCGTACGCGCGCAACCTCGTCAACCGGGGGTTCTACCACGCAAAGACCGATATCCGGACGAGGATCGCTGTTGTCCTCACCGGAGGTCTCGACAACCGCGGGCTTGAGCTGATCAAACCCATTTCCCGGGCCTTCCCGGCCGGGACGATCATCGAGCTCATCGGGACCGACGAGCAGGACGCCGCACCCGGCGGGAACGTCCAGCGCATTGCCTACCTGGCGTTTGTCGAGCTGCTGGACGGCGGGGTGATTCTCGCCGGCGATGCAGTCACGGCCAAAGGGATGCAGATCGGCACGATTGCCGGTTTCGACGACACACATATGCCAAATCACCAGAATACCATCGTCCGGATGCAGACGCGGAAGTCGGGCGCGGAGATGGGGCTAGCCCCCGGCGATGAGATCCTGATCCACGGAATACCGCAACCACGCTGAAAGGATGTTGTCATGGCACGACCGCAGTTCAAGTTCCAGATGTACAAGCGTCTCCAGGTGAACACGCCGAAGATCTACGCCGAGGCGAAAAAGGCCGCAGAGGGTCTGAATATTCCGGCGGAATTGAAGGGCGCGATCGGGCTCACCGGCGCCATCTCCGGCTGTCCGTCTCCGCTCCGCGAGGACATCGAGAAGGCCATGGCGGCGGAATCCCGCAAGGTCGTCCCGCTCTCCGTGTATGTCGACCAGATCCGCGAGATCATCAAGGATGCCTACGGCGACGAGTACGACGCCGCGCCGATCAACACATGCGAAGCCGGGCTCTGGACGTCGTTCGACTGCCTTGTGACGCCCCCGTTCACCGGACGCGGCGACAACTACCGGACGCGCTACATTGCGCCGCTCGAGCGCCACACCCACCACCATGCCGCCTACGGCCGGCCGTTCCCGCCGAAGTACAAGGACATCCTCGCTGACCGCGGCAGCACCGCCGGCGAGCTCGGCTTCTACGGCAAGCGCCAGAACAACCTGGACACCGTGCTGGTCCCGCTCCCCGGCGCAGAGTATCCCGTGCACGGCATCAAGTATCACCCCGTGCCGCTGATGAAGAACGTCAACGTCGCGAAGTCGCTGGAAGTGCTTGCCGTGAATGCGAAGCGCCACGAGACCATGCTCGGCGGATTCGCGTCGCTCGGGTACGACACGCCCGGCTACGGCTACGGCGACAAGGCGCCCGACGGCACCCCGAAGCTCCTCAAGGGCATCGCGAAACTTGCCGCGGAGTATAACGTACCGTACATCATCGACAACGCGTGGGGCATGCCGATCATCGGCACGAGCATCAAGAAGGTCGGCGCTGACATCATGATCTTCAGCATGGACAAGGCGACCGGGTCGCCGACGAGCGCGCTGATCATCGGCAAGGAAGATGCGATGGTTCCGATCCGCCGCGCGCTGGGTTACCACGGCGCACGGTACGGCACCACCACGTCGTACGGCAAGGCCGCCTACGTGTCGCAGGATCCGGGCAAAGAGGGGCTCTCCGGCCAGGTTGCCGCACTGCGCGTGCTGCGCGACAAGCCCCAGGTGATGAAGAAACCCATCGACGACCTGTACGCGATCGTGAAGGCGGAATTCGCGAAGATCGATCCGCGCATCAAGCCGTTCTTCCGGATCGCGAAGAGCTATAACGGCGGGACGGTCGAGATCAACTACGAAGACAGCTGGAAGGACGGCAAGCTCGGCATCCCGATCTTCACGATCGAGGATATGTATGCCGGCTCCAACCTCTTCCAGGACGGGATGTCGCAGATGGGGATCATCCCCACGATCGCCTACGATGCGAACATCTTCATCTCGCCCGGGCTCGGGACCACCGACGAGCACGGCCAGCTGATTCACGAGCGCGCGCGGATGATCGTCCGGGCGCTGGTCATGCTCATCGAAATCGTCTGCGAACACGCGGGCATCTTCGAGTAAGCACCTTACCGCGGGGGAGGCGCACCTGCTGCGCCTCCCCGCGGACGAGAGGAGAACAGCGATGACGGGACAGGCACTCGATTCCGTTCTCGACGGACTTGATATCGAGACGTATCTGGTCTGCGGGAGCGAACGGGAGGGAAAAGACCTCGCATTGCGGCTGGGGCATGAGCTGAACCTGGGCGAAGTGGACATCATGTACCAGGAGTTCGACGGCTATGGCATGAGAGTCCGCCTCCGGAAGTACGTCCACAGGCCGGGGGAGAAGTACCGCTGGCTGCACGCCGCCGCGCCGGAGGGGGGACGGCAATGACCGCGCGTCGGCTCCTGTGCGTTCCTCTTGATCCCGTCCACGACGTCGGCATCAAGATCATCCGTGATGCCCTGTCGCGGCGGGGCCACCACGCGGACCTGCTGTCACCCGACCTCCCGATGGAAGCCATTGTCTCCCGGGCCCTGGCGTCACCCTACGATTTTATCCTCGTCAGCCGGACGCTGGGCTACGGGGTGGCCGAGCTGCTCGGGCGGTTTGTGGACATGCTTGATGCGGCCGGGATCCGCACCTCGGCCCGCATTGTCATCGGCGGCAAAGCGGTGACACCGGAGCTGGCGGCGGAGCTGGGATTCGACCGGGGATTCGACGAGCACGCGACGATGGAGGAGATCGCCGCATACATAGAAGACAGGCCGCCGGCCGCGACCGCGGGGGCCGCACAACGCGAGAAGCGCGACCTGACCGCCGGATATTCCTACGCCTTCAGGAATCCAGAGGCCGGAGGCTATCTCGACGCGATTGTTGAGAAGCTGCTGCGGTGGAGCGCGGGGAAGACGTCGCCGGCAGTCGAGCGCGCCCGTCTGCGCGCAGAGCTGCTGCACCACGGGGAGGGAGGGAAGGCAGTCGCCGAGCGATATGCGGCGCTCTGCGATCCAGTCGTCCGGGATGCGAATCTCAATGCCTCCTATCCCCTCGGCGTCCGGGCGGTGTCCGAGGCGGAGAAGCAGGCTCTCGACGGTATGCTCTCCGGCCGCACGGCTGTTCATCCGGCGCGGATCCGCCACAGCGGACTGAAGCCGGCGGTCTTCAAATTCCTCGGAAGCGGCTGTCCGATCATGGACATCGTCCACGGGCGCATCGGCGAGCGCTGGGGAATCGACGGATATCTCATTATCAATCCCTCCTGGGAGGCGCGATACGAGGGGCTGCTCGAAGGCGCCCTCACCCACCAGAACGACGGGACGATCACGTCGCTGGAGAACATCAAGCTCATGCGGCGGCACCTGGATCCCGCGACGCTCCTGACCGTCCGGGCGCACCGGGGGCTGAACACGCCGGAGACCGTGGTGCTTGCGGGGGAAGGCGGCGCCGACATGACGAAGATCAATCTCGTGTACGGCTCTCTCGGGGCCGGCACCGATCCCGAACGGCTGACCGTTGACGGCATCGAGGCCATCAAGATCACGGCGCGCTACGGCATGCCGTTCGACATACCGGGGAACGACGAGTTGAGCGGCGTCCCCGCATGGAAGACGCTGGCCGGCCTGCTCATCAACGTAGCGTTGGGCGTCCGACTCGGCGCGCGGCCGATCCTCAAGCCCCTCTTCTGCTACGGCCCGCATATCGTGATCAACGGCCTGATGCAGCAGAACTTCATCGACTACAACACCGCGAAGATCCGCGCCCTCCGGGCGATCGCGGATGCGCCCATCTGGCCGGGCGAGCCCATCGCGTTCATGACGCAGTCGGAAGACCGGGTGCAGTCGGCCAGCGCCACATCCTACCACGCGGCGCTGGCCAGGACGCTGGACGTCGATGCGATCACGATCGCGTCGACCGACGAAGCGTACTCGCGCGGCCCGATCTGCATCGCTTCACGGATCGACAGCATCCGCGCTGTGACGGAAGCCTACAGGTTTCTCGGCGATGCCGGTCTCGCGCCGACCGCAGGTGCGGACCAGGCGACCGACGAGATGATAGCAGGGATCACGTCCACGCTCCGGGCCGTCAGCGAAGCCCCGTCGCTTCCCGATGCCATCCAGGCGGGACTGCTGGGGAACACGGAGGACGGCGCCTATCCGGGGACGTTCGGCAAAGGAACCGTGCGCTGATTACGATCGGCATTGCAGGAACCGCGAAGAACACCGGAAAGACGACGGCGCTGGTGGCATTGCTCGAGCAGGCCGCGCGCCGCGGACTTTCGCTGGGACTGACCGGCATCGGGTACGACGGCGAAGAGCGGGATACTGTCACGCTCCTGCCGAAGCCGCGCATCCGCGTTCCCGCCGGCGCGCTCGTCACCACCTCCGAATCCTGCCTTCAGACCACCGACGCACAATGGACCGGCCTCCGGCGCACCGGGTTCCGGACGGCGCTGGGCGAAGTCGTCGTCGTCCGCGTGACCGCACCGGGCCTGCTTGTTGTGGCCGGGCCCAACAAGACGCACGAGCTCGAGCAGGTCAGGCAGATGCTCGCTGATGAGAGGCTCGAGCTGCTGATGGTGGACGGCTCGCTGAACCGCATCGCGCCGATGGCGGTGGTGGATCGGCTGGTGTTCAGCACCGGGGCGGCGAGGTCGACCGACCTCAGGACCGTTGTCGGAGAGATGGAGGCCATCGAGTTGCTGTTCGGGATTCCTCGGATGGGTGGGGAGGGTGGAGGGGAGACGGGGAAGGAGGGGGTGGAAGGGATGAAGGATAGGAAGGGAACGAGGGAAGCGATGGGGAGGAGAGAAGGGAAAGGAATACGGGAAGATGAGGCCGTGAAGGAAAGCAACGACGGAAAGGCGAAGGAGTCAGAGGAGTCAGAGGGGCGGAGCGAGTGGACGGTTATTACGGCCGGGACCTCCACGGAAGAAGCGGCCAGGGCCGCCCATGGAGGGTCCGGTGTGGTACGGTGGAAGGGGCTTGTCGCGCTCGATCTGCTTTCGGCGATGACACCGGCGCTGGGGCGGCGCAGCGCAACCGTGCTGTTTGACGACCCGCTGAAGCTCTTGCTGGCCGGCGATATCCGCCGCGTTGCAGAGAAGGTGGCGTCTGCGCGATCGGCTGGAGTCCGGCTGATCTGCCGCCGTGTCCCGCGCCTGGCCGCCGTGACCTCAAACCCGTTCTATCCCGCCTACGACGGCACCGTTTACTCGGGCAGCACCGTGGATGCGGCTGGATTGCAGACCGCACTGCGCGCGGCGCTCTCCGTTCCTGTAGTGGATGTCGTGAGGGATGGCGGCGAGGCGCTGTTTACGGAGGCATGGCCCGCGTGATGCCAGCCGAAAGCTCCCGGGTTGCACCAACGTGCCAGTGCCCTCCAGATCTCCATTGTCCCGATGCACGTCCCTCCAGCCTCACTCTCCGGGCATTATTCGATCAATAGTCAGTTCCGACCACGCTCATCCCCGTGCTATCGACGCAGGCCCTCATCTCGGTGAATCAGGCGTTCGTGAAGGCGCACGCGCAACTTCCCGGCCACTTCCGGCAGAAACAGCGCCAGCACAGGCGCATACTCGAGGACCAGGATGATCGGGTGTTGCTCCCACGCACCCGTGAGTCGGTATTCCACAAGCGTGATGATGGCCAGGCTTACGCTTGCCGCGTAGACCATCCCTGAGCGCAGCGGGACGACGGGAAGGAGCACGACCAGCCACGTCACGTACCACGGATGGACGACGGGCGAGAAGAGCAGGAGGAGAAAGACGGAGAAGGCTGCCTTTCGAAGAATATCGTGGCGCGTGAACTGCAGGAGGACGAGCGAGATGCCCAGCGCCGCGGCGCAGATCAGTCGCGCGCGCTGATTGTCCTGCACGAACGCGCGCACCAGCTCGAAGAACGGCCCGTTGAACAGCCAGTGCCAGGCGAACGTGGAGAGCGATTCAAGGGGGTTGATCTCCAGCGCATACGGCACGAAAGGCAGGAGCGCCACGGCCAGCGGGAGCACAGCGATCCGGATCCGGTCGGTGCCGGTGCGAGCCTGAAAGAACAGGACCGGGAGCACGACGAGCGCGACGGGCTTCACCGACATGGACAGCCCCAGCAGAAGAAGCCCGATCGCGGGGCGGCCTCTCAGGTGATACAGCAACCCGAAAACGAAGAGAGGCAGCCCGAAGCCGTCGACGTGGGCATCCAGCGCGAACGCGAGAATCGGAAGAGGACACAGGGCATAGAGCAGGACCAGGCGCCGCGGCAGCTTCAGGTGGGAGAGGAGGAGAAGGAGTCCCGCCATGGTTGCAGCTTCGGCTGCGAGAAGCATCGCCTTCAGTCCCCACAGCGACTCCCCCGCGATCCGAAATGCGAGAAGGAAGAGCCACTGGGAGAAGGGGAAGTAGACGGTCTTCATATCGGGGTGATTGACCGCCCCGGGCAACAGCGACGAGTGCAGGTTCTGCCAGCGCGGGGTCGTCCGGCGCATAGCGGTACGGATTGATTCCTGCCGCCTGGACCTTCCCGTCCCACACGTAGCGGTAGACGTCATCCGAACCGACCGGGTCGCTCGAGAAGAACGACAGCCTGATCAGGATGCCGAGCCCGAGCGTGGTCCAGACCAGCCCGTCTGACAATCCGGCCCGGAGGGTTTCCCGGCACATCCACAGGTATGCCGCCGAGGAGCCGATGAAGACCAACGCGAGGGCTGCGGCGGGGTGGAGTGGAAGGACGTGCAGCGCTCCCAACCCAATTGTCACAGCTGCGACGGACGCGAGGAAGGCGGGTATTTCTGGCTGACGCATGGCGCTGAGTGCGTTGATGTCGGGACCCCGTCAACATACTCCCGGGCGTCCTCAAAAGCAAAGAAGGCCGGTGAGGGGATTAGGAAATCTCGAGTGAAAGCCCTACATTACTACAGTGTTGTTCGGGAAAACACACCCCAGCCGACGACCGCCTCGCTGACCTTTCAGCAGGGGATGATGCTGAGTCCACCCCAGAAATGAGTTAACTTCTCCGCCGACCACGCGCAGTAGGCGTATTACTCAATCATCACCATTGACCGGCATCCAGACCGCACCTTGCGGCTGGTCGCACGGGGCATATCCACGCACATCACCAAGGTATCGTCATGGCATTTCCAGGTCCTGGAAAATTCGGTCCCCGCAGAAAGAAGCCGGGGCATTCCCAGGCCATGCCTCCTCAGGGACGCCCGGAACCTCCGCAGCTCCAGCCGACGAACGATTTCGTCGGCATGTACGAGCGGCCGCAGGGTAAGCAGTCCTCCGGTCCTCACCACGGACGGCACGGTACTCCTCCGTTCGGGGGGAGAGGCAATCCCAGTCGCCGGGGCGCGGCCGCGGCACGGGACCGAGACATCCGGGTCAGCCTCACGGGCGGCAGGCGGGCCAGCAGCAGCCGAACGCGCCCGGCGGTCCGGGTCGACCCGTGAACCAGCATCCAGGGCATAAACATCCGCGCCATCCCGGGCAGCGGCCTGGGGGAGGGCATCCGGGACACAGGCCCGGAACTGGATACCCAGGATATCGCCCCGCAGGAGGTCCTCCCGGTCAGCGGCCCGGAATTGGATACCCCGGGCAGCGCCCCGCAGGAGGTCCTCCCGGTCGACGGCCTGGAATTGGATACCCCGGTCAGCGGCCCGCAGGAGGTCCCCCTGGTCGTCGGCCCGGATCTGGATACCCCGGGCAGCGTCCTGCAGGAGGTCCTCCTGGTCATCGACCGTCCACGGGCTTTCCCGGACAGCGGCCAGCATCAGGTTTTCCTGGCAAGCGATCGGCCACGTGGGGAGGTCCTCCGGGGCCCGGCCGGAATCAGCGCCGCGGCAAAGGGAAGAAGATCGTCTTTGCGGTCAAGAAGAAGAAGCGCGCGAGCGGCAAGATGGATTCCTGGGTCTCGGACCGCAGCGGAAGCTGGTCCTCAGGCAGGTAGCGCCTCATCCGGGGGCGGCTGAGCAGCCGCCTCGTCGGAAGGCACCGCTCCGCGCAGCTGTATCTGATGGCACGTCCTCAGCTGTGCCTGATCGAGAGGATGTCCCCGTCCTTCACGACGTATTCTTTTCCCTCAAGCCTCCAGTGCCCCGCCTCCTTCGCCTTCGCGAACGAGCCGGCGGCGGCCATGAAGTGATCGTAGGAGACGACCTCTGCGCGGATGAATTTGTTGAAGAAGTCCGAGTGGATCACTCCGGCAGCTTCCTGTGCTGTCATCCCCTTGCGGATCGTCCACGCCCGGCACTCGTCTTCGCCGACGGTGAAGAACGAGTGAAGCCCCAGGAGATCGTACGACGAACGGATGAGCGTGTCGAGCGCGGACTCCGTGATGCCGTACTCCTTCATGAACACTCCTGCCTCAGACTCTGAGAGCTCGGACATTTCCATGTCGATCTTCCCGAAAAACCCCACGATGCCGGTGTTCGGCGTCCCCTTCGCGAGTGTGATTCCGTCCACGATGCTCGCGGCCTTCGGCTGCTGGGATTCGTCGAAGTTCAGCGCGACGAGCATGGGCTTGGAGGTGAGCAGCTGATACGTTTTGAGAACGAGCGACTCGTCCTTCGAGAACCCGATGTCGCGCAGCGGCTTCTCCCCGGTCAGCGCGGCGAGGCACCGTTCGAGGATGCCAAGCTCCTTCTTTGCTGTTTCGTCTCCCGCCTTCATGACCTGTTTCTTCAGCCGCTCGATGCGCGTTTCGAGGATCGCCATGTCCGACAGGATGAACTCGGTCTCGAACGTCGCGATGTCGCGCGCGACATCCACGGAGCCTTCCGGATGCGGGACCGCATCGTTCGCGAACGCACGCACGACCTGGACCAGCGCGTCGTTGGTTTTGACGCTGGCCAGGAAGTTGGTGGTGAACTGCGCCGAGCCGGACTCCCCCTTCTTCAGGCCGACGACATCCACAAACTCGATGGTGGCGTTGACGGTGCTCTTCGGCGAGAAGAGCTCGGACAGCGCGGTCAGTCGCCGGTCAGGGACCTTGACCACGGCGTGATGCGCCTCGGTGCGTGCGAGGGCCGAGGGGTCAAGGTGCGTTCTTGTGATGGCCTGAAACAGGGTGGATTTGCCCGAGAACGGGAGGCCGACGATTCCGATTTGCATGGGGGCGTGATGGTTGTGGGGGTGCGGGTATGCAGAAAGATACGAAAAGGGCGGGACTCCTGCCCTGCGTGGAACTTCGGGACCGCCGCTGTTTGACGATACCACGATCGTTGCGCTCCGCAGGGCGGGGTAGCGGCGGCAGGCGAAGCATCCACAAACGAAAAGGCTCCCATGGGGAGCCCTTCGCATGCACACGTACAGCTGGAGTATTGCCGGGATCTACTTGTCGACAGAAATCAGCTCCACTTCGAAGATCAATGTGGCGTTCGGCGGGATGACGCCGCCCGCTCCGCTTGCGCCATAGGCGAGGTCCGGCGGAACGTACAGTTCCCACTTGGATCCTTCCTTCATCAGCAGGAGGGCTTCGGTCCATCCGCGGATGACGCCATTGCACGGGAACTGCGCCGGCTGGCCGCGCTTGTAGGAGCTGTCAAACTCTTTTCCGTCGATCAGCCGCCCGCGGTAGTGCGTCGTGACGGTCGATTTCTCCGTCGGCGTCTTGCCCTTGCCTTCGGTCATGACTTTGTACTGGAGTCCGCTCGGGAGCGTCGTCACGCCCGGCTTCTTTCCGTTCTCAGCAAGAAACGCTGCGCCTTTGGTCATGTGCTCCTCTCCGGCCACGCGGGCCTGTGCTTCCTGTTTGCTCCTCATGGAATCCTGGAACGCCATGATGCAGCTCTGCACCTGCGCGTCGTTCATCAAGCGGGCCGCGCTGTCCCGGCCGGCATCCATCACGCCTCTGAGGAACGCATCGGGAGAGACCGTGATGGAGTCGCGGGTCAGGTTCTTTCCGACGCTCAGCCCGATGGAGTAGCTGATGCTGTCCTTCGGAGTCTCGAGCTTCACGTCTTTCTCTCCTGCGGGTGAACAACCGATAAGGCCGACGAGGGCTACGGCGGCCACGAGGGCTTGCATTGCTGGTCCTTTCAGTGGAGTGTGGTGTCGGGAATGTCTTTGCAGACAATCTTAAAAGATACGGACTTCCCGGCTGGGAACCAAGACGGGCGCGCGCGCCCGCCTGGCAGGCAGGGTGCCCGCTCACGGCGAGGGAGGCCCGGGCCCGGACGCTCTCAGGCCGGCAGCGCACGCGCGAGCGCGGCCGACCAATGTCCGTACGCTTCCTCGTACGCCGGCCGCAGTTGAGAGGCGGGCGTGATCGTGGTGACGCGCGTGAGACCCTCAAACGCGTCATCGCCGGATCGCACGATTCCGGCGCCGATCGCAGCGCCCCGCGCCGCGCCAAGTGCGCCGTCGGTATTATAGAGCTCGATCGTAACACCCGACACGCCGGCGAGCGCTTCGCAGAAGACCGGGCTGAGGAACAGGTTGGCCGAGCCGGCTCTGATCACGGACGGATGCACACCGAGCGTCTTCATGATGTCCATGCCATAGCGGAAGGCGAACGCCACGCCTTCCTGGACTGCGCGGTAGAGATGAGCGGAGGTGTGGATGTTGAAGTTGAGTCCAAGGATCTGCGCCCCGACATCCCGGTTCCCCAGCATGCGCTCCGCTCCGTTCCCGAACGGGAGAACGACAACGCCCTCCGATCCCACGCGGACGGCGTGCGCGAGCGTGTTCATCGACTCGTAGCTCCGGGACCCGGCGCCGGTAATCTTCCGGATCCAGCTGTTGGAGATGCCCGTGCCGTTGATGCAGAGGAGGATCCCGATGCGCGGCGCAGCGCTCGCGTGATTCACGTGCGCGAACGAGTTCACCCGGGACGCCGGATCGAATTGATAGGTGTCGCTGATGCCGTAGACGACGCCGGAGGTGCCTGCGGTCGCGGCGATCTCGCCGGGCTCCAGGACGCGGAGCGAGAGCGCGTTGTTCGGTTGATCGCCCGCGCGGTACGTGACCGGCGTTCCCGCCGCGAGGCCGAGTTCCCGCGCAACCGCGGGCCGGAGTTTTCCCTGAACGCCGAACGTCGGAGTGAGCGGGGCCATCACGGACGGATCGATGCCGTAGTGTTCGAGCAGAAACCGGGCGGGTTGCTGGGCGGAGAAATCCCACAGCGTGCCCTCGGAAAGTCCGCTGACCGTGGTTGCGGGCTCTCCGGTCATGCGGAGCGCCACGTAGTCTCCCGGCAGCATGAAGTGCGCGATCTTCGAGAAAAGCTCCGGCTCGTGCCTCCGGACCCACGCGAGCTTGGAGGCCGTGAAGTTCCCCGGGGAGTTCAGCAGTGACGAGAGGCACCGCTGCGGTCCGAGCGATCTGAATGCCTCCTCCCCGGTGGAGACCGCCCGGCTGTCGCACCAGATGATGGCGGGGCGAAGGGGCCGGTGAGCCGCGTCGAGGACGACCAGTCCGTGCATCTGGTACGATATTCCGATCGCCTTGATGGCCGCCGGGTCGATCCGGGCGCTGCGAACCACCTCCTGGGTTGCCTGGACCACGTGTGTCCACCAGACCTCCGGGTCCTGCTCCGCCCACCCGGCCCGTTCCGCCATCATGGGCAATTCCGTCCGTGGGGAGAAGGCCGCCGCCAGGGTTTCCCCTGTATCGACATTCAACAATGCGGCTTTGATTGACGAGCTTCCGATGTCGTATCCGAGGGTAATCATGGCGGTCAGGGAGTTTTCGCGGTTCGGGAGGGTTTGGAATGCAGGAAGATAGTCAATACGTTCGGAATGTGCTACACCGCGAGGCACGCCGCGACGGTCCGTACTGGCCGTCAGCCGTCGCGGTCCCGCACCAGCCTAGACTTTCAGCGGAAAATTCGTATCATGGCCATCACCCGCCCGGACCCCCCTTGAGAGTCTCTTCCGGGTCCGGGAGTTCATGCGTCCGGAGGAAGCTGTGGAAACAAAAGGTCTTACCCCTCACGTCATTCTAGGGCTGTGCATTGTCTGTGCTGGTATTGCGATCGGACTCGGCATCTACAAAGGCCGGGCGTCCGACCGGTTCGTGACGGTCAAAGGGCTGGCCGAGCGGGAAGTCAAGGCCGACCTTGCCATCTGGCCGATCACGTTCAGGGTGACCGGGAACGATCTCGGCGCACTGCAGCGTGACATCGATGCGGGACGGGCGGCGGTGACCTCGTTCCTCCGCGACGCGGGCTTCCAGCAAGAATCGATTTCCTACTCGGTCCCGCGCATCAACGACACGCAGGCGTTCGGCTCCAACGTTGTGACCCGGTACCGGTATGTCGCGGACGTGACGGTGACGACGCGCTCCGACAATGTGGATCGTGTAAAGCAAACGATGGAGAAGTCGGGCGCGCTGGTGGGGAAGGGCGTCGCGTTGACCGCTGACAACTGGCAGACGCCGACGGAGTTCATCTATACCGCGCTCAATGTGATCAAGCCTGAGATGATAGAATCGGCGACGAAGGACGCACGGGCGGCGGCGGAGAAATTCGCGACGGACTCGGGGAGCGAGGTCGGGAAGATCCGCTCCGCGACGCAGGGGTACTTTTCGATCAGCAACCGGGATGCGAATTCACCCGACGTGAAGCTCATCCGCGTCGTCACGAGCATCGAGTTTTATCTCGTCGATTGAGCGACCGGGCACGCGCAGGCTGGTGCCGAGATCCCATCATGGAGAAAGACTTCAGGAAGTCCGTCGCAGCCCTCGACGAGGTGTTTGCGTTCCTCGACGGGGAGTTTGCCCGGCACGCTCCCGACCCGGCCACCTCGTACGCTCTCACGCTCGCGGTGGAAGAGTTCTTCACGAATTTCGTGAAGTACAATCCGGAGAGCGATCGCGACGTCACCGTCGGGGTCCGGCTGGAAGGGGAAGCGCTCGTCGTGTACCTCGTCGCGCGTGACGTGAATTCCTTCGACGTCACCGCCACCGGTCCGGTGGACGTGTCGCTGTCGCTGGAGGAGCGAACGCCGGGCGGCCTGGGCATTCACCTGTCGCGGCACATGCTGGACGACGTTCGGTACGCCTATGAAGACCGCCGCAGCACCATCACGCTTGTCAAACGTCTGAGGCAGTAGCATGTTCACGATTACCCAGAGGGAAGATGGGGAGATCGTCCTCACGGGCAGATTCGACGCGTCCCGCGTGGCCGAAGCGGATGCCGTCCTCGACCGTGTCACGACGACCAGCCGGGTTGACATGAAGAACCTGGACTACATCTCCAGCCTGGGCCTGGGGATCCTCCTGAAGACTCAGAAACGCTTGAAATCAGGTGGAAACGAGCTGGTTCTGACCCACATGAACAAGCTCATCCGCGACGTCTTCAGGATCGCCAGATTCGACACGATTTTCAGGATTGAGGAAGAATAGGACCAACTTTTCCGGGTCACGCCTGTACTTATGATACACCTGGACGACAACGGGCTGGTCCAGCGGACCCTTGAGGGCGATCGGGATGCCTTCGGGCTGCTGGTGGAGCGATACCAGGCACAGGTGTTCACGATCGCCTGGCGGATGCTCGGAGTGAAGGAAGAGGCTGAGGATGTTGCGCAGGCGGCGTTTCTCAAGGCGTACGAAAAGCTCAGCACGTTCGATCCCAGGTACAAGTTCTTCAGCTGGATCTACCGCATAGCGCACAATGAGTCAGTCAATGCGATTGAGCGACGGTCACGGATGCAGGCGCTGGATGAAGGGCTCGAGTCGGCAGACGGGCACGCGGAAAGCCCGGACCTTCCGGAGCTCGTCCAGAAGTGCCTCTCGAAGCTGGACGTCCATCATCGCTCGATCCTTGTCCTGAAGTATGTGCAGGAGTTGCCGTACGAGGAGATCGGAGCGATCCTCGGGATTCCGGCAAAGACGGTGAAGTCGCGGTTGTTCAGCGCGCGGGCGATGTTGCGAGAGATAATGAGTCGGGAAGGATTATCGGGCCATGATTGATCAGACGATACGAGACCTTGTGCAGTCGGAGGTTGACGGCATCAACAGTCCCGCGGAGAGTGCCAGGGTACAGGTGCTGGTGCGGGAGGATGCCGAGGTTGCGAGACTGTACAATGACATGAAGGCGATCGCGGGCGCCCTGAGCCAGCCGGCTGCCGCGCCTCCGACACTGAAGCCGTCGGTGATGCGGGCAGTCGAACGGATGCCGGTGCCGCGCCGACGGACCATGCTCCAACAGATTTTGAATTCTCTTGCACACACACCATCTCCAGTGGAGGCTGTTATGAGCAACCGTAGCAACGCCAAGCGGAACCGGATCGCCCTTGGCGGGGATCGCACTCGGGATCGCCACGCTCGCCTACTTCACATTCTTCTATCCGTCCCCGTTTGAAAACGAGGCGGCCGGAACGATCGGCAGCGTGAAGAAATACCGTTCCGGGCAGATCACCGAGAACGACGTCCAGATCGCCGGCGCCGATGCCACCGATGCGGCCGCGCAGCGGTTCGCGCAGCTGAGCGCCAGCGACAAGGCCGCCCTGGCCGACCGTATGAGCGTGGAAGAGCGGACGGCGTTGATGGACCGGATGGGAAGCACGCAGCGTGCTGCCCTGTATGCCTCAACGTCGGCCACTGAGCGCGTTGCGATGTGGGACCGCCTGGCGATGACCGATCGGACCAGGGCCCTGGCCGCAATGCCGGTCAACGAGAAGGCGAGCCTGGTCGACCGTCTGGCGATGGCGGACCGGGTCAAGGCCTTTGCCAGCCTGCCGGCGACGGAGAAGGCGGCGTATCTTGATCGTCTTGCGATGAACGACAAGGCGGCTGCGCTTCAGAATTATGCCCCGGCGGAAGCCAAAGCCCAGCTGGCGGCGACCAGCAGCGTTGCAGAGCGCGCCTCGGCGCTCGACAACATGTCGACCGAAGCCAAGGCGCTCGTAGCCGAGAAGATGGTCAACACCGAGCGTGCCAAGGCGCTCGACAGGATGCCCACCGAAGCCAAGGTCAGCATGTGGGATCGGATGCCGGCCGAAGCGAAGATCAGCGCTCTCGACAGGCTGCCGCAGAGCCGAGAGGCTTGCTGTGCTGGACCGGCTTCCCGCCGAAGGGCGCGCGGTTCTCGCTGCCAGCATGTCGGTTGAAGAGCGGCTGAAGTCGTTCGATCGTATGCCGGTGAGCCAGAAGGCGGAAGTGCTCGGCTCGCTTCCCGTGGCAGAGCGTGCGTTCCTCGGGGCGAAGGTGCCGGTTGAGATGCGCAGCGCCGTCGAAGGCAAGAATGCTGAGTTCGAGGCCCGCACCGCACCCGACGCCGAGCGCTCGGCCCGCGGCAACGACTGATCCTGTGTGACAATCCTGTAGGTTTCCCTCGGGGAGTGGCGCGCCAGCGCCACTCCTCGTGCTGTTTCCACCTCCATGACCCCATATCCAAACCTGTGACCACGACTCCCGTTGTGTCGCATAGGCGCCGGGCCCTCTGGGTGCTGTGGTGCCTCATGCTGGTGGCCCCTGCGGTCCCGACGGCCGTTCGCGCGGCCGACTTCTATACGGTCCGAACGGGATCGATGCGCCTGGTGTACTACGCTGATGAGCACCGTTTCATCATCCCCCATCTCATGCGCAGTTTCCAGAACGCACTCTCGTTCCACCACACGCTCTTCGAGTACACTCCTACCGAACCCGTTGTCGTGTACCTGCAGGACTACGACGACTACGGCTACGCGGGCGCGACAAGCGTTCCGATCAACTACATGATCCTCGGGATCTCACCGTACGAATACACGTATGAGACCTCGCCGACCAACGAGCGCATCAACTGGGTGATCGGCCACGAGCTCGTGCATATCGTCGCGCAGTGACAAGCCGGGCGGATCGGACAGCTTCTGGCGCAGCGCGTTCCTCGGCAAGGTGTCGCCCACGGATGATGAGCCCGTCTCGATCGCCTATACCTATCTGACCAACCCGAGGAAATACTCCCCGCGATGGTACCACGAAGGCGTCGCCGTGTTCATGGAGACGTGGATGTCGGGCGGGATCGGCCGCGCGCAGAACGGATGGGACGAGATGGTGTTCCGGACGATGGTCCGGGACAGCTCGTACTTCTATGATTACGTCGGTCTGGAGTCGGAAGGGACCACCGTCGATTTTCAGATCGGGGCGAACTCGTATCTCTACGGAACGCGATTCGTCAGCTACCTTGCGGACCACTACGGGCCGCAGACGATCATCGACTGGTTCAAGCGCGGTCCGGAGTCCGACGCGTCGTTCGCCGGACAGTTCGAAGAGGTCTATGGCAGGGACATCGATGATGTGTGGTCCGAATGGATCGCGGCCGAGCGTACGTTCCAGGAGGCGAATCTTGCGGCAGTCCGGCAGTATCCCGTCACGCCCCTCCGTCCGATCACGGCGAAGCCGGTCGGCGCCGTCTCGCGCGCCCACTTCGACCCGGCTACGCGCTCGCTGTATCTGGGCATGAACGCGCCGGGCGTGCTCGCAAGCATCAGCTCCATCCATCTCTCGGACGGAACGGTCGAGCGGGTGAGCGACCTGCCCACGCCGTCGCTGTATACCGTGGCCTCCACGGCGTTCGACCCCTCTTCCGGCACCTTCTTTTACACGACGAAGAACAGCAAGGGATGGAGGGATCTGAACGCCCTCGACATCCGGACAGGCGCATCCCGCCTGCTCCTGAAGAACTGCCGGATCGGGGACCTGACGTTCTGCCGGGCGGACAGCGCGCTCTGGGGGGTCCAGCATCACGACGGAGTTTCCAGGCTGGTCAGGATTCCGTATCCGTATGCCCGCTGGCAGGAGATCCTTCCGTTGAACTACGGCGTGGATCTGTACGACCTGGATATCTCGCCCGACGGCAAGTCGATCGCCGCGGGGATGATGGAGATCAGCGGCAGGCAGCGCCTTGTGCGGATCTGGGTGGACACGCTGCTGACCGGAGGGGCCGACTACGATGTGCTGCACGACTTCGAGCACACGGCGCCCCTCAATTTCGTGTGGTCTCCCGATGGGCGATACCTGTACGGCTCGACCTACTACACCGGCGTTTCCAACATCGTCCGGTACGATACCGGGCGGCGCGTGATGGAGTGGATCACCAATACGGAACGCGGTCTGTTCCGGCCGGTGCCGATGTCGGACGATTCGCTCGTCGCCTTCGAGTTCACGACCGAAGGCTTCATCCCCGTGCAGGTGCCGGTTACGACCACCGAGAATGTCAGCGCCGTGACCTACCTGGGGCAACAGATCGCCGAGAAGTATCCGGAAGTGCAGTCGTGGAAGCTCCCGCCACCGTCCGCGGCGCGCATCAACATTGACTCGCTGATCGTTGCCACGGGAGACTATGAAGGTCTGGGCGCCATCGGTTTGCGATCGATGTATCCCATTATCCACGGTTACAAGGAATCGATTGGCGGCGGCGTCCGGATGGATTTCTTCGATCCGCTGCTCCTCCACAATATCGACTTCTCACTCGCGTACACGCCGAACCCCAGCTTCGATCTGAAGGAGCAGTTTCACGGGATCCTCAGATACCGGTACTGGCAGTGGGACGTGAGCGCGACCTACAACGTGTCAGATTTCTACGACCTGTTCGGACCGTACAAATCGAGCAGGCGCGGCTACCAGCTGAGCGTGGGGTACACGGATGTGCTCATCAACGATCGTCCGTCGAACCTTGAGTATACGTTGAGGGTGAGCGGATACTCGGACCTCGAGCGTCTCCCGGCCTTCCAGAACATCGGCACGGCGGTGAGCGAATTTCTCACGTTCTTCGGCCGCCTGAAGTACTCGCGCGTGGTCCGCTCGCTGGGGGCGGTGGATGCGGAGAAGGGAGTCCTGGCGTCTCTTGTCGGATACGCGTACCTTTCGGAGAAGCGGTTCAACCCGCTCGTGTCCGGGACATTCGACATCGGTGTTCCGGCGCTGTTCCAGCATTCCTCTGTGTGGCTCAGGACCGCCGCGGGCTATGCGGCGGGGAGCTCGGCGGATCCGTTCGCGAACTTCTTCTTCGGAGGCTTCGGCAACAACTGGGTTGACCACGGCTCGGAGCGCCGGTACAGGGAGCGCGCTCAGGTTTCCGGGTGTGGAGATCGATGAGATCCCCGGCAAGACGTTCACGAAGGCGATGGTCGAATGGAATCCTCCTCCGCTCCGGTTCCGGCGGGCAGGTTTCCCCGGCATGTACGTTACATGGGCGCGGCTGGCGTTCTTCGGGACCGGCCTCGTCACGAATCTGCAGGACGATGATCTGCGGACGGTGAGCGCAAACGTGGGCGTGCAGGCCGACGTCAAGCTTGTGCTGTTTTCGAACCTGAGCTCGGTCCTTTCCATCGGGTACGCCGTGGCAGGCGGGCCTGACCGGCGGGGGACGGGAGAATTCATGGCATCGCTCAAGATCCTGTGATGCAAAGCCCCATCGGCGCGGCGCTGGTCAGCCTTCTCCCGGTCGTCCTCTTCCTGGGAGGCTTGGTCTATCTCGACAGCTACAAGCTCGTGACGTTTCGATCCGTGCTCGTGGCGGTGGGGGCTGGCGTTGCTGCGGCGCTGATCGCGTTTGTGATGGCGAGGACCGTGACGGGCGGCGTGGGAGTGTCGCCGGAGTCGTACTCCAGATACATCGCTCCCGTCCTCGAAGAGTGTCTCAAGGCGGCGTTGCCCATCTGGCTTCTCTGGAAGAAGAGGATCGGGTTCCTCGTTGATGCTGCCGTCTACGGTTTTGCTGTCGGTACCGGCTTTGCGCTGGTGGAGAACATCACCTACCTGTTCGCGGTGACCGAGACCAACCCGCTGCTGTGGCTTGTGCGCGGCCTCGGCACGGCGCTCATGCACGGGGGCGTCACGGCGATGGTGGCGGTCCTCGGCCGGTCGGTGCTGGAGCGGAAATCCGGCACCCTCGGTGGCGCGATCCTTCCGGGGCTGATCGGCGCGATCATCATCCACAGCGTCTTCAATCATTTCTTTGTATCGCCCGTCCAGTCCGCATTCGCCACGGTGGTCGGCGTGCCGGCAGTGATGGCGATCGTGTTCAAGTTCAGCGAGAAGAGCACGCAGGAGTGGCTTGGCGTCGGGTTCGACACGGACCAGAATCTGCTGGAGATGATCACGACGGGCGTGCTCACCGAAACCCACGTCGGCCAGTACCTGCAAACGTTGCAGGAGCGGTTCCCGAACGAAATCGTCGCGGATATGCTGTGCCTGCTGCGACTGCAGGTTGAGCTCTCCATCAGCGCGAAGGCTGTCATGCTGATGCGGGAGGCCGGCTTCGTTCCGGAACCCGACCCGGAAGTCAGGGAGAAGCTGGCGGAGATGGATTTTCTTGAAAGGTCGATCGGGAAGACGGGGATGCTTGCGCTGCACCCGTTCCTCCCGGCCGGAGCACGGAATCGCTGGCAGCTCGAGCTGCTGGGCTCGGGCGGCTGACCGTTCCGATTTACGAAGGGTGCACCTGTATGTCGTCAGTGCTTGTTGTCTGCGAGGATGATCAGACCCGGACCAGGATGAGTGCCGGGATCAAGGCGGAGGGGTACACTGTCCTCCCGGTCAGGCGGGTGCAGGAGGCGGAGGATCTTGTGGAGCGGCATCCCGAGCAGATTACAGCCATCGTGCTCGACTGGCAGAACCGGGGCGAAAGCGGCCTGTCCACGCTCCTCTGGCTGAAGGGTCACGCCACGCTGAAGAAGACGCCGGTGATTATGCAGACCGATTCGCCGTCGGACGCGCACATTCGAGAGGGGATAGACGCGGGCGCATTCTATTTCCTTGCGAAATCGGCGGACGACAAGGTGCTCCACGCGATTATCCGCGCTGCGGTGGAGGACTTTTCGTACAAGGAGTCGCTGCTCGCGAACCTTGCCGGGTGCCAGAACCCGTTCGGCATGTTGCAGAGCGGGGTGTTCCTCTTGCGGACGCTCAAGGAGGCGGAGCGCCTCGCTCTCTGGATCGCGAACGCGACGCCTAACCCGGCTCGTGCCATGGGCATCCACGAGATCTTGATCAACGCCATCGAGCACGGCAATCTGGGGATCACGTACGACGAGAAAACGGACCTTCTGAATGACGGGATCTGGCACAAGGAGGTCGACCGGAGGCTTACGCTTCCCGAGAATGCCGGGAAGACGGTCAGGGTTGAGGTCGTCAGGGAGCCGGACAAGCTGACGATTCGCATCGAGGATAGCGGCCCCGGGTTTGACTCCGCGAAGTACCTCGACTTCGATGAGGCCAGGGTCTTTGACAATCACGGGCGGGGGATTGCGTTGACCAGGGCTGCGATGGACCTGTTGTATGAGGGGACGGGGAATGCCGTGGTGGTGACGATTCCGTTTCTGGAGACATAGGCTCCCGCAGACCTCCGATCACTCTGACGGATGGAAACAGAAATGCCGGGGCTCGGACATCGAGCCCCGGCATCGCCATATTTGGTGGGACCGGGCGACGTGCGGGAGAGGAATCGGATCACGTCGGCGCTACAGCGCGACGCTCAGGGCCGCGATCAACTGACCCCGAACATAGTTGCCCTCAAACGCTGTTGACTTGACGAGGCCTGTGGTTTCTCCTATCAGGCCGGCCAGCTCGGACAATGTCCGCGCCTTTCCGCTCCCGACCGTGATGGATCCCCCCAGCGTCAGCCGGTACCGGCCAAACGTGGCGATTCCCCCGCCAGCGATGTGGTACAGATCCCAGGCGGAGAAGGAGGTTGTGTTTTCCACGTTGGGATCGACCGCTGACTGATCGGTGACGAAGCTCACGAGGAAAGACCACGGCTGGCCGGGGAAGATCTCCACGCCGCCGCCGTAGTTGAAGACGGGGCGCAACTCCTGCACCACCGCAGTTGACACCGGATTGCCGGTGCTGGCCGCCGTGAAGTCCTGTGTGTCCAGAATGTGATACCGGGAAACGGGTGCGTACCACTCGGCGCTGAAATAGACCTTGACGTCATCAAACGTGTATGCAAGCCCGGCGCCGACCGCCCATGACGAGCGGTATGTCGGGGTGAGCTCCTTCTGGCTGCTGGCCGCGAAGAACGTTGGCTCGGGTGGGTACCCTTCAAGGCCCTCATCGAGATAGTACTCGCCGGAACCGAGCAGAGAGAGGCTGGGCGTGGTAACGGTGGCCCCTGCCGAGAATCGTTCCGTCTCTGTATCCTACGCCGAGTTTCCAGAGGAGCCGCACATGGTAATAGTCGATGAGGTTCGTGTAGCTCAGGGCGGACGTTGCGGAGGTGGTATCGTCATACTGCCGGATTGAAAGCGCGAGGCGCTGAGTCTGGGAACGGTACGCAACATAGTTGCGTGATGCCTGCGCTCCAGGTCGGGTTGATCTGGCGGGTCCAGGTGAAACCGGCCCAGTATTCCGAGAGATTCTGGTTCAGGATCAGCTCCGACGAATTCGCGGTCCCCTTGGAGGTCCCGCCCGTAGTGATCCTGCCTTCGATATCGAAATTCACATGCTGGCGCGCCAGGAGGGAATACGTGAACCTGTCCGTCGAGGCAGTGTCCATACCGGGGAAGTTACCGGCAACCAGGCTGGGGGAGACTGCGACCGAGGATCCGGAAAGGGGGATCCTGGTGCCTGCATTTCCCTCAAGACTGAGTCGTTCGTACTGGTACAGCTGTGCGGCAAGCAGCAATTCCCCTGTATTGTTGGCGGGCCTGAAGCCCGGATTGTAGTATGAGCCGGCGAGGTCGGAGGGGCTTCCGATCACCGTGCCTCCCAGCAGGGTCGGGTACGTGCCGTAGAAGAGATTCCAGTAATGGGAATCCTGAGCCCTCACGGTTGTCGCCATCAGGGTGGCGATGCCGCAGGCGGCTCCGATGCAGATGCGGAGGGCGTGCACATGCCCGCGGGTGCGAACTTTTCGGTGGAGTATCATTGTTACCTTCCGAAGCGGGGTTGTGGGCTCGGTGGCATTGTCTGTGCGGCGCTGGACGATGAGGCCCCGCATGATAGTAATCAAGAGGTTCAGGTTCAAGAAAAAATGCGCAACGAATCTTGATTCCTACCCCCGGGGATGCTATACTCTACGCTTCTTTTCGTGCCGCGCCGATCTTCTGTTGTAGTGCCGGCAGTTGCGAGAAAGCAAACCGTGAAGAACATGCTTGGCGGAGTGTTGAAGTAATCGATTGACTATCGTCAGCCGACGGGGTACATTCGATAGTCAGAATGGAGGGAACAATCGTGGGATTATTCGATGATCTTCTTGGAAAAGTGACCGGCAAGTCCGGCGGCGGAGCCGAAGTGCAGCTGCTGAACGCGGTCACCGGCATGCTCGGCAACCAGAATGCCGGCGGCCTGGCAGGCCTTGTCGATCAGTTCACGAGGAGTGGACTGGGCGATGTCGTGTCGTCGTGGGTTGGGACCGGAAAGAACCTCCCGATTTCAGCCGACCAGATCACGAAGGCCCTCGGAGGCAACCAGCTCGGCGACCTTGCGAAGCAGGCGGGGCTGACACCCGAGAAGGCAAGCTCGATGCTCGCAGGCGTTCTCCCCGGGCTCGTCGATTCACTGACACCCAACGGGAAGATGCCTGAAGGCGACATGCTGCAGCAGGCGCTCTCCATGTTCAAGGGGAAAGTGTAAGCGAGCCTCGATGCAGCTTCATGGAATGGCCTGCAGGGAGAAATTCCTGTGGGCCATTCTGTGAGAACAACCTTCGATTCTTGAAAAGCCCCTGTGGTTATGTCTCCGCCTCCTGACGTTCAGGCCATTCTCGAGTCCGCCATGCGGGCGGTCTCTCCCCGCGAGGTCTTTGCGCGTTCGCTCTCGATGGCCGATGGCGTGTTGTGTGTCCGCGGCGAGCGCGTTGTGCAGGACGTGCCGGAGCGGGTGTTCGTCGTCGGTGCGGGAAAGGCGGCCGGCACGATGGCGCATGCTATTGAGGAAATCGCGGGACCCAGCATAACCGCGGGCTGCGTCATCGCCCCGTATGGGCACGCGGTGCCGTGCGGGCGCACCCGGATGCTCGAGGCCGGGCATCCGGTGGTGGACGACATGGGACTCGCTGCGACGGAGGAAGTCCTGAGGATCGCAAGGATCGCCGACGCGCACGATCTCGTCGTCTGCCTGCTCTCGGGCGGCGCATCGGCTCTGCTAGAGCATCTCCCCGCGGGCGTAACGCTCGGTGATCTTCAGGAGACATCGCGGTTGCTCCTCTCCTCCGGGGCGAGCATCCACGAGTTCAACTCCGTTCGCAGGCACTTATCCCTCGTGAAGGGCGGCCAGCTGGCACGCCTCATCGCCCCGGCTCGCTGCGTCACCCTGGTCATTTCGGACGTGATCGGGGATGCCCCGGAGGCGATCGCCTCGGGTCCAACGGTGCCCGACCCCTCGACGTTCGCTGATGCGTGCTCGGTCCTGGAGGCGCTGGGGTTGATGGAAAAGGTGCCGGAAGCTGTGAAGCACCATCTTCAGGAAGGCGTGCGAGGCCTGCATGCGGACACGCCCAAGCCTGGCGATCCGGCCTTTGCGCGAGCCAGCTATCATCTGCTCGCAAACAACGCGGTGGCCCTGGACGCTGCAGCCCGTGAGGCTGCAGCGCGAGGGTATCGGTCCCGGATCGTGAACCCTGCCCTCCGGGGCGAGGCAAGGGACGCCGGAGTGGCGATTGCCTCTGCCGTGCGCTCGGAGCTGGAGAGTGCACGGCCAGGCAATCCTCCGTTCTGTCTCCTGTGGGGAGGAGAAACGACCGTCACCGTTCGCGGGCGGGGAAAAGGAGGCAGGAATCAGGAGTTGGCTCTGGCCGCCTTCAATGCGTTGCGGCTGGCAGAAGGCAAATTCACGATAGCTGCAATGGGGACAGACGGAACGGATGGACCCACGGATGCAGCCGGGGCATGGTTTGATCAACAGGCGATCCTGGAATCCGGCGCGAGAGGGATACGGCCGGAAGACTTCCTGGACAGGAACGATTCGTACGCGTTCTTCGAATCGCCTGGAGGACTTTTGCGCACCGGGCCCACAGGGACTAATGTTGCCGACATAGTGGTGGCGCTCGGGCTGTAGACTCTCTCGCAGGAATGGTCGCTGTTGCTTCTCAGGCAAATCCTCTTCATTTTGTGGGCGGTCGTTTTCTAGCCTCTTGCGTCCTCCTGAGGTGACGACGTCCGGCCAGTTTCTTCCCGCTCTCTCACATTCCCGCATGTCTATGACGCACTTTCCGCGACAGCAACTCTGCGGGTTTCTCGTTGCCGTTCTGCTCCTGCTTGCTCTATCCCAACGGTCAACGGCGCAACCCGAACACGCCTTCGGACTGTATCATTACCCCGTTCAACTCCAGCCGAAGGAGTTCCGAAGCACGCTCGACATCTTTATGGCACGGGCTCCTGAGGATATCCTCGAGGAGGCGTCGTTCATACGGGCGCCGCTGCCCACGTGGGATATGCGTTACGGCCTTCCGCAGAATTTCCAGTTGACGGGCGCGGTCACGTCGATCATTATCACGAACCACTTCGCGGCGGGAGCAAGCTGGGTGTACGCCTTCGACCGCGTTCACGTTGAAGTGGGGGACCGCGTTGCGTACTGGTTCGGCTTCATGCACAGCTACGGCTTTGACAACACGGCCCACGGATGGTTTAACTATCCGGCGATGGCGGTAGGATACGATTTCGGGTCCATGGCGGTCACGCTGCGTGGCGAACTCAGCATCGTGACGAGCCTGACCACGTATGCAGGCGACCTCGAGACGTCGACGGACAACAATTTCTACAACGGCGGATCGCTCGCCCTGATGCTCGAGCAGCCGCTGTGGAAGGACAACTATGTGACGCTCGGGATCCGGGTCAATCGCGTGAAATTTTTCTACCCCACGTGGCTTCTCTTCCCGACATTCAACAGATACTATTATATCCCCGAACTGATCCTGGGGATCCGGCTATGACGACACGACAGGTTGTAGCAGTTCTCGCCCTCGCGATGGTGTTGTCATCGTGTGAAGATCCGAACATACTGGACGTGCCGCAGTTTCCGGGCGGCGGTGTTCTGGATCAGACATATCCTATTCCTGAAGCCTCGAAGGCAAAGCTGACCGGCATCTACAACGTTCTCCAGGGAGCGGACCAGTTTGGTGGGACCGTGGTTGTCAAGTGGTCGAAGAATGTTCTGTCCATCTTCGCGGGCAAGAACGTCGGTCATTTCATCCTGCAAGCCGGCGTGATCGACTCCGTCTTCGTCCTGGAGGGGTACTGGCGGTTCGCAACAAGCAACCAGACCGGGCTCGCACGCCTGGGCATCAAGCGTGAAGACGGCGGCAGATTCCTGATGAACGAGACTTTGGCGCGGCAATCGATCTTGATCACGGGAGCCATCGGCGACGGTCAGGAATCACCAAGCCGGCCACTTGTGCTCGAATACGCTCGCCCGATTCGTGCGGATCTCCTGGAGGGCAAATTCGAAGTCGTCTCGCACCGTGGCGGGGGCCGCACCTCGGATCGCATCCCGGCGTCTGAGAATACCGTGGAAATGATCCGGCTGGCGGAAGGCTTCGGAGCGACGGGCATCGAGATCGATGTGCGCCTGACAAAGGACGGCGTGCCGATCCTGTACCACGACGGCAGCATCAACCCCAGGCTGACGAGAAAGACTGCTCTGGTCGGAGGGGTCGAGGACTACACGTTCGCGCAGGTGCGCTCGGCCATCCGCCTTATCATCAACGGAGAGAAGATTCCAACGCTCGAGGAGGTCCTCACGGTCGTCGTGGACGAAACGAACCTCAGCTTCGTATGGCTTGATTCGAAGACCGAAGGGCGGAACCTCATCGAGAAGGTGGTGCCGATTCAGCAAGCGGCCCTTGCCCGTGCCCAGGCGGCCGGGCGGCGGCTCGACATCATGATCGGCATTCCGACTGATGACGTGCTTGAGGAGGTGAAACGCTACCCCAATTATCAACAGCTCCAGACGCTCTGCGAGCTCAGCACGGACGATTGCCGCGCCGTGGATGCCGAAGTCTGGGGGCCCAGGTGGACACAGGGCACACTGGACGCTGACGTCGCGGCGATGAAGGCTGAAGGGCGGCGGGCGTTCGTGTGGACGCTGGATGTACCAAGTTACATTAATCAATTCATCGCGCGGGGCACGTTCGATGGCATCCTCACCAACTATCCGACAGCGGTGGCGTATGCCTACTATATCCAGTAAGCTTGCACTCTGGGTGCCCGCGCTGCTTCTCCTCCTGCCCGGCGGTCAGCTTCGTGCCGGGAATCCCGACACCAGTTATGCATGGATTCTGTACGCCGGCGGAGGGTACACGCGGAATATCTCCAGTTTCGATTTCAAGCCGGAAGGCCTGTTGCAGAACGGATTCTCCGGCACGCTTCGCGTTATGTGGAAGCCGGAACATCTCCTGCGCGTCGGGCTCGAAACCGGTTACCATTATGTGTACGGCGCGGAGGTGGAATCGTTCACAAACGAGTTCGGCACGACGAACGCGCAGACTTCGCTGTATGTCATGCCGATTCTTCTGACGTTCTCCATGCCTGTGATCGATCGTTTCGACGTGTGGCTGGGGATGGGGGCTGGACTGCTGACGTCCCATGTGGAGTTCTTCGGGGCGACGTCAAACGTTTCCTCCTTCACACCGTACATGTACGTCGCGGTGTCCTACATGTACCCCATCGCCAGCGATCTGCAACTTGGCGGCGAGGTACGCTATCAGTACATGGAACGCTATCGCGACCAGAATGTCAGCGTCCAGGTCATGCTGTCCTGGCAGTTCCGTACCTATTGACGACGTTCCACTGCCTGTTGATGTTACATCGTGAGGAGGCCCTGTTGATGGGGCCTTCTCTGTTCTGGAGCCTGCACCAAAATGCGCATCGAACGTATTGAACTCCGGCATGTAAAGCTCGTCCTTGTCGCGCCGTTCGTCACGTCCATGGGCGTCGAGACCGACGAGGAGCATATTATCGTACGGGTTGACGGGGAGGGACTGACCGGATGGGGGGAATCCGTCGCCGAGGGGACCCCGTTCTATTCCTACGAGACGGTCCAGACCGCGTGGCACATCCTGCGTGATTTTCTGGTCCCGTCTCTGCTGGGGAGGTCCATCTCCGATGTGTCTGCCGCGATGGCTCTCTGGCCCCCTGTGCGGGGGCATATGATGGCGAAGGCGGGGTTGGAGGCTGCATTGTGGGACCTTCTGGCAAAGTCCCGGGGTGTCTCGCTCTCGAAGGCGCTGGGCGGCGTCCGGCCGCGTATCGATGTGGGGGTAAGCATCGGGATCCAGGAGTCGCCGGAGGTGCTCGTCACAAAAGTGGCAGGATACCTGGAGGAGGGCTACAGGCGCATCAAGATCAAGATCGCACCCGGGCACGACGTCGCGCTCGTCCGGGCCGTGCGCTCGGCGTTTCCGGACATCCCGTTCCAGGTGGATGCGAACTCCGCCTTCACGCTCGATGATATCGATCTGTTCAGGCAGATGGATGACCAGCGGCTGCTGCTCATCGAGCAGCCTCTCGGCTACGACGACATTTTTGACCACGCCAAGCTGCAGCGCGAGCTCAAAACTCCGATCTGCCTGGACGAGAGTATCCATTCGCTCGCGGATGCGAACGCAGCGCTCGAGCTGGATGCCTGCCGGGTGATCAACATCAAGCCGGGCCGCGTGAGCGGGTTCACCGAGTCGAAGCGCATTCACGACCTGTGCATGTCGCGTGGAATTCCGGTCTGGCACGGCGGCATGCTCGAGTCGGGAATCGGGCGCGCAGGCAACGTCGCCCTCGCATCGCTTCCGGGCTTTACGCTGCCGGGCGACATCTCCGCCAGCAAGCGGTACTACCGCGAAGACATCGTTGACCCGGAGTTCGTGGTTGCGAAGGACGGGACGATGGCCGTCCCGACGGGGCCCGGGATCGGGGTGGAGGTGCTCAGTGAGAGGCTCGAGCGTGTGACCGTGAGGCGAGAGGAGTTCACGGGGCGGTAGGTCGACTGCGGGGCACACTTTGCCAACGGCAGGTTGACTGTGCCACAGCGATTCGTCTGGTAGAAGGGGAACACTCCGGGCACCTTGGTGCGGCGGCGAACAGACCCGGGTTGCCAGAGAAAAAGTAGAGAGGGGGATGGCCTGTGTCAGCCATCCCCCTCTCGCATTACGCACACCGCTCTCTCGTTACCGCGGCCACAACCATCCAAACACGCCCGCCGTCACCAACCCGTACACCAGCCCGTCGAATGTGTTCTTCAGCGTCACCGACCAGGGGCGGTTGTACCAGATGGAGGCCTGCCATCCTCCAAGCGCGTAGCTCACAAATGCCGTCACGCCTGCAAACCGGAAGACTGAGAGATACTCCGCCCCGGGTCCGAGTGCGCGGCCCGCGACATAGGCTGCGAAGATCGCGACGATGACTGAGTAGATGAACCAGAGGAACAGGGAGGATCCCATGGAGGACTCTCCGTTGGGGAATACGGTCGCAAATAGCACCGGCCCCTTCTTCCGTTTCTCCTTGAACTCGGGCGAGTTCATCTCCTTCATGTTCGACGGCTTGGGATAGCCGTAGTCGCCCGGGGGGATATTCAGTTTCCTGAGGGCGTCGGCCACAGCGTCCTCATTCGGGAACTTCTTGAAGTCGTTCGCGTGATACCCCAGCACCATGTGGATCAGCGAACTGACCACGAAGACGAAGACCCCCGAAAGGAGAATCGGAAGCCAGAGGGATGGTATCGAGACCATGGGAACCTCCTGCGCATATGAGAATGAACGGTTGGTTGGGACCACGGAAGATACTGTTTCGGGAGCGGCATGGCAAGCCGTGCGGGCTCAAAATCGTTCAAGTAGTGCCGCCTTCGATGCCGAGCTCGGGCACGACCCGGCAAGTAGCCCATTTTCTTATGGATACAGCAGCGGATTCAGGGGGCTGGCGGCCAGGTCACCGGGAGCCTGCCCCGGGTGAAACGCCTCCATGTCGACCCGCCGGTACTCGCTGATCGGCTGAAGGATCCGGGTGCCGTCGGCGTAGTAGATGATCGTGAGGACTTCCCGCGTCCGCTCGAAACGCCCATCAGGTCCGCGGCGGCCTTATCCTGAATCAGCGGCCGGTACGCATCAACCTCTTGTCGTGATGCGAGGCCGCAGAGCAAGACGAAGCCGCTGCGCTGATAGTCGCAGATCTGCCCGGGTCAACCGGTAATCGTCGTTCAATCGGGGCATGGCCTGCTGATCGCTGATCATGGTGTCGGCGCTCGTAAGCGAGATATGGAGCGCGTAAGGTTTACATCATCGCACACTGTGAGATGAACGTCAAGCGGATGTCCGAGGGGATGCCGGTGTTGCGATGAGCTGCTGTAACAATCGAGTGGGAGGAAACGTCTGAGCAAATAGAGAGGGGGGCCACACTGAGGCCCCCGGGAGGGGATCATGGGAACAAAGGTAAGAGTTGCCGTTGCACTCGCGGTTGCCGCGGTGGTCGGCGCCTGTGGCGATGCGAGGGGTCAGGATCAGCAGGATGAATGGACGTACGCCCCCCAGGCGAGATATCTCCAGGCGAATCTCCCGGTGCTCGAGAAGGCGTATGTCTACTGCCTCGAGAGTCCCATCGAGGGTGTTGTGGAATGCGCCGTGCGCGAAGTGGCGCGCATCAAGCTCGCACACCTCACGTGGGAGTCAGACGCCCTGAAGAAGAGACTGGAAGATATCGCGTTGAACGGAATGACACCACCGATCCGCTATAAGGCGTCTCTCGTCCGTGCGATGTTTGATGCCCCCGCGCTTTTTGCGGCTGAGAGCAGTGTGGATTTCCGGACGCCGACACAGCTGTATCTTGCCGTGGCGCGCCGGCTGGAATCCGGCATGCTGGCGGGGAAGTAGACGATCTGTCGTGCCCGCCATTCGTCCCGCTCTTCGGAAAGCATGAAGGGCGGGACTTCGGGATTCATCGCCGAAATTGATCTATTTTTCAGCGATTCCGGCCGATTGCATATGGCGAATCCCCGGCGTATGTTGGAAGAAGCCCACCTGCTGCCCAATACACCATTCTGACGAAATGTCGGCACCATTCGAAATCCTTCAACAGTCTGACGCCCCGCCGACCGCTCCGGAAGCAAGCCTGAAGGAACAACTCGCGTTTGAGACGCTCCTGACGGATATCTCCGCCGGATTTGTCAATCTGCCGGCCGCCGAGATTGACAGCCACATCGAATACGCTCAGCGGCGCATCTGCGAGACCCTTGGCCTGGACATGTCTGCCCTCTGGCAGTGGGAGGAAGCCATCCCCGGAGTCTTCTCGCTCACTCATATGTATGACCCATCGGGTGGTCCGGGATCTGTCGAGCGGGGGATCGATGCATTCTATCCATGGTGCAGGCAGCAGATGATCTCGGGTCGGATTGTTGCCATCTCGACACTGGAGGACCTGCCGGTTGAGGCGGTGCGAGACAGGGAGTCCGCCCGGCATATCGGAGTCAAATCGAGCTTGCTCCTGCCGCTCTCGGTGGGTGGCGGACAGACCATAGGGATTCTGGCGCTGAATGCAATGCAGGCCGAGCGCCCATGGCCCGAGCCTCTCATTACGAGGCTCCAGCTCGTGGCGCAGATGTTTGCCAATGCGCTGGCGAGGAAACGTGCGGACCACGAGCTGCGGGAAAGCGAGCAACGGATGACCCTGGCTGCGGATGCGGCTGAGGTTGGCATCTGGGTGTGGAACCTCGCCCGGAACAGGGTCTGGGGTTCTGATCGGTGGTGGCGATTCTTCGGCTTCCCTTCAGGTGCAGAGGTCAGCATCGAGGACGTCTTCGAGCGGATCCATCCGGACGATCGCCAGAGGGTAAGGCAGGAGGTTCAAAGCGCCGTCGCTTCGGGCGTCGAGTTCGGGACAGAATTCCGTTCGAACATCCCCGAAGGTGAGCATCGTTGGCTCGCGGCCCGGGGGCGGACGCGGTTGAATGCGGACGGGAACCCGGCTTCGATGCTCGGAGCAACGATAGACATCTCCAGCCGGAAGCAGATGGAAGCGCAGCTCAAGGAGAAGATCCGGGAGATTGAAGAGCTCAAGCAGCGGGCCGAACGGGAGAACCTTTACCTGAAAGAAGAGATCGGACTTCTGGTCGAGCAGACGGACATCGTTGGGAAGAGCGGTGCAATGCGGCACATCCTGGGTCAGGCAAAGCAGGTTGCCGGGACGGATTCGACGGTTTTGCTGCTGGGAGAAACAGGAACGGGAAAGGAGCTGCTGGCGCGGGCGATCCACAGGATGAGCCGGCGGAACGGCCGGGCCCTCGTGACGGTCAACTGCGCTTCTCTGCCGCCCACGCTTATCGAAAGCGAACTCTTCGGCCGCGAGCGGGGAGCCTATACGGACGCGCTGACAAGAATGGCCGGTCGGTTCGAACTGGCTGACGGATCCACGCTCTTCCTCGATGAGATCGGCGAGCTCCCGATCGAGGTGCAGTCCAAACTCCTCCGCGTCCTCGAGGAGGGTTGCTTCGAGCGGCTGGGCTCCACGAAGACGTTGAAGGTGGATGTCCGCATCATCGCCGCGACAAACCGGGATCTGCCGCGCGCTGTGGCTGAAAGGAGATTCAGATCGGATCTATACTACCGGCTGAATGTCTTCCCTGTGGTTCTGCCGCCGCTCCGTGAGCGGACGGAGGACATTCCGCTCCTCGTCTGGGCATTCATCAGGGAGTTTGAAAAGAGAATCGGAAAGCGCATCGACCGCATGGCTGCGAAGTCTATGGACGCAATGCAGCGGTATTCCTGGCCCGGCAACATCAGGGAATTGAGGAACGTCATTGAGCACGGTATGATCGTAAGCTCGGGGAATACTCTCACCGTGAGCCTGCCCACAACAAGCACATCCAAGGGACCGGTCGCCTCTGATCTCGACAGTGTCGAACGGGCCCACATCTTGAAGGTCCTGAACGGATCAGGCTGGCAAATCGGAGGCAAGGGTGGTGCGGCGGAGGTTCTGGGCCTTAAGCGCACGACGCTTCAGTCGAAGATGGAGAGGCTTGGGATAAGCCGACTTTCAGGCCAGATGCCGAAATGACGTCGTCGCGCCGATATGTCGGCGCAGAACTCCGCACAGGGTGCCCTCCTCAGTCGTCGCTCCGCTAGAGAACCCCACAATTCGGCCTCTTTCTTCAGGAACCTCAGCCTGAGTTCTCGGGCACGCATTTCGCTTCACATAATGCGCTCGCCCTCTTGTTGGTATTCACTCCTGGAGTGAGCTGCCTCACTCCCCAGCTCTTTCACAGACCGATACCGGTCAATTCACCAGAGAAACGTGCTCTCATGGTACATGCGACCATCCGCTTCGAGTTGTCTCCCGGAAGCGTCAGGGAGGCATTGGATGTTCTTCGCCCCGTAGCTGAGCGAACCAGAATTGAGCCCGGCTGCATCAGTTGCCGGATCTACCGGGATGTCCAGCAGGATCAAGCAATCATGGTGGATGAATCCTGGACCAGCCACGAAGAGTTGCAGCGGCATCTCCGCTCGTCGGACTATCAGAGGATCCTCCTGGTGATCGAGATGGCAAGAGGCCATCCGGAGATCAGGTTCGATGAAGTCGTCCGGTCGACCGGGTTTGAGACCATTGCAGAAGCAAGAACCCGCGTCGATCAGACCGGCGCGGGAGAGCGGCATGACTGAGGCGGCTTCGATCCCGGGTATACTGATGAAGGGGTTCGCCCCGGGCACCGATCCGGCCATTGCGCAACAGAAGTCCGACGACCGGAGACTCCGTATCCGGTCCTGCACTGGGGGGTGTCTTTCATCTTCTGATGTGAAAACCGAGGGAGGTAGACAATGGCGAAGGCCAAGTTGAATGCAGAACAGAAACGCCTCGAGGAAGCCAGAACGGGATCACCGTGGCGAAAATGGGGCCCCTACCTCTCTGAGCGACAGTGGGGGACGGTGCGCGAGGACTATAGCGAAGGGGGCGATGCCTGGAACTACTTCACACATGACCAGGCACGGTCGAGGGCCTACAGGTGGGGCGAGGACGGCCTGGCCGGAATCTCCGATCTCAACCAGCACCTCTGCTTTGCCCTGGCCCTGTGGAATGGGAAGGACCCCATTCTCAAGGAACGCCTCTTCGGGCTGACCAACAGCGAGGGGAACCACGGCGAGGACGTGAAGGAGTACTATTTCTACCTCGACTCGACGCCGACCCATTCCTACATGAAGTACCTCTACAAGTATCCACAGGCCGCGTATCCGTACGGCGACCTCGTCGAGACCAACCGCCGGCGCACGCGCGACGAGATGGAGTATGAACTGCTCGACACGGGCGTCTTCGAGAAGGATCGCTACTTCGACGTCTTCGTGGAATACGCCAAGGCCGGCCCGGAGGACATCCTGGTGCAGATCACCGCCGCCAATCGTGGGCCGGAGGCGGCCGAGCTGCACGTGCTCCCGACGCTCTGGTTCCGGAACGACTGGGCAACCTGGGTGGCAGAACCTTCAGAAAAGCCGACACTCAAGCAGATCAAGGGACCAGCGGGGTCACGAGCGATAGCGGCAACGCATCCGGCGCTGGGCACATACTATCTGCACTGTGAAGGTGTTGCAGCCCTCCTGTTCACTGAGAATGAAACGAACAACGCGCGGCTCTTTCCCGAGTATCCGAACAACAGCCCTCACGTCAAAGACGGCATCAACGACTGCGTCGTCCACGGTCGCCAGGAGGCAGTGAACCCAGGGTGTGTTGGCACCAAAGCCGCAGCGTACTACCCGCTCACAATTGGCGCGGGCCAGTCGGCGACGGTCCGGCTGCGCTTGAGGAACCAGTCCGCTGATCAGCAGAAGAAAGAAACCGAGAGTGACGGCACTCCATTCGGGTCGGAGTTCGCTGAATCGTTCGCCGCCAGGGTGCAGGAGGCTGACGAGTTCTACCGCTCCGTGACCCCAGCCAAGATCTCTCCGGACGCCGCGAGCGTGATGCGCCAGGCCATCGCAGGGATGCTCTGGTCCAAGCAGTACTACTATATGGACGCCAATCAGTGGCTGCAGGAACACCGTGCTCACCCCCTTCAGGGGGGAGCCGCGAATTCCGGAACCGGGACTGGTTCCACATGGTCAACGAGGATATCATCTCCATGCCCGACAAGTGGGAGTACCCCTGGTACGCGGCATGGGACCTCGCTTTCCACACGCTGCCGATCTCGATCGTGGATCCTGACTTCGCCAGGGATCAGATGAAGCTGATGCTCCGCGGGCGCTACCTTCACCCCAGCGGCCAGCTCCCCGCGTACGAGTGGAACTTCAGCGACGTGAATCCTCCCGTTCACGCCTGGGCAACCCTGTTCAACCACCGCACCGAGCAGGCCATGCGGGGCGAGGGCGACATAGCGTTCCTCAAACAGGCCTTCAACAAGCTTCTTCTGAACTTCACATGGTGGGTGAACCGGAAGGACCGCTTCGGCAAGAATGTGTTCGAGGGAGGCTTCCTTGGCCTCGACAACATCGGCGTCTTCGACCGGAGTGCCCCCCTTCCCACGGGAGGCTATCTTGAACAGGCCGACGGCACGGCGTGGATGGCCCTGTTCACGCAGAACATGCTTGAGCTCGGGGTGGAGCTTGCCTCCCATGATCCCATCTACGGAGACATGGTCTTCAAGTTTGCGGAGCACTTCTGCTACATCGCCGCAGCTATGAACAAACCCGGCCAGGACAGCATGTGGGATGAGGAGGACGGGTTCTACTACGATCTCCTGCGGCTTCCGGACGGCAGCGCGACAAGACTCAAGGTGCGCTCCATGGTCGGGCTCTTGCCGCTGTGCGCGACAACGGTTATCGAGAAGTGGCAGAGAGAACTTGTCCCGCAGGTCGCTGATGCGTTGCACGTGCGCCTGAGACAGATTCCGGAGTTGCTGGCGTCCATCCACCCCACCGGACCGGGTCATCTGGGAGTGGCCGAACGGGGCATCCTCGCCCTGGTCAACCCCGAACGGCTCCGCCGGATCCTCTCGAAACTGCTCGATGAGAACGAATTCCTGAGTCCCTACGGCATCCGATCCATCTCGAAGTTCCACAAGGATCACCCGTATGTCTTCAACGTGGGCGGGCAGGAGTACCGTGTGGACTACCTGCCGGCCGAATCGAACACCGGCATGTTCGGCGGCAACTCCAACTGGCGGGGACCGATCTGGATGCCCGTCAATGTCGTTCTCATCAGGGGGCTCCTTCAATACTACCTGTACTACGGTGATAACTTCAAGGTCGAATGCCCCACCGGTTCTGGGAGGATGATGAACCTCTTCGAGGTGAGCAAGGAGATCGCAGACCGCCTCACCAGCATGTTCCTCCGGGATGAGCACGGCAGACGCCCTATCTATGGTGGTTCGGAGAGGTTCCAGAACGATCCACACTGGCGGGACCACCTCCTCTTTCATGAGTACTTCCACGGCGACAATGGCGCGGGCCTCGGAGCAAGTCACCAGACTGGATGGACCGGAGCGGTCGCCGTGCTGATCCAGCTCTTCGGAAGTCTTGATGCCGCGCAACTCCTAAAAGGAGGGAAGAAGTCTGCCTTTAGCAGGAAGGGGCCCGGCGCGCAAGTTGGGAAGAAGGGGACATGACGCCATGAAAGCGATTACCGTTGAACCGATGAAGCCGGGGACCGCACGATGGGAAGATGTCCCCGAACCCGACACACTGAACGGCTCGGTGGTCGTGGAAGCTGTCGCCGCCGGGGTATGCGGAACCGATGTCGAAATTGTTGAAGGGAAATACGGTTGGGCGCCTTCCGGGAAGACCCGGCTGGTCTTGGGGCACGAATCGCTGGGGCGCGTCATCGATCCAGGACTGCGGTCAGGCCTCAAGAAAGGGGATCTCGTGGTCGGAATTGTGCGCCGCCCCGACCCGGTTCCGTGCCCGAACTGCGCGGTGGGGGAGTGGGATATGTGCCGTAACGGTCAATACACCGAGCGTGGCATCAAGCAGATTGACGGCTACATGTCTGAACGCTGGAGGATTGAACCCGAATACGCGATGAAAGTGGACCCCACGCTGGGGATCCTCGGCGTGCTGCTTGAACCGACGACGGTTGTCGCCAAAGCGTGGGAGATGGTGCAGGCGGTAGGTCAGCGCTCGTTCTGGGCGCCGCGGAGTGTGCTCGTTACCGGCGCAGGGCCCATTGGCCTTCTTGCCGCCCTCATCGGCAGGCAGGCTGGATTGGATGTCCATGTTCTGGATCGCGTCACCTCCGGCCCAAAGGTTGATCTGGTGAAGGCCCTCGGTGCGACGTATCACTCAACAAGCGTTTCACACGTAGACTTCGAACCGGACATCATCATCGAGTGCACCGGGGTCGGGCAAGTCATCGCCGAGTCCATTCTCAAGGTGGGGGCCGGCGGCATCGTCTGTCTCACGGGTGTCGGCAGGGGAGGCGCAGCAGCGGGGGCGGCGATTGCGGACGTTGCCGCGGCGGCGGTACTCAGGAACAACGTCATCGTCGGGAGTGTGAATGCCAACAAGCGGCACTGGTACAAAGCCGGCCAGGTGCTGGCCCGCGCGGATCGGCAATGGCTGGCGGGCCTCATGACGCGGCGGGAAAAACCCGAGCATTTCATGCAGGCCCTGGAACGAAGACCAGATGACATCAAGGTCGTGATTCAATTCGCTGACATCTGACCGGAAATTGTGACAGAGGTTGAGATGGACTTGTTCGAACACAGAGCCAGGGAGACAGTATCATGAAAGTCATCATCATTGGCGGTGTGGCCGGTGGGGCGTCGTGCGCGGCGCGCCTGCGCAGGCTGGATGAGAAGGCCGAAATCGTTCTGGTGGAACGCGGACCGTACGTTTCGTACGCCAACTGCGGGCTGCCATACCATGTCGGAGGCTCCATTGAGCAAGAGTCGAGCCTCCTGGTGGCGACAGAACAGATGTTCCGGACGGTCTTCGCGGTCGATTGCAGGACGAACTGCGAGGTGATCGGAATTTCGCCGAAGACGAAAACGGTGGAATTGAAGAACACTGGAACGGGAGCTGTCACAACCGAGAAGTATGACAAGCTCGTTCTCTCCCCCGGGGCGGCGCCGATCCGTCCACCGCTTCCCGGCATCGATCTTCCAGGGATCTTTTCGGTGAGGACTGTGCCTGACGCGCGGAAGATCCGGGAATGGCTTGACCGCGATGCCGATCGGTCTGTGGGGAACCCGTTCACCGGCGTCGACACGGTCTCGAAACCGAAGCGCGCGGTCGTCGTCGGGGGAGGGTTCATCGGCCTGGAGATGGTCGAAAACTTGAAGCACCGCGGGCTTGAAGTGACGCTGATCGAGAAGCTCAATCAGGTGATGCCTCCGCTCGATCCGGAAATGGCGCGGATTGTCGAGCGGTACATGGTGAAGCACGGCGTGCGCGTGGAGCTCAACGACGGCGTGGCTGGATTCAGGAAGTCGGCTGACGGCGCGCTGGAAGTCCTGACGGAGGCGGGCAAGGTCCATCCCGCGGACATCGTGATCCTGGCGATCGGAGTGCGCCCGGAAACAGCGCTGGCGAAAGGTGCTGGGCTCGAGCTCGGACAGCGCGGGGGCATTCGCGTCGACGAGCATATGCGCACATCAGACCCGGATATCTTCGCCGTGGGCGATGCGGTCGAGGTCAAGGACTTCGTGACCGGCGAACGGACACTCATCCCTCTTGCCGGTCCGGCGAACCGGCAGGGCAGGATCGTGGCCGACGTGATCGCGGGGCGGAATTCCCGGTATCGGGGCACGCAGGGGACATCCATCTGCCAGATTTTCGATGCCGCGATCGCGCAAACCGGAGCAAGCGAGAAGACACTGACCCGGCTTGGCGACAAGGATTTCGAGAAGGTCTATCTCTACCCCAATTCGCATGCCGGGTATTACCCTGGCGCGAAGCTGCTGATCGTCAAGGCTCTCTTCAGGAAATCGAACGGGCGACTTCTGGGGGCACAGGTGCTGGGCGAGGACGGGGTGCCGAAGCGGATCGACTCCTTCGCGATGGCGATTCAGATGGGGTGCACCATCTACGATCTCGAGGAGGCCGAGCTGTGCTACGCGCCGCCGTTCGGGAGCGCGAAGGACCCCGTGAACTTCGCGGGCATGGTTGCGGCGGACGTCCTTCGCGGGGACATGCCGCTCACGCACTGGGATGCCGTGGGCGGGTCGCTCCTCCTCGACGTCCGGAATCCCGCTGAACTGGAGGTTGAAGCCCTGCCCGGCGCGGTGAACATTCCGCTGCCTCAGCTCCGCGCGCGCCTGGGCGAACTCCCCCGCGATCGGGAGATCAGCGTGATCTGCCGCTCGGCGGTGCGAGCCTATTTCGCGACCCGCATCCTTGTGCAGAACGGATTCAAAGCCCGGAACATCTCGGGCGGGATGCTGGCGCGGTCGCACCGAGCGATATGAACAGCATGAGAGTGCGGTACGGATGTTTCGTCGTTCGTCACTCATGATCCTCGTCGTGCTGCGTCAGCTGTGGCTCTTCCGGAGACGCGGCTGGCTCAAGAAGATCGGTCAAGACAGGTTACTGTGAAGGAACATAGGCCATGAACGATGTTATGCAGTTTCTCGAGACCACATTCGCGCCATTGGTATTTCTCTTTACCGTGTCGAACCTGGCGGCCATGGGCCTCCAGGTTAAGGTGCCCGAGGTTATCGTGGCGCTGCGAAACAAGAAATCCCTGGCGCTGATCTTCGTGTGGGGCTGGGTGTTGGGGCCGGCGTTCGGCTATCTGATCACCAGGGTCCTTCCGTTGGCGGAGCCCTACGTCATCGTGGTGCTCCTCGCCAGTCTGGCGCCCTGCGCGCCGTTCCTCCAGCAGATGGTGGGAAAAGCCCGCGGCGACATGGGCTTCGCGGGAGCCCTCATACCGCTGGTGATGGTCGGCACGGTGGTGTTGATGCCGTTGATGGCACCCCTGTTGATCAAGGGGTTGACGATCAGCACCTGGGCGCTCGCGAAACCGCTCCTCCTGACCATACTCCTGCCGCTGATCATCGGAGCGGCGATCCGGCATTATGCCGACAATGGGGCAACCAAGATCTTCCCGGCGGTCAAGGGGCTGGCCCTGCTCTCCACGTTGCTGACGATCGTGTGGTGTCTCGTGCTCTACGGCCGGGGGATGCTCAACACGGCGGGCAGCTTTGCCCTCCTCTCAATGACCCTGTTCATGGTCGGGATGGCCCTGATCACGTATCGCTTCGGCTTCGGCCTGACACAGAATCAGCGAAGCGTCATGGCGCTGGGGATGGGCACGCGCAACATCGCAGCGGTGTTGGCGGCGGCGCTTGCCATTCCGAACGCGGACCCGCGCATCGTGGCGATGGTCGTCATGTGGACGTTGTGGTCGGTTGTCCTCGCGGCCATTGGAGCCAAGATCTTCGCCAAGCAGGCCGGCAAGACCGTTGCGGAGGGCGTGGCATGAACATCCCCCGCCTGGTCCGCCGCTATTTCCCGATCCTGACCTGGGGGGCCGAGTACTCCCGCAAGACGTTCACCAACGACCTGATCGTGGCGGGGATTGTCACGGTCATGCTGATCCCGCAGTCGCTGGCCTATGCGCTGCTGGCGGGGCTCCCGCCGCAGGTCGGGCTGTATGCCTCGATGGCGCCGCTCGTGCTCTACGCGATCTTCGGCACCTCGCGCGCGCTCGCGGTCGGCCCCGTGGCCGTGGCCAGCCTCATGACCGCGGCCGCCGCGGCACAGGTCGCGTCCCAGGGAACGCCGGAGTATCTGGGGGCGGCCATCGCGCTCGCCGCCATCTCGGGACTGCTGCTGCTCGCCATGGGGCTGCTGCGGCTGGGGTTTCTCGCGAACTTCCTCAGCCACCCGGTCATCTCGGGCTTCATCACCGCCTCGGGCATCCAGATCGCGGCCGGCCAGCTCGCGCCCGTGCTCGGCATCCACGCGGAGGGCGAGAGCTTTGTGGACCTGCTGAAATCGATGGTGCCCAACCTCGGCCACATCAATCCCTATACCGCGGTGATCGGCTTCGCGTCGCTGGCCTTTCTCTTCTGGGTGCGCCGCGGCCTCAAGCCCCTCTTGCGCCGCTTCGGGCTCGGCGAACGGCCCGCCGACATCCTGGCGAAGGTGGGCCCGGTCGTGGCCATCGCCGCGACCACCGCCGCCGTCTGGGGCTTCGGGCTTACCGAGCACGGCGTCAAGATCGTCGGCACGGTCCCCACGGGCCTGCCCGAAGCTCACCCTGCCGCCGTTCGACGTGGCGCTCTGGACGAAGCTCCTTGTCCCCGCGCTGCTGATCTCCATCGTGGGCTATGTGGAGTCCATCTCGGTCGCCCTGACGCTCGCCGCCAAGCGCCGCCAGCGCGTGGACCCCGACCAGGAACTGATCGCGCTCGGCATGTCCAATGTCGGCGCGGCCGTCTCGGGCGGATTTCCGGTCACCGGCGGCTTCGCGCGTTCGGTGGTGAACTTCGAAGCCGGCGCCGAGACCCCCGCCGCCGGGGCCTTCACAGCGGTCGGCATCGCGCTCGCCACGATGTTTCTGACGCCGCTGCTTACTTTCTCCCGAACGCGACCCTGGCCGCCACCATCATTGTCGCGGTCCTGTCGCTGGTGGACCTCGGCGCCCTCAAGCACACCTGGCATTATTCCCGGGCCGACGGCGCGGCGATGGCCGCCACGATCCTCCTCACTCTGGTCGAGGGCGTGGAGGCGGGGCTGTTGGCGGGCGTGGGTCTCTCGATCTTCCTCCACCTCTACCACACGTCGAAGCCGCATGTGGCGGTCGTGGGCCAGATCCCGGGGACCGACGCATTTCCGCAACGTGAACCGCCACACGGTGGTGACCGACCCCGAGATCCTGTCGCTCCGGGTGGACGCCAGTCTCTATTTCCCGAACGCCCGTTTCATCGAGGACCTAGATCAACGAGGCGGTCGCGGCCAACCCGGCGGTCCGCCACGTCATCCTCGAGTGCCCGGCGGTGAACACGATCGACGCCTCGGCGCTGGAAAGCCTCGAGGCGATCAACCACCGGCTCAAGGACGGCGGGATCACCCTCCACCTGTCCGAGGTGAAAGGCCCGGTCATGGACCGCCTGAAGCGATCGCACTTCCTGGAAGAGCTGACCGGCAAGGTCCACCTGACCCAATATGATGCCGTGTCCAGCATCAATCCCGATCTGGCGCGGCGCACGCTGGAGGCAGACAGAGTCTATCCAAAGGAGGCGGAGGGCAGACAAGAGCAATGAGAAGTTCGTGGGCGAATCATGCATATCCAGGGGCCAGGCCCTAGTGAGACCGCCGTCATCGGCGGTCGGGTGATCAGCAATCCACGAGAGGAACGCATCCATGGCTAAGAAGAGAAGCAAAATGGCGGTAACGCCCAAGAAGGGAAACAAGAGTCGAGCGAAACGAAAAGTAGGAGAATCAGCTAGCGGCAAACCGACGGTCTGCTTTCCCGGAGACCTCTCAAAAATCTCACAGCCAGTCATTTTGACAAAGGGACAAGCCATGTCTACAGAAAGGGTATCTACGAAAGTGCCGTTGAATTGGAAAGAAGTATGGTTCACCAACTGCCCGATGGTGTCTGCCAACAATGTCGACCAGGAGCTAGGCTGGTGCCGTGAAGAGTACAAGAAGATTGGAGTCAAGTACGCCTACTTCCGCCACGCACCGGAGAACAACTGGTACCCGCACTACGTCCACAACCTCGACAACCTGATCCGCTTCGGCGGCCTCTATCCCCCGATCCATGTTCACGCCGATCTCCGCCGAACCGTGCTCCTGGGGGCGACGTGGGTCTACGAGGGCGGCGTGCATGATGGTCCGCGCCCGAGACAAGATCTTCCGGATGAAAGACCTGAAAGGCAAGAAGATCGGCATCTCGAAGAGCCTGAACACCATCAAGAACGATTGGTGGCGGATCCAGGAACACATGGGCATCGAAAACATGCTGATGCTGCATGACATGACCATGGACGATATACAGCTCGTGGAGTTCCCCTACCCGGATGACTGGTATGACAAACCCGAGATGCTGCAAGTGACCATGAACAACCCCTCTGAACTGTGGATGCGCCGTGACCACAAGCACGACTTTGCCTTCCGCCCATTGGAGAAGGCACTACTTGCGGGCACCGTTGATGCCATCTACAACCAGAGCGGGCCCTTGCAGCAGCTCTCGGAGGCTACGGGCCAAATCAAGTCGATCTTCGACCTGTCCAAGTTGCCGGACTGGACTATGCAGGTTGCCAATACTCCCGCTGTCATCACCTGCACCGACGTGATGGCCAAGGAGCATCCCGAGCTGGTCATCGCCTTCATGAAGGCCATGATCAAAGTTGGCCGCTGGGCGAACGAGCACAAGCGCGCCGCTGCGGTGATCCTCAACCGGCAGACCTTCTACCTGGACGCTGAGCACACCTACGAAGGCATCAAGCACGTCGACATGGTGCCGAGCCTGAGCGCGCAGAATATGCAGTGCATAAAGATCGGCAAGGATTTCATGGTAAGCCACGGCTACATCAAGCACGACTTCGATGTGGATAAGTGGGCCGCGCCGGAGTTTCTGGAGCAGGCGGCGGTTGAAGTCCTCAAAGAGGAATGGCAGCGCCGGAGCTGGAGCAAGCTGCCTACGGGAGGCGGGCTCGAGGCAGAGGGCACCCGGCTCGGGTAGCTGCAGGGAACCCGCAAAAGATTTGGGCCCCGCAATGCCGGGTGGGATGTGTGGCGCTCGGGGAGCGAAGATAGATCCGCGATAGGACCGGGCGTATTGCATGTTGAACGTGGAGGACCAGTGATGTCCGGTGCGAAAAGGACCAGAAGTGACATCTGCTGAGCCCTGATCGGGCTCGCTGTGGCAGCGGCCACCATCACGTTCCTCTTCGGCGTCTTCGCAGGCCTTCTCTATGCGGGCCTAGGCGCGGGATTGTCCGGCATCGGCCTGTGGCCTACCGTGCTGGTTCACGTGGCCATGGGCTTCTTGTGCTTGTTAGCCCTGCGGGGCTGCTATGCTTGATGGCTAGTTTACGCCGATAGCGGTTATGCTCTCAAATATTCACCAGTGGAAGGGTCCGTATATGAAACATCTGGTCATTTGTGTCGTTGTGGTCATTCTCTGCGCAGGCGTCTCTTACGCGCAGGACAATCAGGCCGCGAAGCCGGCATCAATGACCGCCTCGCTCAACAAGGCGCTCGGCATGTACGTGTTCCCGGCCAAAGATCAGAAGCCGGAGCAACAGGCGGCGGACGAGCAGGCCTGCTGATTTCTGTTGCCATGCCATGCGCAGGATTCACTACACACACATTACAGTTGTCGCTTTCACATGAACCGTTGCCGGGCCCGCGGAGCGCAAGACTGACGGGCACAGGCCAAGGCGAAGGATGATAGCATTGTGAAACCATTGTATCCGTCCCTGTATCAAATCAACACACGCGTCTGGCTGACGGAGTTGTCCGGGACACTGGGCCGCAAGGCCACGTTGGATGACATCCCCGATGCCGACCTGGACCGCCTGGCCGGCATGGGTTTTGACTGGGTCTGGTTTCTGAGCGTCTGGTCTACCGGGGAAGCCGGGCGAAGAGTGTCACGCACCAACGCGGATTGGAGGAAAGAGTTTCAGGAAACGCTGCTAGATCTGCGCGAGGAGGATATCGCCGGCTCCGGCTTTGCCATAACCGGCTATACCGTTCATCCGGACTTAGGGGGAGACGCGGCGCTCGCCCGCCTCCGCGAGCGGCTCCGGAGGCGAGGCTTGAAGCTCATGCTCGACTTCGTCCCCAATCACATGGCGCCGGACCACCCCTGGGTGGACAGCCACCCCGATTACTTCGTCCCCGGAACCGAAGCAGACCTCGCGAGCGCGCCCTCGAACTACACGCTCTCCAGGAGCAAGCTCGGGGATCGTGTCCTGGCGTACGGGCGTGATCCGTACTTTCCGGGTTGGCCGGACACGCTGCAACTGGACTACTGCAATCCGGCCACGCAGGAAGCAATGGCTGGAGAGCTTCTGAAGATTGCTGCGCAGTGTGACGGCGTGCGCTGTGATATGGCCATGCTTGTCCTGCCTGAAGTCTTCGAACGGACGTGGGGCCGCCGCGCGCAACCGTTCTGGCCGATGGCCATCCGGCGTGTTCGGGAGCGGCTGCCTGAGTTTCGGTTCATGGCCGAGGTCTACTGGGACCTTGAGTGGAGGATGTTGCAGGAGGGTTTCGATTACGCGTACGACAAGCGGCTCTACGATCGACTGCGGGAAGGGCACGCACGGCCCGTTCGTGAGCATTTGCATGCAGGTCTCGACTACCAGAACAGGCTAGCCAGGTTTCTGGAGAACCATGACGAGCCAAGAGCTGCTGCGACATTTGCCCGGCAAAAGCACGAGGCCGCGGCGGTCATCACCTTTCTCTCACCGGGCCTCCGGTTCTTTCATGATGGTCAGTTCACCGGTCGGAGCAAGCGGATTTCTCCTCACCTGGTTCGCGCGCCGCTTGAGCCTTCAGACCAACCGCTCCAAGAATTTTACGACCGGCTCCTGGAGCTGCTCTCGCAGCCCATCGTCCGGGAAGGCCGGTGGCATCTGCTCACATGTGTACCGGCCTGGGAAGGGAACTGGACATCAGACTGCTTCATCGCTTCATGCTGGCAGGCCACCGATAGCCTCCGATGGCTGGTCGCCGTGAACTACGCGGAGAACCAGAGTCAGTGCTACGTCCGTCTTCCCGACTGCGATCTGACAGGTCAAACGGTGCGGTTCACGGACCTCATGGGTCCCGACAGCCACGACCGCGACGGAAGCGATCTCGCGTCCCGCGGTCTCTATCTTGACATGCCCCCGTGGAGCTTCCACGTCTTCGCGGTCGTGACGTAGGGACCTGCTCATGATCAGCGAGAAGAAGATCCAGCAGGTTCCCTGGCAGCCACTGCTATCAGAGCTGGTGGGTACGGGGTTGTTGGTACTTGTCGGGCTGACGGTGGTGATTCTGATGTTTGGAACCGGCAGCCCCGGGGCACAGGCAATACCCAGTGAAGGTTTGCGCCGGCTGATCACCGGCTTCCTGTTCGGCACTACGGGCGCGCTGATCGCAATTTCACCCGTCGGAAAGGAAAGCGGAGCGCACATCAACCCGGTGGTGACATTCGGATTCTGGATGATGGGCAAGATGGGATCCCGGACCGCCATTCGCTATATCCTCGCCCAACTGGCGGGCGCGATCATAGGGTCAGTCCCGCTCCTTTTGTGGGGATCGATGGGACAGAGCGTGGCGTTCGGGGCGACATTGCCGGGCGGGGGTTACACCACCGCGGAAGTGTTGATGGGAGAGGCGATTACCACCTTCTTATTGATTGCCGGATTGTGTATATTTCTTGGATTTCGAACGCTTCGCCCGTATACCCCTGCGCTGTTTCCGTTCTTGTACGCCATCATGGTGCATGCCGAGTCGCCTGTATCGGGGACCAGCACAAATTTTGCCCGCAGCCTCGGCCCTGCAGTCATATCCTGACAGTGGAATGGGTGGTGGATCTACTGGGCAGGCCCGCTCATCGGCGTGCTCGCAGGGGTCGCGGTCTTCAGTTTCCTGGCCAGGCGGATCGAGGTGGCGAAGGTGTATCACTTCGAGAGCGACCGTCGCCGGCTGTTTCGCATAATCACCTTGAGGAAGAGCGACAGTCTCAGAGCAGGTATTGACTCGTCGAATCATTCACACATAACAGTACGGAGAAACGGATGAGATCACTTCTTATTGCAGCACTGCTATCGATCACTGCCACCGCCTTTGCGCAGGAAAATACTTTTGAGTTGCTCCGTCAGGATCTCAAGACCCAGAAGGTGGCGATCATAACGGCGTCGGTCCCGATGACGCAGGCGCAGGCTGACGCTTTCTGGCCGATCTACCGCGAATATGATGTTGAGTTGAGCAAGCTGGGCGACAGGCGGATGGCGGTGATCAAGAAATATGCCGCCAACTACGACAAGATTGACGAGAAGATGGCCGAGGAGCTCGTCAAGGAGTCCTTCAGCATCGCCAACGACAGAAACGATCTGCTGGAGAAGTACTATAAGAAGGCCGCGAAGGCGGTGGGAACAGTGACAGCCGCACGATTTCTCCAGGTGGAAAATCAGATGCTGACGCTGGTCGACGCGCAGATCATTGACCAGGTGCCCCTGGTGAAGGTTCCCAAGGCTTCGGGGGAAAAGAAGTAGCGTTCGCATTCTTCCGGGTTGTCTTCGTAACGACGCTCGCGAAGTCCATTCGTCACGTCATCAATCAAGGACATCGTCATGAAGCGACACATTGTTGCTCTCGTTCTCTGTGCGATCGTCCTCCCCGTGCTGGCTTTTGCCCAGGGTGAGCCGGGGTGGAACAAGCACTCGCTCGGAGCGAATTTCGAGATTTCGTTGCCCATGGGAGACTTCAGCGACATCGCCGGGACCGGATACGGCGGGAACATCCGGTACCAGATGGGGTACAGCGCCACGACGGTATTCACCGCCACGGCGGGGTATCTGGCATGGACGGCGAAGGATCTCTCGGCGAACACGTCGATCCAACCGGCGGCGTTCAGCCTGTTCCTGGGCGGGAAGCAGTATCTGGCGGAAGGTTTCTACGGGAGCCTGGAAGCCGGGCTGTATTTCATCGACTATACCTATGAGGGCGTTGTTGCCGGCGCGAAGGGCAACACGAGCCGGTTCATGCTCCCCATCGGCATCGGATATCAGAAGTCCGGCTTCGAGGTCGGCGTACGCTACATGCTGTTCGATCCGGACCTCAATGCGTTCTCGTTCACGCTCGGCTACAACTTCATGCTATGAGCTAGTTGTGGTTTGCCGCGCGAGAAGGCACGCATCCTGAAGCTGCAGGCGCCATGAAGTTCGACACCAACAGTATTCATGTATGATACGAGGATATCCATGACGGCTCCCCTGCAACAGAGCAACGGTCTCGACCACCGAAAACTGTACCGGCTACCGTGGTCCCTGCCAGACAATGCCATTTCCTGGCTTGAACCCACGTCGGCCTGCAACCTCGCGTGCGACGGCTGCTACCGCGAGAACGTGCCGAACAGCCACAAGACGATGGATGTGGTGCGGCAGGAGACTCGAGGTGTTCAAGCGGCTGCGCAACGCGGACGGGGTGTCCATTGCGGGGGGCGACCCTCTCATGCACCCCGAGATCGTCGAGATTGTCAGGGCCGTCAACGACGCCGGCATGAAGGCGATCATCAACACGAACGGCGGCGCGTTGACAAAGGAGCTTCTCCGGGAGCTCAAGAAGGCGGGGGTCATGGGCTTCACCTTCCATATCGACAGCAAGCAGGGGCGGCCGAAATGGAAGAACAAGAACGAGCTGGAGCTGAACGAGCTGCGGCTGCAGTACGCTGAAATGCTTGCCGAGGCGGGCAACATCTCGTGCGCTTTCAATTCGACGGTGTATGAGGACACGCTCCAGTATGTTCCGGAGATGGTGGACTGGGCTGCCAAACACATCGACATCGTCCAGGTGATGGTCTTCATCCTGTTCCGCGCCGCGGTGCCGCAGCTCCCGTTCGACTGGTACGCCGGCGGGACCAGGATCCGGACGGATGAGCTGCACTACAGCGAGGAAGGGAAGAGGAAGATCGATCTGAAAGCGCCTGAGGTGGTGGCGAAGATCCGCGAGCGGTTCCCCGACTTTTCCCCCAGCGCATACCTGAACGGCTCGGAAGCCGCCGACACATTCAAATGGCTGCTGACGGGACGGGTGGGGACGAGGGAGAAGATCTACGGGTATGTCGGGCCGAAGCTGCTGGAAGCCGTCCAGGCGGGGCACCATCTGCTCCATGGAAAATACCTGGCGTACGCGTCGCCGAAATGGACGGCGAAGGGGCGATCGATGATGCTCTTCTCCCCGATCGACAAGCCGATGCGACAGACGGCGGGTCGCTATTTCCGCTCGGCCCTCACGAACCCCGCGCGTCTGTTCAAGAAACTGCACTACCAGACGGTCATGATCATCCAGCCGGTGGACTTCCTGCCGAACGGCTACCAGAACATGTGCGACGGTTGCCCTGATATTACTGTCTGGAACGGACAGCTGGTCTGGTCGTGCCGCATGGAGGAGTTGAAGCAGTTCGGCACGTGGGTCAGGACGGTTCCCAAAGAGGTCTGACGTGCCGGCGCCCCCAGGCCGCCCATCGTTGCGATCATGGGAGGAGGGGGGTGTAATCCATCTTTCATCCTTATGGTGGATTGTGGCAGTGCTATCTGGAACGTACGTAGATAGAGGCGAAGATTCTCACATTCCCATTATTATAGAGGCAGTTATGAGGCACATGTCGTTTGTTCTCCTTTGTTTCTCGCTGGTGGCGCTTGCGGGATGCTCATCTGTCTCGGTCACGTCCGACTACGATCCTTCGGCCAACTTCACCGGATTGAAGAGCTATCAATGGGTCAAGATGCAGGGGACCCAGGACGCTCTTGAAAAGGCGCCGCTTCTCCAAAAGCGTGCGATGATCGCCGTGGACAAGGCCCTGGCCGCGAAGGGATTCAGCAAGCTCGAGAGCGGGGATCCGGACTTCTACGTGGCAGTCCATGCCGGCACGAAGGACAAGGTCAACGTAACCTCCTACGGGTACGGCTACGGAGGAATGTACGGCGGTTACGGCAGAGGGTACGGCGGAATGGGTGGAACCACGGACGTGAGCTATTACACCGAGGGTTCGATCTTCATCGATTTCATTCAGAAGAAGGGCGAAGCCTTCGAGATGATCTGGCGCGGTGTTGGCAAAGGGACGGTTGATCCGCCAAAGGACCCGGTGGAAGGCCAGGCCAAGGCGGACGAGGTCGCCAGGATGATCCTCGAGCAGTTTCCTCCGCAGGGAAAGTAATCGCGCGGGAGGAAGGACCTACCCGTCGGCGGGATATCTTGCAGCAGTCGAGATTATCCCGCCGCTTGGCGGGCGCCGCCTGTTCGGGAAAGGGCCATGAACAGGATTGCGAGCACCAGGTAGGCGAAGGCAAACTGATAGGGGACCTGTTTCGCCAGCCCGTCGAGCGTCCAGGGAAAATACATCGAGCCGTCAGGCAGGGCCGAGTGGACAACGCCGAAGAATGAGAAGACTGCGAGGATGATCAGATAGATCGCGGTCGCTCCAAACCGCCGATTGATAAGCTCCGCAAGAAACCCGCCCCAGAGCATCGCCGTCACGATGAACCCGTTCCCCAGGGCGATCGTGATCAGCATTTCCGGCAATCCCTTCCCGTCCACATTCATCAACCGCGTGAAGATCTCCGATGGAACGATCTCGGGGTTACCGAGCTTGATGGAGAGCAGTCGCGCGACCGTAGGAAACAGCGCGAATGCAACGGCGGGGGCATGCCTGGGCGGGGTAGCCAGGAACGCCTGGACCACGATATCCAGCGCAACGAACACAAGGATCGGCGCAAGCACGGCCCTCGGTATCAACTCTACGAAGAACGAGACAAACCCCAGCATTCCCCCCAGCCCGATGAAGATGCCGGTCAGCAGCGTGTACCCGGCACGCGAACCCATCCGCTTGTACGCCGGCTGGCCGATGTACGGTGTTGACTGTGCGACACCTCCGCAGACCCCCGCCACGAGCGTCGCCACCGCCTCGGTGAGCAGAATCTCCTTCGTATTATAGTCGTCCCCGGCAACTCTGGCGCTCTCCGTCACGTTGATCCCGCCGACCACCGTCAGGATCCCGAAGGGGATTGCGAGCGGGAGGTAGTTCAGTGCCCTCCCCATTCCCTCGATGAATCCGAGCGTCGGGAGGGGAAGCCCGAAATGCAGATCCGGCGACGGAAAACCCGCGAATGTGCCGCCGATAAGGCCTGTGGGCCCCAGCGAATAATACAGCGTGGTGCCTATGACGACGGATGCCAGCACTCCCGGAATCCGCCGCGGGAGATGGATCTCCGCCACAAGCGAATAGAAGATGATGCCGAGCGCGACGATCCCGACGAGCGGCATGCCGAAGATGTCAATCAGCGGGATGAGTCCGATCAGGGCCAGACCGATGCCGGCCAGCGATCCCAGGAGGCCTGCCTGCGGGACAATTTTCTGCACCCACTGTCCGAGAAACGAAAAGACGACCTTGATGATCCCGATAAACACCATCGTCGCCATCCCGATGTACCAGGTCATCATCGCGGCGTCCCGCTCGTTCATCCCCTCGTTCTTGAGGCCGAGGAAGGCGGGCCCCAGCACGACGAGCGCGATCCCGATCGTGGACGGCGTGTCGAGCCCGAGCGGCATCGCGGTGACGTCCTGCCTGCCGGTGCGCTTTGCGAGCCTGAAGGCGAGCCAGGTATACACGAGGTCGCCGAACAGGACACCGAATGCGGTGCCCGGGAACATGCGCGTGTACACGATATCCGCGGGGTATCCGAAACCGAAGATCAGAATGCCGGCGAGAAACGAGAGGACTGTCAGGTTGTCGAACATGAGCCCGAAGAACCCGTTCCAGTCCCCGAGCACAAACCAGCGGTACCTTCCCGGTGCTTCTTTCATGCGTCGTCCGTCAGAAGAGAGTGTCGGTTACGGGACAAACATCCCGGCGATGGAGGCGATCATCCATGTCGCGATCGTGCCGCCGAGGACCGCACGGAGGCCGAGCTTCGCGATGTCGCCTCGCTTGTTCTCCGCGAGCGGGCTCAGGCCGCCGATCTGGATGCCGATGGATGAGAAGTTCGCGAATCCGCAGAGTGCGTAGGTGGCGATGATGATACTCTTCTCGGACAGCGTTCCTGCGGCCACCGTCTCGGCCATGCGCAGGTACGCGACGAATTCGTTCAGGACCAGCTTGATGCCCATCAGGCTCCCGACCGGCATCGCATCGCTCCACGGCACGCCGATGGCGTATGCGACAAACTGGAAGATGAATCCGAAGAGAAGTTCGAGCGAGAGCGGGGTAGCGTAGTGTGCTCGAAGGGTCGCGTTCAGTCCGCTCACGTCTCCCGCCCAGCCAAGCAGATAATTGATGACCGCAATGCAGGCAATGAATGCGATGAGCATGGCGCCGATATTCAGCGCGAGCCGAAGTCCGTCGCCTGCCCCGCCGGCGGCGGCTTCGATGATGTTCGAATACCCTTTTTCGATCTTGAGCCTGACGGTCCCCATCGTGACGGGGGTCTCCGTCTCGGGCACGAGCATTTTCGCGACGACCATCGTGGCCGGGGCTGCCATAATGCTGGCTGCGAGGAAGTGGCTGGCGAAGTTTACCTGTGCCGCGTCGAGGGAAGTCCCGGACACCCTGGCGTATGCGGTGGCGAGCATGGTGACATAGGCTGCCATGACGCTCCCCGCGATGTGTGCCATGCCGCTCACCATGATCGTGTACAGCTCGGAGGTGGTGAGGACCGGGAGATAGGGGCGGATGACCAGCGGGGCTTCGGTCTGTCCGATGAATGTGCTTGCCGAGACTGAAAGCGATTCGGCTCCGCTGGTCCCGAGCAGGCGGGCCATCGCCCATGCGAATGCCTGCACCACGCGCTGCATGATCCCAACATAATAGAGGATCGCCATCAGGGAGGCGAAGAATATCACGATGGGCAGGACCTGAAAGGCGAAGAAGAAGCCCAGGCTCCCGTCGGCGCCCGGGCCCCGGCCCAGCGGACCGAAGACAAAGGCGGCGCCTTCGGCGGCGAAACCGAAGAGGATGACAAAGCCCTTGCTGATCCAGTTGAAGATGTTCCGGCCGGCGGCGGTGTTCAGGACGACGAGCGCGAAGAGGACCTGCAGGATCGTGCCGATCGCAACGAGTCGCCAGCTGATGGCCCGTCGGTTGGACGAAAACGCGTAGGCGAGCCCGACCATCAGCGCCAGACCTGCCAGGCCCCTGAGTATTGATTCCGCCGTCATGTCGTTCCTTTGAGAGCCAGTTCGCCTTCCCACCGGGCGATGACCGCCGCGGCGAGGCAGTTGCCGACCACGTTCAGCGTGGTCCGCCCCATATCCAGAATCTCGTCCACGCCCAGGATGATCGCAACCCCTTCGAGCGGCAGGCCGAACGACGCCAGTGTCCCGGCGAGGATCACCAGTGACGCCCGCGGCACTCCCGCGACGCCCTTGCTCGTCAGCATGAGCGTCAGCCCCATGAGGAGTTGCGCCTCAAGAGGCATATCGATACCCGCAGCCTGCGCGACGAAGACCGATGCCAGCGAAAGGTACAGGGTGCTTCCGTCCAGGTTGAAGCTGTACCCCGTGGGCAGAACGAACGCAACGATGCGCTGCGGGACGCCGAATGCCTCCATGTTCTGGAACGCCTTCGGAAGCGCCGCTTCGGAGCTCGTTGTTGAGAACGCGATAAGCGCCGGCTCTTTGACGGCCTTGAGGAATGCGCCGATGGGGATGCGGGCGATAAGCGCCACGGGGAGGAGCACAAGGACTACAAAGGCGATGAGCGCGCCGTACAGTGTCAGAATAAGGAGTCCGAGGTTGATAAGGACCGAGAGCCCGCGGTGTCCGACCGTGACGGCGATCGCCGCGCCCACGCCGATCGGGGCGTACCGCATGACGATGCCCGTGACCTTGAACATCGTTTCGGCCAGCGCATCGCAGAAGTCGACGATGATCTTCCGGCGCGACTCGGTGACGAGCGCCACGCCGAAGCTGAAGAGCACGGTGAAGACGACGATCTGCAGCACCTCGCCCTGGGCTGCGGCCTCCACGATGCTCTGCGGGAAGATGTGCGTGATGACTTCCGAAAAGGTCTGCTGTTTGCCGGCGAAGTCCGTCGCAGGTGCGACCGAATGAAGATTCACGCCCACGCCGGGCTTCACGAGGTTCACGGCGACCAGGCCGATGAGCAGGGCGAGCGTTGTGATGACCTCGAAGTAGACAAGGGACTTGATGCCCATGCGCCCGACCTGCTTGAGGTCCCCGTGGCCGGCGATCCCGACGACAAGCGTGGCGAAGATGAGCGGCGCGATGAGGGTCTTGATGAGCCGGATGAAGATCGTGCTGAGGGGGCGGAGCTCGACGGCGATGTCGGGGAACGCCCAGCCGAGAAAGAGGCCGATAGCCATCCCCACAAAAATCAGCTGCGTCAGAGAGAGTTTCGGGAGTCGCATAGTGTGGGATGGTCGGGGGGCATTAGCGAGGAATATAGGGGAAACTCGGGAAATATCCCACCTGTCAGGGCTTGTGCGCGATCTGGCTGGTCCGCCGGTGCCTGAACACCCCCCCCTCGCGGGACCGGCTGTCCCGGGTCAGGGCGCAGGATGTGAGACAGGCGTGCGATCCCTAGCGATTCTTCTCTGCTTGCAGCTGCTGGAAAAGTTGCAGGAACGACTGATTTTCCGGCCAGGTGCTCACCAGCGTCCCGGCGTGCTCCAGGGCAGCCGACAGGTTTCCCCGGTCTCGCTCGATCGTTGCGAGGGCAACCAGGATATCCTGGTTATACGGATGACGCGTGGACGCGTTGTTCAACACGCGCAGTGCATCCGCGGCGTTGCCTGTTGAACTCAGCGCCACCCCGTACGCATAGGCGTAGGACGCATCTTCGGGGCGAAGGTCCGCAGCCTGCCTGAGGTGCTCCAGAGCCGCGGGCAGGTTCTTCCAGCGTGCATTGAGAAGGCCGAGGGCATAGTGGGCGTCCGCGGATTCGGGGTTGATCTTCAATGCATCCTGGAGAACCATTTCTCCCTTCTCGTCGTCTTCCTGACTCCGATACAGGTCAGAGAGATTGATGTACTGTGGAATGAAGGCCGGCTCGCGCTCGATGCCCTTCCGGTAGAAGGCCTCCGCTGCGCCGGGGTCGCTTCGCCACGCCGCGATGTTCCCGAGGTTCATGAGACCTGCGGGATGATCGCTATTGAATCGCTGGACCGATGAGTACTCGGCAAGCGCGGATTCCAGAAGCGCGATGTCGTCGGCGCGAAGCTCCTGCCGCGGGAGCTCCGCAAGTGTTCCCTCGGCTTCGACCCTCACGGCGCGATGCGGGTCGTTCAACAGATGGCGTGCGTCAGCGAAGCGGCTGGCTGAAGGGAAGAGATTGAGTGCGCGCAGGGCCCCGATACGCACGAGCGGGTCGGGATCGTTGAGTCCACGCTGCACGGCGCTCACTGCGGCCGGGGTCACATGTCCCGCAAGTATCGAGAGTGCGGTTCCACGGAGGATGGCCGGTCGCGATGTGTCGCCGGCCAGCGCCACCAGTCCGGGCACGGCTCCGGGATTACCTGCGCGGCCTTCCGAGAACAGAACGGCTGCGTGCGAAGCCGAATCCGGTGTGGCCCCGTACCAGCGCGAGACGCAGTCTGATGCCCAGCGGGCTGACTTGTCCGTGTGACACGCAGTGCATGTGTTCGGGACGCCGAGGAGGACGGTGAGATCCGGGCGGGGAATGCGGAAGCTGTGGTCGCGGCGAACATCCACCTGCATATACGTCCGGGTCGGCATGTGGCACTGGATGCAGCTGCCCCCGGTGGAATCCGGCCGGTGGAAGTGGTGCTCGCGTGAGCCGAATGTCTGCTGCGAATGGCAGCGGTAGCAGAGGCTATTGTCCTTGTCGTAGACGCGCATGCTGTGCGGCTCATGGCAGTTGACGCACAGTACGCCCTTCTGGTACATCGTGCTCTGCTTGAATGAGGCGTACTCATAGACCTCATCCCGGATCTGTCCGTCCGGAAAATAGAGATCAGCCTCCAGGAGCGCGGGCAAATGCGTCGTCACCAGCGGTTGTCCGTGGACGTAGTCCTGCGTGAGCTGGGTACGGCGGGAGTGGCATCGGGCGCAGATTTCAAGCTGGACATCGGAGGCGAGGGGGATGGAACGCGAGGAATTGCCCGTCTTTTCGTTCATGACCCAGGTGCCGCGGCCGGACTCTTTCAGGCGCACGTTCAGGCCCATTTCCGACCCGGGGGCGGGAACGCGGCCAGCTTTGACGCTCGTTCCCCAGACGACGTGGTCCGATCCGGGGCCATGGCAGGCCTCGCAGGCGACAACGATCTCGGACCAGGAGGTGGCATAGGTTCCGGCTGCCGGATCGAAGTTCTTGAGAGGGTTTGTCGAATGACATTCCGAACACATGTAGTTCCAGTTCTGTGGGATGCGGGTCCAGAACAGGATGTCATCCGGCGCGATCCGCTCATTGCCGTAGATATGAAACCACCGCTGCCCGCCTTTGGCAGCGTCCCGTGTGTCCCAGCAGAGAGGGAGTGTCTGATACTTGCCGTCAGGGAACTCAACGAGGTACTGCTGCAGAGGGTAGTATCCGAACGTGTACGTGATCACGAAATCCCCGACCCTGCCCCCGGGCCCCTCAGTGGTGACCATGAACTTGCCATCACGGCGGAAGAACCGAGACCGGATCCCGTGCTGCACGAACGTTTCGCCGTGGAACGGCGCGAGCACTGTGCTGTCTGCAGCCACGGCCATGGCAAGGGCGTGATCGGAGGTTCGCCACAGGTTGTATTCCTGCTCGTGGCATTTGATGCATGCGGACGTACCGACGAAGCGGACACTGTCCGACGCGGGATCGACCGCCTCGGTCGGGGCGGAGAGGCGCCTGGCTACCAGGACGTAGATCAGTGCGGCGGCGGCAAGGACGGCAACCGCGAGTCGGATAACGATCTTAGCGGGCATGCAGATTCACGTGGTGGCGGAGGAAGCAGACGGTCATCAGACCGGCGACCTTCGAGACGCGGCGCTCATCGTCCGAGATCCAAGGTGCTTGACTCACAAGATACACGGTTGGCGTTGGATGCGCAACCACGCCGAGTCGCGACAGGCATCAGGTCGGCGAGGCGACAGCCGGCGATATGGAGATTTCGTCCCGGAAGGGCCGACTCGACGCGGCACTTGAATATCACGGGTTCGATGTCTAGCTTCAACGCCTGACCTCACCACCATCAAGGAGCGGGAATATGAAGAAATACGTTGCGGAATCGGTCGGGACATTCTGGCTGGTCCTGGGCGGCTGCGGAAGCGCCGTCCTGGCGGCAGCCTTTCCGGAGGTCGGCATCGGTCTGTTGGGCGTGTCGCTAGCCTTCGGGCTCACGGTGCTGACGATGGCGTTTGCGATCGGCCACATCTCCGGTGCCCACCTGAACCCCGCGGTGTCGATCGGGCTGTGGGCAGGCGGGCGCTTCCCGGCGAAGGACCTGGCGCCGTACATCGTCGCGCAGGTGATCGGCGGGATCGTCGCGGGCGGAGTGCTGTACCTCATCGCCTCGGGCAAAGCGGGCTTCGACGTCAGCGCTGGCTTCGCCTCCAATGGCTTCGGCGAGCATTCGCCTGGCGGCTATTCGCTGACGGCAGCGCTCGTCACGGAAGTCGTGATGACCGCAATGTTCCTGGTCGTCATTCTCGGCGCAACCGACAAGCGCGCCCCGCAGGGGCTGGCGCCAGTGGCTATCGGCTTGTGCCTTACCTTGATCCACCTGATCAGCATTCCGGTGACGAACACGTCGGTCAACCCCGCGCGCAGCACCGGAGTGGCCATTTTCGCCGGCGGTTGGGCAATCGAGCAGTTGTGGCTGTTCTGGGTGGCACCTATCGTCGGTGCGTGGGTTGGTGCCGCGGTCTATAAGTTCATCGGTTCGACCGACTAAGGAACTAACGGAGTGCGGGCGGGGTTTTATCATGGCCCTGCCCGCTTGCTCCACTGCTTCGCTGCCTGTTGGTACGGTTTTGCTCCATTCGTCTGTTCATTCTAAAATAGTCAGGAAGGATCTTATGCCGCGGTTCAAACTCCTGGGACTTTTCGCTGTCCTTGGCCTTCTGGCCTCCCCTGCGGTGGCCCAGAACAAGCCCAATATTCTCGTCATCTGGGGGGATGACATCGGCGGGTTCAACATCAGTGCCTATAACATGGGCATGATGGGCTACCGAACGCCGAACATCGACCGCATTGCCCAGGAAGGTGCATTGTTCACCGACTGGTATGGCCAGCAGAGTTGCACTGCAGGCCGCGCAGCGTTCGTCACGGGTCAGTCGCCCATCCGCACCGGTCTCACCAAGGTAGGACTCCCCGGGTCGCCCGAGGGGATGAAGGCGGAAGACCCCACCATCGCCACACTGCTCAAGGCGCAGGGCTACGTGACCGGCCAGTTCGGCAAGAACCACCTCGGCGACCGTGACGAGATGCTCCCGACTAACCACGGGTTCGACGAGTTCTTCGGCAACCTCTATCACCTCAATGCTGAAGAGGAGCCTGAGAACATCGACTATTACAGGAACCCCGAACTGAAGAAGAAATTCGGACCGCGTGGCGTCATTCACAGCTTCGCCGACGGCCGTATCGCAGACACGGGCCCGCTGACCAAGAAGCGCATGGAGACGATCGACGAAGAGGTCACCGCGAAGGCGCTGGACTTCATGGAGCGCGCGAAGAAGGCGGACAAGCCGTTCTTCCTCTGGTGGAACTCGACGCGCATGCACATCTTCACGCACCTGAAGAAGGAGTCCGACGGTAAGACGGGGCTGGGCATATATGCCGACGGCATGGTGGAGCACGACGGTCAGGTCGGCCAGGTGCTCGCCAGGCTCAAGGAGCTGGGGCTTGACCAGAACACGATCGTCATGTACTCCACCGACAACGGTGCCGAGACCTTCACGTGGCCTGACGGCGGCACGACCATGTTCCGCGGCGAGAAGAACACGCAGTGGGAAGGCGGCTACCGTGTCCCGGCCATGATCAGGTGGCCTGGCGTCATCAAACCCGGCACGGTCATTAATGACATCGGCGCGCACGAGGATATGCTGACCACGCTCGTGGCCGCAGCCGGCGACAAGACCGCCAAGGGAGACCTGCTGAAGGGCCGCAAGATCGGCGACCGGACCTACAAGGTCCACCTCGACGGCTACGACCTCGGACCCGCGCTCAGGGGCCAGGGGTCCTGGCCGCGCAAGGAATTCCTCTACTGGACGGACGACGGTAGCGTCGCTGCACTCCGCTACGAGAACTGGAAGATCACGTTCCTGGAACAGAAGGCCGAAGGACTCCGGGTATGGCAGGAGCCGTTCACGTCGCTGCGCGCTCCCCTGATTACCAACCTGAGGATGGATCCCTTCGAACGCGCCGAAGAAGAGCACGCGATGGGTTATCAGCGCTGGTACATGGAGCGGATGTTCGTTCTGGCGCCCAGCACCGCATATGTCGCCCAATGGCTACAGAGCTTCAAGGATTTCCCGCCGCGCCAGAAACCCGGCAGCTTCAATCTGGACAGGGTAATGGAAGCGGTGACAGGCGGAAGCAAACAGTAGGTTTGAACCGACTCATGACACCAAGGCCGCCGGCGTGTACCGCCGGCGGCCTTCGGTTTTCATGCAGTGCAACGGGAGGATCAGTGTTCGAGTGTCGAGCTTCCCAGCAGCTTGAGGTATCGGGTTTCCGCTCGCCGCGTCAGGTGCGCCCACGGTTCCGCAGAGAATCGGGCCGTTCCGTGCGATCGCGATCGGCCCGTTGTTGGGATCGGAGATCTTGTATTGATCCGGACCGGTTTGGGTCCCCGGCGCCACGGCCAAGAATCTGCGCAGCGTTCCTGCGGCGCTGTCGGCCGTCGGGCATTCCATTACAAATATCTGTAGCCCCTTATCGTATCGAGCGGTGAAGGCGTGGCGCAGAAAACCGTACCCGAGGAAGTTCTCTCCGACATAGCCCTCGGTGTTTGGCAGTTTGCCCTCCACCGGCAGCCGGTTCAGTCCGGGGGGCAGGTTGGATCCTTCGGTCAGGAAGGCGTCAAGATGCCCCGCGATGAGGCGCAGCCCGGCCGCAGCGAGCGGCCCCTTCCGGTGCGTCGACAGCTTGGCGTAGTACCTTCCAGTGAGAAAGTTCAGAATCCCCTCCGCCTCGTACCCCTGGGCGCCCACCTTCAAGAAAGAGTACTCCGGTGCCCGCTCGGTGGCGTAGATGCCGAAGGCGTTGTCCGGGTCTGCATGGCGGTACAGTTCCACGCGAACGGCGACGCTCTCCGGGCTGACATACTCCCCAACCTGCAGGTCCACGAACGAGTAGGCCAGGTAGGATTCCGCTGCCCCGTCGATGAAGTCCCACAGGTTATCGGGGGTATAGACAATGGGCTGCCCCGTGAGCCGCCAGCCGGGGATGGCAGGGAAGGGGTCTGTGCCGGCAACCGACAGGTGCGGCGTCAGTGCAAGGGCGATGAATGGCACCGTGCAGACACCAAGCCTCAATGTGCGGGTCCCCTGCATCCTGCTCGCTGCGCGCGGCTTCCGTGCGGACCGCTGCACCGGTAGCGGGTGCACACGGCCGGCCGTATGCGCAGCCCTGTGCGCCACCCAGATCCCTTCCTCAGGCACAATGCGCTCCCGCGAGAAGTTCTTCGGGCATCGCCGCAAGCCTCGACACGTCGGCGACCCGATCCCGGATGTCGAACCCCTTCACGCACTGCGCCGTGCACGCGTCGCAGCCGGTGCACGGGTGCACACCCGTTCGCAATGAGCTGACCAGGTCCCGCCCCATGATCGCGTTGTTGTACCCGTATGTGTACATGTAGCTCCGCATCAGCTCCGGAATCGGCAGCGAACGGCTGCACGAGCCGGTGCAGACCTCACATCCGTTGCAGTACAGACCGCCCTGCGCCTTCTCGAGCCTGAGGCTGGCTGTTTCTTCGGCCGTGAGCTTCATGTCACTATTCACGCCGGCGTTCTGCGCGAGCGCATCAAACGTCGTGATGCCAGGGATGGAGGTGCTGATGTTCTCGTCCTGCAGGACCCATTTGAGCGCGGCCGTGCAGTTGATCGGGTCTGTCCGATCCTTGTCGAAGAACGCGCCGGCCATCGTCTTCATCGCGACGATCCCGATCCCGGCCTTCCCGGCCTCCGCGACCGCCGCCTTCACGTCGGCAATGTGATCCTGCCGGAAGTTGATCGCGGTGAGCACGACCTCGTAGACGCCGCTCTCGATCGCAGCGCGAATCACCCCGGGTTCATTCTTGTGCGTCGATACGCCGAGATGTCTGGCGCGGCCACTCTTCTTGATCTCCTGGATGACGTCGAGAATCTCCTTGTCGAGCACCTCGTCGCGAGACGTCAGGCTGTGCACATACAGAATGTCGACGTAGTCCATCTTCAGGCGTCGCAGGCTCAGGAGGAACTTCCCCCTGAAATCCTCCGGCCCGTCGTACTTCACCTTCGTCGCGATGACGAAGGAGTCTCGCGGGTACTCCGAAAGAACATTGCCGAGCATTTCCTCGTTGCTGCCGTGCTGGTAGCCGTGGGCGGTATCGAAGTGGACGATTCCTTCCTTCATTGCGGCGCGAATCAGTCCCGGGTTATCCGCGCGCATGACGCCGAAGCTGACCACCGGCAGAACGAGGCCTGTCCGTCCCAGGGGACGACGAATAAGCGCGGGCTTCTCGTCGCCGGGCTGCGGGCCGGATCGACGTGCTCCGAGCGCGGGCGCGGCGATCAGTGCGCCGGATGCGCCAATGATGGATTGCTTCAGGAAATCACGTCGATGGAGGTTGGTCATGGAGCCGACTCCGGGTGCGTGTGGAGGGAGAGGAAGCGTTGCGACTGGTGGAAGATAGGGAAAAGACTCGAGTTAGTCCACGGGTGTAAAGATAGTCAACGCCGCCTCCTTGTCGAGAACGACCTGGGAGAAGGCTGTCCCCGCGCCGAACAGTGTCAGGGTTAGCAGGCGTGGAATGATCCCGGCTGACGAAGAGAGCGACACGGCATGCCTCCACTGATGGCTGCTGTACGGGGTGAGCACTGGCTCAACAAATTCAACGGACATGCCAAAAAGGGTTGTGCAGGTGCCGTGCAGCGGGTTTCTTGCTTCTCTGCAATTCCACCCGTAGTTTGACTGCGTGTCGTTGTCGCGTGCATCCGCTTCCGCATTCCGCAGAATATCCGAGCCGCCCAAGCATCTTATGACCGATCTGCTCTTCAAACCTTTCGAGAACATGACCATGGCCGACTATGCCGCCGTCGGCTTCAGGTCGGGGCTCGAAATCCATCAGCAACTTCTGACCTCCCGCAAACTCTTCTGCAGGTGTCCGGCGGGGAGGTACAGCGACCACTACCACGCCGAAATCCTTCGTCACATGCGTCCGACGCTCTCCGAGCTGGGCGTGTACGACGGCACGGCGCTGATGGAGTTCAAGACCAAGAAGGAGATCATCTACCGGATCCACCGGGAGACGGTCTGCACCTACGAAATGGACGACACCCCGCCGTTCGAGATCAACGACGAGGCGCTCGACATCGCGCTCGGCATCGGGATGCTGTTTCAATGCGCCGCGGTGGACGAGCTTCATATTGCGCGAAAACAGTACCTCGACGGGAGCATCCCGACGGGATTCCAGCGGACGGCGATCTTCGCGCTGAACGGACGGATTCCCTACAAGGGTCGGGATGTGGGGGTGGTGCAGATGTCGATCGAAGAGGATTCCTGCCGTGAAGTGAGCGACGCCGGGCACAGGCGGGTCTATCTGACCGACCGGCTCGGCATGCCGCTTATCGAGACGGTGACCGCGCCGGACATGAGGACGCCGTTCGAGGTCGCCGAGGTGGCGGACCTGTGCAGGCGGATGACGCACAGCACCGGCCGCGTGCGAACGGGGATCGGTTCGGCCAGGCAGGACGTCAACGTGAGCGTGAAGGGAGGGACGAGGATCGAGATCAAGGGCGTCCCGCGAATCCCCAGGATCCCGCTCCTGACGTACAACGAGGCGCGTCGGCAGTGGAACCTGTTGCGTCTGCGTGAAGAGCTGCATCGGAGGGGGATTACGGGAGAGACATTCCGGTCATCCGTGGAGACCGTGACGCGTCTCGTTCGCAAAACCATGTATACCCCCATCAGAGACGCCGTCGCTGCCGGGCTCGACGTCAACTGCGTCGTCCTGCGGGGCTTCCGCGGGTTGCTGCGTTGGGAGACACAGACGGATACGGTGTTCTCCCGGGAGATTTCGGATCGCGTCCGTGTGATCGCCTGCCTGACCACGCTGCCCAATATCATACACTCCGACAACCCGAGCGAGTCGCTGGCCACGTCGGAGTGGCGGGCCGTCAAGAAGATGGCGAACGCTTCCGACGACGATACGATGGTGCTGGTCTGGGGAGACCGCGAAGACGTGGCGACCGGGGCCAACGAGGTTGCCATACGCGCCCGCGAGGCGGCCATCGGCATCCCTTCCGAAACCCGTCAGGCGCTGAGAGACGGCACCAACGGTTTCGAGCGGATCCTTCCGGGGGCGGACCGGATGTACCCGGACACGGATCTTCCGCCGCGCAGGATCACGGAGGAGCGGCTCGAGCGCATTCGCCTGACGCTGCCCTCCGACTACTGGTCGCGCGAGTCCGCCTACCGGACGCTGGGTGTTCCCGAAGACCTGGTGGCGCCGCTGGCGATCTCGCCGCACGTTGCTTTGTTCGAAGAGCTGACGCGCAACGGCGGAGTCTCGCCCGTGTTCGCTTCCGTGGTCCTCGTCAGGATGGTGAAGGAGCTCAGAAGGGCGGGGTGTGCGACCGGCGCGCTCAACGGAGAGGTACTCCGAAGCGTGCTGATCGCCCATCAATCCGGAAAGCTGGCGAAGGAGGGAGTCGTCCAGGTGTTGAAAGCGGTCTGCGCCGCCGGCCGGTTCGACGAGCAATTCATTCCGGCACCGTGCACGGATGCCGAAGCCCGTGCCGCGGTCAAGACGGCGCTGGCGAAGCTCGAGGGCGTACAGATCCGGCAGCCGGACCGCAGGAGGGATCTCGTGATGGGCAAGGTCATGCCCGAACTTCGAGGGAGGGTGGATGGTGCGCGCGTTGCTCAGTTTGTCGCGGAGGGACTTGGATCATGACCGGTGACGAGTTCAAGGGATACCGGGGCGAGGCCCTGGAGGTTCTGCGCCGGTTCGAGGCGCCGATCTGGAGCGACGTGGAGATCGCCACCGACCGCGGGTCGTTCGCGGGCCTCATTCTGCCGCGCTCGGAGACGGCTGACCCCCATCATGTCGTTCTGAAGCTCCCGATCGGATACAACATCGGCATTGCTGCACGGCGGATTCAGGGCATCACGATCCGCGGGCGGCGCGAAGCGAAGTACAAGATTCCGGAGAAGGAGTTCCCGTTCGACCCGAAGAAGCCGAGGGTGAAGCTGCTCGGGACGGGAGGAACCATCGCCAGCAGGCTCGATTACCGGACCGGCGCGGTGATTCCGGCGTTCTCTCCCGGAGAGCTGTACGGGTCCGTTCCGGAGCTGGCCGACATCTGCAACCTGGAAACGGAGAAGTTGTACGGCGTGTTTTCGGAAAATATGGGACCGGAGCAGTGGCGCGGCACGGCCGAGGCGATCGGCCGGGAGATCCAGCGAGGCGTCCAGGGAATCGTGATCGGGCACGGAACCGACACCATGCACCACACGGCGGCGATTCTCTCGTTCATGGTGCAGAACTCGCCGGTTCCCATCGTGATGGTGGGCTCGCAGCGTTCGAGCGACCGTCCGTCCTCCGACGCCGCTCTGAACCTGATGCACAGCGTCAAGGCCGCGGCCGAAAGCGACATGGCGGAGATCATGGTATGCATGTTCGGACCCACGTCGGATTCGTACGGGTTGCTGCACCGCGGCACCCGCGTGCGGAAGATGCATTCGAGTTACCGGTCAACGTTCCGGACCATCGGCGACATCCCGCTCGCCATGGTGAGCCGCGAGGCCATCACGCCGCTGCGGGACGACTACAAGCGACGGCGTGCGGACAGGGACGTCGTGGTGAACACCGTGTTCGAGGAGAAGGTGAGCATCGTCTATTATTATCCGAACATGCGGCCCGATATTCTCGACTCGCTGATAGACAACGGATACCGGGGGATCGTCATCGCCGGGACGGGACTGGGCCACGTGAACAAGCCGTTGTATCCGGCGCTGAACCGCGCGCGCGATCATAACATTGCGGTGTATATGACGGTGCAGACGCTCTGGGGATACGTGCAGATGTACGTGTACGATACCGGCCGGGACATGATGGAGCTCGGCGTCGTCCCGATGGCGAACATGCTTCCGGAGGTCGCCTATGTGAAGCTCGGCTGGGCCCTCGGCCAGACGGACGACCTTGCGCGCGTCCGCGAGATCATGGAGACCCCGATTGCGGGCGAGATCACCGAACGCGAGCCCAGTAACGGCTACCTCATATTCCAGGGGGGGATCCCCGAAGTGGAGCAATTCATTTCCCGATACAGGAAGTGAATGCTCGGCTGTGGCAATCAGACAATTCCTGAGGAGGATACAATGAACTGCAGGATGTTGTTCTTTGTGTCTATCGTGGTCCTGCTTGGCGGCTCCGTCGCGCTGGGCCAGCGGGGCCGGATGCCCGCGGCGCCTGCTCACAGGTTCGACCTGGCATTCGTACCGCTCTATTATGATTATGCGGAAGAGCTGCCGCCGCCCTCGAAGAGCACCGAGTATGGATGGCTGCCGGGGTTCTCCGCCGCCTACACGTACTGGGGAGACGCCATTCCGGTCTACGGCCTCGTATCGTTCGACTACGCCGGCGGGAGCCTGACATACGATGGGAGCGTTCAGGACCAGCTTGGCCAGGTGTCCCCATACATGTCAACGTCTCCTGCAGGGGTGAGCAAGCTTCAGGTGCGTGCGGGGTACATTTTCAAGCGGGTCGGAGGATCAGCCCTGGACCTCGCGGCCTATACGGGATACGGTTATCACTTCTGGAGCCGGAACATCGCAGGCGGTCCGCCGACCGGATACCTCGAGGAATACAGCTGGAGCTACCTCCCTCTCGGAGTGGATGCCGAGTGGCGGTTCGGGGAGCGGTGGTCGATCGGCCTCGATCTTGCGCTGCGGTTCATGGTGAGCGGGAGCATCTACATCGAGCGTCCGGAGTTCGGCAATCCGACGCTGACGCTGGGGAACAAACCCGGATGGCTGATCTCCCTTCCGGTCGCGTTCTCGGTCGTCAGAAACTGGGCGGTGTTCGTTCAGTTCGGCTACGAAACCTCGGCGATCGGAGAGAGCAACCCTTCTCCCCCGGACCAGAACGGGCAATACATTCTGGAACCATCGAGCAGCACGAGTCAGTTCTGGATTTCGCTGGGGGGGCGGTTCCAGCTGTAGCGTGTTTCGCGGCGCACTGGCGTATCGCCAGGGGGGATTGCATCTTCGGCGGTCGCACGGTATATTCTTCCGTCAGCATGATGACGTCCGTTCCTCGCCATAGTCTTGCACTTCTCGCAATTGCCCTGCACCTGTCTTCCGCGGTGGTGATGGAGTATGCCCACCACGATGGACATGCGACAGGTTCGTCCCGTGCTCCCGCCTTCATGTCGCACGACTGCGGCCCGAACGAGCGGCATCTGCCGGTCGATGGCAGCCGCGTCTGTGCCGCTCTGCGTGTACGCATTTTCGATGGTGGCGACATGCTCGCCAGCCCGGCCGCTTCAGATCTGCCAGCCGCTCACGCCTCGCTGGCTGAGTCTCCAGGCGAGAGCGCCCGATCCTTCTCCGATCTCTATCACTCCGGCAAGCGTGGTCCTCCGGCGGCGTAAGCCGTCCGATTTCATCGTCACCGTTCCCAGACTATTCAATGAGGACCCTATGACATGCCAGGCGCACCGCGCCCTGGCGGTGCTGTTGCTTTTGCAGCCACAGACGCCGCCCGGGCGCAGACATCAAGCAATCCAGAAATCAGCGTCATCCCCCGCTTCCTGATCTTCACCGACGACGGCGCGAAGCTCGACCAGGGGAAGCGCGAATTCTCCCGCCCGGAGTTCCAGTTCCAGGAGCTCGAGGCAGTGTTCGCCGGCTACCTGAACCCGTACGCCCGGGCAGATGTCATCATGACGCTGTCAGGGCCCTGACATCGAGGCCGCAAGCCTCGGCCTTGAAGAGGCGTACCTGACCGTGCTCCGCGGACTGCCTCTGGATCTCAATCTCCGCGTCAGGCAAGTACCGGGTCGAGTTCGGCAAGCTCAACATGATGCACCCGCATATGTGGCCGTTCATCACGCAGCCGATCGTCACAGCAGCGGTTCATCGGCGAAGAGGCGTTGAACGATCTGGGGATCTCCGCGAGCCTGATTCTGCCGACCGGCGACGTGTATTCCAAGCTCACTGTGGACCTGCTGCGCGGCCTGTCGATTCCGGAAGGGGCAGGGCTTGAGGATACGACGGACGAGTCGCAGCCCTATGCCGCCTCCGGGCGGCTGATGGGCTTCTTCCCGGTGGGGGATGACGCGGACCTGGAAACGGGGATCAGCGCGTACACAGGTGTTCATGATCCCTATACGCACGACAACTTCTGGTACTGGAATGTTGACTTCAAGTACCGCTACCGACCGAGCACGTACACGTCGCTGGTAGTCCAGGGCGAGTACCTCCTGAATACGCGCGATGCCGTCCAGGGCCGCGACCTCGTTCCCTTTGTTGACGCCGCGGGCAATCCCGAGCGCCGGTCCATAACCAGCGGTGGACTCTACCTGTATGCGGACTATCAGTTTCTGAAGATGTTCAGCGCCGGGAGCCGGTTCGATTGGAGCCAGTCGCCGTATAGCACCGATGACCCGGCCACCGGGATTCTCGGTCTTCTTCGGGTACTATCCCGTGGAAGAGACGATCGGCCTGCGGCTCGAATACCAGCATATGCGGACTGACGTCCCGGGCGGCGAGGCGAGGGCGGTGAATTTCATCGGCCTGCAAACCGTCTTTTCCCTCGGTCCGCACAAGGCCCATCCATTCTAATTGCTTTCCCAACCAGACGACGGAGCAGTTGTATGAGAGTTTTCCTGACGTTTGTACTGATGCTGCTGGCGGCCGGGGGCATGCCGGCACATGCGACGATCAATGTAGTGACGACCCTTCCCGACCTTGCCGACTTCGTCCGCATTGCGGGTGGAGATCTGGTGCAGGTGGACAACATCGTCCGCGGAGACCAGAACCCGCACTATATTGAAGTGAAGCCAAGCTACATGATGAAGCTGAGGCGCGCCCAGATCTTCTTCATGGTCGGGATGGACCTGGAGAAGTGGGCGCAGCAGATTATCGACGGGTCCAGGAACGCGTCGCTTGAGGTCGTGGACCTTTCGCAGAAGATCACGAAGCTTGAGGTGCCGACGCGGCTTGATGCGAGCGAAGGGGACGTCCACCGCTTCGGGAATCCCCATTACTGGCTCGATCCCCGGAATGTTCCGGTGATCATGGAGGAGATCGTGACGGCGCTGTCGCAGGCGTCGCCGGCGGACGCCCCGACCTTCAAAGTCGAACGCGGCCGCGTATGTGAAGACGCTTGAAGCGAAGACGCGCGAATGGGAATCCCTGATGAAGCCGCTGCAAGGGCGGCAGATCATCACATTTCATCGGAGCTGGACGTATTTTGCGGCGTGGCTCAATATTACCGTAGCCGAGCAGGTGGAACCCAAGCCCGGCGTTCCGCCCAGCCCGAGCCACACGGCGGCGGTGATTGACCTCGCGCGCAAGGGCGGGATCAAGGCCATCCTGGTCGAGCCGTTCTACGACATGAACGCCCCGGAGCAGATCGCCGAGGCGGCCGGGGCCAAAGTGCTCAGGGTGTCGACGTCCGTCGGAGGCGTCGAGCAAGCCAGGGACTATCTTTCGATGATGGATTACAACGTCCGCACCGTAGCCGCGGCACTGAAATGAGCGGAGCATGACACCTCTCGTCACATTTGAGCAGGTCACTCTCGGCTACGGCCGGACGGTGATTCAGAGGGATCTGAGCTTCAGCATCGAGCAGGGGGATTACTTCGGGCTTGTGGGGCCGAATGGTGCCGGCAAGACGACCATTGTGCGGGCGATCCTCGGGGTGTTGAAGCCGCTCGGGGGAGAGATCAGATTCCAGACCGCGAATGGCGGCGCCCCGGTTGTGGGATACGTCCCGCAGCGGGACTCGGTGAACCTGATTCTGCCGTACACGGTGGGTGAGGTCGCGATGATGGGGCGGTACCGCAATCTCGGGCTCCTGCGCAGGCCGGGGCCCCGGGATCGTGCGGCAGTCGACGGGGCGCTCGAGCACGTCGGGATGACGGGTGCACGAGACTTTCCGTTGAAGGAGCTGTCGGGCGGCCAGCGGCAACGCGTCTTGATCGCGCGCGCCCTGGTCATGAAGCCGGACCTGCTGATCCTGGACGAGCCGACGAACGGGATGGATCTGTCCTCGAAGAGTGCGATCCTCGACCTGATCACGCATCTGCACGAGGAGGACCGGATCACGATCGTGATGGTGAGCCATCTTCTCGACGACGTCGCAAACACGGTGCGCAGGATCGCAATCGTGGACCGCGATGTCCTGCTCGTCGGCACGACCGGAGAGGTCCTGACGCCCGAGAACCTTTCGAAGATCTACCGCCGCGACGTTCGCGTGGGCACGCTCGAGGGGAGCACCGTCATCCTGAGCGGGAGGCGCCATGGGGATCTCTGATGCGGTGACGACGCTCCTCGCGGAATTTCCGTACGCGCTGTACGGCAGCGTGCTGGTCGGAGTCCTGTGCGCCGTGCTGGGCGTGTATGTCGTGGCACGCCGCGTGGTCTTCTTCGGGGCGGTGCTGACGCAGGTGTCCCTTGTGGGGCTGGCGCTGTCGTTCGTCCCCCCGCTTGACGTGCTCGGCCACACGGGCGGCGCCCTTTCACTGACCGCTCTCGTCGCCCTGCTCCTCTCCGGACTCTTCTCGGACAGGAAGATCCCGCGTGATGCGGTCCTCGGCGTTGTGTTCGTGTCAGCCATCGCGCTCAGGATGCTGATCCTCCAGAAGGCGCAGCAGGTGGAGGTATCCGAGGTGGAGAATCTGATGCGGGGTGACATTCTCTTTATTACGCCCGGTCTCTTTCTGTTTACGCTCCTCCTGAGCGTGGCGGCGATGGCTTTCATGCTGCTGCTCGCCCGTCCGTTTGCGTTCATGGGGCTGGATCCCGAGACTGGCCGAGGCCCAGGGGTTCCGGACGCGCCGCTGGGAACAGGCGTTCTATCTCCTGACGGCGCTCGTGGTTGCAGCGGCGACGCATCTCGTCGGCGACCTGTTCGTGTTCGGGTTCCTCGTCATACCCCCTGTCGCAGGGCTTCTGCTGGCGAAGCGCGTTCGGGGGATCATCCTCGTTGCCGGCCTGCTGGGCGTCTTCTGCCCTCTCGTCGGGTTGGTGATCGCGTTCGTCCTGGATGTTCCCGCGACTCCTGCGATCGTTGCCGTTGCCGTGGTGGTTCTCCTTGCCGCCTGGGTTCTCCATAGAATTCGGCGCTAGACGACCGGCCCGGCGCGGCGTCCTGCCGTTTGATTCTCGTTCGCCATTCGGGTAGATTTGTCCGTTGCACAGCATATCGCATGTTCGATTCATAGAGAAGGTGATGATGATGAAATCCATCGTGGTGGTCGCATTCCTGGTCGCCCTGTCCGCGGCGTCAGCACTGGCAGGAGAGATCTTTGGCACCCTGTCAGAAGGGACGAAGCCCGTTGACGCCGGGGTGAAGGTGGATATCTCTATCGCCGGGAAGTCCTACGCAGGCGAAACGGACAAGTTCGGTTCGTTCCGCCTGATCGTGAAAGAGAAGGGGAAGTGCACCCTGACGGTTCGCTACAAGGATCAGGCCCCGTCGTTTCAGCTCGTCTCCTACGACAAGGCGGCACGCTATGACCTTGTGCTGGAGGCAAAGGACGGGAAGTATTCCCTTCGGAGGAAATAGTCGTGGAGGAAACCAAGAAGAAGGATCCCTGGGAAAAACTGGCGGTGGTGCTGCAGTCCGGCGGCGGGTTGATTACGGCCATCACCGTTGCGATTCTTGGGTTCATCGGGTCGAACTATCTCAAAGACAGGGAGATCACCGAGAACGCGATGCGGGAGCGCATGCAGGCGACAGAGACCAACGTCCGCATCTACACGGAGTTGATGAGCCGGCGGGAAGAGGCGGAGAGCGCCCTCCGGAAGGACATGTTCGTCTCGATGATCCAGTCCTTCCTGAAGCCCGGGTCGATCTCGCTCGACGAAAAGGTCCTCAACCTGGAACTTCTCGCGTACAACTTCCACGAATCCCTGAACCTGAAGCCGCTCTTCCTGTATATCGACCGGCAGATCAAAGCGTCAGGAGACCCTGCGCGGAAGGGATACTCCGTGAGACTCCAGAAGGTCGCAGCAGAAATCACGAGGAAGCAGATGCTCGTGCTGGAGGCCGCCGGCATGAAGTTCGACCGGTTCATCGATCTTGATTCGCTCAAGGCGAGCCCGGGCGGACTTGCACTGGACGAGGGGGCTCTTGTGCTGGACGGAGTGAAGCGGTATTTCTCCCTGTTCATCCAGGACGCTGACCTGGCCAACCGGGAGCTGAAGATCCGGATGGAGATAAAAACGCCGAAAGACACCCTCGGGAACGTCGAAAGCAACAGCGTCGAATTCTGGGTAGGGTACTTCGATTTTCCGATGATCGACAATACCCGGCTCGGCCACGACCAGCGGTGCGCGGTGGTCCTGAACGCGTTTGAAAGCGGCGGCGCCGACATCACGCTCGTGTACTTCCCCGGTTCCTATGCCAGCCTGAAGGAGAAGCCGTACTACCAGGAGGTCGTTCAGAACCTGATGAAGTCGAACGCGATTCTTGAGCGGCAGGATAAAGAGTAAAGAAGCTCCGGTGGCATCGGCACGCCGGACACATTCGTGCCTGTTTCCTTGCTGAAGGCATCGGTCTGATCCGATCAGCAATCGTCCATCGTATGAAGGAGTCTACTGTGAAACCCCCATTTCTCGCTGCTCTACTGCTGGGGGCGGTTCTGACGCACGTCGCCGCGTTCTCTCAATCAGCCGCCACCTCCAACGACACCTCGAAAGGGGACCAGTGGGGCAGCTACAAGCCGAATGCGGGCTTCAAGCTTGTGAAGACCGACATGGGGGAAGTCAACCTGAAGATCTACACGTACGTTCGGTACCTCAACCAGAAGGGTCTGGATGGCAGCTACACGGACCATGACGGCACAACGATCAGCCTGGACCGCCGGCAGGACATCCAGCTCAACAAGGTGAACATCCAGTTCCCCGGGTGGCTCCTGGATCCGAACTTCCGTTTCCTCTTCTACGTCTGGACGAACAACACCGCACAGGGGCAGGGGGCACAGGTCGTCGTTGCGGGGAACCTCACCTATACGTTCAGCAACCACTTCACGCTGGGCGGCGGTGTGAACTCTCTCCCGGGTACGAGATCGACGGAGGGCACCTTTCCGTTCTGGCTGACGAACGACAATCGGTACATCGCCGATGAGTTCTTCCGCCCGTCGTATACCATGGGGCTGTGGGCAAGGGGTACCGTCGTCGACGGTCTGACGTACAGCGTGATGCTCGGCAATAACCTGAGCCAGCTCGGGGTCGACGCAGGACAGCTTGATGAGCACCTGAACACGCTGTCAGGAGAGGTGGTCTGGTACCCGACAACGGGGGAGTACGGATTGAACAGCAACTTCGGAGATTTCGAGAACCATCAGGAGCTTGCGACGCGGCTCGGCGCTCATTACACGCGGAGCCCCGAGGATCGCCAGGGCGTGCCTTCGAGCGAGGCGTTCGAGAATGTGACGATCCGGCTCTCCGACGGCGCCGTGATCTTTGCGCCCGGCGTGTTCGGGCAGGGGATTCAGCTGGACAACGCCACGTACAACATGACCAGCATCGATGCGGGCGTGAAACACGCGGGGTTCTCGCTCGAGGGCGAGTACTACTGGCGGTGGGTGAACAATTTCGCGGGCCGCGGCATCGAGAGCCTCGCATTCGACCAGCTCACTGACAACGGATTTCAGCTCCAGGCGTCGGGCATGGTGATCCCGGCTATGCTGCAGGTCTACTCGGGATACTCGAAGGTGTTCGGCGAGTACGGCAATCCGTGGGATCTGCGGTTCGGAGTGAATTACCACCCGTGGAAGAATCACGTCGTGCGCTGCAACCTCGAGTATATCTACACGCACAAGTCCCCCGTCGGAGGTCTTTCCCTCCCGTATCAGGTCGGGGGGACAGGCGACATCGTGTACGCGAATTTCGAGGTCAATTTTTAGGCAGTATTCCCGCCACTTCCTGTGGGCTTGTTGAATTACGCGCGCGAGCGCCGTATCTTGGTGCAGACTCCGGAGGGTCCAGCCATGACACGCGCTCGCGCTGTTGTCCTCACGGGCCTGCTCCTCCTCTCGTTCCGCGCTCAGGGTCAGACCTCGTTTGACGTCCAGGCCTACGGCCAATTCCTCTCGACGCACCAGAACCTCGGATACTCGACGTTCCTTGAGATGTACCCCGCCGGCACCTTCCGCGGCGAGGTCGCCGGCACCTCGCTCGAGCCCGCGTACCTTGCGACAATAGACACCGCCTACCGGCTGACGGACTACGAGCGGTCGCTTCTGGGGAAGCACGGATTCTTCGTGAGCTCCCGCCTGGAGCGCCCGACATTCATCCAGGCGTTTCACGAAATCTTCACCCGCGACCTTCCGGTCTTCGTCTCGACGGATGCTCTGCTGTACGCGGTTCATCTCTCGTATGACGAGCTCCTGAAAGGGCTCGAGAGGCAGGTCCTTCTCCCCAAGGTCACCGCCAGCCTCGAAGGTATCCGCGGGCAGATTCCGGCGCTGGCAAGCGAGTATGGTGCGGATCCGGTGATGGCCCGGTCGCTCCGCGATGTCGACGTCTATCTCACGCTCCCGTTGCAGCTTCTTGGCGAGCCCGTGCAGCCGCACTTCCCGGAGAATGCCGGACTGCTTGACACCCTGCATCAGTATATCGAGGGGCTTTCGGCGGCATCGCTCGCCCTGTTCGCAAGCCAGGAACGGAACTATGACTTCAGCCAGTTCACCGTGCGCGGCCACTATGCGCGCGACCCGGTCCTTGCGAAATACTTCCGGGCGATGATCTGGCTGGGGAGGACGGAGTTGTATCTGCGGGCCCCGCAGGGCACGGACCACCCAGTGGCCGGAGGCCGATATCCAACGGCAGTGCATCGATGCCATGCTGCTGCGCGAAGCGGTTCGTCTCTCCGGTGCCGGAGCAAACCTGGCCGACGTCGACCGGCTGCTGACGTATCTCCTCGGCGAGTCGGACAATGTGACGGTGGATCAGCTCGGCGATCTTGCCGGGCGGATCGGGCTCGCCTCGCCGGCCGAGCTTGTGGACCTGGCGCGGCTTCACGAACTGCAGGACTCACTCGCGACGCAGCCGTACGCCGGGCAGCGTATCATCTCACAGATCCTGATCAAGGACCCTCTGTATCCCGACAAGGTCCAGCCGGCGTCGGCGTTCCTTCTGCTCGGCCAGCGGTTCATCATCGACGGCTATATTACCGGAAACGTTGTCTACGACAAGATCGTCTACAATGGTTCCGAAGTCCGCCGTATGCTTCCGTCCAGTCTCGATGTTCTGTTCGCGCTGGGCAACGACGCCGCAGCCCAGCTTCTGCAGGCGGAGCTCGAGCAGTACCATTACGCCTCGAACCTCGCCGGTTTGCGGTACCTGATTGACTCCTACGATGCATCCTACTGGACGTCGTCGGTATTCTGCTCGTGGCTGGGATTGATCAGGGCTCTGAACCCGCCGCCCGCGCGCGACGCGTTGCCTCCGTTCATGCAGACCGCGGCGTGGTGGCAGGAGAAGATGAACACCCAGCTTGCGTCCTGGGCCCAATTGCGGCACGACAACATCCTGTATGGAAAGCAGCCGTACACGGTGGGCATCGTGTGCTCCTACCCGGAAAGCTACGTGGAGCCGAACGTGTTGTTCTATGACCGGCTCGGCCAGTTCGCGCGGACCGCATCCGCAGGTTTCAGGGATCTGCCCGGGCCGGACAGTACTTCGATCTCCTGGCCGGCGTCGCCGACACGCTGTCATCGATCGCAGGCAAGGAGCTCGCGAACGCCGCGCTCACGGCCGAGGAGAGAGCGTTTCTGAGAGGGATGCTGCGCGTCGAGAACATGTGTGGAACGCGCTATGACGGATGGTACCCGCGGCTGCTGTACGGTCAGGAGTTCGTTGCGGATGTGAATGACACCAGCGTGGATTATGTGGTTGCGGACATACACACCGCCCCGACAGACGCGGGGGGCGGCATGGTCGGGTGGGTTCAGCATGTGGGCACGGGCCCGTCGAGCTGGCGCTCGTCGTGGCTGCGCCTCCCGGCGGCGTTCCCACGGCGTTCGTCGGGCCGGTCCAGGTCTACTACGAGCACCTCACCACCGGGTTCAAACGACTCACGGACGAGGAATGGGCGACGCTGTCAAAGGTCGCCCCGACGCTTCGACCTGACTGGGTCAACCTGTATCTCGCCGACGCGGGAGGGGAGAGCCGCGGGGAGGGGGCAGAGCTTCTGACGGGCGTTGCCGGGGAGCCGCACGATCCTGTCCCGGCCTCGTTCACACTGTACCAGAACTATCCCAACCCGTTCAACGCAGGCACGATCATCCCCTTCAGCGTTCGGGGATCAGGCGGCGCGCAGCGCGTCGTGCTCGAGGTCTACGACGTGACGGGTCGGAGTGTCACGACGCTGTTCGACGGGGAGATCATGTCCGGCAACTACACGGTTGCCTGGGACGGAACGGGCCGCAGCGCCCGGCCCCTGTCGAGCGGTGTCTACATGGCCAGGCTGCGGATGGGGGAGAACGCGCAGGCGATGCCGCTCGTGATGATCAGGTAGTCGACAAGGCCTTCCTGGCTGTGCGCGATGCACGTCGCGCTTCGTTCTCCTTGATGCGCGCTCTGACGATGCGCTGGTCACGAGCGACGCGGGGAGAGGACGGCGGGGTGAGAAGCGAATCGTGTAGCCCGCAATCAGGTCTTTCGAATATTTGAAGGTTCCTCTTTCATTCCGTAACTTCGGGGCGGGAGTTTTCGTTCCCGCATGTCCCTCTGAACCTGCCCCGCGAGCCTGACAATGAAACGACGGAATTTCCTGGCCGCATCCGCCCTTGCCGGCATTTCGCCCAATCCCGGAACAACAGACTCCTCACAGCCATGATCAACCGGCCTCTGCAAGCCCCGCTTCCCCGGCGGCGCTATAAGGACGACATCGACCTCTCGGTTGTTGGTTTTGGGGCCATCGTCATCATGGGGATGGACCAGCGCGAAGCGAACACGGTGGTTGCCGAAGCCGTCGACGGGAGCATCAACTACTTCGACGTGGCTCCGTCGTACGGCGGTGGGGAGGCGGAGGAGAAGCTCGGGCCGGCGCTCGCGCCGCACCGGAAGAACGTCTTTCTCGCGTGCAAGACGATGGAGCGGGATGCCAGGGGATCGGAGGCGGAGTTGAACACCTCACTCAAGCGATTGAAGACCGACCACCTTGACCTGTATCAGTTCCACGCCGTGACGAAGATGGAGGAAGTCGAACAGATCTTTGCCCCCGGCGGGGCGCTCGAGACATTCGTGAAGGCGCGCGAGGAAGGCACGATCAGGTACATCGGGTTCTCCGCACATTCAGAGACCGCGGCCCTCGCAATGATGGACCGGTTCGCGTTCGACTCGATCCTCTTTCCGTGCAACCTGGTCTGTGTTGCCCGCGGCAACTTCGGGCCGGCCATTATGGAACACGCAAGAAAAAAGGGGGTCGCCCGGCTTGCTCTCAAGATGCTCGCGCGCGGGCCGTGGCCGGAAGGTGTCGAGAAGAACTACCCGAAGGCCTGGTACCAGCCGATCGACGCGCTGGAAGAGGCGCGGAAGGCGGTGCGCTTCACGCTCAGCGAAGATATCACGGCTGCGGTCCCGCCGGGGGACATTCGTCTGTACAGGCTTGCAGTAAACCTCGCGGCGGAGTTCCAACCCCTGACCGGAGAAGAACGCGAGAAGATCCTCGCCGGCACCGAGGGGATGATGCCGCTGTTCCATTCATGATATCCTGCCACGTCTCCCTGCTTCGACTCCACCATCCAACAGGCGGTGGAGCGGGGTACCCGTACGCAAGGAAGGAAATCGCACAGTGAAACAGGCCCTCGTGGCTTTCGTCCTCCTGCTGACACCCATGGCGCTTCTGATGATTGCATGCTCCGCCCCCCCGTCAGACATCCGCACAACGGAAGACTTCGGAAAGAACTGGAAGTTTCACCTGGGAGACGTTTCGAACGGCCAGGACCCTGCCGTGGACGATTCCGGCTGGCGGATGCTTCGCCTCCCGCACGACTGGAGCATCGAGGGCGAGTTCAGCGCCAGCAATCCTGCCGGCCACAACGGGGGTGCTTTGCCCGGCGGGATCGGGTGGTACCGGAAGTCGTTTAACATGCCTGCCTCAGATACAAGCAAGCTGGTCTTCATTGATTTCGATGGAGTCTACAGGAACGGCGAGGTCTGGATCAACGGCCACTACCTGGGAAAGCGGCCGTACGGGTACAGCTCTTTCAGGTATGAACTGACCCCGCTTCTGAAATACGGCCCCGAGTCCAACATCCTTGCCGTGAAGGTCGACAACTCCCAGCAGCCCAATTCCCGGTGGTACTCCGGCTCAGGCATCTATAGAAACGTATGGCTGGTGCGGACGGAAAAGCTCCATGTGGATCACCGGGGAACGTCCATCACGACGTCTGACGTCTCAACGGAATCCGCTACGGTTTCGGTCAGCACCAGGGTCCGCAATCGCTTCCCTCAGGACCGTCCTCTCAGGGTCATCACCGCTCTGGAGAACGAGGCTGGAGAGACGGTTGCCCGGGCAGAGGCGAACTGCGAGGTGCGAGGAGATTCAGTCTGCGAAATCGCCCAGACCTTCATTATCAGGAACCCCGACCTCTGGAGCATCGAGCACCCCCGCCTGATGCGGGCGATCACGCGCGTCGAGCACGAGGGGCAGGTGTTCGACGAGCAGACCACCACGTTCGGCATCCGGACGTTCCGCTTCGACAACGACAGCGGGTTCGTCCTCAACGGGCGGCAGGTCAAGATCAAGGGCGTGTGCAACCACCACGACCTCGGCTGCCTCGGGGCTGCGGTCAACCGCCGGGCGCTCGAACGCCAGCTGGAAATCCTGAAGGCCATGGGGGTGAACGCTATCCGCACGTCGCACAATCCCACCGGCGCCCGAGCTTCTGGACCTCTGCGACAGGATGGGCTTCGTCGTCATGGATGAGGCGTTCGATATGTGGAAGAAGCCCAAGACCGACTTCGACTATTCGCTGGACTGGGATGCGTGGCACGTTCGGGACCTTGAGGATATGGTCTATCGGGACCGCAATCATCCGAGCGTGTTCATCTGGAGCATCGGGAACGAGGTCCTGGAGCAGTGGGATCCGAAGGACAGCAGCGGGGCCGTCATCGCGCGCGAGCTTGCGGCCGTCATCAGGAGGATCGATCCGACCCGTCCCATCACGGCAGGGTGCAACAACCAGGAAACGGTGAACCCTGTGATCAGATCCGGGGCTCTGGACCTGATCGGGTACAACTACGCCCACGAAAAGTTTGAGGGGTTCCCGCAGCGATTTCCGGGTAAGCTGTTCATTGGAAGCGAAACGACCTCCGCGCTTGCCACACGAGGGAAGTACGACATGCCGGCGGACAGCGTTCGCAGGTGGCCGACGTACTGGGACAGGCCGTTTAGCGATGGCAATCCGGACCTCACCTGTTCGTCATACGACAACTGCAGCGCACCCTGGGGCTCCACACACGAGGAGACGTGGAAGGTCGTGAAGAAGCACGCGTTCCTGTCGGGGATGTTCATCTGGACGGGCTTCGATTACCTGGGCGAGCCCACCCCGTACCCCTGGCCCGCGCGGAGCTCGTACTTCGGGATCGTTGATCTTGCCGGATTCCCGAAAGACTCTTATTACATGTATCAAAGCGAGTGGACGGACACGCCCGTGCTGCACCTGCTGCCGCACTGGAACTGGGCTGCTGGCGACACGGTCGATGTGTGGGCGTACACGAACTGCGACAGCGTCGAGCTCTTTCTGAATGGAACATCGTACGGAACGAAGGCGAAGGCCGGGGACGATCTTCATCTCGCGTGGGAAGTGCCGTTCGCGGCAGGGGCGCTGAAGGCCGTCGGGCACAGGGCCGGGAAAGAGCCGCTGGTGCGTGAGGTGAAAACCGCAGGCGCGCCGGCGAAGATACTGCTGGAGGCGGACAGAACCGCGATCGTGGCCGACGGGAGGGATCTCGCGTTCATCACGGTGAAGGTCCTGGACGAGGCGGGGACCCTCGTTCCGCACGCGGAGAATCTCGTGACGTTCGAAGTGGCGGGGGAGGGGAAGGTCATTGGCGTGGACAATGGACTCCAGACCAGTCATGAGCCATTTGTAGCCTCATCTCGCAAAGCCTTCAACGGTCTGTGCCTGGCGGTCATCCAGTCCAGCGAAGCGGCGGGAAACATCACCGTGCGGGCCCGGTCGGCGGGTCTGCAGGAGGCGTCCGTCGAGATCGAGTCCCGGTCCGCCGAATAGCGGCGCGGGTCAGGTACGACGGCTTCTTTCCTTCACAGTCTTTTCGGGAGCAATGCTCTATGCAAGGGATTCCGGTTCTCCATGTCGAAGGCGACTGCATTTCCAGGGCCTGGGAAAACTCGCTGATTGAATTGCACAAGAACGGGTGTCGGATCAAGACCCAGTACGACAAGCCCGACGATCCGCCGAGCATCGACGCGACCATGGTCATCACCATCCTGGACCCGATGAAGGAACCGATGATTCACAAGGATTTCCCGGGCGGCCCGGAGGACCTTCAGGAATACACGATGGAAGTGTGCGAGGGCATCAAGGACCACCTGGTGCGTAAGGCGGACGATCCATCGGATACGCGGTGGGAGTACACCTATCATGAGCGGCTGTTCAAGTATCGATCGCCCACCATCGCGTCGGTAGACCAGATTGAGCGCGATGGTCAAGAAGCTTGCGGAGGCCCCCCATACCCGTCGGGCACAGTCCATCACCTGGAAGGTGTGGGAGGACAACGAGTGTTACGATCCCCCGTGCCTGCAGAGCATCTGGTGTCGGATCATCGAGGAGGAAGGTGTCCCGGTTCTCAGCATGAACGTCCGCTTCCGTTCGAACGACGCATACAAGGCGGCCTTCATGAACATCTTCGCGCTTGTTCAGCTTCAGAAGCAGATCGCGGAGAATGTTTCTTCGAAGATAGGACGGCAGGTCACGCTGGGGAGATACTGCCATCTGGCGGACAGCTACCATATCTACGGATCGTACTTCGGGGAGTTCGAGCGGCGTTTCCTGGGCGCGCTCGGGAAGAGGACGTTCGAGCAGCGGACGTTGAGATACGAAGACTTCCGGGAGATGATGGAGACAGCGCGGCCGGGCATCCTGGAGAAAGCGCGGGCGATGGCGCGCTGGTCGCGCTTCGTTCTCCTTGATGCGCGCTCTGACGATGCGGGTCACGAGCAAGGCGGGGAGAGGACGGCGGGGTGAGAAGCGAATCGTGTAGCCTGCAACGAGGTCTTTCGAATATTTGAAGGTTCCTCTTTCATTCCGTAACTTCGGGGCGGGAGTTTTCGTTCCCGTATGTCCCTCTGAACCTGCCCCGCGAGCCTGACAATGAAACGACGGAATTTTCTGGCTGCATCCGCCCTTGCCGGCATATTCGCCCAATCCCGGAACAACAGACTCCTCACAGCCATGATCAACCGGCCTCTGCAAGCCCCGCTTCCCCGGCGGCGCTATAAGGACGACATCGACCTCTCGATTGTTGGTTTTGGGGCCATCGTCATCATGGGGATGGACCAGCACGAAGCGAACAGGGTGGTTGCCGAAGCCGTCGACGGGAGCATCAACTACTTCGACGTAGCTCCGTCGTACGGCGGGGGGAGGCGGAGGAGAAGCTCGGGCCGGCGCTCGCTCCGCACCGGAAGAACGTCTTTCTCGCGTGCAAGACGATGGAGCGGGATGCCAGGGGATCGGAGGCGGAGTTGAACGCCTCACTCAAGCGATTGAAGACCGACCACCTTGACCTGTATCAGTTCCACGCCGTGACGAAGACGGAGGAAGTCGAACGGATCTTTGCCCCCGGCGGGGCGCTCGAGACATTCGTGAAGGCGCGCGAGGCAGGCACGATCAGGTATATCGGGTTCTCTGCACATTCGGAGACCGCGGCCCTCGCGATGATGGACCGGTTTGCGTTCGACTCGATTCTCTTTCCGTGCAACCTGGTCTGTGTTGCCCGCGGCAACTTCGGGCCGGCCATTATGGAACACGCAAGAAAAAAGGGGGTCGCACGGCTTGCTCTCAAGATGCTCGCGCGCGGGCCGTGGCCGGAAGGCATCGAGAAGAATTACCCGAAGGCCTGGTACCAGCCGATCGATGCGCTGGAAGAGGCGCGGAAGGCGGTGCGCTTCACGCTCAGCGAAGATATCACGGCTGCGGTCCCGCCGGGGGACATTCGTCTGTACAGGCTTGCAGTAAACCTCGCGGCTGAGTTCGAACCCCTGGCTGGAGATGAACGCGAGAAGATCCTCGCCGGCACCGAGGGGATGATGCCACTGTTCCATTCATGATATCCTGCCACGTCTCCCTGCTTCGAGTCCATCATCCGACAGGCGGTGGAGCGGGGTACCCGTCCGCAAGGAAGGAAATCGCACAGTGAAACAGGCCTTTGTGGCTTTCGTCCTCCTGCTGACACCCATGGCACTTCTGATGATTGCATGCTCCGCCCCCCCGTCAGACATCCGCGCAGCGGAAGACTTCGGAAAGAACTGGAAGTTTCACCTGGGAGACGTCTCGAACGGCCAGGACCCTGCCGTGGACGATTCCGGCTGGCGGAGGCTTCGCCTCCCGCACGACTGGAGCATCGAGGGCGAGTTCAGCGCCGGCAATCCTGCCGGCCACAACGGGGGTGCTTTGCCCGGCGGGATCGGGTGGTACCGGAAGTCGTTCAACATGCCTGCCTCAGATTCGAGCAAGCTGGTCTTCATCGAGTTTGATGGAGTCTACAGGAACAGCGAAGTCTGGATCAACGGCCACTACCTGGGGAAGCGGCCATACGGGTACAGCTCTTTCAGGTACGAGCTGACCCCGCTTCTGAAATACGGCTCCGAGCCCAACAGCCTCGCAGTGAAGGTTGACAACTCCCGGCAGCCCAATTCCCGATGGTACTCCGGTTCAGGCATCTATAGAAATGTATGGCTGGTGCGGACGGAAAAGCTCCATGTGGATCACCGGGGAACGTCCATCACAACGCCTGGCGTCTCAACGGAATCGGCTACAGTCTCGGTCAGCACCAGGGTCCGCAATCGCTTCCCTCAGGACCGTCCTCTCAGGGTCATCACCGCCCTGGAGAACGAGGCTGGAGAGACGGTTGCCCGGGCAGAGGCGAACTGCGAGGTGCGAGGAGATTCGGTCTGCGAAATCGCCCAGACCTTCATGATCGGGAACCCCGACCTCTGGAGCATCGAGCACCCCCGCCTGATGCGGGCGATCACGCGCGTCGAGCACGACGGGCAGGTGTTCGACGAGCAGGCCACCATGTTCGGCATCCGGGCGTTCCGCTTCGACAACGACAGCGGGTTCATCCTCAACGGGCGGCAGGTCAAGATCAAGGGCGTGTGCAACCACCACGACCTCGGCTGCCTCGGGGCTGCGGTCAACCACCGGGCGCTCGAACGCCAGCTGGAAATCCTGAAGGCCATGGGGGTGAACGCTATCCGCACGTCGCACAATCCCCCGGCCCCGGAACTTCTTGATCTCTGCGACAGGATGGGCTTCGTCGTGATGGACGAGGCGTTCGATATGTGGAAGAAGCCGAAGACGACATTTGACTACTCGCTGGACTGGGATGCGTGGCACGTTCGGGACCTTGAGGATATGGTCTATCGGGACCGCAACCATCCGAGCGTGTTCATCTGGAGCATCGGGAACGAGGTCCCGGAGCAGTGGGATCCGAAGGACAGCAGCGGAGCGGTCATCGCCCGCGAGCTTGCGGCCGTCATCAGGAAGATCGATCCGACCCGTCCCATCACGGCAGGGTGCAACAACCAGGAAACGGTGAACCCTGTGATCAGATCCGGGGCTCTGGACCTGATCGGGTACAATTACGCCCACGAAAAGTTTGAGGGGTTCCCGCAGCGATTTCCGGGTAAGCTGTTCATTGGCAGCGAAACGACCTCTGCGCTTGCCTCACGCGGGAAGTACGACACGCCGGCGGACAGCGTTCGCAGGTGGCCGACGTACTGGGACAGGCCGTTTAGCGATGGCAATCCGGACCTCACCTGTTCGTCATACGACAACTGCAGCGCACCCTGGGGCTCCACACACGAGGAGACGTGGAAGGTTGTGAAGAAGCACGCGTTCCTGTCCGGGATGTTCATCTGGACGGGCTTCGACTACCTGGGCGAGCCCACCCCGTACCCCTGGCCCGCGCGGAGCTCGTACTTCGGGATCGTTGATCTTGCCGGATTCCCGAAAGACTCTTATTACATGTATCAAAGCGAGTGGACGGACGCGCCCGTGCTGCACCTGCTGCCGCACTGGAACTGGGCTGCTGGCGACACGGTCGATGTGTGGGCGTACACGAACTGCGACAGCGTCGAGCTCTTTTTGAATGGAACATCGTACGGAACGAAGGCAAAGGCCGGGGACGATCTTCATCTTGCGTGGGAAGTGCCGTTCGCGGCAGGGGCGCTGAAGGCCGTCGGGCACAGGGCCGGGAAAGAGCCGCTGGTGCGTGAGGTGAAAACCGCAGGCGCGCCGGCGAAGATACTGCTGGAGGCGGACAGAACCGGGATTGTGGCCGACGGGAGGGATCTCGCGTTCATCACGGTGAAGGTCCTGGATGAGGCGGGGACCCTCGTTCCGCACGCGGAGAATCTCGTGACGTTCGAAGTGGCGGGGGAGGGGAAGGTGATTGGCGTGGACAATGGACTCCAGACCAGTCATGAGCCATTTGTAGCCTCATCTCGCAAAGCCTTCAACGGTCTGTGCCTGGCGGTCATCCAGTCCAGCGAAGCGGCGGGAAACATCACCGTGCGGGCCCGGTCGGCGGGTCTGCAGGAGGCGTCCGTCGAGATCGAGTCCCGGTCCGCCGAATAGCGGCGCGGGTCAGGTACGACGGCTTCTTTCCTTCACAGTCTTTTCGGGAGCAATGCTCTATGCAAGGGATTCCGGTTCTCCATGTCGAAGGCGACTGCATTTCCAGGGCCTGGGAAGACTCGCTGATTGAATTGCACAAGAACGGGTGTCGGATCAAGACCCAGTACGACAAGCCCGACGATCCGCCGAGCATCGACGCGACCATGGTCATCACAATCCTGGACCCGATGAAGGAACCGATGATTCACAAGGATTTCCCGGGGGGCCCGGAGGACCTTCAGGAATACACGATGGAAGTGTGCGAGGGCATCAAGGACCACCTGGTGCGTAAGGCGGACGATCCATCGGATACGCGGTGGGAGTACACCTACCATGAGCGGCTGTTCAAGTACCGCTCGCCCAACATCGCGCCGGTGGACCAGATTGGCGCGATGGTCAAGAAGCTCGCGGAGGCCCCCCATACCCGTCGGGCGCAGTCCATCACCTGGAAGGTGTGGGAGGACAACGAGTGTTACGATCCCCCGTGCCTGCAGAGCATCTGGTGTCGGATCATCGAGGAGGAAGGTGTCCCGGTGCTCAGCATGAACGTCCGCTTCCGTTCGAACGACGCATACAAGGCGGCCTTCATGAACATCTTCGCGCTTGTTCAGCTTCAGAAACAGATCGCGGAAAACGTGTCTTCGAAGATAGGACGGCAGGTTACGCTGGGGAGATACTGCCATCTGGCGGACAGCTACCATATCTACGGGTCGTACTTCGGGGAGTTCGAGCGGCGTTTCCTGGGCGCGCTCGGGAAGAGGACGTTCGAGCAGCGGACGTTGAGATACGAAGATTTCCGGGAGATGATGGAGACCGCGCGGCCGGGCATCCTGGAGAAAGCGCGGGCGATGGCGCGCTGAGCATGTCGTGGGAAGACAAGAAAGGAGCCCGGGACTTCCGCCAATCGGCCGTGTCGATGGGGCAGAGTAGTACGTGATTCGTGGCGCGGCGCTCGTGCAACGCGTCTTTCTTCACGCCTTCCGCACCCACCCTGACAAGGGGGGGTGCATCGCCGACGGCCGCACGCCTACACCACGCCGAGGCCACAATGACAGATGCATCAATACGGTACTCCAGATCGGTCCTCATCAAGCACATGCCTGAGGGATCATGGTGCCCTTCGCACTGCTCGTCCTCATATCTATGATCTCCCCAGACGCCCCGACACCGGCTGTGATGGAGCGCTTGCTTCCGCCATCAGTCCAGCAATGGACGCCTTCGGAGCCCGCGCGCATCTATCGCCGAAGGGAGATCTTCACATACATCGACGGCGCAGGAGAAGTGTACCTCGCGTACAACTTCGACAGCGTCCTGGTACAGCGATATGCCCGGCCCGGACAGGAAGAGATCCTCGTCGAGATCTTCGACATGGGTTCCTCGTGGAATGCGTTCGGGGTCTATTCGTATCTGCAGGGGAGGGGACCAGCGGTTCCGATCGGTCAGGAGGGCGAGTACAAGAACGGACTGCTCTGTTTCTGGAGGGATCGGTACTGCGTCTACGTCAGGATCGACAATGAGAACGAAGAGGCGACCAGGGCGGTGCTCGCAATCGGAAAGGGGATTGCGGAGGCAATCGGGAAGGACGGAGGGAAGCCAGAGATCCTCCGCCGCATGCCCGAGGGTGCGTACGATCCTCCATCGCTTCGCTACTTCTACAGGCACGAAATCCTGAACACGCATTTCTACGTTTCCGACGGGAATCTCTTTCTTCTCGACGACAGCACGGAAGCTGTCCTTGTGCGGATGAAAAGCGACGGAAGTCATCTTCTCCTCGCCGCATACCCTTCCGGCGAGCATGCCGATTCCGCGCATCTGAGTGTGCTGACCCATCTGATGCCTGACGCAACAGAGCCCGGGTTTGTGAGGACCGAGAACGGGAAGTGGAGCGCCTGCGTGAAGAGGGGAAACCATATTGTTGCGGTGTTTGACGCTGTGACAAGGCAGCACGCGGCGGATGCCATCACGTCAGTCACGACGAGGTTGCCATGACCAGGGATATGATTACTCGGAGGGACTTTCTCAGACAGACCGGTGCTGCCGCCCTCGTTGCCACTGCCGGGCTGCCCCTGCCCGGGCACGCCCAGAAGAAAGCCACAGCGAGGGTCGTCCTGGTGCGGCACGAGGGCGTGTTGGACGGCTCCGGCACGCTGAATCGAAAGATCCTGGAGCAGATGTTCGACGAGGCGATCGTGGCCCTCACGGGGGCGAACGATCCGGCGGGCGCATGGCGGGGCATCGTCAAGCCGTCGGATGTTGTGGGGATCAAAACAAATGTATGGAAGAACCTTCGCACACCCACGGAACTGGAAGGGGCGATGCGTGCGAGGCTCGTTGATGCGGGGGTGAACAAAGAGAGTATTGCGATTGACGACCGGGGAGTGCTGTCGAATCCGATCTTCACGAACGCGACGGCCCTGATCAACGCGCGCCCGATGCGGGCACACGCATGGTCAGGGGTTGGTGGCTGCCTGAAGAACTACATCATGTTCTCGCCCAGCCCGCCGGATTATCACCCTGACTCGTGCATTGACCTCGGGGCTCTCTGGAACCTGCCGGCGGTGAAGGGAAAGACGCGGCTGAATGTCCTCGTGATGCTCACGCCTCAATTCCACTGCCTCGCCCCGCACCACTTCGACAAAGAGTTCATCTGGCCGTACCGCGGGATGCTCGTCGGGACCGATCCGGTGGCGGTCGATGCCGTAGGGCTCGGCATCATCGAAGCGAAGCGGCGGTTGTACTTTAAAGACGACTCCCCCATGCGTCCGCCGGCGAAGCATATTCGCGCGGCGGAGGAGAAGCATGGCGTCGGGGTAGCCGATCTGAGCCGGATCGAGATCGTCAGGCTTGGCTGGAAGGACGAGGTCCTGATTTGAGGAAGGAGACGTTGCGGGAGCCACGGCCGCATTGGCCAGAGAACCCGCGATGCTGCATGGACGTTCGACCGGGTCAGGAGGCGTGTAGTGATCAAGCGACGCGACAATGAGCCGCCGGCTGCGATCTCACAGTTCGGCTGGCGCTACCACCACGTGGGGATTCCGACAACGGATGCCCATCCGGACGAGCAGCATCTTGAACACCTGAAGCTATTTGTGCGCGGATTCGATGTGAGTCCGTTTGGCATCGAATGGATGCGGTTTGAGCCTGACTGTCAGGTTCATGAACTGGTGCGGACTGTCCCTCATGTTGCATTCGAGGTGGACAATCTTGAGGAGGCACTCAAGGGCTACACCCTGCTTGGGGCAGTCAGCTCGCCCTCGCCGGGCGTACGGGCCGCAATGATTGTCGACGATGGTGCACCCGTCGAGTTGATCGAGTTCTCCGGGAAGACTCGAGGCAAGTAGGAACACACACACAGCCGGATAGGGGGCTCGCACTGGAACAGCCCGTTTTGACAGACAAGGATCAGTTCCCCACGGAACACATCATCTTCTCGCATATCGGCAAGTCCAGGGCGTTATGGCTCCTATTGTTCGAAGCCATTCATCGGGACCATCCGGACTTCACCGAACAGTGGAGATACTACCTGGACGGCAAGCGCTGGCTCCTCAAGGTATCGCGAAAGGCCAAGACAATCTTCTGGCTTTCAATCGTTGAGGGTTCCTTTCGAACCACATTCTACTTCACCGAGAAAGCGGAACCGGCGATATCGCAGAGCTCCTTGTCCGATGAGCTGAAGCGGCAGTACAGGAGCGGGAAGAGGTACGGCAAGCTCTGCGGCCTGACAATCCTCTGCAAGAACAGACGGGATGTCGAATACGCGAAGCAACTCATCACGATAAAGACCAGCCTTATTTGAGCCCACGCCGCTCCAGCAGCGGCTCGATGCTCGGCTCCTTCCCGCGGAACTTCTTGTACAGCACCATTCCCTCCTCAGACCCCCCGCGGGCGAGTATGTTCTCGCGGAACGCCTTCGCTGTCGCCGGATCAAACAGGTTGCCCGCCTCTTTGAACGCCTGGAAGGCGTCGGCATCCAGAACCTCGGCCCAGATGTACGAGTAGTAGCCTGCGGAATACCCCCCGGAGAAGATGTGATTGAAGTAGGTGCTACGATACCGCGGCGCGATCTCCGGGATCAGCCCGATCGTTGCCATTGACTTGCCCTCGAAGTCCAGCACATCGATCTGGTCCGGCAGGACCGCGGTGTGCCAATCCATATCGAGGAACGAGGCGGCGAGGTACTCCCCGGTCTCGAACCCCTGGTTGAATTGCCCCGAGCGGCGGATTTTCTCGATGAGCTCGTCCGGAATCACCTCGCCTGTCTTGTAGTGCCGTGCATACTGTTTCAGCACCTCCGGCTCAAAGGCCCAGTTTTCCATGATTTGCGAGCACAGCTCCACGAAGTCCGATGGCACGTTTGTCCCAGAGACCGTTTCGTAGGTGCAGTCCGATAGCAGCCCGTGCAGCGCGTGCCCGAATTCATGGAAGAGCGTGTTCACCTCGTCCGTGCTGATCAGTGATGGCGTGTCGCCCGTCGGTTTTGTGAAGTTGCCGACATTGTAAATGACAGGGGCAATCCTCTTGCCGTCCCGCTTCGACTGGTCCCGGAAGTTCCCCATCCATGCGCCGCCCTCTTTGCTCGGGCGCGGGAAGTAGTCGACGTAAAGGATGCCGATGTGCTCGCCGGTGGACTCCTTCACCTCGAATACCTTGACATCCTCGTGGTACCTGGGCAGGTCGGTGCGTTCGACGAACTGGATCCCGAACAGCCTGCTCCCCACGTCGAACACGGCCTGACGGACGCGGTTGAGCTCGAAGTACGGCCTGAGCATGGTCTCGTCCAGGTCGTACTTCGCCTTCTTCACCTTCTCCGCGTAGTACCACCAGTCCCAGGTGGCGAGCTTGAAACCGCCCTTGTCCCGGTCGATGATCTTCTGCATGTCATACGCTTCGGCCTTTGACCGGGTCAATGCAGGAGTCCAGAGCTGCTGCAGCAGCGCGTAGACGTTCTTCGGCTCCTTCGCCATGTTTTCGTCCAGCACGTAGGCGGCGTGGCTGGCATATCCGAGCAATCCGGCTCGCCGCTGGCGCAGCGCGATGATCCTGGACAGGATCGCCTTGTTGTCGAGGGTGTCGTTGTGGTTCCCGCGATTGATGTAGCCGGTATAGATTTTCTCCCGCAGCGCACGGTTGTCGGCGTACTGCAGGAAGGGGATCATGCTCGGCTTGTGGAGCGTGAACACCCATTTCCCCGGATGGTTGCGGTCATTCGCCGTTTCGGCTGCAGCGGCAATCACGCCATCGGGCAGGCCGGCCAGGTCGGCTGTGTTGTCGATCACCAGCTCGAAGGAGTTGTTCTCTGCCAGCGTGTGTTCTCCGAACTTCACCTGCAGGAGCGACAGCTCCTCATTCATTGTCTTGAGCTGCTCTTTCTTCGCCGCGTCGAGGAGCGCGCCGCCCCGTGCGAACCGGCGGTAGGTTTTCGTCAGGAGCATCCGCTGCTCGTCGGTGAGGGACAGTCCGTCTCGCGCGTCGTAGACCGCCTTGACGCGTTGGAAGAGCCTGTCGTTCAGGAGTATCTCGTCTCTGTGTTTGGACAGCACGGGGGCAAGCTCCCTGGCGACCGCCTGCATGCCGTCATTTGTCATGGACGAGTTCATCGCAAAGAAGAGGTTGCTGACACGCGTCAGCGTGCTCCCGCTCCCGTCGAGGGCTTCGATGGTGTTCTCGAATGTAGCCGGGTCCTGGTTGTCGGCTATCTCTTGAATCTCCTCGCGATGGAGTTTCATGCCCTCATCGAAGGCGGGGACGTAGTGCGAGGTTGCGATCTCGGAGAAGGGTGGCACCCCGAACGGCGTGTTCCAGGCCTCGAGCAGGGGGTTCTTTGGCGATGTGCATCCGGATATGACGAGTGTGGTCATGGCGAGGATTGCTGTGATGAGGCGGTCCATTGGAACATCCTCTGTCTGAAGTTGGTGGGAAGCCTGAAGAACTCTGGCGGATCCTTTCAGAAACTGCAATCTACCAATGGAGCGCGGGAAAATCAATCGCCATCCTGAAGATGCCTGGCGGCTGCATTCTCGCAGAGAATGTCCTCCGGATGGTGGCGATTGGTTCCGGGGACGATTACATTGTGACATTTCGAACTCCTCCGAGCCACGATACGACGAGCCTGGACCCATGACCCATCTCGGCCTCCTCAGCATCCTGCCCCCGGTACTTGCGCTGGCGCTCGCCCTCTGGAAGAAGAAGATCATTCCTGCGCTGATTGTCGGAGGCCTGGCGGCGGCGTTCCTGCTGGCGCATCGAAATGGGCGTTCGTCGTGGATTACCTCGAGCGGGTGATCAAGGTGAGCGGCGACCGCGGGAACCTGCAGCTGATCCTGTTCGGCGTCCTGGTCGGCGGCTTGATCAAGCTGATGGAAGCCTCGGGCGGATTCAAGGGGATGATCGCCCTGCTGGAGTCGCTGAACATCCGCACGAAGAGGCCGGTTTTCCTCCTCACCTGGGCCATCGGCCTTCTGATGATTCTGGAGAACTACTCCAACATCATGGTCAATGGGACAACCGTCGGGAGCCTCTACGACAAGATCGGCGTCCCGCGCGCCAAGCTCGCCTACTTCCTGCACAGCATCAGCATCAACTGGGTCGCGACCATCGTGTTCAACAGCTGGGGCGCGTTCTATATGACGCTGCTGGCCGGCCAGGAGGTCGCGGACCCGTTTGGCGTGGTCGTGAGCGCCATGCCGATGAACTTCTACTGCCTCATCAGCCTGATCGTCATTATGCTCACGATGGTGTTCGACTGGAATCTCGGGCCGATGAAGAAGTACACGAGGGTCGGGGGGCACCTGTCCGTCGTCGAGGGACAGTCGGCCACAGGAAGCGGCTCGTCCTTTACCCCCGCACACGCGTCGCCTGTCACCAGCCTGCTGGTCATTGTTCCTGTGCTCGTGCTTGTCGCCACCATGCTGATCGCCCTGGCAGTGACCGGGGGCGGATCGATGCTCAAGGGCGACGGTACGGCCGCGGTCTTCTATGCTGTGCTGGCTGCGATACTGGTCCTGGCCGTGATGGTGCAATTCAGGCCGAAGTCGGAGCGTCCCCCGATCGAGAAATCGGTCTATGGCGGGATCGGGGACTTCATGGAAGTGGGAATCCTCCTCGCGCTGGCGCTCACGCTGGGCAGCCTCTGCAAAGAGATGGGGACCGGCCACTACATCGCGGGTCTGGCATCGGGCAACGTCCCGACGTTTCATGATGCCTCTGATCTTCTTCTTTGTGAGCTGCCTGATCTCATTCGCCACCGGCACTTCGTACGGGACGTTCAGCATCATGGTCCCGCTCGCCGTTCCCGTCGCTCAGGCCATGAATATCCCGCTGCCTTTGATGTTCGCGGCATGCATTTCGGGCGGCGTGTTCGGGGACAACACATCTCCGTTCTCTGACACCTCCGTCATCACGGCCATCGCCGCGGAGACCGGCGTGGTCGAGCACGTCGAAACGCAGCTGCCCTACGCGCTGATCTCCGCATCCATCGCGGGAGTCCTGTTCGTCATTGCGGGTTTGTTGATGGTGTAAGCAGCCGCCAGGGGGTCCCGACAGACCGGCCATGGCGAGATCCTCATTCATGCTTCTCATCATGGAATCGACAGTGATGACATTCTCGCAGGCTGTCTCGCGGCCGCCCGACCTTCTGCTCCCTGCCCTTCTGCGCGGCCTGTCTGTCGCTGCAGCCCTGATCATTTTGCGCGGGCGACGGCTAGCCGGCCAGCCGTGTGTCACACCTGTTGACGATCTCCTCCTCACCTCCAACACCACCGTCTGCTCTCTGTCCCGGCACGTACACGCTCACGGACGCTCATTCGGACGGCGTTCTCCGCGTAGAAAACGCGCATGACGTCACGATCGATGGTGCGGGCGTTCAGCTGAACGGGCCGGGGAGATCCGGGTACGCGATCCTGATCAAGAACTCTTCCCGCGTCACTCTCCGCAACTTCGCCGGGATCTCGGGCTACTTCTATGCCGTGCGCGTGGAGCAGTCCGACAGTGTCGTGATCGACAGCTGCACGGCGGTGAACAACGCCCGGGATGATGCCGGGTTTATCGACGTCTGGAGCGACGTCAGCCAGGCGCATGGAGGGGCCGTCCTTTTCGACCGTAGCCGGTACGGCACGGTTTCCCATTGCGTATTCACGGGTGCGAACGACGGGGTGGCGCTCTATCATTCTGCTGGCATGACGATCGCCCACAATAACCTGTCACACAACACCGCGTTCGCCGTCCGGATGTTCTATGCCGACAGCTGCCTGGTCCTCGAGAACGACGGCTCCCATACGTACCGGGAGGACCCTGTCAACAGCGACGCCGGCGCAATTCTGATGATCGTGTCGAATGAGAACCGCATCGAGGGGAATGACTTCACGTACTCGAGCGACGGGGTGTTCCTGGGCCAGTACGGGCACCATCTCACCCCGAACAACAATCTGTTTATCGGGAACGACTGCTCGTACTCGCCGCACAACGCATTCGAGGCCACGTTCGCGTCGGGGAATGTCTTCCGGAGGAACAAAGCGAACTTCAGCGGCTACGGATTCTGGCTGGGGTATTCATTCAATACTGTCGTGGACAGCAACGAGATCATCGGCAACCGGGAGCAGCTCAGTGTGGGGACGGCCGGCATCGCCTTTGATCGCGGGTACAACAACAGCATCCGGCACAACCGCATCGATGCGAATGCCGTCGGGATTCTTCTCTGGAAGGGTGACCCGATCCCGGGGTACGAATCACAGCCTTCGGAGCGGTACACGATCGCAGGCAACACGTTCGGGGACAATGTGCGGGCAATAGACGTCAGCGGGACCGACGAGCTCGACCTCCGGGAGAACGAGTTTCTCCGGAACTACGAGGCGGTCGCTCTCGGCCCCGGCAACGCTTCGGTCACGATGCACGGAAACGCTTTTGGATCGACGGTGATGCTGTGGATTGCCAATACCGGACAGTCGAGCATCGAGGCCACGCGCAATATCTTCCCGCTGGCCGACACGGCGCTCATCCGCGCGAAGATCTACGATGCCGACGATGACCCGCAGGTTGGGCCGGTGGTCTTTATCCCGTTTGACGTGGCGGGTGAAGGCGGCGTGGAAACGGCGATCCCCGAGGAATTGACGGAGCCGGGCGCGGGGGTCTGGTCCGTCTTTGCTTCTGACGGCGCGCCTTCGGGGGCGAGCTGGGACCAGGGGATGAAGATGTCCGGGGCCGCATCCCTCAAGGTTGTGACGGAGAGCGGGTGGGACGTGAATGTGCACCGGTGGCCGGCGTCGGGTCTGACGACCGCATGGGACCTGGCCTCGAAAACGACACTCAGCTTCTGGGTCTACGCTCTGAACACGAATGAGGGGAATTTCCAGGAGTTCAGCGTGAGGCTGGGGAACGAGGGTGGAGGCTACCTCCAGTACTCCACCACGAGCGAGATGCTCTCCGGCGCGATCGGGCAGTGGCGGCGCATGGACGTGCCCCTTGCCGGCAGCACGCTCTGGCAGAAATCCGTCGCAGGGCATGTCGTTCTTGACAGCATCGCGTACGTCGAAGTCCACGCCGACACGTGGGGGGGAGGGTTCGCGCTGTGGATTGACGGGATGTCGTTTGCGCCGGTGACCTCCGTCGCGGAGGTCGCCCCGGCGCTGCCCGCGAGTCCGTCCCTCAAGCAGAACTACCCTAACCCGTTCAACCCGAGCACGACCATCGCGTTCACTCTTCCGGGAGCGGCGGACGTGAAGGTGAGCGTTCACGATATGCTCGGGCGTGAAGTGTCAGTGCTGCTGGAAGAGAAGCGGGGGGCGGGCGCGCATGAGGTGACGTTCGACGGCTCGGGTCTCTCGAGTGGGGTCTACATCTGCAGATTGAGGGTCCGCCCTTCGGACTTGCCGTCGGGGTGTCTCCTCGCGAACTAGGGATGTCTCTGCGCGCAGAATGCTTCTCGTTCGCTGATCAACGGCGGGGGCAGGACATGAAACGGGGCCGCCCGGAAGTGGTTCCGGCTGACATCCATTCAGGTGCCGCGCTGCAGCTCTCAAAACCGAACGAGGTTCAGGAGCGACTCAGCGCGTGCATCCGACGATGTTCCCAGGCTGGACTTCCGTGACGGCCCCGCATTGTTCCTGACACTTGCCGCGTTGTTGCGAGACCTACTTGATCAGGCGTATCGCGAGCGGGTACCGGTAGCGTTCGCCGCTGTTCGCCTTGATCATCGCAATGATCGTCATGATCAGGCTGAACACCCCGAGCACAACCAGCAGCACGATGCCGATGATCACCAGAATCAGCACTGCCGCGATGAGGTAGTAGATCGTCATGCTTATCTGGAAGTTCACGGCTTCTTTCCCCTGGTCGTCGACCAGCGGGAATTGGTCCTTCTTCATCATCCAGATGATAAGCGGACCGATGATGTTGCCCAGGGGGATGATGAACCCCACGAGCGCAGCCGCATGGCACAGCATTGCCCACATGTTTTCGTCGCGGTTCACGACCGGCGGAGGCGGAACGCTGGGTTGTTGCTCCATGGTGTCTCTTTCGGGTGGATGGGAGGTTGAATTCGGGACGGCGGAAATGTATCATTCCACTTCAGGAAAGTCAATTGCCGCCCATGAAAACCGCAATTCTGAGGGAAGTGAGCACGTCGCTCGGCCGGTGCGAGCTCACGCATATTGAGCGGGAACCGATCCACGTCGGTGTCGCCCGGGCGCAGCACGGTGCATACGAACGACTCCTGGCTTCGCTCGGATGTGCCATCGTGCTCCTGCCTGAAGAGCCGGAGCTCCCGGACGCGGTCTTTGTGGAGGATACGGCCGTCGTCCTCCCGGAGCTGGCCATCATCACCCGGCCCGGAGCGCCGTCACGAAGGCCAGAAGTCCCATCTGTTGCGGCGACACTCGCACGCTATCGGAGGCTTGTGACCATTGAGGCCCCCGGGACGATCGACGGTGGGGATGTCCTGGTTGCGGGAAAGGAAGTCTTCATCGGCGAGACAGGGCGGTCAAACAGCCACGCGATCGAACAGGTTGCGCGCGCGCTCCGCCCGTTCGGCTACGTGGTGCGCGGTGTTCCGGTGAGCGGCTGTCTTCACCTCAAGTCCGCAGTGACGCTGTGCGGTTCTGACACGCTGCTCGTGAATCCGGCATGGGTCGATCCCGCATTGTTTCGGGGCAAGTCCATCATCGACGTGGATCCCTTGGAGTCACACGCCGCGAATGCGCTCTTGCTGGACGGCGGGATCATCTATCCATCATCGTTCCCCCGGACGCGCGAGCGCTTGCTCGCGCAGGGTATGACGGTCCATGAGATCGACCTGTCCGAGCTGGCAAAGGCCGAGGGCGCCGTCACCTGCTGCAGCCTGATCGTGGAGGCCTGAACCTGGCGAAGGGCCAACTGACCATCAGAATCACGGTGCCGCCCTGGCCGGGCGAGGACGATGCTGACCGACAACAAGCTTATCGTCACAGACCAGGGGGTCAGAACCGAAGTCGTCATCAGGGGTGAGCGTGAATTGGCAGTGCGCTCGTGGAACATTTCAACATTGTGCTGTGGCGGAACCATGCCTGAGGAGGGCTGACATATGCTGCCGGTCGAAGAGAAACCGGATGTGTATCCGGTCTGTCCGCACTGCGCCAGGGAGTTGACGAGACTCTGGTGCCGTGAATTGCAGAGCGTGTTTGGAAAGCGGTACGTCTACTTCTGCCCCGACTGCAGGAAGGTTCTTGGAGTATCCCATCGAAAGGGTTTCTGGATGGGATAGCGACGCTTCGGGGTGAAGCGGTGTCAGCTCTGGAACAGCTGGTTCGTGGTGAAGAGGGGATTGCTGGTCACGTTGACGCCGAGCTTCCGGAGCCCCGCCTCGTCGCCGGGGGGCGGTATATGTGTGAGGTGCATTTCGCAACCCCTCAGCTCTTTGAGCTTCTCGATGGCGACCTGCGCGGCCGGGTTCAGCGTCGCGCTGATGCTGAGCGCGATGAGCGTCTCTTCGAGGTCCAGGCTGAGCATCTTGCCTCGCAGAACGTCCCGCTTGAAGTGGCTGAGCGACGCGATCACGTTGGACGGCAAAAGGTGAATCGAGTCGGGGAGGCCGGCGAGGTATTTGACTGCGTTCATGACGAGCGCGGATGCCGAGTGCATCAGCGGAGAATTCTTCCCGGTGATGATCGTCCCGTCCTTCAGCTCGATCGCGGCGCCGCAGAAGATTCCGTCGTTCCCCTTCCCGCCGGCTTCCGCCTCCTTGTGCGGCCTGCAGGGCCGGTGACACGGTCGTGCGGTCGTTCGGTGTGGCGCCGAGTTCATTCATCAGCAGCTCGCAGCGCTGCACGCTCTCCTTGTCGGCCACGCCCATCGCGTACTCACACGAGGAACGGAGGAACCGCCGGATCACCTCCTGTGTCGCCGCCTGCCGAACCACATCGTCGTCGGTGATTCCGTAGCCTGCGCGGTTGACCCCCATGTCCGTGGGTGATTTGTAGAAGGATGCCTCCCGCGTGATCTTCTCGATGATGCGCCGCACAAGGGGAAACGCCTCCACATCCCGGTTATAGTTGACTGCCGGGATGTTGTACGCCTCCAGGTGGAATGGATCGATGAGGTTGAAATCCCTGATGTCCGCCGTGGCCGCTTCGTAGGCCACGTTGACCGGGTGCTTGAGAGGGAGGCTCCAGATCGGGAATGTTTCGAACTTCGCATAGCCGGCGTGCGTGCCCCGGCGCCATTCATGGTACACCTGGGAGAGGCAGGTCGCCAGCTTCCCGCTGAGCGGTCCCGGGCCGGTCACCACGACAATCGGCCTTGTCGTCTGTATGTAGTCGTTGGCTCCATACCCTTCGTCGCTCACGATCGTATCGACGTCGGTCGGATAGCCCTTCGTGAACCGGTGGAAGCACACCTGGATGTCGCGCCGTTCAAGCCGGTTCCTGAAGAGGAGTGCCGAAGGCTGGTTCTCGAATCTGGTGATGACCACGGCGGTGACGCCGATGCCCCGTTCGCGCAGGTCATCCATGAGTTTCAGCGCATCGACATCATAGGTGATGCCGAAGTCCGCCCGGATCTTCTTTCTTTCGATATCCCCGGCATAGATGCACAGCAGGACCTCTGCCTTGTCGCGGAGTTGCTGGAGCAGGCGGATCTTCACGTTGGGGTCGAATCCGGGGAGCACCCGGCTCGCGTGATAGTCAAAGAGGAGCTTGCCGCCGAACTCGAGGTAGAGTTTGTTTTCGAACTTCGACACGCGCTCCAGAATGGCAGCGCTCTGCTCGGCCAGGTATTTCTCGTTGTCGAATCCGATGCGCATGGGTAGGGGCCTCGGTGGGGGACGAAGCCTGTTGAATCTAAGCTGGATGGAGAGGAAAATCAAGAAAATCGGGTTCGCGAGCAGGCCGCATGCAGGTGCATGCCGCACATTGTCACCCGGCCTCGCTCTTGCTCTTTGTTGTCCGCCTTGCTATCCTATCAACGGCCATGCGGGGTCCCGCTCCGCATTTCCTCCACAGCGCCACAGGCACTGCACGAGCGTCATTCCTTTCCAATCTTTCAGGAGAACCATGATGAAACGATTGCTTCTCTTTGTGTTGTTCGCCGGGCTTCTCGCTCCGATGGCCAGCGCCCAGAACTGGGATCTTGTCTGGCGGCTCACCGATCTTCCCTTCCAGCCTACCGGGGCCGCCTCCGAGGTCGCCATGGTGAAGGCGGGGTTGGATACGGACCAGGATGGCTGGGGCGAGTTTCTGTTTACGTGGACCGACACCGATACGAATGCGATCTGCATGTACGAGGCCACCTCTGACAATACGTATGAGCTCGTCTGGCATTGGCTCCTTCCGGTCGACGCGAATACGTTCGCAGGGATCGCCGTGGGCAACCTCGACGACAATGACAAGGTCGATATCATTGTAACCATGCCGGCGACCCTCGACGCCGATCCGAACCCCGCGCGCATCTGGGCCTTTGAATGGAGCGGCGTCCAGGGAGAGAATGCCTACGGATATCCGGGCGCCAGGCCCGGAGAATACACTCCCACAAGCTCATGGAATTTCAACGTTGCAGATAATTATGACATCCGTCCGTACAGTCTCACGATTGAAGATATCGACAAGGACCAGGACAACGAACTGATTGTCGGTGTCAGGCAGTCCGGTGCCGGCAGCATCCGGCAGGTGCTGGTCGTGTCGGTCACAGGAGAGTTCACGGGATTCGCTTCCTGGGAGTATGAGTTCGAGTTCCGCCAGCCATTCGGCGGAGGGCTGTACAACGCCAGCACGGGCGATCTGGACGCTGACGGGAACCAGGAGATCTATGCCTTCATCTGGAATATGTTCACGATGAGGATCTGGGAGTGCACCGGCGACAGGCAATACACCGAGGTCTTCGGCGTCGATATGCTCGATTCCACAGATGACTACGGCGCGCTGGACGCGGTCCGGGTCGCGGATGTGAACAATGACGGGATGAGAGAGATGTACATCGCCGGGACGGAAAACCCCAACCAGCTCTTCATCATTACGGGCGTGACGGATGTGAGTCAGATGACATCTGCCGACATCAAGAAATTCTACACCATTCCGGTCAGGGCCGATGGGGGGTTCCGTTCCATGCAGATCGCCGACCCCGATAAGGACGGCAAGGCCAACCTCATGATCGCGGGCGAGCGGGAGGGATGCATCTACTCGCTCGAGTACAAGGGGACGGGTGACCCGGCGGACTCGGCGAGCTGGGATCTGCAGTACCTGTTTGATATCTGGAACTACTGCGGCCTGGAACCCGGGACCCCAGGGGCCCCGAAGCCGCGCCTGTTCTACGGTTCCCCCGCCAGCGACATGGACAAGGACGGCAAGGACGAATACGTGTTCGTGAACTACGCCACGAACTTCACCAACTGGGCGATTGACGCGTATGTCTGGGTGCTGGAGGTCGACGTTGCCTCCGATGTGAACGCGTTGCCGACGGGTGTTCCCACGCAGGCGGCGCTCGCGCAGAATTACCCCAACCCATTCAATCCGAGCACCACGATCAGGTACGAGCTGCCGTCGGCGTCACAGGTGAGGTTGAGCGTGTTCGACATGCTCGGTCGTGAGGTGAGCGTGCTGGTGAACGAGCGGAGGGAGGCGGGGGTGCACGAAGCGACGTTTGATGGGTCGGGCCTTGCCAGCGGCGTGTACCTGTACAGGATGCAATCAGGGGATTTCGTGCAGACAAAGCAGTTGGTTCTGGTTCGATAAGGACAGTTGCCGCCCCGTCAAGCGGAGGCGTTCTGCGAAAGGGGCCGTCCCGGAAGTCACGGCAAGAATGACGATTGGGATGGCCCCTTTCGTTGCTTCCCCTTTCGGCTTTGAACCTGGACGTGTCTCGGAGGAGACCGACGGGAAGGTTTCCACGCTGATGGCGGCGATGGGGCCATCTGCTTCACCAAGGCTTGGTGCGACGGCGCAGGTGGCGATCGTAGCTACATCCCGCAGTCGTGGACGGTGCGCTGCATCTGTGACGTATCAAATCCCCTTGCCTGAATCCGGGCCACAAGCGTCTGCAGCGTGCCCCCGGGCATCGTTGGGGTGCGAGACAGTATCCAGAAGTATTTCCTGCTCGGTGTCCCGACGACGGCGTACGAGTAATCCTCGGCAAGATCGATGACCCAGTAGTCGCCGCGGAACGGCCAGAAGAACTGCACGCGCAGCTTCGCGTTCCCGGACCCCTCCACGACGAACGCTTTCCCTTCCGCCTGGTCTACGTCGCCCCCCTTCCGGCATGTGTTGACGACCCGGATCACGCCGTCTTCCATGGCTGAGTATTCGGCGGTCGTGCAGCTGCACCCCTTCTGCTGGCTGACCGGAAGCGAGGCGATCTCATACCACTTCCCGATATACCGCGCGAGGTCGACAGACGGAACCGTGTCGAGCGGCGCATAGTCCGCGCCTCCAAAGAGCCCGCATCCCGGGAGGAGGAGGGCTCCAAGATAGAGTATCCAGCGCATTGGTGTCTCCCGTTGTATCCCGGAATATACCGAACGGATCCCGAAATAACCTCCCGAATCGATGTTAGTGCCGGCTAGTGCCGCTCCGGTGTCCTCCAGGTCCGGACGTGCGCGATGATGTCGTCGAGGTCCGCGCGCGACAGCATTTTGCGGAACCCGGGCATCTTCAAGGGCACCTGACCCTCCTCGGCGACATTCCTGAAATCCTGGTCAGCGGGGTAGTGTCCGTATTCCACCGGCCGTATTGCACCGACACTCCTGCATTTGACAATCCCACGAGGCGGTTCTACATTGTCGCCATCACCAGGCCAGGGACCCCTTCAATGCGACTCCGCTCACTTCTCATTCTCCTCATTTCTGCGGGAAGCCTCATGCGCGGTCAAACCGAATCTCAGCGGCCACCCTATTTGGACCCCTCGCGCCCGGTCGATGAACGGGTCCAGGACCTTCTTTCCAGGATGACCCTGGAGGAGAAAGCAGGTCAATGGGTTCATGATGCCCCGGCGATCGACCGCCTTGGCGTCCCCGCGTACAACTGGTGGAGCGAATGTCTTCACGGTGTCGCGCGCGCCGGATACGCGACGGTTTTTCCCCAGGCCATCGGGCTCGCGGCAACCTGGGACCCCGCCTTAATAGAGCGGATCGGCACGGCAATCTCCGATGAGGCTCGTGCCAAGCATCATGATTTTGTCCGGCGGGGCGAACGGGGTATCTATCAGGGCCTCACGTTCTGGTCGCCAAACATCAATCTCTTTCGCGATCCGCGGTGGGGAAGGGGGATGGAAACATATGGCGAAGATCCGTTCCTCACCGGGAAGATCGGAGCGGCATTCATCCGGGGCCTGCAGGGCACGGATCCGAAGTACCTGAAGCTCGTGGGAACGATGAAGCACTTCGCCGTCCATAGCGGGCCTGAACCTGACAGGCACACGTTTGACGCTGTGGTCGGGGAGAGGGACCTGAGGGAATCGTACCTCCCCCATTTTCGCACGTGCGTGGAGGAAGCCAATGTTCAATCCGTCATGTGCGCCTACAACCGCTTTCTGGGTGATCCCTGCTGCGGCAGCAGTCTCCTCCTGCAGAAGATCCTCCGCGAAGAGTGGGGATTCACAGGGTATGTAACATCAGACTGCGGGGCGATCGGAGACATCTACAAAGGGCATAAAGTTGCCGCGGACGCGGCGCAGGCGGCCGCGATGTCGATTGGCGCCGGCACCGACCTGAACTGCAGCTTCGGCGATGCGGCGCCATATGAGGCCGTGAAGCAGGGGCTTCTCTCCGAGAAGAAGCTTGACGAATCGATCAGCCGGCTCCTGCGCGCGCGATTCATGCTCGGGATGTTTGATCCTCCCGATCAGGTCCCTTACGCGAAGATTTCGATGGAGGTCGTTGGCTCACGAGCCCATCGGGACCTCGCCCTCGAAGCGGCACGAAAGTCGATGGTCCTCCTGAAGAACGAAGGGAACGCACTGCCTCTCAGGAAGAGCCTCACGTCTGTTGCGGTCATCGGTCCCACCGCCGATGATGTCCTCTCCCTTCTCGGCAACTACTATGGCACTCCCGAGTCTCCGGTGACGCCGCTTCAGGGGATCCGGGAGCTGCTGGGTGCGTCAACGACGGTGGCGTATGCCGCCGGGTGCGATGTGGCCGAAGGTGCCCCTCATCTTGAGACGGTCGGGAGCGCGCACCTGTTCACCGGGACCGGAACGAGCAGGAAGAATGGGCTGAAAGCCGAGTTCTTCTATGGGCGGACCCCGGCAGGGATGCCCGTTGCCGCGAAAGAGATGGCGTCGGTAGATTTCAACTGGTGTACGGATCTCCCGATCCCGCGTGGCGACTCGACGCATTTCACTGTGCGCTGGACCGGAGTTCTTGTGCCGCCTGCCAGCGGCACGTATCACCTCGGAACGTTCGGGTTCCGGGCCTTCAGGATTCTTGTGGATGATTCGGTCAGGGTCTCGTCGGATTGGGGAAGCGAAATGCCGACTACGGCAGCCGTGGAACTCGTCGGAGGAAGGGAGTACCGGTTGGAGCTGGTCGGGACTGTCCGGTTCAGCGGATCGCTCGTGAAGTTTCTGTGGAGCATTCCCGGCCGGAATCTTCTCGAGGAGGCTGTGGCCGTCGCGAAATCTGCCGAGCACGTGATTCTCGTCCTCGGTCTTTCCCCGCGCGTGGAAGGCGAAGAGATGCCTGTGGAGGTCAGAGGGTTCAAGGGTGGGGACCGGATGACCATTGAACTGCCGGAGACACAGGAACGACTCCTTCGAACCATCGCCGGATTGCACAAACCTGTGACGCTGGTCCTGCTGAACGGCAGCGCGCTGGCGATTCCCTGGGCGCACGAGCATGTTCCGGCGATCCTTGAGGCGTGGTATCCCGGCCAGGCAGGTGGGAGGGCTGTCGCCGAGGTACTGTTCGGCGACGTCAACCCTTCGGGAAGGCTGCCCGTCATGTTTTACCGGCGGACGGAAGACGTTCCCCCGTTTGCCGACTATCGGATGGAAGGGCGGACATACCGATTCTTCAAGGGAAAACCGTTGTATCCGTTTGGCCACGGTCTGGGCTACACGTCGTTTGCCTACGAGAATCTTCGCACGGTCGGGCAGGCTGACCTGGACCGCGGTCACTCGGCGGCCGCTCAGGCGGTTGTCCGGCTTGCCCTTGATGTCCGGAATGTCGGGAAGCGAGCGGGGGACGAAGTCGTCCAGGCATATGTCCGGGCCCCGAATTCAAAGGTGGCTCGTCCCGTTCTTGAGCTCAGGGATTTCAGAAGGACTCACCCTCAGTGCCGGAGAAGTCAAGACCGTGGCGTTCTCTCTGCCCCGGCGGGCGTTCGAGTACTATGATGCTGGAAGCCACTCGTGGACAATGGAACCCGGTACGTACGAGGTCCTTGTCGGAGCATCCTCCCAGGACATCCGCGGGAAGGTGGCGATCATATTGGAATAGGCGTAGGAACGCGGCAGCAATTATCCGCCCGGCAAAGCAAAGCCCCCCATGTGCCACGCCGAGAAGGGCCGAGCCGTTCCAACAAAGTCCTCTGATGGCTCATGATGGTCCGATTCCTGGGCCGGACGGCCTTCGAGAAGATGTACGGCTCCAAACAACGTTCCTGGAGGGCGGGCCGAAGCAGGGACAGGTTCCAGGCCCGTCGATGCCTTGCATTTGCCCATTCTCTGGCGTACTATCCCTTCACACGCATCGTTGCCCGATGGCTTCCTCAGCCTGAGGGTCGCCCCGCTCAGGACCCTGATCTAGTCGCCTCGTTATAGAGCCCGCCCCGACGACCCCGGGTCTGGACAGCGTCCCATCCTCACCCCTCGAGGAGAAGCTGAAATGGCATCCCTCATCGGCAAGGCGTTTTCCCACTACAAGATCCTCGAAAAGCTCGGCGAAGGCGGTATGGGGGTCATCTATCGTGCCGAGGATCTGAAACTCAGAAGAACTGTCGCCCTCAAGGTCCTGACGGAATCGTTCACGCAGGACGAGGAATCCAAACGACGGTTCGTCCGCGAAGCCCAGAGCGCTTCCTCGCTTCAGCACAACAACATCTGCACGATACACGAGATCGATGAAACCCCCGAGGGGCAGCTGTTCATCGCCATGGACGACTATACGGGCGAAACACTGAAGCAGAGGATACGTCGTGGCGCCCTCGAAGTGAAGGAGGTCGTGAACATTGCCCGCCAGATCGCCGAAGGCCTGAAGAATGCGCACGAGCACGGAATTATTCACAGGGACATTAAGCCTGCCAACATCTTCATAACGACCGACGGCACGATCAAGATCCTGGACTTCGGGCTGGCCAAGCGAAAGGATCGGACCCGGCTCACGAGAGGACTGGCACGATACGGGACGGTGGATTATATGTCGCCCGAACAGATCAAAGGAGAAGAGGTAGACCAGAGGACGGACATCTGGTCCCTGGGGATCACCCTGTACGAGATGCTTGCGGGCAAGCCCCCATTCCAGGCGGACTACGAACAGTCGGTCGTATACCTGATCCTGAATCAGGATCCCGATGACCTGCGGACGATTCGGCAAGACATACCAGAGAAGCTGCTGGCCATCGTGGAGAAGTCGATGGCGAAGGAGCGGGACGAGCGATATGACGACATGGCGTCCGTGCTTGATGAATTGCGGGCTGTCAGCGTCCAGGAGCCCGAGCGGGAGGCCAGGTTTGACCTGCCTGCGCCGATTCCATCCCAGTCCATCGCGGTGCTTCCATTTGTCAATCTGACCGCGGATCCAGAACAGGAGTTGTTCTCCGACGGGTTGACGGAAGAGCTGATCATGACGCTGTCCAGGATCAGCGACCTGAAAGTCGTCGCACGCACTTCCGCGTTTGCATTCAAGGGAAGAGGCGTCGATGTCCGCAAGGCGGGGAGGACGCTAGACGTGAGGACCGTGCTCGAAGGCAGCGTGAGGAGATCCGGTGACAGGCTTCGCATCACGGCTCAGCTCATCAACGTCTCGGACGGGTATCACCTCTGGTCCGAGCGATATGATCGACAGCTGAAGGATATGTTCGAAGTGCAGGATGAAATCTCGCTGGCGATCGTGGATGCCCTGAAGGTCAAACTTCAGGAGGCCGAAAGGGAAAAGCTCCTCAAGCGGTATACCGATAAGGTGGAACTCTACAATCTGTTTCAACAGGGATACTACGCTGCCAATCAGCTGGACCTGAAGCTCGTTGAAAAATCGGTTGCATACTTTCTCCAAGCTATCGAAAAGGATCCGAACTTCGCGCCGGCCTATGCAGGGATTGCGGCCTGCTTCTTTCTCATTGCGTACTTTGGTGTCAAGAGAAGCGCCGAGATGCGGCCGCTTATGAAGAAGTACATTCAGAAGGCGCTCGAAATAGATCCAGACCTCTCATTGGGACACCATGTGTTGGCCGTATTCACTGCATGCATGGAGTACAAACATGCTGAGGCAGAGCCTGCCTACAGGCGGAGTCTTGAACTGAATCCCAACGACACAATGGCGCTGCAGCATTACAGCATCAATCGAACGTCAGCGGGAGAATTCGAGCATGCGAGGAAGCTGGCTGAAAGGGCCAAGAGGATTGACCCGTTGTCCGACTACACAGAACTCTGCGTAGCCTTTCCTGATTTCTATACCGCCAGGTATGACCGTGTGCTCGGTCGGATTTCGAGGTTCCTGGAGGGGGACCCCCCGTTTCTGTGGGGTCTCTGGTACCTGTGGCGGACATATGCCCTCATACAGCGACGGGCAGATGCGGTCGATTTGTGCAAGAGAGTCTTCGTCACGGCAGGCGTAACCATGGTTTCGGAAGCGATGGAACGGGCCGGCACTGATCATGCGTTTGAGGCGGCCGCCTCCACGATGGCGGAGATCTACAAGCAGCGCTATATCTCACCCTATGACGTTGCCATTCTGTTTGCCCATGCGGGGAAGCAGGAGGAGGCCCTGGCCTGGGTGGGCACATCCATCCAGGAGCGTGATCCGAAACTGCACTTTCTGTATGTCGATCCGGAATGGCAGAGCGTTCGCAGAGATCCGCGGTTCGTCGAATACCTCAAAGGAGCCGGGTACGAAGCATGGATCAAACCGTAGCGGACAGCGGGTACGCGAAGCTGGAATCCCTGGTCGACCTGGCCCACATACTGGGCCGGCAGAACGACTACGAGGAGGTGCTCCGGCTGGTGGTGGAAAAGGCATCCGCCCTCGTGGGCTCGGATGCAGCGCTGGTGATGCTGGTCAATCCCAGGACGCGCGACACCTTGAGGACGGTGTTTGCGCAGAAGAACGCGGACGACGAACAAAGCCACTTTGTGCACACCAACATCAGCGGGTGGGTCGTCCTGAACGACTCGCCCTTCCTGAGCCCGGATATCCGGTCAGACGGCAGGTTCCGGAAGAGGCTGTTTGAGAGAGTCCGGCCGAAGTCGGCGATCTGCGTCCCGTTCAAGGCGGAGAACGTCGTCATCGGAACACTCCTGCTCCTAAGGAATGAGCAGAGCGGCCCGTTTACGGAGGCGGATCTTTCGCTGGCCGGGAAGGTTTCGGCGATTGCCTCCCCTTTCCTGCGCTGCACCCAGGAGATTGCCCGGTATTTCACGGTGCCGCCGTCGAAGCATGCGCTCGTGAGCAAGTACGCGACGCTCGGTTTGCTCGGCAAGAGCGAGAAGTTCATCAGCCTGCTTGTTGCCATCGAAGCGGCCGCGCGCTGCGACGTCACAATTCTCCTGGAGGGAGAAAGCGGGACCGGAAAAGAGCTGGTCGCGCGGGCCCTGCACAGGCTGAGCAGCAGGAGCGAGAGCAAGTTCGTGGCGATCGATTGCGGCGCGATTCAACCGCACCTGGTGGAGAGCGAGCTGTTCGGTCACGTCAAAGGCGCGTTCACGGGCGCCGTGGCTGACCGGAAGGGCCTCCTTCAGGAAGCCGACGGCGGGACGCTCTTCATGGACGAGATCAACAACCTCCCGTTCGAGATGCAGTCCAAGCTCTTGAGGGTGTTGCAGGACCGGGAAGTTCGTCCGGTTGGCAGCAACCAGACGAGGACGATCGACGTGCGGATCATTTCCGCATCGAGTTCATCGCTTCGGGACATGGTGATGGGGAAGCGGTTCAGGGAGGACCTGTATTACCGCCTGAACGTATATCCTATCCTCGTTCCCGCTCTGCGCGAAAGAGTCGACGACATCCCGTTGCTTGCTGAGCACTTCCTCAAGATGTTCTCGCGCGAACAGAGGAAGGAAATAGACGGGTTTCATGAAGAAGTGCTGGATTATGTGAAGCGACGGCAGTGGACCGGCAACGTGCGGGAGCTGTCGAACTTCGTCGAACGGCTGGTGACGCTGACGACCGCGAAGCAGAAAATCATAGACAGAAAAGTGCTCCCGCCGGAATTGCAGAAGGAATTGAAGAGCGTAAGGAGAACCCATGAGGATAGTTCACCGACACGATCTTTGGGTGAGAGCCTGGCTGATTACGAAGAACAGTTGATCAGGAAAGCCCTTGACAGCTGTAACTGGAATCAATCCAGAGCCGCGCGCATCCTGCAGATTTCTGAACATAGCATGCGGTACAAGATGGCAAAGCTGCAAATCGAAAAGTCCGCCTAGTCGTCCCCTCCGGCCACGCCCGTCAGGGTCGTGGCACCTTCCTCCTTCTTTCCTTTCACTCGGCCTGGTTGGTATTCGACCGGCGCCTTGATCCTCCACTGATATCATTGAAGCCTCGACGGATTCCTTCAATTCGTCAAGGTTGACGAGGTTTTGACGGGGGATTCCTCGTAGCTCCACCCTGCCCCGGCCCTCCCGTAAGTGCAAGAGTCGCAAGGTCTTGGCGTCAAAACTCGCCCTCCAACATTTGATGGCACTCTAATTGGATGTGCGCGATTGCAGAGCGAAAGCAACGCTGGGATTCACCAACCCCATACACAGGAGGATCTATGCGACATGTATCGTGGTTTCGTCACCGCGGCGCGTGGTCGGACCTGATGACATGGTGTCTGATTCTTGTCTCCGCGGTCCTGACCCCTCCGGACGCCCGGGCACAGAATGACGCATGGGTAAGGAGGACGCAGGTGCCCACGCCAAGAGGGGCACCTTCCGCGGGTGTTATCGACGGGAAGATCTATGTCATCGGAGGAGTCACAGCGGTATCCTTCACGCCTGTTGCAGCCAATGAAGCGTACGACCCTTCATCGAACAGCTGGGAGGCAAGAGAGCCCATACCCACTCCACGAGGGTGGCCTTCCTCCGCTGTGGTGGACGGTACCATCTATGTCATGGGGGGCGGTTGGCCAAGCGCAGTGAGTTATGTGGAAGCGTATGATCCCGCGACGAACACCTGGACGCGCAAGGCGGACCTGCTCAGTCCCAGGAGGGCTGCGCAGGCGGGGGTGGTCGACGGGATCATCTACAATATTGGCGGCAACACGAACCAGCGCAACTGCGAGGCGTATGATCCTGCCACAGATACGTGGACTGCAAAACAACCGATGCCCGGAGCCGGGGGGGACGTCGCCGTGACCGTCTACAACGGACTGGTCTACACGTTTGGCGGAGGAATGGACAACACGCCATATGCGAACGTGTACGCTTATGATCCGCAGACAAACACCTGGTCGTCAAAACGTGCTATGCCAACTCCAAGATTTGCCTTTCAGACGTATCTGGTCGGCGGAAGGATCTATGCCGTAGGCGGAACCCAATCAAGTGGCACAGCCCTGGCAACCGTCGAAGCATATGATCCCGTTTCGGACACATGGGAAACGCTGGCGGACATGCCCGAGCCTCTCGCGTGGTTTGCGGGCGCCGTCGTCAACAACAAGATCTATGTGATCTCAGGGTCGCCGGATTGGGGGCAATCGGGCACGGGAGACATCTGGGAGTTCGACCCGCCGGTGGGCTGGAGAAAGATCACACGCCTACCCACACCGAGAGGAGCGCTTTTGGCGGGTGTCGTTGATGGCAAGATCTTTTGCATCGGGGGGGTCACCCCTGCGCCCTTTGTCCACCTGGCAGCCAATGAGGCGTACGATCCTTCATTGAACTCCTGGGAGGAAAAGGCGCCCATGTCAACTCCGAGAGGGTGGCTTTCCGGTGCTGTCGTGGACGGCATCATCTATGCCATTGGCGGAGGTCCTGACACGCCCACCGACAAAGTGGAAGCCTACGATCCTGCGACGAACACCTGGTCGCCGAAGCAGTCTATGCTCAGTCGGAGGAGGGCTGCGCAGGCGGGGGTGGTCGACGGGATCATCTACAATATTGGCGGCAACACGAACCAGCGCAATTGCGAGGCGTATGATCCTGCCACGGATACATGGACAGCGAAGCAGGCGATGCCCGGGGCCGGTGGGGACGTCGCCGTGACCGTCTACAACGGGCTGGTCTACACGTTTGGCGGAGGGTTGGAGAATACGGCGTTTGCGAACGTCTACGCATTTGATCCGCAGACTAACACCTGGTCGCAAAAGCGTGATATGCCGACTGCCCGATATGCCCTTCAAACATACCTGGTTGGGGAGAAGATCTATGCCGTAGGCGGAAGTCAATCACAGGGTACAGCCCTGGCAACCGTCGAAGCCTATGATCCGGTCGAGGACACATGGGAGACGCTGGATGACATGCCCGAGCCTCTCGCGTGGTCTGGGGGTGCTGTGGTCAATGACAGGATCTACGTGATTTCCGGAACGCCGGACTGGGGGCAATCCGGCACGGGAGACGTATGGGAATACACCCCGCCGCCTGTATCGGGAGTCGAAGCCTCATATGACCTGCCGGCGCATTTCGTCCTCGAGCAGAACTACCCGAACCCGTTCAATCCAACCACAGTCGTGAGGTACCAGCTGCCGGCGGCAGGTGATGTGACGCTGGCAGTCTACGATCTCCTCGGGCGGGAGGTGGCAGTGCTGGTGAACGGGCGGGCGGATGCCGGAGTGCACGAGGTCACGTTTGACGCCTCCGGTCTCTCGAGCGGTGTATACCTCTACCGTCTCTCGGCGGGCGACTTCGTGCAGGCGAGGCGCTTGCTGCTTTTGAAATAGGTGAAGTCGGCCACACACATCCTCCGCCTGGGACAGAGGGTGTGTGCGGCAGCGACCGTCCCGGCCCGGCGGTGGCATTGTCCGGGCCACCCTCATATCACACAACCATCCAGAAAGGGTCAGGTCATGAAAGCTCTGCCTTTCGTTCTCTTGCTGGCGGCGAGCACCGTGTTTGTGCTGATAGGGTGCTCGGACAACCCGGCTGCCCCGGTGTCGCCGACAGACCAGGCGGTACAAGGCGCACCGTCGCTTGAAAAGAAGGCCATCACCAGTCTCACTATGTTTCATTACCCCATCCCGCCTTTTCCATTGCCCTATCCTGCAAACCCGGCAATCAGGAAGGTGCCAGGAGGTATTTGGCATCTGAAGGACGTGGAATTACACGAGGCCGTCAGCGTGACGTATCAGGATGGAACGGTGGAGCTTGGAACGATGCTCCACTACCTGAGTTCCACAATGAACGCCGCAGGCGAGGGTCCTGTGCACGGGTCGTTCACAATGACCATGGCAGGCGGTGGAGTATGGGAAGGCACTTACCGGGGGTATAGGTCTATAGCGCTCCCGGCCCCGCCATTGCCGGATGGTCTTACTCTCCCAGACTATCTCCCACCCTATTTTCTTTATACATATGAATTGCCCCTGAAGGTGGTGGCACACGGGAGAGGTGGGAACATAGACGGCATGAAGCTCTGTGCGACCGACGTCATACGTGCATACGGCACTCCTCCCCAAGCCTGGTATGGTATCTCCCAAGGTTCCTTCAAATAGCAGGGAACCAGGTTCAACGAAGGACGCTCATCGCTTCCGGGTGGGATTACTGCACGCATCCCGGAGAGGCCCGGGCAGCGCTGGCCCGGGCCTCTCCATGTAGCACCGCAACCGTCTCCCCTCCAGACCCTGCGCCCACTTTCCGGGAGCGAAAAGCGAATCAGTTGACGGTTGCTGTTCTTGCTGTAAGTCTTTCATGGCAGCGGGTTTCCGCCAATCGGACTCCGTCACGGTCCTTGACATTTGCGATGGACTTCGATAAGATTCGCCCAGGCGAACATTGGTCGAAAGCGGAGGCCGCGCTTCCGCGCCCGACCTGGCAGCGCACCTGAATCTTGCCTCCATCTGCACTCCCTCCTCGAACGCGGCAGCAATTGTCCCGGCAAGGCAAAGCCCCCCACGTGCCACGCCGAGAAGGATCGAGCACATGCCAGATAATTGTCCCCCCCTGAAGACCCTGCTTCCGCTATCCCTGGCCCTTGTCCTCTCCACGGCTTCCGTCCATTCACAGCAAGGGGTTCTCACGTTCGAATCGCTGTCCGTTGAGGAAGGCATGCCAACCGCTGTGTGGTCGATCCTTCAGGACAGGACGGGCTACCTCTGGTTCGGGTCATACAGTGGACTTCATCGGTATGACGGCTACAGCTTTCTGTCCTACAAGCATGACCCTGACGATACTTCCAGCGTTGACAGAAACGTTGACCCTGTGTATGAAGACAAGAAAGGAGGACTGTGGGCAGGGAGCCCGCTTGGACTTCAGAAATTCGACCCTACGACTGGTACGTTCTCGCACTATACACCTGATCCATCCAACACCGGTGGAGCTTACAGCAATAGCGTTTCAGCGATCTGTGAGGACAAGAACGGCGTATTCTGGGTGGGGACTGTCCGGGGTCTATATCACTTCAACAGAACAACAGGACAGTTTACGACCCTGAGAATTGACACTGTCGATCCCGGGAGGATTACCAGCAATTTCGTGAATGCAATCTACGAGGACAGGGAAGGGTCGCTCTGGATTGCGGCCCGTGAAGGGCTTGACAGGTATGATTTCGCCAAGGGTGAGTTTATTCATTGCTGGAGCAATCCGGCCAGTCGGTACAGGGAGTGGGGCGACACGTCAATGTACTTCGTTGCCACACTCTGCGAAGATGAAGGAGGGATCCTTTGGTTGGGGACAAACGGGGGACTGGTGGAATTCGACCCCCGGCAAGGGACATTCGCCCGCTATCGCTTCAATCCCCCCGAGGGGCGCAACAGGATCTACGAGCTCTGCCAGGATCGAGCAACCGGTTCCCTTTGGCTGGCAACCGGCAGGGAGCTTCTTTCTTTCGACCCAAAGTCAAAAACATTCGCCCGCTATGGGTACCGGGCTAACGCCGTGTGTCGCGAGCGATCCGGGACACTCTGGGTAGGGACAAACACGTACATACAGAAGCTCAACCGGGCAAGGCAACCCTTCAAGAAGTATCCCATGAGTGAAATAGCCCATGTGGTGAAGGAGGGGAAGGAGGGCGTACTATGGATCTTGGGACCCAATGCGTACAGGAAATTCGATATACGAAGAGAGGAGTTTGTCCCCTATTCTTTTGGCGAGGACTCAGTGATCTTTGTTTACAATGCAGGCGGCGATGTATTACTCTATTCGGAAAGGGACACCGTATTCACCGTAGACAGTTCCGGCACATGGCATGTGTGGGGTACGTACTCGCAGGACTTCATGCACACTGTTTCTATCTCCTGGAAGGGCAGCAAAGGATACTGGATTGGCTCTCGCTTCGGTGGTCTCTTCTTCCTCGAGTTCGAAACAAAGCGCCTGAAAGAGATCAAGAATTTCGGGCTGCACATAGATTTCATCTATGAAGATGCCGGTGGTATGGTCTGGGTTGCCACCTTCCTGGGAAAATTGTTCTGCTATGATCGGGCACGCGATACGGCAATTGAATTCATTTCCGCCTCCCGGAGTCCTTCGACCAATAGCGGAAGAAGGGTCTATGATATCTATGAGGATACGAAGGGGACGTTATGGTTTGCCACGACCGACGGCTTGAATCGACTGGACCGTTCAACTGACAGGTTTGTCCGCTATTCCGAAAAGAATGGATTGGCAAGCAACAACGTGCGCGGTGTTCTCGAGGATGACCATGGTTGTCTGTGGATTGCCACGAACAAAGGTATCTCGAGATTGGATCCCGAAACAGGCCGTATCAAGAACTTTGACATCACCTATGGCCTGGAACCGACAGCTGATTGGTCCTGGGGAAGAGGATGCAGGACAAGGAACGGTGAGATGTATTTTGGGGGAGCCGGGGGGTTCACACGGTTTCATCCCGATAGCGTGATAGAAAATCGGTTCGTTCCGCCGGTAGTCGTCACGTCTTTCAGGAAACTTGACAAGCCGTACCCCCTCACTCCCGACCTGCGTCTGGCGTACGACGAGAATTTCATCGGGTTCGAGTTCGCGGCCCTCAGCTATGTCAGCCCGGAAAGAAACCAGTACGCCTACAAGCTGGAAGGGCTGGACAAGGACTGGGTCCATGCGGGAACACGGCGGTATGCGTCCTATCCGGGCCTGGAGCCGGGGGAGTACATCTTCAGGGTCAGGGGATCGAACAACGATGGGGTGTGGAATGAGGCCGGGACCTCCGTCGCGATCGTCATCGTTCCCCCCTGGTGGAAGTCCGCATGGGCTTACCTGCTCTACGTGATGGTGATTCTTACCGTCCTCTATGTTACCTGGCAGATGCAGGTGAAGAGAATTCGGATGCGCCATGAGTACGAAATGAGCAGATTCGAAGCGAAGAAGTTTCACGAGCTGGACGAGATGAAATCACGCTTCTTTGCGAACATCTCGCACGAGTTTCGAACGCCGCTGACGCTGATACTTGGACCAGTCAGGCAGGCGATCGAAACGATAGAGGACGAGAAAGTCCGCAGTGATTTGAAGGTTGTGCACAAGAATGCGAACAGGCTGCTCGGGCTGGTGAACCAGCTGCTCGATATATCCACGCTTGAATCGGGCACGATGCGGCTACGGACGGTATCACAGGACATCGTCCCATTGCTGAAAGCCCTGGTGTTGTCGTTCACTTCGTACGCCGAACGAAAGAGAATCACGTTGAGATTCACAGCGGGGGAAGATGAGATCCGGGCATACGTCGACAAGGAGAAAGTGGAGAAGATCATCACCAATATTCTTGCGAACGCCTTCAAATTCACGCCCGAAGCGGGCAGAATTGATGTCACCGTGACACAGAGCCAGGACCGTGTGACTGTGGCCGTTCGCGATACCGGGATCGGCATTCCGTCTGACAGGATACCCAGGATATTCGATCGTTTCTACCAGGTTGACGGGAGTCATACGCGGACCCAGGAGGGGACGGGGATCGGCCTGTCCCTGACTAAGGAGCTGGTAGAGCTGCACAGGGGGAGCATTGAAGTGGAGAGCACGGAAGGGAAGGGGACGACGTTCACGGTTCACCTCCCACTGGGCAAGGCACACTTGAAGCCGGAGGAGATATGTGGTCCGGAGGACGACGAGGGAAAGGGCGTCGTCGCCGGTGGGCGGGCTTCCGTTGTCCCGGAGGAAATGGTCTACCCTGAAGAAACGAAGCCGGAGAAGGTGGGCATCGGTGCAATCACCGATACCGGTAAGGCATTGCTGCTCATAGTGGAAGACAACGCCGATGTGAGGCGGTACATCGCCACAAATGTGAAGAAGGACTACAGGGTTCTGGAGGCCATGGATGGAGAAGACGGGTGGCACAAATCCGTTGAATACCTGCCTGATGTCATTGTCAGCGACGTCATGATGCCGAGGATGGATGGGTTTGCGCTCTGCAACCGGCTCAAAACGGATGAGCGTACGAGTCACATACCCGTCATCCTGCTCACGGCGAAGGCCTCGAGCCGGGACAAGATCGAAGGGCTTAAGACAGGCGCGGATGATTACATTATGAAGCCCTTTGAACCGACCGAAGTAACGGCAAGGATTCGTAACCTCGTTGAACAGCGGAGGAGAATTCACGAGCATTTCAAGAAGCACGGACTGTACGAGATAGAGGATAGAAGCATTACGCCTGTCGATCAGAAATTTCTGCAGAACGCTCTCGCAGCCATCACCAGGCATTTGTCGGATTCCGCATTCGGGGTGGAGTCTCTGGCGACAGAGCTGGCTGTCAGCAGGTCGGTACTCTTGAAGAAGATCGAGGCATTGGTCGGCGAGCCCCCCAGCGAGCTGATCAAGAGGACGCGATTGACCACCGCCGCGAAGCTCATCGAGAGCCGGTTCGGCAATATCTCCGAAATCGCCCTGGAAGTAGGGTTCAGCAGTCCCTCTCATTTTGCCGATTGCTTCAGAAAGCAATTCGGCGCCAGCCCCTCACAGTATCGCCACAATTCCACCCAGCAGTAGAAGGGCCCGCCGCCTCCGGCCTGCGGTGCGTCTGCAGGCCCCGGATCTTCGCTGGAACGCTCAATGGATTGTGGGCAAACAAGTTACGGTACTCTCGCCTCTGGCCCGAAACGCGAATCTGACAGTATTTGACGCGTCCCCGTTAGAAAAGCCCCGCCCCGGTCCTTATCATCGCACCGTGGAAGCAGACCCTTCGTTGTGAGTTTCGGCGGAGGCAGATCTGCCTGCGGCGAAGGGATGACGCATCAACCCTGGCGGCAGCGGCATGAAGGACCTGATTCCATCGGAGTTCTACCTGAGTCAGAATTACCCCAATCCTTTCAGTGGAACGACATCGATCAAGTTCTGCGTGGCGCACAGGTCGAGGGTGACCTTGGACATCGTTCACTGCGAAACCGGGGCGATCCAACGGCTTGCGGATGAAGAGAAAGAAGCAGGCACGTTCGAGGTCGGGGTGGATGCCCGCTCGTTGCCGGAAGGCAGCTACGTCTGCGTATACCGCGCGGGCGACTTCGTGGCGACGAAGAAGATGATGCTGAAAAGATGAAGCTGGGAAGATGAAGGGTAGGGCGCATGATTGCGTCCTTCGAAAACAACAACCGAGCGATGCAGGAGGCCTTATGTCAAGCGCAACGAGACGTCCCATGCGGCGAGGAGGAGAAGTCTTTGGGATATGCTGGCTGATGTTCCTCTCCTCACTCCTCATCCTGCCTGATGCCTGGGCACAAAGCGACGCATGGGCAAAGAGGACGCAGGTGCCGACGATAAGAGGAGCGCTTCTGGCGGGCGTCGTTGATGGCAAGATCTATTGCATCGGGGGAGTCACTGCTAGTCCCTGGGTCAACCTGGCAGCCAATGAGGTGTACGATCCTTTGTGGAACTCTTGGGAGGCAAAGGCACCTATGCCAACTCCGAGAGGGTGGCTTTCCGGTGCTGTCGTGGACGGCATCATCTATGCCATTGGCGGAGGTCCTGACACGCCCACCAACAAAGTGGAAGCCTACGATCCTGCGACAAATACCTGGTCGACAAAGCAGGACATGCTCAGTCCGAGGAGGGGTGCGCAGGCTGGAGTCGTTGACGGAATAATCTACAACGTAGGAGGCAATACGAATCAACGCAACTGTGAGGCGTACGATCCTACCACGAATACGTGGACACCAAAACAAGAGATGCCCGGGTCCGGAGGAGTTGTGGCCATAACCGTCTACAATGGACTGGTCTATGCGTTTGGCGGAGGAATGGACAACACGCCATATGCAAACGTGTACGCGTATGATCCGCAGACAAACACCTGGACCCCGAAACGTGACATGCCAACTCCAAGATTTGCCTTTCAGACGTATCTGGTTGGCGGAAAGATCTATGCCGTAGGCGGAACCCAATCAAGTGGCACAGCCCTGGCAACCGTCGAAGCATATGATCCAGTCGCGGACACATGGGAAACGCTGGCGGACATGCCCGAGGCTCTGGCGTGGTTTGCGGGCGCCGTCGTCAATGACAAAATCTATGTGATCTCGGGTACGCCGGATTGGGGGCAATCGGGCACGGGAGACATCTGGGAGTTCGACCCGGCGGTGGGCTGGAGGACGGTAACGCGCATACCCACGCCACGGGGAGCGCTTACAGCAGGCGTGATTGACCAGAAGGTCTACGTCATCGGGGGATCCACCGTAGCGCCCTGGAGCGATCTGGCAGCCAATGAAGCGTGCGATGTTTCATCGAATGCGTGGGAGCCAAAGGAGCCTATGCCCACTCCAAGGGGGTGGCTTTCCTCCGCTGTCGTGAACAATACAATCTACGCCATTGGCGGCGGCTATCCCACTCGAACCAGCAAACTGGAGGCCTACGATCCTGTGGCAAATACCTGGTCGACAAAGAAGGATATGCTCAGCCCGAGGAGGGGCGCGCAGGCCGGTGTCGTCGATGGGATCATCTACAACATCGGTGGCAACGCGAGCGAACGCAACTGCGAGGCGTATGATCCTGCCACAGACACGTGGACAGCAAAACAACCGATGCCCGGGTCCGGGGGAGCCGTAGCTGTGACCGTCTACAATGGATTGGTCTACGCGTTCGGCGGAGGATTGGACGCAACATATGCAAGCGTCTTTGCCTATAACCCGCAGACAGACACCTGGTCACAGAAGCATGACATGCCGACTGCAAGATACGGCTTTCAGACGTACCTGGTGCGCGGAAAGATCTATGCCATAGGGGGGACCAATTCGGCGACCGGGGCGCTGGCCGCCGTCGAGGTGTACGATCCGGCGAGCGACACGTGGGAGACGCTGGAGGATATGCCACTGCCTCTGGCGTGGTTCGCGGGGGCTGTGGTTGACAACAGGATCTACGTGATTTCGGGGACCTCGGATGGGGGATATTCGGGCACGGGAGACGTATGGGAATACACCCCGCCATTTTCAGTGGGAGTCGAAGCCTCATATGAACTGCCGGCGCATTTCGTCCTGGAGCAGAACTACCCGAATCCATTCAATCCAACCACGGTCGTGAGGTATCAACTGCCGGCAGCAGGTGATGTGACGCTGGCAGTCTACGACCTCCTCGGGCGAGAGGTGACTGTGCTGGTAAACGGACGCGCGGATGCCGGCGTGCACGAGGTGACGTTTGATGGCTCCGGTCTCTCGAGCGGTGTGTACCTCTACCGTCTCTCGGCCGGTGACTTCATGCAGACGAGGCGCTTGATGCTTTTGAAGTAAGTGAACGTGACCGCACCCATCCTTCCGCCCAAGGCAGGAGGTGGCGTGCGGCAGCGACCGTCCCGGCCCGGAAGGAGCACTCTCCGGGCCCAGTTGATATCACATAACAATCCAGAAAGGGCAAAGTCATGAAGACTCTGTCTGCAGTTCTCCTGCTGGCGGCGAGCGTGGCGTTTGTGCTGGTGGGGTGTTCCGATAATTCGGCTGTGCCGGTGTCGCCGACAGACCAGGCCGCACAGCCGCCGACGTCACTTGGGAAGAGCAATAACGTCGGATTCACCATATCCAGTCATCCCATTTGGTTTGACCAACAAGCTGGCTACAAGATTGCTGGGGGGACGTTGCATATGAAGGATGTGGCTGTATGGGACGACGTTACTTCATCGGATCCACGCGGAACTGGAATAATGAAGCACTATCTGACTCTCAAGCTCGACGTCTATACCGGCGAGGGTCCTTGCCACGGGTCGTGGACGTCTGAACCCGCCGCTGCCAATGGTGGGAAATGGGAGGGTACATACGAAGGATATAGGTCCAGGACAAGCAACCCATTGGTATTCACTTTGCCTTTGAAGATGGTGGCCCATGGGAGGGGTGGAAATATCGATGGAATGCAGATGTTTACGACCGCCACCCTCACTGTCTACACCGATCCCGCTCATTACCCGGTGCCCATATACTGGGAGGCTGTGGGTGATGGTTTCATCAAGGAGCACTGAGTGCGAAATGGCGAACGGTGATCTCGTGTACGCTGCGGATTGACGGCTAAACCAATTTGCGGTGAATGAGTGCAGAAGATGCCCGGGCAGCCATTACCCGGGCATCTCTATGTAATACCGGGACCGCCCCCGCTCCAGACCCTGCGCCCATTCTCTGAGGGCGATAAGTGTATAGGTTAGAAGCTAGCGGCTGCCGTCATTGCTGTAAGTTCTTCATGGAGGCGTGCTTCCAGCCGTTGCACTCCGTCACGACGGTCCTTGACATTTGCGGAGGACTTCAATAAGATGCGCCCAGGCGAACATAGGTCGAATGCGGAGGCCGTGATTCCGCGCCTGACCCGGTAGCGCACCTGCTATTTGCTTCCATCTGCACTCCCTCCTCGAACGCGACACGACTGCTCATCCCAGGGTAGCAAAGCCTCCCGTCTACCGACGAAGAGGAGGGTCGAACTCATGTCAGACGACCGGTCCGCACCAAAGGGGCCCCTGCTGAAGGTGTTGCTCCTGCTGTCGCTGGTGCTTGTCGTAGTGCAGACGCCCGTCCACTCTCAGCAAGACGACCTCGCTTTTGAGACTCTCCCCCTTGATCAGGGTGCCGCAACGCATGTCAGCTGCATTCTCCAGGACAGGGCGGGCTTCATCTGGGTTGCCACGTGGAGTGGCCTCCATCGCTACGATGGATACACCTTCGTCGCCCACAAACACAACGGCGGTGACACTGCCAGTCTTGCGGACAACCGGCTTTCCACCCTCTACGAGGACAGTGAAGGAATTCTGTGGATCGGGAGCTGGTCGGGTCTGGAGAAATTCGACCGGTCAACCGGCACCTTCCGCCATTTCACACCGAATCCCCGGGCAGCAAGGACTGATCCCAGCAACAATGTGAGCACAATCTGTGAAGACACATCAGGCGGTTTCTGGGTGGGTTCGTGGAGTGGTCTGTACCGCTTTGACAGGACGTCGGAGGAGTTCACCCCTGTGTTCCATGACAGTGGCGACCCTGGCAGCATTGCACACAACTCCGTGGGAGCTATCTACCAAAGCAGAGACGGGTCACTCTGGTTCGGCACGGCAGCGGGCCTGGACAAGTTCAACTTTGCGACTGGGAAGTTCGAACACTGTTTGAGGAACCAGGAGGGCTGGAAGGCTATTTTGTTCAATGTCGTAGCAGCGTATTGGATTACCTCCATACTTGAGGACGAGACCGGCACGGTTTGGCTGGGAACGCAGCAAGGATTGGTGCGCTACAACCCCAGCGACGGTAGCTCTACGACGTATCGGTACGATCCCAAGGGGCTGGACACGTGGCTCAACCCTCGAAACAACATCGCTTGGCTCTGCCTCGATCCGCGGTCAGGCCTCCTCTGGATCGTCACCGAGCATGGTCTCTTCAGCTTTGATCGGGGACAACAGGAGTTCCTTCGCCTGATGGAGAGGGTTGTCACGTTCCTCTGCATCGAGCGTTCCGGATCGCTCCTGCTGGGTACCGACATCGGCCTCCAGAAACGTAACCTGGCGACGCTTCCCTTCAGGAACTTCGCCATGGGAGACGTTGGGATTGGGATCGCCGTTGACAGAGACGACAACACCTGGGTCATGGGATACAGAACAGCGTGGCACAAGTTTGACACCAGAAAGCAGAGCTTTGTGCCCTATTCCTTCGGACAGAATCGGTTGGCCTATGTGTATCGTCCGGATGAAGGAGGGGGAATGGTCTTCCTTCGACCTGATGGAGGCACACTCGTTCTTGACAGTTTGGGCCACGACATCGGCGGTCTACCCTCATCGAAGAGGGAATTCCTCATGACGGCTTCTAACACCGTGAATGGCCGCAAGGGGTACTATATAGGAACCAACCGGGGCGGTGTCTACCTTGTCGATCTCCGGAAAGGAGACGCGAAGGAGGTCCTGAATCTTCAGCAGCCGATCTACTTCCTCCAGGAAGACCGGCTCGGGTTTCTCTGGGTGACGACCATGATGGGGAGACTCGTGCGTTACGACCAGGAGGCAGGCACAGTCGAGGAGTACCTGTCGGATCCCCGAAATCCTTCCAGTTGGTGCGGCGAGCCCGTCAACTGGCCGTATCAGGACAGCAAGAACAGGCTCTGGTTTGCCACCAGATCCGGCCTGCACCGATGGAACCCACAGACCAACGATTTCACCAGTTTTACCGAGAAGCAGGGTCTGCCGAGCAACAACGTACGGGGGATCCATGAAGATCAGCGTGGGAATTACTGGGTAAGCACCACCAACGGCATTTGCATGTTTGACCCGGAAACAGGGCGCAGCAAACACTACGATGCATCGTACGGTCTGGTCCCCGCAGCGGATATCATGTTCGGAGGAGCGGACAGAGGGAAAGGCGGGGAGATGTATTTCGGGTCGGCCAACGGACTCACGGTATTTCACCCCGACAGCATACGGGACAATCTGTTTGTCCCGCCTATCGTCCTCACCTCGTTCAGAAAGTTCGACAGGCCTGCTCAACTTACGAAGGAGATCCATCTACCGTACGACGAGAACTTCCTCTCCTTTGAATTCGCCGCGCTGAGCTACATCAGCCCGGAGAGAAACCAGTACGCATACATGATGGAAGGAGTTGACAGGGACTGGGTCCACGCTGGGACGCGCCGGTATGCCTCCTATCCCAATCTGGCCCCCGGCGAATATGTGTTCAGGGTCAAAGGGTCTAACAATGAGGGAGTCTGGAACGAGGCCGGGACGTCGATCGCCATCGTCATCTCGCCCCCATGGTGGAAGAGTCGTTGGGCCTATGGTTTCTATGCCCTTGTGCTTGCGGGGTTGATCTACGGGGCCTGGAGAATGCAAGTGCGGCGTCTCAGGATCCGCCATGAATTCGAAATGAGCAGGTTCGAGGCAACGAAGCTGCGCGAGGTGGATGAGCTCAAATCACGGTTCTTTGCAAACATTTCCCACGAGTTCCGCACTCCACTCACCCTGATCATGGGGCCTGTCAAGCGAATGCGGGAGGCCTCAGGGGACCCGCAAACACAGGACGAACTCGGGCTTGTGCACAGAAACGCCACCCGACTCCTGCAGCTGGTCAATCAGCTGCTTGACCTTTCCAGGCTTGAATCCGGCAGTATGAAGCTACAGACTGCCCCCGAGGATATCGTCCCCCTGCTCAAGGGCCTTCTGCAATCGTTCTGCTCATATGCCGAACGGAAGAAGATTTCGGTGACTTTCACATCGGCTGCAGAGAACATTGTGGTCTACCTCGACAGGGATAAGGTTCAGAAGATCATCACCAACATCCTTTCCAATGCCTTCAAGTTCACGCCGGAAGGCGGGCGGGTTGAGCTCTCGGTAGGCCAGGACGCTGCGTATGTGAGCGTGCGCGTAAGTGACACGGGCATCGGGATTCCGGCGGGGCACATTCCGCGGATCTTCGATCGCTTCTATCAAGTCGATGGCAGCCACACCAGGGAACAGGAAGGGACGGGCATTGGGCTGTCCCTGACGCGGGAATTGGTGGAACTGCACAAAGGAACAATCGCAGTGGAGAGTGAGGAAGGGCGGGGATCCGCATTCATTGTTCGCCTCCCCCTTGGGAAAGCGCACCTGGTTGCGGAGGAGATTTGCGGGCCGGAGGAGACAGAGAAAGGATGGGAAGACCGCGCTACTGCAATTCCGGACATCCTGAGTGACCAGGAGGGGGTGCGTCCCGAGAAAGCCCCGGGCCACACCTTCGAGGAATCAGCGAAACCGGTCCTTCTCATCGTGGAAGACAACGCCGATGTCAGGCACTACATCCGCCGCGATCTTGACGAGGGATACAACATTCTTGAAGCCATTGATGGCGCAGACGGGTGGGACAAATCGATTGAGGGCATGCCCGATATCATTGTAAGCGATGTGATGATGCCGAAGCTGGACGGGTTCGCGCTGTGCGCGAAGCTCAAGGCGGATGAGCGGACGAGTCACATCCCCGTGATCCTGCTGACGGCCAAGGCCTCAAGCCAGGACAAAATTGAAGGATTCGAGAAAGGTGCCGACGACTACATCATGAAGCCGTTTGAGCCTGAGGAAATAAAGGCAAGGATTCGGAACCTCATCGAGCAGCGGAAGAGGATTCATGAGCACTTCAGAAAGCATGGTCTGTTTGAAATAGACGAGCAGAAGATCACGCCGGTTGATCAGCAATTCGTTCAAAGAGCTGTGGCAACGATCGTCGAGCATATGTCAGATCCGGCATTCGGAGTGGAGTCGCTGGCAGCGGAAATGGCTGTGAGCAGATCGTTGTTGCTGAAGAAGATCGAATCGCTGATCGGGGAGCAACCGAGCGAGCTGATCAAGAGGACGAGATTGAGCAAGGCAGCACAACTGATAGAGAACAGGTTCGGAAATGTCACGGAAGTCGCATTTGAGGTAGGATTCAGCAATCCCGCGTATTTTGCCGAATGTTTCAAGAGGCAATTCGGCAGCCCCCCTTCGCACTATCACCGCAGTTCCGCCCGGCAATAGAGAACACCCTCTCCGGCCCACCGGAAAAGCAGGATCGATGGTTTTTTCCGCATAGCTGGTGGCAGAGCGCCCCCCCCGGTTAGTATCATAGCGGCACAACCCGTTTGACCTGCACCCATTGAGTTCAGGGGGGAATCGATCCGCCATCAGAGCGGCGATCCTGCGGGGGAGGCCAGCCTCGGCCAGAGGGCTGGGCCTATCGCTTCGCGTAATTCACAAATCAATAGAAAGGGCAAAGCCATGAAAGCCATTACGTTGCTGCTGCTGGCGTTTGTTGTGCTCGCGGAGGTGGGGTGCTCAGACAACCCGGCGCAGCCGGTCTCGCCCACCGACAATCCCGCGGTCGTGCCGGGTTCGCTGGAAAAGAATGCTGCGAGAGAGTTTACATCGACGGCAAGTGCGAGATTTGACGATCCACCATTCATCGTGGATCCCGGGTTCTCGAAGACTCTACCTGACGGAAAGATGATCCTCAGGGGTATGCTCCTCAAGAGCCGGTTCGATGTCACGTATCCCGGCGAGGGTCCCGGCAGCCCGCCAGATCTTCTTAGCGGAGATGCGGTTCTTGAAATGAACTTCACGACGGATCCGTCCACTGGCGAGATGACCTGTTGGGGAAAACAGACAGTCACGCCTGATGCACCCGAGGCGCTGGGCGGAATATGGGAATTCACCTGGAACGGCAAGGGTACGTTCGTTTCGGGGGTAGGGTGGGTCAGCCCCCTGAAGCAGGTAGGACATGGAAGAGGCGGCGCATTGACGGGGATGCAGGTGTTTGGCAATCTCACCACTACCGTGAGAGAATTCCCTGTCGATTGGGATGGCGTCGGTGATGGGTTCGTCAAATCACATTGAACCATCTTCTGCAACCTTGTGAGGCCCCGCTGTGGTTAGCGGGGCTTCGTTGCTTGGAACGTCATGAAAGAGATGATCCCATCGGAGTTCCACCTGAGTCAGAACTATCCCAACCCGTTCAGCGAGAGAACCACGATCAAATTCTGCGTGCCCTGCCGATCGAGAGTGCGAGTGGACATCGTCGATGCCGAGAGCGGGCTCGTCCGAAGGTTACACGATGAGGAGAAAGAGGCGGGCACGTTCGAAATCGAGTTTGACGCCGTCGGGATGGCCGAAGGCAGCTATCTCTGCGTGTTCCAGGCGGGGGATTTCACGGCAACGAAGAGGATAGTGCTGAAGCGGTGAGGGGGGGCAGCAAGACTCGACTGCATCATGGAGGAGGCTATATGCGGAACGGACTGCGATTTCTTTTCGGGGCGACAGGACTGGCCTTCAGAAGGTGCTGGCTGATCCTTGTCCTCCTGGCCTTGTGTTCTATCCAGGCTCACGCCTTCAGCGGCGCCTGGACCAGGAAGACCGATGTGCCAACACCCAGGGTGGGGGCGGCCGCCAGCGTTATTGGGGACAGCATCTATGTTCTTGGCGGACTCGGTGTCGGCCTTGTGGAGGTAGCAGCCAACGAAGTGTACAATCCCTCGACAGACAGTTGGGAGGGGAAAAAGCCGCTTCCCACTGGCAGGTCCTGGCCTGCCTCTGCCGTCGTGGATGGACTGGTCTATTGCATCGGCGGCGGCTATCCGATATTCAGAAATGCCGTAGAAGCCTACGATCCTGCGACAAACACCTGGACGACAGAAACAGCTATGCCGACTGCACGGTTTGGTGCAACGGCCTCTGTCGTCAATGGAGTAATCTATGTCATAGGCGGCTATCCTTACCTTCGTACATGTGAAGCCTACGATCCGAACACAAATACCTGGATAACAAAGAAAGAGAGGCCTGAATCTGGAGGAGTCTTCGCTGCAACAGTGCATGATGGAATCATCTACACATTTGGTGGCGGCTCAGTAGAAGACTATGTGCCATATTCGACTGTCTACGCGTACAATCCGCAGACCGACACATGGACAAAGAAGGCGGATATGCCCACCTCAAGATTTGGCTTGCAGACATATCTTGTCGATGGGAAGATCTATGCCATTGGCGGAACCAATCAGCCGAATATTGCGCTTGCCACGGTGGAGGTGTACGATCCGGTGAGCGATACATGGACCGCGAAGTCGGACATGCCAGGAAGGTTCATGTTTTTTGCAGGGGCGGTGGTGGGTGGCAAGATCTATGTCATTGGAGGAACACCTGATATGTCGAGTGGTGGGTTTGAGATATGGGAGTATGATCCGGCATTCCATACGGATATTGCCTCAGGCACTGTGAGCGGAACCTGGACACTGGATGGTTCTCCCTACTACATCAATGGCGAAATCACAGTTCCAAACGACTCAACACTCACCGTAGAGCCGGGAGTGGAAGTTGTTTTCATGGGGCACCACAAATTGAATGTTGAGGGGAGGCTCCTGGCGGTTGGGACAAAAGAGGATTCGATACGATTCAGGGCCGCGGATACACAAACTGGCTGGCATGGAATACGGTTCGACAGCACTGGATCCACGAATGACACTTCAAAGATTGTCTATAGTGTCTTGCGGAACGGCAAGGCAAATACCGGAAGTGGTTTCGATAGATGCGGTGGTGCAATCTTGATCAAGGAGTTCGACAAGGTTCTGGTTTCCTGCTGTCTCTTTGATTCCAACATGCAGTTGGCCCAGAGTGAGGACCTTTCTCGTCCCGAGGCTGGCCCGGCGATCTATATCTATCATGCTTCACCGACAATCACGCAGAGTACCTTTTCGCACCACCTCGGTTCACTGGGCAGTGGAATCGCATGCATCGGTGGTTCCAACGCCGTCATATCAAAGAATATCTTCACTGCGAATCGAGGTCAGGGCGGGCCCGTTGTTGTTCGCGAGAGCGGCAGCCCGGTCGTATCTGGAAACACCATCTATCAGAATGTCGCAAGTGCTGCTGGAGGCGGCATGGCTGTCGAGGAGCATGCAACTCCGCGGATTGAGAACAACATCATCGTCAATAATCATGCCCCGTATGGGGGCGGCATCTTCTGCTGGAGCCTGGCGCATCCGGTTCTCGCGAACAATACTATTGCCACTAACACGGCCGACTGGGGGGAGGCATCATGTGCCTGTCTGGCTGCAGTCCAATCCTGATCAACAACATCGTCTATGGAAATACGGCCGTTTCCGGAGGGGATCAGGTACATATCGGGGATGTCTGGTCAGATCCAAACTTTCTATACTGTGATATCCAGGGAGGGAGATCTGAATTTTCCGGGGATGGTGCTGCAGCCGGCTCCTACAGCGGAGTATATGAGAACAACGTTGATGCTGACCCTGTGTTTGTAAATACTGCAGTGGATGATTACTGTCTCGCAGAGTCATCACCGTGCATTGGTGCCGGCACTGATTCGGTGGAGATCGCTGCTGTCTGGTACAGCGCTCCTGCATACGATATCGGGGGGCTTGCCCGTCCGTACCCGACCGGGACGAGGCCCGATATGGGTGCCCATGAGAGCCTCCGGGGTGATCCGCTTGTTGAAGGCGTCACCCCTGAGGCCACATTGCCGTTAACTTCCGTTCTCTATCAGAACTACCCCAACCCCTTCAACCCAACCACAGTGATCAGGTACCAGATGCCGGCCGCGGGTGATGTGACGTTGAAGGTCTACGACATCCTTGGGCGGGAGGTGGATGTGTTGGTGGATGAGAAGCAAGAGGCGGGGGTCCATGAGGTCACGTTTGATGCGATTGGCCTGTCAGGCGGCGCGTACTTTTGCCGGCTGCAGGTCCACCCTTTGGACCTCCCCATCGGGCGAGACTCCAAGAGCGGAGCGGGCACATTCGTCCAGACGCGCACCCTGCTGTTGTTGAGATAAGGACCTTCCTTGAAGGCGAGCAAGAGGCCCGGGTTATTTCCAGGGCGTCGTTCCTGCTGGAGAGAACCGACCGCCACGGAGTGGGGAATCCGTGGTGAACATGGCGTTGCGCCTCAGCCTGCCGTGAAGTACATCATCGCGTGCTTTCTCCCCGTGTCGGAAGGGGAGGCGGGCCCGAATCTCAAAGCGCTCTCGCGGCGAGGCTACGAGATGATGCGCCAGCGTTTGCGCTAACCTGGATTCGGCACGCGCTCCGCCGGAATCCCCCCCGGGCGC
>CAVPBI010000021.1:0-91192 GCA_963701735.1 uncultured Ignavibacteria bacterium | reverse complement strand
CCTGCGAGGTCCAAACCTGAACCCGTGGGAAGCGCAGATGTTCGCCCCGTTGACGGGCAGGTTCGATATCGTCGGCATCGCAAGCCGGCAGCCGAACTTTGAGCTTGGCAGGATTCCATTCCCGGTGAAGCGCCTCCCATCATTCGGTCAGGCCGCGCGCTCACGGTGGATCCGTGGTCTGATCGACAGGGTTCAAGGAGATCATCACGACCTCCGCGGCCTAGGTGATGCCCTTGCAGGTGTGGATATTGTGCATGCGGCCGAATCGTTTTATTACTTCACCGCCCAGGCGGCCCGGCTGAAATCACGACTCGGTTTTCGGCTTGTCGTCACCGTGTGGGAGAATATCCCATTCCAGCTTGATCACCCCGCGACACGGCAGAACAAGAAGGTGGTGTTTGAACAAGCCGACCGTTTTCTCGCAGTGTCGACACGCGCGAGGGACGCCCTGATACTGGAGGGCGCTCCCGGAGACCGCATCCACGTGCTCATGCCGGGCATCGACGTCCAGCACTTCGCCCCCGCACCCCGCGACGAGGGATTGCTGCGGTCATTCGGTTGTGACCCTGACGATTTCGTGATCCTCTACGTGGCACATCTCTCCCGCCATAAGGGAATCTACGACCTGTGCGTTGCCGTCCGCATGCTGGCGAACGACGCTGCAGACCGTCGCATCAAGCTGCTGATCGCCGGAAAAGGCCCGGAAGAGGCGGCCATCCGGAATTTCATCCGCCGGCTCGAGCTCGAGCGCCACGCCCGTCTCATCGGCCCCCACTCGTACCAGGACATGCCGCGGATTCACAACCTCGCGGACGTGTTTGTCCTGGCCAGCCAGCCTATACCGGGATGGCAGGAGCAATTCGGCTATGTCCTCGCGGAGAGCATGGCGTGCGGGAAAGCAGTGGTCGCCACATCGTCCGGCTCGATCACCGAAGTTGTCGGCGACGCCGGGGTGATCGTCCCCCCATCGGATTTTCAGTCGCTCGCGGGCGCCCTCGACAGGCTGCTGGCGGGTCCTGGCCTGCGCCATGAACTCGGGGCGCGCGCCCGCATGCGGTCCACAGAGCTGTTCGACCTCCGTACGGTCTCCGCACAGATCATGTCACACTATGAGGCGGTCCTGGGTTCTCCCGGTTCCTAATATGGAAACAACAACACGTTATTACGACAACGAGCGCCGCGAGGTCGCACGTCTCGTCCCGCGGGAGGCGATGAGAATTCTCGATGTTGGCTGTGGGCGGGGGATGCTGGGCGCAGTGCTGAAGGAACAGGTCCTTGGCCGACATGTCACAGGCATTGAAGCGGAGCCCGCGATTGCCAGTGATGCCGGTCGCCTCCTCGACCGCGTCATCACCGGCGACATCCAGACGCTCGACCCTTCCGCACTGACCGGCGAATTACGACTGCATTATCTGCGCGGACGTTCTCGAACATCTGCTCGAACCGTTGCTCGCCCTGCGCCGCCTTCGCGAACACCTAGCGCCTTCCGGGCTCCTCGTCTGCAGCATCCCGAATATCCGCCACTATACGGCGGTCATGCGCCTTGTCGGGAGCGGATGGAGCTATGACGACTTCGGGCTCTTCGACCGGACCCACCTTCGATTTTTCTCCCGGCGGTCCATGATCCAGCTGCTGACCGACGCTGGATTCTCGGTCGTGAGCGCCGCTCCACGAATCGTAGCCAGCAGGAAGATGCGTGCGTTGAACACGGTCGCCGGCGGGACCCTCGAGGAGTTCCTGGCCCTTCAGTATTTGTTGACGGCACGCCCGTCGGATCGGTGACCGTTGGCATCCGTCGCCATCATCCTTTTGAGTTACGGCCGCGCGCACGACACCATCGAGTGCATCCAGTCGATCGGGCGAAGCACATTCACCGACTACGACATCATCGTGGTTGATAACGATTCGCCGGATGGCGCGGCCGATAGCGTCGTGTCCGCCTGCCCCCGGATCACGCTGTTCCGCAACGAGCGTAATCTCGGTTTCGCCGAAGGCAATAACGTGGGCATCAGGGCGGCACTCGAGCGGAAGGCAAAGTACATCCTGATCCTCAATAACGACACGGTGGTCGAGCCGGACATGCTCGGCCGGCTCGTGAAGGCTGCCGGAGCACATTCCGGGGTCGGCGCGGTGGGGGCGAAGATCCTTTATGCCGACGCACCTGCGACCATCTGGTATGCGGGGGGGAGCCTGCATCTGCCGTCGGCCACGACAGCGCATCACGGCATCGGGCTCCAGAACACGGCGGCCTTCGACCAGCCGGCAGCATGCACATTTATCACCGGGTGCGCCATGCTTGTGCCCGCGAAAGTGTGGAGGCGGGTCGGCCTGTTCGACGCAGCCTTCTTTGCCTACCTCGAAGACGCCGACTTCTGCCATCGCATGAGGAAAGCCGGTTTTACGCTGTGGTACGAGCCATCCGCTGTGCTCTACCACAAGGTCTCAAGCACGACGACCTGGGACAGCCCGGCCTACACCTACCTCAATCTCAGGAACAAGATCCTGTTCCTGCGGAAGCATTGTCTTCCGTGGACATGGCTGGCGGGAATTCCCTGGAACTGTCTATTATATTGTTCGCCAGGTATCCCGTGCGGTACTGCTGAAGCGGAACCGGCCCTCATTGAAGGCCGTAGTCTTTGGGCTCACGGACGGCCTGAGCTCAGCCGGGGTGCGGCACGGCGCTGGCCGGATGGGGGAGTTTCAGCCCGGCAGTTCCACCATTCAGGGCCGCATGAAAGGCATGCCGATGAGCGTTCTGGAGGCAATGGCCGCCGGCCGGGCGGTCGTGGCGACAGATGTCGGTGGAACGCAGGATGTCGTCGTTTCCGGCCGGACGGGACTGCTGGTTCCGACCTGAGGATCCCGCAGCGCTTGGCCGGGGCGATCATCGAGCTCCTGTCCGACGCGGAAAAGCGCCAGGCCTTCGGGCGCAATGGACGCCGTCGCGTTGAAGCAGCACTTCTCGGCCGCGCTCATGGGCGATCGCCACCGTGCCCTGTTCCGCGACGCCATGGCCAGACCTTCCGGCATGAAAACCGTCAGCCTGTACAACGCCAGCTGGAGCAGCTTCGGAGGCGGGGAGAAATATCTCTGCGTTGTCGCCGACGAGTTGTCCCTCGACCGTAGCCTGGATGTGCGGCTTCTGATGGATGCGCCGGGCATCACCCGCGAGCGGCTCCGCACGTATTTCAACCTTCCGCTGGAGCGCGTCCACCTCGAACCCTGTCCGCGATCAGCGGTCCGGGCCCGGCTGCGCGCATCCGACGCCTGCATCGTCATGTCCAACTTCATGCCGTACGGATGCCCTGCCCCCACGACTGCGTACGTACTTCAGATCCCGTATCCCCCGATCACGGCGGGCACAATTGCGGCGAACGTCGCCGCGCTGAACGTGCGCGAAGCCGGAAAGAACATCCTCCGGCTCCGCCTGCTGCGGGATGCGCGTCATGCGCAGGGAGTCATCACCTATTCCAGCTTCGTCGCCGACACGCTCAGCGTCAATCATGGTGTTCGGGCGACTGTGCTGTACCCGCCGATCGACGATTTTGCCTCGACCGGCCGGAAGGAACGCGCAATCCTGAGCGTCGGCAGGTTCTTCCGCGGCCCGTACAACAACAAACGGTACGACGTACTCATCGACGCGTTCAAGCTGCTCTGCGACCGCAAGCTCAACGACGGCTTTCAATACTGGATCGCAGGGAGCGCGGCGGACGATGACGCAACGAGGCTTGTCGTCGAATCCCTGCGCGAACGTGCCGCGGGCTACCCGATCGTGTTCTCGGTGAACGCTCCGTACGACTCCATCCGTTCTCTGTACGCACGCGCCACGATCTTCTGGCACGCAGCCGGATTCGGCGCGGACGAGCGCACCCAGCCGGAGCGCACGGAACATTTCGGCATGTCCACCGTGGAGGCCATGTCCGCATCGTGCATCCCCGTCGTGATCAGAAAGGGCGGGCAGAAAGAAATTGTATCTCACGGCGAATCGGGATATCTTTGGGAGTCGCAGGAGGAGCTCATTGGCATCACGGCCTCCCTCATCGCTTCTCCCGGGCGGATCCAGGCGGTTCAGCCCCGCGCACGGGAACGGTCGCGGATGTTTGACCGCTCCCACTTCTCCGACGCGCTCCGCTCCTTCATTCGTGGACTCGGACTGACTGCATGAGCAAGCACCGCAAACACCAGCACGCACGGGAATCTGAACGGCCTTCCGGCCCAGCAGCCCTTCAGCCCTGGAAGCAGGACGGCATTGCGATCCTCGCACTCTATATTATCACGCTCGTCGTGTTCAGGGCCATCGTGTTCGACAAGGCGGCGTTTGCCGAATCAGGCGACACAGCCGCTGCGGTCGCCTATGAACAGGTCGCGAAGCGAATCCAGACGGACGACGGCATCACGGATGTCCTCTGGGCCCCCTACTTCTTCAGCGGCATGCCGACGTTCGGGAATTTCGCCATCGTCCCGCGAGCCGTCAGCTACGCCCAGCAGGCGGTGGTGTGGCTCCTGGACTTCTTCTACCTGAAGGGACCGTGGACGTGGCTGGTAGTCTTCACCTTCCTGGGCGGCGTCTTTATGTACGCCGCCGCCAGGCAGCTGGGCTTCAACCGCCCCGTGGCGTTTTTCGCCGCCATCGTCTACATGCTCGGTCCCTATGGCGTCGGGTTGGCAGGAGAAGGGCACGGCTCAAAAATGATGGCGCTGACGTACCTTCCGCTGGTCTTCCTGTTCACACACCGGCTGTTCGAGCGGCGTGACTTCCTGAGCCTGGGCTTGCTGGCCGCGTCGGTTGGAACCCTCATGCTCGCCAACCACGTCCAGATCGCCTACTACGTCTTTATGCTTGTCGGCCTCTACATCGCGTACAGGCTGATTGTGGATGTCCGTACGCATACCCGCGAGGTGCTCTCCGCTGCAGGCATGTTCGTGGCCGCGCTGGCGATCGGCTTCGCGATCGCCGCCTACAACTACCTCGCGGCCTATGAATATGCCCAGTACTCCATCCGGGGAGGAGGCACGGCAGGTGCAGCAGGAGGCCTCGCGTATGACTATGCAACAAACTGGTCGTGGCACCCGGCGGAACTCCTGACGCTCTTTGTCCCCGGGTTCTTCGGCTTCCGGCTCCCCTACTACTGGGGCCTGATGGAGCCGTGGACGGACTCGACCGTGTACGTCGGGCTCCTCCCGGTGCTGCTTGCGATCGTCGCAGTGGGCATCCGGCGCACAGCCATGACCTGGTTCTTCCTCGTTGCCACGGTGCTCGTGATTCTCCTCTCGTTCGGCCGGAACTTCCCGCTCGTGTACGAGACCGCGTTCTCGGTTCTCCCGTTCTTCGACAAGTTTCGCGCGCCAGCGATGATTCTCCAGCTGTTGCGGTTCACGGTAGCGATCCTCGGCGCATACGGTCTCCAGGCAATTCTCGACCTGCGGAACGCCGATCAGGCGCGGATACGCGTACCGGCGCTCCGGACGGCCCGGACCGTGCTGATCGCGGCCGCCGCTCTGTTCGCCGTCCTGCTGCTGTTCAAATCGACGCTGGCCGAAACACTCTCCGGCGCTTGGTTTGTGAAGGCCGGGGAACTGGAACAGTACCGGCAGCAGTACGGGCAGCAGGCCGGACAGGCGATCGCACAGCTGAAGCAGGTACGGTTCACGACGTTCTGGAGCGACGCGTTGACGTTTTCGCTGTTGCTGGCCTGCTCGGCCGGCGTCATCCTGCTCTACCTGAAAGAGACAATCAAGCCGGCCCTCGCCCTCGCGCTGCTCATCGGCATCACGGTCATCGACCTGTACATCATCGACAGCAAGCTGATCCAGCCGAAGCCTGCTGCAGCCCTCACGCAGAGCTTTCCGCAGGACGAGACCATCACGTTCCTGCAGGAGCAGGGCCGCGACAGCGCGGAGCCGTTCAGAGTTTTTCCTCTGGGCAATTTGTTCGGGGAAAAGACGTACGCCTACCACGGCATTCAGTCGATCGGAGGATACAGTCCGGCGAAGCTGAAGATCTACCAGGCGCTGCTCGATTCATGCTTGTACCACGGCACCAGCCCGGCCGTTCCGCTGAACATGAACGTGGTCGACATGTTGAATGTCCGATACCTCGTCGTGCCGGGCCGGCTGCCGGAGGGCATGTTTCCCATTGCGCATGTGAACGGCGCTCAGCGGACGGTCACCTATGAGAACCCGACAGCGCTGCCGCGCGCGACGTTGGTCGGGAACGCGATCACGGCGAACACCGACCGGGAGGTGTACAACCTCCTCAACTCCTCGACGTTTAATCCTCGCACAACGGCGATCGTTCAGGGAGCAGCGCCCACGGACATCGTACCTCCGGCCCCCGGAGACGGCGTCCGTGTGATGAAGTACGGCGCCCACCAGATCGTCCTTGAGTCACGGGCCACGTCGCCCGCGCTGTTGGTGGTGAGTGAAATCTACTACCCGGCCGGCTGGAAGGCCACGGTAGACGGTGCGGAGACCGAGATCCTCCGGACGAATTCTGTGCTTCGATCGGTCCGCGTCCCGGCAGGCACACATACTGTCGAGTTCACGTTTGCGCCACCGATGTACTGGGCGGGGTTGACGATTACGAATGTCGCATGGCTCGCGGCGTTGATCCTTGTGCTTGTCGGACTCTGGAGCATGCCGCAGGTGCGTGACTGGATTGCGCGGCGGTTCCGCCGGCCGGTCGCCGCAGCCTAGCGGGTTCATTCACCATCGATCATGACGAAGAAACGTTTCAGGCTGATTCTCGCCTCGATTGTGTTCGGGTTTCTGGTGTGGCTTTCCGTCGCCATGAGGGAGCAGTACACCATTTCGGTGGCGGCACCCCTGAGCGTCACCGACATTCCCGAGGGGTGGGCCATCAGAACGTCGGTGCCGTCCTCTGTACAGTTGAAGTTTCGTGGTGAGGGGTGGCGACTGGCGGGACTGCTTCTCGGCTCTCCTCCCCGGCTCGACGTCAGCTACGCGGCCTCCACCTCCGACGTGCAGGTGGTGACCTCGGCGACCGTGGCGGACCGTTTCGCCGTCCGGACCGGGATTCAGTTCCAGGGAATGACGCCGGACTCCGTGATCATCGGGACGGACAGGCGCATGACGAAAGTCGTTCCTGTCGTTCCCGACCTCTCGCTCTCATTCCGGGAGGGGTACGGGCAGGTGGGGACCGTCATGGTCACGCCCGAAAGCATTGCGGTTTCCGGGGCGGAATCGGTGATCGCGGGACATCACATCCTGGAAGACCGAGCCGGCGGTATTCTCAGACGTGAAGGCGCCGATTGACGCGCAGGTGCCTCTGCTGCAGAACCCGGCCGCACCGCTGACCCTCTCCACGGGATCCATCCATCTGACGGTCAATGTGCAGCCGTTTGCGGAGAAGACGCTCACGGGGATCCCGGTGGAGATCGACAGCGTGCCCGCCCCCCGGGAAGTCATCCTGATCCCGCCCCGTGTGGAGCTTGTCGTGCGGGGCGGCATCAAGCAGCTGTCGTCGGTCAGTGCGACCGATTTCCGCGTGGCCGTGGAGTACCGGGCGATCGAAGCGGACACCACGGGCGCCGTGCCGTACGCCGTCACCGGCCCCGAGGAGATCCAGATCGTTCGCAGGAAGCCTGACCGGCTGCAGCACATCGTTCGAAAGCGCCTGTAAGAACCGGAGGAATGCCGATGCGACTCGCAGTCAACATCGATCACATCGCTACTGTCAGGGAAGCGCGTGGCGGAGAGGAGCCCGATCCGGTGACCGCCGCCCACCTGTGCGAGCTTGCCGGCGCACAGGGCATCGTCTGCCATCTTCGGGAGGACCGCCGCCACATCAACGACCGCGACCTCCGGCTGCTGCGCGAGGGCGTCAAGACGAAGCTGGATCTCGAGATGGCCGCAGTGGACGAGATCATCAAGATCGCGATCGAGACGCTGCCGGATCTCGTCACGTTTGTCCCCGAGAAGCGCCAGGAGCTGACCACGGAGGGCGGGCTCGACGTGCGGGGCAATCGCCACCGGATCCGCGAAGTCATCCATGAGATGCACCGGAACGAGATTCCTGTCAGCCTGTTCATCGAGCCCACCGTCGAGCAGGTCGAAGCGGCACGGGAAGCCGAAGCCGATTTCGTCGAGTTGCACACAGGGACGTACGCTAACGCCCGTTCGTATGGAGAGCAGGAGGCGCTGTTGGAGGAGATCAGAAAGGCGGCGCGCCTTGCACGCGAGCTCGGCATGGGGGTGAACGCCGGACACGGTCTCAACTACACAAACATCCTCCAGTTCCGCGAGATCGACGAGATTGAAGAAGTGAGCATCGGCCACGCCATCATCGCGCGGGCGGTCTTCGTCGGGCTCGACCGCGCCGTGCGAGATATGGTGTCACTGATCGGACGGACCTGACGTCCCTCCCCGCTCCTGTCGGCGAACCCTCCCCTTTCGCTCAGAAACGCACGCGGGCCCCGGTGAACAGCCGGGGCCCGCGTGCGTTCGTCACTTTCATCTGTCGATCCGGGCGCGCCGGGATCGATCACTTCAGCAGGTACATCTTCGTTCCCGCGGTAAACGAACCGGCAACCAGCCGCGCGAAATACACGCCGCTTGGCAGTCTGACGCTTCGAATCGCACTTCATAGCACCCGGCGTGCTGTTCCTCGAAACCAGTTCATGCACCCGCTGTCCCAGTGCGTTGTACACCTCGAGCCTCACCTGGCACGCCTCGGGAAGTGCGTAGCGGATTATCGTCGTCGGGTTGAACGGGTTGGGGAAGTTCGGGTGCAGGGTGTAGACCCGGGGAAGGTCGCTCGTCACCGGCCGCCAGGACGATCCCCTCCACCCACGGCGCCCCGGCACTCGGGTTGCCGGAGGAGTCGCGTGCGAGCACGCGGTAGTACACCAGTGACGCGGGAGGCGAGGGGTCATGAAATGAGGTCGACGTTACGACGCCAAGCACTTCACTCTTCGCTGGATTGGATGGACTCACTGAACGCTCGACAACATAATCCATCAAGTCCGCGTCCTGCGGCGCGCTCCAGTACAGGTCGATCGCACCATCGCCCGAGGTGACTGTCCAGACCGGGGGTATCCCTGGAGAGGTGTTGTCGACCGAGTAGCCGCTGTCGGGCGTGGAATTGAACGGCGATTGCCCCGGAATCATGGCCGAGACCATGAACACTGCCCAGTGCAGGCCCCACCGAACGCTCGAATCGGCCAGCGTCGGCGCAACAAACCCATACTCCGAAAACTGCACCGCAGGGATGGTGGCGATGAAATCCCAGACCTCACCCGCATGCATGAGCTTCTTCGCGGCGGCGGTTGACGCGCCCATCTCTGAAACGCGCCGCCAGAGCGAATACTCCGAAACCGCCGGGGAGGCGCCGGGCACATCGAGCGAGGAGCGATACCATGAGACCCGCACCTGCTTCCCCTGGTCCCGGGGAATATCGGTGATTGCCCGGATGATCGGCTGCTCGCTGGTTGTCACTCCTTCTCCGCGCGCGTGGATGCGAACGACAGGGGCGGCGGGATCATTCGTCTGGAGCTCAACCACCCCTACGACTGCCCCAGCGGAATCAGGCATGAACCGCAGCGAGAACACACCGTTGCCAAGCGGTGGGATGGGAGAGGGTGGCAGTGCCGTGAACGCCGCATGCGACACAAGATTGACGCTGATCCGCAGCGTGTCCAGGCCGAGGTTGTCGATGCTGATCGACTGCAGCGCGTTGTCGCCCAGCATCACTTTCGGAAAGACCATTGTCGAGTCCGAGAGGCGAACGCGCGCTTCAAGCACCGGATGCCGCGCTCCGCGGTAGATCCCCACATTGTCGAGCGCGCCACGGAAGTAGGCCGCGTGGTAGTAGTCATACTCCCAGCGCCCGATGTTAAGGTCACAGACGTTGACGAGAGCCTCTGCGAAAAGGTCTTCCATGGGCTCGCATGCGGGCTTCCTGTCCACATACAGGAAGAGCTTTCCCCTTCCCCGGTCGCGGACCAGCGTAGCACGATGCCACTGCCCATCGTTGTATGTCTGCTCGCTGCGAATGTCAAGCACGGTATCAGGCGGGACGCCGTCCTCACGGTTGCCTATCAGGCCACGGACATGACCGTCGATCATCTCCAGTGCAAACCCGGGGATTGGTGCCAACCCCTTTCGCAGCATGATCTGATATCCGGGTTCGCTGGTCTTGAACATGCAGTCAACGGTAAAACTTGTGGGCGACTCGAAATCAAAGATGCCGCTCACGCCGTCCCGGACCACGAGAAAACTCTGGAGGCCGTCAAACGACCTTGCCGATCCCTGGAATCCGTCCACGACGCTCGTTCCGTAGTCAAACACCGGGTTGTCATATTGCGATGCGTCCACGATCGGTTCCGAGGGACCCTCGTCAAAACGGAGGCACAGAAGTGTATCCGAACCGGTGGCTGCAGGCCTGCCCCAGACGGAGACCTTGATCTCGTCAAGGTCGCCAAAGAGATAGGCCGGGTTGAAATCGTTCTCCCATCGCGCCAGGGTCAACGGTCGGTCGCTGAAGAGGGGGAACGTGATCGGGTCCGGAACCGGCTGCACGCCGACACCGTCGACCCGGAGATTGATGGTCCGGGCCTGCCGGTCGCGCGTGAACGCGACGTGGTGCCAGGTGCCATCATTCACCGGTGTGTCGGATGTGATGGGGAGCAGCGTATCCGGAGAAGCCGAGTCTTCCCGGTTCCCGATCATTCCCACGACATGCCCCTCGTGCATTCCGATCAGGAATCCGGGCGTCGGGGCGATTCCGCGACGTATGATGATCCCCTCGGCAGCGGTCGTTCGAATCCAGAGTGAGATCTCGAAACCCTCGCCGTCCGACATGTTCAGAAACCTGCTTGCCGGATAGTCCATGATCCCGTAGTCCCACCCGCCGTTGAAATGCCGGGCATTGCCCTCGACGCCGGTGATCGGCAGCGTGCCGCTGAGGCCGAGGTTGTGGCCCAGGCCCGAAGCATCAACCAGGACCGATCCTTCAGTCTCATCGCAATGCCAGAATGCCACGGTGAGCGTGTCCTGCGAAGCCGGCGCGGCCAGGGGGAGCAGGAGCGTCAGTAATCCAGAAAGGAAGAATACTGTGTGTTGTCTGCGCATGACGTTGCCTTCGTCGGTGTGATGAAGACGCAGACGAAATAGAGTGCTCGCATCCGCTACCTTACAAGAACCAGAGCCCGGATCGCGCGCAATACGCTCATGACCCGGGTCTTCTTCGAACCTCACTTCTGCCCTGCGTAATACACCCCGCTCGCCTGTCCTCCTGCATCGAACCGCAGCGCATGTCTGCCCGGCGGGTAGATCGTTCGCCAGCGTCGCAATTTCTCTCCCGAGGACATCATACACTCTGACAAGCACGGACGCGCGACGCGGAAGATCGAAACTGATCACCGTTGAGGCGTTGAACGGATTGGGGTAGTTCTCGATCAGCGAGAAACGTCGTCCGGGATTTCCTGCTCCTGTCCCACGCTGAGCACCGTCGGGTCGATCGGTGAAACGGCGTAGCCAATCTGCCACGCGCTCTCCCACTCACTCACTGCCGGGCCGTAGGCGCTGTACCAGAGGCGGAGCGAATCTCCGTCAAGAACGACCGTGGCTCCTGCCATGCTCGAATCCCACGCTCCCGGTCCGCCAGGGATGAAGACCGGATTCCCGGGGTACTTCCTCCAGAGAACTCCGTTCTCGGAGGTTGCCAGCCCGATCTTCCCGTGTGGATCGGGATCGTACAGGAGATGAAATACTCCCTGATGCAGATACACCGTCTGCGGCGTCACCCCCCGCTGCATCCCACTCGCCTGGTGCGCCAGGACCAAGCACAGGGTTTCCGGGGAACTTCGTCCACGTTTCGCCGTCCGTGGAATTCGCAAGTCCCATCCTCCTCGTGGTTCCCGTCATAGCCGGCATAGAACGCATAGAAGATGTTGTCGCGGACTACCGTGTGCTGCGCGCCGCTGACGACTGACTCCCATGTCCCAGGCTCGACGGCGAACAGGGGGTTCTGCGGGCTGCGTTCCCAGTGAATTCCATCGGATGATTTCGCAAGGCCCCCTTTCCACGTGCTGCCGTCATGCCCGGTGTAGTACAGAAGTACTGATCACCTACCATGATCACATCCGGATCGATCACCCACTGGCTGTCGAAGGCCGGGTAGTCATCCGTCTTCAGGACCGGGTTGCGGTCGTAGTGATACCAGGATGATACCGTCGGGCGACGTGGCGTGGGAGACGGACCACCGCCCATCGTAGTACTGTGATCAGGCTCGCGAACCACATCCGGTACCCTCGTCCCAGGGGGTCCTTCACGCACGGTTGGGGCATACTTGTACCGATAGGCGAAGGGATGACGAGGATCATCCGTGATAACCCGGAGGACAGGGTTGTCCGTGTGTTTCGTCCAGCGTATCTGGGATTCCGCAGACCGGTGGAACTGACAGCGACAGGGCAATGAGCGTGAAGATACGACGGATGTGGTGTTCGTGTGAAACGGGCACATGATGGTCATCTCCTACCGCAGGGTGCAGGCGAAAGGGTCTCGGTGCACTTCCTATCTTGAATGTACCCCCGGTGCCCTCAACACGCAAACGGTGAGCGGGCACACAACGCACAGGCCTCCATCCAGGGAGGCCTCTGTTCACACATCGGGGACGCAGGACGGAGTGGTTTACCCCCGCATTTCCAGCTTTCTGATCTGGTCCCGCAGCGCGGCAGCCTTTTCGTAGTTCTCCTTCTCGATCGCCTCCTTCAGCTGGGCGTGCAGCTGCTCGAGCTGCGACGGCTTCGCCCTGGGCTCCGGCTTCGGCTTGGCAGTCGTGCCCGGCTGGGTCTCGGGCTGCTGGTCCTCATCCTCCTCTTCGGGGACGAACGACGCCTCATCCATGACAGCCGACGCAACAAAGATGTGCGCACCGTACCGTACAGCGAGCGCGATGGCGTCGCTCGGCCGGGAGTCGATCTGCTGGCTGTCGATGTTCAGCTTCGCGAAGAACGTCCCGTCCCGCAGATCGTCGATGATGATGTCGGTGAGATCCCCGCCGAACGCGCCGATGATGTTCTTCATCAGGTCGTGCGTGAGCGGCCGGGGCGGCTTGATGCCTTCCATCTCGAGCGCAATCGACTGGGCTTCCGCCGCCCCGATGATGATCGGGAGCCGGCGATTGCCGTTGACCTCGCGCAAGATCAATGCGTAGGCCCCGCCGCTTGCCGGACTCGTCGACAGGCCCAGTATGTCCACCAACACCTTGTCCACGCGCTCCTGTTCCCTTCTGTCCTCGAGCGGTCCCGTCGCCTACGTGCCCGCCATCGCCTTGACCCGGGCGGTCAGCTCGGGGAGGATCTCGAAGACGTCCCCGACAATTCCGTAGTCGGCCACCTGAAAGATCGGTGCGTCTTTGTCCTTGTTGATAGCAACAATATACTTGGACGAGGACATACCCGCAAGGTGCTGCACGGCGCCCGAAATGCCGCACGCGACGTAGAGCGTCGGCGCAACCGTCTTGCCGGTTTGCCCCACCTGCTCGTCGTGCGGACGCCAGCCGGCGTCGACAACCGCACGCGACGCACCCACCGCGGCGCCAAGCGCATCGGCGAGCTCCTCAATCATGCGGAAGTGCTCGGGAGCCTTGAGGCCGCGGCCGCCCGACACGATGATGTCGGCCTCCGTCACATCCGGCCGGCCGGATGCAACCTTCGTCTCCGTCACCACTGCGCCAAAGTCCGCCGGCACCAAGCTGCACCGTCGCTGTCTCGACTGTCGCGGTGCCCTGGCCGGGCGTCGCGGTGAACACGTTCGGCCTGAGCGTCAGGACCTTGACGGGAGCCTCGACCGTCACATCCACAAGCGCTTTTCCTGCGAAGACCGGCCGGGTGCACACGATGGATGCGCCGTCAATCGCGAGGGCGACGCAATCTGCCGCAAGTCCGGCACCGAGCTTCACCGCGACGCGCGGCGCAAGGTCCTTGCCCGTCTGGCTCGCGGAGAGCACCACGACGTCGGCGCCTTCGCGCTGTGCGATCTCGGCGATCACCTTCGCGACGGCCGTGTTCGAATGGCGCGCAAGGTCCGGCTGGTCCACCACGATCACCCGACCGACGCCGTACGCGCCGAGCTCAGCGGCGTTCGCGGCAACGCCGCTGCCGACAACGAGCCCCGTGCAGGTGCCGCCCGCCTTCGCGGCAAGGCCTGCCGCCGCCTGTGCCGCCTCCAACGAGGATTTCTTGATGACGCCGTCACGCTGTTCTGCAAATGCCAGAATCTTCATGGTTGGTCTCGTCCGGTGGGTGCTCAGATGACTTTCGCTTCTTCATGCAGGAGCCTGACAAGCTCTGCCACGGCGGTCTTGTCGGTGCCGACGATCTTCCCGCTCCCCTTGGCGGCGGGTTTCCGCATGCTCTTGACGACGACGCGCGCCTGGGCCGGTGCCGCGGGCTTCTCCTCGATCGGCTTGCTCTTCGCAGCCATGATCCCCTTCAGGGAGGGATAGCGCGGATCGTTCAGCCCTTTCTGCGCCATGAACACGGCCGGGAGCTTTGTCTCCACCACCTCGTGGCCGCCCTCGATCTCACGCTCGCACACGACGTTCCCGTCCTGGACATCCATCTTCACCACCACGGCGACCGACGGGAGACCGAGCATCTCGGCGACCATCGTACCCACCTGGGAGCCGTCGTAGTCGATCGACTGCTTGCCGAACATCACGGCGTCCGGAGCGAGTGCGCGCAGCTCTTCCGCAAGCGCATAGGCCACGCCGAACGAATCGCGCGGGCTGTCGTCCTTCAGAAGCACCGCCTTGTCCACCCCCATCGCGAGGGCCTTGCGGAGCGTCTCCTTGTGCTGGTCGGGGCCGAGACTCACGGCAATCACCTCGCCCTTGAACTTGTCGCGCATCCGGAGGGCTTCCTCCACGGCAAATTCGTCGTACGGGCTGAGCATATAGTTCACCCCTGTGCGATCGATGGATACCCCGTCCGCTGCCACCTTGATCTTCGTCTCGGTGTCGGGGACATGATTGACGCACACGACCACCTTCATATGGGAACTCCCGCTGGGTGATTCAAAAGGGATGGATAGCGTAGAGCCAAAGAGAGAAAAATATAGCGACTGACGCCCGTAAACGCAACCGTACGTTGACTTTCGCCCCCCTTTTGAGTATACTATAACTCTTTCTCACCTGCTGGAAACGACAATGGCTCAACACAAATCTGCAGAGAAGCGGGCACGGGTATCAGCGCGCCGCGCAACACACAACGCCGCGCTCAAGTCCAAGATGCGCACCGCCATCAAGCGCGTGCGGTCCGCCAAGGAAAAGGACAAGGCAGCCGCCGAGCTCCGCAAGACCGTGAAGCTGCTGGATCAGCTCGCCGCCAAGCGGATCATTCACCCCAACACCGCCGCCAACAACAAGTCGAGCCTGACCCGCTTGGTCAACGCGATGAAGTAGACGCGGGCCCGATCTGATAACGCGAAACGCCTCGTCCCGCTGCAGCGGGACGAGGCGTTTCGCTTATCCGGGCGTCCCGGCGCTCAGGACGGTCCGCGTGACCGCGCCAGGGCTTCCAGCTCCGCCAGTCTCTTTTCAAACCGAGGCGCGTCCGCGGCCCGCAGCGTCATCAGCTTCCGGTACGCTTTCATCGCCTCCTCGTACTCACCCTGGCTTGCGTAGATTTCGGCCAGCGTCGGCGTCACGATCTTTCCGCTGCCGCGGGTCGTCCCCCGCTCGGACTCTTCGCGCGCCGGCGGCTCCGCCGGAGCGCTCCTCTTCACCTGCTCCACCTGTCGCAACAGGAAGTCCACGGCGTCTTCAGCCGCCGGCTGGTGCGCCGCGGCATACGCCTCGAACGACTGCGCATCACGCTCCACCGTAAGCGTCTGCTGCCGGCGCGTGATAAACGCTTCATACTCATCCCGCTCCGCTCCCTCGACCCGGCGCAGCATGCGCTGCACGACATCGCTCCCGGGCACTTTCGCAGCCACCCGGCGGTACTCGACCGCCGCCTCCGCATACTGTCCGAGCGCTTCGTAGCACCGGCCGAGCATGAACACGCCGGCCAGATAGACTGGATGCACGGTCACACCGTTGCGGCAGACCTGCAGCGCCGCCGGAGCCTCTCCGCGAGACAGCAGCATGGCCGCCTCCCGCGCGAATGAATGCACGGCAGACTCGTCAAGCATCGCCATGGCCGTATGCCTCCCTGAAGATGATCACTTCCCCGCGTTGATCCTCCGCCCCGCGTAGGCGTGCTTGAGCGACAGCACCGCCACCATCGAGAAGCCGAGGAAGAAGAGAAGCTGGAATGGAACGGCGGCAAGTTCGAGAAAATAAACGGAGGAAACAACCCCGAACAGGCAGTACACCGCCAGGAGTAGCTCGATCACCACGCCGGGGTCGATTTTCACGGGGACGTACTGCTTGCCGGTCCACGAGTCTTTCCGCGAACGGATGCTGTATTTCGGGGTCCGGACGAATTCACTCTTCTTCTTGAACAGGCCCTCGAGCACCGCGCGGCTGTTGTTCACCGCGAAGCCCATGCTGCCCGCCATGAACAGGGGGAACAGGTAGAGTCGCCGCTGCCAGTCGGTATACGCGTCGCGCTGCGAGAAGAGATAGAAGAGGAACGATCCGATGAACGCGAACACGAAGACCGACATGAATGCGAAATACGAATCGTATGCGCCCGAGTGCTTGATGAACACCAGCGGAACGTTCAGAATGCCGGCGGCAACGATGAACGGGAACACCAGATTGTTGGTCAGGTGGAACGTCGCGTGGATCTTCAGCTTCAGCGGCAACCGGGATCGCCACACCTCGGGCAGCATCTTCCTGGCCGTCTCGATCGCACCCTTTGTCCAGCGGAACTGCTGCGATTTCAGCGCGTTGATCTCGGAGGGAAGCTCCGCGGGCGAGGTGACGTCGTTCAAATAGATAAACCGCCAGCCGCGCAGCTGCGCGCGGTAGCTCAGGTCAAGATCTTCCGTCAGCGTGTCGGCCTGCCAGTTGCCGGCGTCCACGATGCAGGTGCGGCGCCAGATGCCCGCCGTGCCGTTGAAGTTGATGAAGAGGCCCGCCTTGTTGCGCACTGCCTGCTCGATCACAAAATGCCCGTCCAGCGCCATCGCCTGCGTCCGCGTGAGAAGTGAATAGTCTGCGTTCAGGTGCTCCCACCGGGTCTGGACCATGCCGACGCCCGGGTCGGCCACGAGATGCGGCACCGTCTTCAGGAGGAAATCCTGACGCGGAATGAAGTCCGCATCAAAGATTGCCACGAGCTCGCCACGCGCCACCTCCAGCCCCGCTTTGAGCGCGCCAGCCTTGTACCCGGCCCTTGTCCCCCTGCGCACATGCTTGATGTCGTATCCCTGCTCCCGGTAGCGGGCAACAATTCCGGCGACTTCGTCCACCGTGGCGTCCGTGGAGTCGTCAAGCACCTGGATCTCCAGCCTGTCCTTCGGATACACCATCGCCGCGGCAGCGTCAATGAGCCTCCCGACAACGTAGAGCTCGTTGTACACGGGGAGCTGAACGGTGACGGTCGGATAGTTCCCCATCTGCCTGACATCCACCCGGCGGCGATTCCGGAACTTGATGTGGTAGTAGATCATGATGAACCCGTGCGATCCGAAGAGAAACAGGACCGACAGGCAGACGATGTAAGCGATGAGTATCAGTTCTTCCATGGTAGTATGGTTATGACTGGAACGTGGCTCCGGGCGCCGCCCGATGATTACCAGCCGGAGACTGTTTCGAGGAGCACGTCCTCGGTGATCTTCTTCATGGCTTCATCGAGCCCGACCCTGCGCTGCGACGACCCTCCGGTGACCGGGTAGTCCCCCCAGTTTGAGAAGGTCTTTTCCCACAGCGTCTTTCTGAACTTCATATCCTGGAATGTGAATTTTGCCGACATCGTGATGCGCCGGCTTCTGACCGTCTCGTCCTGCTCGACCGCTGCGGGCGCGTCCGTGATATTGATGATGACCCCCTTGAGCACCGCGTCGGCCGTCCCGCGATCCGCAACCTGAAAGCTGTTGTCCGTCAGGAACAGCGTCGTCAGCTCCGTCGTCATTCGCTCCCGTACTCCCGGCTCGCCGAAGGTCGACTGATCTTCGATGGTCGGGATCGCGATGGTCTTCAGGTGCGACGGCACGGACGCTCCGGTGAAGGAGTAGCATCCGATCATTCCCGCCGACACTGCGATCACGCCGATGCGGCCGAGCGCCCCCGCTCTCATCCGAGTCCGTACTCCTTGATCTTCCGATAGAGCGTCCGCTCGCTGATGTTGAGCACCCGTGCGGCAACGCGCCGGTTGCCCTTGTGCCGCTCCAGCGCTTCGGCGATCATCCTGCGCTCCATGTGATCGAGCGAGAGATTCGCCTCTTCGGAAGCCTGTCCGACCGCCATGCCTCCCTGCGTACGCCGATCCGACTCCATCCCTCCGGCCTGCATGCCGAAGATATCCTTCAGCTCGAGCAGGTTCGTCTTAATGTCCAGCAACGCGCGCAGGATCAGCTCCCGCTCCGCCTGCTCAACGCTCTTCCCCGCGACATGCACGGGGAGATGGCGCTCCTCGGGCATGACCTGCGCGGTGTTTACATAGCGCCGCACGTCATCTTCTTTGATCTTCTTCCCCCGTTCCAACACGATCATGCTCTCCACGACATTGCGTAACTCACGTACGTTCCCCGGCCAGCCGTACTCCTTCAGTGCCTCCATGGCCACATCGGTGATCCCCTCGAACCGGATGCCGTTCTTCGCGGCGATCTCCGCAGCGAAACGACTGACCAGCGCAGGGATATCCTCCGGCCGCGACCGGAGCGGAGGAATGACGATGTTCACCGAGCGAAGCCGGTAGTACAGGTCCTGCCGGAACCGGCCGTGCCGCACCTCGGCCTCGAGGTCCTTGTTGGTGGCTGCGATGACGCGCACGTCGACTTTTCGCGGCACCGACGACCCGACGCGGAGATACTCTCCGTTTTCCAGGACGCGCAGAAACTTCACCTGCGCCGGCAGGGGCAGCTCGCCGATTTCGTCCAGGAAGATCGTGCCGCCATCGGCCAGCTCGAAGTACCCTTTGCGCTGCTCGGAGGCGCCGGTGAACGAGCCTCGTTCGTGGCCGAACAGCTCGCTTTCGATAATACCTTCCGGGATCGCGCCGCTGTTCACCGTGATCAACGGCTTCCGGGCGCGGTTGCTCGAGGCGTGGACCGCTTTGGCCACAACATCTTTCCCTACCCCGCTCTCGCCGGAGATCAGCACGGTAATATCGGTCGGACCCACCTGCCTGACGACGTCAAGAATCTCCCGGATCGCGACGGAATCGCCGACGATGCCCGGAGGCTGGGTGGATGGCTGGACGGATGGTGTCACGGCGTCACGATACATACTATCGGGACAGAACGAACGAGTCGATATTGAGGCGCTGTTTGATTTCAGCGGCGCGTGCCTTCGCCTCGTCGTAGGTTCGGTACGCCCCGACAAGCACCACATACATTGAGCGGCCGTCGCGGACGCGAGAGATCACTTCCGCCGTGTACCCCCGCTCCTCGAAGTACTTCTTCTGGCGATCGGCATTCGTGAGCGCCGTGTAGGCTCCCACCTGCAACGAAAAGAGTCCCGTCTCTCCCGCCTGTTGCGCGGGGCTCTCGGCCGGGGCTGCCGGAGCTGCTGTGGGCTTCGCGGGCGGCGGGGTCGCTGCCGGCTTCTGCTGCGGCTTCTGGGCTTCTGCGGCCGGCTTCACGGCTTCCGGGCCCGCGCTGCTGGTGATGTACTTCGACGACGGATACTCGCGCTTGAGCTGCGCCATCTTCAGTTCCGCGGTGCGGTACAACCCCAGCGAATAATAGAACTGATATACCTTGTAGAGCGCATCATCAGCCCACTCGCTCTTCGGGAAATTGTCGACAATGCTCTGGTACATCCGGACCGCCTCGGCACCTTCGGAGGTCAGCAGGGCCTGAACGTACAGAATGCCCGGGTTGTTGGGGTATCGGGTGAGCAGGGACGGAAGTTCCGCCTTAACCACGTCGCCTTGTCCACGGTTGACGAGATCCACGAGCTGCTGGATGTCCGGCGCACCCGTCTGGGCCACGGCAAGCGCGGACCATCCGATGATCAGCGCTGCGAGCATACGGATCCTCATTCGTTCCTCTCCTTCACCGACGGTGTCAGCCTGCGGCCGAACAGCGTTGCTGAATTGACGCGATCAATGATAACGTCGATGTACTCCCCGGGACGTTCGCCGCTCCGGGGAAACACCACGACTTTGTTCGTATCCGTGCGGCCCGTGCAGTCACGGTCCGACTTCTTGCTGGGTCCCTCGACCAGAATCCGCTCGACGATCCCCACCATGCCCTCGTTTCGTGTCTGCGAGACCGCGTGCTGGAGCGTGGCGATCTCGTTCACCCGCTGTCCCTTCACCTCTTCCGGCACGTCGTCAGCCATCTCCCAGGCCTTCGTGTGCTCCCGCGCGGAATACTTGAATGTGTACGCGCCGTCATATCCGACCACCTGCATCAGTGCGACGGTCTTCCGGTGATCCTCCTCCGTCTCCGTCGGAAAACCGGAGATGACGTCCGTCGAGAGACTGACGCCCGGGATCCGCTGCCGGATCTTCTCCACGAGATCGAGGTACTCCCGAACCGTATACGTCCTGTTCATCAGGTCCAGAATTCTGTCCGAGCCGGACTGCACGGGCAGATGGAGATAGTTGCAGATGTTGTCCGTGGATGCAATCGCATCGATCAGCCGGTCGGACATGTCCTGCGGGTGGGACGTCGTGAACCGGATGCGGACAGCGGGATCCACTGCCGCGACGCTCAGCATCAGGTCGGCGAAGTCGTAGCTTCCATCCCGGTACGAGTTCACGTTCTGCCCGAGCAGCGTCACCTCCTTGAAGCCCCGTGCTGCGAGGTCCGCAACCTCGCGCACAATGCCGGCCAGCGGCCTGCTCCGCTCTCTGCCCCGTGTGAACGGGACGACGCAGAAGGAGCAGAACTTGTCGCATCCCCGCATCACCGACACCCACGCGCTGATGCCATCCGTGCGCAGCGGGACAACGTCATCGTAGTTCTCGACCCGCGAGAGCCGGACTGCGATGCCCTTCTCCCCTTCGAACGCCCTCTCCATGAGGTCCGGAAGTCTTCCGGTATTCGTCGGGTCCGATGACGATGTCAACAAGCGCGTCCTCCTCCACCAGCTTCGTGCGCAGCCTTTCCGCCATGCACCCCAGGATGCCCACGACCAGCCGGGGGTTCGACCGCTTGAAGGTCGAAATAAGCCCGAGCCGCCCGTAGATGCGCTGTTCGGCGTTGTCCCGTATGGCGCAGGTGTTCAGGAGAACAACATCGGCGTCGGCCAGCTGCCGGGTCATCTCGTACCCGTGTCTGCTCAGAATGCCGCCGACCACTTCCGTGTCGGCAAGGTTCATCTGGCAGCCGTATGTTTCGACGTATACCCTTCTAGGGCTTGGAGGATATGGCATTCGGGTATCAGAAAGGCGGAGAGCAATCTACCCTGAACCTGACAAAAAAACAAACAACCCGCATTAAGAAGGGGTTAATTCTTTTTAATTTGGCCTGTTTTGGAGTGTTTCGGGGTTGAAATGCCAATTCGTCAGAATACGGGGCCGATGAGGTCGAAATTCGGTCTTTATTTGGGATTTGATCTTTGGTATCTTCCGGATGCAGTATCCCGCTCTCTCAAACCCCACATCGAAAGACTCCCATGGCTTCCAGCGAGCTGCTAGAAGGCATTATTGCCAAGGCGAAGACTCTCAAACGAACCATCGTCCTTCCGGATGCGACCGACGAGCGCGCAATTCAGGCTGCAAGAATTCTGACCGACAAGCAGATCGTCACCCCGATCCTCATCGGCGATTCAGGCACAATCCTCGCCCAGGCGAAGAAGACGGGGACGTCCCTCGACGGCATCCAGGTCGCCAACCCGGTGACGTCCGACCGGCTCGAAGTGTTCGCGGGGATCTTCCATGAACTCAGGAAGGCCAAGGGCCTCCAGCTTCCCGAAGCAAAACAACAGATGCACCACCCGCTGTTCTTCGGCGCGATGATGGTCCGCGAGGGCCTTGCCAACGGCAGCGTCGCCGGCTCTCTCTCTACCACCGGCGATGTCCTGCGCGCCGGCATCCAGGTCATCGGCCTCCAGCCCGGCATCTCCATCGTTTCCAGCATATTCCTGATGATCTTCCCGCAGAAAGTCTATTCGTTCGCGGACTGCGCCGTCGTCCCTGACCCCACGGCCGAGCAGCTCGCCGACATCGGCATTTCCACCGCCGACAATCACCGGCGTCTGACCGGTGAGGAACCCAGAGTCGCGATGCTCTCGTTCTCAACAAAGGGAAGCGCCGCACATCTACTCGTGGAAAAGGTTCAGCAGGCGGTCACGATCTTTCGCGCGAAGCGTCCCGACATCGTCATGGACGGCGAGGTGCAACTCGACACGGCCATCGTCCCGAAGGTGGCGCAATCGAAAGCCCCCGGAAGTCCGCTGGCCGGCACAGCGAACGTCCTCATCTTCCCCGACCTGAACGCCGGCAACATCGGGTACAAGATGGCGCAGCGCATGGCGGGTGCGGAAGCGATCGGCCCGATCGTTCAGGGATTGCGTTCTCCGGCATTCGACCTCTCGCGAGGTTGCAGTGTCAGCGACATTGTCAACGTCGCAGCGATCAATGCTGTCATGGGAGCCGTGTAGGCTTCCCCTTCACCCGTCTTCACACAGGATCAACCCATGAGATCTCCCGCGGCAGTGATGGTCGCCCTGCTTCTCTGTGCGTCTTCATGCGAGGCTTGCGCGCTCGCGTCTCCGTCGGCGATACAGGACGCAGAAGTGCCGGGAAGGAGGGTTATCGGTTCCTGGATCGGAACCCTTCAGATCGGTCCGTCGCAGCTCCGCATTGTCTTCAACATCAAGGCCGATTCCGCCGGCGCCCTGTCAGCAACGCTCGATAGCCCCGACCAGGGCGCCATGGGCATTCCGGTGTCCGGCGTCGTCCTGAAAGGGGATTCCCTGATGCTGGGCGTCCTCGCGGTCAGCGGTGGATACGACAGGACGCCTGGAGGCTGGCGACACAACCATCGCAGGCACATGGAGGCAGGGCGGGATGTCACTCCCGCTGATCGTCAGGCGGTCCGCAAAACTTCCAGCGCTCGTGCGGCCTCAGACGCCCGTGCCTCCGTATCCGTACCGGGAGGAAGAAGTTTCGTACGAGAGCCTCGCTCCCGGCATCCGGCTGACGGGGACCCTCACGATTCCCCCAGGCAACGGCCCATTTCCAGCGATCATTCTCATCTCCGGCTCCGGAGCGCAGGACAGGGACGAGACGATCTTCGGCCACAAACCGTTCCTGGTGCTGGCTGATGACCTGACCCGCAGAGGGTTTGCGGTCCTGCGCGTCGACGACCGCGGCGTGGGAGGATCAACCGGGAACACCATGGAGTCCACGCCAGATGAGACGGTGAGGGATGTGATGGCTGGCGTGAAATATCTGCAGGGACGTTCGGAAATCAATGCCGCCCGCATCGGGCTGATCGGCCACAGCGAGGGAGGACTCGTCGCACCCCTGGCAGCCTCGCGGTCAAAAGAGATCGCCTTCATCGGGCTGCTCGCGGCACCCGGCGTCCCGGGGGACCAGATCCTGCTGCGGCAGACAGATGATGTCCTTCGTTCCGCGGGATCCAGTGAGGCTGAGATCGAACGCGCCCGCACGACCAATGCGCGCATCTACGCGACGATGAAAGCAGAGAAGGATTCGGCCCTGCTGGCGCAGAAGGCGCGCGCAATCCTCACGGAGGCGCTTGCGACGGACTCGCCGGAGGCCCGGGAGCAGGCGGGCGGCCAGGCTGCCATCGACAGGCAGGTGGCGGTGATCACAAGCCCCTGGTTCAGATTCTTCGTCGGGTACGATCCACGCCCGGCGCTCCGGTCCGTGACCTGCCCGGTTCTGGTCCTGCATGGTGAGAAGGATATCCAGGTCGCGGCGGGAGAAAACCAGAAAGAAATTCTGAAAGCGTTGACGGAAGGCGGGAACAGCAAGGTGCAGACATCGATTCTCCCCGGCCTGAACCATCTGTTCCAAACGGCGCAGACGGGTGCCATCGGCGAGTACGGAACGATCGAGGAGACGTTCGCTCCTGCGGCACTCGAAGCAATCGGCAGCTGGACCAGGGTGGTAACCCGCTGAGGAACCGGTTCGTGCGGAGACCGCATCGGACCTCGAATCGAACGACGACTCAGAAGTCGTACCCGAAGCTCGCGTAGACCAGGAAGCTGTTCTTGCTGCCGGTCATGATGGTCAGCTGCACCGGACCCAGCAGCGTCAGCGCACCGCCGGTGACCCCCGCTCCCCATTCGTACTGCGTGCGAGCGAAGTCAATAGTCTTCACTGTCCGATGCCGAGGCGACCTCCCCCTGGACTCCCACCATCACCGTTTCTCCGAGCCAGTAGTTCACGCCACCCTGCGCCATCTGAATCTGCCGGCCTGAGAGCTCAAACGCTCGGAATCCCATCACGGACGTCCGGGACATCCGGTTGTACGGGTACGCAAACGGCACCCGTACGCCGCCGAGCGTGAACAGATACTCGCGCGCGGGGGTGTCGCCTGTCAGGAGCCCCATCGCGGCCGCGCCCTGCAGCGCAAGGCGATGCGAAACCGGAAGGACGCCTGACCCCGACACGAACCAGCGCGTCAGCGGCGACAACTCATCGTTGGTGGCAAGCGATCGGTCCACAACCGCCACAAGTTGTCCGCCGGTCGACGGAAACGGCACCCTGTCGTAACCGTCGTACGACACGAAAACGTCGGCCATCAAAAGCCGTTTGTCCACGGAGGCAATATCCGGCGCGTCCACCGGTTTCGACGATCCCCACTCGGCCCGGATGCCCGCTCCGCCCGACATCCGCCGCGTAAACAGACTTCCCACGGTCACGCCGCCCAGCACAGTTCTCGTGCGCAGCACGCGGATGCTCCCGTCGTCGAAAAAGACGTCCCGGTTAAACTCCAATCCCGCAGCCTCCACCCGGACTCCGATTCCCGGACTCAGACCCCAGCGGGATGGCGTACGTAGCCTCAATGCCGACATCGCGTCCAAGCCTGAGATCCACGGCAACAAACGCCTGTTCGCTGCCGACATTCTCGAAGAGCGCTCCAATGACGGCTGCAGCGCGCTCGTAGTTGTCCAGCCTCACGCCGATCCGGAACCTGTTCCCAACCCCCTCGGTGCATCGAAGCGTCAGCGCGTATCCGTCCCCGGAGGGCACAAGGCGGTAGTCGACGTGCTCAAAGAATTGCATGCCGTAGAGGCGGTCGACGGTGGATCGAAGATCATCTCTGGAAACCCGGCCGGGAACAGCAAACGCAAGACTGGAGCGCACGGTCCGCTGCATCACCCCCGTCCCGCCTTCAACTCTCACGGATGTGACAGTGATCGAATCGGTCCCGGCGATCCCGCGCCGCTTCCGAGGAGCGGTCGGAATGCCTTGTGAGGCAAGGAGGGCGCGGAGCTCCGGAATCTGGCGCCGCATTGCCTCCGCGCCTCGCTGCATGATCAGGGCCACATCAGTGAAGCCGAGCGTTGAGACGCCTGGCATCGACGGGCGGACAACGAGATCGGCCAGGGCACGCTGTTCGGCGCTTGCCCTCTCGATACCCATCCCCATCGTCTGGTTCATGATCGTCAACACATCTGTCAGCCGATCGCGCCCGAGGGAGGAATCCGAGACGTCGATCGCGATGACGACATCCGCCCCCAGCGCCTTCGCGTCCTGCACGGGGAGGTTGCGCACTGCACCGCCGTCCACGAGGAGCCGGTCGCCGATCATCACGGGGGTGAAGACCGTTGGAATCGCCATGCTTGCGCGGATGGCGTCCGCGAGGTCACCGTCCTTCAGCACCACCGCCTCCCCGCGCTCGAGGTCGGCAGCGACACACGTGAACGGAACCTGAAGCTTGGTGAAGTCCGTGATGTGATGCGCAGGCGCGGTCGTCTCGGTCAGCAGCAGACCCACCCGCTGTCCGGCCACGACTCCCGCCGGCAGCGAGATCTCCCAATCCCGCACGGGCAGGCTGATGTTGTAGCGGCTCTCGTACCGCTTCCGCTCCATCGCGATGTCCCGCCGGGAGGCACGGTCATCGAACACGATGTCCCAATCCACGCTCACCACGATCGACTCGAGCTGGGCCGCCGAGTACCCCACCGCATACAGCCCGCCCACGATGCTGCCCATACTGGTGCCCGTCACGACATCGACAACAACACCTTCTTCCTCGAGGACCTTCAGTGCCCCGACATGCGCGAGGCCCCGCGCCCCCCCGCCTCCGAGCGCGAGTCCGAGCTTCGGCCTCGGCTGTCCGGCGGCAGCGGCAAGCGCAATCACGAGGAGTCCCACGAGCGCGGCACTGCGGATGGCGGGATGCATGCGGCTACACTCCTGATCGCGGAAACAAGAACGGGTCCGTCTCAAGGCACAGACGGACCCGGACGACACACTGCAGCAGACCGACGAGAGCGATTACCGCCCCTTCTTCAACAGATCGCGGATCTCGGTCAGCAGCACTTCCTGTGGCGGCGGGGGTGCCGGCGCGGCCGGAGGTTCCGCCTTCTTCACCTTGCTGAGCGCCTTGAGCGCCAGGAAGATCACCCATGCAATGATCAGGAAATCCACGATCGCCTGAATGAACGCACCGTACTTGATCACCGCATCGCCCACCGTGATGGAGAGGCCGGTGAAGTTGACCCCGCCCAGCAACAGGCCGACGATCGGCATCACCACATCGGCAACCAGTGACGCCACGATCTTGCCGAACGCTCCGCCGATGATAACTGCGACCGCGAGGTCCACGACATTCCCGCGCATCGCGAACGCTTTGAACTCCTTTATCATGCTCATGCGTACCTCCTCGTGTATGGTGGAAATAGGTGCGTCAGTCTTCCGTTCCTCAGAGCAGTTGATAGCTCACGCCGAGCGTCAGCGTCTGCTTCAGCTGGGTACGGGGTGTTACGTTCACATCGTTCAGCACCTGCACGCCGAGATTGACGGAGAACCAGTTGTTGATCTTCCCCGAGATCACATTGTCCCAGCGAGCGACGACCCGGTCAAACGCGTTGAACGGCGCGAAGAGCTCGAGGCGCGTCACGTACACCATGTTCGGGAGGAACTCGTAGTTCAGGGTCGACACCCATTCCATGCCGACGTCGAATCTGGTTTTCTCGATTTCCGTGAGCGTCTCAGGATCATCCGCATACTGCGGAAATTCGGACGTGAGCACTTCGCGCATCGCAACACCAAGCCGGCTGGTGAAGATCGGCGAGGGCTCGTAGATCACGCCGACGCTCTGCGTCAGGTAGGCAGGATCGAAGAACTTCGAGACCCGCACGCGGGGCGCGTTGTCCGGATAGTTGTATCCCGGCGCGAACTGCGTCCGAATCGTGGCAGCCGCCATAGGGATGGAACGGCGACCAGACCCGGTAGACGAAGATCGACTCGAAGTAGATTTCATCGTCTGTCTTCTTTGCCTCGTCGTCCCCGATTTGTGCCTGTCCATACCGGAGGCTGAGCGTGTTGGACCATCTGCTCCGCTCGCCGTGCAGCGTCCCGTTCACGAGGCCGCTCAACGTATACGCGAACGAGTTCTCGCCGCCCTGCGCCCAGTTGGAGAACGCGGCCTGGGAGAGCCCCGCCCCGACAACGGCGTTGACCTTCCACCCCTCGAGCTTCGTCGGTATCGGCGTCAACGCCCGCCGCACCGATCTTCTTCTCCATGTCGGTGGGGGTCTGGATCTGGCCGGCAGCGCCGGCGGACATCAACAACGTCACAGCAAGCACGAAATACCGCATGGATTCCTCAACTTGTTGAACCTGAATGAGCGCGATCTGCACATGACCGCGGAGATGGTGCCCCGGTCAGTGGTGTGGACGGCCGGGAAGACAGTCTTAGATGGTACGAAACCGGTGAGGGGAAGTCAACACGTGCTCCCCTCCTCGCGGGCGGACCCTGACGTGACGCGACGACGATCCGCCGATTGAGCGGCAGCGACGGAATCGCTACATTGCTCTTCGCCTGGCGATGCCCTTCAACACAACCCGGGAGGCAACGGTTCCGTGGCCCTTTCCTCGCCACAGCGATGCGCGTGGGCTGTTTCCAACCCGCTCTTCTATCCCTACCATGACGAGGAATGGGGGGTCCCGTCGCACGACGACCGCCACCTCTTCGAGATGCTGATCCTCGAGGGCGCACAGGCGGGGCTGAGCTGGGCGACAATCTTGAAGAAGCGCCAGAGCTACCGGAAGGCCTATAACAATTTCGACGCAGCGAAAATCGCGCGGTATCCTTCACGCAAGGTCGCGGCGCTCCTTGCAGACGAGGGGATCGTCCGGAACCGGCTGAAGGTCGCGGCCAGCATCGGGAACGCCCGCGCATTCCTGGCGGTCCAGAAAGAGTTCGGCAGCTTCGATGCTTATGTCTGGAAGTTTGTCGGCGGGAAGCCCAGGCAGAACGCCTGGGAGTCGCTGAAGCAACTGCCGGCGCGAACGGCCGAGTCGGATGCGATGAGCAGGGATCTTCAGAAGCGCGGGTTCAGGTTTGTCGGCTCGACGATCTGCTACGCCTACATGCAGGCGGTCGGGATGGTCAACGACCACACAACGGACTGCTTCCGCCGCAGGGCCGTGGCGCGCATGCGGTAGCCGGCTGCTTCAGGGGGAGAGTCGCTGGAACCGCCATGACCCCTCCGGCTGCCGTTCGTACCGGATGCGATCGTGCAGACGGGCCTGGCGCTGCTGCCAGAATTCGATGACACGCGGGGCAACGCGATACCCGCCCCAGTGAGGCGGGCGGGGGACTTCGATGCCCGAGTACTTCGCCTTCGTCTCTTCGTACCGCCGGTCGAGTACCTCGCGGGTTGCCGGCTCGCTCTGGGATGACGACCACGCTCCGATCTGATGCTCGATGGGGCGGCCATGGAAGTAGGCGTCTGATTCTTCGGGTGAGAGCTTCGTCGCTTCACCTTCGATCCTCACCTGCCGACCCAGAGGCTCCCAGTGGAACACGAGTGCGACGTTCGGGTTTCCGCCGATCTCCTTCCCCTTGCGGGACAGATAGTTTGTGAAGAACTCGAACCCGCGCCTGTCGACGCGCTTGAGGAGTACAATGCGTGCCGACGGCTTTCCCGTCGCGCGACACCGTGGCAAGTGTCATGGCATTCGGTTGCGAGATGCCAGCCGACGCGGCGTCGTCAAACCATCGCTGAAATTGAAGAATCGGATCCTGGTGGAGAGCCGACTCGGTCAGGGGGGAAGGCAGTGCCATGATCGACCACGATCGCCGTTGAGAGGTCTGTGTTGTCCCGTTTCGGGTTCAGTACGGAAAAATGGGTTGAGAGGCAAGCAGGGATGTGATTTTCCATCATGAAGCGGCAAACGAGTCTGACATATCCCGACGTCTGGACCGTCGTGGCCAGAATCCCAAAGGGATCCGTCGCTACATACGGTCAGATCGCGGAACTTCTGGGCATCCCGGGCCATGCGCGGTTCGTGGGCTATGCCCTCCACGCCTTACCGCCCGGATCCCCCGTGCCGTGGCACAGGGTGGTGAACGCCCTGGGCAAGGTATCGTTGCCGGGAGAACCCGGGCGTACGCAGATCGCACTGCTGGCGAACGACGGCGTGGCTGTTCCCCCGGCCGGCATCGATTTGCGTCGCAGGAGGTGGAACCCGACCGCTTCGCGCCGGACCCGGCGAAAGGCTGCTCGCACAAGGGCCCCGCGGCCCGGGGCCGGCCGGGCATGACCCGCCCGGTTGACCCTCCGGTTGCTTTTCCGTACTATCCCAGAGTTGTCCACACACTCTTCCACGCTGACATCCCGTTCTTCGTCCAATGCCTTCTGCCCTCGTAACCGGCGCCTCGCGCGGTATCGGCGCCGCCATTGCTCGCTCTCTGGCTGGCGCGGGGTTCCGCGTGGCGGTACATTATAATAGTAGTGAAGCCGCGGCCCGCCAGGTCCTTGGCGGGCTGCCGGGCTCGGGCCACGCGCTGCTGCGCGCTGACATCTCCGACGCCCCCCAGGCCGAACAGCTCGTGCAACACTCCATCAACGCGCTTGACGGGCTGGACGTCCTCATCAACAACGCAGGCATCTTCGAATACCACCCCGTTGCCGACGTCGGGTACCAGGCATGGCAGGATGCCTGGGGCACCACGATTGGAACAAACCTCATCGCCGCCGCCAACCTCTCGTACTGCGCGGCACGGCATATGATCAAGCAAGGCGGTGGAAGGATTGTGAACATTTCCTCCCGCGGCGCATTCCGTGGAGAACCGAACGCCCCCGCCTATGGCGCCAGCAAGGCCGGCATGAATGCGATGGGACAGTCCCTCGCACAGGCGCTCGCCCCGCACAACGTGCTCGTCTTCACGATCGCTCCCGGATGGGTGGATACAGACATGGCGGCATCGACCCTGAACAGTCCTGACGGCGAGGCGGTGAAGGCGCAGAGTCCCCTCAGACGGGTGGCGACCGCGGAGGAGATCGCGCGCATCGCGCTCTTTTGCGCGAAGGATGCTCCGGCCTACATGACCGCGGCCATCATTGACGCAAACGGAGCCTCGTACCTGAGAACGTAGCCGTGTCCGCCACCGTGATCCACACAGGTCGTTCGCAGTCGCGCCATCTCTCCGGCGCCGTCCTGCTCGTCGTCCTGCTTGTCGCACACAGCGCGCCTCTCTACGCCTCCGTCTTTGCGGAAACCGCGTTGAGCAAGCGCATCGCGAACTACGACATCCACGTCACGCTCAACCCCGACGATAAGACGCTCCAGGGGACCGAACTCCTTACCTGGACGAACCCGTCCACCGACGCCATCACGGAACTGAGGTTCCATCTCTACCTGAACGCGTTCCGTCATTCAGAGACGACGTTCCTGCGCGACGACAACCGTCGCCGAACGATCGGCCCGGACGAGTGGGGGTGGATCGACATCACGTCGATCACGCTCGCCAACGGCGAGGACCTCACGTCCCGGATGCAGTTCATCCAGCCGGACGACGGCAACCCCGACGACTACACCGTGATGCGCATTCCGCTACCATCGCCCGTCGGCCCGTCCGGAACCATCCGTCTATCCATCGCGTTCTCAGCGCGCTTGCCGAGGGCGATCGCCCGGACGGGGTACGTTGACGACTTCTTCCTGGTCGGACAGTGGTTCCCGAAAATCGGCGTGTACGAGCCGCGCGGTGTCCGCGGCGCAACCAGCGGCCGCTGGAACTGCCACCAGTTCCATTCCGATACGGAGTTCTATGCTGATTTCGGAGTCTACGACGTTTCGATCACCCTGCCCAACCGATTCATCGTCGGTGCGACCGGGGCGGCGGTGAGCGACCGGTGGAACCCGGAGGGCAACCGCACCATCACCTACCACGCCGAGGACGTGCACGATTTTGCGTGGACCGCCTGGCCGGAGTTCGTTGAGCAATCCCGCCGCTGGGGAACCACGGATATTCGGATGCTGCTTCCCCGGACACGGCTCCGGAAGGCTCACAGGAACCTCGACGCACTGGTTGCAGCCATGGCCTACATGGACAGCTGTGTCGGATCGTATCCCTACCCCACATTTACGCTTGTGGAGCCGCCGCCGGGAGCAGAGGCGACTGTACGGGATGGAGTATCCGACGCTGGCCACCGCCGGCGATTTCCCGCTTCCGGAGATCACGCTGCGGACCGCCGAGGTGGTGACGGTCCACGAGTTCGTCCACAACTATTTCCAGGGAATGGTGGCGTCCAACGAATTCGAGGAGGCGTGGCTGGACGAGGGGTTCACGCAGTACTACGAAGAGCGGATCATGGACGGGACATACGGCGTCCGGACCTCCCTGATGGACTGGCTGGGGATCCGGATCGGCAACGGCGAGTTTTCACGCGGGGCATACGTGGGCTCCAGAAACCCGAGCGTCGCACCCATCGCCACGCCAGCCTGGAAATTCGAGTTCGGCGGGTACGGTATGCTGACGTACTTCAAGACGATGCTCATGCTCCAGACGCTCGAAGGCCTGATCGGCCGGCCGGTCATGGACTCCGTCATGAAGACGTACTTCCATCGGTGGCGATTCCGTCATCCGTCCGGAGCTGACTTTATCGCCGTCGTCAACGAGATCGTCCCCCGCCACCATCGCTCCCGCCTCGGCCCGAACATGGACTGGTTCTTCGACCAGGTGCTGTATGGAACAGGCGTGTGCGACTACGCGGTCACGGCGCTCGCAAACAGCAGAACCATCGAGCCCGCCGGGAAGCTTCCCGAAGGCGCATGATGCGGCTGACTCCGCGGGGACCCTCGTGTCGACTGTGACTGTGAGCCGGCTTGGAGACGTCAAGCTTCCGGTCGAGGTCAGAGTGTCATTCGACGACGGAAGCGAGGTCACGGAGTGGTGGGACGGGAAGGACCGGAATGTCTCATTTACCTACAGGCGTGGAGTGCGGGTCGAGAAGGCCATCGTGGATCCCCGGGGCAGGATCCCGATCGACATAAATGTAATCAACAACAGCCGGGCTGCGACACCCCCCTCGGCCCCGGCGCGACCCTTCACGGCACGACTGGTGTTCTGGCTCCAGACGCTGCTGCAGTTCGTCGGTCTGTTCGGTTAAGGAGATGTGAGCATCATGCTACGTGCCCTCAAGGACGGAGTCCGGGACGCGCTGGCCCACTGGCCATCCGCACTGCTGCTCTTTGCCGCGGTGGCGACTCCGGCCGGGCTCGTCGGGTACGTCTTTCAGACCGGTTTCGTCGGCGCCTTCGGGAAATCGGCCGCGCTTGAGACGCTCTCGAACGGGTTTGCGTATACGACACTCTTCGACCTTTTCACGAAGGAGGGTTTTCGGCTGCTCCCCGTCCTGGCGGTATCGCTGGCGGTTCTCGTCATCAGTCTCCCGTTGCATTCCTTCCTCACCGCCGGTCTCGTGTCCGCACTCAAGGAGCACGGAGCGTGGTCTTCGAGCGCGTACTTCGCCGGCGCTGCCCGACACACAGGCCGATTCTTCGCGCTCTCGCTGCTCACGATCGGCGTTATCCTGCTGATCGCCACGCTGACGATCGCGGGGGCAGGATTCCTCTTTGTCGACACCGAGAACCCGTCGAACCCGGGTGTGCTGGGATTCCTGGCGGTGGGCGTTGTCATGAGCGCGTGCGTCCTTACGCTCTCGGACTACGCGCGCATCTTTCTGGTCCAGGAACCGGAACGAGGAGTGTTCGGCAGCATCCGCGCTGCCATGGAGTTTCTCGTGAAGCATGCGGGGGGAGTTGCCGCGCTGACGCTCACACTCGCGGTTGCATCGCTCATCCCGCTCGCCGGTGTTGTTCTCTTCGAAGATATGGTCCCGCTCGCTGTCAGCGGATGGCTGGTCCCGCTGGTACTGGTCCAGCAGGCCGCGGTCATTCTTCGAAGCTGGGTGCGCGTCCTCGCCTTCGCCACGCAGTCGTCATTCATCCGCGCATCTCACGGCACCCTTCGCCCGGGCGAGGACCCCTCCACACCATCGCCGTTTCTCGCCCAGGGAATCTAGCCCCGCCGGTGGCCGGGCAGGGACGGGGCTCACCACGTCGGCCCTGTCTCACATCGCAGGCACCGGAGGATGTGTGCGCTTTCCGAAGACGAGCGCGACAACCGCTCCGGCGGCCACCCGGCCAGGCTGTCCTGCTCATGCGGCCTCCAGAGGGTTGGGCTGTGTAGCATCTGCGGCTATCGTACACAACAGCCGGTGGAGTAGCTGGGCAGATCCCTGACGCATGAGAGGGGTTGAACGTGGCCAAATCGGTGGATTTTTGGGGGTTGTGCAACAGACAATCCCGTGCGTTCGTATATTGGACCTGTACCCACCATCAGGGAGAACCCCCATGCTATTTCGGACTGTTCTAGTATTGAGTGCCCTTATGATCTCAACTGCCCTTGCTCCAGCCCAGCTCCCGCCACTCATCGACCGGGAACTCTTCTTCGGCGATCCGGAGATCTCCGGCGCCCAGCTTTCACCCGACGGCAAGTTCATCTCGTTCTTGAAGCCGTTCCGGAACGTCCGGAACGTCTGGGTCAAGAAGGCCGGCGAGCCCTTCGAGAGCGCGCGGCCGGTGACAGCCGACACCACCCGGCCCGTGATGCAGTACTTCTGGTCCCGCGACAGCAAGGTTATCCTGTACTCGCAGGACAAGGGCGGCGACGAGAACTACAGGATCTACTCGGTGGACCCGACGGCAAGCGGGGACCCCGTTCCCCCCTCCCGCGACCTCACGCCCATGGAGAAGGTCCGCGCACAGATCTACGACGTCCCGCGTGACGCGCCCGGCGAGATCATTGTCGGCCTGAACGACCGCCGCGCCGAGCTCCACGATGTGTACCGGCTCAACATCCACACGGGCGAGCGGAAGCTCATCCGGAAGAACGACGACAACGTTGCGGGATGGGTAACCGATCTGAAGGGCGACCTTCGCCTCGGGCTCCGGATCACAGACACCGGCGGCACGGAGTTTCTCCGGATCGATGGTGAAACGCTCAAGCCCATCTATGAGGTGAGCGCCGAGGAAAGCGCATCCCCGTACCGGTTCACGCCGGACGGCGAGAAGTTCTATCTCGTCACGAACAAGGGCGCTGCGGCCGACAAGATGCAGCTGGAACTCTTCGATCTGAAGACCGGAAAGACATCGCTCGTCGACAAGGACCCGGACAATGCGGTGGACCTGACCGACGCGCTCTTTTCGGAAGTGACCGATGAGCTGCTGGCGACGTTCTACGTGTCGGACCTCAAGCGGGTGTATCCAAAGGAAAAGAAGTTCGCGAACGACTGGGCGAAGCTCCGCGCGGCCCTGCCAGACAGGGAGCTGGGCATCACGTCGCTCACGGCGGACGAGAACGTCTGGCTCGTCTCGGCCTCCGGCGATGTTGATCCCGGTTCGGTCTATCTGTTCGATCGTCGCACCGGGAAGGCCGAGCTGCTCTACCGGCTGCGGCCGAATCTTCCTTCCGAGCACCTTGCGCCAATGAAGCCGGTGACGTTCACGGCGCGTGACGGCTTGCGCATTCCCGCCTATCTCACGACGCCGAAGGGCATCCCGGCGAAGAACCTCCCGGCAATTCTTGTCGTGCACGGCGGCCCATGGGCGAGGGACTTCTGGGGATATGACAGCGAAGCCCAGTTCCTCGCCAACCGCGGGTATGCGGTGATGAGCGTGAACTTCCGGGGCTCCACCGGGTACGGGAAGAAGTTCCTCAACGCGGGGAACAAGCAGTGGGGCACGGGCGCGATGCAGCACGACCTCACCGACGCGGCGCGCTATCTGATCAGCGAAGGGATTGCTGACCCCAAGAAGGTCGCCATGTACGGAGGTTCGTACGGTGGATACGCGACGCTCGCGGGCCTTGCGTTCACGCCCGATGTGTACGCCGCAGGAATTTCCTATGTCGGGCCGTCCAATATTCTGACGCTCCTGAATTCCATCCCGCCATACTGGGCTCCGATCAAGAAGATCTTCGCCGTGCGTGTCGGCGACACCGAGAACGCTGAGGACGTGAAGCGCCTCGAGGCCCAGTCGCCCCTGAACTCCGCGAAGAACATCACCGCTCCCCTGCTGGTGATCCAGGGCGCGAACGATCCGCGGGTCAAGAAGGCCGAATCGGACCAGATCGTCGTGGCCATGCGGGATCTGGGGCGGAAGGTGGAGTACCTCGTCGCGCCTGACGAGGGCCACGGGTTCGCCGGGAAGGAAAACCGGCTGGCAACCTATGCCGTTATCGAGCGGTTCTTCAACAAGCACCTTGGGGGGCGACACCAGGAATCGGTGTCGCCGGAGATTCAGAAGCGCATCGACGCGCTCACGGTCGACGTCGCCACGGTCACCATGCCTGCCCGCGCTGCGGCAGCAGCAGCTCCTGCAGTCTTCGCCGGATCGCTCCTGAAGCCGGGCGCGTCTTCCTACGCTTCCACGATGTCAGCCCGTGGCCAGTCGATCAAGGTCACCACCACGCGGACGATTCAGCCGGCGGAGGTGAACGGCACAAAGGTCTGGAGAGTCGTCGAGGTCAGCACGTCTCCCATGGGCGAAGCGACTGACACGCTCGACATGGACGCCGCGAGCCTGCTGCCCGTGCATCGCAGCATGAAGCAGGGACCCATGACGATCGTCATCTCCTTCGGCCCTGACGTCATCGATGGGAAGATTGCGGGCCCCATGAACCTGCCCATCAACGTGAAGAAGTCGGGAGCGGTGCTCTCAGACGGCACGGGCGTTGAGTTACCGCTCAGCACTGCACCGCTCGCCGACGGCTACGCCGCAGGACTGAAGGTGTTCGACCTCATGGGCGGGCGCGTGAAGGACATGACCGCGCGCGTGACCGGGACGGAGAAGGTTACGACGCCCGCAGGGACGTACGACGCCTATGTGGTGGAGGTACAGCCGGTCGAGGGCGACAACGAGGGGGTGAAGCTCTGGATCGCGAAAGAGGGGCGTACGATCGTGAAGAGCGAAACAAAGATCCCGCCCGCCATGGGCGGCGGATCCGTCGTCAGCGAGCTGACGAAGTAAGAGGGATTCAGGCGATGATGAAATTCCTGCTCTGGCTTCTCCTGCTGGTGGTGTGCTGGCCTCTGGCCCTGCTGGCGCTGGTGCTGTACCCCATCATCTGGCTGGTGATGCTCCCGTTCAGACTCATCGGCATCAGCGTGGAAGCGAGTGTTCGCGCTTCTGAAGTCGATCCTGATGCTCCCTGCGCGGGTCCTCCGCGGGCCTGCGGGTTGATGTTCGGGCTGCCGTCCGCTGCGTTTCTGCAGCGGACGGCACCTACTTTCTGTACCCCCGCTTGTGCCGCGCCGTCAGCTTCTTCACGCGGTCCTTGTACAACGTCTGCTCCGTCTTGCTCCCGGTCCGCTCAAGAAAGGCGATTTCGCGGAGCAGCTTTCGGTAACTCTCGAATCGCTCCAGAGGAAGACGACCGTCATCGAGCGCTTGCCTCACGGCGCAGTCCGGCTCTTCGTCGTGCCGGCAATCCCGGAACCTGCATTCCAGCGCGAGCGCCCCCACGTCCTCGAAGGCGGCCTCAAGACCCTCCGTCCCGCCAAGCAGCTGAAGCTCGCGCATCCCCGGCGTGTCAATCAACATGCCCCGGCCCGGGAGAATGACCAGCTCGCGCCGCGTGGTCGTGTGTCTGCCCTTGTCGTCAAACCCCCGCACTTCGTCTGTGGGAAAGTAGTCAGCACCCAGTAGCCGGTTGATGATCGTCGATTTTCCGACGCCGGACGACCCCAACACCGCTCCAGTGACGCCCTCTGCAAGATATTCCTTGAGCCCCTCAACGCCCTGACCGTCCCGCGCTGCAAGCACGTGCACCGGAGCTCCTGCCGACACCCGATCGACGGCAGCAACCACTTCATCGAGGTTGCTGCAAAGGTCCGATTTGTTCAGGAGTACAACGGGGCGGGCACCGCTGTCGGAGGCGACGACAAGGTAGCGTTCCAGCCGCCGGAGGTTCAGGGTGCTGTCGAGCGCCTGGACGAGAAACACGATATCGACATTCGCGGCAACGACCTGCTCTTCGGCACGTTTCCCGGCTGCCCGCCGGGAAAACTTCGTGCGCCGGGGGAGGATGTCCACGATGACCGCGCGTCGTTCCAGGGGGACGATCCGGACTGCCACCCAGTCCCCCACAGCGGGAAGATCCTGCGGACCGCTCGCCAGATACTGCAGCCGACCGGCAAGCTCTCCCTGGACCTCGCCCTCATTGACAGTACAGCAGGTACTTGCCGGAGATCATCTGGACGGCCACACGCGCCGGGAGGCATCCGGGTTCCGCCAGCCTTTCGAAAGCGGCCGTGAAGTAGGGGGACCAGCCGAGCTCCTGGAGGTTCACTCCCTACGCTCGCGGCTGCAACCGGTTGATGAGGACGGCAGTGAGGATCAGCGCGCCGCGTACGACATGCTGCCAGTACTCGCTGATATTCATCAACGTCATGCCGTTGATGATCACCCCCAGAAATATCACGCCGACCATCGTTCCCCAGACCCTTCCGACGCCGCCCATCAGGCTCGTCCCGCCGATGATGACGGCTGCGATCACGTCCAGCTCCCACCCTTTCGCCGTCGTCGCGGTCCCTGACATGATCTCAGAGGACTGCATGACCCCGCTGAGCGCCGCAAGGCCTGACGTTATCGCCAGCACGGCAATCTTCACGTGCGCAACGTCGATGCCGCTGAGCCTGGCGGCCTCCGCGTTGCCGCCCACCGCATAGACCGATCGTCCGAATCCTGTGTGGTTCATCACCACCAGCACCACCGCAAACGCCGCGAGGAACACGATCGCTGGAAACGGAATGCCGAGGAGATACCCGCCGCCGAGGATGTTGTACCAGGAAGGGAAGGGCGTCAGGGGGAATCCGTTCGTGATCAGCTCCGCTACCCCGGTCAGTCCCGTCATGAGCGCCAGGGTAGTGATGAATGTCGGCACCTGGTACTTCGTGCGCATCAGACCGCTGAACGACCCCAGCAGCGCGCCTGCCGCAACGGTCGTCACGATCGCAATCGCGATGGCCGCCCCGATCCCCATCCCGGAAAGTGCCCCCGCGATGTACGCGGTCAGGCACCCCGCGAACGCCACCATCGAGCCGACGCTCAGGTCGATCTCCCCCGCGATGATGACCATCGTCATCCCCAGCGCGATAAGGCCCTGCATGGACACATTCCGGAGGACGTTCAGGAGGTTGTCGACGGTCAGAAACGCCGGCGCGGCGACGGCCAGGACAGCGCACAGAGCGACGAGGATGACTTCGAGAATCGCGGCGCGGAGGAAGGTCTTTGTCATGCGAGGCAGCGTGCGAGTAGTTGATCCACGGTGACGTCAGCGGCACGGAATTCGCCTTCGAGCGCGCCGTGCCGCATCACCAGGATGCGGTGGCACAGATCGGGAAGCTCCTCCAGCTCGCTGGAGACCACGACGGTTGCGATCCCGCGGCGGCTGAGCGACCAGATGATATCAAACACCTGTTGCTTCGCCTGCACATCGATCCCGCGCGTAGGCTCGTCCAGAAGTATCACCGACGGCCCTGCGAGCAGCCATTTCCCGAGCACGACTTTCTGCTGGTTGCCGCCGCTCAGGACCGAGACCGGGGCATCGACGTCGGGCATGTCGATGCCGAGGGACTTCACGAGCGGGGCGACGGCCGTTCTCTCGCGGCCCCGCGTTGTGAGGCCCCCGCGGGTGATCGTGTGCAGCGCGGCCATCACGAGGTTCTCCCGGCTGCTCAGGACCTGGATGAGGCCCTCTTCCTTCCGGTTTTCCGGCGCAAGCACGAGGCCCAGCGACTTCATCCGGGCCGGACTGTCTGGACGAAGCGCACGGCCACACAGGACGATGTCTCCGCCGGCCGGAGGATCGGCGCCAGCGATCGCGCGCAGCAGCTCGGTCCGTCCGGATCCCAGCAGGCCGGCAATGCCGACGATCTCCCCCCGCCGCACGGTGAACGACACGTTTGAGAACCTCCCCGGAGACGTGAGGTTCCGGACCTCGAGCAGAACTTCGCCTTCCGGGTTGACGTCTGCCGGCCGGTGCGAACGGACGACATCCCCGAACATCATGCGGGCCATCTGTTCTGCGGACGCTTCGCGCGCCGGGATGGTGGACACAAGCCGCCCGTTTCTGAGGGCCGTCACGGTATCGGCAATCGCCTGGATTTCCTGGAGGCGGTGGGTAATATAGAGGATAATGACCCCACGAGAGGCGAGGTCCTTGAGAAGGGCGAACAGGCGGTCGGCTTCGCCCCGCGCGAGCGCGGAGGTGGGCTCGTCCAGCAGGAGCACCTGCGGATTGTACGACATCGCACGCGCGATTTCGACGACCTGCTGGTGCGCGACGCCCAGCGCACGCGCCGGCAGCCGGACGTTCAGACGCACATTCAACGTCGCAAGCACTCGCTCGGCATGTGCATACGTCGCATCCCAGTCGACAAGCAGGCCTCCCGTCCCCCGCCGCGTCGGGAGACGACCGAGCATGATGTTCTCCGCAAGCGTCAACTCAGGGACGAGGCTCAGCTCCTGGTGAACCGTCGCGATTCCCTGATGGAGCGCTTCGCGCGGCGACGACAACGTGACCGACCGACCGTTGATCCGGATGTCGCCCGACGTGGGCCACACGGCCCCGGCAAGGATCTTGACGAACGTGCTCTTGCCCGCGCCGTTCTTTCCAATGAGCGCGTGGATCCGGCCCCCATCAAACCGCACCGAGACATCGTCGAGGGCGACCGTCCCCGGATATTCCTTGCGCAGCGCGACGGTTTCGAGGCTGGCGACGTTCATTCTATGTCGGGAATGATCGTGTCATCGGGGTGCTGCTTCGCCCTGGCGCTGGCGTCAGCGAACTTCACTCTGCGTGCGGGTCCTGATCGATGCAACCGCCTGCTTCGCCTCGTCCTGGAACCGGTGCTTCGGGTCGGCGGCAATCGCTTCCAGCCGGGGCAACGCAGACTCCTCCCCGATCTTGCCGAGCGTGCGGATTGCCGTCGACTGCAGCGTCCGATCCTCTTCATCAAGCATTCCCGAGACCAGAGCGGCGGCGTCGGGATTGCCTCTGCCTGTCCGTTCCAGCTGGACCAGTGAGGCATACCGCACCCAGACGGGATAGCCCCGTTGCACGCGCTTCATGGCTTCCAGGTGCGCCCTGCCTGAATCCACCCACGCAAGCGACCAGAGTGCGGCAAGCTCGACGGCATTCCGGTGTGACGGCATATCAAGGTGACCGGACAATATCCGCCTCCGCCCCTGCGGAATCGACTTTCGCCAGCGCATACAGGGCGGCGCTCACCACGGCTGTAGCTGGAGTCCTTCAGGGCTTCCCGCACAGGTCCTGCGGCTCCCGCCCCTTTGATGCGCAGGAGCGCGCTGAGCGCCGCGCTCCGTACGCCGGGAACCCGGTCCCTGAGCGCTCCGATGGCGGCAGCGCGCGCGGAATCCTTCGCCGCAGGCGATGCCTTGGAGAGCTTCGGCAGCGCCCGCACGGCGGCATCCCGCACACCATAGAATGAATCCGAGAGCGCGATCGCGCACACCGCAGGAACCGAAGCGCCCAGCGAATCCGTCTCCTCGATCACCTTCAGGGCCCGGAGCCGGTCAACCGGGTTTGGCGCCCGGCGCGCCTGCACGAGCCACTCGTCCATCGATTGGTGGATTGTGAGTTCCTTGAGGATCCAATTCCCCTTGTCGAAGATCACCATCTCGGGGCGTGACGGGCACGGGAAACTGAACGCGGTGTCCGCCGAGAGGATGTCCACCCTGTGCGTCGTCGGGGCGCCACCAGCCCAGATCTCGATGTCGACAGGAGTCCGGAAGACGCCCGTCAGGCTGTCGATTGTCTGTGTCTGCCGGACACCCACGCTCAGCATGTCAGCAGAATCGCTCCACGTCTGCGAGACCTCGAACTTCGGGTAGCCGGCGCCGTACACCCACTGCTCGAAGAACCAGTGAAGGTTGATCCCCGTGGTCTCCTCGATGCTCCGCTTCAAGTCGTTCGTTTCCACCGGCTTGTGCCGGTAGGTGGTCGCGTAGGCGCGTATCGACCGCCACCACAACTCGTCCCCCAACACGAACCGCAGCATGTGCAGTACCGCAGCCGAGCGCGGGTAGAGATTCGTCCCGTACGATCCGACGCTCACGATCGGCTTGCGCCCGTCGCGCGCATCCGATTCGATGCCGGCCAGCTGCGACCTGTACACCTGGTAGTCGAACTCGTCCCGTCCGCGCGCGTATTCGTGATACAACTCGTCAAAGTAGCTGGCAAACCCCTCGTTCAGCCAGAGGTGCCGCCAGTCGGCGCACGTCATCAGGTCGCCCCACCACTGGTGGGCCATCTCGTGCGCGATAAGACTCGTGGGGATGCCGTCGACCCGGGCGCGCGCGTCGTAGACGGTGGCGTCGTCCATCAGCGTCGTTGCCGAGGTGTTTTCCATGCCGCCCACGACGAAGTTGTTGCAGAGGATCTGCGCGTACTTCTCCCACGGGTATTTCACGCCAATCTTCTCGTTGAAGAACCGGAGGACCGCCGGCGTCTCCCGGAAGCACGCCTTCGCGTCCTCGACATGCCACGGATATACGTAGTATTCCAGCGGGACAGACTCAGCGGTCTCGCGGAGGACCGCATACTCACCCGCGGCAAGCATAATCAGGTACGACACGTGCGGCAGCGACTGCCGCCAGTGAAATGTCTTCGTCTTTCGCGCTTTGTCCCTGCTCGTGCTCACCAGCCGCCCGTTCGAGACCGTGGTGAACTTTTCGTTTACCGTGACAATGACTTCGGAGGTGGCCATGTCGTTGGGGTAGTCATAACATGGAAACCAGAAATGGTTGTCCGTGTCTTCTCCCTGTGTCCATATCTGCCACGGCCGCGAGGGATAGGACGAGTCGGGCCCCACGAAGTAGAGCCCGCGTTGAGGGTGGCCCGAGTACCGCAGCGTCAGCTTCAGCGTATCGTGAAACGATGCGGGGGCGCTGAGACGAACCTGTACTCTCTTCTCCAGGAGATCGAACGGGAGATCCTGTCCCCCGAGGCGGGCGCCCTCGATCGTCAGGGCCTCGGCATCCAGGTCGACGACGCGAAGCGCCGGCCGGAGCGGGACCAGCGTCACGGTCACTGCTCCGCGGATGGCGCGCGCGCGCTCATCGAGCGCGACCTCGATGCGATAATGCAGAACGTCGTACGTTCGCTCCCTGCGCTCGCCGTCGTCCCTGACGGTAAACAGGCTCTGGGCATACATCGGTGCGGCGATTAGCATCGCGAGCAGGAGGAGGCGGATGGACATCATCGGTTGGTACTCTGGGATTAGACGCGGGAATGGTTTCATGATACCGTCATACACTCCGAAATGCAACCGGGCAGCGCAGCCGGTGAGCGAATGCCGCGATGGTGCGGCGGCCTGGCATGGACGATGGCCGCGGCCCTACCACCTCACAAGTGCCCGCAGGCGGGCCATGTTCTCGACGTCCTCATGCATATCCTCGCTTTTCTCGGTTTCGAGGATCTTCGGCACGGCGCGCAGTCGCGGATCGTTCATGACCATCCGGAACGCGGTCTCGCCCAGCAGACCCTGCCCGATGTGGTCATGCCGGTCGACGCGAGAGCCACATTCCCGCTTCGAGTCATTGACGTGGACGGCCGCGACATTCTCCAGACCGATGATCGCTTCAAGGTCGCGCATGGTGCTCTCCCAGCCTTCCTCTGTGTGGATCGGATAGCCGGCGGCAAAGAGGTGGCATGTGTCGAGGCAGACTGCGATGCGCGCTTTGTCCTCCACCAGATCGATGATCCGGCGGAGGTGCTCAAGCCGGTATCCGAGCGTCGTTCCCTGTCCCGCGGTGGTCTCCAGGAGCGTTGGTGTCGACGGCCCCGGCAGCTCCCCGTGGATGAGGTTCAGCGACTCCGCGATGCGCGCGAGCCCGTCTGGCTCCCCCGCGCCCATGTGGGCGCCGGGGTGGACAACGAGGCCGGCGACTCCGAGCGCGGTGCATCGCGTCAGCTCATCGGCCAGTCCTTTTCGGGACCGGAGGAGGACATCATCCGCACGCGCACACAGGTTGATCAGATAGGCGGCATGCGCGATGACGGGCGCAATGGTTGCTTTCGCCTCCGCCGCTTTGTAGCTTGCGACGGCGTCCGGCGTCAACGGCTTTCCCGTCCACGTGCTGGCGTTCTTCACAAAGATCTGCATCGTAGCGCATCCGATGCGGGTTCCCCGTTCGAAGGCCATGTGGAGGCCGCCGGCAACGGACATGTGGGATCCGAGGAGAATGGGCTGGGTCATCGTATAAGATAGAAAACCGATGCCAGACGAACAACGTAGTCGTAGACCGCGCCGGCGGCGAGCGCTGACGATCGCCGGGTTGATGTCCGGCACCTCGCTGGACGGCATCGATGCCGTCCTTCTGCGCGTCCACGGGATCGGGGCGGACACTCGTTTCCGGCAGCTTGCCTATCTCGAGCGGCCATTCCCGCGCGGCCTGCGCGATCTGCTGATGCGGAACTCGGTGCCGGACACCAGCCGCGTCGACGAGATCACCCGGCTCACCATGGCGCTCGCCATGGCATACGCGGACGCCGTTCGGGCCCTCGCCCGCAACGCCGGCCTCCCCCTTTCCGCAATCGACCTGATCGGATCACATGGCCAGACCATCCACCACCTCCCTGTCCCCGCAAAGGTGGCCGGACGCGTGGTGCGATCGACACTGCAGATCGGAGACCCTTCGGCCCTGGCAGCCCTCACAGGCGTCACGACGGTTGGAGACTTCAGGCTTGCGGACATGGCGCGCGGAGGGCAGGGTGCGCCGCTCGTCCCGTCTGTCGACTGGATCATCTTCCGCTCCCCGAACAAGAATCGCCTGATCCTCAACATTGGCGGCATCGCCAACCTGACCGCGGTACCGAAGGACGCGGCGCGGGGGGATGTGGTCGCGTTTGATACCGGACCGGGGAACATGGTCGTTGACGCACTGACGCGGCGTTTCTTCCACGCACCGTACGATCGCAACGGACGCGTTGCGAACGGTGGCGCCGTCTCGGCAGACCTCCTTCGTTTTCTCATGAAGCACCCCTTCCTTCGAACGTCGCCGCCAAAGTCTACCGGACGCGAGGTGTTCGGCGAGGAGTTCGTCCGCCATCTGCTCGCATATGCCCGGCCGTACGAACCGGCCGACATCGTCGCAACTGCTTCGGCATTCACGGTCACGGCCGTCCACGATGCCTATCGCCGCTTCATCGCCCGACGCATGGCTGCCGACGAGGTTATCGTCAGCGGAGGAGGCGCGAGGAACCGGTTCTTCATGTCAGAACTTGTGCGCCTCTTCGCGCCAGCCAGGGTACGCACCGCGGATGATGTCGGAGTATCCTCGGACGCCCGGGAGGCCATCAGCTTCGCGTTGCTCGCCAACGAAACGGTCCACGGCCGTCCCGGGAACCTCCCCAGGGTCACAGGTGCCGACCGCCCGGTCATCCTCGGAAAGATCTGCCCCGGCTTTGACTTTCCCGCCCCCCTCTTTCTTCAATAGTTGCTCCCCTCTCCATCCGGAGCCGTACAAGGGCGCCGGGCTCTATGTACGCTCCCCGTAACGATTGTATTCCTAACACTTTACCGGCAGCCGGGTGGCGGATCTGCGGGAGCTCTCGGTCCCGCCCACGGCACACTCCTTGTTACTCATGTCCGGTGGACTCTTGTCATTCAACGGATACGGTGCCCAAGGACCCACACATATCGCAGTCTCGCAGGAAGAACGGTGTCGCATCGCGCGAGATCTTCGACGCAATTCATATCCCGCTTGTGATGTGCGAGCCTGAGACGGGCGCCATCCTCTCTGCGAACGATTCGTTCTCGCGCACCTTCGGATATGCGATCGACCGCCCCGGCACACTGACACTCTCATCCATCGGCGCCGCCCCTCAGCGGTCCTTCCTGTCGGCCAGACTGGCCCGCGCCCTCAGCGGAGTCCCGCAGGTCTTTTCATGGACGGTGCGGGGAACAGACGGAGCCGAGCATTCGGTCAACATGTCACTGACGGTGGTGCAGGAAACGGGAGCCCGCAGGATCCTCGCTCAGCTTCAACCGCTCAATCCCCCCACGCATGGCGAAGTCCAGCAGGACTTTTCCGATGCCGTCATCAACAGCGTCCCCGGCGCGTTCTATCTGATCGATGCCGATCTCCGCATGGTTCGATGGAACAGCATCACCGAACGTCTGTCCGGATACAGCGCTGACGAAATCTGCACGATGAGGCCCGATCGGTTCTTCGCGCCTGAGGAGAGCGACCGGATCATCAAGGCGGTCAGGCGGGTGTTCACCGCCGGCAGCGCCACCGTCGAGTGCACGCTGGTCACCAAGGCGGGGCGACACATACCGTTTCTCCTGTCGGGCCGCAGGATCATGCTCCGCGGCGCACCGTTCCTGATCGGTCTCGGCATCGACATCCGGGACCGGAAGCAGATGGAGAACGCACTGCACGAATCCATGGAACGCTTTCGGAGTGTGTTCGAGATGAGCCCGATGGGTATGCACATGTACCGGCTGGAGGGCGACGGGACACTTGTGTTCGCCGGGGCCAATCCCGCGGCGGACAGGATCCTCGGCATCGGCAACGCTCAGTTTGTCGGGCATTCGATCGAGGATGCGTTCCCGCCGCTTGCGGAGACGGAGATCCCGAGCCACTACAAAGACGTGGCGAGACACGGCGGCTCCTGGCACTCGGACCAGATCATCTACAGGGACCACCAGATTGCAGGAGCGTACGAAGTCCATGCGTTCCAGACATCGCCGGGGCAGATGGTCGCTGCGTTCATCGATATTACTGACAGAAAGCGTTCCGAGGCGGAGCTGCGCGAAAGCCGGGAACGGCTCGATCTCGCCGTTGCCGGCGCGGATCTCGGGCTCTGGGACTGGGATATTCCCACGGGACGCGTGACGCACAACGCCCGCTGGGCCGAAATGCTGGGGTTCTCCCCTGACGAGCTGGAGCCGCGCTTCTCAACATGGCAGATGCTCGTGCATCCGGACGACAAGGAAGACGTCCTTCGCCGGCTGCAGGACCATCTGGACGGGAAGACGCCTTTGTACGAAGCCGAGCTCCGGCTGCGTGCGAAAGACGGGGGCTGGCGCTGGATATTGGATCGCGGAAAGGTCGTTCGCCGCGACGCGGCGGGAGCGCCGCTGCGCGTGAGCGGAACGCAGCTGGACATCACGGAACGGCGCGAGGCCGAGAACCGTCTGCGAGAGTCGCTGCACGAGAAGGAAATCCTCCTGCGGGAAATCCACCACCGGGTCAAGAACAACCTGCAGGTCATCTCGAGCCTGTTCAATCTCCAGGTGCAGACGGTCACCGACCCGAACGTCCTCGCCGCCCTCAAGGAGAGCCACAACAGGGTTCGCTCCATGGGGCTCGTGCACCACGTAATGTACCAGGCCGCCGACTTCGCGGCCGTCGACCTCGTCGACTACGTCCAGACGCTGACACGCAGCCTCTACCGCTCCTATTCGGTGGATCCCGAGACCGTGCTCCTGTCGGTGGACATCGCCAACGTCCGGCTCGGCATCGACGCGGCAATCCCCTGCGGACTGATCATCAACGAGCTCGTCTCGAACGCGCTCCGTCACGCCTATCCGGACGGACGGCGCGGCGCGCTAAGCGTCACGCTCATCCACAACAGCGATGCGACCCATACGCTCACCGTGAAGGACGATGGCGTCGGACTCCCTGACGATATCGTTCTGCCGCCCGTTGCCACGCTCGGCCTGGCGCTCGTGGAAACGCTGAGCCGCCAGCTCGGGGGCACGCTTTCGATTGACCGAACGGGTGGGACGGCCGTCAACGTTCGTTTCCCCGGCCAGCCGCGGGCTTGACAACAAGGCCACGGCACCGTACTATTCCTGCAGAGCCTGCGGGACCCTTTCTCATGGATGACAGATCCACGCTCCGGATAACGATCGATCGCCTTGCGGTACAGGGGGAACTCTTCGCTCCTCTCGAGCGCTCATGGTTGCTCTGCTACGCGTGCGGCCATCGGTGCCGCATACCGCCCGGGCGGTACGGAATCTGCAAGGTACGGGAAAACCGCAACGGTGTGCTGTTCGTTCCATCGAGGTACACCGCGGGCGTCGCGCTCGACCCCATCGAGAAGAAACCGTTCTTCCATGTGCTCCCCGGCAGCACCGCGCTCAGCTTCGGCATGCTGGGATGCGACTACCACTGCGCATACTGCCAGAACTGGATTACCTCACAGGCCCTTCGCGACGCCGCGGCGGGGAGCAGGATCGAAACCGCGACGGCCGATCAGCTTGTGCGCCTCGCCCTCGCGCACGACGCACAGGTCGTCACCAGCACGTATAACGAGCCGCTCATCACGAGCGAATGGGCCGTCGAGATCTTCCGCCTGGCACGCGGTGCGGGACTGAAGACATCGTTCGTGTCGAACGGGAACGCGACGCCGGAGGTGCTCGAGTACCTCCGTCCGCATCTGGATCTGTACAAGGTCGATCTGAAGAGTTTTCGGGCTGACACGTATCGCCGTTTGGGCGGGACACTGGAGACAGTTCTGGAGACGATCCGCTCGCTTCACCGGCTAGGGGTCTGGATCGAGGTGGTGACGCTGCTGGTTCCCGGTCTCAACGATTCGGACGAGGAGGTGCGCGAGATCGCGGAGTTCATCGGATCCGTCTCTCCGCAGATCCCCTGGCACGTGACGGCATTCCACGGTGACTACCAGATGACGGGGCCTGACCGCACGACGGCGCGCGCGCTGGTCCGCGCGGCCGGCACCGGCCGCGCAGCTGGCCTGCACTTCGTCTATGCGGGAAACCTTCCGGGGATGACCGACGGGAACGAAGACACGCAATGTCCTTCGTGCCGGACGGTGCTGATCCGCCGGCTGGGATTCCATGTCGCCGAAAACGTGATCACAAAGGGGTGCTGCCCGACGTGCCACACGCCAATTCCGGGAGTCTGGGAATAGCTCCGCACCCCTGAGATGCAAAGCGGCGGGCCGCCTCGGCGACGTATCGCTGAGGCGGACCCGCCACTGAGACTTTCCCGCTGGTCGATTTCCCGGTGCCCGGGTCCGGACGCTCCCCACTCCCCCCGGGGACAGACGTCACTTCTCCGACATCATGGGGGGGTCTGTCTTGGTGTAGCCCGCCGGCACCTCGAACTCCGAATCCCGCGTGGTCTTCTTCTCCATCTTCGTCACGGTCGTCGTGGCTCCCATGATCTCCATCTCCATCGGGAAACCCTCCACCTTCTTATACGCCTCAGCCATCCCTTCCGCGAACCCGCCGCCCATGGAGAGCAGCCTCTTGTTGAACTGCTCCCAGTCGCGCCGCAACCGGTCGAATTCCCCGATCCCCTTCGTTACGTACAGCGTCATCATGTCTTTGTCTCCCTGACGGGCGACAAATTGCGTTGTCTGGTACCCGACAATCGTCTTCGTCTTGCCGGTCGTCCTGATCGTCACCGGCTCCTTCTTTCCGCCTGACGTCATCCCGTACATCTTCTCCACCATTTCCCGTTGCTCCGGCGGCATATTTTTCAGCTGCTCTTGCATCTGGTCCTTCATCGCGTCCATCTTCGCGGTCGCCGCCTTCATCATCTGCTCCATCTCCGCAAAGGTCATCGTCCAGTACGACTTCTCCGCCGGGTTCAGGCTGTACATTCTCTCCTGGTCGAGCCTGACGATGACGATCGTGCCGTCGTCGGTGACGTGCTTCATCCTGCCGGGCATCATATACGTGGTGGAGGGCTTTCCGCTGTCACCCGCCGGTCCGCCCTTCGTGATGCTCTCCCAGACGAGCCCCTGGGCTGCCACCGGGAGTGCCATCGCGACCAGCATCGCGCCGGTCACGAACGCCCGCGTTAGCTTCTGCATGCATGAGTCCTTTCGTGCCTGATCATCGTGGTCGTTCTTTGAGTTCGGGTTCACGCGGACGGGCGACCATGATCCCATCGTGTGTCCTGTACCGTTGAAGGTAGGAGGCGAGCGTTCCATCTGCAAGCTCGACCTGCTTCCCTGACTGTGACGCATGAAGGAAGACCGGCTGCCCCGATCGAACGACGACCATCCCCGTGTGCGCAATATCGAGTCCGTCGACGGATGTTGTGATGCCGACGAGGTCTCCGCTGCGGAGCCTGCCCTGTATCTCCTGGACGCGGCTGCGCGGAATATACCATCGCTGTGCTGCGGTCAGCTCGCGCTCGCTCGACCGGATGGCCGCAAGCGCCGCAGGGTCTCCGAGCTGCCGGTACGAATCGGGGTGTTCCGACATGAACGCAACGCGGAACGACCGCGGTGTACCGCCGAGCTCGCGGCTGAGGTCTGCGACGGTTCCTTTGCGAGCGTTGTCCGCAATCCAGTCGGTGAAGTAGTGCAGGCGGCTCGGATAGCTGTCGATCGCGCCGGAGCGGTAGCGAATCAGGCGGAGCTGGGATTGAAAATCCGTGAAGGAGGCGGCAGACATCTTCACGCACCGGGCGAGCGAGAGCATGCTCTCGATGAACGTCGTGCAGTCGAACTCCCGGAGGTTCACGATCAGGCGCTCGGGTCCTTCGGCTTCCAGTGTGTGGGCAACGTACGGCGTTGCGAGAAAGCGCTGCCCCATCAGGGCCACAACATCTCCGATCGGGCGGCCTGCCCACCCCGATTCCGTGGCATCCCGGAGAGCGGCCCGAACGATCTCTTCGTCAGATGCCGGAGCACCAGGGCGGGCAACTCCGATCCGGCGGAAGAACGCCAATGCCGAGAATGCCGCTGCCTGCGCTAGAAAATCGCGCCTCGGGCGGTTCATCGGGAGATGGTGCCTGTTGTGAGGGTTGGCATCATCATCAGAACGGTGTCTCCTCGGGTCCGGGCGGCAGCGCCTCGAATCCGGGAAGCGCAAGGTTTTCAAACCGCGCATAGCGGTGGACAAACGCGAGCTGGATATCGTCGATCGGGCCGTTGCGCTGCTTCCCGATGATGATCTCCGCCCTGCCCTGCACCTCCGGCGCCTTGTCGGACCGCGGATCGAGGTACATCTCTGGCCTGTGAACGAACATCACGACGTCCGCATCCTGTTCGATTGCGCCGGATTCGCGGAGGTCCGAGAGGATCGGACGCTTGTCCGTTCTCCCTTCCACGGCCCGGCTCAATTGCGACAGGGCGATCACGGGGATGTCCAGCTCTTTCGCCAAAGCTTTGAGCGAGCGTGAGATCGCGGAGATTTCTTTTTCGCGGTTCTCCGCTCCCCGGGGGCCCTGCATGAGCTGAAGGTAATCGACGATGATCAGCCCGGCATTGTGTTCCGCCTTCAGGCGACGGGCTTTCGCACGCAGCTCGAGGATGCCCAGGGCGGCAGTGTCGTCAATGAAGATGTTCGCGCGCGCCAGCCGGCCCGCCCCCATGCTGAGCCGCTTCCATTCGTCCTCGGGCAGGCGTCCGGTGCGCACGGCATGAGCGTCCACGCGCGCGTCCGCGCACAGGAGACGCATGATGAGCTGCTGCGTCGACATTTCGAGGGAAAAGATGCCGGTCACTGTCGGCTTGTTCCGGTGCATCGCGGCGTTTGCGGCAAGCGACAGCGCGAACGCGGTCTTCCCGGAGCTCGGGCGTCCGGCAATGATGATCAGATCCGACCGCTGCCAGCCTCCGGTCAGCGAGTCGAGATCGCGAAAGCCCGTGGGTACGCCGGTGACGCCTTCATGCTTGCCATGGATGCTCTCGAGCATCTCGAGCGTGTCGTGTACCGCCTTGTCCATCGACACGAAGTTGCGCTTCAGCCTCCACTCCGAGATGCTGAAGATCGCGCGCTCCGCCTCGTCCAGAAGATCGAGCGCATCCTCGGTCGGGCTGAACGCGCGTGTCGCGATGGTGCTCGTTGCGGAGATCAGCTTCCGCAGCAGCATCTTCTCGAGCACGATGCGGGCGTGATACTCGACATTCGCGCCGGACGTCACCTTGAGCGTGAGGTCCACGAGCGCGGCCTGCCCCCCGATCACGTCGAGGTGTCCCCGTCTCCGGAGCTCCTCGCCCACAGTGATCACGTCGGCCGGTTCGCTGCGTTCAAACAGCGCGACCACCGCCGCGAAGATTTTGTGGTACTTGTCGGAATGAAATGCGTCTTCGTCCAGCACCTCGATGACCTTCGCGATCGCCTCCTTCTCCAGGAGCATTGCGCCGAGGACCTGCTCCTCGATGTCCACGGCGCTCGGCGGAACGCGCGCCTCCTGCGATCCGCCCACGAGCTCGATTCCCCTGCGTGTCAAGACATCAGCCATTGGCGCCTCTCTTCCGTACGAGTTCGTCGTGCAACGCCCGCGCCGCCTGAACGTCCTCCCAGGTCGGCCGCTTCCAGTTCGGATTTCGCAGCAGCGCCGCCGGATGGTAGGTGACCATCACCGGTGTCCCCTCGTAGGAGAGCGTCCGGCCCCGGAGGCGGCCGAGGCTCTCGGTCGTCCCCAGCAGGTTCTCCGCCGCGGTCAGGCCGAGGCAGAGGATCAGCGCCGGCTGCACCAGCTGAATCTGCTTCCGGAGGTACGGGAGGCAACGCTCCACCTCCTCCAGCTGGGGTTTTCGGTTGTTGGGGGGGCGGCACTTCAGGATGTTACAGATGTACACTTCATCCCGTCGAAATCCGATCGCCTCGAGGATTTTGTTGAGGAGCTGGCCCGCCCGGCCCACAAACGGCTCGCCCTGCGCGTCTTCATCGGCGCCAGGCGCTTCACCGACGATCATCAGGGTCGCCTTCGGATTCCCCACGCCGAAGACGAACTTCGTGCGCGTTTGCCCCAGCGGGCACTTCACGCACGTGCAGATCAGATCGTTGAGCGCAGCGACCGAATCGGCGCCCGCCCATGGCTCGGCAGCGATTGGGAGCCTGGCGGCAGGGACGCCGAACAGAACCAGGTCCTCCGCCGGCGGAGGCTCGGTGTGGCGTTCCGGGGGTGTCGCCGATGTGCGCGACGGGCTCATCGAGGCACGTGGCTCCGAGAGCACGTCCTCGCCGAACAGTTCCCGTTCACGGGCAAGGATATGAGTGATGTCCGAGAGCAACCGCTCCATGACAGCCCTGCGAGGGAATGGAATGCGTGTCTAGTGCAGCAGCGGGACGACGCGGTTCAGGATTTCGTGAGCAATGTTGGTCTTCGGCTGGAGAGGGAGCGTTTCCGCTTCGCCTCGCGCCGTCAGCACCGTCACGACGTTCGTATCTGTTCCGAAGCCGGCGCCAGGGACCATGGGGTTATTGAGCACGACGGCATCGAGGTTCTTGGCCTCCAGCTTTTTGCGCGCGTTCGCGAGCTCATCGTCCGTCTCGAGCGCGAACCCGACGATGACCTGGTGCCGCTTGCGCTGCCCGATCGTCTTCAGGATATCCGGGTTCTTCGTGAACTCGATATTGAGCCGATCGTCGCCGAGATTCTCCCGCTTGAGCTTGGACTGTGACGGCGACACCGGCGCGAAATCGCCGACCGCCGCCGCCATGATCACCAGGTCTGCCGAGGGGAACTCACGTTCCACGGCGACCTGCATCTCCGCCGCGGTGGCCACATCCACCCGCCGGGTGTTGCGCGGTGTCCTCAGTGCAACCGGACCGCTGATGAGCGTGACATCGGCACCACGCTGCGCCGCCGCCCCGGCGATCGCGAAGCCCATCTTCCCGGACGACCGGTTCCCGATGAACCGCACGGGATCGATCGGCTCGTACGTGGGGCCTGCAGTCACGAGCACGCGCTTGCCGCGAAGATCATGATGAATGCCGGCGAGGACCTCCCGCAGCGACCGGAGGATCACGTCAGGTTCAGGAAGACGCCCCGGCCCGCTCAGGCCGCTGGCGAGCTCGCCCGTTTCCGGCTCGATGATGACACAGCCGCTGTCGCGCAGCGCCGCCACATTCCGCTGCGTGGTCTGATTCAGCCACATATCCACGTCCATCGCGGGCGCGACAATCAACGGGCCGCGCAATGCCAGCACGAGCGTCGTCAGGAAGTTATCGGCAAATCCGTGTGCGATCTTGGCGATCGTGTTCGCAGTGGCTGGAGCGATGACCATCGCATCCGCCCAGACGCCCAGCTCGATGTGCTTCGTCCACTGGTCGGTGGCAACGTCCCCGGCCGGGGGAAACATCTCGATGATGGCAGGACGGCGGGAGAGCGTGGACATCGTCAACGGGGTGATGAACTGCGTCGCCGAGCGGGTCATCACGACCTGGACCTCGTCTCCGGCCTTCACAAGCTCCCGGACGAGGATGGCGGTCTTGTACGCGGCGATCCCGCCGGTCACCCCAACGATGATGTGGTGTCCCCCAGCCATGGGCCTGGCCCTTTACTCCTCTTCGGGTTCTTCGGTCTCTTCCTCGGGCGGCGCAACGGGCTCCGGGACTTCCTTGTAGCGCCACTCGATGTCACCGGCGACGAGCTCCTGCAGCGATACATCCGTCGGCTTCGGGCGCTTCTCAAATTCCATGCTGATGCGCAGCTGGTCGGGATTGACGTCCATTTCGCCCTCGGTCTCGACGTCCGACTTCGGAACAAGCGTCTCGATGCGCTGGTTGAACTCGATCTTTACTTCCTCGTTCACCTGGCGTGCTCGGCGCGAGGCGACCACGATAGCTTCGTGGACGTTCGTCCCGCTTTTGTAGAAGTGATCCAGGTTAATCGGTTTCAGTGGCATGCTTCAGGTCCTCCGTTCCTTCAACGTGTAGGTAGTGTTTCACAATCTCTTCTGTTTCGGCGATCGCCCGGTCCAGGACGTCGTTCACCACGCGGCGGTCAAAGTGTTCGCCGAGCTCAAGCTCCATGTCCGTCCGCGCAAGTCTGCGCCTGACTGTGGCCTCGTCCTCGGTGCTCCGCGCACGCAACCGCGCTTCGAGCGTCTCCCGCGACGGCGGCCGGATGAACACGAGCAGCGCGCCCGGATAGCGCTCCTTGATCGAGAGCGCGCCCTTGACATCCACATCGAACAGCAGATGCTGGCCGCGCATCAGGGCCCCATCCACTTCCGCACGCAGGGTCCCGTAGAGGTTTCCGTACACCTCTTCCCACTCGACAAACTCGCCGGCAACGACGCGCCGCTGGAACTCTTCGCGAGTCAGATAGTGATAGTCGACCCCCTCACGCTCCCCCGCCCGGATCGGCCGCGTGGTCGCCGAGACCGAGAACCGGAGCGATGGGATGTCGCGCAGCAACGTCCGGGCGATCGTTGTCTTTCCCGATCCGCTCGGGCCGGACACGACGATCAGCCCGCCGGCCATCGGTCACTCGATGTTCTGAAGCTGTTCCCGGATCTTTTCAATCTCTTCCTTCACGCCCACAACGATGTGTGCGATCTCAGTAGCAGAGGATTTCGAGCCGATCGTATTCACTTCCCGGTTGATCTCCTGCACGAGGAAGTTCAGTTTCCGCCCCGCCGGCTCGCCGGCGCTGACCGCTTCAAGGAAGAACTTCAGATGGCTCCTGAATCGTACGCACTCTTCCGTCACGTCCAGGCGATCCGCCAGCAAGGCGATCTCCATTTCGAGGCGCGATTCGTCAACGGTTGTCCCGCTCAGCATTTGCGCGATACGCGTCTTGAGCCGCTCGCGTTCGTGCGGTACCTGGCCCGTGGAGAGGTTCTGGATCGTGTCCAGCTGCCGCTCGAGCGACCCGAGGCGCAAGCGAAAATCCTTCTCGAGCTCGCGGCCCTCGTTCTGGCGCATCGTCACCAGGTCGTCGAGCGCCACGACAAGCGCCTTCTGTGCGACGGTCCATTCCAGATCATCGCTGGCCTCGACCGACACCGGCTCGAAGATGTCGGAGAACTGCAGCAGGTGCTCCAGCTTGACGGTCTCGCGGATCCGCGCCGTCTTGCGGAGCTGGTTCAGCATGGTCGCATAGGCCCGGGCCATGGGAGCATTCAGCTTCACGGGTATCGTGCCGCCCGTTTCACGCTCGATCGTCACCTGAACGTTCACCTTGCCGCGGGACATCCGCTGGCGTACCGCGTCCTTGACTTCGTTCTCGCGGAGGGCCAGAGCCCTCGGGAGACGAGCAACGACCTCGAGAAACCGGCTGTTGACGCTGCGAAGCTCAACCGATCCGGTCACGCCCTTTTCGGTAACCTCTCCCCGGCCGAAGCCGGTCATGCTTAGAACCATAGCAAATATGCCCGTTGTCCAGAGAGTATATAAAGTAGAAAAATCGCGGGCGGGGTGCAACACGAGATTCCGAACGTTCTGTTCACCGGTCCGCGCACAACTTATCCACAATAGAACCGCCATTCGTTGAGAGAAATCGCCGTTTTTGGTATATTGTTGATAAGATGACCGGCAACTACTTCACACTGAAGCTTCTCACGAAACGGCTGAACGAAGTCCTGCCGGGGCGCCGTCTGACGGGGGTGTTTTCACAGGAACGGGACGAGATCGTGCTCGCAACAGATGCCGACCCTTCCCACATCGTGATCAGCTGCCGCCTTGGCGAAAACTGCCTCTTCCTCCACCCGGGGTATGCGCGGGCCAGATCCAACACCGCCAGCCTGATGGAATCCGCCGCCGGGAAGAACATTCACGCTGTCAGCGCCGACCCGAACGACCGCGTGGTCAGCATCACCCTTGATGGGTCGCTCGCATTGGTGTGCCAGTTCTTTGGCGGCCGGGCGAACGTGGTTCTGGTGGACGGCGAAGGGCGGACTGTGGAGTCCTTTCGAAAGTCGCGCACGGACGAGGCATCGCGCCCCCCGGCCGAAGCCGGGACTCCGCTGTTCGATATCGTTCGACTGCAGCAATTCCTCGAAACATCGGCCGACCATCCTGTGTCGAAGGTCATCCGCCAGGCTGTGCCGCAGCTTGGCCCTGACCTCACCCGCGAGCTGATGGTTCGCTCCAATATCCCGGACGACGCACACGCGGGCGATCTGCCTCCGTCAGGCATCAGCCGCCTGATCACCGCGCTGGGCGAACTTCTCGGCGAGCTCGACAATGCCAGGCCGGTGGTGTACGGCGGACCGGAAGGCTCCGCTCCGCTCTTTTCCCCCATTCCGCTGCGATCATTCGAAGGTCGTGGGCGGCGGGAGTTCGACGACATCCACGACGCTGTCCGCTTCACCGTCTATCGCCGCAGAGCTCTCCTTGTTGCGGACAGGGAGCGATCCGGCATCCTGGACACATTGCAGAAAGAGATCGATCGTCTCGACCGCGCGATACGATCGCTGGACGAAGGCCACAGCGAATACGAACGTGCCGGTCTCTACGAGCAGTACGGAGGGCTGTTGTTGGCTCACCCCGATCCCGTGCCGCGCGGCGCCTCTTCTGTGGAAATCGACGACGGTCCGACGCGCCGCGTCATCCAGCTGGATCCACGCATCGACGCCGCACGGAACGCGCAGCGCTACTATGATCGCGCGAAGCGGGCACGGGCAGCGCACAACGAGGCGGGGCTCCGCCGGCCATTGCTGCTCGAGCGCCGCACGCTCGCCCTCCAGCTGCTGGAGGATATCGGTCAGCTCCGAAGCCGCAACGACCTGAAAGCCTTCGCTGCCGACCATGAAGAAGAGCTCACGGCGTTCGGCATCGGCCCGAAGGCGCGAGAGCGCGAACAGATCCCGTTCAGGATCTTCACGGTCGACGGGGGATTCGAAGTGTGGGCCGGGAAGAGCAGTGAGAACAATGACCTGCTCACGCTCCGGCACGCGAAGCCGAACGATCTCTGGTTTCATGCCCGGGGCGCCGGCGGTTCGCATGTGGTCCTCCGCGTGGGTACCGCCAGCGGGGAACCCGGCAAACGGGCGCGCCAGCAGGCCGCATCGATCGCCGCATACTACAGCAAGATGCGGAACGCCGGCACTGTCCCGGTCGCGATGACGCGCAAGAAATTCGTCCGGAAGCCGCGGGGAGCCCCCCCGGGAACTGTTGCGCTCGAGCGCGAAGAAGTCCTGTTTGTGGCACCGCAACTGCCGGTGGAGGAATCCTCCGGCGCCGGCGTGCCGCGCACGGGGCCCAAGCCGCGCTGACACAGCGGTCCCGAACCATTCACTCACGCACAGGTATCCCATGCCACGATCGTCACGTCGCCGGAGCGCTCCGGATCCCCGGACAACCACGCTCGCCACCAGGGCTATCCACGGCTGGAAGTTGTTCCCCCATCAGGCGCCCGTTGCAACGCCGATCGTGCAGACCTCCACGTACCGGTTTCGTGATTCAGGCGACGCCATCCGGTATGCCGACGGTGATCCCGATGTGTACGTCTACTCGCGGTACCACAATCCCACGGTCCAGGAGGCGGAGGAGCGGCTCGCGCTGATGATGGAAGCAAACCGCGCGCTTGTGTTCTCCTCGGGCATGGCCGCGATCACCTCGACACTGCTCGCCGCCGCCCGCTCAGGCGACAGCATCATCAGCACACCCGGACTGTACGGAGGCACCTACCGGTTCTTCCGGGATCTTCTGCCGCGGCACGGCGTCGGCGTGCGATACGTCCTGCCCGACCGGCTGGAGACGCTGCCGCGGATGATCACTCCGCGTACGCGCGCGGTGTACTTCGAGACGCCGACGAACCCCTCGCTCGGCATTATCGACATCGCGGAGCTCGTGCGGCAGGTCCGGAAGGCGCCCGGCGGCAGGCACGTCCTGATCATCGCGGACAACACCTTCGCGACGGTGCTGAACCAGAACCCGTTGCGCCTTGGTGCGGACGTGCTCCTGGAGAGCGCCACAAAATACCTGGGGGGTCACTCGGACGTGATTGCCGGCGTTGCGGCCGGGCCGGTGGCGTTCATGCACGATGTGCACACGCAGCAGAAGTATCTTGGGGGATGCACTGATCCGTTCGCGGCGTTCCTGCTGGTGCGGAGCCTGCAGACGTTCGAGGTCCGCGTCGCGCGCCAGAACGACAACGCCATGGCGCTTGCGCGGTTCCTGGAGACGCATCCCGCCGTAACGCGCGTGTTGTATCCGGGGCTCCCATCACATCCCGGCCACGACATCGCACGCAAGCAGATGACCGGCGCCGGGGGGCGGGGCTACGGCGGCATGGTGACCGTGGAGGTCCGGGGAGGCGCCCGCGCGGCCGTCAGGGTGTGCGACGCCCTTCGGGTTGCCGTCAACGCGATGTCGCTCGGCGGAGTGGAAACCCTCGTGAGCATCCCCGTCTACTCTTCCCATATCCGGATGTCCGCGCGCGAATTGAAGCGGCAGGACGTCACGCCCGGGATGATCCGGATTTCGGTCGGCATCGAGGGAATTGACGATCTCACGCTGGATTTCGGGCGGGCGCTGGACCGCCTTGGACACCGCCCGGGCCGAATTTCTTGATTGTCACGCGCCTTTTGGTTAGAATTCTTCTCTATTCTATTCTTCTGGAATATCGTTGGAGATTGTCTTCATGGCCGCACCCCTGCATCGCTCTACCCGTCCCCTGTTCTCCGGACTTACAGCTCTGCTCATCGCTCTCACCATTGCAGGATGTTCCCCGAAAGCCAGTGAAGCCGTTGTCGCTTCCGTTGGTGATCAGGACATCACGATTCCCGAGTACGAACGCATGTTCGTGAAGAGCAACGGTTCCCGCGAAGCCGGGGAGAAGGCGTCCCTGGAAGAGCGCGAGAAGTTTCTGGACCTGATGGTCAACTACCGCTTGAAACTCGCGGACGCGTACCGCGACGGTATGGATAAGCGCCCGGAGGTCATGGGTGAGTTGCAGCAGTATAAGGGAAGCCTTGCGGAATCGTTCCTGACAGACCGTGAGGTTGTGCAGCCCGGCGTGAAGGACTTCTACGCCCGGCGCCGGGAGGAAATTCGCGCATCGCACATCCTGCTGGAACTGAGTCCGACGGCCAGCCCGGCGGATTCAGCGGAGGCGTATGCAAAGGCGTTGGAGGTGATAGCACAGGCCAAAGCCGGCACCGCCTTCAGCGCGCTGGCAACGCAGCTCTCCAAGGACCCCAGCGCGAGCAAGAATGGCGGCGACCTCTACTACTTCACCGCCGGACAGATGGTGCCGGCGTTCGAGAACGCCGCATATGCACTCAAGACAGGCGAGATGAGCTCCGTGCCCGTGCGGACCCAGTTCGGATTGCATGTGATCAAGGTGACGGACCGTCGTCCGGCTCCGGGCGAGGTCCACTCCGGCCACATTATGATCCGGTTCACGAGCCAGAACCCGAGCCCCCAGGACACTGCGGCCGCCAACGCGAAGATCCGCGCCATCCGCGACAGCCTTGTCGCCGGAGTGGATTTTGCAGCCCTCGCGACACGCAACTCCGAAGATCCCGGCTCCGCCTCCCGGGGCGGCGACCTGGGCTGGTTCACCCGCCGCCGCTGGATCCTTCCGTTCGACGAAGTCGCGATGGCGATGAAGCCGGGCGAGGTTTCCGACATCGTCCGGACGGTCTACGGCTATCATATCATCAAGTGCTTCGAAACCCGGCCGCCGAGGGACTTCGAGGAGTCCAAGCAGGAAGTGCGCCAGATGTACCAGCAGCAGCGCTTCCAGGAGGATTTCAAGACATATGTCGCAAAGCAAGAGGCCACGGTGGGTTTCCGGCGGGATGAAGCGGTGACGGCCCAGTTCATCGCCAGTCTCGATTCGACGAAGAGCACACGCGACAGCGGCTGGACTTCCACGCTGAACCCCGCACTGCGCGCATCCCCCATGTGCTGGCTCGGCACCACGCCGATCAGCGTCGACAGCGTCATCGCCCTGATGAAGGGCCGGCCCGACTTGACCAACGTCCAGCTGCGGGCCGCGCCGATGAACACGGCGTTGCAGAAGATCAACCAGCAGATTGTGTTCAGCGCAATCGCCGATCGGCTGCGGCGGGACAATCCCGAGTTCGCCTCGCTGATGAACGAATATCGCGACGGCATCCTCCTCTATCAGATCGAGCAGGAGAATGTGTGGGCCCGAATCGCGCCCAGCGACTCGGCGCTCCGGGCGTACTATGCAGCGAACACATCAACGTTCATGTTCCCCGACCGCGTTCGCTTCACCGAGGTCAAGGGCACCAATGAGGCCAATGCGCGCGCGATCCTCGCACAGCTTCGCTCCGGCAAGAATACCGCGCAGATCGTCGCCCAGGATTCGGCGCGGATGGCGCTCCCCTCTCGCTTCACCGTTGCCTTCCGGCCGAAATCGTCCACGATGCCGCCGGCTGTCACCGACGCCCTGGCCGGCGTAAAGAAACAGATGGTTGCCGACACGACCCTGCGCACCCGGATCACGATCAGGCCCGACACTTCCACCCGCAAAGAGAAGCAGCTCGCGCTGGCAAAAAAGCGGATCGGAGGCATGAAGGGCTACCTGCAGAAAGGCACGGCGTTCGCCGACCCGCGTATCACGCTGATCACGATCCCGCGCAACGCCCCGGGCGCGGGGGACAGTGTCGAGGTCGAGGTCATCGGCCGCACGCCGGCAGTCCAGGGCAAGGTGGAAACGCTGCTGCTTGCCCCGGCGGCGGACGAGAGGGCGCGGCGCGCCGATTCGCTGTCCGTTGGAGCGTATTCCCCTGTGTTCCCTCACAAATCCGCCTATACGATCGTCCGGCTTGAGGGACGCGAGCCGCAGCGGGTGAAGACATACGAAGAGGCTGGCCCGGAAGTGTCGACGGCATTCCAGGATTACGAGTCGAAGCGACTCGAGTCCGCATGGATCGAGGGGCTCCGCCGCGACTTCCCGGTCGTGGAGCACCCGGAGGTATTGAAGAGTGCGTTTGCACCCGTTCGATGATATCCGTCGCTCGCTGACATCGCTTGCAGTTCTCGGTGCGGGAGCGCTGGTCGCATGCTCCCCGGAGCAGCCTCCTCCGGGCTACGTTGCGCGGGTCGACCGCACCGAGTTGTCGGAGCAGGATCTTCGGCGGTCGCTTGACGACAACGACGGCACCCCCCAGCGCAGGCGCGACTATATCAACGAATGGATCCTGACGGAAATGCTTTACCAGGAAGCCGTGAAGAAGGGAAAGGCTGACACCGACGAGATCCGCCGCCAGATCGAACTTATCCGCAAACGGATGACCATCGCGGCACTCCTGGAAGACGCGGTCTACGCCGCCGTCGACACCACGGACATCTCCGATCAGGCAGTTGCGTCCTACCTGCAGCGATCCGGCGACGAGTTTCTGCTGCGCGAGGATGTCGTGAAGATCAGCCTCGCGGTGTTCTCCGCGCGCGAGCCCGCAAACCGCTTCCGCACGCTCCTGCTTGACGGGACATCATGGGACAGCACGGTCAGCATCGCGCAATCCGACACAGCCGTCGCTCCTCTGCTGGACCATGTCGAGACGCAGCGGTACCACACGCGCGCCTCTCTGTATCCTGAAGACCTCTGGAAGCTGGCCATCACGCTTCGGCCCGGCGAGGTCTCGTTCCCGGCCAAAATCACCGATGGATTCGCCGTCGTCCTCACGCACGGCCTGAAGCGCCAGGGCGAGGCGCCCGAATTTGATTACGTACGGGACGAGGTCCGAAGCCGGATGATGATCGACCTCCGCCGCCAGCAGTACGAGCAGTATGTCCACAATCTTCGGGCCCGGTATGAAGTCGACGTCCGGGCCGACGTCACCGACACAACGCGGGGGGACCGATGATCTCCCGCCCCGCATCGCTGTCGGTCCGGTCTCTTGTGCTTGCTCTCTGGTCGCTGCTCCTTCCCGCCGCGGGATCCGCACAGGAGGCTCTCGACAGGGTCGCCGCGGTGGTCGACAACGAGGTCATCCTTCTGTCCGAGGTCGATGCGCAGGTGCAGTTCTTCGTCCTGAACAACCGCCTCGACCCCAACACACCCGGCCTTCGCGAGCAGGTCCTTGAATCCATGATCACCGAAAAGCTGATCCTGGCGAAGGCGATCGAGGACAGCGTCACGGTCACCGACGAGGAAGTACAGCAGCAGCTCGATGCGGTCATTCAGCAGCGTATCCAGCAGGTGGGATCGGAGTCCCGCCTCGAGGAACTGTACGGGATGCCACTGTCCCGTATCCGCCGCGAGTTCCGAGACGATATGCGGAAGCAGCTCCTCGCCCAGCGCCTGCGACAGCAGAAGTTCGGTGGCCTTCAGGTGGGCCGGTTCGAAGTCGAGGAGTTCTACCGCACGTACCGCGACAGCCTCCCGCGGGTTCCGGAAGAGGTCCAGCTGGCCCATGTGTTCATGGCGCCTCGCGTAAGCGACGCCGACAAAGGCGGTGCGCGCGAGCTGCTGCTCCGGCTGCGCGACAGCATCCTTGCAGGCGCAGATTTCGCCGAGATGGCCCGGCGGTATTCGCAAGACCCATCGTCGGCACAGGGTGGTGATCTCGGTCTCGTCCGGCGCGGGGTGTTCGTCCGCGAATTTGAAAGCGCCGTGTTCGCCCTCCAGGAGGGCCAGCTCTCCGAGGTTGTGGAAACCCAGTTCGGCTTGCACCTCATTCAGCTCCAGGAGCGGCGGGGCGACGCCGTGCGCGCCAGGCACATTCTCCTGCGTATCAAGACGTCCGGCTCCGAAGAGGACTCCGCGCGGGCGTTCCTCGGCCGCCTCCGGGCCCGGGCGCTTGCCGGTGAATCGTTTACCGATCTGGCCCGCGAATATTCCGAGGACAAGGACACGAAAGCTCTGGGTGGCAACCTGGGTTCCTTTGAGCTCGACCAGCTGGAGGGCGATCTCAAAGCGGCCATCCAGCCTCTGCGCGAAGGCGAGATCACCGAACCCGTCGCCCTTGCGCGCGGATCGATCTCCGGCTTCCAGATCGTCCTCGTCAAACGCCGCACCCCGGCGCACGCCATGACCCTCGAAGACGATTATCAGCGACTCGAGGTGCTCGCGCTCAACGCCAAACAGTTCCGCGAGTACCAGCAATGGGTCGATGAGCTAAAATCAAAAATCTACTGGCAGGCCCGGCTGTGATCTGCAGGGAGGTGATGTGACGGAACGGCGTCCGCAGGACACAGAACAGGCCCGCACACTCCGCGAGTCGTATGACGCGCTCAGACGGGAGATCGCCACGGTCATCATTGGACAGGACGACGCCGTCGAGCATCTCCTGATCTCGCTCCTCGCGCGCGGACACTGTCTGCTCGTCGGGGTTCCCGGCCTCGCAAAGACGCTGCTCATCAGAACGCTCGCGCAGGTGCTGGAGCTCACGTTCAGCCGCATCCAGTTCACGCCCGATCTCATGCCGAGCGACATCACCGGGACCGAGATCATCGAGGAGCAGGCCGGACGCGGGTCCAAAGCGTTTAAGTTCATCCAGGGCCCCATCTTCGCCAACATCGTCCTCGCCGACGAGATCAACCGCACGCCACCCAAGACGCAGGCCGCGCTGCTCGAGGCGATGCAGGAGCACCGCGTGACGGCGGCGGGACAGACCTACACGCTCGACGAGCCGTTCTTCGTGCTCGCCACGCAGAACCCGATCGAGCAGGAGGGCACGTACCCGCTCCCCGAAGCGCAGCTCGACCGGTTCATGTTCAACCTCTGGCTGGACTACCCCTCGCCGTCCGAGGAGGTCACGATCGTGAAGGCGACGACCAGCCAGCTCACCGCATCCCCACGCCGCGTCCTGACCGGCGAGCAGATCATGCAGTTCCAGGATCTCATCCGCCGCGTACCGGTGGCTGACAACGTGATCGAATACGCCGTCCGCCTCGCGCGGCGGACGCGCCCCCGGACCGACCAGGCGCCGCAATTCATCAAGGACTGGCTGAGCTGGGGCGCAGGACCGAGAGCGTCGCAATATCTCATCCTTGGTGCAAAAGCGCGCGCGCTCCTCACCGGCCGCCACACCCCGGATGTTGACGACGTCCGCCGCATGGCGGGCCCGGTCATGCGCCACCGCATCGTGCCCAACTTCAATGCCGAAGCCGACGGCGTCACCGCGATCGAGATCATTGAACGCCTCGTGCGCGAGACCCCCTAGGGACCCCGGCCAGACCATTTCCGCTCCCCATGCCAAGCGTTGAGATCACGCTCGACGGCAGCATCATCATTGTTCTGGTGACGGCGTGTGCCGGCGTCGCGGCGGCGATCCTCTTTTATCGCTACACGCTCCCGGCAGTCTCCCCCTTCCTGCGCCTTCTCCTGAGCGCGCTGCGCGCGGCGGCCCTCGGATGTATCGTTTTCCTCCTCTTTGCCCCCGCGCTCCGGCTTATCTCCTCCGGCGAGCAACAGCCCCTCCTCGGCCTGCTTGTGGACGGCACCGAGAGCATGCAGCTCCGCGATGGCGCGGCGCCCCGGTTCCACATCATCGACAGCCTCCTCCGCAGCCCTGCGGCGGCCACCCTCACCTCCGCCTCCCGCGTGCACATGTTTGCCATCGGGACGGGCCTCCACCCGCTGCCAACACCCGATTCTATGTCGTACGATGCCCCCGTCACCGACCTCGCGGCTGCGATCGAAGACCTGGCCCGGCGCAACGGACGCACGCCGTTCAATGCCATTCTCCTCCTCAGCGACGGCGCATACAATCGCGGTGAGCACCCCGTGCACGCCGCGGAGAAACTCGGGGTCCCGATCGTCACGGTGGGAATCGGCGACACAACCGAAGGGCGCGACGTGCTCGTGGCGCGCGTTGCAGCCAACTCGCTTGTCTATGAGAGAATCGAATCGCCCGTTGACGTCACGGTCCGCAGCAGCGGAGCGAATGGGGAGCGCGTCGAGGTCAGGCTTCTGGCGGACGGGCGGACGCTCGCATCTTCGCCTCTGATCCTCGCTCAGGGGACACGGGAATACACCGTGCGGCTCACGTACACCCCCGAGGGCACGGGCGTGAGGAAGTACACCGTCAGCGTGTCAGGACTCCGGGACGAGCTCACCGCGGAGAACAACCGCCGGACCTTCTTCGCACGCGTCTTGAAGAGCAAGCTCAGGGTCGTGATTCTTGCCGGGGAGCCGTCGCCCGACCTCACCGCCGTCCGGTTCACGTTGGCCGGCGTTGACCGCTTCACTGTCGCCGCCTACGCTCAGCGTTCGGCAGGCGGATGGCACGGCCAGGCTCCACCCGCCGCCGTCCTGGATTCTGCGGATTGCATGGTGCTGGTAGGCTTTCCCACCGCATCGACACAGCAGGCGTTTCTCCGGCTCCTGACAGAGTCCCTCGATTCGCGGCGAACGCCGATCCTGTTCATCGGTGGGCGTACCATGGATCAGGCAGGCATGCGGTCGCTCGGCGAGCTGGTCCCGTTCACGACTGCGATGCCCTCCCAGACGGAACAGCTGATTGCCGTCGAGCCTGTCGCATCCGAACGCTCCAACCAGCTCCTGGCGCTCTCGAGGCCGGAAGGCGCCGACGCGTGGAAGCGCCTTCCTCCTGCCTACGCGACACTGACCGTCTTCACGCCGCGTCCGGGCGCGACAACCCTCGCGGAATCCCAGACCCAGGGCGGACTCTCGGGCGGTCCTCTCATTCTCACGCGCTCTGCCGGCGGTCAGAAGACCATGGCTGTTCTCGCGCACGGCATCTGGCGCTGGCGGCTGATGGCACAGGGACGACCGGAGACGGCAACGCTCCTGGCCGACTTCCTGACAGCCTCCGTGGAGTGGCTGACGACACGGGAGGATACCCGACCCTTCCGGGTCTCACCGGCCCGGCCCGTGTTCGCTCAGGGAGAACCGGTGGAGTTCACCGCAGAACTGTACGATGCAAACAACAGGCCGGTCCAGAACGCCGACGTCGGCGTGACCGTTCGCGCCGGGGACGCACGCGTGGGCGTCGCCATGCAGGCGATCGGTAATGGAAGGTACGAAGGGACTGTCGATGGACTGCCCGAAGGAGACTACACGTTCGAAGCGCGAGCGAGCGACGGCCAGGCCGGGCTCGGCACTGATGCGGGAAGGTTTGCGGTGGGAGGCATGAACGTCGAGTTCCAGGACACGCGGATGAACCGCGCGGTGCTGGAGGAAATGGCTACTGCGACGGGTGGTGCTTTCTTCACCGTGGGGGATTTCGACGGCGCGATCGCGGCGGTCCGCGCGCTGCCGACGTTCGTTCCGAGGACGGTCCAGGACGACCGGCGGTTCGACCTGTGGACGCTGCCGGCCATCCTCGGCGCGCTCATCGCGCTGCTTTCGATCGAGTGGTATCTCAGGAAGAGAAGCGGAATGCTCTGACGCAGGGGGTGTTCCGCAGCGCGACGAGCCTACAACTGCCTGGTCATTTCAAGCATCGTGTTCTCGAAGCCCCTGCTCTGAAAGAGATGATGCCCGGCATCGTTCCGGGGCGAGACGCTCAGCATCACGCTTCGCGCACCGCGGTGCTTCAGTGACTCCACTCCGGCATCGAGGAGCGCCCCCCCTATGCCCATCCCCCGTCCGCGTTCGTGCACAAAGATGTCGTGGATCCACCCCGCCTCGCCCCGCAACTCGACGAAGCTCGGAGGCTCGATGCGTCCGTACAGATATCCGGCGATTTCCCCATCGACGACTGCGACGAGCACGACGGCTTCCGGTTCCGCAATCTCCGTGGACAGGAATCTGAAGTAACCCTCCTCCACGGGGCCCGGAAGAACAAACCGCCGCGGGTCGTAACCCCGGTGCTGATCCACGAGCTTCACGGCAAGCCGGGACACCGCCCGCAGATCCTCGTGCCGTGCGGGCCGTACGTCCACCCCGGGGTTCATCTTACCGCCTCTTCCCCTTGCGCTTGCCGGCTGACTTCCTGGCCGGCTGTGCGGGCTGCCTTTCCCGGTTCCCGGGCTTCTCTGCGGTCTTGGCATCAAGCTTTGCGGGTTTCGCCTGTGGTGTTGGCGCCTCTGCCGGCGGCTTGGGACCCGATGCCTTCGGCACAGGTGCCGGCGCCGCTGCGCTTTCAACGCGTGCAGCCTGGGCCTCCACTACCTCGTCTTCCTCCGAAGGCACAGCCGACACATCGGACACCAGATCCTTCGCTTCCAGGCGGATGAGCCTAACGCCCTGCGTGTTGCGGCCCGCCACGCGGATCTCGGACGCATGCTGACGAATGATCTTCCCGCCGTTGGTCACGATGACGACATCGTCTGTCTCCATGACCTCCGTAATGGCGATCATGGGACCGGTCTTGTCGGTAGTCTTGACGGTGATAATCCCCTTGCCGCCACGGTGGCTCACGCGATACTCGCCCGTCTCGCTCCGCTTGCCGTAGCCCAGCTCCGTGGCAATCAGGATGCCCGTATCGGTCCGGCGCAGGCTGATCGAACCGACGACGCGGTCGTGTTTTCTGAGCGTGATCGCGCGAACCCCTGAGGCGGTGCGTCCCATCGGACGCACTTCGTTCTCATGGAACCGGATCGCCATGCCGCTGCGCGTTCCGATCACGATGTCCTGCTTGCCATCGGTGAGGCGTACGTCGATCAACCGGTCCCCCTTGCTGAGCCCGATCGCCGCGATGCCGCCCCGGCGCGGATTGCCGAACTCGGTCAGCGGCGTTTTCTTGATCGTGCCGCTCTCCGTCACCATCACGACGAACAGCGGATCGGTGAAGTTCTTCACGCTTACGTACGATGCGATCGACTCCCCCGCCTGTTTCGCGATCAGGTTGACGATCGACTTGCCCCGCGAGGCGCGGCCCGCTTCCGGAATCTCGTGCACCTTCAGCCAGTAACACCGGCCGGTGGTGGTGAACAGCATCAGGTATTCGTGCGTCCCGGCGACCAGGAGCAGCTCGATAAAGTCATCTTCCTTGGTTGTCGCTCCCGTGCTCCCGCGCCCCCCGCGGATCTGGCGCCGGTATCCGCTGACAGGAAATCGCTTCACGAACCCGCCGTGGCTTACGGTCACGACCACTTGCTCTTCGGCGATCATGTCCTCGATGCTGAATTCTTCGGCCGTGTACACGATCTCCGTACGTCGCTCGTCTCCGTACTCCTGTTTCAGATCCAGCAGCTCCTTCTTGATGATCTCCAGCTGCAGCTGCTTGCTCTTCAGGATCGACTTCAGCCGCTCGATAAGCTTGATTGTCTCGCGGTACTCGTCCTCGATCTTCTTCCGCTCAAGGCCGGTCAGGCGCTGGAGCCGCATATCCAGGATGGCTTTCGCCTGGATCTCGGACAACTTGAACTTCTTCATCAGCCCGGTTCGGGCCGTGTCGACGTCCCTGGAGGCCTTGATCAGCTTGATGATCGCGTCGATGTTGTCCAGCGCGATGATATAGCCCTCGAGGATGTGCGCCCGCTTCTCCGCCTCATCCAGCTCAAACTTCGAGCGGCGAACGACCACCTCGTTCCGGTGATCGATGAAGTGGCGCAGCATCTCCTTCAGCGTCAGGATCTTCGGCCGGCCTTCCACAAGCGCAAGCATGATCACGCCGAAGGTGGTCTGCATCGAGGTATGCTTGTACAGATTGTTGAGAATGACCTCCGCGTTCGCCTCCCGCTTCAGCTCGATCACGATCCGCATGCCATCACGGTCAGACTCGTCGCGGATGTCCGCGATGTCCTCCAGCTTCTTCTCGTTCACCAGGTCGGCGATCTTCTCGATCAGGTTGGCCTTGTTGACCTGGTACGGGATCTCCGACACGACGATGCTCTGGCGGTCGTTCTTGCCGGTTTCGATGGATGCGCGGGCCCGCACGGTGATGCGGCCCCGACCCTTGGTGTAGGCGTCCTTGACCCCTTCGTAGCCGTAGATAATGCCCCCGGTCGGGAAATCAGGAGCCTTGATGGACTTCATCAGCTTTTCGACGGTCAGCGTCTCATCGTCGATCAGCGCAATCGTCCCGTCCACGACTTCGGTGAGGTTGTGGGGCGGGATGTTGGTCGCCATGCCCACCGCAATGCCGCTGCTGCCGTTGACAAGCAGGTTTGGAACCAGCGCGGGGAGCACGGAGGGCTCCTGCAGCGTCTCGTCGAAGTTGGGAACGAAGTCGACCGTGTTCTTCTGCAGGTCCTTCAGCATCTCCTCGGCGATGCGGGCCAGCCGTGCCTCCGTGTACCTCATGGCCGCAGCAGAATCGCCGTCCACCGAACCAAAGTTCCCCTGGCCGTCGACCAGTGGATATCGCATCGAAAAGTCCTGCGCCATGCGCACCATCGTGTCGTACACCGCGCTGTCACCGTGCGGATGATACTTGCCGAGTACTTCGCCGACGATGCGCGCGGACTTCTTGTACGCCCGGTTTGCTGCGAGACCGAGATCCTGCATGCCGAACAACACCCGGCGGTGGACCGGCTTCAAACCGTCCCGGACATCGGGCAGCGCCCGGGCAACAATGACCGACATCGAATAGTCGATGTACGACCCCTTCATCTCGTCTTCGATGTCAACCGGGATGATTTTTTCGTTTGTCGTAGCCATATCAGACGTCCAGGTTTCGCACGTATTTTGCGTTCTTCTCGATGAACTCGCGCCGCGGCTCCACCTCGTCTCCCATCAGGATGGAGAACGTGCGGTCCGCGTCGGCCGCGCTCTCAATTGCCACCTGCAGGATGGTGCGTGTCTCCGGATTCATTGTCGTTGACCAGAGTTGCTCCGGGTTCATTTCTCCCAGGCCCTTGAAACGGGAGATCACGATACCGTTTCCGATGACCACTGCGCCTTCGTCGACAGATTCGGTTGCCGGTTCCCCGGTTTCGCGTTTTGCCCTGTCGGCCTTCTCCTGTTTCAAGCGCTTCACCACCTCATCGCGCTCGTCGTCGTCGTACGCGTACTGTTCCTGCTTCCCCTTCTTGACCTTGTAGAGCGGGGGCTGCGCGATGTACACGTGCCCGAGCTCGATCAACTCTTTCATGTGGCGATAGAGAAGCGTCAGCAGCAGGGTTCTGATGTGGGATCCGTCGACGTCCGCGTCGCACATCAGGATGATCTTGCCGTATCGTAGACGGTCGACGTTGAATTCCTCGCCGACCCCCGTGCCGATGGCCGTGAAGATGTTCCGGATCTCCTCGTTCTCGAGGATTTTGTGCAGGCGGGCCTTCTCGACATTCAGGATCTTCCCCTTCAGCGGAAGAATCGCCTGGAAGCGCCTGTCCCGTCCCTGCTTCGCGCTGCCACCCGCCGAGTCTCCCTCGACAAGGTACAGTTCGCAGTGTTCCGGATCATTGATGGAGCAGTCGGCCAGTTTCCCCGGCAGTCCCCCGGAGGTCAATGCGTTCTTCCGGCGGGTGAGGTCGCGCGCTTTCCGCGCCGCCTCGCGTGCCTCGGCCGCGCGGAGCGACTTGTCGATGATGCGGCGGGCGTCGCCCGGGTTCTCGTCCAGCCAGGCCGAAAGCGCCTCGCCGATCACCCCCTCCACGATACTCTTGACCTCGCTGTTGCCCAGCTTGGTCTTGGTCTGTCCCTCAAACTGCGGGTCGGGCACCTTTACGCTCACGACCCCCGTGAATCCTTCGCGGAAATCCTCGCCGCTCAGCGAAAGCCCACCCTCCTTCAGCAGTCCGTTCTTGTAGGCGTAGGAATTCAGTGAGCGGGTCAGCGCCGTACGGAACCCGACCAGGTGAGTCCCCCCCTCGTGGGTGTTGATATTATTGACGTACGTGAAGATGTTTTCGCTGTACTGATCGTTGTACTGGAACGCTGCCTCGACGTCTACCATCCGACCCGAGTCGTCCTTCCCTCCGCCGCGCGCGTAGAACAGCTTGCGCATGATGGACGGCCTGGTCGCGTCGATGTACTGCACGAACTCAACGAGGCCGCCCTTGAAGTGAAAGACATCGGCAGCCTCGCTCTTGTTGCGCAGGTCCACCATCTTCAGTGTGACCGACGAATTCAGGAAGGCGAGCTCACGCAACCGTTCCGCAATCGTCTCGTACTTGAACACGCGCTGCTTGAAGATCTCGCCATCGGGCATGAACGTGACACGCGTGCCGGTCTTTCGCTTGTCAACGCTGCCGATGACCTTGACCGGCGTGACTGGATCACCGCGTTTGTACTTCTGGTAGAATACTTTCCCGTCGCGGTACACCTCGACCTCAAGCGATTCGCTGAGGGCGTTCACAACGCTCACGCCCACACCGTGCAGTCCGCCGGACACCTTGTAGGAGTTTTTGTCGAACTTGCCTCCCGCATGCAGCACCGTCATGACCACTTCCAGCGCCGACCGACGTTCGTCCTTATGCATGTCCGTTGGAATGCCGCGGCCATCGTCCAGCACCGTCACCGAGCCGTCCTTGTTGATCGACACGTCGATCGTGGTCGCGAACCCCGCGAGCGCCTCGTCGATGGAGTTATCCACTACCTCATAGACAAGGTGGTGCAGACCGCGCACGCTGATGTCGCCGATGTACATGGCCGGGCGGCGGCGCACCGCCTCCAACCCTTTCAGGACGGTGATGTCTTCCGCGGTGTAGGCGTGCCCGCTGCCTCCCGCTGCTGCGTGTGCCGACGTTGTCTTCGAACGCTTCGCCATACAGCCTTCCCTCTGTGAATCGTCTATCGAAACCGGATATCGCGCACCACTGTGCCGCCCGCCGCCGCGTTGATCTTGTCAAGGATCTCCTGCCGGCGTAGCGTCAACTCTGCACGCCAGGGCGCACTTGACACGGCGACAAAGAGAATTCCCTTGTCGAAGCGTTCCGGCCGCGTCACGGCCGCAATGCGCTCGCCAACGACGTCGCTCCACCGCGTGATGACGCCATACTCGGAGAGCGTTTTCCCAATCCCAAGCTCGCGGATGAGATCGCCCATGGCCTGCCCGATGGAGATCGGCTGTCGCTTACGCACGGGCGGGCTCCGTCTCGCGCACGGTCCCGCTCTGCACGGTGAAGCGCCGGTGGCGCGCTCCCCAGCGCAGCGCTCCGTGAAACACGCCTTCGTCCGTCGCCGTGATGATGCACTGCCCAAGCTCTTCGACCAGTCCCAGGATGCGCGTGGCCCGGGCGCCGTCCAGCTCGCTGAACACGTCATCGAGGAGGAGTACCGGTGACTCATCCCGACGTTCCTGCACGTACCGGAACTCCGCAATCTTGAACGCGACCAGCAGCGTCTTGTGCTGTCCCTGGGAGGCGAACTGCTGCACCTCTTTCCCGTTGATCAGCAGCCGCAGATCGTCCCGGTGTGGGCCCACGAGCGTCACGCCACGCTGCCGTTCCTCGCGCGATGTGCGCTCCAGCGCCTTCAGGAGGGCCACCTCTATCTCACGCACTCCGTCGCCATCTGCCGCCCCGACATACTCGAGTCCCGGTCGCTCTCCCGATGGGACCAGGCGCCAGTACGCAGGCTCGACATATGATCTGAATTCGGCTGCAAATGCTCGTCTGCGCGCTACGATCCGGGCCGCGCGGTTTGCAAGGCCTGTCGTCCACGGATCAAGCGCCGCCCACGAAAGGCTCCCCCGCCTGCGCCCATCAGCCAGCAACAGGTTCCGTTGCCGCAGCACCCGCCGGTATTCAAGCAGATCCTCCAGGTACGCGGGGCTCACCTGTGCCAGTGTGATGTCCAGAAACTTCCGCCGTTCGGACGGTCCTCCCGACGTGATCGCCCCGTGATCTGGAGAGAGAATCACCAGCGGGAACCTGCCGATCACCGCCGCAAGCCGTTCAGGCCTCAGCCCGTTGATCGTAAACTCCTTCTCTCCTGCCGTCCCCCCGTATGCGACGCGGATATGCTGTTCGCGCCCTCCGGCATCCCGCATCACACCTTCAACGTCGAACGCCGCCGCCTCAAACTGCACAACCCGCGCATCCGACGCGGCGTAGAAACTCTTCGTCAGCCCGAGATATGAAATCGCCTCCAGGATGTTTGTCTTGCCCTGGCCATTGTCGCCGAGCAGGGCATTCACACCCTCGCCGAACTTCAGTTCGCTTGCTGCGTGGTTCCTGAAATGCCGGAGCTGTATCCGCGTGACGATCATCGCTGCTGGCGTCTGTCAGAACGCAGTCGCCCCGCTGCGGGGCGGGGCGACCGATCCGACCGCTTCACCGCTCTCAGGTATTCAACCGCACGGGCATGACCAGCATGATGACATCCTCGTCTTCCGGCTGCTGCACCGGGCTCACCAGTGCCGCCCGGGTGGGGCACTGAATGAGAGCCGCACCCGCTCGCTGTCGAGGTGCGTCAGGATGTCGAGCAGGTAGGTGGAGTTGAATCCGATTTCAAGGGGGCTTGCATTGTAGGTCGCCTTCAGCGTTTCCCGTGCCTCGCCGCCGAAATCGACATCCTGCGCGCTCACCTCCAGCGCTTCCGGCGAGGCGGTCAGGCGCACCTGGTGCGTGCTGGCGCTTGCGTACAGAGCGACGCGGCGGATTGACGTGATCATCTCGTCGCGGTGTACTTCGAGGATCTTGTCGTTTTCGCTCGGAATCACGCTCTCGTAGTTGGGGTACGTCTCTTCGATCAGCCGGGAGATGAGCGTCGTCGTGTCAAACACAAATCTGATGTGGGTGTCACTGACGCCGAGCTCGGTGGACGCGCCGTCCATCGACCGGCCGAGGATCGTCAGCGCCTTCGCGGGAACAATAATGTCCTTCTTCAGCTGCGCACCGGAAAGGTCGCGGCGAATCAGGCGAACCAGCCGGTGGCCGTCAGTCGACACCGCGCGCAGTCCATCCTCCTTCACCTGCAGGAGTACGCCACCCATCGCGGGCCGGAGTTCATCGGTACTCACCGCAAATGCGGTCCGCTGGATAATCCTGCGGAGCGATTCGGTTGTCAGCGTGATCTGCGCCTGTGCGTGGAACGGCGGAAGCTGCGGATATTCCTTCGCAGGTTCCGCTGTCACGTTGTACTGGCCGTTCGACGTCGTCAGCGTCACGCGATTCGCGGTGGTATCAATCGCAAATGATACTGTCTGATCTGTGAGTGAGCGAACCGTGTCGAGCATGCGCTTTGCAGGTATTGCGATCCTGCCGTCTTCCACTCCCTGAACCGCCATCCCCACCGTCATCGATACCGCCAGGTCGGTTGCGGTCAGCGTCAGCGTATTTCCTTTGAGGTCAAACAGGATATTCTCCAGAATCGGCATCGTTGACCGCGCTGGGAGAACGCTTCCCAGTTTTCCAAGGGTGCGCTGCAGATCGCCACAATTAACCGAGAATTTCATCGCTTTCTCCTGGGTGTGGAGGTGGTGGGAAAACCCCAGAAATGGTGTAAACCCAATAAATTTACGCAAAAATAGCCCAAAAGTCTACTTTCGCGACTTCCGGGAATCTCTTTTTTTTCTGCCATCTTGAACGACTATCCGGTTCTTCTCTCCTGGTTCGCGCTTGTCCCAGGAACAGCTCCACGCTTGGCCAGACCCGAGTGTTTTCATGTTCCCGAGATGACCCCGCCCCGCCCGCCTATATGTAGTAGTACTATTAGAATAATATTAATAGAAGATAGGTTATAAGGCCGGTGGATATGTGGATTACGACTGCATGACGCACCGAGGTGCATATCCGAGCGCGAATGAGTTGCCAGACTTCAAGATTCACTCGAACGAGCAGCGTGTGGATATCATCGGGCTCGTCAACAGAGCATCAACATCGTCGAGCGTTCTATGTTTGAATGCTGATCTTCTTCACAGGGAACACACAGCAACCCACATCACGCCCACAGCGCTGGAGACAGGTTATGAACAGTGGATCTGGCGTTGTGTCCGACAGTTCATTATAACGGGTAACGGGAGACAGCTCGTGTAACCATGGAGACAAAAAGCAAAGCGGCCGGAGTACGCTTGGTACCCCGGCCGCCGGTATCCGCATAGGCGGACTATACATGAGACAGGTGTTGCAGCCGGCGTCGAATCTGCTGCACGTGGGCGCCGTACTTTTGATCAACGTGCATCTGATCCTCGACTGACTGATACGCGTGAATCACCGTGCTGTGGTCGCGGCCGCCGAAATGGAGACCGATCGTCTTCAGCGAGCAGTTTGTCAATTCCTTGGCGAGGTACATGGCGATCTGACGGGCGTTGACAATCTCCTGTTTGCGTGTCTTCGCGCGAATGAGGTCTTCCGGGATATTGAAGTATTCGCAGACGGTGCGCTGGATAGCTTCGATGGTCAACGGAGAGCGGACAGCGCCGACAACAACCTTGACGACCTCACGGGCCAGGTCGAGATTGACGTCCCGCCCCTCAAGGGAAGCCTTCGCCAGAAGGCTGATGAGGCACCCTTCGAGCTCGCGGATGTTGGACGTCACATTGGCTGCGATGCACTCCACGACGTCCTGCGGAAGGTCGATGTTGTCAGCGGAGCTCTTGGCGCGAAGGATTGCAATGCGCGTCTCAAGATCGGGGGGCTGGATGTCGGCAGTAAGTCCCCACTGGAACCGTGAGAGCAGCCGGTCGTCGAGGCCGCGTAGCTCCTTCGGTGGCCGGTCGGAGGACAGGACGATCTGTTTGCCGATCTGGTGCAGCTCGTTGAACGTGTGGAAGAAGTTGTCCTGCGTCTTTTCCTTCCCCGCGAAGAACTGGATGTCGTCGACGATGAGAACGTCCATGCTCCGGTAGAAACTGGAGAAGTCGCTGATGCGGTCGCTCTGGATCGAATCGACGAATTCCACCGTGAACTTCTCGCTCGAGACATAGATGACGCGCTTCGCCTTTCCGTGGCTGAGCGCGTAGTTGCCGATGGCCTGGATCAGGTGCGTCTTGCCGAGTCCGGTTACGCCGTAGATCACAAGCGGGTTGAACGACGTGCCGCCCGGATTGTTCGAGACAGCCGATGCGGCCGCGCGTGCCAACTGGTTGCTGTCGCCCTTAATGAAGTTGTCGAACGTGTACCGCGGATTCAGGAAGCTCTGGAAGGAGCCGTCGCGTTGTGAGTATCGGGCTCCATGCGGCGCCTGCGGAGAACGGACGGTGAATGATTCCGGTTGGGGTGGAAAGACGCGCGTCTCGGGTGTCGGTGGAAGGAGCACCGGGGCACCGACGTTTTCCAGCGGAGTCTCGTCGTGGCGGATGGTGTACTCCACCTTGGCGTTGTTGCCGAGAACCCGTGTGATGGTTGCCGAGAGGACGGGGAAGTAATGCTCTTCGAGCCAGTCGCAGAAGAACTGACTGGGGACCTGCACGGTCAGGGCTCTTCCGTGGAGCTGGACGGGAGTGATCGGTTCGAACCAGGTCTTGAAGCTCTGCGAATTCACGCGCTCGCGTATCACGTCGAGGCATGCATTCCAGACCGCCGTGGCGTCCGAAGTCTCCGTCTGGCTAACTGCGTGATTTACAGGGGTTTCCATGGATGTTCACTATGGAACGAAGAGTTATCAACACCAGATACCACGATATTCACAACTCTACGCACACCCATGACCGTAGCGGGAAGCACTCACGATGGACCCATCGTTATCAACACCCCATCGTGGATAGTAACCTATTATATTTGAATACATTACAAGGTTCTAACCGGCTTTTCAACACCCGTGCGGTCAAGTGGCGGCGCATGTGGACGATCGGACAGGCGGAGGTGGTGGATTATTCACAAGATACAAACAGGATCTTGGAGCTGGGCGCTCAACGAGTATACAACTCAACCGGGGGGATTGCAAGGGATATTTTTCCCGATGGGGAAGGAATCGGGTTGTGTCTCACAGCTGTGTTCAGTAGATTAAGTGTTCTCGGGGTTTTATCGGTTCGATGACCACTCAGGAGTGATGCAGAATGAAACGGACGTTCCAGCCGCACCTTCGGAAGCGGAAAAACACACATGGATTCCGGGCTCGGATGGCAACGAAGACCGGGCGCAAAGTGCTGTCACGGAGGCGTGCCCAGGGTCGTCGGAAGCTCACAGTGAGCGACGAACGGTAGGGTTGAAGAAGCGGGCGATCCTTCGCGGCCGGGGCGCATTTCAGCGAGTCTTTGAGAATGGTCGACGGCTGGACGGGCGTCTGGTCGGCTGCATTTACTCTGTCGGTCCGGCGACGTACGGTGCACTGCACGCCGGCTTTGTCGTCTCCAGCAAGCATCTCAACGCTGTTCGCAGAAGCCGCGTTCGCCGCCTCCTGCGGGAAGCCTTCCGGCGTTCGTCCCCCGATCTGGGGCGCGCAACAGAAGGTGCAGGACGGTCGGTGGAGCTGCTGCTCGTCTATCGTCCCCGCCAGCGCACGGAGACGGACCGGTTGACAGTGCACGATGTCCTTCCCGACGTGGCATCCGCATGCCGCACAATCGCAGCCAGGCTTATGAGCTTATGAAAGCGCTCGTCATTGCGGTCGTGCGCGGGTACCAGATCATCATCTCTCCCCTGCTCCCCCCGAACACCTGTCGTTTTCACCCGACCTGTTCGTCGTACGCCATTGATGCCGTGCGCAAGTACGGTGTGCTGTCCGGACTCTGGCGTGCGGTCAAACGCATTGCGCGGTGCCACCCATTTCATCCCGGCGGGTATGACCCTGCCTGACCGCGATACGGAGACGCAACGTTATGGATAGACAGTCCACTATCGGTTTTGTGCTCATCACACTCGTGCTGATCGCCTGGATGTGGCTGCAGACGCCCCCTGCGGGCGAGCGGCAACCGGCGCAGCAGGACACGACAGCGGTGCAGGCCGCTCAATCGCCCGCCGCCGTTCCGCCGCCGTCTGTGATCGGCGAGCCGGTACAGACGGATTCCCTGGGGCGGTTCTTTGCGGCGCGCCAGCACGGTCGCGAGCGGGTCATCGTGGTGGAGACGGATCTGTACCGCGCGGAGCTCACGACGCTGGGCGGGACGTTCCGCACCTGGGAGCTTCGCACGTTCAAGACGTGGGACGGGCATCCGGTGCAGCTCATCGATTACGCTGCCGGTCGCGATCTGTCGGTGCTCTTCACATCCGCCGACGGGAAGCTGGTCAACACGAGCCGTCTCTATTTCGACGCCGATCAGACCTCTGGCGTGTCCGTGACGCTTTCCGGAACGGACAGCCGTACCCTCACCATGACGCTGCCGGTTGAGGGCGGCGGCACGCTTGTGAAGCGATACACATTCAAGAACGGGACGTACCTGGTCGACGCCGAGATCGAGTTCCGCAACCTCGGCGCGGTGGTATCGAATTTCGAATACCAGGTTGTCTGGGAGCACGGGGTCCGCTACGCCGAGGGGAACAGTGTTGATGAGTCGACGTTTGCGATGGCGTATGCCTCCTCGGGTGGCGAGATCACGGAGCTGGACGTATCCGGCATCGGCAACACCGACAGCCGGGACCTGAACGGGAAGACGGCCTGGGTAGCGACGCGCAACAAGTATTTCGGGGTGGCGTTGATCGCACCCGGGGATGCGGCGCAGGGGGCGTATCTTGAAGGTGATCATCGCGGCGAGGCGGACGGAGGATCGGTGGAGCGGTACGCGGTGGCGTTGAAGATGCCGTACCGCGGGCAGCCGACGGAAACGTCCAGGATTACCGTATTCATGGGGCCGCTCGAGTATGACGGGGTGAAGGACCTGGGGGTCGGGCTGGAGAAGGTGATGAACCTGGGCGCGGCGTGGATCATCCGTCCGATTTCGGAGTACGTGATGATTCCGCTGTTCAGGGTATTGAAGGCCGTGATTCCGAACTACGGCTGGGTCATTGTCGTGTTCTCGCTGATTATCAAGGTCGTGCTCCATCCGCTCACGAAGACGAGCATGAACTCGATGCGCCGGATGCAGGCATTGTCGCCGATGATGAACGAGATCCGGGAGAAGCACAAGGACAATCCGGAGAAGATGAACCAGGCGGTGATGAACCTGTACAAGGAGTACGGGGTCAATCCCGCCTCGGGCTGTCTACCTCTGTTATTGCAAATGCCGATCATGTTCGCGCTCTACAGCGTGCTGCGCTCGTCCATCGAGCTGCGGCAGGCCAACTTCATGGGGTGGATCACGGACCTGTCCATCCCCGACGCGCTCATGAAGCTTCCCTTCACCATCCCGTTCTTCGGGATCCACGAGGTCAGCGGCCTGGCGCTCATCATGGGTGTCACGATGTTCGTCCAGCAGAAGATGACCGTGACGGACCCGCGCCAGAAGTCGATGGTGTACGTGATGCCGGTGATGTTCACGCTCCTCTTCAACAACTTCCCGTCCGGATTGAACCTGTACTACCTCGTGTTCAATATCCTCTCCATCGGACAGCAGATGTGGATCAATAAGCGCCACGGCAATGAGCCGCTGCGGAAGGTCGAGCCGAAGAAGCAAACCGGACTCATGAGCCGGATCGCGAAGGATCTTCCCAAGCTGAAATAACGCCGCGCAAGAGACGCGGCACCGCGTTTGCAGTTCTCTCCGGGGGATCCGTCTATGGGACGGATCCCCCGGTGTGTTTCCTGCGCCCCCCGCTTGTGCGTTGCGCGTAGCGTGCGCGCCATAGGTCGTGCCCTCATGGCCCTGCCTGTGCGTTGTGTGTGCGCGCATCGTGGGCGTGTCCCATCGTACGTGGTCGTGCCTCGCGCCCACAGCATCCTTTGCGCGTCGAGGCACGTGTGTGTCGCACGCGTTGCACCTCGCGCTGGATCTTCGTAGTTTTCGCGGCATGGTACCGCGGCTCGATGACACGATCGTAGCGATCGCCACACCTGCCGGTGAGGGCGCCCTCGCCATCGTGCGCCTGAGCGGCAAGCATGCCCTTGAGATTGCCGACCGTCTCTTCACCGGACGCGTTTCTCTCAGCACCGTCGCGGGCTTCACCATCCACCACGGCCGGGCTCGATTCCCCGGTGGCGATGAGATCGACGAAGTCTTGGCCTCCGTCTTCCGTGGCCCCCGCTCGTTCACGGGCGAGGACTCCGTTGAGTTCTCCTGTCACGGCGGGATGCTCGTCACCCACCTGATCCTGGATGGCGCCCTGGCTGCAGGCGCGCGGCGGGCAGAGCCGGGCGAGTTCACCAGACGGGCGTTCCTGAACGGCCGGATGGATCTCTCCCAGGCCGAAGCTGTGGCCGACCTGATTGCCGCTCGGACTGACAAGGCGGTGCGTGCGTCGCTGGATCAACTTGCAGGCCGGCTCGGGACCAGAATCAAGGCCCTGAAGGCCGACCTGCTTGACCTGTGCGCCTCCCTGGAAATGGATCTTGACTTCAGCGAAGAAGGGATCGACATCATTGCCCCGGAGGAAGTGGCTCGACGGCTCTCCTCGGTGAAAACCCAACTGGCAGAGGCCGCAGCGACCTTTTCTGGCGGCCGGCTTCTGCGCGAAGGCTTGAGCGTCCCGATCGTCGGCAAGCCCAATGCTGGAAAGTCCAGCCTCTTCAATGCCCTCCTGAAAGAATCCCGGGCCATCGTGACCCACGTCCCCGGGACGACGCGGGATTTCCTCGAAGAGAGCATTTCGGTGTCCGGCATTCTGCTCAGGCTCATTGACACGGCGGGACTTCGCACGCCGGGTGATGTGGTAGAGGCCGAGGGCATCAGGCGGACCATGGATATGGTCGGCAGAGGCGACATCATACTCGTTGCCGAAGATGTCACCAGCCAGAAGTGTACGCCGGCAGATACTGGCTGACCTTCCTCCGCTCGGACAGTTTCAGAAGGTTGTGGTTGCCCGGACGAAGGCTGACCTTAAGCCCGGCCTTCCGGCTGACCCGGTCATATCTCATGAGGCCGGTGTTCTGGTCGTGGAGGTCTCAGCGTTGACGGGCTACGGGATCAGAGAAATTGAGAAGGCGCTGATTGATGTTGTCGGTATTGAGCGCGTAGGCTCTGAGTCGACACTTGCTGTCACTAATCGTCGTCACTGGGATGCCCTTCAGAAAGGGATTCAGAACCTGGACTCAGCTCTTGCCTCACTCCGAGCGGGATCGACAAATGAGTTTGTGGCTTTTGACGTCAGGGAATGCACCCTGGCGCTCTCGAGCATTACCGGCGAAGTGACAACCGAAGAGGTACTGAACCACATTTTTTCCCGATTCTGCATAGGAAAGTAGAGTCTGTTCCACGTGAAACATCCGGTCCCCAGGAGAGACAGATACGAGGTCATCGTGGTAGGCGGCGGGCACGCCGGTATCGAAGCCTCGCTGTCAGCAGCGCGAATAGGCTGTTCCACGGCCCTCGTGACCATAGACCCCATGGCCATCGGGCGGATGTCCTGTAACCCGGCTATCGGCGGGACTGCCAAAGGACACCTGGTGAGAGAGGTAGATGCATTGGGCGGTGAAATGGGCAAGATTGCCGACCACACGGGTATTCACTTCAGGATGCTGAATAAGTCAAAGGGCCCGGCGGTCTGGTCTCCCAGATGTCAAAATGACCGCGAATGGTACTCCCGCGAGGCCTCAATACGTGTCCAATCTCAAGCGGGGCTTGATATCATAGCAGGGTCGATATGCGACATCCATGTCGATGGGGGGAGGATCGCCGGTGTTGTACTCGGGGATGGAATCCGATTGTCGTGCCGGGCTCTCATTCTTTGCAACGGAACGTTCCTGAACGCTCTCATGCATACCGGGCAGGTATCGCATCCCGGAGGGCGGCATGGCGAGCCGGCATCTGCTGGACTTACCGAGAAGTTGCTCTCGCTGGGGTTTGAGGCCGGACGGCTAAAAACCGGCACTCCGCCGCGACTGGATTACGACAGCATCGACTTCTCACAAACGGAGCTCCAGGAGGCAGACAGCGACCCGCAGCCGTTTTCTTATCAAACCGAGCGGATAGCTCAATCGACAGATCCCGATGTACCTCACCTACACGAGTCCCAGGACTCACGATGTACTTCGAACTGGCTTTGACCGCTCCCCAATGTTCACCGGCCTGATCAAAGGCATCGGTCCCCGATACTGTCCATCGATAGAAGACAAGATCAACCGGTTCGCAGACCGGGAGCGCCATCAGATATTCCTTGAGCGCGAGGGGTATGAGAGTCAGGTGGTTTATGTGAACGGCTTCTCGACGAGTCTGCCAGAAGAGGTACAGCGGCTCGCCATCGCGACCATCCCCGGGTTGCAGCATGCGAATATGATCAGGCCAGGGTATGCCGTTGAGTATGATTTCTTCCCCCCGCATCAAGTCAACCACACGCTGGAGACGAAGCGGGTACAGGGACTGTACTTCGCGGGGCAGATAAACGGGACGAGCGGGTATGAGGAGGCAGCGGGACAGGGGCTGATGGCGGGTATCAACGCCGCATTGAAAGTGCGCGCGCGGGACCCCCTGGTCCTGAGCAGGTCCGAGGCATATATAGGGGTTATGATCGATGACCTCATCAACAAGAGTACTGATGAGCCTTATCGCATATTCACGTCCAGAGCCGAGCACCGGCTTGCTCTGCGCCAGGATAACGCGGATTCACGCCTCATGCGGAAGGGGCATGCCCTTGGATTGATTCCCGACTCTGCCCTGAAGAGCCTTGAGGGGAAGGAACAGGGGGCAGAAAGAGCCCGGGCATTCCTTGGTGCCGCTCGAATTTCGGCTGCGGAGATCAACGCCAGGTTCGGAAGCCTGACAGGTGGCCCGGTCGGTGAGGGGCAATCGGCCGAACAGTTGCTCAAGCGCCCGGAGGTAACCCTGCTGGGGATTCTTGAAATTCCCTCGCTTTCAGTGGATGAAAGGGCGATATTCTTGAGGCAAAACCCACAGATTCTGGAAAGGGTGGAGATTGAGGTGAAGTATGAGGGGTATTTGAAACGTCAGCAGGAGCAGATCGAGGCTTTTGAGCGAAGTGAACACCTATCAATACCCGAAGGGTTCGATTTCGGAGGCGTCCGTTCGCTGAGCAAGGAGGGTAAGGAGAAGCTGGAACGTGTCCGCCCACGATCGATCGGCCAGGCTTCAAGGATAGGCGGGGTTACGGCTTCAGACATCTCCGTGCTAATGGTAAGCTTGAAAAGGTAAATGTTTCACGTGGAACACTGGAGTCGGCTGTGAGTCTACTCGAATTCAGGCGGATCGTTCGGGCGAACGGGCTCGCAGTCACCGAGGAACAGTTTGCCCAACTTGAACGGTACGTCGGCCTTCTTCTGGATTGGAACGGGAAGATCAACCTGATCTCCCGGCGCGACCAGGAGAATGTATGGTTTGCTCACATAGTACACTCGGTATCGCCGTGGTTCTTTGTTGAGCTTGCCCCCGGCTTGCGCGTTCTGGATCTGGGCACCGGTGGTGGGCTGCCCGGGATTCCGCTGGCGATACTTCGGCCGGACCTCAGGCTCACATTGCTCGACTCGATTCGAAAGAAGGTTGATGCTGTCCGGCAAATGGCGAGCGCGCTGGGACTGGCGAACGTCGACGTCGTGGCCGGTCGTGCGGAGGAGATCGGTCGGGAGGCGGGTCACCGGCACGCGTACGATGTCGTTGTTGCCCGCGCAGTCGCGAGGTTGTCGGACCTGACGAAGTGGTCGCGGCCGTTCTTGAAGGAGGAGCGGGGCTTGCGGTTGGCGCCGTCCGGGAATGTGCAGGTTGGAGCGGAGAGGACTCGTATTGATGGCTCATGTCTTCTTACATTGAAGGGAGGAGATCTCGAGGGGGAGGTGCGGGAGGCGGCGGTCAGGGGCGCACGGGCGCAGGTCGTGCCGCTCGTGTTTCCCGGCTGCGAGCAGATCGGGTTGGAGGAGAAGAAGCTGTTGATTGTCCACGTGCGATGAAGCTCGCGCGTGCCGGCGCCGGGCGGGTGCGTTGTCGGCCCGGCATTCACTCTACTTCCGTTATTGCAAACATGACGTCACACCACGACCTTGCAGCGTCCCTGGCCCGGCTCAAGACGGAGCAGCGCAACCCTGCGTCCGCCGCACTCGATCAACTCTCCACCGAAGGCGTCCTCCGCCTGATCAACTGGCAGGACAAGCTCGTCCCCCTCGCGGTCGAGCGTGAAATCCCCTACATCGCGCGCGCGGTTGAATTCGTCGTGTCGTCGCTGAGGGCCGGCGGCCGACTGCTGTACTTTGGGGCGGGAACCAGCGGGAGACTCGGGGTGGTGGATGCGTCCGAATGTCCGCCGACATTTGGCACGGATCCCTCGCTGGTCGTGGGGGTTATGGCCGGGGGGCATGCCGCCATGTTCCGCTCTCAGGAGGGCGCGGAAGACAATGAGGAACAGGCCCGGCGGGATGTGGACGCGCACCAGGTCGGAAGCCGCGACACGGTCTGTGGCATCGCGGCAAGCCGCAGAACGCCCTATGTGGTGTCCGCCGTTGCGAGGTCGCGGGAGCTCGGGGCACGCACCGTCTATATCACCACCAATCCCCGCTCGGAATTCGACCTGAATGTGGATGTTGCCATCTGCCCGGAAGTTGGCCCCGAAGTCTTGATGGGTTCCACCCGCATGAAGTCCGGGACCGCGCAGAAACTCGTGCTGAACATGATCACGACAACCGCCATGGTCCGGCTGGGAAAGGTCTATGAGAACATGATGGTGGACCTGCAGCTGACCAACCGGAAGCTGGTGGAGCGGTCGCGGCGGATCGTGATGACGGCTACCGGCGTCGACTACGACGAAGCCGCCCGGGTGCTGGGAGAAGCAGGCGGCCACGTCAAAACGGCCATCGTAATGATTCTTGTGGGCGTTACACCCGAGGAGGCGCGGCGCAGGATCGATGCGGCCGGCGGATTTATCCGCGGCGCGATCGGTCGGTCCTGACGGCCTGGCCGTCCCAGCGGGGATACCGGGTGCCCCGGCACGCGCGGCGGAGGCTGCGCAGGCCGGGGTGTGCCCGTTTAGGCCTGATCGACAGAAACGAATGCTCGAATCCATCGGGAAATCATATGCGCCGCTCGCGGAGCTGGGGCGGAGAGCCGCAACCCTCGCGCGCGGCGAACGGCTCTCCGTCATCGGAATGGCCGGCTCGCTGGATGCGCTTGCCATCGCCGCGGTGCACGAGGCACGGGGGGGGCAGATCCTCGTCCTCATGCGGGAGCGGGCAGCTGCCGAGCGCCTGCGGGACGATCTGACGCTGGTCCATGCCCCAGGGTGCCGTGCGGTTCCTGGGCGGGGCGCAGCGTCCGGCCGATGGCGAGAGTGTGCAGGATGTGAGCGACATCGAAACGCTGCGCGCGCTTCTCGAAGGCGAGTCGCCTGTCATCGTCACGCACCCACGGGCACTTCTGCAGCCGCTCCCCGTGCCAGGAGCGGTGAGCGGGAAGGCGTTCAGCGTGAGCGTTGGCGCCGCCATGGATCTCACTGGCCTCGTGGAACGTCTCTTGCGCCAGGGGTTCCAGAAGTCGGACTTCGTGCAGGCACACGGCGACGTTGCCCTCCGCGGCGGGATCCTCGACGTCTTCCCGTACACGGGGGAGGATCCCGTGCGCATCGAGTTCTCCGGCGACATCATTGAATCTCTCCGCGCGTTCGACCCGGCCTCCCAGCGCTCGATCAGGGAGCTGAGCTCGGCCACCATCGTTCCGGACCTTCTTGCGCGAGGCGAGGATGCGGACCGGGCGTCGCTCTCTGACTACCTGATGGACGATGCTCTTCTGATCTCCTTCGACCCCGATGTGCGTGCGGCGGACCTTGAGGGAGCCGCGACTTCAGGCGACCTGCTCGGTGCCTCCGTCGTAGCGGAATCGCTTGCCATGTTCCCCACGCTTCATCTGTGCCTCATCGGCGTCCCGGCGGGCGAGACGATCGACCTCCTCGGTCAGCCTCAGCCGGCGTTCAACGGAAGCATCCTTCAGCTGCGGGCGTGGCTGGTCGAGATGCTGGACGCGGGCTTCTCCACGCATATCGCCTGCGACACGTCTCAGGAGCTGACGCGGCTGAAGGACCTCCTCGGAAGCATCGATGACGCAGGTGGTGAACTCGCGCCTCTGGACCTTGGCGCGGTCACGTTCTCGACCGAGGCCGTGCACGAGGGATTCGTTCTGCCCGACGCGCGGCTTGCCGTTCTCACCGAACACCAGATCTTCAACCGGCTCAAACGACGCGGCGGAAAGCGGCGGCCGCGCTTCAAGGGGTTCACGCGCCAGGAACTGCAGCTCCTCCGGCGCGGGGACTACGTTGTGCACGAGGATTACGGCATCGGACGGTTTGACGGCCTCCAGCGCATCCGCGTCCGGAACATCGAGCAGGAAGTCGTGCGGGTGCTGTATGAGGAGAAGGATGTTCTGTACGTCAACCTGAACTATGTGACCAAGCTGCAGAAATACTCTTCGCGCGAAGGTCACATCCCGAAGCTCTCGCGCCTGGGCACGCCCGACTGGGAGCGCCTGAAATCCCGCACGAAGAAACGGGTGAAGGACATCGCCCGCGAGCTCATCACGCTCTACGCGAAGCGCAAGCACAGCCCCGGGTTCGCGTTCCCGGCCGACACGCCGTGGCAGAAGGAGATGGAAGCCTCGTTCCTCTACGAGGACACGTTCGACCAGGCAAAGACCACGCTTGACGTCAAGCAGGACATGGAGAAGCCGTTCCCGATGGACCGGCTGGTGTGCGGGGATGTGGGGTTTGGAAAAACGGAAGTCGCCGTGCGCGCCGCCTTCAAAGCGGTCACGGCGGGCAAGCAGGTCGCCGTGCTGGTGCCGACGACGATCCTGGCGGAGCAGCACTACAATACGTTCCTGGACAGGATCGGCCGGTACGGGGTCCAGGTGGCCGTCATATCCCGGTTCAAGCCCCGAAGAGACCAAAAAGCTGTGCTGGAGCGGCTTTCTGAGGGGGCGGTGGACCTCATCATCGGAACTCACCGCCTGCTCTCGAAAGACGTGCACTTCAAGGATCTCGGGCTCCTGATCGTCGACGAGGAGCACCGGTTCGGGGTGAGCGCGAAGGAGAAGCTTCGGCATCTCCGAACGCAGGTCGACACGCTGGCCATGACCGCAACGCCGATCCCCCGCACGCTACACTTTTCGCTCATGGGCGCGCGGGATCTGTCCATCATCGCTACGCCGCCGCGGAACCGCCTTCCGGTCGTCACGGAAATCATGCAGTGGGGCGACGATGTCGTCCGCGACGCGGTGCTGCGCGAGCTGCATCGCGGCGGCCAGATATATCTCGTGCACGACCGCGTTCAGACGATCGAAGAGATGGCGGCGCGCGTGCGCACGCTTCTTCCGGGTGTCCGGGTGCGGGCCGCCCACGGACAAATGCATGCCCACGAGCTGGAGGAGGTCATGGTGGACTTCCTCGAGAAACGCATCGATGTCCTGGTGTCGACGAAGATCATCGAGTCGGGACTGGACATCCCGAACGTGAACACGATCATCGTGCACAGGGCCGATCGGTTCGGGATGGCAGAGCTGCATCAGCTGAGGGGGCGTGTGGGCAGGTCCAACCAGCAGGCGTACGCGCTCATGATTACGCCCCCCGTTTCGGTGTTGCCGCGCGGGACGCTGCAGCGCCTCCAGGCGATGGAGGAGTTCACCGAGCTGGGGGCGGGGTTCAATCTCGCCATGCGCGATCTCGAGATTCGTGGAGCCGGCAATTTGCTGGGCAGCGAGCAGAGCGGCTTCATCGAAACGATGGGGTTCGAGACCTACACGAGAATTCTTGAGGACGCCGTTCAGGAACTGAAGGAGGAAGAGTTTCAGGATCTCTTTGCGGATGAAACGGGGCGCAAGCGCCGCCAGGCAGGCGCGGTGGTGGAGCCGGAGTTCGACGCTCTGATTCCCGAAAGCTATGTTCTGCACGACGTCGAGCGGCTGGCGATTTACCGCAGGCTGTACGGGCTGGAGACGGCGGCACAGCTGCAGGAGGTGATGGAAGAACTGCGGGACCGCTTCGGCATGCCGCCGCAGGAGGTGCTGGCGTTGTTCGGCGCGGTGCGCGTGCGACTGGCTGCAACCCGTGCGGGATTCATTCGTGTTCGCCTCGGACTGGATCGTACTGAGTACGATTTCCCACCGGAGTCAGATGAGCGGTTCTACAATTCCGAACTGTTCCAGACGATCATGCGGAACATCCCGGCGCTCCGCGCGGACGGGCTCACGCTTCGGCAGAACGGCTCCACGCTCACGCTGGTCGTGCGTTTGCGCACATGGCCTGACCCGGGGGCGCTGATTGAGTCCCAGGAACGCATGCTCCAGAGGCTCACTGCCAGCTAGGAGAGGCCTATCTGTACGAGGCCACGCTTGCGTTGTGCTCGAGGCGCCCGTAAGGTTTTCCCCACCCTGAAAAGCCTCAATCTCGCCCAGTTTCGACCACTTTTTTCTTGACTTTTGACCCCGTTTGCGTATCTTAATTGGACGCGGTGGGTAAAAGTGGGGCATCGGTGGGTGGAATCCAGCGCGTTTGAGGCACTATGTCTTCGTTCAAAGGATCATACGAATACTCTGTGGACAACAAGGGCCGGATCAATATTCCGGCCAGGTTGCGGAAGTACGTCTCTCCCGAGGCGAACGACACATTCGTAATTACTCGGGGATATGACGCGTGCCTCTTCGTGTATCCTCTGGACGAATGGAACAAGCTCGAGCATTCGATTCGCGAGCTTGCGACGACGAATCCCAAGCATCGCTTCTTCATGCGCACGCTGCTCGAACGCGCAACGGAATGCCAGCTCGACGGACAATCACGCATCATCATCCCCAAAGATCTCCTGCAGTTTGCAGGCATCGAGAACGAAGTCGTGATTCTCGGAGTCCTCGAGCGCATCGAGCTCTGGAATCCGAAGACGTACAGGGAGTATGTCGCGTCGCAGTCGGATTCCTACGAGAGCGTTGCCCAGTCGGTACTTCAGAAGTAGCGTTCTTCGGCACCGTGGTACGCCCACTATGTGAGCGGATGTGACAGCCGAGCGGTTCCATGAGCCCGTCCTTTGCGCCGAAGCGGTCTCACAACTGGTGCGGGATCCCGAGGGGACCTATGTCGACGGCACTACAGGGGGTGGGGGACATGCCGGGAAGATCTGTGATGTGCTGCGAGGGCAGGGGCGGCTGATCTGCATCGATGCTGATGCGGATGCGCTCGCCTTTGCGAGAGAGCGCTTGCGGAGCAACCGTGAGCGCATTTCGTTTGTTCAGGCCAACTTCGGAACTCTCCGCGATACGGTTGCCAGCCTCGGTGTCACCCGGATACACGGATTGCTGCTGGATCTCGGCGTCTCGTCGTATCAGCTTGACGAAGCCTCGCGCGGTTTCAGCTTCCGCGGCGAGGCGCCGCTTGATATGCGCTTCGATGCGCGGGGTGGGCAGAATGCGCTCGGGATTCTGAACGGACTGGATGCGGCGGGGTTGGAGCGCATCCTGCGGGAGTACGGAGAAGAGTTTGCGGCACGACGGATCGCGCGCGCTATCATTGTGCGGCGGCCGGTCGCCACGACGCGCGAGCTCGCCAACGCGGTCGAGTCCGCGGTCGGCGGGAGGTTCCTCACGAAATCGCTTGCCCGCGTTTTTCAGGCTGTCCGGATCGCAGTGAATCATGAACTTGAGAATCTTCAGCGGGGTCTCGACCAGGGACGCGACCTCCTTGGCCCTGGGGGCCGGCTTGTGGTCATCTCGTACCACTCGCTCGAGGACAGGATCGTGAAGGAGTTCTTCAAGACCGATGCCGCGCGGATGATCCCCTCGGGGCACCCCCTGGTGCCAGACACCGAACGGACGCCGGGGCTCACCATTATTACACGGAAGCCGATGGTGCCATCGGCTGACGAACAGCGGAACAACCCAAGGTCGAGAAGCGCACGCATGCGCGTTGCCGAACGGACGGGAGCCATGTAATGCCGACTCCGCGCAGACACCGGGATGGGGACGTAGATCTTCTGCTCAAGCGGGCGGAAGCCGACAAGCGGGAGCGCCGCTACATTTATGGTGGCGACAGCGGGAGCAGCGGAAACGCCCGGACGACCGGAACGACCCGGTATGCCGGCAATGCACGAACTGCCGCCCCTGCCGTACCCGCCGCGCACTCCAACCGGCGGGTCATCCGGCGCCGGATTTCGACCACGAATGTTATGCTGGGCATCTTTGCGGTCGGCCTTGCGATCGTTTTGTACGTCAACAATATCATCACCGTGAACCGCCTGGCACACGACGTCAACGAACTGCAGCAAACCTACGACCGGCTGCGGAGCAGCAACGCGGCTCTCCAGGCGGACGTGAACCGGAAGTCGGCCATGGAGCGGATCGGGGACGTTGCGTCCAAGGAACTTGGGCTCCGTCATCCCGCCGAGAAGCCTGTCGAGTTTCCGATTGACGAAGAGGCGCTCGAGGCGCTGAAAGCCAGGCACACACGTCCATGAGCGCGACACCCCGCCCCCCCACGGACCAGCGCGCGTCGGCGTCCAAGCGCATCGCGATCGTGAAGTTCGCCCTGCTCGCCGGCTTCGCCGTCGTCATCCTGCGGCTCGTGCAGGTGCAGGTCCTGGAAGCCGGGCGGTATCAAGCGATCGCGAAGCGCCAGCATGAGGCGCGCGTGACCATTCCTGCCGCGCGCGGCAACATCTACGATCGCAATCAGACCCTCCTGGTCTCCCACACCATGTTCGTGTCGTTTGGCGCCGACCCGAAACTTCTGGGCTCATCCGTCACGACCGTAGCCGACCGCTTTTCGAAGGTGTTCGGGCGCCCGCGCGACTTCTATCGTGCGCGCCTGCGCGAACCGGAGAAGCGGTTCGTGTGGCTCGAGCGGCGGGTGCGGCCCGAGTACGCACGGCGTATCGACGCCCCCTCGTTCCACGGGCTGGTGGAATTGAAAGAGCCGAGACGTCTGTACCACTTCGGTCAGACCGGCGCGCAACTGATCGGGTTCACGGACATCGATAACCAGGGGATCGATGGCATCGAGCTGCAGATGGAGACGCACCTCCGCGGACAGGACGGCTCGATGATGATGCAGCGCGACGGACTCGGACGAGTCTCTCCGTCGATGGACTACGCCGTGGTGGAGCCGGTGAACGGCAGGAGTGTTGAGCTGACCATCGACGTGCAGTACCAGTCGGTCGCCGAGGAGGAGCTCCGCAAGGGCGTCGAGCGGACGAAAGCGGAGAGCGGGCTCGTGGTGATGCTCGACCCGACGACGGGAGAAGTGCTGGCGATGGCGAATTACCCGTCGGTGGATCCTGGCAACCTCGCTGCGGCCTCTCCCGGGAGACTCAAGAACCGC
>CAVPBI010000020.1:20000-72795 GCA_963701735.1 uncultured Ignavibacteria bacterium | reverse complement strand
GACCGGTCAGATTTGAGCACTTTCAGCAGCTTTGCCAGCTGCCCGCTTTCACTCGCCATGTACAGCTCACCCAACTCCCGATTGCCGTTGCTGCCGTCCCCGGCGTAGTGGTTAGGATAGCGGGCGTACCACCAGATGCCCGTGTACAGGTACGGAATGCCCTCCAGCCGCTTCATGTCTTCGCCGGATTCCTTCCCGGCATCCTGAATGTGCACAAGCTCCGGCCGGTGAGCCAGCAGCATCGAGGTCTCCACCTCGTCCGCATGACCGCCCTCCGTCGTCTTCCGCAGCTCGCGAGCGCGCTTCTCGACCGCAGGATCCTCCTCCGGCGTGAACAGCCCCACCACATAGTCCCGTCGCGCCGACAGCTGTGACTGACAGAAGTACTGGAGGAAGCTCGTGTTCCCTCCGTGCCCGTTGACCAGCACGATCTTCGTGAACCCGTTCCGCGCCAGTTCGTCGCAGGTCTCCTGCAGCATCTTCCATATGAGGTCGTTGCTGTAGGCGATCGTCCCGGGCTGATGCTTCGCTTCGAAAATCTGCCCGACGAAGTATTCGGGGAACACAACGGCATACTCGCCGCGCGCGGCCCGCAACGCGACCTCCCTGCCATTGATGAGATCGGTCCCCAGCGGCAGATGCGGCCCGTGCTTCTCAAGGATCCCGAGCGGAATCATGCAGACACCGCCGGAGGCCGCGACTGCATCGACAAACTGCGGGGCCGTGAGTTCTTCATATTGAACTGGCAGCCCCGGGCCCTTCGCCGAGGACACTCCCTGCGCCGCCGCGATAGTGGTGACGCCCAGGGACAACAGAACACAAGGAACCACATAGCAGCAGAATATCTTGAACATGACGCGTCCTCATTTGTTACCGTCCGTCAGCTCTCCTCACGACACGAATGTCCCGCACGAGACCTCTCCCCCATCCTCAACGAGATGCAGCGTCCCGGATTTCAGTACGCCTGCCTGATGAGCTGAACACCGACTGGCTATCTGGAACATAGCGGCGGGCAGGGTGGGAAGCAAGACGCAGGAAGAAATGACGGTTGCCGCATCAACTCCGCTGGACTGTCGCAGGGACGAGAATCGCGAAAGGCACCGACACGCAAGAAGGACCTCCCCAAATCCTCCATGGCATCGATGCCTTTCAATGTAACGCACAACCAAGATAATCTATCGGCCCGCTGATGACCGTGACAGCGGTCACGCGCGCCAACTTCACCTATCTCTATGCATCGCTCTCAACTCGATGCAGGACGGCAGCTCGTTGCAGAACAGCAAGTGCTTCATTTGCCTTTGGTGTTGCCGTTCCCCTTCGTGTTGCCATTGCCTTTCGTCTTACCTTTCCCCTTCGTGCCTCGACCCTCCCTTGCGGCTCCATTCTCTCTGGTGGCCCCCTTCCCCCTGATGACCCCGTTCCCGTTCGCAACCTCACTCTCTTTGGTTGCACCGCTTCCCCTTGGTCACGCCGTTCGCCCCTGCTGCGACACCCCCACTCGCGACATCATTCCCTTTTGTGTTTGCATTCCCCTGGGCGGGAGCAATCCCCTTCGTGGTCTCATCCCCCTTCCTGACTTCCCCCCCACTCTTGGCCCCATGTTCCGGGAGTCCCCCGCCGGCCTTGCGATCCTTCACGCCCTTCAACACCTCCCGCAGATACCTTCCTGTATGCGAGCCCGGTGTCGCGGCAATCTCCTCCGGCGTCCCCGCGGCGACCACCATCCCGCCAGCTTCCCCGGCCTCTGGCCCGAGATCGATCACATAGTCCGCACACTTGATGACGTCGAGATTGTGCTCGATGATCACCACGCTGTTCCCGGCCTCGATCAGCGCCTGGAAACAGCCGAGCAGCTTCGCGATATCGTCGAAATGAAGCCCGGTCGTCGGCTCGTCAAAGATGAAGAGCGTGTGCTGCCCGCGAGCCGGCATCGCAAGGTGCGCCGCGAGCTTGACGCGCTGCGCTTCTCCGCCCGAGAGCGACGTGGCCGGCTGGCCGAGACGAATGTACCCGAGGCCGACATCGTTCAACACGCGAAGCTTCTCCGCGGCCCTGCGCCCCATCGGGTCCGCCTCGAAGAACCGGATGGCCTCGGCGACGGTCATGCCGAGAACCTCGTTGATGTTCTTACCGTGGTAGCGGACGTCCAGCACGTCCTTCCTGAACCGCGTCCCCTTGCACACGTCGCACGGCAGGAACAGATCCGCGAGGAACTGCATTTCGACACGCACCACCCCGTCGCCCTCGCACGCCTCGCATCTCCCGCCGGGTACGTTGAACGAGAAATGCCCCGGCTTGAACCCGTGCACTTTCGCGGACGGCGTCGACGCGAAGATGTTGCGGATATGATCGAAGGCCTGGATGTATGTCACCGGATTCGACCGCGGCGTGCGGCCGATGGGCGACTGATCCACCAGCTCGATAGCGCTGAGCGCCTCAGTACCGGTGATCCTGGTGTGAGGCCCGGGATGTGAGCCCGAATCTCCCAGCAGCCGGCGCACTCCGCGATACAGCACTTCGTGCACCAGCGTGCTCTTCCCGCTCCCGCTCACGCCCGTGACGCACACGAACGCATTCAACGGGATCGAGAGGGTGATCCCCTTCAGATTGTTTGCCGCGGCCCCCTCCACCGTCACCTTCAACCCGCTCCCCGGCCTGCGGTCCTTCGGGACGGGGATCTCCACGCGCCCGCTCAGGTACGCGCCGGTCAGCGACGACGGTCCTTCGCAATCTCCTCCGGCGACCCCACGAACACGACTTCTCCGCCAAGCTCTCCCGCCTTCGGCCCCATATCCACCATCACGTCGCTCGCGCGCATCATCTCCGCGTCGTGCTCCACCACGATCACCGTGTTCCCCACGTCGCGGAGGCGCCGCAAGATCCCGATAAGCTTCCCGCCGTCCCGCGGATGGAGCCCGATGCTCGGCTCATCCAGCACGTACATGGCGCCGACCAGCGACGACCCCAGCGAGGTCGCGAGGTTGATCCGCTGCGACTCGCCTCCGGAGAGCGTGGACGAAAGGCGGTCGAGCGACAGGTATCCGATCCCTACATCGTCAAGGTACGCGAGCCGTCTGCGGAGCTCGCCCAGGATCCGCTGCGCGATCTCCCGCTCTTCTTCGCCCAGCGCGAGTGATTCGATATATCCTCTCGCTTCCGTGATGGTCATGCGGACGATGTCGGCGATGGTCTTGCCGCCCACGCGCACGTTCAGCGCCTCGCGCCGCAGCCGCGATCCGCCGCAGACCTGGCAGGTGGTGTATCCCCGGTATCTGCTGAGCAGCACTCTATAATAGATCTTGTATGCCTTCCGCTCGACGAACCTGAAGAACCCGTAGACGCCCTTGAAATCCCCCGATCCCTCCAGGATGACCTGCTTCTCCTGCTCGGTCAGCTCCCCGAACGGAACATTCATGCGCACGCCGGCCTTCGGGGCCACGCGCGCGAGGTCCTTCATGTAGTCGCTGAACTTCGGCGTGGTCCACGGTGCGATCGCCCCTTCGCGGAGCGTCCGGCCCTGGTCCGGGACGACCAGATCCATGTCGATGCCAACCGCGCGGCCGAAGCCCTGGCACTCGGGGCACGCCCCGAAGGGATTGTTGAACGAGAAGAGCCTGGGATCCGGCTCCTCGTACGTGATGTGGCAGTCGGCGCATGCGAGCTGCTGGTTGAAATTGAGCCGCCGCTCCGGCTCGAGCAACAGGATGGACGCTCTCCCGCTGCCGGATGCGAACGCTGTCTCCATGGAATCGGTCAGCCTTCCGTGGTCATCGCCCGCACGGTATACGACGCGATCCACCAGCACGTCGATGTCGGCCGCCTTCGAGCGCGCCGGCAGCTGCTCGGTCGTAAGATCGACAACGACGCCCTTGTGCACCACGCGGATGAATCCCTCCTTCTGGAGGTTCGTCAACGACTCGCCGAGCGTCTCGCCGGAATGCACGGGGAGCGGGAACGTCACGTATAGCTTCAATCCTTCGGCGCCGTGCGGGGCATGCGTTTCGAGCGACTGCAGGACGGTGTGCACGGAATCCCGGACCACCGGCTTGCCGCACTGGCGGCAGTACGTCCGCCCGACGCGCGCGAAGAGCAGCCGCAGGTAGTCGTACAGTTCCGTGGAGGTACCGACGGTCGATCGGGGGTTCCGGGTGTTGGTCTTCTGCTCGATCGCCATCGCGGGACTGATGCCCTGGATGAGATCCACGTCGGGCTTATCCATCCGCTCCAGGAACTGGCGGGCGTACGAGGAGAGGCTTTCGACGTACCGCCGCTGCCCCTCGGCATACAGCGTGTCGAAGGCCAGGCTGGACTTCCCCGAGCCGCTGACGCCCGTGATGACAATCAGCCGCTGCCTGGGGAGATCCAGCGAAATGTTCTTCAGGTTGTGCACCCGCGCGCCGCGGATGACGATGGTGTCGTTCACCTGGGGTCGAGAAGAGACTGGGACAAGTGAATAGAAAAGTTACAGGAAAAGGGAGGAAAAATCAACGCGCCATGGCGCGGACTTCTTCGGGATGCGACGCCATGGACGCGAGGAACTCTATCGCCGCGGGTGCTTGAGCCGGGAACCTGCGCAGGAGTTCTCCCACCGCCGCAGCGCGCACCTGCCGCGCACGATCACCCCGGCCCCTTGAATCCAGCACGGAAGCGAGGTTCGCTGCGAAGACCGACAGTGACCTCGGGGCGGTGACGCTCTCCAGGCGCGCGATGAGGTCCGGCGGGAACAGCGTCCGCTGTGCATCACGGGGAGGGGCGAACAGCCAGATCCGCGGCCCCTGACACGTCGGCCCTGGTTCGGCAGACCAGACGGTCTTCCACCGCGTCGCCAGCGAATCGTAGAAGAACTGCAGGAACGCTCCGTACCGCTCCGGCTCCTGCAGGTATCGCGCCCTGTCGAAATCGCTCCCGAGAAGCAGGTCCATGTCCGTGTACCATCGCGCGTCGTACAGGGCGGCCAGTCCCTCAAGTCCCACCGCAAGATACGGAATGGGAAGCTGGATGTACGAGCTGTCCACGTTCACACCGGCAGGAGTCAGCACGATCGCCGATCCGCGCGGCAGATTCCGGGTGATCCAGGCTGATGCCCCCGCCCTGGTGTCAGGTTCGAGCATCGATGCGTGATACCGCGCGGTCGCGAGCACGGGCTGCACGAATGAGGCAATCGCAAGCACGAGCGCGGCAGGTATCGCCCACGTCCGGGCCGCCTCCGTGTCCTCTGCGCGTTTCCGCGCCGGATAGAACCGTTCGAGGCCCGCAGCGAAGAGAAGCATCAGCCCCGGAAGAGCCGGAAGCATGTACCTCTCCGCCCTCATCGCCCAGAACATGGGGACGACGAGGAGCGCACCGAACCCGAGCGCAACGACGATCCATCTCCGGTCTCCGTGTCGGACCGCCCATGCCAGGCCGGCAATCCCCAGCACAAGTGCCGGCCATCCCATCGTGGTCGGGAGCGCATCGACGATATAATAGAGCGGTGTGGACTCGTCCGTCGGGACGCCAAAGTGACCGGCGGCCATGTGCGTCTGCTCGAACCCGAAGTCACGGAGGAAGCTCGACGTGTCGAGCAGCACGAACGGATTCAGGATCACGAACACGCCGCATGCAAGGAGGACCGGCGAGAGCACCGTCGTCGTCAGTGCACCGGCCGTCCGTGGGCCGTCCTTCCGAAGACCCATCACGGTCGCAACCACCAGCGGCGCGAGGAGGACGGCGCCGGTGTATTTCGTCGACGCGGCCAGACCGACCAGCAGTCCGGCAGAGAGGGCTCTCCTCATGCCTCCCGATTGGGCAACGTCGAGCATGATCAGGATAGCGGCCGAGCAGAAGAACGCGAGCATGGAATCCACCGCGATCATCTGGGAGAGCCGGATGTGCAATGGATTGACGGCCACCATGATGGCGGTGACGACCCCGGCCCGTCGGCTCACGAGCCGACCGGCGAGGAGCCCGGAGATCACAACCGTGCCGGCATCGCAGAAGATACCGGGGAGCCGCCCGATCAGCACGAACCGCGACAGATCTGAAGCCCAGGCAGCCTGGAATGCGCCGGCGTCCGGATAGGCGCCGAGAACGAAGCCCGCGCCGTAATGCACCGCCTGCAGAACGAACTGGACGAGGAAGCTCAGCGCCGGATAGTTGAAGAAGTGAGGATTCAGGTCGAGACCCTGCCCTCCCCAGTGCCAGAACCCCCACGCCCTGAATAGCGGCGTGGCCTCCTCGTAGAGGTCGGGCAGACCCCAGCCGAGGTGCCACAGACGCAGCGCCAGCGCCACGACTGCGACGCGCAGCGAGAAGCCGGCCCCCCGGGGACCCGCGATCTGTCCAGCCTGTCTTATTCATTGTTGCCACGTCATCTCTACGCCTTCGCTGCGCGCACTCTTTCATCGGAGCAGCCGTCTCAAGACACCGTCATTGGAGCAGGTGCTTCGCCAGTCGTCGGCCCTGCAGAGCGGCCTCCGCCCGCGCCTGCATCCGGGGAAAAAGAAAAGCCCCTGCGATACGCACAGAGGCTTTCCCCCCATCCCCCAACCACACCCTTTACCGCGCAATCCCTGAGATGGTCGTGGACACATTTCCGTTCGGTCCAGTCACGGCGATCGTCAGAACGACCGACGTGGCCTGGATGATGTTCGTCGTACCGTCGCTCAGAATGAAGGAGAAGTCCGTCGTTCCGGGGCCGCGCGACAAATAATCCCGCAGCACAATGCGACCGTTGACTCCGAAGCCGACCTGCACCTGGTTCATCGCCGAGTTCGGATCGGGCGGAGGCGGCACGGAGGCCAGCACCGCGATTTCGGTACCCGACTGCAAGGGGTGATGGTACTGGTCGCAGACGGAGAACGTGAACACCTGCGAGCCGGCGTTCGGTATGTCGAAGCTCATCGGGTTAAGGTTCTTCACCGTCGACACGCCGCTCCAGAGGATCAGGATGCTGTCGGTGACCGTAACGCCGTTCTGCCCGATCGTCCTGCCGACCACGTAGTGGTATCCGGTGTCGAGGGGCGCGGGCGCCGCGAAGGATCCGAACGGGCGCGGATTGCCGCTGATGAGATCGACCGAACCCTGGCCGTTGTTGCTGGTATACACGCGGGGCTGGATCACACCCGCGCCGCTGCGGAAGTAGACCGCCGTGTTTTCCGCGACGGGGTTGCTGTATACGTCGCCCACGAGAACCGTCACGGGCAATGTCCGGTTGACCCAGTTCATAGCCGCGAAGTTATAGTACGGCGCCGCAATCGTGAACCGCTCCTGCACCGGGAATCCGCCGTCGATGACGATGCGGACCGGGGACGACTGGATCACGTTGGCGCCATAGACGACTTCCGCGATCACCTGGACGATGCCGGAACGAGTGCCGGATCCCATGGAGACGTATGTTTGTCCGTTCGGATCGGTGCGCCGGGTCGTCGGAGAGACGTACTCACCGCCACCGGGGCCGTTCACCAGCCGGAAGCTGATGTCCACCGCGTTCTCGGCGTCAAGCGGTCGGCCGACGGAGTCGCGGACTTCCCACCCCAGGTACGTCGTCTCGGTGCCGCCGACGCCGTACACGGAGATCCTGCTGGGGCTCGCGCCCAGGAAAGCGATCGACTTCGGGACCCGGGATCCGCCGGTCACCATCGATTTCGGCGAGAGGAGAATCGTCGGCGACACCGTTTGCGAGGGCTGCACGTCCACGAGCACCGTCGTGTCACGGTACGCCGTCTTCGTGATGAACATCCCGACCGTGGTGGGGGAATCCGTCGTTAACCGGAGGCTGAATTTGCCCTCGGCATCCGTCTGCGTGGACTGTCCGCCGCCACTGACCGAGGCGCCGCTGATGGGCGACGCGGGGTTGGTCGTGCCGTCCAGCACGGTCCCGTTGATGACCGCTTCATTCTCGCCGGGTGCCTGCGTGCTGCTGTTGTTGTCGTTGCACGCCGCGAGCATGAGCGCCAGCACGGGGACAAGGACCCAAATGCTCCTGATTTGCATGGCCATTTTCCTGTTTGTCTTCTGTGATCGTTCGCTCAGGCGCGTCTAGTGCTGTGGCCTGTACTTCAGCTCTTTCTTTGCGTTCTCTTCACGCCACTTGTTGATCAGGTTATCTTCCTTCGACCGCTGGGCGATCCTCTCCTGCAGGGTCGGCACCAGATCGGCCTTCAGCAGAATCACCACTTCCTTCTTGACGTCCTCGGTCTTCTCATACCCGAAGAGGTAGCGCAGCCCCAGCACGTACCACGGGAGGTCCTTCAGGAACGGGACGCCCTGGCGAACGGTCTTCGGTTCTGTGCTGTAGAGCCCGCCGATGATCGTCTCTTCGCCGTCGAGCAGCAGGAGGTTCGTGTTGGCCACGGCCTTGTTGATGATGGTGCTGACCTGGCCCGGGGTCACCGCGCTCTTTTCGACACTCACCACCATGTGCACGAAGTTCACGCCCTGCTCCGAGATGACCTGCGGGGTCACCTTCACGATCGTGCCCGCGCTGTAGAACTTGTCGATCAGGTTGCCCGCAAAGTCGCGCTCGCGGATCGAGAAGTCCTCGCCCACCTGAATCCGCCCCTCTTCGCCGGACCGGACGGTCAGCTGCGGCTGCGCGAGGATTTCGCCGAGCTTGTAGTCGGAGAACAGGTTCAGGAGGAAGGTCATGTTCGCGAAGCTGACCTTGGGCGTCAGCTCGGCCTTGAATATCTTGTTGCTGACGTTGTCCGCGCCGTTGAAGGACGCGCCGAAGTCGAGATCGCTCGTGCTCTTCATGAACGACCAGTTGACGCCGACCTCTTCCGCGCGGGTGAGGTCGACCAGGAAGATCACCGCCGACACCTTGATCTCGCGGCTCCTGAACGAGGCGACTTCACGCTGAATGTCAACGGCCTGCGCGACGCCCGCGGCCCCGCTCGTGAGCTGGCGGCCATCTGCGCCGGTTCCGCTCGTGAGCTGGATGTAGTTTTCGTACTCGGTGTACCAGATGTCGTTGGACCGGCAGATCTGCTCCAGGGCTTCACGCCAGTACGTGCCCTGGATGTCGATATTGATCGGCATGGTCCGCCGTTCCGGGTCGATGATCACCTTCCCGACGAACTTCTGGCTGACCTCGCTGATCGCGGCGAAGGCCTTGTCCATCGACGTCGTTGGCGCGATGGAAACCAGCTCCTGCGGCGACGTGTACTCGCGGAACGCCTTCCGCTCCGCGGGGCTCATCCCCGTGGTCTGAGCGGAGGCAACGCTGCCGGCAGCAACCAGCAGGGCGACAACAACTGCGACGATGCGTGTCATATCCACCTCGTTCCTATTTGTTCGCAACTGGTTGGACCGGTCCAAACCGGATCTTCAATTCCACCCTCTGAATGATGCCTCCCTTGTTCAGCGTGCACTCGATGCGTCCCGCTTCGGGGTCGATCCGGGTCACGTAGCCGAGGTATACCTCGTCCCCCTCGCGCAGGGTGCGGATTTCGTTCCCCTGGTCAAGCACGAACGCCTTCCCCGGAATCACGGCCTTCAGGTCCGCGCGCTCGATCTCCACGAGCTCACGCGTGTTCGGCGGGATGCCCGAGGCGATGACCGGATAGAACGGATCGGAGCTGAGGGAGTTCGGGGCGATGTCCCGCTCGCCGCCGGAATTCGCCAGCTCGGCGACCGACGAGTAGTAGGCATGGACCGCCATCTCGAACGTCACCACAAACGCCCCTTCCTCCTCTTCCGTCGGGGCGACTTCGACGCCCTTCATGGTCAGCGACTTCACCTTGAAGAGCTTGCGGTCGTTTTCGAGGTACCAGAGGAACCGGTAGAAGTTGTCGAACGGCGCCTCACCTTTCAGGTTATAGACGTTGTAGCCGTAGTTCCCGAACTGCTCGGCGCCGGCATATGCCATGTCCAGCTTCACGTATCCGCTCAGGTCGATCAGATGGCTGAGATACGCATAGGTCTGGCCCGTCACGTCAGCGGCCGGGATGTCCTTGTTGCGCCCTTCCCACCGCTTCTGCGTGTCGTTGAGCGTGGCGCTCAGGTCGTTGAACTGGTTCACGAGGTTCGGCGTGTTCTGCAGCTCCTCGTCGATCTTCTTGATGTCGCGTCTCGATCTGCTTCGCCTTGCTCGGCAGATTGAAGGCCCGGATGTAGGTCCCGACTCCCAGTACCAGGAGCAGCAGGACGCCGAGCACGATGCTGTTGCGGACTTTGTAGGACACGGCCCTACTCCTTCACTTGATTCTGGTCAGTGACGACAGCCGCGATCTGCGGTGGAACCTTGATGCGGTACTTGTACACTGTTTCCTTGCGGATCTCCTGCACGTTGACCTCCTCCAGCAGCGCGTTCTCGAACAGCGTCGAGAGCCGCGGGATCCGCGTGCGGTACAGCGCGAAACCGTTGAGATCCATGACCCCGTCCGCCCCGGCGGAGAGATCCGTCAGCCAGATCGAGTTCAGGTCCTCCACGCCGTGGCTCAGCGACGTCAGCACCTTGCTGAACCGCTCTGACCCGGGCACCAGCGAATCGTACAGCGCCATGGATGCCTGGTACCTGGTCAGCTGCTCTTCAAGCGCCTGGATCGAGGTTGCCAGCGTGATGTTCTCCGCCCGCTGGCTCTCCTTCAGGGTGAGCTCGTCCCGGAGTTCCCTGATCTGCTTCGAGTACCGCGCCACCTGCCACGTGAAGACGAACGTGGATGCGAACAGCAGCAGCATCAGGAAGTACCCGTGCCAGGCCAGCTTGAATACGCGTTGCCCTTCGCGGACACTCGCCGGCAGAAGGTTGACATGATAGAGATTCTGGTTGGCCGAAAGCAGGACCTTCATCGCGGCGCCGATCGGCACCGCGTACTCGGAGACGGACTCCTGCTCTTCCATCGGAAGCGCGCTGCTGTCGACATTCGGCGCCAGCAGGTAGTCGATCTCCTGGTCCGGCAGCTGCTGCGTCAGGAATTCCTTGAACCCGATGCGGCGGCACTGCCCGGCCAGCACGATGCGGCTGATCTGCGGGATCGCCAGGTTGTCCTGCTCCAGCAGCAGACGGCTGTACACCGTGTTCTGCAGGTTCGGAGAGTCGTACCCTTCGCCGATGATCGGCGCGAACTGGTAGAAGTGGCTGCCGCGCATGAAGATCAGGCGCGTGAACTCCACCCCGACATAGATCACGACCGTGACCTCGTGCGGCTCGAGCTGGTAGCTCTGCCGGACAAGGTTCATCAGCGACACATCGGCGCTGTCGATCGCGGGGATCACCGGGAGGCGGTTGCCGATGAAGCCCTTGATGTTCTCGAGGGCGTTGATCACGCTGAGCCCGTCCTCGCGCACGATGCAGAGGAGGTTCCCCTCGTCGGTCTTGATCGCGTCGACGGCGTCCGCGGCCGGCTGGAAGGAGCGGATGCTCTTCAGCTCTTCCAGGATCCTGTCCTTCAGCTTCTTCCCCTTCAGCCCGAAGTCGCTCTCGAGCACGTGATAATAGATCGCGGGCTCGGCAAGGCTGTAGGTGATGGGGTACTTGTTCCGCGGGTACTGGGAGAACAGGCCGATCAGGACGGCATTGTTGTCCTCGGACGCCCCATCGGCGACCGTTTCGACCCCGGACTGGGCCCCCAGGTTGAAGGCGTCCCCGGCGTCAAGCCCGCCGGCCGTGATATCCGCGATCTTGCTCTCGTGGAGTCGGGAGACGAGGGTCGCGGTTTTGAGTTCTTCGACGACAACCTGCTTCCGCCGGAGGCTGAGGCGGGCCAGCTTGACGTCCAGGCCATCGACGAACAAACCGATGACCGATTTCCCTTTTCCTGCGAGCGATGCCATTGGGGAGTGTCCGATTGTGAGTAGTTTCTCGATCTCCGTTGTGCCGACCCGACGCTAGTCCCCCGTCGGCGTCAGGTTCATGATCTGCTGGAAGCGCCGCTTGTTGTTCGCGTTCACGAGCGCGTTTTCCAGCGAGATCTTCTTTGCCATATACATCCGCTTCAAATCCTGCTCGAGCGTGATCATGCCCAGGTCGGCGGACTCCGCCATCATCTGGTAGATCTCGCCCGTATTGTTATTCTTGATGGCCGCCCGGACGGGAGGCGTCATGACCATGATTTCCTTGGCCAGGAGCAGCTTCCCTTCGAGGCTTGGCACGAGTTTCTGCGACATGATCATGGAGAGCGTGTCGGCCAGGCGGAGACGGACGCGCTCCTGCTCCACCGGCGGCACTTCGCCGATGATACGGTCGATCGTCTCGACCGCCGACGCCGTGTGCAGCGTCGAGAACACCTTGTGGCCGGAATCGGTTATTTCCAGGGCGGTCATGATCGTGTCCGGATCGCGCATTTCACCGATCACGATGATGTCGGGGTCCTGACGCAGCGACTGGATCGCGCCTTCCTTGAACGACAGCACGTCGCGACCCACCTCGCGGTGGCGGATGATGCAGCGGTCGGGCCGGTGCACATACTCGACCGGGGACGCGATGATGACCACGTGCGCGTCCACCGTGTGGTTATTCGCGTCGATGATGCTGTCCAGCGTCGAGCTTTTCCCCGACCCGGTGATCCCCGTGATCAGGTTCAGGCCCTGGGTCGTGTGCGCCAGGCTCACGATCTTTGTCACATTCGGATGCAGCTCGAGCCCCTTGTACGGCCGCACGGTCGCGTTGATCGCGCGCATGTTCATGGCCAGGTGGTCGAGGTCAAAGTATGCGTTCGCGCGGTACCGGTACATCTTGTCGTCTTCGATGATGCTGTACGAGAAGTCCAGGCTCCGGTTCTCGTACAGGAACAGCCGCTGGCGCTCGATCAGGATGCTCTGCACGAGGATGTTGAACTCGTCCAGCGTGAACGTCCCGAGCTCCTTTGCCGGCTTCTTGTCGCCGTAGACGCGGTACCACATGTGGTTCCCCGTCCCGTACCCTCCCATGTCGATGTCGGACGCGTTGATCTTCCACATCCGGGAGAGGTAGCTGTCCATCAGCTTGCGCAGGGCCGTCCGCTCTGCGGGCGACAGCTTGGAGACGAGATCGCCGATGAGCATCTGGCGTTCCATGCCCGGGACGGTATCGGGGATCGTCCCGGCAATTTCCTGCAGCAGTTTGATCGCGGTTTCAATCATCGACGTGCACTGTTCCTCGTTTCAAGCGGGCTACGGAACCCGTGCCCCAAGAAGTTTCCCCGCATGTGTCGCGCGGGGGCGTCCGTTCCGGCATGCCTGTTCAGCTGTCGTGGGGTGTAGGTTGCAAGACCCGTGCCACCTGTCACCTCGTTCAGTATCGCGTACACCAGTCATCCTTCCCCGTTTTCCGTCTGTTTCAGGAGTTTCTGAAACGCGACCGGGCCCCTTGAAGGGCCCGGTGCGGTAATTACTTCTCCACTCAGGTTACACGCCTGTACTTTGGAGAAACGATAAACCCATTAGTTCTCCCACCACGCCACCAGCCGGTACTTCGTCGAGAACGGGAAGTTCGGCGGCCCCATGACCAGGAATCGGGGGTCATGACGGAGGCTGTAGTAAAACCCGTTCTGGAGACCACTGCCAAAATTGAACACGCCCAGCGAGCCGGCCGTCCCCTGGCAGACGCTGCCGTACAGGTTCACGCGCCCCGAGATCGGAATGCTCCAGAAATCCTCCGCCGTGAACTCGCCGTTGTGGCAGTAGATCGCCGCCTGGATGTTCACCATGGCTGGACGCGTTCCGGCTCGGGTCCTTCGTGATGTACGCCATCCGCTCGGCGATGACTCCCAGCTTGTCCGTTGACGACGGATTCGACTGCGGGTTTGTGTATGCGGTCACATCGCCATCGAACCAGACGTTTCCCTTGTTGGCCGTCGGCCCTGTGCCCGTAAACGCGGCCACCGAAAGCTGCCCCTGATAGCGGCCGCTGATGTGCAGGTCGCCGCTGAGCACGCCGACGAGCCCCGTGGAGGAGAGATCGGCGATTCTCATGACCGTGTCCTTGAGTGCAGCCGGTGTTGTACGGGACGCGCATCCGGACGTTGTGCATCCTGGAAGTGCATGCCCGACGTCGTTGCCGTTGAAGTACCCGGCGAGCGGATTGCCGATGTTGGAGTTCGCTTTCAGCGTGGCGATGTTCCCGGCCGGCCGAGTCACGCTCACGCCCCACTCGTACCCTTCCATGAAGGTCGGGTTGTAGACACCTCCGAGGGTCCCGGTCGTCGGGGCGTTGGTGGCAGTCACCTTCTTCCCAAAATACGGTCTTCCGGCGAGATTGAACTTCGAGTTCGTGTGCGCGTAGCCGAAGACCGAATCGCCGGTGATCTTCCAGTCGCTCGCCCCGAAATACGGTCCGTTTGTCCCGTTCGGCCTGCGGTATCCGTTCCGTTCCTGCTCTGTGAACCATGCAAACCGGGAGAACGAATAGAGCCCGAACACCGCGCGCACGGTATCCCGGAGCGTCTCGCCGCCCGCGTTGTATGCCGACGTGACGTTCATGAACTTCCGGAATGCTCCGCCGCTGCCGGTGTCGGCGAACGCGACGCTGTACGTCCCGCCGGCAAACGACCCCGACATCGCCGTGTTGTAGCCGGGCGTGAACAGGACCTTGTTCGTCGCCAGGTTCGCGGCCGCGATCGCGATGTTATGCGCCATCGTCCGGCCGAAATACGTGGAGTACGTGTCCATCGAGTCGAGGCTCGAGCGGTTGACGTTGGTCAACGCCAGACCGATGATCAGGCTCAGCCCGATGACGTAGATGATTGTCGATTTGCCCATTGATCCTCCCGTGGACCTGTTGCCGGTCCGCCGCTTGCTATCCGTGTCGTTTGATGTTCCGCGAGGCCAGCCGCGTCTGGCGCCAGAACGCCGTAGCGTAGCCCATATCTTCATATCCCTGGTCTGTGATGATCTGGTCCTGCACCCTGTACGGGCTCTCGACCTGCAGCGTCGTTTCGATGATATAGATGGCCCCCATCGACGCCGGCGGTCCGCCGTCCTGGTTCAGGAACCGCATGCGAAATGCCGTCACGCCCAACGCTGCCCCCACCGGCGTCCCCCCGTTGACCTGTCGGAGAAGGACCCGGATGCTGTCGTTCGGCAGCCCCGTGATGGGCGGGCCCGTCCACCACCGTACGGTGTCGATGACGCCGTCGTCGTTGATATCGGACAGAAAACCGATTCTCGTCGCGCCGGTGTCGATGATCGCGTACTGCGTTTCCGGAACGCCGTAGCCGATCTTCCGGAAGTCGTACTCGATCGACCGCACGATATCGACCATAGACTCCTGCACGTTCAGGTTCGCCATGGAGGCGTCGGCCGAACCGGCAACCGACTGGTTCAGCCGCAGCCCGATCATGATCACGAACCCCGCGAGCACGACCGACCCGATCAAATCTAGCATGACGGACATATGGTTCTCCCCTGTCTGCTGTACGTACGCTCAGTTCCAGTAGCTCATGACCGACGGGTAGCGGAGCGTATCTCTGATTGCCGGGCTGGTCACGCGTGACCATCATGCGCTTGTGCCAGGTCCGGAAGGACACTGCCGAATCCAGGTTCGCCTCGGACACGTACTGCACGCGGGTGCGCACGTAATAGAGCGCCCGGATGCCCGGAACGATGACATCCCTGTCAGCGCCGGTGACGATCGCCGAGTCGACCGGCGACTTGTACGCGAGGAAGAGATTGTTGAAGTCGTCGAAATCGTTGAAGTCGTTCGCACCGGCCCGATACGCCTCGCCCGCCTCCTTCCCGAGCATCGCGGTAAGCTCACCCGGAACCGAGAGCTCGCCCGTAGTGGAGTCGGCGATTACCTCGTCGAACATCTTTCCGTTGGCCTCCTCGACGAGCGACGTCGCGAGCGACACGGCGTTGATTCCGAACTCGCTGACGTTCTGCGTGTCGTTCGACTCGAACACTGTCCGGTTGGCATTGAGCACCAGAATGCCGAGAATGGCCAGCCCGGCGATCACCATCATGGTTTGTGCGAGGTTCATACACTTCCCCTTGTCCGTAGAAACCGTTAGTCATCATCCGTCGTTGCGGAGGCGATTTCTTCCAGTGTCGTCTGGCCTACCTTGATCCGCTCCATGCCCGAACGCCGCAACGTCCACATCCCGTCCTTGACCGCCTGATTGCGGACCTTCTCCTCGTCAATTTCGCTGCCCGCCGCCACGATGAGTTTCCTGATCTCCTTCGTGAAGTAGAGCGCCTCGTGGATGGCCGCCCGTCCCTTGTACCCGCCGCTGCACTTGTCGCATCCGGCGGCCTCGTAGATCGTCGCCGTCTCCAGGTCCTCCTCGGTGAACCCGAACTTGAGATACAGGTCGCGGTCGAGCTCTTCCTTCGGGATCGGCCGTCTGCACGCGTTGCACAGCGTCCTGATCAGGCGCTGGGCCACGATGATGTTGATCGCGTAGGCGATCAGGAACGGCTCGATGCCCATCTTGTACAGTCGGGCCACGGCGCTCGGCGCGTCGTTCGTGTGCAGCGTCGAGAATGTCAGGTGGCCCGTGTTGGCCAGCTTGATGGCGATCTCTGCGGTGGCCTTGTCGCGCATCTCGCCCACCAGCACGATGTCGGGGTCGTGACGCAGGATCCCGCGCAGGGCCTGCTCGAAGTTCATCTTCGGGCCCAGCTTCAACTGGCGCGCCCCGCGGATGATGTACTCGACCGGTTCCTCGACGGTCAGGACGTTGACCGTCGGGTCGATGACGTGGTGCAGCGCCGCAACCAGTGTCGTGCTCTTTCCGCTTCCCGTGGGCCCGGTCATGATCACAATCCCCTGCGGTTTCGCGATCGCCTGGTGGAAGAACTGCTTCGCCGGACCCGTCAGCCCGAGCTTATCCAGATCGGTGATGACTTTCCGGTCGTCCAGCACGCGGATGACGATACTCTCGAGCTTGTGCCGGAACTCGACCCCGACGATCGGCATGATCGACACGCGGAACCTGATCATGGCATCATCGATCAGCCGCTGGATGAATCCGTCCTGCGACATCTCTCGCTCGAAGCGGTCCACGTTCTTCGACCGGTCCTTCACGACGGCCGCCACCGCTTCCGGCGTGGTGCGTTCCTGCACGTGCCAGAGGCGCAGATTGCCGTCGATCCGGAACCAGAACTCCGAACGGTTCCCCTCTTTCGGGATGACGTGAATGTCGCTGGCTCCCAGGCGCACGGCCTCGACCAGCGCGCCCTCCACCAGGTTCACCAGGGCGCTCTTGGTGATTTCGGCCTCGAGCGCGTCCTCGTCGACGCTTGCGTCGTCCTCCTTCACCTGGAGTCCGGCCGTGGCGTCTTCGAGCTGCTTCAGGAACTCGTTTTCGGGCGGGATGACCTGCGACGAGAAGGGTCTCCACGTCTTTCAGGCGGCAGTAGGCCACCTCATACTTCTTGCCGCCGAAGCTTCGCGCCACCAGCGGGATCCGCCGGTCCGTCGGGTCGGCCGCGACAATGATCAGCTTGTCCGGCTGCTTCTCGTCGTACTTCAGCGGAAGCATCTTGGTCTGGATCAGCATCTCCCGGATGTTCTGCGGGAGGGCGTCCACGAACTTCCGGATGAAGTCGATCCTGGCCTTGTCGACCCCCTCCTCCGCGACGTTGATCTCGCGGAAGGCGTACAGGTCGGCCACTTCCCGGAACACCGCGTCGTGGTCGGCGCTGAAATCGTTGACCAGGATCTGCCCGAGGTTCCTGCGGTTCTTCTTCTCCTCGGACTCCTTGACCTTGAGCGACTTCTCGAGCGTCTCGTAGTCGATGACGCCCTTCTTCAGCAGCGCGAAGCCGATCTTGTCTGTGATGTCAATATGCGCCATGACTCAACTGCCGTTGCATCGTTGGGGGATTGCCGCGCTCAGGCGACCGGCCGCACCGCCTCCTGCACCACCACCTGCCCGAGGGCAGGGTTCTTCGGCCGGATCGTCGCTGTTTCGGACGACACGATCGTCAGGGCTGTCAGGACGATCATAATGACCATCGAAATCGCCAGCTGGATGAAATCGATCGCGTTCCGCATCTTGTACGTCGTTTCCTTTTCGTAGTACTCCGCGAGCTGGAATGCCGTGTTCTTGACCGTACCGGTCTCCGCGCCGGAATGGAAGCGCGCGATGGCGGTCTTCGTGAAGACCCCGGTCGCCTCGAAGGCCTCGGTGATGCCCGCACCCTTCTGGATCATCATCGGGAGAGCGACGGTCTTGATCTGATGCTCCATGTACTTGTTGCCGCAGGCCTCGGCGGCCATCCTAATGACGTCGATGTTCTCGCCCGAGCCGCTGTACAGCGCGTAGAACACGCGGCAGAAGATCTCGATGCTGGTCTTGTGCAGGAGCGTCCCGATGACCGGCACGGACCACACGTAACGGTCCATGATGAAGCGCCCCTTCTCGGTCATGAAGAACCTGACCGCCAGGACGGTCGGCACGACCATCAGGATCAGCAGCAGCCAGATGTTGCCCACAATGAAGTCGCTGAGGGCGAGCGTGGCCCTGGTCATCGGCGGCAGCTCGATGTTGAACTTCACGAACAGCTTGGCCGTGGCCGGGAAGATGTAGCCGACGTAGTACACGACCGCGCCGAACAGGACCACCAGGGTCACGATCGGCGTGATGAGAGCGCTCTTCAGGTTCTTCTTGAACTCCGCCTGACGCTCCAGGAACTTGGCGGTGCTGTCGTAAATCTCCGCCATGTTACCGCTCTTCGAGGCCAGCCCGAGCATGTGCGCGGTGAACCGGCCCAGGGTCGCCTCATGCTTGATGAAGGCCTTCTCGCTGTCGCGCCCCTGCTTCAGCTCGGCGTTGATGTCCTTGATCGCCTCGCGCAGCGTCCGGTTCTGGATGTCGTTCGCAAGCAGCTGCATGATCTCGTTGAAGGGCAGCTTCTGCCGGATCAGGTCCGCGCTCACGCGCACGAACGTCACGATCTCCGTTGACGGCGGTTTCGCCTTGAACTCGAAGAAGCGCTTCTGCACAAAGAGAACGCGGAAGCCCATCTTCTGCAGGGCCTCCTGCACCTCGGCCTTCGTGAACGCCTTCTGTTCGCCGGTGATCGGCTTCTCGGTCCCGCGCTGGACCTTGTACACCCAGGTGGAGCGGGGAATGACGTGCAGGAGCTTGAATTTCCGGGCGGTCGCAAGCTGTGACGCTTTCTGCCTCGCCGCCCGGGAGGATTCGGCTTCCAGGATACCCTGCACCGGCTTACCTGTTCCTGTCACGCCTTCAATTCTGTATTCAGCCATGTCGGCTCCTCACCCAGGTTGTTGTGTACAGATCGTGTCCAGCCAGTCGACCCGCGCCCACACAATCAAACGTGAAAAAGGGTAACCTCCCCCGTTGTATCCGTGCCGCAACTTACTGGATCCCCCTCCCAATAAGGCTCACAGACCAACAAGGGGAGGCCCCCCCAGACCTTTCCCCCCGCGTACTGCGCTCGCGAACCGCTAATTGGTCGACGCTTCGTCGACAGTGATGCTGTCCGCGTAGACCACCATCACCACTTTCACTTTGTTCACACCGTCGTTCCCGGTCTCGGTGCCGACGCCCCTGATGGTGATGAAGCTCGGGGCCCCGCCAACGGGATCGGGATCCAGCGTGTAGGTTCCGTTCAAATTCTTCGGGTTCGCCGGAGCGCTGGTCAGCGCCCTCATCGTCAACCGCGTGAAGGTTCCGCCCCCTCCGCCCAGGATGCCCGGCTTCCTGTAGTACGCTTGCGCCAATGATCCGAGGTGCGCGAGGTCAGCAACGACCTCATCGCGGTTGGTCGCGGATGCCTGGTCGTTGAACATCATGACCGCAACGCTGATCGCGACACCCACGATGATGGCTCCCAGAATGATTAACAGAAGCTGCTGCTGCCCCATGGCGTGTCCGTAGTCTGTCTCGTATCCTGTTCCTCAGTCTCAACACGACGGGGGCCTCCCTCGCGGAAGGCCCCGTCATGTGGAGCATTAGTTGGTGGACGCCACGGCGACTTTGGCGCTATCAGGCCACACATCCATGACAACCTTGACCTTGTTTGTCCCGTCGTTTCCGGTCTCGGTCCCGAGGCCCTGGAACTGGATCGTGGAAGCGGTGCTGCTGACGATCGTGTACGCGCCGTTCCCATTGGACATCGAGGAAGCGCTGGTCTTCGTGATCAGCTTCATGCCGCTGCCGGCAGAAAGGTTGGCAAACGAGCCGCCGCCGCCGCCCAACGCCGTCGGACGACGATAGTACTGCTGCGCCCGTGACGCAAGGTTCACGAGGTCGTTTGTCACCGCATCACGATTGGCCGACACGGCGCTGTCGTTGAACATGGTGATACCGACCGCAACGGCGATACCGACCACGATCACGCCAAGGATGATGAGCAGAAGTTGCTGCTGTCCCATGTGAAGCTCCTCTTAGTGGTGAATAATGAGTTGTGTGTGAGTGTTGTCCCTATAAATGCGTCGTCTGGGTGGGAGAGTTGCAACCGCCATGCCATTCTGGCCTGCCGGTCAAATGCGGGCACTACGGCGCATTTCGAGCAGACGGGTGGGGCAACCCGGTCATTATGACATCGCACAGTCATTCTTACCATGCACATTCTTTCTTCGTACGAGCGAGGGAGATGACGGGCGCCCGGAGAAGCCGGCGCGGAAGGTCAGAAGGCCGGAACGTGGAACGTCAGACAGGAAGGGCAGTAGATCGGCAGAAGATAGATCTGACAGGAGGCAGGCACACGACACACAGACGTGGCAGGCAGACACAACACTCAGTGTGCGGCAGATGCACGCGTCAGCGCGCGGCGCGTGTCACCACTCTGAGAGCATTACACAAGGAGAGAAGTCAAGCAGGCGACACGGAGATCGCCAGACGAGGGAGGCGTGTCAGGTGATGCGCCGGGGTCAGCGCGGCGAAGAACGCTCGCGCCGCTTGAGGCCGCCGACGAACTTCACCAGCGTTTCGATCGGCGTGGTCTTGCTGAAGAAATAATCCTTTTCAGGATCGATGATCAGGCGACGGGTGGTCTCGTCGTCGTGACCCGAGACGAACACAAATGGAACATCGTGCGCATCGGTGAACTCGCGCACGTAACTGTGAAAACGCGCGCCGTCCAGCGTCGGCATGAACACGTCAGAGATGATGATATCGACAGGCTCGAACTCGATATTCTCCCTGGCTTGCTTGCCGTTTTCGGCGACCAGAACCTCATGCCCCTCCTGACGGAGGATATCCCCCAGGACGTTCAGGTACCCCTGATCATCGTCGACGAGTAGGATCTTCATGCGGTGCCTGCGCTGTGGTTCAGAGGCCGTGATTCGTGGGCCCTGTAGGACTCGAACCTACGACCCGCAGATTATGAGTCTGCTGCTCTAACCGGCTGAGCTAAGGGCCCGGTACCCTTCCCGCACCCATCACTGAATCTCCCCCGCTCCTGCGGGACGGGTCATCGCGCCAACGCGGAAACATACGAAAACCCTTCAATTTTAGCAAGCCACGCCGCGATTTCCGGCCCTCTCGTATGGCCCCATCACCCTTCTGTGGTACAGGTTCCGTGCCAGCCTCCTGCCGCCTTGACTAAAACCCCCGGGAATCATACCTTGTAAATAGGGCTGGTACCTCTCCAGCGGCCCCCCTGATCAGGATTCACGATCCCCCTCCTCAGGTCCTGCAGTCTCGGCTTCGTCTCTTCGAACGGAGGTATCTATGGCCAAGAGTAAAAGCATTCAACACCAGTGCGCTCATTGTGAACGGATCACCAAGATGGAGGTGATCGGCGCCGGAGAGGGACAGGCCGAAAAGACGTGGTACCGCTGCACACGCTGCCGCCACGCCACGCTGATCGACCTGACCGCACTCAAGAGGGTCGAGGAGCAGACCGCCAGAAAGCTCGAAAAGTCGGAGTGCTCTGAGTACACTCCTCTGCAGACGTATACCGTCGGACAGGCCATCTTCCATACCGAATGGGATGACGTCGGCAAAATTGTGTCAAAACAGAAGACGTCGGGCGGTGCCAGCGCCATCGTCGTGTCGTTCGAACGGCTCGGCGAGCGCCGCCTTCTCGAAAATGTCGTCCAGGATGTTGAAGCTTGAACGTAGTTGATTCGCACCGAAGGGAGGTGAAGAAGTCTGGTAGGCATCGTCGTTGCTGAAAACGAACCGATCGATCGCGCGATCAAGCGCTTCAAAAAGAAGTACGAGCGCTCTGGCGTCTTGAAGGAATTCAAGAAGCGCGCCTATTTCACGAAGCCTTCGGTGAAGAAACGCATGAAGAAGGTCAAAGCCGTACGCCGATTACAGCGGAACCTGGCCGAGGCGACCTGACCCTCGTGTTCATCCCTTCGAACGCCCGCCCGGCATCAGCCTCGCGGGCGTTTTCATTTCTGCCGCCGGAACCGCACCTGCCCTGCGAGCCGGGCTGACGCGCTATCGCCCAGCTCAGCCGCGCGAGCGAGCGAAGCCATCGCCGCCAGCGTGTCCCCTCCGGACAGCAGGATCGACCCGACCGCCCCGTGGGCTTCCGCATATGTCCCGCGCTCGTTGATGGCACTTCGGAAATACGTCGAGCGCCGCGCTCGTGTCCCCAAGCTCCCGGTACGCGGTCCCGAGATTGAAGTGCACGTCCGCGATCACGGCCTGCCCCTCGACTCCTCCACGGTACAACTCCTCCGCATGCCGGAGCGCTTCGATCCCCCGCCGGTAGTCCCGCTTCAGAAAGTACGCGACGCCGAGGTTGTTGAACGCATCGGCGAAATCGGGACGCATCTCCGTCGCAATCGAGTACGCCACCAACGCTTCTTCGATATAGCCGGCCTGCACGAACGCCTCGCCCAGGTTGTTCTGCACGTACGGAACGTCCGGCGTAATGCGCACCGCATGCTGCCAGAGCGTGAGCGAGTCTCGCCACACCTTCACCTGGTCCGCCGACCGCGCCGACCATCCGGCATACACGCCGAGGAGGATCACCAGAACCACTGCAGTGCGCGTCGGGGCGGCCAGTGGAACGGATGCAGCTTCCCCGCTCCTTCCACCGCCGCCGCGAGCAGCAGCGCCAGCGGAAGCATCGCGAGGTATGTGTACCGGTCGGCGATCGGCTGAATCCCCGAGGCGAAGAACATCGCGGTGGGCACCGACAGCACGAGATACACGAGCCACGCCGCCAGCGGGCCGCGGTGGCCCATCCGCCACGCGACGACCGCCACGATCGAGAAGAGGATCAGCAACAGGGCCGACAGCGCCATGACCGTCACCGGCGGATAGCCGTACATCGGCGCCAGCGCGGCAGGCCAGACAAACTTCGCCAACGGCTGCATCACCGAGTAGAAGGGTAGCAGCGCCCGCTCCAGTAACGACAGATCTATCGCGAGGAAATTGATGGTCACCGCGGGAACGGAAGCCATGCCGATGACACCGGCTGCGGCGCTGAGCACGAAATGCGGTATCGCCCGGCGGACCGCCGCAACGACACGGGCGACGAGACCTTCACTGCCGCCGTCGGCGAGCGCGATCGCCACGAGCGCCACAGGGAACATCAGGGCCGTGGCCTTCGAGAGCAATGCGGCACCGTGAAACGCCAGCGCGAGCAGCTTCCAGCCTCCGGCGCTTCGCCCCTCCCTTCCCCCGGTCGATCGCAGCCACGCGTGCGACGCGAGCAACAGGAAGAGCGTGCACAACAGGTCCTTGCGGTCCGAGACCCAGGCGACGGACTCGACCCTCAGCGGATGCAGCGCGAAGATGAACGCCGCGATCGCACCTACCCAGATCGCGCGCGCCGGGTCATCCCCCGCCCACCGACGGACGATCCGCACCGACAGAAAGAAGAAGACCACGGCATTGACGGCGTGGAGGAGCAGGGCCGTCAGGTGATGCCCGAACGGGTCCATCCCGAACATCGCGAAATCCGCCGCGTGCGACAGCATCGTCAGCGGAATATACGACCAGTAGTACGAATGCGTGAAGAACCAGAGCACGTCGTCCCACCCGTCGACGCGGGCGTGCGGGTTGTTGGTAATGTAGTACTGGTCGTCCCACGACACGAATCCGTTCCTCAGGACGCCGTGGAACACTGCGGCCACCACGACAACCAGGAGGATCGATATCGCCGCGAGGGCGGCACTGTTGTGACGCGAATGCGGTCTGTTCATTTCAGTCCCGGCCCACCGGGGATGCCTCGTTTGGCCAGCCAGGCTTTCGCCCCGGCGGAACCGGCTGCCGCGGCCCGTGCGTACCAGGTCAGCGCGGCTGCGTCGCCCCTCGCATCCAGGAGCACCGCCGCATTCTCCGCCGCGCGCGCCGCAGTGGAGTCCACGGCAACGGTTTCCTGAAACCGCGCGATCGCCGCCGTCGTGTCGCCCGCCGCAAGCGCGGCCATGCCGGCATTGTATCGCGGCTTCACTGCTGCGGGATCCACCGCAATCCCCCGCTGGAACGCGTCGTACGCCCCGCGCGCGTCACCGGTTCTCAACAACGCGATCCCGTACCCGTTGTATCCCTCCACCCTGGTCGGCTCAACAGCGATGGCCATGCGATGCGCCTCCAGCGCTTCGTCAAACCGGCCCGCGGCAGACAGCGCGAGCCCGAGATCGTTGTACGCTTCGCCGTACGCCGGCTTCAACGCGACGGCCTGCCGGAGAAGCTGTATCGCCTCCCCATTGCGCCCCTGCGCATAGCGGATCGAGCCGAGATTCTTGTACCCCTTCGCCAGCGCCGGCGATGAGTGCACCACCCGCGTCCAGATCGACTCCGTGGTGCGCCAGTGCTCGAGCTGCGCTCTGCTCACTGCGGCAAGTCCCAGGGCCAGCACGATCAGCAACGAGAAACGGAGCGAAGGCCGCGGAATCCTGCAGACACCCGCACCGATCGCGATGAACACCGGGATCAACGGCGCGTACGTGAACCGGTCCGCCCACGGCTGCATGCCCGTCTCCATGAACGTCCCGCCGATCGTCGGCACAAGCAGGAGCAGGAACGAAAGCCACGCGGCCAGCAGGCCCGAGTCGCTCCGGCGGATCAAAACAGCCGTCACGACGACTGTCACGCCGGCCCCGACGAATACCGGCGCGAGCGGCGCAGGCGGGGTGAACGGCGTCAACCCCGCCGGCCAGACGAGCTGCCACAGGTAGAAGGCGGGCGTGAAGATGGGGAGCAGGACCCGTGCGGCTGGCGGGAAGCCGGCAAGCAAATCGCTGGTGTCGTGCCCCCGCCCCGCGAGCACGGCGACAAGAATCGCCACCCCGGCCGCGACAAGCATGACCGCTTTCTCGCGCACAAGCGAATGTAACGACTCCCGCCGGCCCAGAACAAGGCGGTCGCACACGACCAGGACCAGTGGGTACGCCGCCGCGGTGCTTTTCGAAAGGAGAGCGAGCATGAAGGCGATGCTGGATGCAACCAGCCATTTCGCCCTCTCGTGATTTCTTTGACCTTGACCCTGGCCTTGTCCTTTCCCTTCGCCCCGAATTTCGCCTTGAACGAACGCTTCGCCCTGGGTCCGCCTTGTGGTCCGCCTCCCTCTCTCTCCTGCCCTTCGCCTTCACCTTCCCCACCCTTCCCCCTCCATCACCCTCGCCCCCGCGCCACCGCAGGTACGCCAGGAATGAAACGAGGAGGAAGAACGTCATCAGAACGTCCTTTCGGCCCGATATCCATGCCACGGGCTCCACCTGCAATGGATGGACGGCGAAGAGGAGAGCTGCGGAGAATGCGGCAAACACCGAGCTTTCCGGAGCAACCCGGAGCGATCCGGACGAGAACATGCCCCTGGCGATGCGGTACACCAGAGCCACGTTCAGCGAGTGCAGAAGGAGGTTCAGCAGATGGTGCATGCCCCCGTCCTGACCCCAAACGCGCAGGTCAATGGCGTGCGTCAGGAGCGTCAGAGGCGAATAGGAACGGAAATACGGCTCGAGGAAGGCGTTCGCAATCGATGCGAGCGAAAGACCCGCCGAGAGCGGGCTCTCGACGATATAGATCAGGTCATCGTATCTCGAGGAGTTCAAATCGCAGGACAGGAAGGAATACGGCAATGGCCGCGGCAGCAGCCGCAAGCGGCGGGATCCACCGCTTGACTCCTTCAGGGATGTCGCGGAAACGAGGCATGGGGGCCGGAACCTGACGCCGCTACCCGGGCGCCGTGCGACCGGGGCAAACATCGAACACGCCCCCCGGTGGCCATCCCACCTCGACCATGGGGAGCGTGTCCGAACGCCTGGAACGAATCGCCTACTGAATCGTCTGCTCGGTGTCCTTTGTCTTGGCCTTGATGTCCTGGATCTCTTTCCGGATATCCTGGGCCTTCCGCTTCAGCTCGTTCATGTGCTTGCGAACGCGCGTGCCGGCCGACTTGTTCCCCTTCTCATAGAACTTCACAAAGTCCTTCTCGAATGTCGTGAGAAGATCCCGCAGTTCCTGGAGACGGTTCATGGATGACCTCCTGTATTAGTGTTTGGGTGATGATCGTTGCTTCTTACGGATGGCGAGCGCGTATTCACGGCTCAACCGGGTGATGATGTCCTGCCTCCGATCATAGATGCGTTTTAACTTCCTTGGACGGTGCTTCCCGAGCGCGTACGACGTCAGAATCGGCATCGCAATCGTGGAATCGACGTAAACGACGACCGTATCCGGAAGCTTGTCCGGATCGACCTTCCCCCAGCTCACCGCCTCTGCGGGAGTGGCGCCCGAGAGACCGCCCGTGTCGGGCCGGGCATCCGTGACCTGCAAGAAGTAGTCGTGCCCCTTTTCGTTGATCTGGAGGACTTCCTGGATCTGAGGCTCCGTTTGCAGCATGAAATTCTTCGGGGAGCCGCCGCCGAAGATGAGGACGCCGCTTTTTCCGCCGCGCCGCTTCGCATCCAGGACGATCGCCGCAGTCTCGTTGACGTCGAGCAGGACGTCGATGCGCGTCTTGAACCCCGAAAGGGCCGCTTCAGCGATGTTCATCCCGATCGAGCTGTCGCCGGGAGAGGACGTGTAGACCGGGACGCCGCATCTGTACGCCGTGGCGATGACGCTCGGATGCTTGATCCGCAGAACCTTCTCCCGTTCGGCGACATAGCGCCCGAGCCGGTAGTGCAGCTCCGCGGTCCCCATTTCCTTCTGAAATTCATCTTTTCGGATGATCGTCCTGAAGAACTTGTCGGTGTCCAGCAGGACGTCATAATCGAACAGGATGTCGTAGATCCTGATGACGCCTTCCTCACGCAGAACCCGGTCGTCAACGAAGGGACTCCCCCGATGAAGGCTCTTCCCGATGGCGAAATGGGTGTCGTGGTAGAGGTTTGCTCCGGTGCTGACGATCCAATCGACAAATCCCGCTTCGATGAGGGGAACGACGCATCCGCCGCCGAGGCCAGCCGGGGTCAGCGCACCGGTCAGGCTCATGCCGATAGTGACGTCCTTTTCGAGCATCTTGGTCGAAAACAGGCTGCACGCTTCCCTCAAGCGACCTGCGTTGTAGGCATGGAAGTACTTGTCTACGATCTCTGTTACTCGAGCATCCGGTGGAATCGGTGCGGGGACAATCTTGCGGCCACTCAGAAATCTGTTCTTACGCGACTTCATTAAGCGCCAGCGTTAATGGTGAGGGGTTAACTGGGTACGATGGAATGAAAGCGAATTCAAACGAAAAACGCAAGGAAATTCGGAAAATTTCGAGGCAAGATTTGGCCGTAAGGGGCGTAATGCACAGCGGCTGACTCCTACCGAGCCCTCAGACATCGATTGCGATTCCGATGTCAGGGACACCGCCCATCTCTGGATGGTTTTCCGACGCCAGCTGAGCTCTCCACCAACCCCTGGTGGCGATTCCGATGCCAGCTGGGGACACTCCACCTACTACCCCCTGGCGGCGTCTCCAATGCCGGCGGGAGACTCCTTTGCCGGACGAAGCAGAAACAAGTCACAGAGCTGCAGAATAACCTTGACAAGTGGGACTCTGTGGCTTATATTTATTTAGAATAATTCTAAACAAGACACGTGGACAACCAGGCAGCCCGGGAAATACTCAGCAACTACCTCAAGGAAAAGGGGAAGCTTCGCGCAACATCCGCGAGGTTTGCCGTCCTCGACGAAGTCCTCCGCACCCAGGGCCACTTCGACGTGGAAGGGCTCTACTACCGGCTCATCACCTCCGGCGTCAAAGTGTCGAAGGCCACCGTCTACAATACCCTCGACCTTCTGAAGGACTGCGGCCTGGTCTCCAAGTACCGATTCGCCGAGAACACCTCACGCTACGAAAAGGCCTTCGGTCGCCCGCACCACCACCACCTCATCTGCCTCAAGTGCGGCGACATCATCGAATTCGTCAACGAAAAGCTCGAGCGCATCCAGGACGAGGTCTGCCGCGAGAAGCGGTTCGAATCTCAAAGCTCCACGCTCCAGATCTTCGGAACGTGCCCGAAGTGCGCAAAGACCGAATGACCAGATGACACCGTATCACTCTATGAGACTCGCCGACGCCCCGCTGGGAAAGAGCGTCCGCATCAGCCGCCTCCGCTCGCGTCCGGATGTCAGCGTCCGCCTCCGCGAAATGGGTTTCTGTGAAGACGCCATCGTCCGGTGCGTCATGAAATCCCACGGCAACATCATCTGTGAGATCCTGAACACCCGCATCGCGATGAACGGTCGACTCGCCGGAGACATTCTCGTCTTCCCATTCGAGTGAAGCGCGCGGGACGCACGTGGTACTCCCTCTCGTGACAACGCGGCTGCAAGGAATCTGAGAAGAGGATGAGGGACAACGGCTCCACTTCCACCGGCACGAGGATGATCGCTCTCGTCGGAAACCCTAATTCCGGCAAGACGACCGTCTTCAACGCCCTGACAGGACTTCGCCAGAAGGTCGCGAACTACCCCGGCGTCACGGTCGAGCGGCACGAAGGCGCAGTCAGCCTCGCCGACGGCGCCGACTGCCTTGTCCTCGACCTCCCCGGCACGTACAGCCTCCGGGCCTCGTCACCCGATGAAGCGATCGCCGTCGACGTCATGCTCGGCCGCGCGCCGCACACGCCGCCGCCCGACCTGATCGTCTGCGTCGTCGATGCCAGCAACCTCGAGCGCAACCTCTACTTCGTCAGCCAGATCATCGACCAGGCGCCTCCCGCTCGTCCTGGCCCTGAACATGGTGGATGTCGCCCGCGAACACGGCGATCGTCGTCAACACGCACAGGCTGGAGAAGGAGCTGGGCATTCCCGTCATCCCGATGGTCGCCACAACCGGCGTCGGGCTCGATGAACTCAGGCGTGCGATGGCGACCACGCCGGCCCTCAGCCCGCACGCCCGCGAGTGGACGCTCCCCGAGCCGGTCCATCGCGAGCTGGAAGAGCTCACCGGCATGCTTCTCGGGAGCGGCAAGTTCTCGGAGGCCGCCGCCTTCAATGAGGCGATCGACCTGCTGACGTCTCATCCGTCGGCGCTCGAGCAGACGGACCGTTTCGATCCCGCCATTCGTCGATCATGTGCGCATCGACCATCAGAAGCTGGACTTCCTCGGCTTCGACCGCGAGTCCGTGGCGGCCACGGCACGCTACGCGTGGATCCGCCAGGTGGTGGCACGCTCCATCGACCGCGTGGCACATCCGGGCATCAGCCGCACCGACAGGCTTGACAGGATCCTGACGCACCGCGTGTGGGGGCTCGTGGTCTTTCTCCTCCTGATGGCGCTCATGTTCCAATCGATCTTCAGCTGGGCCACCGCCCCGATGGAGCTGATCGCCGAGGGGTTTGACGCTCTCGGGCATGGGGTCTCCGGCCTGATTCCGCCCGGACCGCTGCACGACCTGATCATCAACGGGGCGATCGCCGGCGTCGCCGCCGTCGTGATGTTCCTCCCCCAGATCATGTTCCTCTTCTTCTTCCTCACGCTGCTGGAAGACACGGGCTATATGGCCCGCGCGGCGTATGTGATGGACAGGCTGATGGGCCGGGTCGGCCTCCCCGGGAAAGCGTTCATCCCGCTGCTGAGCTCGTTTGCCTGCGCGATCCCCGGCATCATGTCGGCCCGGACGATCGAGCGGGAGCGGGACCGCGTCGCGACCATGCTCATCGCCCCCCTGATGAGCTGCAGCGCCCGGCTGCCTGTCTATACGCTGCTGATCGCCGCGTTCATCCCTGCAACGACGGTCCTCGGGATCTTTTCGGTCCCGGCCCTGACGATGTTCGGGCTCTACCTGCTCGGCATCGTGGTCGCGCTGACGATCGCGTGGGTGCTGAAACGCACCCTGCTTCGCAGCCCCAGGACGGAGCTGCTCCTGGAGCTCCCCCCCTACAAGCTCCCCTCGCTGAAATCGATCCTGCTGACGATGTGGGAGCGTGCGGTCGTCTTCCTGAAGCAGGCGGGGACGATCATCCTGGGCGCTTCGATCATCATGTGGTTCCTGGCCAACTACCCGAAGCTCGAGAACGCGACGCCGTCGCAGCAGATCGAGCACAGCTTCGCGGGACGGGCCGGAAAGTTCGTCGAACCCGTGATCGAGCCGCTCGGGTTCAACTGGAAGATCGGCATCGGCCTCATCAGCTCGCTGTTCCAGCGCGAGGTCTTCGTCAGCACCATGGGGACGATCTACAACCTCCAGGACGCCGAAGGAGGCGGCAGCGCCTCGCTCACGTCGCGCATGCGGGAGGACGTCGACCCCGTGACCGGGCGTCCGACGTTCACGCTTCCGATCGCGCTTGCCGTGCTGGTGTACTACGTCCTGGCGATGCAGTGCCTCTCGACGGTGGCGATCATGCGGCGGGAGACAAACGGCTGGAAATGGCCGGCCATCCAGTTCGCAACCATGACCGGACTCGCGTACGCGGCGGCATTCATCGTCTATCACGTAGGCACAGCGCTGGGAGGGTCGTGATGCACTGGCAGGAGTTCGCTGCGCTTGCGATCGTGGGCGTGACCACGGCGCTGTTCGTGAAAGGGTTTCTGAGGCGTTCCCCCTCGTCGTGCGGGAGGGGTTGCGCGTGTCCCTCTGCGGGCGCGAAGTCCGCGGCCGGACGGCGAGTCAGGAGGAGACTATCACAAGGATGTCATCGACACCAACCGCACCTGAGAAAAGACGGCCGCCTTGACCCTCGGGAAAGAAGGCCGTATCTTGAGTGTACATCTTGTTCATCTCCGTTGAACCTGACCATCTGCACGAAAGCACACGATTATGACGCCTGAATCCGGACCGACGCCCGTCACAACAGAAGCGCAAGTCATCGACGCACTCCGGGAATGTTACGATCCCGAAATTCCGGTGAACCTCGTGGATCTCGGACTCATTTATGACGTGAAGATCATCGGCGACTGGATCGGCGTGAAGATGACGCTGACGACTCCGGGGTGCGGGATGAGCGGGATGATTTCGCAGGATGTGCGGAACCGGCTGATGCGGTTGCCGGGCGTGAAGGACGCGGACGTGCGGATCGTGTGGGAGCCCGCATGGTCGCCCGCCCGGATGGCGCCGGAGGCCCGTGCGCGGCTTGGTATCCCTGGGTGAGTGCCGTCCCGCCGCCGGCGGGACGACGATATCAGATATCAGATGTCGAACGTTCGATATCTGATATCCGTGTGCGGCTACACCGCAAACCGCACATACATCACATCCCCGTCCTTCACGACGTACTCCCTCCCCTCGATTCTCAGGAGCCCCCGCTCCCGGACGGCATGTTCCGTACCGCACCCGTTCAGATCGTCGAACCGCATGACTTCGGCCCTGATGAACCCCTTCTCGAAGTCGGAGTGAATCGTCCCCGCTGCCTCAGGCGCCCGTAGACCCGACCGCACCGTCCACGCCCGCACCTCCTTCGGCCCCGCCGTGAAGAACGTGATCAGGTGCAGCAGCGCATACCCTTCGTGAATCACCTTCGACAGGCCCGATTCCTCCATCCCCAGACCGCGAAGGAACTCCGCCCGCTCGTCCGCGGGCAGCTCGGCCACTTCCGCCTCCACCGAGGCACTGATGGTGACGACCAGCGCATCTTCGCGGGCAGCAACCTCGCGAACAACCTCCACATAGGCGTTCCCGCGCGAGATGTCCCGCTCGTTCACGTTGCAGACGTACATGACGGGCTTTCGCGTAAGCAGGTGCAGGTCCCGCATGAGCGTGAACTCGTCGGGGTTCTCGATCGTGAGGTAGCGCGCGAGCCTGCCCATGCCGAGATGATCCTTGATCCGCGAGAGCACGTCCACTTCCGCGCGCGCCTTTTTGTCGCCCGCTTTCCCTCGCTTCTGCGAGTCAGCCAGCCTGCGCTCTACCGTCTCGAGATCCTTGAGGATCAGCTCCGTCTCGATGACCTCGATGTCGCGGCGGGGATCGACCGACCCGTCCACGTGCACGACGTCCGGATCGTCGAAGCACCGCACGACATGCGCGATCGCGTCGACGTTGCGGATGTGGGACAGAAACTGGTTCCCGAGCCCCTCGCCGGTGCTCGCACCCTTGACCAGCCCCGCGATGTCCACGAACTCGATGGTGGTGGGGACGACCCTGGCCGGCTTGTAGATCCGCGCAAGGACATCCAGCCGCAGGTCGGGGACCGGCACGATGCCGACGTTCGGTTCGATGGTACAGAAGGGGTAGTTGGACGCCTCGGCCCCTGCCGCGGTGATGGCGTTGAAGAGGGTGGACTTCCCCACGTTGGGAAGTCCGACGATGCCGCAGTTGAATCCCATGATGTACGTTCCGGACGGGGGAAGAAGAGCGGGTGCACCGGGAAGCGGAGCCCCGAAGGCGGCCTGCGACCCGGGGCGCATCGGAGAGCGGAGCCCGGGAGATGGGGCGCTACACGGCGTGCGTCGCGGCCAGCAGGCGTTTCAACTCGGCCGCATCTTTGAAGTCGGGGTCGGCGTCCTTCCAGAACAGGAGCAACCGCTCGCCGACCTCCCTCGTCATGCGAACGTCCCCCTGCCTGTGGTAGACTCGCGTCAGTGTCAGCAGGGCCTGCGGGGACCTGGGATTGATGGACAGCGCCTCGGCGCAGGCGTCCAGGGCGGGCTCGATCTCGCCCTGCTTGAGGTAGACTTCGGCCATTTCCCGGTACACGTACGTGCGGTTCAGTGCGCTCGTGTACTGCATCGCCTCCTTCAGCGCAGCGAGGGCCTCCTCCTGCCGGCCGCGGGCCGAGAGCACCCGCGCGCGGATCGCGTGGAAGTCGGCCATCGAGGGACTCTCCTGCTAACGACCGCGCCTTCATCTCCGCGCGGAATCGCTCCACGACCTGATCCGCGGGGTCGAACTTGTCCTGCTTGATCAAGGCGTTGATGAGCACTGACGGCTCCGGGGCCGAGTGTCGTGTCGATGGCGAGCGCCTCGTGGCTCAGCCGTTCCGCTTCCTTGTAGTTGCCTCTCGCCATTGCGAGGCTGGCCGCACTGGCCAGGCGCTCCGCATCGAGATCGCGCGACGGCGGCAGAAGCTCGAAGGCCCGGTCCATCATCTTCTCCGCGTCGCGCAGGCGGCCCTGCGTCGCGTAGACCTTCCCGATCATGCTGAAGGCGTACCAGTAGTCCGGCTTGAGCTCCAGCGACTTCTGATACTGCTCCATGGCCTCGTCGTACCGGCCGAAGCGGAGCAGCAGGTCGGCATAGCTCGCACGCGGGTCGGCAGCCTCGGGCGCCATCTCGATGTACCGGCGCATCGCGGCAAGCGCCTTCTCCTGCTCGCCGGCCGCGGAGTACGCGTAGCCGAGCGACATCACCGCGAGCGGATACGCGGTCTCTCCTTTTGAGGCCTTCGCATAGACGTCGATAGCGGCCTCGAGATTCTTGTCCATCTCGTAGAGCATGCCGCGCAAGAAATACGCTTCGCCTTCGTCGGGATACAGCTCGATCAGGGAATCGGCCGCAGCGGCCGCGGGGGAGTACTGGTAGGACACGAGGTTTGACCAGGCCGACACGAGGAGCCGCTCACGCTCGGTCGCGGCGGGTGCGAGCCGTGCGGCCCGGGCGCCGAACGCCCTGGCCGCGGAGTCCTGGCCCATGCGGAATGCGAGCATCGCCTTGCGTCCCCAGGCGAGCGCGAAGTTGGAATCGGCGGCGACCGCACGGTCGAGCAACCGCAACGCCTCCGCGTAGTAAAACATCTCCATCTGCTTCACGCCTTCGGAGTAGGCGTTGCGAGCTTCCTCCGACGTCGTCGTGAAGCGGGTCTCCTGGGAGCACCCGGCCGCAAAGACTACAGCCGCCACCAGCGGCCAGGCCGGAAATCGAAACCTGATCATCCTGTTAGCGTCCCCTCGGAAGTGCCGGACCCGCCGCCGGATTCGGCTAGAGCCCGAAGCTTCCGCAATCCATCTTCAACGCGCCCGACAGTATCCCCGATAATCTTGTAGTACTGCTCGCGCTTCTCAGTGTCGGGGTGCGCCGTCTGTAAGTAGTAGGCCGCCATCCGCAACACGCCGAGCGGGTTGCTGATGTCGTGCGCGATATCGCGGATCCCCGTCCGCAATCTGTCGATTTCGGTCTGGTGATCCGCTGTCTGATCCTGGCTCATGGCGTTGGTCCTGTACGGCAGTGACAGATAAAAAATATATCCATTTCTGCCACCCCTGTCAAGGAACCACGCTCAATGCAGACGCGCGCTCTCGATGTTGCCGATCTCCCGCAACAGGTCGTTCTTCGTGAACCCGGTCTTCGCCATCAACCCGCTCACGTACGCCGCGAGCTGCTCCTGCGTCCCCTCGTCAATCTCCATCGACGTCAGCACGATGATCGGGATCGACCGTGTGGCCGGTATCTGCTTTAATTGATACGCGACCTGGAATCCCGATGTTTCAGGCATTATCAGGTCAAGAATGATCAGGTCCGGCCGCTCCCTCGCCGCCAGCTCGATGCCGTCCTTCCCCTGAAAGGCCTTCAGTACCTCATACCCCTCGTTTTCGAGGATTACCTGCACAAGATCCGTGGCCGCACGGTCGTCGTCAATCACCAGAATCGTCGGTTTTCTCGTCCCCGGCCGCTTCACGATGTGCACACGGTCCAGGGCCCGGACCAGCTCCTCACGCCCCACCGGCTTGACGAAGTAGTCCACTGCCCCGAGGCTAAAACCAAGGTTCTTTTCGTCAATAATCGAAACGATCACGACCGGGATTTGCTTGCAGAGCGGGTGCCTCTTCAACTCCTTCAGCACCTGCCAGCCGTCCTTCTGGGGCAGCTGGACGTCCAGCGTGATGACGTTCGGATGGAGGCTTTTGGCCATTTCGAGGGCATCTACACCATTTCTGGCGATTTCGACCCTGTAACCGGCACTTTCGATATGCATCCGCAGCAGTTCTCCCGCCTGCAGCCCGTCCTCAACCACCAGCGCAAGGGGCTTCTCCCCCTCCACCACCCCTTTGTTCTCCCGCTGCAGGGTTTCCAGCAGCATGCCCGCCTGGTTCACGCGCTCGCCATCAAGATCGACAAACATCGGGATCTTGAAATAGACCGTCGTCCCCCTGCCCCACTCGCTTTCGACCCAGACCGTCCCTTTGTGCAACTCCACAAGCCTCTTCGTGATGGCCAGCCCCAGCCCTACCCCGCCGTGATTCCTGTCCTTCCCGCTCGGGGCCTGCTTGAATGGCTTGAACAGCGTCGGGATCTCCTCGGGCTTGATGCCGATGCCGCCGTCCTGCACGCTGAACACCAGATCGTTTGCCACCCGCCGGGCGGCCACGACGATCTCGCCCCCTTCGTTGCTGAACTTCACCGCGTTCGAGACCAGGTTCAGGAGGATCTGCTTGAACCGGGTCTGGTCCACCACCAGCTCGTCGAGCTCCGCGCTCACGTCAAACGTGAGCCGGATCCGCTTGGCCGCGATGTCGGCGGCGAGCACACGCTCCACCGACTCGCGGAAATAGTCCACGGGGTGGCTGGCAATATGCAGCTCCATCGTCCCGGCTTCGATCTTCGAGAGGTCCAGGATGTCGTTGATGATCTGCTGAAGATGACGCCCGCTCGCGTTGATGTTCTGCATGAAGTCCTGGATCGTCTCCCCGCTCAATTCGGTGAAGCGCGTGGAGAGGAGGTCCGAGAACCCGATGATCGAGTTGAGCGGCGATCGGAGCTCGTGGCTGAACATCGCGAGAAACTTCTTGAGCGTGTCGCTCGCCTCGACCGTCTTCTGCGTCTGGTTCTCGAGCTCGAGGTTCTTCATCCGGAGCTCGTCCATCAACCGCTTGCGATTCATGCCGCTCGCGAGATCGTTCCCGACGACCGTCAGGACGTCCAGCGGCCGGGCGACGTAATCCTTCTCGCGGATCGACAACACCTCGATGACGCCCTGCAGTTCGCGCTGCACAAGGAGCGGAATCACCATGAGCGTCTTGAGTCCGAGGTCGTCGATCTCCTTGCGGAAGAGCAGGCCCGCCGTGCCGCTGCCGACGGCGTCCGTCACGACCGGCTCCCGCGTGTACGCAGCCTGAGCGGCGACATGCCGCGCGCCGGGAACGACTGCCTGGTGCACCATCTCCTGCGGAAAGTCGAGGTCCATGAGCGCCGGCGCAACAAGCCTGATCTCGTTCCCGCGCGGGTCGTACAGGTAGATGCACACGAACCGGGCGGGGATGTCCAGATAGGTTGCGATCGTCTCGGCCGCGCGCTGACACAACTCGTCGAGGTGGCGTGCGTCGCCGATGACTTTCGACACCTGGATCATCAGGTCACGCTGCTGCTCGTCCGCCTTCGCTTCGGTGACGTCCTGGAAAAACACCGAGAGGCCCGACTCGGACGGATAGATGCGCACGTCGTACCAGGCCTCGAACCTCTCGTCCTTGTAGCAGGTCTCAAAGCTCTGAAACGTCTTCGTCTCCATAGCCAGACGATACTTCTCGCCCAGCATGGCGCCACGGGCGTTCGGAAATACATCGTAGATGTCGCGGCCGAGGACATCCTCGGCTTTGTAGCCTGTCCCGTGCTCGGCTGCCTTGTTCCAGTACGTTATGCGATAGTTCTGGTCGAGCGCGCAGAATCCGCCGCTGATGCTCTCGAGAACATCCTCGTAGCGAAGCTGATCTGACATGGGTACCCGTGGATATGATACACAGAGGGGGGGAGATACTCTCGCCTTAATACATAAACGGCAAACGAAATGCAAGCTTTTTCTTAGCGGGAACTTGAGACGGGAAGGGTTTACTGCCTCAGGCAGTTCGGAGGATGGCCTGTCAGCCGGAAGTTCGGTTGAGATGGATCGGGTAATGCATTATGCCACAGAGAACAATCGCTCGCACGTCCCCCTCGGAAAAGGACACCCCTCACATCCCCCGGGATAAGGGGAAAAGCGATCTTTGGCGATAGAGGATACCACATCGGTTACCGTGTGCGAAAATTCGGCGATCGCGGCCCGGTCCATCGCCACCACATACGGGCGGTCCGGGTGGTGGGCAAAGAGCAGCATCAGGTTCACGGCCTCGACCCCCTGCAGCATGGAGACGAGAAGCCCGTACAGCTGCACCTGGGGAAGATAGATCCGTGCGCGCGATTCTATCGCCTCCGGAGGAATGCGGTCGGTCTTGTAATCCACCACCGTCCACACGCCGCGCTCGTCCCGGAACATCCTGTCAATGGTTCCGACAATGTAGTCCCGGCCGAAGGGGGCCGACACGGTGAACTCCGTGCGCGCATCGCTCCCCTTCCGGATCGCGGACCACACGTCCGACCCGAGCACTCCGCGCACAAGACGCGTCACGGACGCGACGGCAGCCCTCGAGTTGTCTGCCCCGGACAGCGGCTGCTCCAGTGAAAGAAGTGACCCGCAGGTCGCCGCCACGGCCTCGTCCGAGCCATCGGTCGATTCGACGGTCCGCATGACGCCGTGAAAAAGCGTGCCGAGAAGCTCGGCCGACCCCGCGAGCTCAGCGGATCCCGGCCGCTCCCGCAATTCGTCTTCATCGATCTCGCGCCGGCGCTCTTCGCGATACCCGAGACGGTACGTGAGATAATAGCGCGAAGGGCATTCGAGGTACGTCCTGATCCGCGTCGCCGAGTAGATCTCGCCGCGGGGCCTGGCCGGAGGAGCCTCGGAGATGACGCGCGGCGGCGGGATATCGGGGGCGGCCTGCGCCTGTCGCTTCCCGGCAGGGAACGAAAGCCCGTCCCGGATCTTCACCGTGAGCTCGTGCGCGAGCAGATCCCGCGTGCGTCCGCCGGCCGTCAGCGAGGGAGACCGGCGTCCGGATACCCACGCGGAGATCGCGAGGCGAGGCGGTTCCGTCCAGGCCGAAGGCTTCGAGTATCCATTCGAGCGGCGCACCACGTCCTTCAGCCTCGGCGGGATCGCCGGAGAGAACCAGAATGTCGCGCGCACGCGTCGCGGCCACATACAGCACCCTCCGCTCCTCAGCGATGGCCTTCGCGCGCTGCTGCGCCGCAGCGACGAGGGAGATGGGAGGCTTGGCGGATTCCTCATCCTCAGGGGCGCGCGGAGTGAACGCGACACCGATGTCGGCAAAGACGAATGGCTCGCGATCCGACTGGGGGCGGCGATGGAGGTGCGGCAGAATGACGACGGGAAACTCGAGCCCCTTCGCGGCGTGAATCGTCATGATCTGAACCGCGGACCTGTCGCGCCCCGCCGCTCCCTGCCCCTCCTGCTCTTCCTCGTCGATCAGCCGCCGCAACCGGGCGGTGAAATCGTACAGCGTCGCCATCCCCTGCTCGTCGAACCGCTCGGCCATCCGGAGAAGTTTCTCGATATTCGCCGCGGCCTGAATCCCGCGCGACGTCCCGGCAACCTTCTCGCGATAATGAGTGCGGCGGGCGATGCGGCGAATCACGTCAGGGACCGTGAGCGTCATCGCCACGTCGAGATCCGCGGCAAGCGCCTCCGCGGCGGCGGCGATGGCGGGCGAGGAAGACCGGCCCTCCGGCCCGCGGATGCGGTCCCAGAGCGACCGGCGCTTCGTGCCGATGCTGATGTTCAACAGTTCCGCGTCGGACACTCCGTAGCACGGGGACCGGAGGACGCCGGCAAGCGCGGCGTCATCCTCGGGATTCAGCAGAAACGCGAAATAGTTGTAGAAATCAAGGACATCCTGGGTCTGAAAGTACCCTACCCCTCCGCTGATGCGGTACGGGATGCCCTGCGCGATGAACGCCTCCTCGAGCTCGGGGAGATGGGTTCTGCTTCGCAGAAGCACGGCAATGTCCCCGGGCTCGACAGCCCGCGCCTCCTCCCGCTCGTTGAACACGCGCGATCCATCGTCGAACATCGCCAGGATCCTCTGTGCGATCCGGGCTCCCTCCGTCAGCCCGTCGGCCCCGGGAACCAGAAGCTCCACCGTTCCCGGGTGTTCGTTCGCCCGCGCGCGCACCAACGGCTCGTAAGAAACATCCCCCTGCGAGCGCGGTCCGCCCTCGCCAGGAAGCCGGCCGAAGACATGGTTCACAAACCCCACCAGGTCGCGCAGCGGCCGGAAGCTTTCGCCGAGGACCACCGCACTCTCCGCCCCGGCGCTGTTCACGATGTCCGCCCGCGTGCGGTAGAAGACTTCCACGTCCGCGTTCCGGAATCCGTAGATCGACTGCTTCGGATCTCCGACGATGAACAGATTTCCCGACCGCAAATCGTCCAGCAGCGGGAGAAGAATCTCGTACTGCAGATGGTTCGTGTCCTGATACTCATCCACCAGAATGTGGGAATATGTCCGCGCGAGCTGCCGCCGTACCGCCTCCTGCGAGAGGAGGTTCCTGGCGAGAAGCTGCAGGTCTTCGAAGTCCAGCGCGGATGCTTCCTCCTTCTTGCCCGCGTACCGCTCGAGCGCGAGACGCAGCACCTCCAGGATCACGCGGGTCTGCGACAGGAGCGTCGCATGATCCTGCGCCCCGGCTCCGTTCGCGAGATGCTCGAGCAGCCGGACAGCGTCGCCTCTCCAGACGGCGAGTCGCTGCGCTGCAAGCTCCAGACGCCGGTCGGGACTGGCGACCACAGCCTTGTAGATGCCGCCGGCCGCTGTCAGGACCGTCTCCGCGAACGCGCGCAGCGCGAACGCGCGGTCGAGCGGGCGCGAGGCGTCTGATGGACGCGTCGCGTCGAGGACCGCCTGCCCTGCCGCCCGCGCTGCAGCAGCCTTCTTCCCGTCGGCACTCCGCACGAGCGCCGCCACCGCCTCTGTCACCTCCTGCGCCGACGCCTCGGCCTCGAGGTAGTCCCTGATCGTCCCGTCCCACGCCGCGAGGACCTCAGCGTCAGGACGGTCGTACGGGCTCTTCCCCCCTGACCAGCGATCCAGCATCTCGCGGCGGCGGATCAGCGAGGAGAGGATGTGCAGCACTTTCCCTTTGCCAAGCGTGCGGAGCACATCGAAGACGGGATCGCGGAGAGGATGTGACGCGTCGGCCCGGAGGATATCGTAGAAGGTTTCCCGGACGGCGTCTTCCAGCATGATCGTGCGGTCGAGGCCCTTCGAGAACGATGAACCCCGCATCCACTCCGGCCTCGATCGGATGCTCGCGCAGGAGGCGGGAGCAGAATGCATGGATCGTTCCCACGAACGCCGACGGGAGCTGCGCCCGTACGGCTTCGAGGCGCGCGATCTGCTCCGGATCGGTCCCGGAGAGAAGCGCCTCCGACACCTGGGCGGCGATGCGCCGCTTCAGTTCGCCCGCGGCCTTCTCGGTGTAGGTGAGGGCAACGATCTTCTGGACCGGGGCATAGCCTTCGAGGACGAGACGGAGATACCGTTCGACAAGGACGCGGGTCTTCCCCGAGCCGGCGTTGGCGGTCACGGACAGATGCCGCCCGGGTCGTGTGGCGAGTTCCTGGTCGGGCGTAAGCATGTCAGATGGTCTTCCCGGCGTCCCGGGGAGGAACAAAAAAGCGGACGGAGTCCGCTCTTAATGAACACAGTGCTGCACGCAGACCCGCGTTACTGAACCCCGCGGCCGGTGAGGCGAACCAGCGCCTCCTCGTATTTCCGCGTCGTGGTCGCAACGACGTGGCCGGGCAGCGTGGGCGCCGGCGGCGTCTTGTTCCACTTGACCTCGAGCAGGTAGTCGCGGACAAACTGCTTGTCGAAGCTCGGCTGCGGCCCGCCCGGGGCGTACGAATCGAGCGGCCAGAAGCGCGACGAGTCCGGCGTCAGCGCCTCGTCGATCCAGACCACCGCGCCGGTCTCATCCAGCCCGAACTCGAACTTCGTGTCGGCGATGATAATGCCCTTCGTCCGCGCAAACTCCGCGCCCCGGGAGTAGATGTCGATCGTCAGCGCGCGGATCTGTTCCGCGACGCTCAGCCCCACAAGCTTCACCACCTCGTCGAACGTGATGTTCTCGTCGTGCCCCTGCTCGGCCTTCGTCGTCGGAGTGAACACGGGCTCCGGCAGCCTGTCGGACTCCCGGAGCCCCTCCGGGAGGCTGATCCCGCAGATGGCCTTCGCCTTCCTGTATTCGTTCCAGCCGGACCCGGAGAGATACCCGCGCACGACGCATTCGACCGGAAGCGGGCGGGTCTTCCGCACGAGCATGCTGCGCCCCGCGAACACCGCGGGATCGGAGCGGAACGGCTCGGGGAATGCGCGCACGTCGGTCGCAATCACGTGGTTCGGGACGACGGACGACAGCTTCTCGAACCAGAACGACGAGATCTGGGTCAGCACCTTCCCCTTGTTCGGGATGCCGTCCGGAAGCACGACATCAAACGCCGAGATCCGGTCCGTCGCGACGATCAGCATGGAGTCCCCAAGGTCGTACAGGTCGCGGACTTTCCCGGAGCGCGTAGGCGTGCGGGTGGCGGAACGGGTGGTGGTTACGATAGGGTTGCCCATGGAATCAGACTGAATGGTGGTGGAAGAGGTGTGCTGGTCCCGCCGTTGGCGGGACCCGTGAAATTCGTCCGACGGGGCCGGTGCCCCATGCGGATCGTGCCCGGTACGGTCAGCGCTCGAGCGGCGTGCCGAGCATGTCCTCGATCGTCCCGCGCACGAACATCTTCGTGGGCGGCGCGGCGAGCGTGGGCCTGCCGATGCCGGCGAGCCGCAAGCCCTCCCATTCCGATCCGACTTTCTGCTCGACGAACTCGTGCACCGCCTTCAGCACCTGCCGCGCCTGGAGGCGGGCGCCGCGGCTCGGGCTGAAGAACAGATCCACCTTCACGCTCTCGCTGCTGATCCGCGTCGGAACGATCATGTACTCCAGACGGGCGGCTCGCTTCCATCCGTACGTTCGTTCAATCTTGTTGAACGTCGACGGAATCGCGAACGGCTTCTCCGCGCTCCTGTCAGGCAGGAGCGTGATGGTCACACGTTCAACTTTTTGCGGACCGTGGGCCAGAACCATGGCGTGACCTCCGGAGATGGATCATGCGTGTGAGGAACGATCAGACGTCATCGGCAATATAGAGACAAATCGATCTTCATGCAACTGAATCGCCGCATGTTCCATGCCGAGATACATCCCCGCCGCGTTGCGTATTGCGGCGGTTTCTCGTGCGGCCTGTCACACCGGTGATCGCTCATCAGGGCCGGCCGTCACGTCGTCCGCCGGCCAGTGAGCCTCAACCGGGAGGGCGTCCTCCAGCATCGCGAGGTAGTCGTCCCGCGGCACCTCCACCGCCCCGATCCCGCGGAGATGATCGGAGATGAACTGCGTATCCAGCAGCGTGAAGCCGCCGGCGCGAAGCCGCCTGACGAGATCCACCAACGCCACCTTCGAGGCTTCCGTGACCGCACTGAACATGCTCTCCCCGAAGAACGCCCCGCCGAGAGCCACGCCGTACAAGCCGCCGACCAGAACTCCGTCCTGCCACGTCTCGACCGTGTGCGCGAGGCCGAGCCGGAAGAGCTGTGTGTAGGCGGCGATGATTTCCTCGGAGATCCAGGTGTCGGGCCGCGCCGCGCACGCCCTCATCACTCCCGGGAAGTCCCGGTCCGACGCCAGCTCGAACGGCTTCCGCCGAAGCGTCCGCCGGAGACTCCTCGAAACCCGCAGCCCGTCGAGCGGGATGATCGCCCTGGGATCGGGCGAGAACCAGCCGATGCGCCCGTCCGACGGATCCGCCATCGGAAAGTAGCCGCTCTGATACGCCTGGACAAGCAGATCGGGAGTGAGGAGACGTCGGGCCATCTGGGCGGAAGCTCCTACGGGACTGTGACGACGACCTTCCCCACCGACTGACGCATCTGGAGATACGTGTGCGCTTCGACGATCTTGTCGAACGTGAACACCCTGCCGATGACCGGCTTCAGGATCCCGCGATTGTAGAACTGGACCATCTCGAGCACCGCGTCGCGGAAGTACTGCTCCTTGCCGGTGAGCGTTCCAATATTGAAGCCGAAGATTGCTTTGTTGGCGCTCATGAGGCTCGGCGGGAAGATCGGCCGCATGAACGAAAACACGTTCGCAGCTTTCAGCCGGTTCAGGGCGCCGGCGCTCGTCACGCCCGAGACGCCGAACAGGACGTATCTCCCCATCTGCGCCAGGATCCCCCAGCTCTTCTTGAACACCTCGCCACCGACCGAATCCATCACGACATCCACGCCGTAGTTGTTCGTCGCACGAAGGATCTCCTCGGCGAAGTCCATCGTGTTGTAGTTGACGACCACGTCGGCACCGTGCGACCGGACGAGATTCACCTTCTCTTCCGTCCCCGCGGTCGCGAAGATCTCCGCCCCGAGGGATCGGGCCATCTGGACGGTGGCCAGCCCCACGCCCCCGGCCGCGGCATGCACGAGGAGCCGCTCGCCTCTCCGCAGATTCGCGAGCCGGATGAGCCCGTGATAGGCCGTGAGGCCAGTGGCCAGAAACGACGCGCCTTCCTCGTAGCTCATCGGCTCCGGGAGAACGGTCGCCAGGTTCGCGTTCACGAGCACGTACTCGGCGTGGCTCCCGAGCCGGCTGTAGCCCATCACGCGCTGCCCGACTTCGAATCCCTCCACGGCGGAGCCGTACCCGGCCACGTCGCCCGCGAACTCGAGCCCGGGAATGAACGGAGGCCTCGGAGTCCCCGGGTACACCCCGAGCCTGCCGAAGATGTCGGCGAAATTCAGGCCGATGGCGCGTACGCGCACCAGGACCTGGTGCGAACCGGGAACCGGCTCGGGAGCCTGGCGGAATTCGAGGACGTCAGGCCCCCCGTACTTCGTGACGAAAGCTGCTCTCATTGCGGCCGTTTCCGATATGTGACATGGCGTTCGTGGAGGGCGGCCAGGCGCTTCATCGCCTGCTCGTCCAGGTCTTCGTCATCCTTGTCCCGCTTCACCATCATCCGGAAGTCGTCCGTCTCGTCACGCGTCAACTTCCATTCGTAGTCCTTCAACTCGCGTATCATCCGTTTCTGGTCCGCGTGTGTCACGATCCCTCCTGCGGCGATGGCGCGACCCTGCGGATCACCTGGATCCTGCAGAGGGCGCGATAGGGACAATATGTGCAGACCTCTTCGATGCGGTCCGGCGTCGTGAGCGGAAACTTCCCTTCCGCGATGCTCCGGACATACCCGGTGACGAACCCTATCGTCTGCCGGATGAGCCGGTCCAGCGCCTCTCCGTTCGGCAGCAGCTTCCGGCCTCCCTCGCCCGGCGCAAATGCGCGCTCCTTGAACTCGGCGTTACCGGCCCCCATGACCAGCCTGACCGGCGGGCGAAGCTGATAGTAGATGCCGGCAGCCGCGGCGAGATCCCGCCCGGACTCGCGCAGCATCTCCCGGATGACGTGAAGGTAGAGCGGGAGCTGGAGGCTCCATCCCCTCCTCGATGTCCGCCAGCCTGGGAAGCTTCCGCGCGGTCTTGTAGTCGATGACCGTGAAGCTGTCAGGCCCGACATCCACCCGGTCAACCTTCCCCCTGATCGCCACGCCGCCGATCGTGACCGGCTCGTCCCGTCCCAGCTCGGGGTCCCGGGTGAATGGCGCGTCCTCTGCCCCCGGCCCCGCTCCGAACGCCACCTCAAAATGCCGCGGCGTCGTTTCCACTTCGCGCGTGCGTTCCACATCGATGATCCCGGCGAGCAGCCCGCGCCGGCCGCGGCCGCCTCCGAAGAGCACCGCCCTGTCGACTTCCCAGAACGCGTCGGGGATGTGGAGGCGATCGATCTTCCGCCGAACGATCTCCGCGAGCTGGGCCAGCGCCTCCTCAGCCTCCTCGTCGGTGCAGCCCTTCAGTTGCGGCGCGCCGGAGCGGCGCCGCTCCACGAAGAACTCGAAGAGGGCCTCGTGCAGGATCGTTCCGTGCTCCAGCGGTGAGAGGTCGTCGCGATAGTCGTCGACCGTCCTGAGCCGGAGCACCCGCTCCGCGAAAAACCTGAACGGGCACCCGGCGTAGGTCTCCAGCTGCGTGGCGGAATAGACCTCCGACGATAACTTCTCCAGCGCGGCGCGGGCCCGCTCGTTCAGCGTGGGCCCGGGAAGCCCCTCGAACTCCGGGAGCGAATGATCTTCGATGCGGCTATGCTCGATCGCCGCGGCCCGCCTTGCTTCCGCGAGGCTCGCCTGCCACGGCCCGGGAAGCACGTCCCCGGGGATGTTCGCTCCATGCCGGATCCACCAGGCGAGGGCTTCGTCCTCCGCGAGAATCGATTCGGGGACGGGGGATTCGTCCGAGCGGACGACGACCGGATCGGCGGCACCATACAACGCGTCGAGGAACGACGAGCGGACCAGCTCCACCTCCCCGTCGTGCTCGGGATACGTCAGGTACAGCCGGTCGGAGAAGTTCGTGACCGCCTGATAGAAGAGATACCGCTGCTGCCATTCGTGGCGCCGGCGGCGGAGCTGCTGCCGCTCCTCGCTCAGGAACACTTCGGGCTGATACACGGACGGGAACTCGCCGTCGATGAGCCCCGCGACGATCATGATGCCGACCGAGAGCCCGCGCGTTTCGTCAATCGACGTGATGAGGACGCCGTTGCGGAACCGCTCATGCACGTTGTACCGCTCCCTCGACACCGCCACCGTGAGCTGATCCAGGAATCGCCGGAGCGGGTGACGGGCCGCGGGGCCGTCACGGAACGAGAGAACGGTCGTCGTGTCCTCCACGACTTCCAGGAATTTCTGGTACGCCCGCATATCCCGCTCGACGTCGTCCTGCCGTTCGACGGCCGCCCGCGTCACGACGCGGGCAGGGACGCGAAGTTCGCTGAACAAGGCGTTCAGCCGTCGGCGGAACTCCTCCGGCGTAGCTTCTTCGGCCAGCGGGGCGAGCAGGCTGTGCACATGCGCCAGGTCCTTCCGCGCCCGCTCAAGCTGTTCGATGCCGGGCTGGCGTTGATCCCCCCGGCGGCTTGCGTCGCTCTGCGGCCCGGTGCGGAGCGCGTCCAGGCGCTCGTCGATCCTGGAAAGCCAGCTTCCGTACCCCCCGGTCACGCGCAACGCCCGCGACACGAATTCGAGGTTCGCCGGATCGATGGGGGCGTCGCCGTCCGATCAGCCCCAGGTACGGGCTGGCGGCGATGCGCAGCAGATCATCGCGGCGGAACCCGCCGGAGGCAACCCGCATCATCCCGAGCAACGCGACGACGATCGGCGAACGGTCGAGATGAAATCGGTCGGTGATGTTGACCGGAATCCTGTACCGTGCCGTATGCTCTCTGAACAGCCCGGTGTACGGTTCCGGATGTACCATCGCGACGCATACCGTGCTCAGATCAAGATCCGGCTGCTCATCCGCCAGCGTCCTGATCAGTGCGCATATCCGCTCCACTTCCTGTATCCGGTCCCTGGCCGCAATCACCGTCACGCGCCCCTGCGTATCCACCTTCCGACCCTTCGCGGAAGGGGCAAAGAGGTGGCGGGACAGCCCGTCTACAATAGAGCGCGTCGCCTCCGTCCGCGGGGGCGCAGTTGCCGAGAGGAGCGAGTCCAGCACGTGGTCCTCCCGGAACCCGAGCTCGTTGAACCTCCGGTAGTTGTCCTCCAGGTGTCCGAAAAGCGCCGGGTTTCCGTGCTGGAAGTCGAACGCCATGCCGATTGCGAGACCCTCAACCCGTGTCAGCGCCTCCAGGAATGCGATCTGCGGCTGGGTGAACTCGTCGAATCCGGCCAGGGAGAGGGTCCGGACGCCGGGGTACGTCCCCCGGAAGATCTCCGTGAAGTCGGGTTGCCCCTGCTCGAGGAGCGCGGAGAAGAGCCCCTCGACGTCGATCAGGCGGGCGCGGGCCAGCTGCTCCTCGTAAGCCCCGTAGATCGCAGACACATCCAGCAGCTTCTGCCTCTCGTCCATCGGCGCCCCGGCGGCTTCGGCTTCCAGCGTCGCCGGATCAATCCCCGACTCCTTCAGGTGCAGGATGACTGCGATGATCTTCTCGAATGTCCCGCGGAAGAGGTGATGGTCCCTCCCTCCCGGCCGGAAGTAGACCAGACGGTCCCGGACCGAGCGGACGGCGGCATCAAACAGGAGGCTCTGGACAGGCCCGGAGACCATGCGGCGTGCGTGCGGGGAAGCGCTGAAAAGCGCCATCGCCAGCGACTCGAGGGTATGGATGGGAAGTGCCGGGGCGACCCCGCGCTGGGCCTGGTCCAGCAGCTCCCGCGAAAGATGCCTGATCCGGCGTTTGGTGGGAACCACGAGAAGCACTTCGTCCAGCCGCGAACCCGACAGGACGTCTTCCAGGGCGATCGTTGCGCGCTTCAGACGGTGTCGGAGAAGAATCGGCATTGGAGTTCTTTGAATCCTTTTGTATCATTCCTCATGGCATCTCAACAGGGCGCCGGCGCATACCTCAAGCTCATCAGGCCCAAGCACTGGGTCAAGAACTTATTCGTTTTCGCGGCTCTTATTTTCGCCCGCGAGCTCTTCCATCTCGAGCCGTTCCTCGAGGCCGTGAAGGCCTTCGTGGTCTTCTGCCTCTCCGCCAGCGCGATCTACATCATCAACGACGTTGCCGACGTCGACGCCGACCGGGCTCATCCCGAGAAGCGAAACCGTCCGATCGCCTCAGGTGCGATCCCCGTACCCCGGGCGCTCGTCCTTGCCGGCCTGCTCCTGGCCGTCTCTGCGCTCATCGTTTCCGGAATGACTCACCTCTTCATCATCACGATCGTGGTCTACGTCCTGATGAATCTGGCCTACTCGTTCCGGCTGAAGGAAGTGGTCCTCCTGGACGTCTTCATCGTGGCGGCGGGATTCATGCTCCGCGTCCTGGGCGGCGCCTACGCGATCAACGTCACGGTGTCCAGCTGGCTCGTGCTCTGCAGTCTGTTTATCTCGCTGTTCCTCGGTTTCGCCAAGCGCAGGTCCGAGCTGCAGCGGGCCGCACCAGCTGGCGCCGCCGAACAGCGCCGCGTCCTGGCAATGTACGTCCCGGCCGTCCTCGATCAGATGCTGACCATCGCGGGCGCGGGTGCGGTCATCTCGTATGCCCTCTACACGGTCGCGCCGAGAACCGTCGAGGTCTTCCACACCGAGAAGCTGATCTACACGACCGTCTTCGTCATCTTCGGAGTGTTCCGCTACCTTCACCTCATCTACACGTCTGCCGACGCCGAAAACCCGACCAACGCGGTCACCCGCGACCTGCCCATTATCGTGACGGTCGTGCTCTGGATCGTCTCCTGCGTGGGCATCATTTACTCGTTCGGCCCCGGCGGTGCCCTCCTGTCGCCCTGATTCCGCTTCAGCAGTATAGGCATTGCCACACCTACGGTCAAGATCGAACTGGTCGAAAACAACCCGAAACGCGCCCCGGCGACGGGCGTTGACTTGCCCTACCCATTTGTATATATTGACTTTTTGGGGTATGAGTGCGCAGGTTACAGCGTTTTCGCAGGAACCGGAGACGGCCGCGGGCGTGTTATGTAGGGTGTGCGGTGCTCCGTGTGCAGTATTGCTCGTGCTCCTTGTGCGGTATTACATAGAAGACAGCGGTCGACTGACCACTCATCACGCTTAGGACGCTAGGATGGAAGGCAACTTCTCCAACAGGGTTCAGGATGTCATTCGGCTCAGCCGCGAGGAGGCTCTTCGGCTGGGTCACGACTACATCGGGACGGAGCATCTCCTCCTCGGTGTCATACGGGAGGGAGAAGGGATCGCCGTGAAGATCCTCCGCAACCTCGGCGTGGACCTCTACAAGCTGAAGAAAGCCATCGAGGATACGGTCCGCACCTCGGGCGGGACGCTCACGATCGGCAACATCCCGCTGACCAAGCAGGCGGAGAAGGTCCTCAAGATCACGTACCTGGAAGCCAAGCTCTACAAGTCGGACGTCATCGGAACCGAGCATCTGCTGCTCTCGCTCCTCCGCGACGACGACAACATCGCCGCGCAGATTCTCCACCAGTTCAACGTGCACTACGACGTGGTGCGGGCCGAGCTCGACAATATCATCAGCGGGAAGCCCTCCAGCCCCCCCTCGTCCCAGCCCCCGGAGAAGAAGGCGGAGAAGTCCAAGACGCCCGTCCTCGACAACTTCGGCCACGACCTGACCAAGCTTGCCGCAGAGGACAAGCTCGATCCGATCGTCGGCCGCGAAAAGGAGATCGAGCGCGTCGCGCAGGTGCTCAGCCGCCGGAAGAAGAACAACCCGGTGCTCATCGGCGAACCCGGCGTTGGCAAGACGGCGATCGCCGAGGGCCTCGCCATGCGGATCGTCCAGAAGAAAGTCTCGCGTGTTTTGCACGGAAAACGCGTTGTCACCCTTGACCTTGCCGCGCTCGTCGCCGGAACGAAATACCGGGGGCAGTTCGAGGAACGCATGAAGGCCGTGATGAACGAACTCGAGAAGGCCAAGGACGTCATCCTGTTCATCGACGAGCTCCACACGATCGTCGGTGCGGGCGGCGCCTCCGGGTCCCTCGACGCATCCAATATGTTCAAGCCCGCGCTCTCGCGCGGCGAGCTGCAGTGCATCGGCGCGACCACGCTCGACGAGTACCGCCAGTACATCGAGAAGGACGGCGCGCTCGACCGGCGGTTCCAGAAGATCATGGTCGACGCGACCACCGTCGACGAAACGATTCAGATCCTCTCGAACATCAAACACAAGTACGAGGAGCACCACGGCGTCCGCTACGGCCAGAAGGCTATCGATGCGGCCGTGCGCCTGAGCGACCGCTACATCACCGACCGCTACCTCCCGGACAAGGCGATCGACGTCCTCGACGAATCCGGCTCGCGCGTCCACCTGGCGAACATTCACGTGCCGCAGGAGATTGTCGACCTCGAGGCGGAAGTCGAGAAGATCAAGCAGTCCAAGAACCAGGTCGTGAAGAGCCAGAATTTCGAGGAGGCCGCGCGGCTGCGCGACCTCGAGAAGAAGTTCCTGAGCGACCTCGAGATCGCCAAGCGCGAATGGGAACTGAAGGCCCAGCACACCGTCCATGAAGTGACGGAAGACCACATCGCGGACGTCGTCGCGATGATGACCGGCATCCCGGTCAACAAGATCGCGCAGTCGGAGTCCGAGAAACTGCTCGTCATGGAGCGCATCCTGAAGGGCCAGGTCGTCGGACAGAACGAGGCCATCGAGAAGCTCGCCAAGGCGATCCGGCGCACACGCGCGGGCCTGAAAGACCCGCGTCGGCCCATCGGCTCGTTCATCTTCCTCGGCCCCACGGGCGTCGGGAAGACCGAGATGGCGAAAGCGCTCGCACGCTACCTGTTCGATTCGGAGGAATCCCTCATCCGGATCGACATGAGCGAGTACATGGAGAAGTTCAGCGTGTCACGGCTCGTGGGCGCGCCTCCGGGCTATGTGGGGTACGAGGAGGGCGGACAGCTGACCGAGAAGGTGCGGCGCAAGCCGTACTCCGTGGTGCTGCTCGATGAAATCGAGAAGGCGCACCCGGACGTCTTCAATATCCTCCTCCAGGTGCTGGACGACGGCATCCTCACGGACAGCCTCGGGCGCCGTGTGGACTTCAAGAACACGATCCTGATCATGACGTCGAACATCGGGACGCGAGACCTGAAGCGGGCCGGCGGGTTCGGGTTCGGCACGCCGTCAGCAGCCGACGACTACGGCTCGATGAAGACCACGATCGAGGACGCTCTGAAGCGTGTGTTCAACCCCGAATTCCTGAACCGCATCGACGAAACGATCGTCTTCCATCAGCTCGAGAAGAAGCATATCCTGGATATCATCACGATCCAGATGGCGGAGCTGCTGAAGCGCATCGGCGGCATGGGGCTGAAGGTGGAGCTGACGAAGCAGGCGCGGGAGTTCCTGGCCGACAAGGGGTACGATCCGTCCTTCGGCGCCCGCCCGCTGCGCCGCGCGCTCCAGCGCTACCTGGAAGACCCTATCGCCGAGGAGATCCTGAAGGGCAAGTACCCGGAAGGCTCCACGATCAAGGTGAAGATCAGCAAGAGGACGGGGGAACTGAAGTTCACGGGCACCCCGACCCCGGCGAAATCCGATGGCGATGTGAAGCAGGAGGAGAAGCCGGCGGACGTTTCCTGACGGGAACCTTGATTTCGGCCAGAAGACGCGGTCCCACCGCATCCCGCCGCCCCCAAAAAGGGGCGGCGGGTTCGTTTTGTGGCCGCCAAGTCTTGAAGTTCAAAGCCGGCTTATGTAATTTCCAGAACATTTCGACCCTCTCCCCTCAGTTCGACCGGAAGTACCCATGCAGCGCCCAGACTTCGACAGCCTGACCGTACTCGAGCATCTGCCCGTCGCCCTGCTCATCACGCGCCCGGAGGACGGATCCATCGTGTACCTGAACGCACGGGCCTCGGACCTGCTGCAACTACCGCGGGAAACGGCGCTCACGCTGAAGGGCTTCGATTTCCTTGTTGACCCGGACGATCGGGACGAAATGGTCTCGCTGCTCGAGTCAAATGATGTGGTCCGCGACCTGACCGTTCGCATCCGCTCGATGGCGGGGAGGGAATACCGCGCAAACCTGAGCGCCGCCCTTCTGACACTCGGGCAAACGCGCTGCTCCGTGATCCTGGTCGGCGAGGTTCGCGAAGGCGGATCATGAGGCTGCCGGTTCCCTGACTGTCGATCGCCTCTCCGCCTGCCTCTGCGATCGTCTCTCTGCCTGCCTGCACGATTCCCTGATCCACTTCGCGCGTGTTTGCCCCACCGGCCCGTCAGGTCGTCATGGGTTTCATCCCCAATCCATTCCCGCAGCCCTTCACGTTGCGCCGCTCTACGGCAACCGCACCCAACCCCAGCAGGGCCGCATTGTCTTCGTCTCTGAATGTCCAGAGGGGCATGCCCCGTTGCACCGCCGCCCGGGCGACCCTCTCCGCCGCCCCGCCTGGCGTTGCGCAGGGGATGAGGACGCGGTCGGAGAGCGCTGCTACCAGAAGATTCCTGCGTAGCGCCAGCTCCCGCGTGGGCCGCCGCGTGCTTCCTCCGATTCCCGAAACGATCATCAGCCGCCCCTCCTCCATCGGGGGTCGCCACGCCCTCGGGATCCGCATCCGCTCGGGGTTCCGCGCCGGGACGACGATCACCGGGACGTGCCTCGCGAGGAGCAGCTCGAGGACCTGCCGTTCCATCGGCGAATGGAACCCGCCCACCACGACGCCGTCCTCAGGGCGGAGCGATGCCGCGTAGTCGTACATCGCCACGACAAGCTCCCCTTTCATGCGGACAGAACATACAAGGCCGAGGCGAGGACCTGGCGCAATCGATGGAGAGCCGCGAATCAGAAGGACGTCGGGGAGGATGGGTGGGACAAGCGCAAAGCGCGGATGTTCGTCGAGCGATGGGCCGGGGTACGATGCAAGCGGTGGGTCGGGATGGTTGTGGAGCGATGGACTGGGGTGGGAAGCGAGCGTCGAGCCGTCGTGCGGAAGCAGACTCCCCCTCAGGAACTGACGGTACAGCGGTTGGTCGCGGGCAACGCTGAGTGTATCTGCTTGCCGACCCGGCGGCATGCGGGACGTCCGTGGCGGCATCGTTTCTCGCCTCTCCCACCCTTCATACACCCACCGCCCCGCATTTCCGACTGGCCCCCCACACCCCCCACACGTGCGTCACCTAGGTGACGCACGTGTGGGGGCACCACGATGCCGCATCGTGCTGATCGCCTCACACAAGAGCGTCACCTAGGTGACGCACATAGTGCCGCGCATAGTGCCGGCACATGATGCCGCGCGCCCGCTACGCCCCGATTTGGA
>CAVPBI010000020.1:0-17500 GCA_963701735.1 uncultured Ignavibacteria bacterium | reverse complement strand
TCAGTTTGCCGAGTTCCTTGACCATGGCTCACTCGAGCACCTTAGGACATTCATCCTCATCTACCTGTGTCGGTTTGCGGTACGGTCTGCGTACAGTCTCCCATGCGAGGTTTTTCTTGGCAGCGTGTTTACGACCAGTTTGTTCCCCTTACGGAGATCCCGTTCGGCTCTCGAGGATAGCTCCCGGGCGGATTTGCCTACCCGAGACCCCTACCACCTTAGACCACCTAATCCAACAGGCGGCTGGTCTTCACTCCTGCGTCACCCCTCATAGTCAGACGACTGCACACAGGTACAGGAATATTCAACCTGTTTTCCATCGCTTACGCCGTTTGGCCTCAGCTTAGGGTCCGACTAACCCTGAGACGATTAACGTTGCTCAGGAAACCTTAGATTTTCGGTGACCAGATTTTTCGTCTGGTTTATCGTTACTTATGCCTACATTTGCGTTTCTCTGCGCTCCAGCACGCGTCGCCGCGCACCTTCGTCCTAAGACCCCGGTCCACCCGGGTCGCACAGAGAATGCTCCTCTACCACGTTGCCTTGCGGCATCATCCACAGCTTCGGTACTGGGTTTGAGTCCCGAGAATTATCGACGCCAGGTCGCTTGACTAGTGAGCTATTACGCACTCTTTAAATGAATGGCTGCTTCTAAGCCAACATCCTAGTTGTCACTGCAACCCAACATCCTTTGTCTGTTAACCCTGATTTTGGGACCTTAGCTGGTGGTCTGGGTTATTCCCCTCTCGGCGTCGAAGCTTATCCCCCGTCGCCTGACTCCCAGGAAACATGTCAACGGAATTCGGAGTTTGTCTGGGTTTGGTATCGTTGTGACGACCCTAGCCCAATCAGTGCTCTACCTCCGTGACACTCTGTCCTGAGGCTAGCCCTAAAGCTATTTCGAGGAGTACGAGCTATCTCCCGGTTCGATTAGCTTTTCACTCCTACCCACATCTCATCCAAGTAGTTTTCAACCCACACTGGTTCGGACCTCCATGAGGTTTTACCCTCACTTCATCCTGGACATGGGTAGATCACCAGGTTTCGCGTCTACCGCACGATACTGATTCGCCCTATTCAGACTCGCTTTCGCTACGGCTGCGTCTCTTGAGAGACTTAACCTTGCATCGTACGAGTAACTCGTAGGCTCATTAAACAAAAGGCACGCTGTCACGCACCAGCCCGTGCAAGCACGAACTGGATTGCTCCAACCGTTTGTAGGCATGCGATTTCAGGTACTATTTCACCCTCCTGTTAGGAGTGCTTTTCACCTTTCCCTCACGGTACTTGTTCACTATCGGTCACTGGAGAGTGTTTAGCCTTGCGAGATGGTTCTCGCAGGTTCCCACAGACTTCCACTTATTCCGTGGTACTTGGGATCGTTCGCCAGAGAGCCGGCCATGTTTCGCCTACAGGACTTTCACCTCCTATGGTTCCTCTTTCCAGGGGATTCGGCTACACAACCGGTTTCTTACTCTCCGACCGCCGCGCAAGTTGGTCTGCAAACGCCCCACAACACCCCCGGCACAACGGTTGCGCCCTTGAATGTGCCGGATGGTTTAGGCTCTTTCCCGTTCGCTCGTCACTACTAGGGAAATCGTTATTACTTTTTCTTCCTGGGGGTACTGAGATATTTCAATTCCCCCCGTTTGCTCTGCCGCGCCTATGAATTCAGCACGGAGTCCCGCCACATGACTGGCGGGGGGTTGCCCCATTCGGAGATCGCCGGGTCACAGGTTGTTTCCACCTATCCGACGCTTATCGCAGGTTACCACGTCCTTCATCGCCTTCCAGTGCCAAGGCATCCATCGCATGCCCTTGGTAACTTAACCGAAAATCGTTATTGACTCCGATGATTGTCCGGATGCATCAATACGATTACGGATACAGAAGATTTCTCAGTGTCAGTGATCAAACCGCAGTGGCTCCGCCACCGCTGTCGATACACTCATCCCAATTGTCAAAGAACAACACAGATACAGCTCGTGGAGCTAAGCGGGATCGAACCGCTAACCTCCTGGTTGCAAACCAGGCGCTCTCCCAATTGAGCTATAGCCCCGTAGCACCATGTGGCCGAGCCACCCGATCAACCGCTGTGGGCCTGAGTAGAGTTGAACTACTGACCTCACGCTTATCAGGCGTGCGCTCTAACCACCTGAGCTACAGGCCCAGGGCACACCTCCGCGCCTGCGGACGTGTCCGTACGAAAAAAAATATAGTGTGCATAACCGACAACATCGATCGGTGCAGAGTTGTGGTTTGGTGTCCTATCCGCCGTGAGGCGGAAGGAAGGACTCCATAGAAAGGAGGTGATCCAGCCGCACCTTCCGATACGGCTACCTTGTTACGACTTAGCCCCAGTCACTGGTCTTACCTTAGACGCCTGCCTCCCTTGCGGGTTAGCGTAGCGGTTTCGGGTACTCCCAGCTCCCATGGCTTGACGGGCGGTGTGTACAAGGCCCGGGAACGTATTCACCGCGCCGTGCTGATGCGCGATTACTAGCAATTCCAGCTTCATGGAGTCGAGTTGCAGACTCCAATCCGAACTGAGACCGCGTTTTTGGGATTGGCTCCACCTCGCGGTTTGGCAACCCTTTGTCGCGGCCATTGTAGCACGTGTGTGGCCCCGGGTGTAAGGGCCATGAGGACTTGACGTCATCCCCGCCTTCCTCTCTACTTGCGTAGGCAGTCCACTTAGAGTGCCCAGCTTGACCTGATGGCAACTAAGTGCAGGGGTTGCGCTCGTTGCGGGACTTAACCCAACACCTCACGGCACGAGCTGACGACAGCCATGCAGCACCTGTACCAGTGTGTATTGCTACAAGACCGACTTTCATCGGTTGTCACTGGCCTTTCAAACCCGGGTAAGGTTCTTCGCGTTGCATCGAATTGAACCACATGCTCCACTGCTTGTGCGGGCCCCCGTCAATTCCTTTGAGTTTCAACCTTGCGATCGTACTCCCCAGGTGGGGTACTTAATGCGTTAGCTTTGGCACTGAACCTTGCGGCCCAGCACCTAGTACCCATCGTTTAAGGCGTGGACTACCAGGGTATCTAATCCTGTTTGCTCCCCACGCTTTCGCGCCTCAGTGTCAGTAACGGACCAGGAGACCGCCTTCGCTACCGGTGTTCTTCATGATATCTACACATTTCACCGCTACACCATGAATTCCATCTCCCTCTGCCGTACTCAAGACGCCCAGTATCGACGGCAATTCTACGGTTGAGCCGCAGGATTTCACCATCGACTTAAGCGCCCACCTACACGCCCTTTACACCCAGTAAATCCGGACAACGCTCGGGTCCTACGTATTACCGCGGCTGCTGGCACGTAGTTAGCCGACCCTTATTCGCAGGGTACGGTCGACTGCCGCCTGTAGCGGCAGTTTCATCCCCTGCAAAAGAGGTTTACATCCTAACGGACTTCATCCCTCACGCGGCGTCGCTGCGTCAGCCTTTCGGCCATTGCGCAATATTCCTCACTGCTGCCTCCCGTAGGAGTCTGGACCGTGTCTCAGTTCCAGTGTGGCTGGCCATCCTCTCAGACCAGCTACCCATCGCAGGCTTGGTGGGCCGTTACCCCGCCAACTACCTAATGGGACGCAGGCTCATCTCCAGGCGCCTTGCGGCTTTTAACAACTGTCACCATGCGGTGCCGCTGCATAATCGGGTATTAGTCCCGCTTTCGCGAAATTATCCCCGTCCTGAAGGCAGATTGCCTACGTGTTACTCACCCGTGCGCCACTGTACTCGGGATATTGCTACCCCTTTCTCGTTGACTTGCATGTGTTAGGCACGCCGCCAGCGTTCGTCCTGAGCCAGGATCAAACTCTCCGTTGTAGTTATTATATCAAATAACCACTGTCGAGTTTGAAACTTAGCTTCGTCGTTCGCTTGCACGAACTTGTCAGCCAAGGTGAAAAACTCTACCTCGATTGACGTGTGGCTATGCACACTATTTGTCAAAGAACAATGCAAAACCCGTTTCTAAACGGGCCTCTAATATACAGAGTTTCAACCCAGAAGTCAAGACCTTAGAGGTACTGCGACAACTTTTTCGAGGTTGGACTGCTGACCCACTGAAGGGACAATATGGTACGAGTTTGGCGGGATAAAGTCAACACCCCCCACACAAGATTTTTTCCCGGGGGTTCTTCCCCACCCCCGTGAAAACCCCCGGAACCCCGGCAGGGCCTCACCCCCGCATCAATCCCTCAATTCCCCAGCCCTTCATGGTCTCCTGCGTCCGACGGTCCGTCAAATCATAGTGTATCGGGGTCACCGATACGTACCTGCTTTGCACCGCCACCTGGTCGGCGTCCGGATCCGTGTCGATGACGTTCAACCGCCCCTTCAACCAGAAATACTCCCGGTTCGCAGGGTCCCGCCGCACGTCAAACGTGTCGTCCCACGTGGACTGCCCCTGCCTCGTGATCTTCACCCCGAGGATCTCGCGCTCCGGGAACGGCGGAACGTTCACGTTCAACAGCGTCCCCTCCGGCAACCCCCGCTCCGCAACCATCAACGCCAGCCTGCGGGCGATCTTCGCCGCAAACGAGAAGTCCGCCTCCCCGTACGTCGTCAGCGATACCGCAATCGAAGGGATGCCGAGAATCGTCCCCTCGGTGGCCGCCGATACCGTCCCCGAATAGATGATGTTGATTGCGGTATTCGAGCCGTGATTGATCCCCGAGATCAACAGGTCCGGCTTCCGGTCTCGCACCAGGAACCGCACGCCCAGCTTCACCGCGTCGGCGGGCGTCCCCTCCACCGCGTACCCGAAGAACTCGCCGTCCTTCGAGAACGGCACCGCGCGCAGCGGGTAGTTCATCGTGATGGCGTGACCGACGGCGCTCTGCTGCTTGTCCGGCGCAACCACCGTCACCTCCGCGATGGTCTTGATCTCCTTCACCAGCGCGTAAATGCCCGGCGCATCGATGCCGTCATCGTTCGAAATCATCACGTGCAGCGGCCGTTCCATCAGTAGCTCTCCGACTTCGTCGGGAATGAGCCCGACTTGACGTCATCGATATACGAGCGGAACGAGCGCCGCAGGTCTTCGGCCAGCTCGCCGTAGCGCCGGACGAACCGGGGCCGGAACTCCTCGGTCAGGCCGAGCATGTCGTACAGGACCAGCACCTGCCCGTCGCATCCCGGGCCCGCGCCGATGCCGACCGTCGGAACCGGCACGGCCTTCGTCACGCGGCTCGCCAGGCTCGCGGGGATCTTCTCGAGCACGATCGCGAACACGCCGGCATCGGCCAGCACCTTCGCGTCGCGCAGAAGCTGGTCCGCCTCCTCCTTCTCCGTCGCGCGCACCTCGTATGTGCCGAACTTGTTGATCGCCTGAGGCGTCAGGCCGAGGTGCCCCATGACCGGAATCCCGATCTGCACGAGGTGACGGACGATCTCCGCAATGTACGCGCCGCCCTCCAGCTTCACGGCGCCGACGCCCACCTCCTTCATCACCCTGCCGCAGTTCCTCACCGCCTCGTCCAGGCTGTTCTGGTACGACATGAACGGCATGTCGACGACGATCAGCGCGTTCTTCACCGCGCGCTTCACCGCCTTGGCGTGATAGATCATGTCGTCCACGGTGACCGAGAGCGTCGTCTCGTGCCCCTGGACCACGTTGCCCAGGGAGTCGCCCACAAGGATGATGTCGATCCCGACCTCGTCGAGGAGGCGGGCGGTCAGGAAGTCGTAGGCCGTGAGCATGGCGATCTTCTCACGGGACTGCTTCATGGTCATCACCGTCCGCGTGGTGACGACGCGCGGGCGCTTCTGCTGCGGGGCGGGAGGTGGAGTTTTCATAGGATGTGTCTCGGGGTTCTGTTGGATTGCCGGCCTGGAGTTCCGCGGGCGTACCCGCCCTGTCCGGCCCGTCTGTCCCGGGGTGGGCTCACCCGGTCCTTGCGTATGTCCGCTGGCTTGTTCTGCTCTGATCCGCCTCCGGCTCCGGCGCGCGCCTGGCTCAGGCCGCCGGGGCGAGGCGGACGCCCCAGTGGAGCTCGCACCCTTGCCGGATGCACTCCCCGAGGCGGTCGATATCCACGGGACCTCCCGTGGCCTCGGAGAGGTCGACAGTCTTCGTGTGGAGCTCGGCGCGCAGGAGGTCGCGCACGTTCTCGTCAGCCCGGATGAACTCGGTCAGCCGCTTGTGCGCCGGCCCGCAGAGGATCGAGCCGTGCTGCAGCACCACATTCGTCGCGCCGGTCACCCTGCGCTGCGCGCTGCCCACGAGCTTCCGCCCGTCCCACTCGATCTCGTACCGAGCAGAGGCCGTGAAGCAGGGGATGGCGGAGGGCGAGCGGTAATGCTCCGGGAAGTTCGGCTGCGACCGCTGTAGGGTGGCCTCCACCCCGAACAGGCTGAGGCCCCTGACGAGCGCCCGGCTGATATCGTTGTACACATCCAGGATGCTCCTCCGCCCGGCGGGCATCACGACACAGTACGTGAGCTCTTCGGCGTGAAGGATGGCCCGGCCCCCGGTGGGTCGCCTGACGACGTCAATCCCGCTTTCGTGGCACCGGGCCGTGTCGATCTCGTCCTCGCGCTGGTTGTATCCGAGTGAGATGGCCCACGGGCTCCAGCCGTAGAGCCTGAGCGTCGGCGCCCCGTGTCCCGCGGCAAGAGCCTCGGCCATGGCGGCGTCCAGAGCCATGTTGCTGGCCCCGTCCAGCTTTCCCGAATGCTCGAACCGCCAGGCCGGATTCTGGATGGCGGGGGCCGTGGGCCCGGGGGCCGAGGGCCCGGCCGCGGAAACGCTCGGTGCGCCGGAATGCATGAGGAACGTCAGTGCTTCAGTCTGGGCGGCGGAATAATCCCGCGCTTGCTGGCCGCGACGAACTCAACAATCTTCTGTACTTCCGCGACGGCCATGAGGGTCGCATCCGCCCTGATGCGATCCAGCGCCTGTGTTGTGTTCAGGCCGGAGCGATAGATGAAATGGAACGCCCGGTCGACCGCCTCGATCGCTTCCTTCGAGAACCCCCTGCGGCGGAGGCCGACCGAATTGAGCCCCTCCCAGACCGTGGGGCGACTCCCCACAAGCGAGTACGGCGGCACGTCCCTGCCTATTCCGCTCCCCCCGCCCACCATGGCGTGACAACCGATGTTCACGAACTGGTGAACCGGCGTGAGGCCGCCGATGATGACGTAGTCTTCGAGGGTGACGTGTCCGGCCAGGGCGACGCAATTTGCCAGTATGACCTTGTTCCCCACCCTGCAGTCGTGCGCGACGTGCGAATACGCCATGAAGAAACTGTCGCTCCCGATGACGGTACGCATCGTTTCGTGCGTGCCGCGGTGCAGGGTGGCGTATTCGCGCACGACCGTCCGGTCGCCCACCTCGCACGTCGTGGGCTCGTTCTTGTACTTCAGGTCCTGCGGCGCATGGCCGACCACCGCCCCCATGTGGATGCGGCAGTCGCGCCCGATGCGCGCCCCGGTCCCGATGAACGCGTGCGGCATGACGTGCGTCCCGTCGCCGATGACAGCGCCTTCCTCGACGATGGCGAAGGGATCGATCGTGACCCCGTTGCCCAGTTCCGCCCTGGGATGGACGACTGCGCGCTGATCAATCTGAGTGCTCATGGTATCAGAGGGCCGTTGGCGGTGGTGGAGTGCGTTCGGTGATCGTGGCCATCATCTCAGCTTCGGCGACCAGGTTTCCGTCGACATACGCCTTGCCGGCCATGCGGCAGATCTTCGTCTTCCTGCTCAGCATGGTCAGCTCGAACACCAGCTGGTCGCCGGGGATCACGGGCTTCCGGAACTTGGCGTTGTCAATCGCCATGAAATAGACCAGCTTGTTCCCGGGGTTGTCGATGCCGTTCAGCAGGAGGATGCCGCCGGTCTGGGCCATGGCTTCCAGGATCAGGACGCCGGGCATCACGGGCTGTCCCGGGAAGTGGCCCTCGAAGAACGGCTCGTTGGCGGTGACGTTCTTGATGCCCACCACCCTCTCGTCCATCTTCATGTCGACGATCTTGTCCACCAGGAGGAACGGGTAGCGGTGCGGGAGGATCCTCTTGATCGCGTTGATGTCGAAGACGACGCCTTCCTTGCGCTCGTGCTGATACTTCCGGATGAGCTTCTTCTCTTCGTACAGATTCCGGATCATCTTCGCGAAGGCGATGTTGCTCGCGTGGCCGGGGCGGGCGGCGAGAATCTGCGCCTTGAGCGGCACGCCGATCAGCGCCAGGTCGCCCATGAGGTCGAGCAGCTTGTGACGGGCGGGCTCGTTCTTGAAGTAGAGCGGCCGGTTGTTGACGACGCCGCCGGCGCCGAGAATCACCGACCCCTTGATGCCCAGCTTCTCGCTGATCCGCTTGACCTCGCTGTCGGTCAGCTCGCGGTCCACGATCACGATCGCGTTGTCGAGGGTCCCGCCCTGGATGAGCCCCTGGGTGTGCAGCATTTCCACTTCGTGCAGAAAGCAGAACGTGCGGCAGGGTGCGAAGTCCGTGACGAACTCCCGATCGAGGTCGAAGAGCCCGGTGTGCTGGCTCCCGAGGGCGGGGTTGTTGTAATCCACCATCACCGTGATGCGGTAGTCGTCCGTGGGGAGCGCGACAATGTCGACCCCCTTCTCCTCATTATGGTAGTGGACGGTCTTGTCGATGATCAGGTAGTCTTTGGGAGAGGTCTGCTTTTCGAACCCTGCGCTGGTCAGCGCATCCACGTACGGCTTGGCGCTGCCGTCGAGGACGGGCGGCTCATTCGCGTCAAGCTCGATGAGGATGTTGTCGACCTGGAGCCCGACCAGGGCCGCCATGACATGTTCCACCGTATGGACGCGGGCGCCGTTCAGCTCAATCGTGGTGCCGCGCGAGAGGTCCACAACGTGATCGACGTCCGCCGGGACTTCCGGGGCTCCCGGGAGATCGATGCGCCTGAACCGCACGCCGTAATTGTCCGGCGCCGGTTTGAAGGTCATGGTGGAAACGCTGCCGGTGTGCAGGCCGACGCCGCTGAGGGAGACCGGCTGTTTGATCGTTCGCTGCTGGACGAGCATACCGTGCCGCCGGGATGGTGGTGGATGGAGTGAACGCCTCAGGCCTTCGGCCCGGGCGGGGCTGCGTTATCGAGACGGGTCTGGAGATCCTCCAGGTGCTTCTTCAGGGCCCTGACGTCGGCGAGGAGATCGGGCAGCTGGCCCAGGGCTCCCATCACGCGCATCGCCTGCCTGGCCGGCATCGCAGGATAGCCGAACCACTGCTCGCCGGGGGTGGTGATGGACCGGTGGAGGCCCGACTGGGCCCCGATCTGGGTCCGGTCGGCGATCTCAAGATGTCCGGCGAACCCCACCTGGCCGGCGATGACGCAGTGCGCGCCGATACGCGTGCTCCCCGAGACGCCGGTCTGCGCCGCGATGACCGTGTGGGGGCCGATCGTCACATTGTGCGCGATCTGGATGAGGTTGTCGAGCTTCGCCCCCCGCCCGATGCGTGTTTCGCCCATGGTCGCCCGGTCGATCGTGGTGTTCGCGCCGATCTCGACGTCGTCCTCGATCACGACGATGCCCATCTGCGGGATCTTGTCGTACGAGCCGTCCTTCCTCGGTGCGAATCCGAACCCGTCGCTTCCGATGACGGCCCCTGGCTGCAGAATGACGCGCGCCCCGATGCGGCACCCCTCCCGCACCGTAACGTGGGAGTATAATAGAGAGCCCGGGCCGATGGTGACATCGTCGCCCACGGCCGCATGCGGGCCAATCATGGCGCCGTCGCCCACGACGGCGCGTTCTCCGATCACCGCATAGGCCGCGATGCGCACGTCCCGCCCCAGCCGCGCGCTCGAGGCGACGACCGCGGTCGGATGGATCCCGGGCGCCACAGGGTCGGGAGGCGGATTGAACGCGGCGAGAACGCGGACAAACGAGAGGTAGGGATCCTGCACGCGCAGCAGTGCCGGGCCGCGGCCCTCGCGCGGAGGAATGTCTTTCAACGCGTTCGCAACGATGACGGCGGACGCATTCGTGGTCGCGAGATGGCGGACGTACTTCGGATTGGCCAGGAAGGTGATGTCTCCCTCCCCGGCCTCTTCGATCTTGGCGACGCGCCGGATCTCCATGCCGCCGTCCGACACGTCGGCGTCGATCCGGGCGTTGATCAGTGCGGCGATATCTCGGAGGGTCACGGCGGTGGGTGTCCGGTCTATTTTCCGAAGGCCTGCATGCGCTGCAGCACCCGCGCGGTCAGGTCGTGTTTTTCGGTCGCATACAGCAGCAGGATCTCCCCGCTGCGGTCGAAGATATAGTCGTAGCCGTCCTCCTTGGCAATATCCTCAAGCACCTTGAAGATCTTGTTCTGGATCGGCTTCATCACTTCGTTCTGCTTCTGGAAGAGCTCGCCGTTCTGCCCGAACTTCTTGGTGCGGAAGTCGGCGATCTGCTGGTCCATCTCGCGCAGCTGCTTTTCCGCCTCGGCGCGGGCCTGCTCGGTGAGGATCAGCTTCCGCTTGTCGTACTCGTCGAACTTCTTCTTCCAGTCCGCCTGCATCTTCTGCAGCTCACCCTCCCACTGCGTCACGAACCCGTCGAGGCTCTTCTGCGCATCGATCGCCTCGGGAAGCGTCTGCATGATCGCTTCCGAGTTGATGTGGCCGATCTTCATCTGGGCAGACGCGGCTCCGCCGGCCAGCAGGAGCAACGCCGCAAGCACAACGCGCTTCATGGTTCGGTCGCTCACTTCCCTCGCTTCAGTCTGTCGATCACCTTGAATGTCAGGTCATGGTTCGGGTCGCCGTACAGGAGGATCTGCACCTGCTCGGTCTGATCGAACACGAACGTGTATTTCTCGTCCTTCGCCACCCGCTCGATGGCTTTCAGGACCTTGTCTTTCAGCGGCGTCAGGATCTGCTCGCGCCTGTCGGCCAGCTCTTTATCCTTCTTGGACGCGAAGTCCCGCGCCCGTTGCGTCATCTCCTGAATCTCGGTCTGCGCCGCGCGCTTCGCCTGGTCGTTCATCAGGCTCTCTTTCTTCTGGTACTCGGCGATCTTGTCCTCGATCGACTTCTGCATCATCTGCAGGGAGTCCTGGACGGGCCTGGTAAAACTCTCCAGACGCTTCTCCGCGTCCTTCGCCTCCGGGAGCTCCTGGAAGATCTTGGCGGAGTTCACGTATCCGGTCTTTTGCGCCGTCTGGGCCCCGGCGGGGGCGGCCAGGAACAGCATGACGAGGGGGAGCAGGAACAGCATGGCACGATAGTTCACGATCACCTCAAATTGAGAAGGAATGAGAGACAGACGGCGGGATCAGAAGCCCCTGCCGAACACAAAATGGAACCGCCAGCCGTCAGGCTGGCCGTTCCGTGGATACACATCATCAAATCCATACCCGTAATCAAACCCGAGCAGGCCGATCGGCATGATCTGCAGACGCGCGCCGAATCCTGCCGAGCGCGCCAGGTCCAGGAAGTCCGCCTTCGCGAACGAGGAGTAGACGTTCCCGCCCTCCGCGAATGTCAGGAGGTAGATGGGAATCGGGTTCACCGAGACGGCGAACCGGAGCTCGAGCGTCTGTTTCGCCAGCGCCTTGCCGCCGAGCGGGTCCCCGTAGATCGACCGCGGGCCGACGGACTGGTCCACGTATCCCCTGAGAGGCGTGGTGTTGACATACCCGAGGCCGGTGCCGCCCATGAAGAACAGCTCGATCGGAGGCACGGACCCGTTGCCCGACTCCAGCGGGTTGATCGACCCCCAGGTGAAGCCGGCAAAGAGCGCGAGGCGGTTCCCTCCGAACAGGGGGATATAGAAATTCAGATCGAGCACCCACTTGAAGTAGTCGAAATTGCCGGGGAGGAACGGTCCGCCGGAAATTTCGGTCGAGAGCGAGATGTTCGACCCCATCGTGGGGAAGGTCGGGTTGTCGATGCTGTTCCGGGAGATGATCTGCGTGAGGCTGACCTGGTTTCCGGAGCGGTACAGGTTTCGCCCTTCGTTGACCTTGTTCACGACGCCGGTCAGGATCCAGTCGCCGCGGAAGTAGTCGTCGGGCCACCTGAACCTGCGGCCTATCTTGAGCGAGCCGCCGGTCTGGCGCAGGTCATAGAAGTAGACCTGCCGCGTATCGAACAGGCTCACGCCGAACAGCGTCGAGGTCCCGAACAGCCAGGGCTCCGTGAACCCGATGCTGAACGTCCGGAAGCGGGACGCTTCGCCGAACTGCCACTCGAAGCTGAGGATCTGGCCCGCGCCGCCCGAGAAGGGCTCCGAAATCGAGAAATTGTTGATCGTGAACCCGAGTGCGCCGGTGAACCCGAACGCGCCGCTGTAGCCCACCGACGCGTTGATGTTGTCGCTGGACTTCTCCTCGACCTCGTAGGTCAGATCGACGGTCTTGTCGTCCGCGAACGCATAGTCAGGCTTGATCTTTTCGGGGTTGAAGTAGTTCAGGACCGACAGCTGGCGTATGCTGCGGATGATGGACGCGCGGCTGAAGTAGTCACCCGGCCGCGTGTACAGCTCCCGGCGGATGACCTTGTCCCAGGTCTTGGTGTTCCCCTTGATGTTGACCTGTCCGATGCGGAACTGGTTGTTCTCGTAGACGCGGATCGTCAGGTCGATGGAGTCTTCCGCCGAGCGGATTTCCATCGGATCGAGGTTGAACCGGAGGTATCCGTTGTCCAGGTAGAGCGACGCCACGTCGGTCTGGCTCTCGTTGCCGCGGAGGTTCTGCTCGAACTTCTGCATGTCGTACACGTCTCCCGGGTACATCGACAGCCGCTCGTTCAGGGCTGATGCCGGATAGACGGTGTTCCCCTCCCACGCGATGGACCGGACGTAGTACTGGGGCCCTTCGTGCAGGCGGAGGAGGATATGGAGTCCGCCTTCGTCCTCGCTGTACCAGATCGAGTCCGACAGGATGGCGGCGTCGCGATAGCCGTTCTTCCTGTAGAACTCGATGACCTTCTTCTTGTCCTCTTCGTATTTCTTCCTGTCGAGCTTCGCCGAGGACCAGAACTCCCACCAGGTCGATTCCGACGTCTCGTCCATGGCGCCGGTGACGTCGCCGGCTTCGAACGCAACGTTCCCCTCGACGTCGATCTTGACCACCTCGACTTCTTTTCCTTCCTCGATCGAGACCAGGAGGTTCACGCGGGTCGTGCTCGTGTCGGACGGCGTGGTTGTCATGGAGACCTTGGCGAGGAGGTATCCTTCCTCCTCGTACACCTTCTTGATTTCTTTCTCCATGCGCCGCAGGTCTTGCGGGGCGACGACCTGTCCGCGCACGAGGGGGATCTTCTTGCGGATGTCGTCCTCGCTCACGCCGTCGGCTCCTTCGACGAGCGTCGCATCCAGGCGGGGATACTCCTTGACATTGAAGACCAGGAAGACCCCTTCGGCGAGCTTTCGATCGACAGCGATCTGGATATTGTCAAAGATCTTGAGGGACCAGAGCTTGCGGACCGCCTGGGCGATCTGGTCGCCCGGGACGACGAGCTCATCTCCCACACGCAGGCCGGAGCTCGCGATGATGGCTGCCGGATCGGCAAGCGTGTTCCCTTCGACGGAGATGCCGAGGATCTTGTACACTTGCTGCGATTGAGCTTGCTGAGCAAACAGGGGTGGGGTGATGGGCAGGACGCAGAGGACCGCCAGCACGCACACACGCTTCATCGTCATGTCAGGGTCCCGTGGCGCTCCTGAGGAACGAGCCGATGGTCTTCTTCGCGCCTTTCTCGGGCGGAGTAAGCTGTTCGCTAACCATTCCGTAGCGGCGTTCCCTCTTCTGGTAGTCCCGGATTGCGGCGTACAACTCGTCGCGCCGGAATGCGGGCCAGAACTTGGAGGTGAGATAGATTTCTGTGTACGCGACCTGCCAGAGCAGGAAATTGCTGAGCCGGAATTCTCCGGAGGTGCGGACGAGCAGGTCCGGATCCGGCGTGCCCGCCGTCGCGAGAGCCCCCGTAATGGTGTTCTCGTCGATGGTCGAGGGATCAAGGCGTCCTTCGGCTACCGCAGCGCCGATGCTCCTGACGGCTTCGGTCAATTCCCAGCGCCCGCTGTAACTCAATGCCAATACGAGGGTTAGGCCCGTATTGTTTCGCGTCTTCTCGATCCCCTCGTACAGCTCGGCCTGGACCTCGCGCGGAAGCTTCGCCAGCTGTCCGATGCCTTTCAGCCGGACGTTGCTGCTGTGGAGGCGATCCGTTTCGTCTCTGAGGGCCTTCACGAGAAGGCGCATCAGCAGGGAGACTTCCTCCTGGGGACGCTTCCAGTTCTCGGTGGAGAACGCGTACAGCGTGAGGTACTTGACCCCGAGTTGACCGCAGGCTTCGACGATGTCCCTGACGGACTCGACGCCTTCGCTGTGACCGGCGATCCTGGGCATGCCGCGCTGTTTAGCCCAGCGGCCGTTCCCGTCCATGATCACCGCGATATGTCGAGGAATCTCTCCCGAACTGCGGAGATGATCCTGCAAACGGCGGTCTTCCCCCGTTGCCTGCTTAGGGCCTGGTGCCAACTCCGGCTGATCTCCCGTCAATACAATGGAGAAAATGCCGCATAGAACGGCTAATACAGCGAAAGGTATCTTTTTCGCCTGCGAAAGTCAAATTTGACTTTCCCTGCCCGATCGGTTACCTTTTTCAAACGATTTCGCTGAAAGGAACCCAATGGCAGGCATACCGAATCTCCCCGGCATGATGAAGCAGATCCAGAAAATGCAGGAGAAAATGGCGCAGGTTCAAGAAGAACTCGAGGGGAAGACGGTCAGCGCCGAGGCGGGCGGCGGGATGGTTCGCGTCACAGCCAACGGGAAGCAGCGGATCGTCAAGATCGTCATCGACCGGGAGGTGGTCAACCCGGCGGAAACGGAGATGCTGGAGGATCTTGTGCTGGCAGCCGCGAACAAAGCGCTCGACGAGGCGGCGAAAATGGCCCAGGACGAGGTCGCGAAGGTCACCAGCGGCATGCTCCCGAACATTCCAGGCCTGTCAATCCCGGGACTCTGATCGCTCATGCTGTATACCTCAGAAGCTCTGCAGGAACTCGTCGAGGAATTCTCCCGCCTCCCTGGTATCGGCCGGAAGTCCGCCCAGCGGCTGGCCCTCCATATCATGAAGCGGCCCCGCGAGGAAGTGGCCCGCATGGCGAACGCCCTCGTAGGCGTGAAGGACAGAATCAGGACCTGCTCGGTCTGCTGCAACATCACCGAACAGGACCCGTGCGCCGTGTGCGCCAGCGCGAAGCGGGACAACGCCCTCATCTGCGTGGTCGAAGAGCCGAACGACGTCATGGCGATCGAGAACACGAACGATTTCCGCGGCGTCTATCACGTCCTCGGAGGTGCGCTCTCGCCACTTGACGGAATCGGACCTGACGATCTCAAGACGGCAGAGCTGCTCGCGCGGATCACGGGCGATGTCACCGAGGTGATTCTCGCAATGAACCCGAACGTGGAGGGCGAAGCGACAACGATCTACCTGACCAGGCTTCTGAAGCCGCTCGGCGTGAAGGTGAGCCGGATCGCGCGCGGCATCCCGGTCGGCAGCGATCTTGAATTCGCCGACCTGGCGACACTCTCGCGCGCGCTCGAGGGCCGGGTCGAGGTATGATCATGCGCAGCGTCCTGACGTGGACGTGGGGTGCGGTACTGGTCGCGGCCCTCGCGGGGTGCGGGCTCTTCGAGCCGCGCGACCCGGAGGACCCGGCGCAGGGCGGCCTGAATTTTCCGCCGCAGACCGATCCGAACATCGTCATCGCAAATCTTCAGAACGCTATCGCCGCGAAGAACCTCGCGAACTACACGAACTGCTTCGTTGACCAGCCTGCGTTCACGCGCCCGTTCGTGTTCACGCCGTCGGCCGAAGCCAGCGCGCAGTACCCCGGAGCACTCGGCAACTGGAGTATCCAGGCGGAGCGCGACTACTTCCAGAATCTCATCGCGAAAAGCCCGGCGAACGGCTTCGCGAGCCTGATCCTGACCCCGAAAGGCGAAACCGTGTCCGCCGATTCGGTGCTGGTGGACTTCGACTACGTCTTCACGTTCGAGCACACCGAGCCGGAGTTCCCGCGCACCGCGCGCGGCAGCCTGCGGTTCACGATCCTCCGGAATGCCAGCAACGTCTGGGCGATTGCGGACTGGCTGGACTACAAGACGACCGAAGACGCGACGTGGAGCCTCTTCAAGGGGAAGTTCAGCAATTGAGCCGCCAGGGACTCCGGTGGTGGCATGCCGCCGCGGTCCTGGTCGCCCTGGCAGGCGGCATCGGATGCCTGAATCCTTTCGCGCCGGGGCTGGACGACTCCCCCGCGCAGGCGACGTGCGACCCGGCGTCGATCGACGGCGTGTTCCGGTGCTTCCAGGCGGCGTACACGTTCCGCGACACGACGCTCTACGGCTCGCTCATCGACCCGTCGTTCATCTTCGTGTATCGGAACTACGACCTGAGCATCGACGTCACGTGGGGACGGGACGACGAGATGCGCACGACCTTCGGGCTCTTTCAGAACGCGCAGAAGCTCGACCTGATCTGGAACAACATCGTACAGACGGCAGCAGAATCGACCCAAGTGAACATCGTCCGTGGATTCAACCTGACGGTCATCTTCAACCCGAGCAACATCGAACGGATCGACGGTTACGCCAACTTCACGTTCTCGCGGGCGCGGTCGAGCGACCCGTGGAAGATCGTGCAGTGGCGCGACGAATCCAACTACTGACCCCATGAGCCTCTCCTACCTCCTCGCCGAAAGCGTCTCCGGCTTCAAGCGGACGAAACTCTCCAGCGTCGTGTCCATCATGACGATCTGCATCGCCCTGCTGCTGCTCGGAGGGTTCGTGGTCGTCACGACCAACGCCGCCAGGTTCGTCGACGTCCTGCGCACCAAGGTGGAGCTGGAGGCGTTCCTGCGCCAGCCCATGTCGCCGGTCGAGCTGGATTCTCTCCGCTCCGCCGTGCGGGCGATCAACGGCGTGGCGTCGGTGACATACGTGTCCAAGACGGACGCGGCAAGGATCTTCAAGGAGGAGTTCGGCGAGGATGTGCTCGACATCCTGACATTCAACCCTCTCCCGCCCTCGCTGCGCATCAACCTTGTTCCCGGATCGATCACCGCCCCGGGCGCACGCGCCGTCAGCGAACGCGTGGCCGCCATGGCGGGCGTCGACACGGTCATCTACCGGCGGGCGCTGATCGAGCTGATCGACAAGCGCGCCGAGCAGTTCAACACCGTCACGCTCGGGCTGGGGCTGCTCATCGGCGTGTCCGCGATCCTGCTTGTCTCGAACACGATCCGTCTCGCAATCTATGCGAAGCGGAAGCTCATCCGCACGATGGAACTCGTTGGCGCGACATGGTCGTTCATCCGTCTCCCCTTCCTGCTCGAAGGCGTGATCCAGGGACTCCTCGGGGGAGCCGTCGCGGCCGCTACCCTGTATCTGGCCCTCGACCGGCTGTTGCCCGCGCTGTCGCAGGAGATCGCAGGGTATGTCCAGGTGCGCCCTGGATTCTACCTCCTGATCCTGATCGCCGGCCTCGCGCTCGGACT
>CAVPBI010000019.1:0-462205 GCA_963701735.1 uncultured Ignavibacteria bacterium | reverse complement strand
CGAGCTCGCGGATCTTCGTCTCGTACTCCATGCACCACTGGTCGATGCGGTTGACGGTCTCCCGCTGGAGGCGCTCGTGGTCGGTCCTCGTCTGACGCACGCGCAACGACAGGTCGACGACGCTGTCCGGGAACACCTCCAACATGGTCTTGCCCGGTGGCACGCCCAGGGAGGTCGCATCGATCAGAACCGCCTTCTTCGGGTCGAGTCCGAACCCCCGGATGTAGAACTCGTTCACATACCAGTGGAAGCTGTTCTGCTGCTGCGCGTCCATCGGGTAGAACTCGTCGATCTGCACGAACGAGAGGCTCCGCATGTCCGGCGGGCGCCTGGCATCGATCCCGAACTCCCCGAGCAGGCGCTGGATGTCCGGCGTCTGCCACCGTTCCAGGATGCGCTGGACCCACCGGATGAAGTGTTCCGGCGTCTTCCCGGTCGGGAGGGAAATCACCCCGCCGGGGTTTGCGAGCGTCCACTCGATGAACCTGAGCGCAGCCAGCTTCCCGAGGAGAGGGAAGTTCTCGACCTCGATGATGGGGATCTTCTCGGTCGGCGCATACATCAGCTTCCTGCCGCTGCGGGAAAGCTCGGTGGTCTCGACCGAGGACGCCGAGGAGTATTGACGGGGGAGGTTCATGGGATTTCCTGATTCCATCTTCTCGAATTATTCCGTTCTATTTCTGAGTGTCTGTGACTTTCCAGGAGGCGTCGAGCCCCTGGAGCCAGGACCCGAAGAACTCCTGGACGACGACATTATGGTCGACGTCCGTCGGGGTGAAGCTGAGCCTGGCGCCGGCGGCGGGACCGCACTCCTTTTCAAACGATGTGTACTCCCCGCGCAGGTGATCGGTGAAGCAGCCCCGCAGGTTCCCGCGCGAGCCGAGGAGCCATTCCTTGTAGTACGCCTGTTCGGCATACAGGGCGTCGAAGAGAAACACGTCCGTGATGCGGTCGCGCAGACCGCCATGGTGGAGGACGTAGGCGGCCGGACGGAAGCCGCCGCTGTGGGCGGAGACCAGGATCTTCCCTACGTTCGTCGTCTTCACGACCTCTTCCTTCTTCATGGTCTCCAGCACATCGCGCACGAGCCGCTCGAACCCGCCCGGGTCTTCCATCTTCCCGCCGAACGAATCACGGGCCCTGTTAGGGCCCTGCGGGATAACCAGCAGCGCGTTGATATTCTCGCGTATGAGCGCCTGGGGCATCATCATCTGCTCCAGGACGCCGAGGTTGTCGTTCATGTGCCCGTGGAAGTGCACGATGACGTTCGTGCCCTCCGCCGTTTCCTTGAAATTCTTCGGGACCACCACGACGACGCTGCTGTCCGTGTAGTGCGGGAAGCGCGGATAGAACGTCCCGTCCTGCCTCCTCAGCCCTTCGTCCCTCTGCGGATGCGGGAACGGCGCGTTGGGCGTCCGGTAGATGGCCCAGGAACCGCCCGGGATGACGTTCCAGTCCACGTCGCTCTCCACGACGTTCCTGGCGATCGGGGATCGGTCGCCGGTCAGGGCGTTCCATGCGACGCGGCTGGCGTGCGCCGCAAGGAGCACGGCCTCGTTGTCGATCGCGTCCCGGTGGTCCGGATGCTTGTCCACGAACACGGCGATTGCAATGTCCGCCCTGTCGGAGTAGATCAATCCGACATCGACCTTGCTCTCGTTGACGCTCCCCGTCTTGTGCGCCACCGTGAGATACTTGCATTCGTTCGCCGGCAGGAACCGGGGTATGATGTCGGTGTAGAACTGCCCCTTGAGGATTTCCAGCATTTCGTCGCACGACGCCGAATCGGCCAGCGTGCGAGCGTGCAGCTGCTCCAGCAGGAGCACCATATCCTCGGCCGTTGAGACACCAATGCCGTAGCGGACGGCCTCGGGCGTGTTCTTCTTGGTGTCCCACGAATAGAGCCGGTTCAGGAGATGCGTGCTCTTCAGCCCCTTGTCGGCAAGGAACGAATTCACGGCAGCCAGCCGCTCCTCATGCGTCGAGGCGAGCCGGTCGAGCACGAGGTTCGTCGCGGTGTTGTCGCTCAGCACGATCATCAGCCTCACGGCGTCCCTGAGCGACATGGTCGCGCCCGCGTCGAGAAACTGCAGCAGCCCTGAGTCAGGCTTCTTGTCCGCCGCCGTCAGCTCGACACGCTGGTTCGGGTCCACCGAGCGCCGGTCCACGAGGTGGAAGTACGCCGCCATGATCGGCAGCTTGATCACGCTCGCGGTCGGGAACCTCTCGTCAGCCCGGTACCGGATCACCACGCCGGTGCCAAGGTTCTTCGCCATGATTCCCAGACGTCCGCCGTACCGCTCTTCAAGCCGTTGCAGTTCCGCCAGGGCGTAGTCCTGCGGCGTTGTCTGGGCAAAAGCGGCGGTCCCTGCGAGCATAAGACACCCCAGTATGTGTGCGCGCACCATGGCGGTCAGACCCTGATGAAGATCTTGTTCTTCCAGAGGACCCAGGCGACAAGGTACGTGACGAGCACGAAGCAGATCGCGAAGAGGAGCGACGCATTGAGCGGGCTGGCGATCGGGAAGAAGACGGTCTGCATCAGCCAGTCCTTCCAGGTGATGACCTGCCCGCCGGCCGTCGTGACCGTGAAGAGGTACAACAGCCGCGCGAGGATCCCCGCAAACACGTAGATCGCAATCGCGTTCATCCCGTACACGACGAACGGCTTGGCCCACCCCTGGATCTTCTTCACGTCCATCAGCCAGTACATCGTGCCGAAGCAGACCAGCGCCCAGCCCGCCATGAAGATGGCGTACGAGCTCGTCCAGAGGTTCTTGTTGATGGGGAGGCCCATGTCCAGGATAGCCCCCAGGAGAAGCAGGAAGTTTCCGGCCACGAACATCCAGCCGGCCAGCTCCTCGCGCGGGCGGCCGGACCTGAGCCAGTGCCCGGTGAGAACCCCGAAGAGCGCCGTGCCGATCGCCGGTATGGTCGAGAAAACCCCCTCGGGATCAAAACCGGCCGCCGGTGCGTACAACCAGGTGTGCCCCGCGAGAAGCTTCGAGTCGATGAACCAGACCAGGTTGCCCATCGGCTCCAGGACGCCGGCGCCGTAGCCGGGAACAGGGATGAGTCTCATGGCGAGCCAGTATGCGGCGAGCAGCCCGACGAGCCACCGGACCTGGGCCCGAACGCCCGTGTACAGCAGCAGCGCACCGACGATCAGGTAGCAGATAGCGATCCGCTGCAGAACCCCCGGGATGCGGAACGTTGCGAGCGAAAACTCCCGGTCCCCGATCAGGCCGAACGGGAACCCGTTCAGAAACAGCCCGAGCGCAAAGATGACCGCCGCTCTGCGCACGACATGCAGGAGAAGTTTCCGGGTATCCGCCCCCTCCTCCACCCGACGGGCGAACGAAAACGTCATGGCCACGCCGACGATCCAGAGGAAGAACGGGAAGATGAAATCGGTGAACGTCCATCCGTGCCACGCGGCGTGACGCAGCTGAGGATAGACATACTCCCACGTGCCGGGGTTGTTCACCATGATCATGCCGGCAATGGTGGCACCGCGAAATGCATCCAGTGATACGAGACGTGAGGACTGAGAAGCCATGGGCGATCTCCCTACCCGATTTTCTTGACGCCAATCCCCGGTGATTCCGTCAGCACGACCTTTCCATTCACGACCCGCGCACCGTCGAACGGATCGTTCTTGATGAGCAGCGCACCGTCCAGGTCCGCCCAGTCCACCAGCGGCGACAGCTGCGCGGCGGCGGAAATGGCGACCGAGGTTTCGGTCATACAGCCAAGCATCACTTTCATCTCGAGCGCGCGGGCAAGCAGTACCATCGCATACGCCTCCCGCATCCCTGTGGACTTCATCAGCTTGATGTTGATGCCGTCGTAGACGCCCCACGCCTTCCGCACATCGGCGAGCCGCTGGACGGCCTCGTCCCCGACGATCGGCATGGGACTCCGCTCGCGCAGCCAGGCGTGTTCGTCGACCATGGTTTTTGGCATCGGCTGCTCGACGAATTCCACGTTCTTGGTGGCGAGCCATTCCAGCGTTTTCAGCGCGTCTTCCTTCGTCTTCCACCCCTGGTTCGCGTCGCCGCGGATCGGGACGTCGGTGACTTCGCGGATCGTCTCGATCATGTCGCGGTCGTTGTCGCGGCCCAGCTTCACCTTCAGCACCTTGTACTCGGCGGCCTCGCGGGTCTTCTGGCGGACAACCTCTTTCGTGTCGATGCCGATCGTGAACGAGGTCACGGGCGTCCTGGCCGGATCGAGACCCCAGAGCCTGAACCACGGCTGCCCGAACTTCTTTCCGACCCAGTCGTGGAGCGCGATGTCGACCGCCGCCTTGGCCGCCGGATTCCCCGGCGCGATCGCGTCGATAGCCGGCAGGACCTCGGTCAACTGGAAAGGATCGGGGAACTTCGAGAGGTCGACCTTGCTCAGAAACGCCGAGGCCGTCTCGTGGCTCTCGCCAAGATACGGCGGCATCGAGGCCTCGCCATACCCGACGATCCCGTCCTGCTCCACCTCCACGAGCATCACCGGGGTGGTCGTGCGCGAGCTGGTCGCGAGCGTGAACGCGTGCCTGAGTTCCAGTGTGTACGGAGTGAATCGGAGTTTCATGGTGTTCACCATCGTTTCGAATGGTCGGGCAAGGAGTTTCGACGGCCACACGGCGAGCGCCGCGCCCGCAAGGCCGGTCTGCTTCAGGAAATCCCGTCTGCTATCGTTCATGGCTTCTATAATAGGGTACCGATGCAAGCCTGCGGATCCCCGCCTCTTCGCCCGCCCCGATCACCCGCCTGACGTGGAGAAATCCGCGCTCCCGGTGTTTGCTGAAGTCAGTATCCGCCGGATCCAGACTGTTGGTCGTCACGCCTCCCCCTCCGCCGGTATGGATAAAGCGCCTGCCCCCCAACGAAATCGCCACGTGCGTGACCCTCTCAGGCTTGTCTTCCCTGGCGCGGGAGCCGAAGAACAGGAGGTCTCCCGGTTTCACCGACGCCATGTTGTCGTCCAGGGAGACAGGCTCACCCACAAGCGCCTGCTGGCTGGCATCCCGCGGGAGCAACACGCCGTTCAGGAAGTACACGGTCTTCGTGAACCCCGAGCAGTCCATCCCCTTGGAGGAAGTGCCTCCCCAGAAGTATGGGATGCCGAAGAACCTGTACGCCGTCGCCACGATGCTCTCCGGCGAGTCCTTCGCACCTTTCAACCACGCGTCAAACGGCTCGGCATGATCCTTCAGGAGAAATCCGGTCCGACCATCGGGATACTCGACTTCGTAGTATCTGCCCGCGTCACCCTTCAGCCCGAACAGCGAGCCGGCCACCATGTCGCTCACGGGCCGCGATGCCGGATCGCGTTCGCTCCGAACAAACCCCACTTCTGCGGTCACGATCACCTTCTGCCTCGCTATCCACCCCGCATACTCCTCCGCGGTCATGGCCACGATCTCCGCGTCGGACCACCCGAGGTAGTCGTCGGGGGTCTGGATGTACAGCCAGCCATCATCCTCCTTCAGTATATGCACAGGCGTCCCCATGATGGCCTGGGTCACCAGCTCCGCGGGATGCCCGGGCTTCGAGCGGATGTTTGCGACGCTCTGACTGACGATCCCGACCGTCCGGTCGCCGAGGTCGCGGTCCGGCAGGACTGTCAGTGAATCCACGGGATCATACCCCTCTTCTTTCACGATGCGCAGCAACTGGTCCCGGAGTCCGGCGTCGTGCACTTCGCCGGTCAGCGTGAGCGTCTTCCCGCGCAGCGCGCCGCTCACGTCGAAGACCACCGTCCGCCGGTCGGGGGCCAGCTTCGACTTCGCCCGGGCCAGGAGTTCAGTCACCACCTTCGTGTCCCGGTCTCCGGAACACCCCGCGACGGCACCACAGGCCACCGCGACGAGGAGAAGCTTGCTGAGTCGCATAACCGAAATGTTTCCTCCGCTGTCATACGCACTACCTGACGAGCAACATTCGCCGCGTTTCCCCGAACTCTCCTGCAGTCAGGCAATAATAGTACACGCCGCTGGACAGTCTGCCACCGTCGAATCGCACGGCGTACTCCCCGGGCGCCTGCACTTCATCGACCAGGACGGCCACTTCGCGCCCGAGCAGATCGTACACTCGCAGGCTCACCTCCGAAGCTCCAGCCTTTCCCGGAGCATCCGTCCCGGCACCGGCAATCCTGTATGTGATTGTCGTCGTCGGGTTGAAGGGATTCGGATAGTTCTGACTGAGGCTGAACTCCCCAGGGAGGGTTCCTGCCACGGCCGGCACACCGGTCGGGATTCCGGGGAATCGGACCACGTTGCCGGAGTCGCTCTCGTTCCAGAACCGGTCCACCGCCGTCACCGCATAGTACGAGGGAGCGGGCCCTCCGGAAACGGCCGGCAGCGCGTAGGATGTTTCGTTCGTCAGGCCCAGGATAGCGGCGGGATTCTCGAACGCGTCGCCGATCGGATACAGGTCAAACCTGTACACCACATAGAGCCGGGCGGAGTCGTCATTCGGCGTGACCGGCGGTGCCTGCCACCGCAACACGGGAAGTCCGCCCCCCCCGCTCGAATCGTAGACGAGCGCGAGAGGCGCGCCGGGCGGCACTGGATCCTTCCACGGCATCGCCGGATGAAGGGCAGGAAGCGCATAAAACGTCGATCGGAGCGAATCCGCAAACCCTTTGGGGTTGTCGGTGATCCCGTTCTTTGCACGGAAGAACACTTCGCCCTGCACTGCTGCCTCACCGCGGTTCAGGCGCATCTGACGGGGGATCTCGGACGCAGAGAATTGATTCGTCGAGCTGGTCATGCGATACGGTGCCATCCCGGGAATGAGATCCCTCCCGTACCGCGCGGCACTGTCGGCCCACCACGAAACCAGCGAGGCGTAGTCCTGGGGTCCCCCGATCGGCCAGTACAACTGCGGAGTCAGGTAGTCCACCGTATGCTGCCTCAGCCAGGCCGGCGCGTCGCAGTAGATGCTGCTGTATGCATCCATGCCGACGATCCCCGAAGGCACGCCGTTGCGCCAGATCCCGAACGGGCTGACGCCGAATCGCACGGAGGGCCTGATCGCCTTGATGCTGTCGTCCACCATCGCAATGAGGAGGTTGACGTTGTCGCGCCTCCAGGCTGCTATCGACGTGAACCCGCGAGGGTCGGCAACGAACGATGCCGCGTCTTCGGACGTGATGCCGGGGAAACCGACGCTGCTGTTTGGATACGGATAGAAGTAGTCGTCGAAGTGCACGCCGTCAACGTCGTAGCGGCGGACCACGTCCGCGACCACGCCGGCGATGTGCGCCCTGGCGCCGGGCGCACCCGGGTCGAGCAGCTTCAACCCTACAGCCGGAAATGTCAGGATCCATCCGGGCTGGCTCTTCACGACATGGGAGGACGCGACGGTGTACGAACCGATCGCCCGCTCGGCCCGGTACGGATTGAACCATGCGTGGAGCTCCATCCCGCGGGCATGCGCTGCGGTGACGGCGAACTCGAGCGGGTCGTAGTATGGCGAGGGGGCGGCGCCCTGGTCTCCGGTCAGCCAGTACGACCATGGCTCGATCGATGACGGATAGACGGCGTCGCATTCCGACCGGATCTGGAGCAGAACGGCGGTGATACCCGTGGACTTCAACTGGTCGAGAAGGGTGATCAGCTCCGTCTGTTGCGCCCCGGTTCGCCCCCGCGCGGCGGCGCTGGGCCAATCAAGATTCGCGACGGAGGCGACCCACGCTCCGCGAAACTCCCGCTTTGACGTTTGGGAAACGGCCGGAAATGCGGAGGCAACGAGGAGTGCGGAAGCGAGAAGGATGACTGAGCGATGGGTCATACGGGATTCGGTGCGCGTCCGATCGACTCAGCACCGGATCACGCGTGGGCAATTCTGTTCATTATAACAAAAACGAACGGAAGTCACAAAACCCCGCGAAATCTGGCCGTTTTCGTCCCCGCCCGCACCACAATTCCATCCCCTTCACGGGAAATCGATGACGGCCGCGCGGCTGTCGACTCCAGGCGGGTGACGTTCCAGGATCGCTCCGTCACCACCCAGAATGAGCACCTCCGGGTCGCGGTACTCCACCGCCCCGCTGCTCATGTCGATCTCCTCGGTGACTGCAAGTGAACGCTCCTGACCGCGCCGGACAGCCGTGACGATGCGGTCTCCACCGCACACCTCGGATCGAAATTCCGGGAGCGGTCCGGCCAGGCTGCCACCCACCACCACATACCTGTCCGCCAGCACGAATCGATCCGCCGCCGGGTCGATATCGCCAACGCGGAACAGCATCGGAAGCTCCATAACCGTCATTCCCTCCCGATCAAGCACACGGGTCACGTGCCGGATCGCGTCTCCCTCGATCGTTGCGCTCGCCAGGATCGCAGAGCCGTCGGGAGCGATGACGATCTCGCCAGCCGATGTCCCCGGCATCGTCGTCTCGCGAAGCACGCTCCCGTTCAGGCTGGTGGTGACGACGCGAACCTCCTCCTTGCCCGGCTCCGATAACAGAAACGCCGCCGCATCCTCCCCGACCGAACACTTGATGATCCGCTCGTAAGAGGGCTGAGGCGAGGCAAACGGCTCCCAGATCGAGACCACATCGCCGCGCGACGTCAGAAACTCTACCCTCCCCCGCGCCGCGTCAAGAAGAACACCCGAACCGTTGTCCGCAACAGTCAGCGTCGGATACGGAAAGTCGAACGGAACTTCTCGCTCTACGCGGTAGAGGCGCGATCCATCACGGCCCGTGACGTCCGCGGTCCATCGGTTCGTTTCGGGCCATGTGCGTGCCCCTGCGCTGACGCGAGTCTCGACCCGATACTCGCCGTCAGTCGCCGGCGTACCGCCGAGAGCGAGCCAGGAGAGGGCGAAGACAGAGGGCAGGAAGAGTGTTCGGCGAATCATTTGAGCAAGATCATGGATCGTATGAAGCGTTGACTGCCGGCCGTGAGGACGGCGTAGTAGATGCCAGATCCGAAACGCGCTCCGTCAAAGAGCACGGTATGGGTCCCCGCCGGACGGATCTCATCCACCAGCGTGGCAACCTCCCGCCCGAGAACGTCGTACACGACGAGCTTCGTCCCTCCCGATGCGGGAAGATCGTACCGGATGGATGTCGTGGGGTTGAACGGGTTCGGATAGTTCTGAGAAAGCGAATACCCCGAGGGCACATCAGGGGCCATCGGCTCCGCCGCTCCGCTGATCCCATCCAGGTACGCCATCACCAGCGCCATCAGGGAGTCCCGTGCGCCCTGTGTGGTGATCGTCTCGAACGGAAATCCGATCGTGACCACCGCCGAGGACCCTCCTCCCGGAGAGACTCCTCTGTATCCGACCGCTGCGATCGTCGATCCGCCCGACCCGTAGCGCAGCAGAGCCGCTCCCCCGTTCACCGGCGCGATGACATCGGGCCAGTCCTCCTCATACGGAGAGCCATCTGCGGGGATGCCGTAGCGGAGGAAAAACCCCTCGAAGGACGTCGACGGCACTCCGCTGACGTTGTACAGCCCGGCATCATCGGCAGCATAGGCAGTCTTCAAATACGAGCGCAGGAAATCCCGATCGCCCTGCGTGGGGCCGGACGGGCGATCGAGATCGTACGCCAGCTCCGAACCGCTGATCACCATCCCCTTCCCCGTGAGGTCGAGATACGCCTTCACGAGCGCCTGTTCCTGATCGTCGAAGGTGTGGTCGGCCCCGGACTCATCTCCGAGCAGCCAGTCGACCCGGTCATACCCTGCCAGGTCCACGGATCCCTCGAGCAGGGCGTCGTTCGCGCATGTCGTGAACCATCCCGCGATCGACCGCGCGTGCGTCATGGCGAACGGGTGATCGGCGAAGTGATAACTTCCGGACCCCTCCGTACGGTCGAAGCCGTCCACGACCAGCGTGCGCCTGCCCGGGGCGAGCCGAATGCCGTAAATGTCGCTGGGCGTGCTCAGGTTTGGCGGGGATGCTCCGTCAACCGCCACAACCCGGAAGAAGACCGCCTGGTTCTGTCCGATCGGGTAGGTGACCGACGTGTCGGATGGGCCAAGCGTGGTCTCGTCCGCCTTGACGACCCACGTCAGTCCGTTCAGCGTGAAGGCGAGCCGGTACCCCACCAGATCGGGCTCGGTCCCGCCCCTCCACCGGATCATGACGCTGTCGTCGCCGACGCTGGTGACCGCGAGGAGAACCGGAGGAGCAGGCGGGGCCGCGTCCGACATCTGGACGGTCAGATCCACGACCGACGAATCCCGCAGGCCTCGCGTGTCTTCCGCCCATATGACCACCCGGTACGGCCCCGGGGAGAGCGCACCGGTATCCCACGATCCGTTCCCTACCCTGCGTGTGCTGTTGACCGCGTCTGCTCCGCCGCCGTTCGTAATCGTATAGATGTGCGTGGAGAGGTCGGAGCCTGCCGCGAAGACGTTGTGGACATCCGCGTCGACAGGCTTCCGGTCGAATCTGAACCGCACCCCGCCCGACGGGGGCTCGTCGACAACGGTCAGGCCGTCCGCCGAGAGGACGCAATAGCCGGCGATGTAGGTGCCGTTGTTGGTCGTGGACGAGTACAGGCCCGAGGGGTACGCCGCGCTCGTCTCTTTGATGTGGACGCGGATGTCCACCGCCCCGCTGACCCTCCCCCCGGGGAATTGTGTCTCCGTCCCGTCCACAAAGAATCCCACGGAGACGATCTCCGGCGGGTAGTTGTCGATGTACGGAGTCATCCCTCCGTTCGGCCGGATGGCGTTCATCTCTGACCCCGAGAGTCCCTGCGTGAAGTGCACATGCCCCAGGCCGGGAAGGATGTTCCCGATCACGGTCGTGTGGGCGAACACCGTATCTCCGGTCTGCAGTCTCGGGTTGGGAGCGATGTGGACATACGCGTCGCTCTTGGTGAAGCCACTCACGGCATACCGAACCCTCACGAACGCGTTGTCCCCGCTCGATGCGGTGGTCCCTATGGAGGTGATCACCCCCGTGTACACGGGATACACCGGGGTGCCGTCGGGCATCGGGATGTCGATTCCGTTATGGAAGTGGTCGGCGGTAAGGGTGTTCCTGAACTCGCAGAACGTGCCGGTGATGATATGGGTCGAGCCGAACGGAGCGACGGGCCAGCCATGGCGGGTCGTGTCGGCCTGCGCGAACCCCGTCTGCGAGGCGTTGACAGCCAGGGCGACGAGAAATGCAGCGCGGAGGAGGATGCCAGGAGAAGGGTCTGGAGATCGGTGGCCCATACAATAGAAGATTACACCGAATCGGGGAGAAAGACAAGCTGGCATGAAAACGCCGGGGCCCTTCGCGGGACCCCGGCGTCTCTCTGCAATCTCACGAAGACTGCGGCAGAACTCCGCGCCTCCGAACTACTTCACGAACACCATCTTCCTGATCTCCTGCGAGGCCCCGGCACGCAGCGAGTACAGGTACGTACCGGACGGCAGCGAGCGCGCATCGAACGTCACGCGGTAGGAGCCCGCGGTGCGCTCTTCGTTGACCAGGACCGCGACCTCGCGCCCCAGCATGTCGTACACGCGGAGGTTCACATGAGCCGCGCTCGGCAGCGAGAACTCGATCGTTGTGGCGGGGTTGAAGGGGTTCGGGTAGTTCTGCGCGAGCGAGAACGTCTCCGGCACGGTCAGTCCGATCTGCTCGACGCTTGTGATGACCGGGAGCTCGCCGTTGTACGCCCACTTTTCGACGGTCCACCCGTAGTACGACTGGCTGTACAGGTACCCCTTCTCGTCAAACTCCACCTCGTACGTCGAGGTGTAGCCGGAGGCGTTCCCCGGACTCACCCCGTCGGCGCGTTCGTTGTACGCCCCGGTCATGTCGAAGTTCCACTTCGCGACGTCGATCCGGTTGACCGCCGTGTCCGCAGATGCGAGCGCTCCCGTATTCGGGTTGATGAGGTAGATCCGGGAGTAGTCGTACGCCACGTTGCCGACGAACATGTCCGTGCACGCGGCGAACAGAATGTTGTTCGGCTGGAGGAGTTTCACGCTCAGGGGCCGCGGAAGTCGGGTCGAGCTGGGAATGGTGTCCCAGGACGCCATGGCGAACTGGAATCCGTCGTCCTTCGTGTACCCGGTGGTCGGGGATCCTTTGAACTTCAGAATTGTTCTCGCCGGGGCGTTGGTGTCGTACTTGCAGATATACAGCTCGGACCCGTCCGCGTTGGTCGTAATGCCCTTATAGATCCCGTCGGGGAGGTCGAGCGTCAGCACCGGAGAGCCCCCGCCAACCGCGGGCCACTGGTCCACGGGCGGGTAGATCTTCAGGTCTTCAGTGATTCCCGTGCTTGTGTCCACACACACGTAGACGTAGCCGTTGGCATCGACGTCGATCCCGTAGATCGTCTTGTCTCCGGTTATCTGCCGCGGGTAGTTGCCCAGGGCGTTGGGAACCGCCTTCGTGGTGTCGCCTGTGAATTTGAAGACCAGGATGTTGTGTTCCAGCTCGTCATTGTTGGCGACATAGATCAGACTGTCGGGTGTGCAGACCAGCTGACGCGCGTTCCACATCGACACCTGGTCGAACGCCTCGTCGCTCCAGACCTGGGTCACTTTGTTGTTGGGTGAATATCCGGCGAAGTTCACCCTTCCCTTCGACGAGTCTGCACCGACATAGGGGATCAGGTAGTTTGGATCTCCCGCCACCATGCCCCCGGCATCGCCATCGTAGACCAGCGCCACAAACATGTTTTCCTGGATGACCCCGACAGAAACCGTGTTGTCACCGATGCCGTTGGTGGATTCATCCCATGTCGCGTACAGGCATTGCCACTGGGCCTGCGCCGGCACGGACAGGCCGATAAGCGCCAGTCCGACGATGAGCCATAGTATTGCTTGTTTCATGCGTCCTCCATCACTGTAGTCTGGTCTGTTGGTGTGTGCAGCATCTCTTATCGAATCAGCATAAGGGGACGGACCGTCACGACATCGTCGCTCCGGAGGCGGACATAGTACGTGCCGCTGGCGAGGCCCCGTGCCTCAAACGGCACGCGATGGGTTCCCGCCGCCACAACACCGTCCACCACTCGGGCGACTTCCCGCCCGAGCATATCCACGACGCTGACGCTCACCGGTCCCGTGCGGGCGAGCTCGAACGCGATCATCGTCGAGGGGTTGAAGGGATTCGGATAGTTGGGGAGGAGCTCCGTCTTCATCGGAAGCTCCTGCGCCGGATTCCCGACCGCGGTCGAGGTGGTCTTGCTTTCGAGAATGATCAGCGCCGGGTCGCCGGCCCCGTACGGATAGATATTCGGGATCAGAATCTCCTTCTTCCCGTCTCCGTCGAGGTCGTTCGTCACGTCGATGTTCATCCAGCTCATATAGCTGGTGCCGGGTGTCGCGTCCTTGTACAACTCGCTCATGAGGTAGCTGGACGGCACGGCTGCGGGTCCCGACACGTACTGTAGCCGGAACACGGTCCGCCGCGGCCCTGCCGCCGCGATGATGTAGTCCATCTTGCCATCCCCGTCGATGTCACCCGGCTCCGCCCCTTCGTACGACCATTGATCAATGGGATCCAGATCTGGTGTCAGCGTCTTGACCGAGCCCGTGTCGAGCGTCGAAACGTCATCCACCGCATTGATGCAGTAGATGTTCCCGGGGTTCTCGGAATCGGTGATGCCGGCCACGTAGAACTCCTGCTTCCCGTCCCCATCGGCATCATAGAAACTTGCGCTGTTGCGCGCGCCGACATCGTTGTCAGGCCTGGCCTCATTAATGTCGGCCCGCAACTCGTACGTGTCGGGACCGGTCGCCTCATAGACCGCAAGGCTGAAGAGATCCCACGTGAAGACCCATATTTCTCCGTTCCCGTCACCGTCCATGTCTCCCGTCGTCGCGTCATAGACCGCGCCGCCCCGCAATGTGGTGGTCGAGTCCACGAACTCGTGCTCGAAGTAGCTGAACGAGGCGCTGGAGATGTCGCCGCCGACCAGGTGGCTGACGATGAGCGCTCGGCCCTGATCGGCGCCGCCCCAGTCATCGCGCCGCGACGTCGTGATGAGCTCCGTGTCCCCGTCTCCGTCCACATCGTCGGCCAGCACGCGGGTCACGAAGTAGCGGAAGTTGTCAGGCAGGTCCAGGTTCGTGACGAACGTCGGCGTCGACGGGAACGTCGTGCCGTCGAATTCGTAGATCACGACGATGTCGGACACGGGGTTCGTCCTGAACCGGGGGATCGACACCACGATCTCCTGCAGGTTGTCCTTGTCGAAGTCCGCGATGGTAATGTCCGCGTACCGCTCCAGGATCTTGTTGTTGTCGCCGGGAATCTGCGCCGACCAGAGGAGGGTGTACTGATTGTCGCCGCTCGCCTCGAACCAGAAGAGCCACGGGCGCTGGTCATACTGGAGGTACACCGGGTCGGCAAAGATCACAAACTCCCTCTTTCCGTTCCCGTTGAAGTCAAAGCCGCTGCGGACCTTCTGCGCCCCCACGGAATCCGGCCAGCCGGGGAAATCGGCCGGCTTGATCGTGGCCACCAGCTCCACGTCGGGGTCGATGGTGACCTGTGCAAACGAAGCCGGAGAAAACGACAGGACTGACACGACAACCAGAGCAACAGACAGTAGCAAACGGCCCACGTCGGCCTCCTGAAGGTTATGGTGATGGGGATGGGTTGCCACGGACGGATATACCGGTGGAAAATTGTCAACTTCCGGAAGAAAGTCAAGCCGCGCTTGATTAGCTCCCCCCCGACCCCTATATTGTTTCAATTGTCAAGTCGGTCAGGTGCTTGCTCTCTGAAACTCTCAGGATCACGTGACGCTCCTGGCCTTCCTCCCTCGATTGTCGCCTGCGTCCTCGTACTTCATTCATCTCACGAAAGGTGTCGTATGCGCATCGTTCGCCTTTCATTGCCCGTGGTGCTCCTCGCTCTCGCGTGTGGCTTCGCGGCCTTCGCCGGCACGACCGGAAAGATTTCCGGGGTCGTGCGGGACCAGAAGACCTCTGAGCCGCTCCCCGGTGTGAACGTCGTTGTCGACGGCACATCCCTGGGCGCGTCCACGGACATCGACGGCCGCTACACTATCCTGAACGTGCCACCGGGCCGGCACAAGCTGCTGGCGTCGTTCATCGGCTACCGGCGGTTCGAAATCGGCAACGTTTCGGTCTCGGTCGATTTCACCACCACGCTGGATATCCTGCTTACGGAAGGAAGCGTCGAACTGGAGGCGGTGGTCGTGCAGGCCGAGCGCTCGCCGCTCATCCGGCAGGACCTCACGAACCCGGTCGCGTCCATCACGTCGGAGAACATCGACGCCCTCCCCGTCCTCGAGATCAGCGAGGTCATCGGGCTGCAGGCCGGCGTGGTGGTGGACGACGACGGCTCGATCCATATCCGCGGCGGCCTCGGGAACGAGATCGTCTATACGCTCAACGGGGTCAGCATCAACAACCCCTACGGCAACGCGCGGTCTGTCGGCGTGGCCACGAACGCGGTCCAGGAAGTCTCCGTCTCGAGCGGAACATTCAACGCCGAATACGGCGGGGCGCTCAGCGGCGTCGTCAACTACATCACGAAAGAAGGCGGCCCGCAGTGGAACGGCAGCCTGAAGTATCTCGCAGGTGACTACGCCAGCGACAGGTCCTCGCTCTTCTATGACATCGGATCGTTCAACCTCGCCACCGTCAGCAGGCTTGAGGCGTCTATCGGCGGACCGCTCGTGAGCGAAGATCTCACGATGTTCGCCTCCGGCGTCTACAACTGGGACCGCGGGTGGCTGACGGGCGAGCGGCTGTACACGCCCGAGGACTCCTACCTGTCGCGCGAGAACTTCCCGTCGGATGACCCCCGCCGCGGCTCGTCGTCCGACCCCTACTACTTCGGACCGCTCCGGCATGACACGCTCGACCAGGTGGGTCTCCCGTACGGCACGGAGTACATCAACACGAACGGCGGCTCCTACGAAAAGGTTGCGCTCAACTGGGCGAAGGCATGGAACGTCCAGGCGAACCTCAACTACAGGATGAGCCCGGAGATGAAGCTGCGCTACGAATTCGTCTACGACTACTTCGAAGCGCCCGAAGGGACCGCATTCGCCCACCGGTACAAGCCGGACGGCAGAGCGATCGGCAGGGGAGACAGTTACATCCACTCCTTCGACTTCACGCACTCCGTCAACTCCTGGATGTTCTACTCCGTGAAGCTTTCGTACGGCATGGACATCGGGAAGAGCTGGGCGTATGACGATCCGTACGATCCGCGCTATCTACCGGACTTCTACCTCCGCGCGTTCCCGAACACGGCGTACCTGACCGGCGGCGTGAACACCGACCGGTTCTTCAATCGCGTGAGGACGTTCGGCGGGAAGTTCGATCTCGTCGCACAGGCCTTCCCCGACCATGAAATCAAGGCCGGCGTCGAGGTGCGCTCCCACACCATCGACGTCGAGGCGTATTCGCTGCAATTCCGCGACCCCTCGGACACATCGGTCTCCGCCAGCTTCACCAACGCGCTCGCGGGCTACACGTTCCTGCCGTACATCCCGAGCGTAGATGGCGGCTACGTCAAGTACACCCGCAAGCCCCTCACGTTCTCGGCGTACATCCAGGACAAGATCGAGCTGTGGCGCTCGGTCATCCTGAACCTGGGCCTCCGGTACGACTACTTCGATCCGGCCGCCGAGTACAACACCAACATCAGCGACGAGCTCGCCGCAGGACAGGGCGTGTTCCTGGACCAGAACCTGACGGATGCGGAAGTGAAGCATATGATCCAACCCCGCATAAGCGTCTCGTACCCGATCACGGACCAGGGGTCGATCCGGTTCTCGTACGGGCACTTCTACCAGGTCGGCAACCTCGCCTCGCTCTATTCTAATCCCTACTATCGGGCCCCCACCGGGACGACGCCAAGCTTCGGCAACCCGAACGTCGAACCGCAGCGCAGCATTCAGTATGAGCTGGGTCTGCAGCAGGGCCTGACCGAAGACCTGAGGCTTGAGATCACCGGCTACTACAAAGACGTCAGCAACTACATCTACAGCCAGCGGGTTCTGACAGAGCGCGGGGACAAGGAGTACTTCCTGCTCACGAACCTGTCGTATGCGAACACGCGCGGCATCAGCATTTCGCTCCTGAAGCGGCGCGCGCCCGGCGGCATCCTGGCTGCGACGGTGGACTACACGTTCCAGGTCGCGGAAGGAAACCGGACCGAGCCGCTCGAAGAAGTGTTCTACAACGAGCAGGCCGGGCGCCTGAGCGAGACCTACCTCGTGCCCCAGGGGTTCGACCGGAGCCACACGCTGACCTCCACCCTATCGATCGGGCCGCCTGAAGACTGGATCGTGAGCTTCATCGGCTACCTCCGGACGGGGACCCCCTATACTCCTGCATTCCCGACGAACGTCGAGAATATCCGGTACGTCCAGAGCAGTGACAACCAGCCGGTGCAGTGGAACGTGGACCTCAAGGCGGAGAAGTTCTTCGACCTCGATGTGTTCACGATCTCAGTCTTCGTCCAGGTCGACAATCTCTTCGACACCGAAAACGAGCTGAGCGTGTACGCCAATTCGGGGCGCGCACTGTACAGCATCGATCAGGTGCAGAATCCCACGCGATTCCAGAACCTGACCAATCGAATCAGCCTTCGGGGTGATCCGGGCATGATTCCCCAGAGCGCCGTCGACAACTACTATGCGAACCCGTCGAATGTGAGCCGGCCGCGGCTTGTGCGGCTGGGCGCATCGATCGTATTCTAATTATGGCATTCACGAAGATGGAACGGTCCATGACGCATATCCGAACCGCTCTGCTGTTCTCCCTCGTCCTCCTGCTCGCGGCCGCGTCCGCTGCCAGAGCGCAGCAGGTCGACTGGAAGAACTTTCACCCCCATAAAGTCGACCCGCAAACCGCCGCGCGCCTCATGGAGGAGTACGGCAGGATGATGGAAGATGCTCTCGCGAAGATCGAAGGCGATCCTCGCGAGGAAAAGAGCCTCATCATCAACGGGAACAAGATCACCACGATCGTCTACAACACCGGGACGATCACGAGACCCAATACCCTCTACAATACTGCCGACCTGGTCTGGAACCGCCTCGGGTACGGGTTCGAGTTCACCCCGATCGTCGGCGGCGAGGTGATCGATGCCGACGGGCGCACCGTCCATATCCTGAACGACGGCATGTATCTTCAGAGCGAGGGGGACTACGATCCCAACGGCGTCATCCGCTGGGGCTGGCTTCCCAAGCCTGGATACGCCGCGCCCGAACCGAATCGCGACATCGCTTCCTGGAGTGCACGCTCCGCCGTCGGCGGCGACCTGACCCGGCGCCCGCCGAGCTGGCCTGAATCGTGGTACAATCCGATCCTGGGCCGCTACGTTTGGCCGGCGTACCTCGGGAACGACGCCTCATCACCGGACGAGGAGGTCTATTTCGTGACCGATGACTACTCGAACGCGGAGTTCAAGTACTTCCCGTTCCCAGACGACTCGTCGAAGCGCGGGCTCGGGCTGGACCTCGAGTGCCGGTTCTTCCAGTTCAATAACCCGCTCGCCGAAGACATAATCTTCCTTGTCTACCGCGTGACAAACCGGAGCCCGAAGACGCTGGACAAAGTGTATTTCGGGATGTACGGCGATCCTCACATAGGCGGCGGCACGTTTGACTTCGGCGACGACCTCGCCTACTTCATCCCCCCGACGGGACCGCGCGCGGAGGGGTACGCGCAGCGCGCCAGGAACATGGTATACGCCTGGGACAACGACAACAAGGGTGAAGGCGGCATCGTGCCCGGCTATTTCGGGTTCAAGTTCCTGGAATCGCCAACGCACTCAAGCGATGGCGTTGACAATGACGACGACGGCATCGTTGACGAAAGCCCGTTCAACGACGCCGGCGACTACATCGACGGCACCATCATTCCGCTCACGGCCGGGATCGCGGACACGGCGAAGTACCTTGCCGTGTACGGGAGCATCAAACCCCGCTGGTCGGGCGACGAGAACGGCAACTGGGATGCTGAAAAGCACGACACCGGCCTCGACGGCCTCCCGGGAACGGGCGACTTCGGCGAGGGGAACGGAAAACCGGATGTCGGGGTCGTGGACGGGAACATCACCGCCGAGCCTCAGTTTGGCATCCGCGACGTCAACGAATCGGACCAGATCGGACTGACGAGCTTCTGGGCACTGCCCTACGGGGGAGTCAACTACCCGAGTCAGGATGAGCTGTTCTGGGGATACCTGGCCCAGGACACGATCGCCATCGACCAGGAGCTCTTCTCGACCCCCGGCGACAACATCTTTCTCTATGGTTCAGGCCCGTTCCGCCTGGAACCGGGAGCAACGCAGCGGTTCTCGATCGCCCTGATGATGGGCGAAAACCTCAACGACCTGCTCCTCAATTCAGAGACTGCCCAGCGCATTCTGGAAGCCAACTACCAGTTTGCCCAACCGCCGCCCAAGCCGGTCGTGCGCGCGGTCCCCGGCGACGGCCGCGTCACGCTCTACTGGGACAACCTCGCCGAAGAAACAATCGATCCCCTCACGGGGACGAAGGACTTTGAGGGGTACAAGATCTACCGGAGCGAGGACTATACGTTCGCCGACGTCTATAAAGTCACTGACGCCAACGGGAACGCCTTCCTCGGAGTTCCGATGGTCGGCGCGGACGGCCGCGCGGCACAGTTCGACGTCGTCAACACCTGGTCCGGCCTCCACCCCATCGAGTACCAGGGGCGTGGCGTGAAGTATCAGCTCGGATCGAATTCGGGCCTGGTGCACGAATACGTGGACTCGACAGTCACAAACGGCAAGACATACTACTACGCCGTCGCGTCCTATGACCACGGATTCGACAGCCTGGGCATCTCGCTCCCGCCATCAGAGTCGCAGATCTCTATCAAGCGGGATGCGGTCACGGGCGCCCTGACGCTTGATGTGAATACAGCGGCCATCACCCCCGGCCCGCTGGCCTCCGGCATTAAGGCCGCGCAGGTGTCAAACAACTTCGCCCCCACCAGGGTGGCCGGCAACGCCACCGGTGAACTGAAGGTGGGCGTCCTGGATAACTACCAGGTCATCAACGGCGGGAAGTATGACATCCACTTCCTCGACGACGGCGGAAAGGTCAAATACAACGTCGAGTCGAACGAGCCGCTGTCCGAAACCGTCGTCACGAACGACACGTTCTTCATCCCGCTGACCCGCAAGAATATCATCAATACGGACTTCACGCTGCTCGAAGCCAGAGGGGCGGTGGTCGATCCCGCGAGATACCAGCTGGACGCCGCGGCAGGACGTATCCGGGGTGCCTATCCGGGAGCCCTCCCGGTGGACGGCTCGTTCACGGCCCGGTACCTGTACTACGCGGTGTACCTGAGCGACAGGGTGCAGGGCGAGGACGACAACCCGGTCTTCGAGGGGATGCGGATATACGTGACGGAGGATCCTCTCGGCGTCGATTCCCTGACCAGCGGATGGCTCGGGGCCACGACATCGACCATGGACTACCTCGTGCAGAAGCCACAGGGGCTTCCGAGCTCACCGTTCATCCCGGCCCCGATCGATCTCGAGATCCGGTGGAACCGGACCGACACGACGGCCAACGGCAAGTGGATGTATCCCGGCGACACGCTGCTGAACAACCAGGGGCGCAAGGTGGTCGTCTGTCCGTTCAAGGTCGTGAACGTCACCGACACCTCGAAGGTGCGCGTGCTCATAGACCGCGCAACCACGGACAGCCTCTGGCGTCCGGGCCGCGAAATCATCGCGCTGACACCCCCGAACTACGCGCCCCAGACCGGGAACCCGAAGATGGTCGGCGTGCTGTACAACTGGCCGGCGGCCGGAGACCGAACGCTCCCGACCGAAGGGAACGTCTTCAAGGTGAACAGCACCAAACCGTTTGTTGCCGGGGACTCCTATACGTTCTCGACCACAGCGGCCGCTTTTGATCCGGGTACGGCCACCTCGGCGCTCGACAAGATCTACGTGGTCCCGAACCCGTACGTGGCGTACAGCGACTTCGAGGGTCCGGGTTCAAATCCGACGCTGCGCGGAGACAGGCGGCTGCAGTTCCGCAACCTCCCTCCGACCTGCACCGTGAGGATTTTCACGATGACCGGCGAACTTGTGGACACGATCTACAAGGACGACACCAACAGCTACGTGAACTGGGGCATTCTCTCCTACGAAGGGCAGCGGCTCGCCTACGGCGTGTATATCTACCACGTCGACGTGCCGGGCGTCGGAGAGAAAATCGGCCGGTTCGCCCTGATCAAGTGAGGCGCGCCATGACACAGAACCGCCTACGAACCAGCATCGCCCAGGGAGGTTTCATGAACATGACTCTGAGAGCACCGGTCGTCGTGCTCATCGCTGTCCTGCTTGCCGCCTGGTCCACGCCTTCACGTGCCCAGCTCTTCCGGACCACGGCGAAGGTGGGGACCACCGCCGCACAGTTCCTGAAGATCGGGGTGGGCGCCCGGGCACTCGGCATGGGCGGCACCGCCGCCGGCGTGACCGGGGACATCTCTTCGATCTACTGGAACCCCGCCACCCTGGCGAAGCTGAACGTCAACAGCGAACTGACGTTCAACCACGCAGAGTGGCTGGCGGACATCAACTACGATTTTGTCGCCGGCATCCTGCCGATCGGTGACCTCGGGATGTTCGGGTTTTCCGTCGTCTCGCTGAGCGTCCCGGAAGAGGTCGTCCGTTCTGAGCAGTTCCCCGAGGGTGACGGCCGCAAGTGGGACGCCAGCGCACTGGCCATCGGCATCACGTACTCCAAGGCGCTGACGGACCGGTTCTCCATCGGCTTCACTGCGAAGTACATCTCCGAAAACATCTGGAGCGAGAACGCGACCGGCTTCGCCATCGACGTCGGTACGCTGTACATGGCACCGATCGAAGGGCTCACGCTGGGCGCGTCCATCTCGAACTTCGGCACAGACATGAAGATGGACGGACGGGATCTCTACATCAACGTGGACCCGAACGGCGACGCGGGAAGCGGGCCGAACAACATCCCGGGGCAGTACCGGGCGGAATCGTATCCGCTTCCGCTCACGTTCCGGATCGGCGTGGCGTGGGATATCGACGTCGCGGAGGACTTCCGCGTCACCCCGGCGGTCGACGCCACCCACCCGAACGACAATACGGAGTACGTGAACGCGGGTCTCGAGGCGGCCTGGCGGGAGATCGTCTTTGCGCGCGTCGGATACAAGTCGCTCTGGCTGCGCGACTCGGAGCAGGGGCTCACCTGGGGTCTCGGCGTGCACTACGGCATCACGAACGTCGGGACGATCAAGCTGGACTACGGCTTCGCCGATTACGGCCGGCTGGAGAACGTCCAGTATCTGTCGCTGGGGATGAGCTTCTGAGGGGGTGAGCTTCTAAGAAAGAGGACGGACGTGGAGGTATGAGTCGCGGGCACCTTCCCAGGAAGGTGCCCGCGTGTTTCAGGGGGATGCAGAACAGACTACGAGCGCGGGTTCTTGAGCCATACACCTCGCCACGCCAATCCGCCGTCTATTTCCCGGCAAGCTTCTCGTTCGCACGTGCCACGGCCTCGTCCAGGCACGCTTTCGGATCACCCTTCCCCAGCGTCGCTTTCTCGATCGCCTCGGCGAGCATCCGGTTGATCTCCACCCAGTGCCGGTCGACCATCATGCGCGCTCTCCCCACGCGCATCTGATCGACGAACACGCGCATCGCATCGTCGGTCTTCAGAAACTCCTGATACTCCTTCATGTCGAGCACCGACCGGCGCACGGGGAGGTAGCCCGAGTTCTTTGAGAAGCGGGCCTGGATGCGCGGCTCGGTCACCCAGCGCAGAAACGTCCACGCCTCGTTCGGCAGCTTCGACTGCCGGAAGATCACGAGCTGCTCCCCCGCGATGTACGTCGCGCTTCCGGCCGGACCCGCGGGGAGCGGGGCAACGGCCCACTGCGTCATCGGCAGCTTGCGGAACCGCGGGAGGTCCCACGGCCCGTCCATGATCATTGCGAGCCGCCCGGAGGCAAACCCGATATCGTGCTGGATGCCAAAAGCCCGAAAGTCCATCGCATCGTACAGCGTCTTCCAGAGCGTCAGCGCCTGCACGCCCGCTGTGCTGTTCCACAGGACGCGCTTGCGGTCGGGGGTCATTTCCGTTCCACCGGCCTGCCAGAGGAACGGCATCCACTGGAGGTTCATCCAGATGTTGAGCTCTCCGGATGCCGGGAAGACGGGAACGAAGAACCCGTACACGTCGGTCCGCCCGTCCGCATCCCGGTCGCGCGTCAGCTTTCGCGTCGCCGTTTCGAGCTCAGCCCAGGTTGCGGGCGGACGGTCCGGGTCGAGCCCACACTCCTTCATGAGATCCCGATTGTAGAAGAGGGCAAGCGAGGTGGCCTCCATCGGAAGCGCATAGAGCGTGTCTCTGACTGTGCATGCCTCCAGCAGCGGCTGGAAGAAATCTCCGAGCGCTTCGGCCGGGAGGCCCTGCGGTCCCCCGGTGAACTCGCGCATCGGGTAGATCGCTCCTGCCTCCACCAGCTTGTCCAGAAAATCGCTGTGGACCCACGCGACGTCGGGCGTTGTCCCGCTCTGCACGGCCGAGACGAGCTTCTGGATGAGCCCGTCGCCGGTCGGCAGGTACTGCGCGTTGATCCGGATGCCCGGGTGCTCGCGCCGGAATTCCGCCAGTAGATCGTCGAGCGCCGGCACCGTCGTGGCCACGAAGCTGTGCCAGAAGGTGATGGTTGGAACCGTCTGCTCCCGCTTCTGCTCTTTCCCGCACGACGGAAGCAGGAGGAACAGGACGGCGGCCCCGATGACCCCGCGGAGCAGACCGCTCACCGCCCCCCGTCCGCTCGACCTGTTCATCGGGCCCCCTTCCCGATCACCGAGAGATACTGCTCGAAGAAGCGCGCAGCATTCACGTGTGCCGCCACTTCGTGCGCGCCCGCCTCGTCGTCCGGCGTCCACTCCGTGGCCCCGAACTTCTCCTCGGGCTCAGTCGCAATCCGCACGTTGCCACGCCGGAACGAGCAGAGCGTCGGCTCGAACACCACCGAAGCAGCAAGCGGATCGTGAAACGTGGTCCCCGGCCAGTCCTTGAACCAGATCTCGGCCCATTCCAGAATCGGATCGAAGAGGCGATAGCCCGCGAACGCCTGCCTGAATTCCGGCGGACTCATGGAGACCCTGTGCGTCACATCCAGCCCTATCGAACGATGGACCCGAACGGGAGCCTGATACACGATGCGCGTGGCATAGGCGTCGACCCGCGCGTTCCATTCGAGCATACCGTACCCCTTCGGCGGGGGATCGAAGAACCTGCCGCACATCATGACCAGCCCCTTCAATAGCCGGGGGATTTCGGAGTCCACCAGAAAGAGAAGGCCGATATTCGTGAGCGGCGCAACCGTCAGGAGGACCACTTCGCCAGGATAACGCCTGATCGTCCTGCGCAAGAACTCGACCGCCTCGCCGACCGGAAACTCCTTCTGGTGCGGCCATGGCTCGAGCGCCGCGGCCTGCTGGGCGTGGATCTGCTTCTGCTCTGTCGAGAAGAGGTTGTTCCGCACCGGGGTAAATCGGGATGTCCTTCCCGGCCCTTCGGCAGAGTGCGGACGCGAGGCTCGCGCGCTTCACCGCCTCGCCGGTGACCGTGGTGATACCCAGAAGCTCGCAGCCAGGGTGCTCAAGCAGATAGGCAAGAGCGACCGCATCGTCGATGTCCGAGCCGATGTCTGTGTCAAGAATGACTTTGATACGATTCATGCGCGATGATCCCGTGTCGGATTAGTTCCAGCGGGCAGCGAAGAAGCCTTTCTGAAGGGTTTCGATCCGGTACAGCGATCTGCCCGCGGTAATGAAGAGCGTCGAGTCGTGGGGAGGCCTGCCGAACGCGACGTTGCTCGGCACTTCGGGAACGGGGATCCATGCAATTTCCGCACCCGCGGGCGTGATGACCGCAACGCCCGGCTTTGCTTCGTCCCGGATGGCGACATACAGATTCCCTCGCGTATCGACCGCCATGCCGTCGGGCAGCCGCGTGCTCGCGAAGCGGATCAGGACAGCATGGAATTGCACGGAGCCGTCAGGCAGGATATCAAAGGAGAATATGTTTCCTTCAGGCGGGCGCGAACCGTCTTCGGCACCCTCGTCATTGCATGCAACGTAGAGCGTCTTCTGATCCGGCGAGAGCGCAATGCCGTTCGGCATCGGGATGCGCTTCGTGATGAGGGTGAGCGTTCCGTTCCGCTCCAGCCGATAGACGCCCATGACAGGCTGCTTAACCGATGTCCGGTCCCCGTAGCGGGGGTCGGTGAAATATACTCTCCCTTTCCCGTCGATGACCAGGTCGTTGGGGGAATTCAGCGGCTGTCCCTTGAAATGTGAAACCAGGACGCCTCCCTTGCGGCTGGCAGGGTCGATGGCGATAATCCCCCGCCCGCCGAAGTCACTCCCCTGTGCGACGATCATCTTCCCCCGTGCATCGAATTCGATCCCGTTCGACATGCCGCTCGGGGAACGGAAGACGGCGCATGTCCCGGTCGCCGGGTCGTACCTCCAGATGTGCCCGTCAGCCCCGGTGGTGTCGGGGCCGAACGTCAGGTCGCTGAAGTAAACGCAGCCATCGGGTCCCATGGCCGGGCCTTCGGTAAACGATCCCTCGTGAAAGAGACGTTCGACGCGTGCATCGGGAGCAAGGATGGCCGGACCGGCATCCTGTGCCGCAGCGGTTCCCAACACGCAGAACCAGCAGAGCCCCCAGACCACCCCGAACACTGCCTTCGCGTCCGGGTGCGTGACTGAAGATCCGTGCCTCATGCGTAATGTCCCCTGTGCAGTTCTTCGATCAGGCCGTAGTCCTCGTCCGAGATCCGCCACCCCGCAGAACCCACGTTCTCGCCCACCTGCGACTCATTCCTGGCGCCGACGATGGCTGAGGTGACGGCCCGATTCTGAAGCACCCATGCGACCGCAAGCTGTCCGACGCTCTTCCTGTATTTGGCCGCGATGGGCCGGAGGTCTTCGACGAACCCCAGCGCCTGCTGGAGCTCCGGATTCCGGAAGAGGGAAGACTTGTGGCGCCAGTCGTCCGGCGCCAGTTTCTTGACGTCAAATCTGCCCGTCAGGAGCCCGGACTGCATCGGGCTGTAGACGATTACGCCGATGCCGTGCTCGGCGCAGAACGGAAGCGTCTCGGCCTCGTAGTGGCGCGCAAGAAGGCTGTACGGCGGCTGGAGCGACTGGACCGGGGCTATCGCGAGGCACCGCTTCAGGAGCAGGACGTCGTAGTTGCTCACGCCGATGTACCTGACCTTTCCTTCCTCGCGGAGGCGGACCAGCGTCCCCCACGCGTCTTCCACTGGCACATTCTCGTCATGCCAGTGAATCTGGTAGAGATCGATGCAGTCGGTCCGGAGGCGTCTGAGGCTCTCTTCGGCCTCGGCCCGGATGCTTTCCGGACGGGAGTTGCGGTAGACGTCGCCCCTTCCGTCCGGAACGAGTCCGCACTTCGTCGCGATGAAAGGCCGCGGTGACATGCCCGCAACGGCCTTCGCCACGACTTCCTCGGAGTGCCCCAGGCCGTACGCAGCTGCGGTATCGATCCAGTTGACGCCGAGCTCCAGGGAGCGCCGGATCGCGCTGATCGAGTCGCGATCGTCCACCGCGCCCCAGCCGTAAATCCACGGCCCTCCAACCGCCCATGCGCCGAAACCGACTGCCGTGAGTTCAGGCCCGCCACTCCCCAGAACGCGCTTCTCCATTTCTTTGTCCGATCCAGGGGTGTGATTACAGTCCGTAACTTGAGAGCAATATGCGAGGTCCGTAACGCTCCGCCACGCACTCGACCGCCAGGCTGTTCCGTTCAAACCGGGATGACGCCTCCGCGGGGATGAAGGGACTTCTCGTTATCGACGAACACGCGGACCCAGGTCGCCAGGCGCTCACCCAACCGTCGGCACGCCAGCTGCTCGGCATCGGTGCGCGGCTCGCCCGCAATCGCGGCGCCGTAATGCAGCGTGAAACGCTGGGCGACATAGTCCGGCACTCCGAACACGAGGAATCCGTAGTTCACGAGCATGCAGAGCACCGACTGGCACGTGAGCTCGTTCCCGCCGCCCCACCCACCGCTCGACGAGAAGGCGCATCCGATCTTCCCGTCTATCTTCCCCCACAGCGGGTCGACGAGATCGTCCCAGAAACGCTTCATCTGCCAGGATGGGAGCCCCATGTGCGTGGGTGATCCCACCGCAATGCCGTCACACCACGCGACGTCGTCCGTGCTCGCCTGGTCGACGGTCCTGAGGCGGACCTCCGTGCCCAGGACGCTTTCCGCCCCTGCGGCGACAAGCTTTGCCATGGCGAGCGTGTTGCCTGTCTGGCTGTCGACGAGAACCAGCACTTTGCCCATCGTGCTATGACCTTCCGTACCGTGGCAGAGCCGGCGCGTTTGTGTTGATGTCGGGGCCGAAGAACTTGATGATCTCGAGGACCTCGGACCCGGTGTTCCGGATCTCCATGGGAGCGGTCGCGCTCGCGTGCGAGACAAGGAGCTCATCCAGCGTCGGATCGCCGCCCTTCACGTCGTGTCCGCCGACCTCGCCGCTCCCCTTCCACACGAAGACGCTGTAGACGCCGGCATCTTTGCTCGTGAATGTTCCACCAGGCTTCACAACGAGCCGCTTCCCGGAGAAACGGGTGGTATTATAGAAGATCCAGTGTTCCTCGCCCCCCGGCTGCGCCTCGATCAGAACCGGCGGGGTGTGCCGGTTCTCGTAGAACCACGGATCCCCGCTGGTTTCCCAGTCGATCATCTCCAGGATCACTCGTTCACCCAGCCGCGCGCGGTCTTCGGGCCGGACATCCTTGTACAACAGCTCCTTGTCGATCGGGTGAACACCGACGCGGGCCTGAATCATCGAGAGCACGTCCGAATCTTCCTGCAGCTCGATTGTCAGCGCTGATCCGGGGGCATGAAGCACCCCCGCCGGGATATGGAATCCATCACCCGGGAGGAGCTTGTAGGCCCTCGAATACTGGAGGATGCGATCGCTGTTCCATTCCACCAGATGTGGAAGGAAGAGATCGAACTGCTTCCGCTCCACGATGGACGGGTGCACGCCGAGATAGCTCTCCGGGTGCGGACCCATGTCGACCCCCGCGGGGAAATAGTACGCCTCCTCCTTCGGATTCCTCCCGACCAGCGCGGCGTGGCGCTTCATCTGGTGGAAGTGGTACGGAAGGCTGTCCCCGTAGTCGAAGATCTTTGCAAGCCTGTCGAGCGTGGGGTGCGTCGCGGCATATGCCGACCCCATGATGGCATCGCCAGCCGCAGCTACCGCATCACGGAGAGTCAGTTCGTGCCCGCCATCGAGCGCGAGGAAGCTCAGCCCTTCGTCCGGCACGCGCACAGCGTTGTCGGCCGACGTGGTGGACGCCAGCCATCGCTCGCAGATGGCTCCTCTGGGACCGAGATTGTACTGGCTCTCGGGCACTCCCAGCCGCCGGCCGGGAGGAAGAAATGTCCGTGCCACCCATGCAGGCTTCAATCGGAGAATGCCGTTGCCTCTCGCAAGAGCTCCCTCCACGAGTCGTCGTATGCTCTTCGGATCGTTCTTTCATGGCCGCACTCCTATCGGACGCGCTGTCCGTTCTTGAGGAATGGCTCCGCGAGGCCCTTGAGCGACCCGTCGGGTTCGCGGACGACCTCCGGAGAGAACTGTATGGCGTAGGCACGGCGCATCTTCGACGTGGAATTCGCGCCGGAACGGTGGAACGTCAGGCTCGAGAACACGGCAATGGATCCTGCCGGCGCAATAAACGGGATGCCCGGGTCTTTGCCGAAATACCCGATGCGATCCCCTCCCCCGGGAGGAGCAACGTGCTGGACCTTCTCGCGCGTGCCTGCCCGCGCATACGGAAGGACCGCGATGGTGCCGTTCTCTTCCGAGACATCGTCGAGCGGAATCCACGCGTTCACGTACGCCTTGTGCGGACCGTCGACGTAGCCGGAATCCTGGTGCCAGCCGAATTCCGCACCCTTCTTGTCCGTGCCCTTCACGACAAACTGCTCCCAGAAGAGCATTGCAGTGTCGCCGATCGTCGATCTGCAGATCTCTGCCATGAGGTCGCTGTAGATGAACTTCTCCAGCGCCGGACGCGCTGGGAAGCGTTGAACACGAAGTAGCGGCTGTTCCGCCGGCTCAGGTTCAGGACATCGCGCCCTGGCGATCCATTTCGTCGTCCTGCTCCTTTACGAGCAGCTCGCATTCCCTTCCGGAGGACTGCCAGCTCATCGTCACCCAGCGCCCGCTCGAGGAACATGAATCCCTCCTCGTGATACTGCCGCCGCTGGGCGTCCGTGATCTTTAGCGGTGCGATGTGCGTCATAGCCCCCTCGTGATTATGGATTCCAGCTCTGGTGCGGCTGCAACGAGTTCTATCCCGCGAGTCTCCTGATGGTCTCGAGCTCCTCCGCGCGGCGCGAGTATCCGTTCGAATGCCCGCGCGGAACCTCAGTCCACCAATCGATCGTCCGCTTCATGTAGTCACGGAACGGCGTCGGGCGGTAGTCCAGATCCCGCTTGATGCGGTCCAGACTGAACACGGCCGTGCGGCGGACGTTGAACGTGAAGACATCGCCCTGCGGCGACATGCTGAAATCCAGCGCGTCGAACTTTTCCTGGTCGAGGTGCACGAGCGTGACCTGTCGCCCGACGAGCTCGCCGAGCACGTGCAGGTAATCGTTCAGCGAAAAGATCTCCTCCCCGGCGATATTGTATGCGTTCCCCACTGTGCGCGGACGCTCCGGGAGCTCGGCGAACATCGCGGCCACGTCGTCCACGAAGACCTGCTGAAAGGCGATGTCTCCTGACCCCGGTACGAGCAACGGGCCGCCGTCCAGGATTCGCTCGACCCAGAACCAGTCACGCGACGCCGGGTCGCCCGGGCCGGACACATAGATGGGGCGCAGCATGCTGACGGGAAACAGCCGTTCGTCGTGCGCGTCCCAGAGGACGCGCTCGCATTCGCGCTTCTTGATCCCGTACTCCATCCCGAACGGATTGCGGGGGAAGTACTCCATCAGCGGGCCCTGGTCCTGGTCCTCCGTGATCGGGCACTGGACCTTCTCGGCCACCATATAGACCGACACCGTGCTGCAATGGATGAACCGCCCGATCCGCCCGCGGAATACGCGTGCGACTTCCTGCGACTGCGCGGCCTCGTACGCCACCATGTCGTACACGATATCGTAGTTGCCGCTGCGGCCGAGCGCCTCGACGTCGGTCCGTGAGTCCCGGTCGCCGTGGATCCACGTGACGCGCTTCAGGAGGTGCGGATCGACGCCGCTTTTCCCCCGCGTGAATGCGGTGACCGCGTGGCCCCGGTCCGCCAGCATCCGGACCAGCCGACTGCTGATAAATCCGCTCCCGCCAATAACCAGGATTCTCATTGAATCACAAGGGTTGTCGTCGAATCAGGCCCGGATTGATCGCCCCCTCATCTGGGTCCGGTGTGCGGGCCAGGTTGAGCCCGTCACCACCAGGGCGATCGCATCCCGCTCATGCTCATCGCATGAGCAGCATTTTCCTCACAATCGCGCGCCCTCCGGCCTCGACACGGGCAAGATACATTCCGCTCGCCAGCCGCGACGCATCAAATCCCACCGTGTACCCACCTGGGTCCTTCAGCTCATCAACCAGGGTCGCCACTTCCCTTCCGAGAAGGTCATACACGACCAGGCGCACATGACCCTCCTCCGCAATCCGGTATTGCAGGATCGTCTCGCCGTTGAAAGGATTGGGATAATTCTGTTCCAGGGCGAACTCCTTCGGAACCGGCGGCGTGGACGCGGGATCGTCGACTCCCGTCACCGCCGCGGTGTCGATGATGTACAGGCGCGACGTATACGCGGGGAGATTCACCACGAATGTATCCAGATCCGCAGCGGTCGCCGGGAACGATTGATCCGTGAGCAGGTCGGTCACCACGTACGAGCGCCCTGGATCCAGCCCCATCCGGTCCACCGGAAGCCTGGCCGAAGCCCGGATCAGGCTCGAGGCCATGTTCATCAGGAGAAACATCTGTTGCGATTCCGACCAGCGCCGGTAGCCGAAGACCGCCGATCCGGGCGTGATCGGGATCTCTTCATAGTTCGAGGTGCGCAGCGCCTCGAAACGGTTCCGGATGGACGTCAGGCGACGGTACACGGGATACAGGCCCGACCTGTCCTGCGATTGGATCGTGGCGCCGCTCCCGAAGATCATGGTGGTGGAGTAGGGATGTGTGGTCGCCCCGATCTCCTGCCCGTTATAGATGAGCGGGATGCCGGGCAGCGACATCAGCAGCGCGGCAACCATCTTCGTGCGGGCGAGATCGTGCGTCGGGAGAAATCGAAACGTGTCGTTGTTCTCCATGAAGTGCATGACCACGGCGTTCGGCGCATAGCCTGCGCCGTTGTTGGTCAGCGCTTTCCGGAGCAGCGCGGAGCGCTGTCCCGAGCTGGACGTGTTGAAGATCGTCGGATTGCTCGTGGAACTGTACGCCGGCTGCCAGGTCCAGTGCGACACCCAGTCGGTCTCCGGCGCCCAGTCGTACGCCGCGTCGAAGCGCTGATCGAACACGGAGGGCCAGGTAGCTTTGTCTTCCCCCAGCAGCAGGATGTCCGGCTTCACGCGCTTGAGCGCGACACGCCAGTCCTGCATGAACTCCGGCCTGCGGGCGTTCACACCCCACACGGCATCGATCCGGTAGCCGTCGATATCAAACGCTTCAACCCAGTACCTCCCCGCCTCGAGCATCATCCGGCGGACCTCGGGGTTGTCGTAGTTGAGGTTCGGAAGCTCGTCCCAGAAGTAGTTGATGAACCCCTGGTAGAACTTGTAGTGCTGCGAGTAAGGGGCGCTGTCGACCTCACGCTGGTAGAAATCGTAGTAATGAGATGCGGCGCCATACTGGGCAGACTGGACAGCATACGAGTGGTGAATCGACGTATGGTTCGGGACGAAATCGAGCAGGACCCGGAGCCCATAACTATGTGCGGTCTGGACCAGCGTCCGCAGCGCCGCCTCGTCGCCGAGATCATTGCGAACCCTGAAGTAGTCGATGATGTCGTATCCCTGCCCGCCACCATGCGTCCCAAACACAGGCTGAATCCAGAGGGTATTGACACCGAAATCTGCCAGTTCGGGCAGTTTTCGCGTGATTTCCTCGAGGTTCCCGTCAGACACAAAGATGTACGGGGTGATCCCATACACGATGGCGTCGTCAACCCACGCTGGGCGCTCGGTACGGATATCCATCGCGCCAACGCTGTCTGAAGCGACCCTCACCAGGGCGGCCCGGCGGACCGTGTCCCCGTCGCCCGTGGCAACCCGCACGCCAAAGACGTACTCGCCCGGTTTCGCGCCCGCAGGAATGGTGACCTGGCAGATGCTGTCGCCGCCGGAGACCAGCCCGACGGCCGAAGGGTTGTTCGGGTGCTCGCTCCACAGAAACGTCAGCGCGTCGTTCCCTGGATTCTCCAGGAGGGCCGCGTGCAGCGTGACACTTCGCCCGGAAACAAGCGCACTGACCTCCAGGTCGGGCTCTGAGGCGATACCCGAGCGTCAGCGTAAGCGTGTCCGACACCACCGGCGTGCCGGCGCTGTCGAACACGGCGACCACCGCGTTCGCCCCTTCGTCGATCGGGATGTCCACGTAAAATGTGTCGCCGGGCGCGGCAATGCTCACCGGAAGGACCGATCCGTTCACGATGACAGATCCGGCAGTTCCGAGCGACGGATCCGCAAGACCCTTCAGGTGGACGGTTCGCGCCCAGACCGTTGCGTCCTGCTTGAGCAAGCGCACTGACCCCGCTGATGCGGGACCGGTGGCGACAAGCAGGAGAGCGAGCGCGAGTGCCGCCCGGAGTCTCTCAGTATTTCCCATACGTCTCTGCTACTTCCACCATCGCGAAGATGTTCGCGTCGGGCGTGTCGCGCCCGCACTGATCGCCCGTAGAGAGGACATACCCCCCGTCCGCCGCCGCGGCGTCGATCGCGCGCTTGCACTTCTCCTTTACCTGCTCCGGTGTGGCGTTCAGCATGAAATCAAACGTGTTGATGTTCCCCTTGATGCACATCTTCTTCCCGACCCGGCGACGGGCCTCGGCAAGATCGACATCTCCTCCCGGCGGCTCCTCCATCGGCTCCATGACGTCCACGTCGGTATGCTCGGCGACGATCTCGACAAGCTTCCATGATCTCCCGCAGACGTGCAGATGCGAGAGAATACCGGCCTGCTTGCAGAGCTTCGACGCCTGCTGGATGAACGGCAGCTCGAACCGCTTGAAGAACGACGGGGAGCTGATGCTCAAGCTTGCGCTCGATCCACCGAGCATGATCTCGTCCGGTTTTGCCGCGATCATCGCCCGCACATACGCGAGCGCCCACTCCATCCAGAAGGAGTGAACGTCTTCCATGAACTCCGGCTCGTCGACGAAATCCTGTATGCACCGGTCGAATCCTCCGTTGCGGTGGTGAAACCACCAGTCCTGAAACACGGGGACCATGCCGACATAGACGCCCAGGTCGCCGATCCGGTGGCTGTCCTTGTACTCCGTGTCCCATGCTGTAGGGTCCCGATCCGACATAGCGCCTTCAGCCGGGGAAAGTCTCGCCGGAGATCCTTCACCGGCTTATCTTCCCGCCAGGGGGGTTCGTCAGCAAAGAACATTTCCTTCTCCGTCAGCTCGCCCAGCGGCGTCCTGCATATTCGCGAAACAAGCTTGCCCTCTGGCCGGCTCTCGACCGTCTCGGTGAACTCGGGCGCGTCGGGCGCACGGCTGTTCTTTCAGCCCGCCGTAGATGTACCAGCCATCGATGCCGAAATACTTGACCGCATCCACGTACGCCTCGGAGTAGGTGGCCGAAGTCCACCCGTTGTGCTCCCGGCCATCCAGAAAAAGCTCGTAAAACGGCCTCTTTGTGAGCCGGGCAGGGACCATGACCGAAATATCGGGACAGGCCGGCACGTGGTCGGCCTTGCCGCCGCGAAACGTGGTGAGAAGCCGTTCCTTGCGGGTCATCGCTGCTTATCCTCGTGACGGAAGTGAATTCCAGGACTCCAGAAGCGTCTTCATTCGATTGAATGATCGCTTGACGGTCGCGTCTTCGCGGATCAGTCCGCCGTTGATGATGAACGGACGGAAGTCCGCGAAGTCGTACCAGTTGATCGCCTTGATGTACGGCTTGCTGTAGTAGATCGTATAGACCTGCTCGAGCCAGTCGGCCTGCAGGTCCTCGTCCCAGTGCCGGTGCCAGGCATACGGCTCTTCGGCGCTGCCGGTGATCGCCCCGGTGTTGGTTGGCGCGATCAGGTTGGAGCTCGCCCCGATCTCGGTGATGTAGATCGGCTTCCCGAACACCGCCAGCCGTTCCAGAAGTCGCGCGATGTCGGACAGGTCCCGCTGCGGGAAGTAGATCTGGATGCCGAGCACGTCGTAGTCCACGCCGGCCTCCTGGAGATCCTGCAGGAACTTCCGGGGCGAGCGGCCCGGCCGTGTCGCCGGCATCCGCGCCTTGCGGCCGCGCGCCACGTAGTCGGCCCACGGGCAGCAGTTGTTGAGAATCCGCACCACCTTCGGGTTCACTTCCTTCGTCCGATCGCACGCCTGCCGCACGATCTGCGTGATCTGCTCGGGGCTGAAGTCGTGGATGTTCGCCCAGTCGTGGAACTCGTTCACGATCTCCCACTGCAGCACCTTGTCGCCGTAGTGGTTGAGGACGTTCCGCGTGTGCGTGTCAACGTAGGCGCGCACCTGGTCGAAGTTCTTGTTCTTCAGCCACTCCGGCGTCACCGTCGGATGGAACCAGAACAACGGCCGCCCCTGGATCGTGATGTCGTTGCGCATCAGCCAGTTGACGATGTTGTCCTTGATCCCCCAGTTGTACACTCCTTCGCTCGGCTCGAACAGCTCGTACCAGGTGTCCCAGACGTAGTGCGTCACGGTCGCGAAGTTGAAGAGCTCGGCGAACCGCTTCGTGAAGTCCTCGTGCTTGGCCCAGACGTACTGACGCGTCTCGCATCCGAACCACACCTTGTCTTTCCTCGGCTTTGCGGCAATCACGGACCGCGCATGCTCCAGCTCGAGCGCCTCGCCGGCGTGCAGAGCCCAGAGCAGCGACTTGTCCGAGAACTTCGCGCACCGCTCGCCGTTGGACTGCTGGCGGGTTGCGTCCTCCAGGAGCTCGCTTGAGAGGTCCATCAGATGCTTCACCTCCCCTGAGAAGGCCGTTCCCGCAGCCTCGTACTGCGCACGGACCTTCCGGTTGCGAGCCTCCCTCGATCGCGCGAACTCATAGTTGAGATTGAACTGATCCCCGCGGACGGACGATTCCCGATCGAAGAATCGCCCGGCGTTGTCGGCCCCCAGCCAGATGTAGCCGAATCCTTCCACGTACCACCGGGCATTCACCGAGAACTTCTTCTTGCCCGCCTCCTCTCCGGTGACAATCCCCTCGGGGCGGACGGCGGTCGAGGACAGGAATGGATCCTCCGTCTCGTCCGTCAGATAGGCGAACGACATCGCCGGCATGGAGGGGTGGGGATACGGGCGGAACACGAGATCCCGCGGAGGCCCTGCCCAGAGCCGGGTCGGTCCCCCGATGGCGGAGTGAAGCCCGAAGGCAGCAGCGCCCATGGCGCCGGATTTCAGGAACGTTCTGCGAGTAAGGATGGACATGTGTGGTTTCCGGGCGCTATTGGGACTTCTTGCCCAGCTCCTTCCATTCGTTGTGCATTTTCATGAATCGGTCGACGAGCGGCTTCTTCTCCCCCTTCGGCGAGCGGAGGAATCCGCCCGATGGGATCCAGGAGTAGGGGTCCACGAAATCGTACCAGTTCACCGCCTCGATCAACGGCCGGCTGTATGCCAGCGTGTACAGGCCCTCCATCCAATCGGCCTGGTTCTCGTCGTCCCACTGCCGGTGCCAGATGTACGGCTCGAACGACAGGGGCAGCTTGCCCGTCCTGATGGAATCCTCGCTCGGTCCGGAGGAGGCGCCCACCTCGGTAAGTTGGATCGTCTTCCCGATCCCCTCGAACTTCTCGATGAGAATGAGCGTATCGGCGAGATCCCGGTACGGGAAGTACATCTGGATGCCTGTGATGTCGAAATCGACCCCCGCCTCCTTGAGCTGGCGCACGAACTGGTACGGCGTGCGCTGCGGATAGAACGCGTCCAGCTCTGTCATCTTCCTCAGCTGCACGTACTCCGCGAACGGCGCGCAGTTGTTGATGAGGCGCTTCACCTTTGGCGCGGTGTCGCGCGCGACGTCGCAGGCCAGGCGCGTCAGCTCGATGATCTGGTCGGGCTTCAGCCTGCACTCGTTCGCCCAGTCGTGGAATTCATTCACGACCTCCCACGCATACATCCCGTCGCCGTAGTGGCCCACCACCGTCTTGACGTGCTTCTCGAGATAGGTCCGGACCTGATCGTAGTTCTTCCCGCGCAGCCAGTCCGGCGTCGTGGTCTTGTACGACCACCAGAGCGGTCGCCCCTCGACGACGATGTTCCGTTTCTTCAGCTCGGCGAAAAGGGCGTCGCGCAATGCGAACTGTTTCTGCCCCTCGACCGGCTCGAAGTCCTCGAACACGCCGGCCTTCAAGTAGTACGTGATCGTCGCATAGTTGAAGAGTTGGGGGAATATCTCCAGGAACAACTCCACGTCCATCTGGAAGTACCCCCTCGCGTCGCATCCCGTGTAGAACCCCTGCCTGAATCCCCTCGCGGCGATCGCGTGCCGGGCAGCCTCGAGCTCGATCTTCTCGCTCACCCACATCGCATAGTAGAGGCCGGTCTGCGAAAGGGCAGCGCACCGTTCGCCGTCAGATTCCGCCTTGCGAGCGTCCTCCTGGTATCCCTCGGACAGCGCGACGTATGCCTGCACCTCGCGGGATGGCATCCACCCCTGCGCGCGGTGCATCGCCAGGCGCCTTGCGTTCCTCGCCACTCGGCTCCTGAGCAGCTCGAAGGCCAGGTTGAGCGTCTTCGTGCCGGATGCCGGCAGCCGGTAGAACTCACCCGCATTGTCGGCCGTGATGAAGATGTACCCGAACCCCTCGACGTTCCAGCGCACGTTGATCCCGAACGCGTCCCGCCCTTCCGTGTCGGAGATGGTCACGCCGTCCTTCGTGGCGGTGATGTTCGACGGGAATGAATCCCAGGCGGCGTCGGTGCAGTACGCCCAGTCGAGCAGGTGAGGCCCGCGGCCCGACTGCGGGTAGTACGGGCGGAACACCAGCGTTCCCTTGTCAGCCAGTGCAGCCATTCAATGCTCCTCGCGGTATTGGATGCTCACGATTTCCCCTCCGGCAGCGCCTTCCATCGGTCGACGAGCCGCTGCATGCGATCATATGACGCCTTTGTTTCGCCCTCCGGCGACCGAAGCAGTCCGCCGTTCTCGATGTACGAGTAGGGGTCCACGAAATCGAACCAGTTCGCCGCCTCGATGAACGGCCTGCTGTAGGCCAGCGTGAAGACCCCCTCCAGCCAGTCGGCCTGGAGTTCTTCGTCCCACGGCCTCCGCCAGATGTGCGGCTCCGTCGGGAACTTCGATTTGCCGAGCCGGATCGTGGAATCGGTGACCCCGCCCGGCGCCCCGATCTCGGAGATCTGGAGGGGCTTCCCGAACTGCTCGTACCGCTCCAGCAGCATGATGATATCCTGCAGGTCGCGGTACGGGAAGTACATCTGCTGTCCGACAAGGTCGAAATCGACCCCCGCGTCGACCAGGTCCTTCGTGAACTGGAGCGGCGTGCGCTGGGGATACTTCGCTTCCTGGCCCGACCACTGCTTGAGCTGCACGTACTCGGCATACGGGCAGCAGTTGTTGACCAGACGATGGACCCCGGGGGCCTCCGCCTTCGCGACATCGCAGCCGAGGCGCGTGAGCTCGATCGTCTGCTCGTGATTCAACTGGCACTCGTTGGCCCAGTCGTGAAGCTCGTTGACGATCTCCCATGCGTACATGGCATCGCCGTAGTGTCGCACGACCTCGCGGGTCGTCGTCTCCACGTACTTCAGCAATTCGGGAAATGTCTTCGCCTTGATCCAGTCCGGGGTCACCCACTTGTGGAACCAGAACAGCGGCCGTCCCTCGACCGCGATGGAGCGCGACCGGAGCTGCTTGACCATATGGTCGCGCATCGCGTACCGCTTCTCACCCTCGCGCGGCTCCCAGTCCTCGATGTTCCCTCCGCTCTCCCAGACGTGCATGATCGTCGCATAGTTGAAGAGGCGGGAGAACATATCGAGGAACTTGTCGTTGTCCATCTCGTAGAACCCGCGCGCATCGCACCCGATCAGGAAATCCTTCCGCCTGCCGCGCTTGTTGATCGCATACACGGCCTGGTCGAGCTCGAGAGCTTCCGACGCCCGGAGGGCGTGCAGCAACGCCGCCTGGGACAGCTCGCCGCACTTCGCCGCGGCGGACACGACCTTCGCCGCGTCCTCGAGATACCCCTCCGAAAGATCGATGAGCCCCTGCGTCTCCCGGTTCGGCTGCCACCCGCTCGCGCGGTGGAGCTTCACGCGCCTGCGGTTTCTCGCCACGCGGCTCCGCGCCAGCTCGTAATTCAGATTGAGCTCCGCGGTCTTCCCGGCGGCGGGGAGAGCGTAGAACTCACCGGCGTTGTCCGCGGTGATGAAGAGATATCCGAAGGGCTCGACGTTCCAGCGGACATCGATGCCGAACTTCTTCTTCCCTTCCGTGTCCGCAATCTTCACGCCCTCCTTTGTCGAGGCGATATCGGAATGGAACGCGTCCCAGTTCTCGTCCGAGGCGTACGCCCATTCGAGAAGGTGCGGACCTCTCCCGCGCTGAACATAGCTGCGGTCGGAACCAGAGTTCTCCGGCTCCCGTCGGGGGCGTGACCCTCGGCCTGGTCAGAATCGAAGGGGCCGAGAGAACCGGGCCGGCCGCGACCGCGGCACCGACGCCTGCGAACGCCGTGTCCTTCAGGAACTTCCTGCGAGTTACGCGAGGCATCGGATATGTCTCCCTCCAGTGCTCATCATTTGACCCTTCGCGAAGGAACTGTCCGTACCGTCTAATGCGGGAGGGACCATTCCGCAAGTGTCACATCCATCGGGACTTCGCCGATCGGGCCGGCGGACGTCCTGGCTTTCCATACCAGGCGCACCGGGCGATCGGCCGGCTCTCCCGCGGTCCGCGCAAACGTCTGCACCGGGATCACCGTGTGCGCAGGCACCCGGTACACGCCGCCACCCGACACCTCCCAGCCCTGCGGCGCGCTGGCAGACAGCGTGATCTCCACCTCGTTCGACGTCGCATTCGAGAGCTCGAGCGGCACCGGCAGGTACGTCCCGGCCGTCACTTCGAGCTCGGACTTTGCCAGCCGTGCGATCCGCTCGATTCCGTGGGCCGGCCAGAAGCTCCGGTAAAACGCGTAGGCGCCCCCGAGGCCGATGCTGACTCCGCTGCGCTGCTCCGGCACGAAACCGCGAACGCGGACGAACGGGGCCGGCGGACCGGAGGTCCCATCGAAGACGTCCCCGGCCGGTGAGCACGGGACCACGGACTTCCCGAAGATGAGCCGGAACCTGGAGTGATAGTCGATGTACCTGTCGAAGTTGCCGGATTTCAGGCCCTCCAGCGCTGCATGGGCGACGTCGCCCTGCGTCAGATGCTGAGCACTGAGATCCGCGGCAAGCCTTGCATATGACTGGCCGCGCGACGGCGAGATCGCCTTGAGGTCGAAGGCCGGACCCTCCGCAACCACCGGCGTTGAGGCATCGGATACGAAGTACAGCTTCTTCGGCTGCCACGGCTCCAGGCCGTCTGTCGCGTTGTCGATGTCCGTCGCCTCGCGCGCAGGCGTCACCTGCACGGGGAATACTGTCGGATCGCCCGCGAGATCGAACGCTTCGGTCGCGATGACCCCGCTCGCCTGGTGATCGCCGTGGTTTTCGCCGGCAACCATCTGCGGAAGCCATGTCACGATCACCTCCGGCTGCGTGAGCCGGACGATGCGCACGACGTCCTCCAGGATGTCACCGTGATTCCAGTTCTGCAGCGACCGGAAGACGTCCTGGCCGGGCGTGTCGCGGCCATTGAGGAACCACGAGTTGGTGATGCCGAATGCGGCGAGCGCCTTTCGAGCCTCGATCTCGCGCATGAGGCCCATGGCCTTCGCCTGCTCCTTCCCCTGGTTGTTCCCGCCGCCCGTGCCGCGGTTGCAGTAGATGACCGCAATCCGCTTCCCCCCGTCGAAGACCATCTGCGCCAGCTGGCCGCCCACCGCCGTTTCATCGTCAGGATGGGCTACGATAAGGAGCAGGTCCGCCTTGTACCGCGCATCGCCCGCGATGAGGGAAGGCGCCAGCGGCGCGCAGAGGCACGCCAGCATCACCAGAGCCCGAGTCGAGAGGAGCCGTCCGATATCCATGTCACTCCCTTATCCCGCCGCAGGGGATGATTGGCCTGTGCGGGGTTCTTTCACCATGAAGAGAAGCCAGAAGAAAGCCATCGCCGCGATTCCGGCCGCCGCGAGGAACACGGGCACGAACCCGATCTGCGACGCGACCCAGCCCGCGAGGAGTCCTGTCAGAACAAACGGCGACGTCAACATGCTGGCGATCGCCACCCTGCTCGGCCGCTCGGCCTCCGGAGAGAGCTCCGCAAGGAACGGGAGCCGCGAGATCATCACGAGCGAGATCGTCAGGGACGCCGTCACGAATGCGATCGAATACACCTCAATGCCGGGCGCCACAAGCGCCGCCACGCTCCCCACGGTCGTCGCGGCCGCGGCGACAAGCAGGTTCAACTTGTGACCGTGCCGGTCCGCAAGAAAGCCGAACAACGCGCTGCCGGTGATGCTGCCGACCATCATGAGGATCGTGAAGATGCCGGCATACGCGCTCGGGAGCGAGAACTTCGCCGTCGCATCAACCGCGTAAAAGGCGATGCCCACGGAGGCGCTGGTCTGCAACGCATCAGCCACGAGGAAATTTCTGTAATTGCCGGCGGTCCGGAGCACCTTCAGGGGAGACAGCCGGACGCGTTCCTTCTCGGAACTCCGGCCCTGATCCCCCCCCGCCTGTCCTCCCGGAGACTCACAAGGAACATATACGACACCAGCATCACGCCGAAGCAGAGCAGAAACAGCAGCGCGTAGCCGTCCGGATACGCGAAGCGCTGAAGCACATACGTGACGATACCGCCTCCCGCCAGCCCGAGCGCGGCCCCGAGGATTGTCCGGAATCCGAACAGACGTCCCCGGCGCCGGATCGGCGTCAGGAAGGCGATCAGATCAAACCAGACGGGAAGATTCAGGCTGCCGCCGATCGCCGCCAGCGCCAGCAAGACGAAGAAGATCGGGATCGCGGTCCCGCTGCTCACGTTCCCTACCACAGCATAGGTCGCGACCGCCAGCAACAGCCACGGCACCCTCTGGCCCATCGCCGTCCGCAGCAGCAACGGCTTGAGATGGACCTGCCGCTGGGCGTATCCGGCGATCAGCCACTGAGGGAAATTGAAGCCGAGCGTGTAGACCACCGGGATCAACCCGACGGCGACGTTGCCGCCTCCCATGTCGCGCACGAAGATCGGGAGGACCGTCTGAATGGAGACCAGGCTCATGGCGAAGGCGAAGAGGGCGCCGTCCATGACGTTGGCGAAGAAGTTCCACGCCTCGTCACCGGACAGTTCCGGCGCGGCGTCCGTCGGCCTGCTATCCACAGAACACCTTCACTTCTCCCTTGCGCAACCGGACGGAGACATCCGATCCCGAGGTCCCCCTGGTGAGTTGCGCGACCTCGCCGGTGAACTGCTCCGTCAGCCGGGCCTCGTGGTCGAGGGCCAGGTGGACGTCCGCCAGCACGTCCCCATCTTCCAGGTTCCGAAGGATGAGCATGAGCTTGCGCGACGGGGCAGTCAGGAGGTCGACCCTGACGCGGGCACCGCCGCCGATTGCCGGCCGCGCGATCCGTGTGTGCAGATCGACGAGCCCCGCAATGAACCCGCCGTTGGAGGAATGGCCCGTACGATAGAACGGAAGCCCGACATAGCTGCCGATCAGAATGGCCCGTCCGTTTCCGAAGCGCGCTTCGGTGACGGCCACGCCGCCGTCAGGATAGGTCGCAAGCACCTTCGCGCCCTCCGGCAGCAGGGTCGCCCTGACGATAGCCCCGCGGATGCGCGTGCCGGCCGGAGTGTGCGGCACAGTACCCGTGACGAGGATGTCGACGCTTCCCGCCGCGTCCGGCGGACCGACGCTCCCCTGGCGGGCCTGAAACACCTCGTGCAGGCCGTATCCCGGAATCGTTGTCTGGTGCGAGCCCGTCCCCCTGTTCCACCCCGCGAAATAGCACTCGCCGATCAGGACGCCTCCCTGCTGAACCCACTCGCGAAGGAGCGCCGCGACCTTTTCCTGGACGAGATACGGGAACGGCGCGTAGAGAACGCTGTACTGCCCGAGCAACGCCGCTGTGATCTCCCGGGGGTGCACAAGGTCTATCGTGAAGTTGTGTTCGTACAGTGCCCGGTGCGTCCCGAGGAGCGATTCGGTCACGCTCTTTTCGTTGCCTGTCGCCGCCCAGCCGAACACCTGGTTTTCCGGGTCGTAGAGCAGCGCCACCCGCGCCGGAGCCGGCGTCCCGTCCAGGAGAAGGTCCGTGTTTCGCTGCAACACCTTCCCGACGTCCGTGAACGCCTCGAGCAGCGGGGTCGCGGACCCGTCCAGCAGCGTCAGCCCCCAGGCGGGCGCTTCGCGCGCGAGCGTCTCGGGCCGGTACTGCCAGTAGATGAACCCCTTGAGGTTCGCGCCGACGCCCGTGAACACGTATCGCTTCACATCGTTGGCATCCGACGGCTTCGACAGGTCGAGTGTGTACCCGAACTGCATCAGCATCTCCGCCGAAATCACCGGCTTGCCGCGCGCAGAGCAGCGGAGCACGTCGCACATCATCGGGTCGTCCATCTGCGTGAAGCCGTGCAGGTCGCCGAAGCGGCCGACATTCCATGGATCGTTCGCGGTGGACGTCACGGGGAATCCCTGGATGAAGACGTGGTGGCAGAGGAGCGGATGGGCTCCCGCATCTTCCTCGCGCGCGATCTCGAACCGCCGCCGCACGTTCTCTCCGATCGTATCGACGAAGAACATCCTCCAGTCGATCATGTCGTTGAAGCTGTTGCGCGTCATCGGCAGCTCGACGTCGTCGAACTGCGGATAGTTCCTGTTCCACGAGAGGTTCAGCCGCTCGATGGAGCCGTACGTTGCCTCGAGCCACTCCTTGAAGCGGCGCTCGCACCGCGGGCAGTAACAGAGCATGTCTCCCATCCTGGCGGCGTCGTCGGCGTACAGGCGCATTTCGGCCATGCTGCTCGTCAGCTCCGGCTCGCTGGCGACGTTCCACATCGCCAGCGCGGGATGGCCTGTGTACCTCCTGACCGTCTCCCGCAGGAAGTCGCCCATGTGATTCATCGCAGGCGCGTGGTTGAAGCAGAGGCCGAGACCGCCGATCTGGCGATGGGGCTGCACCTGCGGGCCGACGCGCCGCCCGTCCAGCGTGATCATCGACGCGTCCGGGTACTTCCGGTAGATCCACGACGGGGCGACGTCCACGATCGTATTCAGCATCACCTTCAGGGTGTGGCGATGCGCGATGTCCATCAGGCGGTCGATGTCGTCGAAGTAGTATGCGTCCTCACGGGGGGCGTTCCACCGCCACTGCACCCAGTACTTCACCATCGTGAAGCCGCGCCGGGCGATGTCCGCGAGGTCCCGCTCCCATTCCGTGGGCGGGGGCGAGGGTGCGCGGTAGTATTGCGTCCCGAACGGGACGTACGGCTCTTTCAGCAGCGATCGCATACAAACCTTCTAGAGGACGAATTGGGAGAGATGCTTCAAGCCGAGCGCAAGACCGTGCTTCACCTTCTCCTCGCTCCCCTCCCAGATCGGGTCTTCGTGCTCGATGGACAGGACATGGTCGTATCCCGCTTCCTGCAATACGTTGACGAACGAACGCCAGTCGATCTTGCCGAGCCCCGGGATCCGGTAGCGCCACCACCCCGATTGCCATGGAATCGGATCGATCTGCCGGCCGAACGGGCCGTACCTGTAGACGCCGTCAGGAAGGAGTTCGGTGTCCTTGGCGTGCGCATGGAAGATCTTCGGGGCGAACTCCCGCGCCGCGCGCAGATAGTCGATCCCCAGCCAGTAGAGATGCGAGGGATCAAAGTTCAGCCCGAAGGAGTCGGACTGGACCTCGTTGAACAGCGCCTCCCAGAGCTCGGGAGAGTATGCGTAGTTGCCCGGCAGGCCGAACCGCTGCCAGTGTTCCATCGGGCAGTTTTCGATCATCAGACGGACGCCGTGGTCTTCCGCGTACTCCACCAACCCGCGGAATACCTTCCCGATCTCCTTCATGTTCTCGGTCGGCGTCTTGTCCGGCCGCGCACCGACAAACGTTCCCACCAGCCCCACCTCGAGGAGCCCGGCCGTCTTGATGACTTTCTTCAGATGGTCGTGATGATGCTTGCGGACCGCCAGGTCGGGATCGAGGTTGTTGTCGTAGTACGCCATGGCCGAGATGGTGAGATTGTGCTCCGCCAGCAGCTCCTTGATGAGGTTCGCGTCCCCCTTCGTGAACTTCGCGGCATCGATCTGCCGCGCCTGGTAGTCGCGATCGGACGCGACCGGCCACGCCGCCATCTCAATCGCCCCGAACCCCTGGTCGCCAGCCCAGCCGACGAGCTCGTCCAGGCCGACCTTCGGCAAGCATGCCGTAAGAAACCCGATCTTCATGATGACACTCCGCGCGTTTCCGGTGAATGGTTCACGCGAACCCACCGGCGCTGCCGGTGACTCGCCATGACTGCGTCCACGATGAGGTTCTCCCGGTGCCCGTCTGCGAACGTCGGAAAATCGGGGGCCCTCTTGCCGGCCTTTTCCCTGGAGCGGACGGCGGCGTACACGTTCGTGAACAGATTCTTCGGTCCGTCGGGATACCCCTCGGGATGGCCCCCCGGGTAATGGGCGTACCGCCGGGCGGACTCGTCCAACAGCGACGGGTCCTTGAGAAGCGTTTCGTTCGCGCGGTCGCGATGGCCGATCCAGAGACTGTTGGGCTCCTCCTGATCCCACGCCACCGCCGCGGTCCCCCCGTCGATCTCAAACCACTCGCGGTTCTTCCGGCCGGCGCTGACCTGCGAGACCGTCACCACGCCGCGTCCGCCGTTGTCAAGCCGGAACATGATGATCCCCACATCCTCCGTCTCCACCGGAACGCTGACCCCTTTCGGGGCGGCCTTTGCTTCCTTCCCCTTGAATGTGTCCGCGACTCCCGCCGGCTTCTTCCGCTTCGGGTGGACCGTCATCAGATCCGCCATGACCTCGACGATCGTCCTCCCGCTCACGAACTGCACGAGATCGCACCAGTGGGAGCCGATGTCGGCAACGGCGCGCGACACGCCGCCGAATTCGGGCTCGAGCCTCCAGTTGTAGTCGGTGTCGTACAGGAGCCAGTCCTGGATGTAGTGCCCGTGAATGAGATGGACCGGTCCGAGGTCGCCGCGCGTCGCCATTGCCCGGGCGTGCTGGATCAGCGGGTACATCCTGTAATTGAAGTTGACCGCGTTGACGACAGGCCGCTTCTTCAGCAGCGCGAGCAACGCCGCGGATTCCTTCGAGGTCATCGTGAGCGGCTTCTCGGACACGATGTGCTTTCCCGCCTCGATCGCCGCCTTATTGATCGTGAAGTGAAGGTTGTTGGGGGTGCAGTTGTGCACCACCTCGACGTCGGCGTCGCGGATCACCGCCTGCCAGCTGTCATACACGCGCGGGATGCCAAACCGGCCGGCGATGTCACGCGCGCGGTCCGGCTCGTTCGATCCGATGGCCAGGACGTTGACGCCGGGCGTTCTGCGAAGCGCTTCCACATGGGCGGGCCCGATGAATCCCGTCCCGATCACAGCAGCGTTGACGGTTCTCATGATCTGCTCTTTCGAAGGATCCCTGGATCTGCGGAGCATCCGCCGCGTACCGGGATGCTCCATGGGCTGGGTGTGAGAATAGAGGCAGAGCGCGGGGATGACCCCGAGGCGCTCGTACGCCGCCTCCTGGAGCGGGAAGAAATGGTGCTCCGGATGCCGGGTCAGAAGGTGCGCGCAGAAGTGCGTGTACGGCCCGAACAGCGTCGTCGACACCGGATGCGCCTGCCGCCAGCGCGCGCGGCCCTCGAGGCCGTGCACCTCGCTGATGCTGTCGATGCCGTGAATCTGCGCGAACGGAAGCGCCGCAACGACCTGCTCGTGAAGCCCCTCGCCCGCGAAGAGCGTCCGGGGAAACGCGTTCTGCAGGCGCTGCACGTGCTCCCGCATTCCCGTCACGAAATTCGGTCCGCGGGAGACGTTGAACGCAAGGAGCGTCTGATCCAGGAAGATCGCGTCAGCACCGTAGTCGTTGACAAGCTCCCCGATCACCCCCTCCATCAGATCACCCCACGCCCGCACGCCGGGATTGATATACGAGAAGTACGGCTCCGCGAGCCAGTCTCCGTCGATGTCGAGAGCCCACCCCTGCTGCTGCCCGAACGCATCCACCACCACGGCATCCCGGAACCGGTCGTACTCGGGGTGCTCGAACGTCAGGCACAACACGTTCGTATGCGGCATGACCCGATAGCCCAGTCTGTGGGCCAGATCCACCAGCCTCAGGAACCCGTCCCTCCCTCCCAGCGCCTCGCCCGGGCTGTATTGCGGCGCCCGGGAATCGATGCCATGCTCCGCAAACCCCGGAAGGTACAGCAGCGTGCGGCGCGGGTCGTGCAACGTACGGAAGGCCTTGATGCGGCTCTCCATCTGCGCGAATGTGTGCATCGGGACGGGCGTCTCCTTCCCCATCCCCCAGAGCTCGAGAACGAAGTCGATGTCGTGTGACCACGCGGGAGCCATGGGATTCTTCGCGAGGGGGAGAAGACCGAACGCTCCCTCCATCCACGCGCGGTGCGTCTCCGTGGGGACGCGCCACGACCCCTTGTAGCAGTCCAGGTACCAGCTCCCGCTGAGCGTCGTCGACACGAGCGGCGCCGTGGCTTCGATCCCGTATGTGAGCTGGAACCCCGTTCCGGTCCGCTTTACCCTGACGAGCTTGAAGATCGGGTCGCGGTCCATCGTCCGGAGCCAGAACCCTCCGCCCTTCCCTGGCGCAAGCACGAATTGCGCGTTCCACCAGAACGGGTACTTGAAACTGAGCGTCGTGTCCCTGGGCATGCGGCTGCCGAGCGACTGCCCGCCAAGGGCGGGGAGCACGATCTCCCGCGCGCCCAGATCACGGATCCGCCACTCCAGCAGCCATACGGGCGCGGCAGCCTTCCACGTGCGCGTCGATCCGGATCCCGTCAGGCGTCTCGCTCGCCTCGAGAACCACGCGGTGCCTGTGGTCATGATCCTCAAGGAGCCACCGCGACTCCCGCGGGTGACTTTTCAAATGAAACGACTTCGGTGAGAAAGACCGGTTCGGAGATGCGGCTGGGGAAGCCGGAGGATGACCTCGTGCGTGCCTGACCGCAGGACCGTTTCCCCCGTTGCTTCGTTCACGATGGAGGCGATCCCGAGCGGCTGCGGACCAAACGTGATCGAGATCCTTCCGGTGGAGAGCGTGATGCGTGACATGAGGCTTCAGACCCCCTCGATCGTGAAGGACTCGACCGGCTTCTTCTCGACGTCGGTCTTCGGCGTCCCCCTGCGGAAGACAACGAAGTACCACGACGCATCGGCCCCCGCGGGCAGGCAGGCTCCGTGCCATACGCCCGGGTTGATGACGACCGCCTGCCCCGGCTCTACCCGGAAGATCCCCGCCTCCCCGGAGGAACTCCCCTCCAGCAGCAGTGGAAGAACGAACGGGGCGTCAATCGGGATCAGGATCTCAGGCGTGCGCAGATGGCGCTCCATCCCCGTGATGGCATTCACCGGCTGCCGGAACACCTGGCACAGGCCGATCTCGGTCTCGCCCTGGATCTCGTAATGGGCAATGTCAGACCAGAATTTGTAGTCCTTCGCCTCGGATGTCGGCACGCCGCGCGGGGCTGAGGACGACCTTCCCGAACCGCGCGAAGGCGGCATCGCTGACCGGGACCGGTGTCAGTGTCATCACTTGCTCTTCCCCGATTCGATCTTAAGAATGGCGATCGCGCCGCCCGACAGCTCCAGGTTGTCCACGAGCATCCGACCGTCCGCGGACCGCAACGCCGTTGTATGGAGTCCCCACGCCAAGCTCGGTGTACATCGTCGCCTTCCCGGAGCCCGAGCCCGGGAGATCCAGAGCGATGGTCTCGCGGCGGGTGTCCTTCAGATTCCCCTTCTTCCCTGGCAGCGCGCGCCCCTTGACGTTGGTCTTGAGCCAGGCGACGACCGCCGTGGAGCCGTCCTCCATCCTGAAGGCGTGGACCTGGCTGTCCGACCCGAGCGGCCGCTTCACGGTCACCTCCCCGTCGATGCAGGTCGCCCTGTTGCCGAAGAACGTGCTGAAGAACGTCAAGGCGCTCTCGGCCGGCTTCGGCTTGAAATCGACGTAGGCGACGCCCAGGTTCCGGTTGTTCACGTCGCCGATCACATTCTCCGTCGGCGGCAGGTCCTTGATCTCGTACCACGTCACCGCCGCCATCTTCTCGGTGGAGAGCAGCATCGTGAGCGTCCGCCACATCGCCACGGCCTGGTAGGCGGGCGTGTGCTCGTAGTCGTACGTCGACCAGTACGAATCGGACACGAACCCGTCGGGCCGGCGGAAGGTGCTGTACCCCACCTCGGCCATCCAGAGCGACTGACCATTGCCGTACTGCGCGATGATGTCGGCGATCGTGTTCACGTAGTCGAGCACGGTTTCGAGCGGCTCGGCGCTCCACGTTTCGAAGTAGCTGTGGCAGTTCACGACGTCCACGTACGGGCTGATGCCGTGGTCGCGGAAGAGGGCCCGCAGGAACTTCGTGTCGTGCGCGAGGCCCGCCAGCACCACCTTCGCCTCGGGATCGGCCTTCCGGACCGCCTCGGCCCCGATCTTTGTCAGCTTCGCGAGGTCGGCCGAGGACCCGGACCAGTACGCGTCGATATCCGGCTCGTTCCAGAGCTCCCACGTCTTGATCCACTTCTTGTAGCGGTTGACGAGCGCGGTCATGAACCCGCCGAACGCCTCGTAATCCTTCGGCGTGTGGTTCCAGAAGTTGGTCGTGTCGCCCGTCGAGTTCCAGGACGGCGTGTAGCATACGTACGGCACGAGCGTGATGCCGTACTCCTCGACCGCCATCTTCACGTACTCGTCCCAGAAGAGCCAGTTGTAGGTGCCCTTCGAAGTTTCGATGGCATCCCATCCGAAGGAGATGCGGAGCACACGGATCCCCGTGCGCTTGAGCAGCTCCATGTCGCCCCTCATGATCGCGGGCGTGGTGGTTTCCTCCGGATAGTCCTCGCACAGGCCGATGGGCACCCGGTGGGGCTGCATGCCGGCTGGCCGGAAGAGCGATTCGTACATCAGACCCTTGATCTGAGCCGTCGCGGCAGACGCGATGAGGAGTGCGAGAACGATCAGAAGACCGCGGTTGCGAACGCTGTTCATGCGAGTGTCCTTCACAGATGAAAGAGATGCCATGCGTCGATTCCGGGAATCCTGCGGCTCGGCGTCAGAAATCCTCTCCGCCGACTTCAGTGGTGTTACTCATCAACTTCAACGTGCCAGAAATCCTTTCTCCACTCGAACTGCTCCATCTCGGCGAGGATCGTGTCCGGCAACGGGTTTCCGTCGCCGGGAGCGATGTTGGCCTCCGCCTGGCGGACATTCCTGATGCCGGGAATCACCGTGGAGACGGCGGGGTGGCTGAGGGCGTACCGCAGCGCAAGCTCGGGCATCGACATCGCCGGGAGGACGCGATCCTTGTAGGCCCGGACGGCCTCCACCCGCCTCACGACGGCCTTGAGATTCCGGCCGCGGAAATAGTGCCGCCGTACGTCCCCTTCGGGAAACGTCGTGGCGTCGGTGAAGCGACCTGTCAGCGACCCTTCGTCGAACGGGACCCTGACGATCACGCCGGTTCCCAGCTTCTGGCAGACGGGGAAGAGATTCCAGCGGGGGTATTGCTCGAAGATATTGTAGATCACCTGCACCGCGTCGACCTTGCCGAGCGCCAGCGAGCCGATGACGTTGTCAGGAGTCGTATCCGGCACGCTGACCCCGATCGCGCGGATCTTCCCCTGCTCCTTCAGCCTGCTCATCGCCTCGAACCATTCGTCGGCCGCGTTGAACGCGGTCGCCCACGTGTGGAACTGATAGACGTCGATGTGGTCGCGGCCGAGGCGCTTCAGCGAGCCGTGGCACTGCTCGATGATGTACGACGCGGGGAACCACTTCCGCGCGTCCGCATTCTCGGGCGCGGGCCAGGCTGATCCGGGTGTCGGCGGCACCTTGGTGGCCACGTAGACGTCCTCCCGGCGTTCCTTCAGGAGCTTTCCGATCAGCTCCTCACTGTGCCCTTTCCCGTATCCCTGAGCGGTATCGATGAAGTTCACCCCCAGATCGAGCGCCCGGTGCAGCGCCGTGAGCGACTCCTCGTCGCTCTGGGGACCCCACATATCCCCGCCGATCGCCCACGCTCCGAACCCGATCTCGGAGACATTCCACCCCGTCGTCCCAAATGTCCTGTAGTGCATGCGCCATGCTCCTGTTGTGATGCGAGGGTCAGTCGAACGCGACCCCGGAGACGAGGATGACATTGGCGAACGGAGTGGCTTCCCCGGTTCGCACAAACGTCGTGGTCCCTCCGTTCGCCGTCATCTCTTTGAAGGTGTCGTGCGGCACGACCGTCACCGGAATCGTCCCCAGGAGGGCCATGGTCCTGTCGTACAGCGGCTTGCTGACTCTGGCCATCTCCTCCGCCACGTAGGCCGATTCGATTTCCGTCTCTTCCAGGATGACTTTGAGTGTCTCCAGGAACCGTGGGACATTCTGCGTGAGGGCCAGATCCACGACGTCCGCACTCCTCGGGATCGGGAGGCCGCAATCGCACACGACCAGCCGGTCGGAATGGCCCTGGGCCGCGATCACCTGGGCCAGCCTGGCGTTCAGTATGCCGTGCTTCTTCATGGACGCACCTCTTCGAGGTCTTCGATCAATTCGATGGCCAGACCGTCCGGATCCTTGAAGAACGCGATCCGCACGTTCTGAACATTCGTCGGCGGGATGTAGAAAGGCACGCCGGAGGCGTGAAGCCGGGCGTACTCCTCGTCGACGCTGTCCACGCGAAGACAGATGTGCTTGTAACCGATGACGTCGTTCGCCTCCGACACGGCCGACCCGGTGCATTCCGCAACGCCGAACAGCTCAAGAATGGTATCGCCCACCCGGAGGAAGACAATCTTCAGGCGGGACTCGGGTATCCACATTTCGTGGTCGACGACGAATCCCAGGAGGCCCGTGTAGAAATCCACGGACCGCCGGAGGTCGGACACGGTGATGGTGGTATGGTCGATCCGGCGGATCACCGCGCACGCCTCATGAACGTCCGGACTTCCTTCATGCTTGGCATCGACGATTGCGCTCCCATCCTCGTCACCGAAAGGGCTGCCACGCCGTTGGCGAACGGCACCGCAGCCTCCAGGCTCAACCCGGCCGCAAGCCCGAACGCCAGGGCTCCGTTGAACGCATCGCCTGCCGCGGTCGTATCGACCGCGTGCACCTTGTACGACGGGAAGATCCTGGACCCCCCGGCCGTCACTGCCATGCACCCCTTCGCTCCCAGCGTGACGATGACGCTGCTGACCCCTCCGGCCATCAGCTTCCGTGCAGCCCGCTCAGCCGAGGCGAGGCCGTTTACCGGCAGCCCGCTCAGCACCGACAGCTCGTTCTCGTTCGGCGTGAGGTAGTCCACCATGTTCAGAAGCGACTTCGGCAGGCGCCTGGCAGGCGCGGGATTCAGGATGACGGTGAGCCTCTTCTGCTTCGCCAGCGCGACCGCGCGCTGCACGGCCGGGAGCGGCGTCTCCAGCTGAACGAGGAGGACCCGGGCCTCACCGAATGCAGTCTTGTGCCGGTCGATGTCGGCCGGCAGAAGCGCCATGTTGCTGCCCGACGCGACCATGATCTGGTTTTGCCCGGTGCTGTCAACAGTGATGACGGCAATCCCTGTCGGCAGCGAAGGATCGATCGTCACGCGCCTCAGCTTGACCCCGTCGCCCCGCATGCTCGCGAACAGCCGGTCCCGGAAGACGTCCTTCCCCATCCTGCCGATGAATGTAACATTGCCTCCCAGCTTCGCGCAGGCGACCGCCTGGTTGGCTCCTTTCCCTCCCGGGAACATCGCGAACGAGCGACCGAGCACGGTCTCGCCGGGGCGAGGAAACCGCGAGGTGCTGACCACCATATCCATGTTGGCGCTACCGACGACGAGAACGCCTTCCCGTGCCATGGGCCTTGGACTTTCTGCTGTTGGGCGTGAGGAGATATCGATGTTCGTGAACCAGCCGAACGGACGACCGAAGCCCGGATTCGGCGGTCACTCCTTCGAGAAGATTGATCAGCGAGTTGGTGACTTTCAGCTCAAGACGGTTTACCCCGGGGCGGACGTGCCCGGTGACATCCACGCGGTACGGGTGCCATGGCTGCACGCCGGCAGACACGCCGTTCACGACCACCTCCAGGACGTCTTCGCCGCAATCCGCCTCCAGGAAGATCCGTCCACCCCCGTACTGCGCGGGCAGCCTGAACGACGCTCCGTAAACGCCTGTCCCCGAGAAGAACGGATACCCCTGCAGCGTCCAGTCGCCCGTCAGGATCGACGTCTGCGGCGCGATGATCGTGTACGAACCGTTCTGCCGCTCCAGCGTGAACCGCCCGACGATCTTCAGCGGATCCAGCAGGCCGTCCGTCCGGCGTGTCACGGTCAACCGGATCGCGATCGTGTTGCGACCGGGGTGGAGATATGACGCGATATCGACCTCCCTGATCTCCGCATCCAGAGAGCTGCGACGCGCCGGGGCGTCCACCTCCGCACCGTTGATGAAAACGTCGTGGTCGCTCCCGCTGAATCCGTCGATGAGCATGCGCGCATCGCCCGGCACCGCGTCGGCTTCAAAGTACGACCGGTACCACACGACCTCCGGATACGTCGCCTGATCGCGCTCCTGCGGAAGCTGCATCTCCCACGCGCCCGGCTTCACCGGCAGCCACTGGCTGTCATCGAACGAAGGCTCCACAGGCCGGCCGACACCCGCGCCCACAGCCATCTTCCAGGAGCCCAGGAGCAGGGCGTTGTCACCCTCCAGCGCAAACGACCACGGCCCTTTCAGCGAAATCGAACGGAGCGCGGGTTTCGCACGTGCGGTCAGGAGCGTGCTCGTGCCGCCCCGCCGCACGTTCGCGAACACCTTTGTCGCGGTTCCGCCGCCATACGCCGCGACGCCTTCTGCATCGATCCGCTCGACCGTCAGGTTCGTCTCGGTGACGTGCGGCTGCGGCTTGCCGGAAGTCAGCACAACGATGTGCGATTCCGACGGCGGGAAATCCAGCGTGAACGTTGTCCGCCCGCGACGCATGCTGTACGTGGTCAGCGGCGCGATCGCGCCCGTGTTCGCATCCCAGATCTCGGGATTGCCCGAGGCCTCCAGGCTCACCTCCACGCCGCGCTTCCATTCCTTGCTCGTGTTCGCGAGGAAGTAGATGTCGAAGCCGTCCTTCATGCGGTGGAGATAGAAGACATCCCCGTCGCTGATCGTCACATCCGGAGTGATCGACGCCTCGAGCGCCTTCCGGAGGGCTTCCGCTGGCCTGGTCTTGGACAGCCCGGGACCGGCAAAGGTTGTCACACTCCCTTTCCCGGCCTTCCGGATGACGCGCAGAGGGGCATCCTTCCCGCTTTCGACGGCCTTGAGCGCCTTCACAGGATCCACACCGAACATCTTCTGGATCTGCCCGACCGCGCCGTCTGCCTTTCGCCTCGAGGAACTCCACGGGGAGCAGCGTATCGGCGATCACCGTCCCGCCGCCATTGACGAACTTCTTCAGCAGCCGGAACGTGCTCTCCTTGACGTGCGTGACAGGGGGCAGGATGAACACCTCATAGTCCTCATCCCTGATCCCGATCTTTCCGCCGCCCACCTTCGCTCCGGCCAGCACGTCCTCGTCCACGTAGTCGAAGTCGAAATGCAGCCGGAGCAGCGTATCGGTCAGGTAGTAGAAGTCGGACTCGATCAGGTTGCCGACGGCGGTCCGCGCCTGGGGGACGTAGTTCGTCCAGATGCTGTTCAGCGGGTAGAGAATCGAGGACCTTGGCGACGTGCCGCCCGCCCGAGAGGGCGTGGCTGATCCGCGCCATGTAGTTCGTGAACCGGTCGTAGTGCTTCCACCACGTGTGGTGATAGAACTGGGAGGGCGGCCAGTCGCGCTTCCGCTCGCCTTCGATCGAGTAGTGGTACCCGTGGTTGTTGAAGAGGTTCACCCCGAGGACATATTCCCAGTTGGCGATCCACTTCATCCGCTCCAGGGAGCAGTCCCAGTACGCGCCGCCCATCGATTCGCAGAGGAGCCGCGTGCTGCCGAAATGGTGCGCGGCGGAACTCGCGACCTTCAGCGCGACATGCTGGTCAGGCTCCTGCGCGGTCCCGATCTTCGGATAGAGGTGGTCGACCCCGACGATATGCATCTTCTCGAGGTAGCGGAAGAGGTTCCCCTCGCACCGCGCGTGCATGCGCAGCCACTCTTCGAACAGCAGGTGGCCGGTGAAGAGCACGCCGTGCTCGTCGCACCACGAGCGGATGCGTCCGTAGTACGTTTCGGCATACTGTTCGGTGAGCGTCCGCCAGAAATCGTACCGGATCTGCGCGGTCCGCGGGCCCATGTTGAGATAGAGCGCCGGGAGGAACGGCCGGAGATCATAACCCCGCTTCTCGCGGAAGATCTTGAACATCTGCGTCGTCCAGGGGATGACGTAGTTGTCGATCCCGACGTGGTAGTAGTGCATCGCCGGTTCGTCGGTGTAGAATCCGGGCACGGTCGTGCCGAAATCCTTCCCGACCGCCTGCTTGTACCGGTCGTGCGTCAGCTCGATGAAACGCTCGGTCGACTCGGGGTTGAGCGTGTCGATGTAGTACGGAACCTCCTTCTGAAGGAAGTAGAGCAGCCGCCATTTCCCCGCCGGCGCTTCCCAGGGCAGCACCTTCTCGAACGACAGGTTCAGCGTCAGGTCGATGGGGGACTTGATCGTGGTCTGATACTCCTCTTCCGTGCATCCGATCGCCGCGACCGGCCAGGAATCGCCGGTGTTCACGTACCGGTTGTCCGTGGCCTCGAGGAATGTGAACAGCGGCCCGTCGACGTTGAGCGCCACGAGCTCCAGGTATTTCTGCGTGAGGTGGGGGTATTGTCGTCGGGACTTTCCGCTCGGCGGTCCCGCTCGGCCAGTTCATTTCGTCGTACACCCAGGCGTCGATCCCGATGGAGCGGGCGAGGTCCACCGCCTCCTTCACCTTGTCGAACCACGCGTCCGACACGTACGGCACTTTCAATCCGAACCGCCCGTGGATGAATATGCTCCGGATCCCCTTCGCGTGGTACTCCCGCAGCTGCCACTCCATCTCCTGCCTGTCCATCTGGCCGTTCCAGAACCAGAACGGCATGATGCCCATCTCGAGCGGGGGCCGGGTGAAATTCTCACGCGTCAGTGTAACGCCATGTTGAACCGTTGACGAAAACGCCATGGGACCTCTCCTCGCGCGGCATGTCGGTCCCGGCCCCGCGCCTGTCGCGGGACCGGGACGGGTTACGTCAGAATGCGAATGTCAGGGTCACCCGGTGGGGCGACTCCAGGTGTTCGTAGCTCACATAGGAATAGTCGAGTGTCAGCATCATGTCGGAGATCTTCTGCTGCAGGCCGATGCCGAACGACAGGTTTCCCTCGTCATAGTTGAACCGGTAGCCGCCCCGCAGGCTGACAAAATCGCGGAACGAGTACTCTCCGCCCACATGCCAGCGCTCGCCGTAGTCGTTCGAGTTGACCGTTTCGACACCCAGCATCAGGCGGTGGTCCGGGCCGGCATTCAGGAAGGCGTCGCCGCCGCTCACGAGGTCGATCGAAGCGCCGATCCGGAAGAGGAGCGGAATATCGTACCCCTCAACGTCCTGTGATCCCGAAGAAATGTACTTGACGGAACCGGCGAAGTTCTGGGCGCTCATGGCGAACCGGATCCCCTTGAACCTGGTGTCGTAGTACGTCCCGACGTCGAACGCCCAGAGATGCTCGGAGTACGTCCAGAGCTCTTCGCGAATGTACTTGACCGTGGCGCCGATCGAGAGATTCTCGGTGAACTCGCGCGCAATGCTCAATCCGAATACCATATCGCTGCCGGTGAAGGAGCTGCCTGTGCGCGTGTCGCTCGATCCGGACGGGCTGGTGACGAGCGCCTCTTCGATGTCGCCGTATCCCAGTCCTCCGTAGCTCAGGGCCAGCACGCCCACGCCCTCCCACCGCACGCCGGCCGCGCCGGCGTAGTAGTTCATCCCTGCAAACCAGCGGTTGTAAGAGAACGAGGCCTCAACGTTCTGCACCCCCGTGATGAGCGCGGGATTCCAGAAGACGCCGTTGACGTCCCTGAACGTCGCGACCGCAACTTCACCCACCGCGGTCTGATGCGCCCCGATGCCGATCTTCAGGAACTGGAACGAGGCCCTTCCGCCTTTGTTGAATGCCCGCGAGGTTGACGGGGCGGCGCCCAGCAGCAGGGCGAGACACAGGAGATAGATGCGAGTCTTCATGGTCCGGCCTCCGTCAGCGAATAATCATGAGTTTGCCGGTGTACGAGCCGTCAAGACCGGGCGTCTTCGACTCGACGTTGTAGACGTACAACCCGGGCGCGACCTGCAGGCCGGAATCGGTCTTCAGCTGATCCCACCGTTCGCTCCCGAAGAGGTTCCCGCGGGAGTCGGGCTGATGCTCCAGCGTCTTCACCAGGTCGCCCCCCAGCGTGTAGATGCGGATGGTGCAGCGCTCGGGGAGATTCCGGAACTCGATGTAGTCGCCGCTGCCGACGAACGAACGCTTGGGATCGCCATACACGTACGGGTTCGGCGCGACGAAGATTCCCGACAGATTGTCGGAAGGGCCGGGGGCGGGAGAAATCGCACCCGTCTTGTTCGCGCTGCCGCTTTCCATCTCCGGCAGCCCGGTGACCCTCGATCCGTTGGCGGAGGTCCACGTTGCGGCGGGGTCCGCGAGCCGGTAGGCGGACACGTAGTACCCGTACCGGAAGCCGAACGTCACTCCCCGGTCCACCAGCCGGTATTTGTCCGTGTTCGGATCAATGAACGCTGGCTGAACTGACTCCGCGGAATATCCGCGAGAAGCTCCCATGCTTCGCCGCGAAACGCCGGAAGCTCGGTCTCGCTGACGTACTGGAAATCCTTCGACCGATAGACCCGGTATCCGTCGACATCCACCCTTCCGTCAAAGTACGTCCCGCCCGATCCATCGGAGATGACGGCTTCCTCGGCGTTCTTTTCCCACACGATGGCAACCGCCGCGCTGTCCAGGCCGGCGCTCGCGTTGACCGCATCAGTGATCGGCATGGGCGGAGGTTCCGGCGCATCCGCCGCAAGAGGAACCCCCTGCACGGTTGCGCCCAACCCCCAGGCCACCGCATCCCGCGCATGGCTCGGCGTTGCGCTCGATGGCCGCGATGCTGCTGTCCGGGAACCACCCCTCCGGAGCGCCGGCGTTGACAACGGCCATGTCCATGACCCCGGCAATTTCGGCGATGATGATGCGCGCGGAATCACCCGGCGCAAGCGTGTACGGCCCGTATGAGAACGTGTAGAAGTTGAACCGGCGACCGCTGTTCCCCAGCCTCGCCTGAGTGTCCGGGGTGGTGGCGAAGAGATAGAAATCCGGCTTCTTCCCGGTCAGCGTGGTGAACCGCTCGAGATCGAGTGTCGCGCCGTTGAAACTTCCACCCTTGTGGGTATCGATCCGCAGCACATCGGGACGCGCATTCGGACGAGGCCCGCCCGAGGTCGGCGACGCATACAGAGACAGCCAGCCGAAAGCCGCCGGGCTCTGAAGCTCCTGCTGACTCCTCATGATCGAACCGCTGCCGCCACTGGTCGGGGGGCTTCGTGGGATACGGATCGTCCGGGAGCGGCTCCTTCCCGCCGTTCGCGTTCGTGGAGAACACCAGCTCCCCGTCGTCACGAATATGATAGTAGTCGTGGTACGCTCCGGGGAGCCACCCAAATGCGCCCGCCTGTACGGCCGTGAGCTCGCTGTGGAAGTTGATCTGGCTCTTCGTGGATACCGAGATCCCCGAATGGAAGACGAAGTAGACGCCGTTCAGGGTCTGCTGGAAGTCCTGAGGATTGGTCACGACCTGCTGCGTCTGTGTCGAAACGATCAGGCCGGTATTCTTGAAGACGTAGTCGTAGATGATGAAGTCGCGAAACCCCGGATAGCTCCACGTGTACGACCGCCGCGTCACGGTGACGCCGACGCTCGTGTTCCATGTGGCGGTGATCATCTCTTCCGGGAGCAGCGGGTCGAACCCCGGATTCTCGATGAAGTTCTGCTTCATCTCAAGCGGTGCCCGGGTCTGCTCGACACCATAGGCGCCCTCCTGGAGCCCCGACGTAAAGAGCTCGTATTCAGCCGGCGTCGGCGCGTAGATCGGAGGGGGCCCGGGACGCAGCATGTCCTTCGCCACGATCCATACGCCGGACCGGAAGTCGTGCATGTTGGCGTTCGCGAACGTATTGATCGCGTTGTTCTCGTTCCCCAACGGGTGCTGGAATCCGGTGAACCCCGGGAACAGCCCGAGAGGCGCGGAGACCAGGTAATCCCACGCGCCCAGGCTGCCGATCCAGCCGTCATTCGCGACGTTTTCCCAGAGACGGCCCCGCTGATGAATCAACTCCGCCTTCCCCTGCGCGGCCGCCTGTTCCCCGGGATACGCCGCCGCGAGGACCAGCATCGCCAGAATCGTGCATGCAATGTGTCTCATGGAAGCCTTCCTCCGGGGTATGCTAGAGTTCAATGATCAGGCCGAAATAGTACGACCGCGGGAGATTCCGGTATTTCGCGAGGTCCAGAATCGGCGCGCCCTTCCGGTCGTACGACGGGAGATACTCAAAACCGCTCTCCACAAACTTCTGCTGCTCTTCCGGCGAGCACGACTCGAACGCCGCGAAGTTCAGCCACTGGTTGTTGAAGAGATTATAGATCTGTGCATAGACCCCGATCTTCAGGAGGTCCCCCCCAACAGTGAAGTCTTTCTGGACCCGCAGGTTGGTGTTCTGATCCCACCCCCGCACATAATTGACCCCGTTGTAGGAGAAGAAGTCGGAGAGGATCTGGTCATTCGGGAGAACCGCCAGGTAGTCCACCGAGAAGCTCAGGAGCGAGAACAGATTCCAGAAGCTCGGCAGGTCCGGGGGCGTCTGGTAGTAGACACCGGCCTTCAGGCGGGGATTATTGTAGACAATCGCGTCGCCGCTGCCGGCGTACCGGACTCCCGTTGGCGTGATGAGCACCGGATCGCCGGCGCGCCCGACAATCCCGGACTGCGTCGTGAAGTTCGCATACCCCCAGAGCAGACCCCAGGATTCGCGGGTTGGCTGTTTCCGCAGGTAGATCTCCACGCCGGTCACGTCGGAGTAGCTCGAGTTCCCGTTGGTCGTGTACCGGATGCCCTCCAGGTTATCGATTGTCTGGACGGAAATATTGTTCCGGATGTCCTTGTAGAAGCCGGTCACGCCGAACACGACCTGTTCGAAGAAGTTTCTCTCGATGCCGAGCTCGTACTGGATGGTCTTCTCGGGCTTCACGGCGCGATTGCCGAGCACCCATGGGCTCAACGGATTTGAACCCGACACGATAAAGGTGGTCAGGTTCCCGAGCGACTGGGCGTCGCTGCTTCCTTCTCCGTAATCCCCGAACGTCGCGCGCTGGAAGAAGTGGCCGTACGAGAAATGAAGCACCGTGTACTCGTCGATCGGATGAGAGATGCCGAGCCGCGGGCTGAGCTGTGAGAATCCCGAGGTGCGTTTCGGTCGGCCCGCTTAATGGATCGAAGGGATCCAGATACAGGACGTCGTTCGGATTGTAGAAGTCGTAGCGAAGGCCGGGGTTCATGATGAAACCGCCCAGCTCGATCTTGGCCTGCACGTACGCCGACCCCTGGTACGGGTTGTACGTGTGGTCGTCCACGCGCGTCGGCGATTTCGCCTCGTTGTAGTGATCGAGCACGTAGTACGTGAACTCTGCCCCCGCCTTCAGCTGCCAGTCCTTGCTCATCTGGCGCTGGTAGTACCCGCTCAGTGTCCAGTCGGTGTTCTTGTCGTTGTAGCGATAGTAATATCCGGTGGTGTTGAACCCTATCCGGTTCTCATATCCGCCGACCACCGGCTGCGTGTAGGGATTCCCCGCCGTGTCGTAGAGCGTCTCATACGCGCGCAGGTTGTCGCGCTGGGCGTCGCTTGCAGCGTACCCAAGCGGGTCGTCCGGAAACGGCGCCACTTCGCGCGTCGCGGTCACGTTGCTCAGGCGGATCTCGTACATCGTCGCCTGGTCGACGATGTTGGTGAGCTTCCCGGTCAGGCCCCATGTTCGCGTGGTCGGATATCCCGGGAAATCGTAGTACGCATACCGGGAATCGTTGCCGTAGTTGGTGGCCCAGAAGTAGTCCGGCCCGCCGCCGATCCCCCAGGAGCTGTTCTCGATCCCCCAGAACCCCGTGAGGAGGATCCTCATGTTCTGCGTTGCCTGGTACGTCAGCTTCGCCGTCCCATCGAAAAACTCGCCCCTGTCACGGTAGGAGTTGCCCATCAGGGGAGGCTCGGAACGGTACTTCCCCGACACATGGAAAAACAGCCCCGATTCAAGCGATATGGGGCCGCCGATGCTCAGCTCGGCGGAATACCCCGGCGTGTTGGTGTAGTCGTTCAGGGGCTTGTGCGTATCGAGGTAGTTCTGGTACGCCTGCTCGGGCGTCCAGCTGCTCCGCGGGTCGTTGCCGTACAGACCCGTTGGGGTCGACCCACTGGTCGGGATAGTCGATCCACCACTGCAGATGGCGGGCGTGGGAGTTCTCCCAGTACAGAGTGGAATTCTCGTCGTAGAGCGACGGTCCCCAGTGCCTGACGCCCGGCGGGGAGTAGCGGAGATCGGCGTAGATGTCGTACTTCTCACGCCCCTCCTTCGTCACGATGTTGAACACGCCCGACCGCGCCTCGCCGTACTCCGCATTGTACGACCCCGTGATCACCTCCATCTCCTGGATGGATCCCAGGTTGATGTTGGTGTAGGGGGTCTGATCGAGCGGGTTGCGGGCGCGGGCGCCGTCCACCAGGAACGACACCTCGTTGAGCGTGCCGCCGCGGACCTTCAGGACGCCGTTCTCGTCATTCACGCTGGGGATCGCCGTCACCAGATCGAGAACCTGCGTGACCGGCCGCGCGGTGATCTGCTCGGATTCCATATACACCCTGGAAGCCGTGTTGTCCTTCTCGACAAGCGGCCGTTGAGCGGTCACCACCACTTCCTGGCCGATGTCCACGACCGTCTCTTCCATCTTGATGTTGATGAACGTCGTCTGGTCCACCCGGACGCGCACCTCGCGTACCACCATATCCCGGTAGCCCACTTCCTTGATGCGGAGCTCGTAGAGCCCCGGGTCGACGTTCGCGATGGAGTAATCCCCCTGGGCGTCCGTGGACGCGCCGCGCGTTGTCCCGACGACAACCACATTCGCCCCGACCAACGGCTCTCCCGTCTTCGCGTCAGTCACCTTCCCCGCGATGCGGCCGGTGTTCGCCGCCCAGGCGGAACACACGAGGCCGAGGCTCATGGCCAAGGCACACCACCGAAGGATCTGCTTCATGGGGGTCTCCCTCGAATTAGAACGCGATAACACCTTTGACAAAGTCGTCGCCCTTCGCCGCGGCGACTTCGAACCCGCGGCCGATATCCTGCAGGCTGAATCGGTGCGTCACGAGCGGACGCATCGATAGCGTGCCCGCTTCGAGCATCGTCAGCCCGATCTTCATGCCTTCGACGTAGAGATGATCGCTCCGTGAATGCCCGTTCACGATCTGGAAGGCCATCCAGTTCCAGAAGCCCCAGTTCACTGCGCGCGGCTCGCCGACGTGGAAGCCGAAGACCTCCAGCTTCCCCTCCATTCGCGTAACGTTCGCGGCGAGATCGAGCGTGGCCTGCGTCCCGGCGGCCTCGACGCCGATGTCCACCCCGCGCCCCCCGGTGAACTCCTTGATGGCCGCAACGACATCGGTGGCGGCCGGATCCAGCGCGTGCGTCGCGCCGAGCTGAAGGGCGAGAGCTGCGGATGGTGGGCCTGCAGGTCGACCGCGATCAGCATGCCCACGCCTCTGGCGCGAAACACCTGCGCCATGATCAACCCCATGAACCCGCATCCGATGATGGCAACGCTGTCGTTGAGCTGCGGGTCTGCTTTGAGGACGCCGTTCACCGAGCAGGCGATCGGCTCGCCGAGGGCCTCGTCGAGACGGGTCTGGGGGCGGAGCTTCATGGCATACTTTGCCGGGGTGGTGAAATACTCCGCGTACGACTTCCCCTCCGACCACGCCGAGATGTGGTCGCCGGGGGCGAAATCCTTGACCGCCATCACCGACCTCCACGACGACCCCGGCGGGCTCGTGCCCGATGAAGCGGGGATACTCGAGGCCGGGCAGTCTCCCTTTCCAGATCTCGATCTCCGACGTGCAGATGCCGCATGCCGCCGTCTTCACCAGGAGTTCGTTCGACCCCGGCCGGGGGATCGGACGCTCCTCGACGCTGAATCTCCCCGGGGCCTGAAGGAAGGCCGCCTGCATGGTGCCGGACATGACTTCTCCTCTATATAGAAAGCTGACGCTGCTCTTGGTCCACCCCGCTCGCCTCTCCGGGTCCCGCCGCAGCGGGCACCCGGAGAGGCGCCGGCAGTCAGGAGTGCGCTTCCTGACCGCCGGTCGCCTGTGGTACGCCCGGCTCCGTGCACGCAAGAACGGATCGGGCAGTTACCGATTACTTCAGCAACATCATCTTCCTGCTCGAGGTGAAGCTTCCGTCGGCCTGCATGTACATGATGTACATGCCGCTCGGCAGGTTCTGGGCATTCCACGTCATCTCGTGCCGTCCCGCGCTGAGGCGTTCGTTCACGAGCGTGGCAACCTTCTGACCGAGGAGGTTGTAAACCGTCAGCGTGATCTTCGCAGACCGCGCGACGTCAAACGACACCCTGGTCGAAGGGTTGAACGGGTTCGGATAGTTCTGGTTCAGGACGAAGCTGTTCGGCATGCGGCCCTCGGCATCCGGATTGTCCACGCCGGACGTCCCTTCCGGACCAAACTCCAGTAACGACCAGGCATCGGCAAATGCCAGCGTGTAGTACCCGGGGTCCGCTCCCCAATCGGGGATCGGCACGCCCTGCGGCTGCGCGTACGGCGAGTCGATGACCGACGGCTTCCACGTGTAGTACGCGTAGGCGTCGCCGTAGGCCGTGTCCGAATACTCCGAACCCGTGCTTCCGCCGATGTTGAAGCCGATCCGCGAGCCGAAGTCGACGTTCGGCTGATAGATGGCCATCTCGACGTTCCACACGCCGTTGGGCTTGTCGATGAACGTCGCCCACCGGGCTATCGTCGCCGCGTCAAACACGCGCGTCGTGTCGTCCGGGAATCCCTTGAACTCATCCGGAATCCCCGTCTCGTTCCCGTTGTTCAGCGTCACCTGGTCTCCCAGGATCAGGAAGTGATACGGCCCGTCAGGCGCCGCATACACGTTCCCGTCGTACCACCCCTTCATGTTCACGCCCAATCGGTTCGACAAACCGACGAACAGCTGGTCGCCCGTCCACTGGCCGTTCCAGTACAGGTCCGTCGAATCGTCCACGAACTCGTCGATGTGCATGAACACGTACAGCGTGTCCTTCGCCCACAGCATCCGGGCGTACATCTCGTCGTAGTCCGGTTCCGTCAGCGACTCCCGGTAGTACTTGTTCGTGAAGATCTCGAACCCCGCCGACGTGATCATGTCCGCCTTCCCGCCCGTTGCCCAGGCTGGCTCGTCCATGGTCCCGTCGATCGTGATCGCCGCAGGATCCACCTTCGGCACCGTCACCATCTTGCGGGTATAATCGTCCACGCCGGGCTCGAGCTCGAGCAGCGCCCACGCGCCGTCAAAAGCCAGGTTGTAGTACCCGGGATCCGCTCCCCAATCCGGTATCGGCACGCCCTGCGGCTGCGCATACGGCGAGTCGATGACCGACGGCTGCCAGGTGTAGTACGCATAGGCATCGCCGTAGGCCGTGTCCGCATACTCCGAACCCGTGCTTCCGCCGATGTTGAAGCCGATCTTGGCGCCGGCGTTGGCATTCGGCTGATAGATGGCCATCTCGACGTTCCACACGCCGTTGGGCTTGTCGATGAACGTCGCCCACCGGGCTATCGTCGCCGCGTCAAACACGCGCGTCGTGTCGTCCGGAAACTGCTTGAACTCGTCCGGAATCCCCGTCTCGTTCCCGTTGTTCAGCGTCACCTGGTCTCCCAGGATCAGGAAGTGATACGGCCCGTCAGGCGCCGCATACACGTTCCCGTCGTACCACCCCTTCATGTTCACGCCCAGGCGGTTCGACAGCGAAATGAAGAGCTGGTCGCCCGTCCACTGGCCGTTCCAGTACAGGTCCGTCGAATCATCCACGAACTCGTCGATGTGCATGAACACGTACAGCGTGTCCTTCGCCCACAGCATCCGGGCGTACATCTCGTCGTAGTCCGGTTCCGTCAGCGACTCCCGGTAGTACTTGTTCGTGAAGATCTCGAACCCTGCCGACGTGATCATGTCCGCCTTCCCGCCCGTTGCCCAGGCCGGCTCGTCCATGGTCCCGTCGATCGTGATCGCCGCAGGATCCACCTTCGGCACCGTTACCGCTTTGCGCTGGTAATCGGTCTGGCCGAGGGCGATCGTCGTCGACACGACGAGGGAGAGAACCATCAACAGAAATCCCTTCCGCATGGGACCTCCTTGTGATTGTGGTGTGTGGAACAGTGAGGTTGCTGCATAGCACACTCGCGCATGGTATGTCGGCTGACGGACATCCACCTCCTTTCCAACAGTCGTGGCGGATAACAGTGGCATTTACCAGACGATGAACGTTGCGAACGCGTAGTTGGACGTCGACCGGGTCCGGTTGACGCCATCCCAGTCCTTGTTGGCAATCCAGAGGTAGTACTGGGTTCCCCGGTCCAGCCCGCTGGCGGGGTATACCGTGAACTGCACTGCTCCCGGGACCTCGTCACCCATTCTCATGGGCGACCGGATGACGTTGTTCTTGAAGTACACAGGCGGCGTCACGGTCAGGTCTTCGGAGATCAGCTCCCACGTCACGGTACCGATGTCGTACTGCGATCCCTTGGTGAGACCGATGGCGGCAATCAACGAATCGGTGAGGCCCGACTGCGTGATCGTCCACTTCACGAGCAGCCTGTTGGTCGTGTCCGACGCGACAACCTCGAGCCGACCCAGCCGGCCGAACGGCTTCACTTCTTTGACGTTGATGAAGAGATCCATCCGGCTCGTGGTCTGGGTCAGGTAGAGCGGGCTGACGAAGACCGAGTCGTTCCGCTCGGTCAGGATGCCCGTCACCGAAGAATCTACGACGATCGGCCGGTTGGGCCGCTGGGAGATCAGCGACCACGCGTCGGCCTTGATGACCGAGTACGTGTACGTTGTGTCCTCAAAGAGCGTCGACGACACGGTTCCGCCATACTGTCCGGTGAGATCCTGGGCCCCGGACGGGAGCGTTCCGTACTTCACCGGGTAGCTCAGCGCGTCCGCCGTCTTGCTCACGAGCCAGACCAGCGTGGGATCCAGCGACGTACGGGTGCCCTTGTTCACCGCCAGCACCGTGGCGTAACCGCCGAGCCAGGTGATCCGGGGGACGAGCGTGCTGTCCTCCACCGTGATGGTGGACATGGTCCTCTCTCCGCCCGCATACGGGGCAAGGGTCGAATCGTCGCCGTCACACCCCGGGGCCGCCCAGATGAGTGCTGCCGTCAGTGCCAGCCCCGACAGCAATCTGGTCCAACGTTGAGTCTTCATCGTCGTCGTGTCCCTTTCCTGGGTCGTCGTTCGATGATCAGTGGTGCACCACGGTCAGTCCTTCAGGCCGCTGAGCGTGATGCCGCGAATGAAATATTTCTGCGCGAAGAAGAACACCAGAAGAATCGGCAGGGTCGCAGTCACGGAGGCGGCCATCAGCTGCCCCCAGTCCGTCTGATACCGGTCACGGAAGATCGCGAGACCCAGCTGCACGGTCTTCAGGTCCTCCGAGCTGATCACGATCAACGCCCAGAGGAAGTCGTTAAAGACCCCCATGAACGTGAAGATCGCGAGCGTCGCCAGCGCGGGACGCGAGAGCGGAAGAATGATGCGCCAGAGGACCCCGAAGCGCGAACAGCCGTCGATGGCCGCCGCATCCTCGAGGTCCCTAGGAATGGTCAAGAAGAACTGGCGCAAAAGGAATGTCCCGAATGCCGAAGCAAGCCCGGGGACGATCAGCGCAGCGTACGTGTCGATCCACCCGAGCCAGTGCAGGACCATGAACCCCGGAATCATCGTGACCTGGCCGGGGACCATCATCGTGCCGAGAAAGATATAAAAGAGAATGTCCCTGCCCGGAAACTGCAGGCGGGCGAATGCGTAGGCCGCGAGCGAACAGGTGAACAGCTGACCCAGCGTCACCGCGGAGGCGACGAACAGGCTGTTGAAGTAGAAGCGCCCGAACGGCGCGGCCTGGAACGCGTTGACGAAATTGTCCAGGATGATCCGCTGCGGAATCCATGTCGGCGGGTACTGGAGGATCTCGCCGAGATCCTTGAACGAAGCGAGCAGCATCCAGAGGAACGGCGCGACGGTCAGGAATGCCATCCCGTACAGCAGGAGATGCAGCGCAACGGTGCCGGTGATGGAAAGGGCTTTGCGCACGGCTTACGATGTGTAGTGAATGCTCCCCTTCAGGTACTTTACCTGCAGGAGCGTCAGCACGAAGATGATCGCGAACAGCAGGTATGCGACGGCGGACGCATACCCCATCTCGAAGAACTTGAACGCCTGCTCATACAAATAGAAGACCAGCACTTTCGTCGAGCCCAGCGGCCCGCCGGACGTCAGGACGTATACCGTGTCGAACACCTGGAACGATCCAATCACCGACATCACCAGGATGAAGAACGTCGTCGGGCTCAGCAGCGGGAGCGTGATGCTCCAGAATTTGCGCCAGGCGCCGGCGCCGTCGATCGACGCCGCCTCGTAGTAGTGGTCCGGAATGCCCTGCAGCCCGGCCGAGAAAAGCACCATGTTCACGCCGAACGTCTTCCAGACACCCATCACGATCAGGGCGAACATGGCGGCGGAAGGATCGTTCAGCCAGTTGATTGCCGGAACCCCGAAGAGCCCGAGGAACCAGTTGAGCAGCCCGAAATTCGGCTCGTACACCCAGCGCCAGATGACCGCCGCCGCGACGGAGGACATGATGACCGGCGCAAAGAAGGCCGTCCGCAGCCACCGTTTCCCCGCAATCTTCTTGTTCAACAGGGCCGCCACCAGCAGCGCGAACGACATGTTCAGCGGGATCGTGCCCATCGTGTAGACAAACGTGTTCGAGAGGACGCTCCAGAATTCGGGGTTTGTCAGCACCCGTCCGTAATTGTCCAGCCCCACAAATGTGTGTTCGGAGCTGAACATGTTCCACATTTGAAAGCTGAGGAAGAACGAAAAGAACACCGGAAACAAAACAAACACGGAGAAGACGATCAGCGTCGGGGAGAGGAACAGCAACCCCGACAGCACATCGCGGCGTTTCCTGGTCCTGCCGCTGTTGCGCGACGATGTCACGGCGTGCGTCCCTGCGGCGTGTTTTTCAAGAGCGCGTTCGACTTCTCGGCGGCCGCATCCAGAACGGTCCTGGGATCCTGCTCGCCCAGCGCCGCCTGCTCGATCGCCTCAGCGATGTGTCTGCTGATCCTCATCCCCTGGTAGTCGATTGGACTCGCTGCCTGGGCCACCTCGAGCTGGTCTACGTATGCTTTGAGCGCCTGGTTCTTTTCCAGAAAGTCGCGGTACTCGGGGATCGAGTGCACGGCATGCCGGACCGGGAGATATCCGGACTTCATCGACCACATCGCCTGCACGTCGGGACGCACCATCCACTTCACGAAGGTCCATGCGGCCTGCGGATGCTCGGACTGACGGAAGATCGCGAGATACTCGCCCCCGACGATCGTTGCCCGCTTCGCCGGACCCGCGGGGAGCGGCGCGATCGCCCAGTCCAGATTCCCCAGCTTCTTCCAGCGCGGAATGTTCCAGGGGCCGTCCAGCGCCATCGCGAGCGTTTTCGAGGCGAAGGCGACTTCGTAGTCGATGGTGAACGAGCGCAGGTTGAGATCCTTGTGGATGTTCTTCCAGAGGGTCAGTGCCTGGACGCCGGCATCGCTGTTGTAAAGGACCCGGGTCTGCTCGGCGTTCACATTCATGCCGCCCGCCTGGAAGAGGAACGGATACCACTGCCACACCATCCAGTCGCCATACTGCCCGGACGCCGGGAATACGGGAACGAAGAACCCGACCTGGTCGTTCCTTCCGTCGCCGTCCCTGTCCATCGTGAGCTTCCGGGCCGTTGCGCGAAGCTCTTCCCAGGTCGCCGGAGGTTTGTCGGGATCCAGCCCCGCGTTCCGGAACAGCTCGCGGTTGATCAGAAGTCCGATCCCCGTCGCTTCCATGGGAAGGCTGTAGAGGACGCCCCGCCATTTCGCTTCCTGCAGGAGCGCGGGGTAGAAATCGTTCAGCTCGCTGCGCGGGAGACTGTCAGGCCCGTCGATGAACTCGTCCATCTTGTAGATGGCGTTCGCCTCGATGATGTCCTGCAGGAAGTTCGCGTGAATCCAGGAGATGTCCGGAGCGGTATTGCTCTGCACCGACGTGATGAGCTTGTGGATCAGCGCGTCGCCGGTGGGGATGTACTGCGCCTTCACCTCGATGCCGGGGTGCTCCTTCTGAAACCGGTCGATCAGCTCGTTGAGCGCCGGTACAGTAGAGGACACGCAACTGTGCCAGAACGTAATCGTGACCTTTCCTGAGCTGCCGTCGTCTTTCTTCCCGCCACACCCCGAAAACCACCCAACGGCACAGATCAGGCCGAAAAGCACGGTACGCTTCATTCGGCGAACTCCTTCTTGCACAATCGTTTGTGCTACTTTTTCACTCTTTTTCACGACCGGAGGGTCAACGCCCTCTCCGGGTCCTGGTGTGTTCTACCGTTCTTGGTGCTGGCGTCGCGCCCTGTGGTTAACCTGACTCGGCCACGGCCTCGCGCGGGGAAGCCTGGCGGATGGGAGCAACCGAATTCCGGATTATGAGATCGGGTTTGAGAACGATCTGACGGGTCTCGTGTTTGGCGGGACTCTTCATCTGGTCGATGAGGAGCTTTACCGCAAATTCACCGATCATCTCCTTTGGCTGGGCTACAACGGTAATGGGACATCTGAAAAATTCCGCCGACTCCACATCGTCGAATGCGACGATGGAGAGATCGCGGGGCACAACGATACCCTCTTCCGCAATCGCCTCGAGGGCGCCAAGCGTGATCAGATCGCCGGCCGCGAATATCGCCGTCGGCCGATCCCGCCTCCCGAGAAGCAACTTCGTTTCCACGTACCCGTTCTGCTTCCGGAAATCCTTCCCGACAATGAGCGACTCGTCGACCGGGATCCCATGGGCTGCGAGCGCATCCAGGTACCCCTTCACGCGGCCTTCACTCGTGTAAGTGCCTGGCAGGCCTTGAATTATGGCGATCCGCCTGTGGCCGTTCAGGATGAGGTGCTCGACCGCCTCACGGGCTCCCCCGCGATTGTCGATCACCACCGTGTTCGTGGCGAGCTGGTCAAACACGCGGTCTACGATGACGAGGGGAACGGACTGCCGTACGAGAAACTCGAAATGCGACGACCGCTGCCCCACGGGCAGCACGATCAGTCCGTCAACGCCCTTGCTGTGCAGCAGGTTGACATGCTCTATTTCGAGCTGGAGGTCTTCGTCCGTGTCGCACACCACGAGCGTGTAACCCAGCTGGTGGGCGACACTCTGGGCGCTCTTGATAATTGCGGCAAAGAACGGGTTGGAGAGATCCGGGGCGATGAGCCCGACAGTGTGCGTCTTCTTCAGGCGCAGGCCGCGGGCAAGCTGGTTCGGGCGGTAGTTCAACTCCTTGGCAGTCTTCAGCACCCTCCGTTCCGTCTCGGCGCTGATCCGGTACTTCTCAGACTTCCGGTTCAAGACACGGGACACAATGGAGACCGACAGTCCGGACTTCTGGGCGATATCCTTGAGGGTTACTGCCACGGGAATCAAGAAACAGCTTGACTTTGCACAATCGATTGTGCTATAATAAGACAATCATTTTCGTTTGTCAAGAGCTTTCTGTTGCAGAAAAGGCGCCAATACACGATACTCTAGGGCATCGAGGGGAAGGGGCAGTTTCAGGGTCATTTTCCAAGCACGTCCAGGAAGAGGGAGGCATCCGATATGGAGTTCTTGAAACAGCTGCACGACGCAATCATCGAGGGAAACGCCCCGGTCGCACGCAAGGTCACCGAACAGGCACTGGCCGAAAAGGTGGACCCGCAGAAGCTGGTCCAGGAGTATATGATCCCGGCCATGGCCGAGGTGGGCCGACGGTACGAAGCGGGCGACTACTTTGTACCTGAACTCCTTATCGCAGCGCGCGCCATGAAGGGCTCCCTCGAGCTCCTGCGCCCCCTCCTCGCTGCCCGCGGGGCTCAGCCGGCCGGACGCGTGGCCATCGGCACCGTGAAAGGCGACCTCCATGACATCGGCAAGAACCTCGTCGCGGCCATGCTCGAGGGCGCCGGTTACGAAATCATCGATCTCGGCGTGGACGTTCCGCCGGAGAAGTTCATCTCCGCCGTGAAGGAGAAGAAGGCTGGCATCATCGCAATGTCGGCGCTCCTGACCACGACCATGACGTCCATGAAGACCACCATCGACGCCATCAACTCAGCCGGGATACGCCCGCAGGTCCGCATTATGATCGGCGGCGCGCCGGTCACGCAGAAGTACGCCGACGAAATTGGCGCCGACGGCTACAGCTCCAATGCCAACGGAGCGGTCGCACTGGTCCGAAAACTCCAGGCTGCCTGATCTGACAACGACAGTGCACCCCGCGATCGCCCGGCTCCTCTCGAACGGACCCGTCGTCACCGACGGCGCATGGGGAACGCTCCTTCAATCCATGGGCCTCCAGCCGGGCGAATGCCCGGACGCGTGGAATACCGCACATCCGGATCGCGTCTCCCGCGTTGCCGCAGCGTATGCTGAGGCCGGGAGCGGCATCATCCTCACCAATACATTCCGCAGTAACCCGATCGCACTCGCCGGCTATGGCCTTGACGCGCACACGGCTGCGTTGAACGCCGCCGGCGTGCGCGCATCCCGGGACGCCGCCGGAGAGAAGACGCTCGTCTTCGCCTCGATCGGGCCGAGCGGTGCCATGCTCGCGGCCGGCGAAATGACCGCGGATGAGCTCCGTGATGCGTTCGAGCGACAGGTCGATGCGCTCGCCGCTGCCGCGCCCGACGGACTCGTCATCGAAACCATGACCGACCTCGACGAGGCCCTGATTGCGCTCGCCGCTGCGAAGCGCACGACGCTGCCCGTCGTTGTCAGCATGGTGTTCGACTCAGGGCGCGCGCACGACCGGACAATGACCGGCGTGACCCCTGAGGCCGCGGCGAAAGCCCTCACCGGGGCGGGCGCCGACGTGATCGGACTGAATTGCGGCATCGGCCTCGACAACGTCCCTGCCCTGAGTGCCCGCCTGCGGTCGTCCACAACGCTCCCGATCTGGATCAAGCCGAATGCCGGCCTCCCCGTCATGGTCGACGGAGCGGCCCGCTATATGACGACGCCCGATGAATTCGCACGGGCGGCGGCCGACGTCATCGCCGGCGGCGCTTCGTTCATCGGCGGCTGCTGCGGGACGACGCCCGAACACATCCGCGCCGTCGTCCGGACCCTGAAGCCAACCTGACACGTACGAGCAGGGCGAGATGTGTACGAGGATCTTGTGGCAAAGTACGGCGAGGACAACAGACGATGACGCGATCGTCGGGGCCGAGACGCCTGCAAAGTGAGTAACGATGTAGCCATCCACCTTGAGCCTCGCGGGGCGACCATCACGACTCCCCGCGGGACCCCCCTCCAGGACGTTCTCTTCCCGCACGGCGTCGAGTTCCCGTGCGGCGGGCATGGCAGATGCAAAGGATGCCGCGTCCGCGTCATCGCAGGGACGCTCCCCGTCACGCCCGCGCAGGAACGCATGCTCTCCCCCGCCGACCTCGCGGCAGGCTGGCGCCTCTCCTGTCAGTGCACGGCTGACACGGACCTCACGCTCGAGCTTGCCCAGTGGGAAGCGGCAATCCTGAGCGACATCGCCCCGTTCACGTTCATCCCGGGCGACGGGTTCGGAATCGCCATCGATGTCGGAACAACCACCATCGTCGGGCAGCTGCTCGATCTCGCGACGGCAGACGTCCTTGCCGTCCGCACAGCGCTCAATCCCCAGGCCAGGTACGGGGCGGACATCATGACGCGCGTGGCGCATGCGCTCACGCCGCATGGTCACCGGCAGCTCGTCGACGCGGTCCGGCGCACGCTGGCTGAACTGGTGGGTGAGCTGACCGAGGCCGCCCACTGTCAGCCGCACGAGATCCGCCGCGCGGTGCTCGTCGGCAACACCGTCATGCATCACCTTGTGTGCGGGTTTGACGTCACTCCGTTGTCCCGCGTCCCGTTCGACACGCCGCACCTCGAAGAAGCCCGGCTGGATCCGCAGGAGCTCGGCTGGAACGTCCACCCTGCCGCCAGCGTCAGATTCCTCCCCCCGATCGCAGGGTACGTGGGGAGCGACATCCTCGCCGGGATCATCGCGACAGGCATGGACACGGCGGAGACGCCTTCCGCACTCATCGATCTCGGCACAAACGGAGAGATTGTTGTGGGGGATGCACGGCGCCTGACCTGCTGTTCAACCGCCGCGGGTCCGGCGTTCGAAGGGGCGAGAATCTATATGGGGATGCGCGCGGCCACCGGCGCGGTAAGCGCGGTGGACATTCGTGACGGCGGATTTCTATGCCACGTCCTTGGCGGCGTACCGCCCCGCGGGATCTGCGGGAGCGGCCTGGTGGATGCCGCTGCTGCGGCACTCGAACTGGGGAAGATCAAACCGGGGGGGAGACTGTCAGACGGGGGATCCTGGCTGCCGCTGTGCGGCCCGGTGAAGCTGTCGCAGACTGATATCAGGGAGTTGCAGCTCGCGAAAGGGGCTATCGCCGCGGGAATCGCCACGCTCATGGCGCTGCTCGACAAGACGGCGGAAGACCTCTCGAGCGTCTACCTCGCGGGCGCGTTCGGGAACTACGTGAACGTCACCTCGGCGCGGCGCATCGGGCTGCTCCCCTTCCCGGAGGACCTCATCACGCTCGCGGGCAACACGGCTCTGCGCGGCGCGAAGATCGAGCTGTTCGGGAACCGGGACCTCACGCCGCTCGCACGGCGGATCGAGCACGTGCACGTCAACGAGGTCGACGGGTTCCAGGACCGCTACGTGGAGGCCATGGTATTCCCCGCGGCATCGACCGTAACCTGACGCAGGCCGAACACCCGCCATCCCACCACAGACCAACCCGCACTACACACGCCAATCCGCCTCGACCCCCGGGGCTCCACCCGCAAGGCCAATCACCTATTTCATCAACAACATCTTGCGGCTCGTCACGTGCTCGCCCGACGCGAGCCGGTAGATATAGACCCCACTCGCCAGCCGGCCCGCAACCCCGCCTGAAGCCGACCCACCCCCGTCAGGAAACACAACCTCGTACTGCCCCGCAGGCCTCATCTCATCCACCAGCACCGCGACCTCGCGCCCCAGGATGTCGTACACTTTCAGCGTGGTGTGCTGCAGTGTCGAGAGCGTGAATCGTATCCTGGTCTCCGGGTTGAATGGGTTCGGAAAATTCTGCTCAAGCGAGAACGCCTGCGGAAGCCGCACGTCGGGTCCCGTATCCAGAACAAGCGAGGGGGACGCCGTGAACAGATAACGGTCCGCGGGCATCACGGGCCTCGTCGTGCGAACGACGTTGCTGTCCCCCGGCGCGGGCAGCCGGAGGTCCGATGGAGGGAGCAGGTTCGTGACCTCGGCGTGCGTGTTGTTCACCTGCTTCCGATACCGTGCCGGCGTCCGGAACACGATGCGTTCTCCCGCATCCCATCGGAAATTCTGGGTTCGCTCGACGATCAGCATCTCCATCCGCTCGTTGTCGGTCAGGCTCCATCCGCGAAAGGGCACGAGCACCTTCTTGCCGCTCGAGTTGATCGCGGAATCCGTCGGCGTGACATACGAGCCGTCGGACAGCGTGTCGGTCACTCCCCAGATCAGCACGGCGTCGATCGGCGCGGTGAGGCGAACCCCCGCGCTCGGACTCGTGAGGCCGAACTGAAGCGTCGTCCCGGACGGGAGCGTCGAGTAGGATCGCGAGTAATCCAGGTCCAGGTCGAGCTCCGGAATCACCTGCAGCACCAGCCCGTCGAAGGGCGCCGTCGCATAGAACACCCCCTCGCCGCGATCAACAGGAAACCTGTCCACCTTGACCTCGCCGGCCACCGTGTCCCGGACCGTCACGACAGGCTCCCGGGCGCTCGCGAGCGTGTCAAACGACGCTTCGTAGATATGGCCCGTGAGCAGCGTCGAATCCACGACATGCACGATCAGGCGCGTTGTGCTCCTGCCGCTCGGGTGCTCGAGCGCATCCCCGCCGAGGTAGCCCTGCGGCACGGCGAACGCAAGCGTCCCTGCCAGGACCTCGTAATCCTTCCCGACCTCCCCCCAGCTCGACCACGACGGCAAATAGCCGGTCGTCCGGAAGGACGATTGCGTCCGGCTCCCACTGGAAGCTGGCGGTCCGGGCGTTCACCCGCATCTCGAGCGACTCCTTCCGTCCGTCCGGCGCGAACGACATCGCGTACACCCCTTCGCGGTCGCCGTCCTGTTTCCAGCTGGACCACACGACCACATGCCCGCCCCCCGGGCGCGCCGCGAGCCGGGGCAGCCACTGGTACTCGGGCACCGTGCTGTTGACGATGACCTCTCCCCCCAGCTTCTGCGTCTCCCAGTTGAATCGCTGCAGGACAACTGCCCCGTCGGACCCGTCCTGCTCCCAGCTGCACCACGCCACGACGAATTCGTCCCCGGGAAGCGCCAGAACGTCGGCGTACCACTGATAGTCCGCCGTGGTCGTATTCACCTGAAACTCGCCGGATCGCGCGCCGCCGTCGGCATTGTACAGTCTCCCGAACACGCCGTACCCGGATGGAGCCGGCTGTTCCTGCTTCCAGGATTCCCACACCACGATAAAGCCTCCATCGGGCCTCACGCTGACGGCCGGACGGGCCTGACTGTACGCCGTCGTCATGTTCACCTGGAACTCCGGCCCGAGGAACTGCCCCCCCGCATCCAGGCGGCGGCCCACCACGGCGCGGTCGCTTCCGTCCTGGAACCAGGATTCCCACACGACCACCGCGTTCCCGTTTGCGTCGATGTCGATGTCGGGGCAGGTCTGCGTGTGCGCAAGTGTCGTGTTCACCACGAACTCGTCGCCGGAGGCGACCCCGTTCACGAACCTTCGTGCCTTGATGTCATACACCACGCTCGCGTCGTCGCGCGAGGCCCAGACGACGTACACGAGTCCTCCTGGCCCGGAGGCGATGGCCGGCCGCTCCTGATCGCCCGCGCCGACCGTATTCACCACGGTCTCCAGGCCCTGCAGCGTGCCGTCAGGCGATACGCGTTGCAGGACGATGTCTCCCCGCGTGGCAGGCCCGATCTGGTTCTGCGCGGTCCACACGACATAGGCCCCGCCGGCGCCATCAGGAGCCATGCGCGGGGCCCGTTGCGTCGAATCCCGCGTGGTGTTGACGATGAATTCAGTCCTGGCTGCCGTCGCAGCGAGCGCCAGGAGCAGCGTCAAAGCGATTGTGCGTCTCATGGTGGCCTCAGCGGAGTTGGAAATCAAGGAGTGGATACGCGGAAGCGGCAGCCACGGTGTAGTGCCACCATTCCGCGGAGTAGCGTTCGAACCCGCCCACCCGCGTCATCATGTCGAGCAGAAGCTCCCGGTTGGCAATCTGCTCGGCCGTCAGCCCCACGTCCACCCGTGACCCGCCTCGGCCCCGAAATAGTCAAACTCCGTCGGCATGTTCAACTCGACCCCCGTCGCCGCATCCACCAGCGACACGTCCACCGCTCCGCCGCGGTTATGCACGGAGCCGCTGGCCGGGATCAGCAACATAGATGGGATTGGGGACGATTTCGAACATCAGGTACTGGACCGACCGCGGCCGGTAGGCGTCGTACACCTTCAACCCGAGCCCTCGTGCCCGCAGACTGTCCTGAACCACCTGAAGCTTCCGCACCGTTCCGTGGGCGGCCAGGCACTCGTCGGTCGTGTACAGCTTCTGGGCGCAGAAGTTGTCGACAGTATTGTACCGGAGGTCCAGCACGATGTCCGGGATGAGGTGCTTGATGTTCACGAGTTCGTCGTCCGCGGTCTGGGCCGCGCCCGGCGAGACGACAAACAACACACCGATGGCGCACATAAGCGCACGTCGCATACCGCCTCCTCAGTCAGATCATTGCCATGCCATACATTGCAGAGGACAAAACGCCTGCGGCGCGGGTATCCCGCGCCGCACTGCACATCGTACGCCACCCCGCGGCCGCTCAGAACACGACAGCCAGCGACAGATACTGGACGTTCGCCAGGCGCCCGAAGTCCTCGTACGCGTAGTCGACCTTCACCTTGACGGAGCCGACAATCCTGTAGTGCAGGCCCGCGCCGACCGTCCAGCCCTGTTCGGTGTCGCGCTCGAAGAGCGATTTCCACCCGGCCCGGACGAACAGCATCTCGTTCCAGCCGTATTCCGCACCCGTGTTCAGGTACTCCGTGTTGTCGTTCGGATGGACCGCGTCCACCGCCAGCGTGAGCCGGTTCTCCTCCCCCTTGATCACATCGGCTGCGACGCCAACCCGGAAGAGCAACGGGAGGTCGAACTCTTCAAGTTCGACATACGTGTTGATCAGGTTTCCGGTCGACCCCCCGACCTGCGTCACCATCAGGTTGTCGATCCCCTCCATCTTCATTTTCGGCCCGAAGTTTGACACGCAGGCGGCGAGCCGGAGCTCGTTCAGGACGTCGATACGATACAACACCCCGACATCGAACGCGAACCCCACCGCGGAGGAGTGCCAGATGTCCTCGCGGACGTACTTGGCCGTGAATCCGATCCCGAAATTGTCGGTCAGGTTCCGGCCGTAGCTCAGCCCGATCACCATCTCTCCGGCATCGAACCGTTCCCCCGTGCCTCTCGGCTGCTCGACAGTCCGGACATCCATCTCCTCGAGCCCGAGTGTCGTGACGAATACGCCAAGCGTTCCGATGTCGCCGATTCTGGCCGTCACCGCGGCATAATCCACGGCGATATCCGCGAACCAGAACGCGTGGTTGAACATCGCCTCGTTGCCGAAGGAGCTCCCGAGGCCTGCGGGATTCCAGTACATGGCGGAGATGTCGTCGGCCGTCGCCGCGAAGGCGCCGCCCATGCCGATGGCGCGCGGCCCTATGCCGATCTTCAGCAGCGGTGCCGCGGTGGTGCCGGTCTTCGTCAGGGTTTGCGTGAAGGCACTCCCGACGACCGCAGTGGCGAGGACCAGCAGCAGGAAGCAACGTAGTGTCTTCATGGTTGGTCCTCCGTCACTTGATGATTGCGAATTTGACAATCTTCTCGCCGATCCCTGGCGCGTCGATATGCGCAACATAGACGCCATACGCGACGCTGAACCCGTCACGGTTCAGAAGATTCCAGAATTCGCGCCCGTTCTCGACGCCGGAGCTTCGCTCAAGCGTCTGCACCAGGTCGCCGTTGACGGTGAAGATCCTGATCGTGCACTGGGCCGGGAGGTTCTCAAAGTACAGCCGGCGCTCTCCCCTCGAGTCGCCCGGCAGCCTGTTCGTGGGCTCGATGGCGTTGTATCCCACGTACGGGTTCGGGACGACATAGATGCTGTCGAGCCGCCCCATGGCGACGGAGGTTTCGACCTTCCCTCCCACCGTCCGGAGAGTGAACGCGTCCCGGTTGTCGAACGGACGGGACGTACCCATGAAGAGGATGTCGCCGTCGGTGGGCAGGATCGGCGTGACGGTCGTGTCCGTCGGAAGCATGACAGTCACACCCCAGTTCACCGTGTCCGAGCCGACACCGATGGAGCCCGGCTGGAACATGATGATCTCGTCGCCCGGATCCCACTGGAGATTCTTGATGGAGGGTTCCCGGAGGAGCGTCAGGATCTTTATCGGAACGCCGCTCGATACCTCCCGGACCGTGTACCGAACCGGGATGCGAACAATGCCGCCCGAAATCGCCAGCGCCGTGTCGATGTTCGAAGCAGAGAACTCGATCTCGTAGTCGAACGGCGTGATCTTCTTGCGCGATCCCGCGCCGGGAAGCGCCATGACGTAGCCGAGGTTGCTCGAACTGCCCGGAAGCCACTTCGACCGAGATGGATCATAATCGAGAGGCGGGGCGTCCTTCACCAGCACGTTCACACCGTCAAAAACCGCGTTGCCATCCGCACTGTCCAGCCGGCTGCTCTGGTAGACCGGCTGGTACCGGTACGTGACCTTCACTTCGGCCTGATTGGGGATTGTGCTGGATCCGGTCCGGCGCAAGGACCCGCGCTGGAAGTTCACGATGTAGTCGATGTCGCGTGCGTACGGGGTCCCGCCCGCACCTGTCACCGCAAAGTAGCTGTCATCGACTAGCTGCGTACGTCCGAGCGACGCGAAGTTCGTGTCGTACAGCACCGTACTTTCCGTGTACGGGAAGAGGTCAAGGACCGAGTAATTCTTCGAGAGAATCTTCCCGCTCCCGTAGTCCGACGAATCGGCAAATGAAAGCTGGTACTCGTGTCCGTCCTTCACGATCAGGTCGTTCTTGATCTCGAACGTCACCGAGCCCGTGCCAAGCCCGCTTGCGTGCGTTGCACTGTTCTTCAGGTCAGGCGGCGGAACATACCCGCTCACCCGCGGGCCCGGGAGCACCTGTGCCGTGTTCACGTCGAACGTTAGAATCGATGTGATCGGATCCAGCGTGATCTTCTTGGGAGATTCCGTGGGAGGCACGCCGATGGAATCACCGTGGTCGTATGCCACCACCGTGTAGTAGTAGGTCTGACCGTTGACGACGTTGTTCGAGTCGACATACGAGTGCACAAGGCCGCTGTTGTTCCCGAGGTAGTACTGGATACCGCGGTCCTGGTATGGGACGGGATGATACCCCTTCCAGTAGTCCTCCCAGCCGGCGGTCCACTTGCCGTCTTTGTTCAGGTCGACGTACGGCTCCCCGGCATCGTAGATGCCGTTCTTGTTCAGGTCGGTGAACGGGTCATCGCGTGTCGCGACGTCCCACTTCGCCTCCTTGCCGGTGATGTCCTTGAGGGGCGTCGTCAGGAACTGCGCGCCCTTTCCGTCGGTGATCGTCTGGATGTCGTTGAAGCTCGGGTCGACACTCCGGTAGATCACGTACCCCTCAAAATCCTTCCCTGCGATCGGATCCACGCTTCCTTCGGCGCGATCATCCCAGTACAGCTCCACCCTGCCGTCCCCCGGGACCGTCGTCATGTGCGGCGTGATGGGCGGCTTGAAGAAGCGGTAGTTGTTGTTGTAGATCGTCTGCACCGTCTTCGCGCTCACCAGGAGGTCATCCAGCGTCTGCCCGAAGAGCAGCGCCATGGAGACGCGCTTGGTTTCGCCCTTCTTGAGCGATATATACCCCGACCCGAATATGAAGACGATATCCTGGTCCTGGCTGGATCGCCCCGAAGTTCCTGGGGATAGTGCGGTTCCACATCGACTCGTCGTTCTTGATCGCGTCGTCTGCCCACTTCCAGCTGTTGAAGCTCGTGAGCCCGATCTGGTCAGCCTCATCGAGGTCGGTCAGTTCGAAATTGAGCTCTCCTGGGAAGAGCGGGTCCAGCGAGCCGTCCGGCTTCTTGATCCCCGCGGTCGGCACGCCGTCGCCCTCCCCCGGATCGTTCGTGTTGGGGATTCCGTCGATGCCGGTGTCGTCGTTGATGGGGTTCCAGTCGCCGTCGTTGTCGAGGCCGTCGTCCTGGCGCTCATCGACAAGACCGTCGCCGTCGTTGTCGATGCCGTCACTGGCGTTCCCGGGGCTCTCCAGGAACTTGCATCCGATGTAACCAAGCGGCAATCCGCGCGCCCCCTTCATGTCGGGATCCCAGAAGTACACCATGCTCCGGGAATAGACGGGCACTTTGTCGAACGCGCCCGTCGAATCATATGGCGGGATGAAGTAGCCGTTATCGTCGGTGTTCTCCGGCGCCCCTCCCCCGAGGTCGGCGTCGCCGTAGATGCCGAAGACCACGCTGTCCAGGTCCTTGTCGCTCACGTTGGTGATCGTGTACACAAAGAAGATGGTGTTTTCGGCGAGCGCATTGCTCCATTGAAATGCGCGCCCGTCAACCTGAACCCCAAGGCCGCTCCGGCTTGTGTCGCTGAAGAACGGGATAGTATTGCCCCTGCTTGCTCAGCTGATCGAATTCCCGGTTCTCCCTGTCGTCCATCGCCCAGTACGTTTCCTGGTCCGCAGCGAGAACATCCTGGGATAGATAGCCGGGCCAGACGTACCGGCCCAGCGTGGGGTTGTACCATGACCGCGGCCAGCTGTCGGGCTTTCCGTCCTTGTTGACGTCGGGCGCCGGGTTGGAGGCCATGAATTGCTGATCCGGGTCGGCATATCCCGGCAGCGGCTGCCATGCCCAGAGCGTCGTCCCGTCCGGACTCACCTCGCGGTAGGCGGGGTAATCCCACAGTCCATCCGAAACAATGTGGAACCGCCGGGAGGGGTTGGTTGCGTCGGGCACAGAGGCCGCCACGAACGGGCAGAACTGGAACCCGTAGTCCAGCCCGCGCCAGACGAGATTGTTGACTCCCCGCAGCGCGTCGTAGCCGGGCCCGATGCCACCGTAGTTGTAGACGTTGGTGGACACCTTGTTGCCGTTCATGAAAAACAGTTTGCGGTCCGCCTGAGCCGCCGACTTCATCATCACGGGGGCACCGGCCTCGCCCTTCTCCGGCCCGGGCGCCGCAACGGTGGACGCCCGGCCGGGATGGGCCTGCATGTACTCCTTGACAGCCTGGATCTCCTGGCGGGTGTTGCCGTCGATCTCACGCTGCGCAGCCGCCGGGGACCCCAGCAGAAGGATCCACGCCGCCCCTGCGCAGAGCATGACCATCGTTCTCATACGCTGATTCTCCGGTTAGAACTCGAACGACGCGCCGATGCGCACCTGGCGCGGCGCCTGAAAGTAGTTGGGTCGCTGGAAGTATTCGCTCGCCGGGTGTACCCCCGGCACAGTCTTCGCAAGCTCGTCCGTCGCCTGCGCCGTCCCCTGGCTGGCAACCAGCGTGTAGGTTGCCCGCCCGGTGTCGTTGTACACGACCCGCTCATTAAGCGTGTCGAAGACGTTGTACACCTTCAGGAAAGCCGTAATGGCAACTCCGGAAAACGCGAAGGTCTTGTCGACCAGCACGTCCACCGACGCCTGCGCAGGCTTGCGTTCGCTGTTCTCCCGCAGGTAGAGGGTTCTGGATGTCACTTCAGGCGTGTACGGCAGTCCGCTGCCCAGACGCCCAACCAGCGTGACGTTCCAGTCGCTCGGCCGCCCGACGGTGACCGTGGCGTTCAGCGTGTGCGTCTGGTCCCAGCCGAGGTAGACGGGGACCTTCTCGCTCTGCCGTCCCGAGGAGAGGTCGACGAAGAACGCATCCGAGTTCACTTCGTTCCCTTCGGCCACCTGGAACGTGTAATCCACGGTCACGCCGAGAAGATCGGCCGCGGTGCGCCGCTTGGTGAACGAGAGCGTGATCCCCTTGATGTTTGCGTAGTCCTTGTTGACGTACTTGTAGTACGTCTCATCCCCGCTGATCCGGATCTGCTGCAATGCAAGGAGATCGCGCACGTCCTTGTAGAAGCCGGTGAGGGTGAAGGAGACGTTATCGCTGAGCTGCTGCTGGAGGCCGACCTCGTACGTCACGGTCTGCTCGGGATTCAGGTTTGCATTTCCGAAGACAGGGGTCCCCGACGAGAAATCCGAGACGAAGTCCGGGTTCGTGTACAGGTATGAGAAGGGCGGCATCTGGTAGAAGTGGCCGTAGGAGAAATGGATGATGCCCCTGTCGGTGATCGGGAACGACACGCCGATGCGCGGGCTCAGGGTCTGCTTCACCTCTGCATCGGCCAGCAACGCCGAAGAATCGACCCCCGCGGGAAGCGTCGGGCTGTTCGGCGACGGGTACTGGGTGCTGGTGCCGTACATCGATTTCGGCGCAAGGTAATCGTACCGGAGGCCGACGTTCAGAATCAGACTTTCGAACTCCATCTTGTCCTGCACGTAGGCCGAGAACTCAAGCGGTGTCCGCCGGTATGACGAATGGTCCGAGGTCCCGGGGGCGGTGATTGTCGGGGTGTCGAACACCGAGCTCGAGGTGTCATACAGGATCGTAAACGCCTCGTAGTCGAGCGCATGAGATCGAAAATCGACACCGCCTTTCAGCTCATGGCTTGAGCTGACCTGGCTCGTAATATCGGCTCTCCCGCCGAATGTCTCCGAGCGCTGATAGTACTGGGTCAGGGGCGTTCCCCCGGAGAGGAACGTGTACGTCGATACCCTGGTCTGCTTGTGGATCGGTTGATACCGGTAGTCCGGGCGGAACTGCGACGTGTCCAGCGTCATCCCCGCGTGATACTCCACCGGCGTGACGCCGTCGCTGGTCAGCGCATACAGATACTGCTGATAATCGTTGGTGTTCCAGGACGCCTTGACCGTGTAGAAGGTCCTGGGCGACACCGCATGGCGGAACTCCAGGGCATTCAGCAGCCCCCACTCGTAGTTCTGATACTGCGCGTCGGGGTTGTACTTCAGGTCGTGGTTGTACGACTTGGACCACCCGTCGGAGTAGACCAGATCGTACCGGAACTTCATCACCGGATCGGGCGCGAACGCAAGCTTCGCGGTGGCGCTCCGGGACCGGTTCGGGTTCATCGGAACGATCGCCCCGTCCCCGGTCGAGATGACGGTGATGTCGTTCGGGTTCGCCGGATTCTTGATGACGTAGTCTTCCGGCGTTTGCTCCCGGATACCGTACAGCCAGCCCTTGCTCTCCTCGAACCTGCCGGAGGCGAAGAATGTCAGCATGTTGCCAAGGTCCGGGACGATTGGACCACTCAGGGTCGCCTCGACCACGGGATTGTTGAGCGCATCGAAGTCGTCGATGTTGAAGAACGTTTCGTCGCGACTGCTGACGTAGTCACCCGTATAGGCGGAAATGGTGCCACGGTACGTGGGTCCCCCCTCCTTCGTCACGGTGTTGACCACGCCGCTCAGGGCGTTGCCGTACTCGGCGTTGAACGTCCCCGCCACAACCGAGAGCTCTTCAATGGCATTCGTCGCGATCGAGACGGACCGGGTGTTGTCGAAGGGGTTCACGATCGACACGCCGTTGACCGTGTACTGGATTTCCGTGGACCGGCCGCCGCGGATGTGGATTTCGCCGCCTGTGCCCTGCGTGATGCCGGCCTGCAGGGTCAGCACCTGGGTCACGTTCTCCACCGGGAGCGCCTCGATGGCCGTGGCGTCAATGACGGCCTGCGAGGAGGTCAGGTCGCGCCGGACCATCGGAGCTTCGGCCTGGACTTCGACAGTTTCGAGCGCGATCACGTCCGTGGACAACTGGATTTCCAGCCGCGTGGTGAAATCGACCGAGACCTTCACGTTGCTGAATCGTTTCCGTTGGAGTCCGACGCCGGAGGCGACAACAACGTACGAACCGGGAGAAATGTTGACGAGGACGAAGTTGCCGTCCACGTCGGAGCTCACCCCGGTCGTCGTCCCCTCGATGATCACGCTCACTCCCACAAGGGGTTCCCCCGATTCCGCGTCGCGGATTCTGCCCGCGATTTTCCCGGTCGTCCCGGCAAGCGTCTCCAACGCGGCGGCCAACAGGAGCAGAGCCGTCACGCACAAACGCGCTTTCATCCAGACCTCCTTTGTGCTCAGGGACAGTATTGAAGGTTCCGCCCGACAAAAAAAACGAGCCGTGACGGTGCTGCTGATCACGGCTCGTTCGTTGACATAGGCGGCAATTACTTCAGCAGCATCATCTTTGCGGATTTGGTGAAGTTGCCGAACTTGAGGGTGTAGACGTAGTTCCCGCTGGCAACGGGCTTCCCGAGATTGTCCGTCCCATCCCATTCGGCGCTGTGCGTGCCCGGCATATACACCTCGTCTCCGATCAGCTTCTTCACCTCGCGCCCGACCATGTCGTACACGGTCAGGGAGATGTTCTTGCCGACCGGCAGGGAGAACCGGATCGTCGTCGAGGGGTTGAACGGATTCGGATAGTTCTGTTCGAGGACATAGTCCTCGGGGGACACGAACTGGAGAGGCTTGTCAACGAACACGGCCCCCGTCCATTCCACGACCTTGATGTTCCAGGATTGGTTATTCGGAATCTTCACCGTGTCGGACGCAACATATCGCTGCGGAACAGCAGCCGTGTCCCAGGAGTAGTACGTGTAGGTGATGGAGTCCGCGACGCTCTGATACGCCATCACGGCTTCCTTCTTCCCGTTGTTGTCAAGGTCGCATCCGGCGAACACCTTCGCCAGGAACGGGTTTTCCCTGGACACGGTATCGGTGATGGTGCCGAGGGAATCATAGATATCGAAGTAATGGAAGAACGTCGCTTCACCGGGGAACGTAATCGTCCTATCGTAGTTCGCAGCGTCGAGAATATCGCCGGTTCCCTTGTACTCGATGGAGATGAGCTCGTAGCCGCCAGCGCCGCCGACGACGTATTCATCGCGTCCATTTCCGTTGAAATCATACGCGGCGGATCCCCAGTGCGATCCCCCTGTCTTGCCGGCCAGCTCCCACATCCTGTGGCCGATCGTGGCAAATTGCCCCGTCCCCCGCCACACATAGACACCGGTGTCGGCCTGGGTCAGACTTATGAGCACGGCATCGTAGTCGTTGTCGCTGCCGCCGACGTAGACGATTCCCGCAAGCTCCTGCTTCCCGTCACCGTCCACATCCACCGGGACCATGCCCATGTAGCTGCAGGCGTCTTCAGGGTAGAACTCATGATAGAAGTCGGTCTTTGCGCGGTCGTCCGTGAGCGAATCGACCCTCGGCGTGGGGTATCGATACGAATCGGGTCCCAGCGGATCGATGCTCCACATCCCCCAGTTGTTCCAGTAGTGGTTCACGATCTCCTTCGTCCCGTCGCCGTCGATGTCCGCGGGGAACGAATGCCACCATGAACCCGCCGAGAACCTGTTGTCGGGATGCACAAGGGGATCGCCGCCTTCGATCTGCCACGATGCAAAGCCGGGGAACTCGCCGACCACGCCCATCACGTATACCTTGCCGTCCCGGTTGCACGTGATCAGCTCGTCTCGACCATCACTATCGAAATCGTAGACCTCGCCCGTCTCACGGTTCATGCGGAAGTTGCCGAGACCCTGGGGAGCGAAGAGGTTCTTGGTCAGTTCTATGGCCGGTTCGGTTCCATAGTCGTTGTCCGCCCCCGTCCACTCGAATACGACGACCGCCGTGTCCACCCCACCGGTGAGCGCCCACGGGAAGATGATCTCGCCGTTTCCGTCACCATCCAGGTCGCCGTGCCTGACCCAGCGAGGCGTGCTGCCACCGCCGCTCGGCGTGATGCCGGGGAGAGGACCACACGAGCTCGAGCGTGTTGCCGCTTACGAGCTCAAACACATGGACTCTGCCAGTGTTGGCGTAGTCGGTCGCAAGAATCTCAGGCTTCCCGTCTTTGTCCAGATCGTTTGTCACCCACACCGTCCGGACGCCCTGATCGTCAAGATAGGGCTTGGTGGAATCCGGGCCGGTCCAGTTCGCCTTCGTGAGAACAACGTCGTGCGCAGCCGTCTGGACGAAGGGCTGACCAAACGCTGTCCCGACGACGACAAACAGAAGCAACAGCATTGTCGCGAAGGATTTCATGCGTGCACTCCTTGAGTTTGGATGAGTAAAAGAACGGATAGCGCAAATACATGGATTTGGCGCTGGGGTAGGACGTGCAGGGCAGGGAGGCGGAAGACTTACCTGAAAGGGATCACTCCCTGCGGGCTACATCGTCCGGACAATACGCTCTATAATAGCACTTTGATCTCCCGATGTCAAGCAGAGTCCCCCCGGGAGTGTCGCCCGATCTCCGCTCGGGCGGCTCGAGGCGCGACAACGCTGTTCCGACAGCCAGCGTCCCGATCACCCCGATAGCCGTATACCATGTCCACGCCACAAGTTGCAGGGCGATCACTGTCACCATCAGCAGGATCCCCGCAACGAACGCGGCCAGGGCGTCGTCCTGACGTGGCCGACGGAAGAAAACGCCGAGCAGAAACGTCCCCAGAAGCCCTCCGTAGGTGAAGCTCGCGATGCTCAGCGCGAGCTCGACCACCGCCTGGCTTGAATTCATGAATACTAGCGCCGACAGAACCAGCATCCCCGCCCATACGACCGTCACGATCCGGGAAAGCCGCAGCTCGGCCCGCGGATCTGCCGGCGTGCCGCGAAGCCCGCGCCAGAGATCCAGCACCGTCGAAGACGACATGGAACTCATCGACCCGGCCAGCGTCGAGAGCGCCGCAGCAAGCAGGCCCGCAATGATGAAGCCGGACACGCCGGGCGGCAGCCCCTCCACGATGTACCGCGGGAAGATTTCGTCGGCCCTGGTGAGCCCCAGCCCCGCCAGCGTCTGACCCCCGTAGTGGCCGTACAGCATCAGCCCGACGATCAGGAAGAGCGCAAACTGCAGGATGACAATCACGCCGCTGCCGATGAGCGCCTTGCGCGCGGCGTGCTCCGACTTCGTGGCGAGCACGCGCTGGACGACCAGCTGATCGGTCCCGTGCGACGCCATGGAGAGCAGCGCGCCGCCCACCAGCCCCGCGACCAGCGTGTACGGCGAAGACCAGAAATGGCTGAAATCCAGATTCACGATCTGAAGCTTCCCCTCAGCCGCGGCCCGGCCCAGGATCGCCGACAGGCCGCCCGGAGTGTCGGCTGCCAGAAACGCCGCGGCCGCCAGCGCCCCCCCGATGTAGACAAACATCTGAATCGCATCCACCCAGATGACGCCGCGCACTCCGCCAATGGTCGTGTAGGCCAGGGCAACCAGTGCAAGCAGTAGGATCGCGAGCGGATATTCAATGTCCAGCACGAACTTGAGCGGGATCGCCGTGGCAAACAGGCGCACGCCATCGGCGGCCAGCCTGGTGGCGAGAAATACCACCGACGCGAAGCTCCTCGTCTTCTTCCCGAACCGACGCTCGAGAAAGGCGTACGCCGTCGAAAGATCCCCGGCAAAGTATGAAGGAAGGAGGAAGACCGAAACGAGGATGCGGCCGATCAGGTATCCGACCGTCACCTGCAGGAAGTTGAGATTGCCGAGATAGGAAAGGCCGGGAATGCTGATGAAGGTGAGCGCGCTGGTTTCAGCTGCGACAATCGAGAAACAGACGACCCACCAGGGGATGCTGTCCTTGCCCAGAAAGTAATCGGTCGCAGAAGAACTGGCGGCCGCCCAATCGGATACCGACGATGGCTATGCCGATGAGGTAAGCGACCAGGACGACATAATCGAGGAGCGTGAAGCCGGTCGTTGGCAGGGGGAGCGTCTCCGGATGTGCTGGACCAAGATACGGCGGAGAAATCACCCCCGCAAGGCTTGTCCCTCCCCCAAGGATCAACATCCCCGGAGATCAACATCCCACAACGATCCACTGAAACCGGAGCGTTCGGCTTTATGCCGGCCTGAATCAGCCGGACCGCAGTCCTATAACGGCGAACGGGGAGCTCTCGCCCCCCGTTCGTCCGGGATCCATCATCCATGGACCTGCGCCAGGTCCGGTACACTCGTTCAGAGACACTCGACTGCCGAGGCCCCCGGCGATGCCGCCGGAATGGGTCAGGCAGCCCGCACAGGACAGCTTACCAGGCCGCGCTCGCGATCAGGCGGTAGAGAAACGTCAGGGTCATCCAGCCGACGATCACCAGTACCACGAGCTTGCCTTTCATTGTCCTGTCTCCTTCCTGTTCTTTCTGCCGCCGCATGTGTTTCCGATTACTGTACTCAAGATACACTATCGTTCCCGATTGCGATGTGACCATGGTCAAACCGAACCGGAAAATTCTGTGACCAAGAAACCGCGAAAAGGGGCGCCCCTGATTGGTTTTTTTGGTTTCGCTTCCGTATCCTTTGAGCTGGACGAGGCGTCCCGCCGATGTCATCTCATCGGTGCCGCCTCCGGGACCGAATCCGCGCCGCATTCGACACATGCAGGGCACATCATGGATATTCGAGTGTTTGTCACGGGTGGAACTTTCGACAAGGAATACGACGAGCTTACAGGGAAATTGTACTTCAAGGATACTCACCTCCCCGAAATGCTGTCGCTCGCCCGCTCCCGCGTGCCGACCCAGATCCGAACGCTGATGATGGTGGATAGCCTTGAGATGACCGACGCGGACCGGTCGATCATCGTGGAGAACTGCCTGAGGGCAACCGAAGAGCGCATCCTGGTGACGCACGGTACCGACACCATGGAGATCACCGCACGCGCGCTGGGAGAGAAGGTGAAAGAGAAGACTGTCGTCCTGACCGGCGCGATGATCCCCTACAAGTTCGGAAGCTCGGACGGACTCTTCAACCTTGGCAGCGCCATGGCGTTCGCCCAGACCCTGCCGCACGGCGTCTACATCGCCATGAACGGGCGCTGCTTCCACTGGACGAACGTCCAGAAAAACAGGAAGACGGGGACCTTCGAAGAAAAGGGAACCTGAGCCGCAAACGCTACAACTCCACACCCTCGTCGCTGGCGACCCGGATCACCCTGATGCTGGAAACGCCGGCGTCGATGTCAAGGTGAATCTTCCGCGTCGCGGTCGCGATGTTGTCGGTTTCGTACCAACCATCCTCCCGCTTCTCGAACCCGGGGAGCCTCTTCGCCGACATGGGCGCTTCAATCCGCACGTCGCATCCCACCGACTCCGGCACATAGATGCGGACCGAGGAAACGCCGGTCTCGAGCGTTACCGTGCACTCTTCCGCGCGCGATCCGAGCTGCACCTTGATGGTCGATGCGCCCGACGACAGGCGAAGATGTTCAACGGCGAGAGTACGGAAATCGGCATCGACACGGGCAGCGCCCGCATCCACCTCGATATCCCACGCGGGCGCCGGATTCAGACCGACCTCTACGGTGTTCCTCACGCTCCACCCCCACGTAACCCCGTCGTGGTGGTCCATCCAGAGCCGCACCCGGTCCTGGTCGCCGGAAGAGTCCCGGCCCACGCTGTATGTCCACGGGTCGGAATCGATCCTCGCCTCCATCAACTGCTCGCTGTTCCCTCCGATCACGAACGTCCCCACCCCGGCATCAAGCGAGAATGCCGCTCTCGTGGTTCCGGGCGCCATCGCTTCGGTCAGCACCGCTTCCTTCCCGTCCCGTTTGTCACCGGCCCCGTGGCCGAAATTCATGAACGCAACGACCAGCGCCGCTGCGAGGAGCCCGGTCAGGACTGACGCGAAGCGCCCGAGAATCCCGGAGCCGCCCAGCACCGACACTCCGATCAGTATCAGGAGCACCGGCCAGAACGCCCAGATGCCACCCCACTCGATGACCAGCGCGCCGGACCGATCCAGCAGCACGAACACGCCGAGCCCCAGCAGGAACGAACCCCAGAAAAGTCTTCCCTTGTTCATGGTCATCCCTCCTCAGGTCTTCCTGGCTTTCCAGAGCAGCCCCGCCCCGATCACAATCAAGAGCACGGGCCAGTAATCGGAAAAGCTGAAATCCGGCAGCAGCTTGCCGAGCAGGAACAGCAGCCCGAGGGTGATCAGGACGATCCCCCCCATCAGGTTCGACGAGTCGGTCCGTGGAACCGGCTTCGGCTCGGGCGACTGCGTGTGCGTCTCTTCGCTCATGGAAATCCTCTGTAAGGTAGTGGTGCGTGATGGTGAAGTGCTCTGGTGTCGCGCGACGGCACATGTTGCGGCGTGTTCTACCGCGACGCGTGCTGCCCGAGCGTCGCTACTTCAGATACGTCATCCTTCTGTGCTGGACAAAACCCTCTCCAGCTGCAAGCCGCAGGAAGTACTGCCCCGTCGGGAGCCCGGATGCGTCAAACAGCTCGGTATAGGAACCCGCCGGACGAGTCTCGTCAACCAATACCTGGACCTGCCTCCCGAGGACATCGAACACGCTCATGATTACGTGCCCTGACGCAGCCGTCTGAAAACTGATGAGCGTCTGTCCGTTGAATGGGTTCGGATAGTTCTGATGGAGCGCAAACTCCCCGGGCGCGGATACAGGTCCGGCAACTTCCGTGACGGTCGGGTCAACGTAGCTCGCCATCCAGATGCTCATGGTCTTCCCGTCCATTCTCATCCAGATGGGATAGACCCTGCCGTCCCGTGCGGCGATGTTCGTGTAATCGCCGAAGAAAACGGTCGGGTCGGGGACGAACGACGATTCGCTGACACGCATGTTGACAATTGTCTTCCCTCCGTCGGTCGAGCGGGCAAGGAACACGTCGGTCGCATTACCGCTCGTCTCCCGCCGATCATAGAAGACCATGTAGAGATGTCCGGTCGCATGATCCACGGCGATCCACGGGAAGAACTGGTGCCTCCCCGTCAGGTCGTCATTGACTCTCGTCGGCGCGCTCCAGGTGTCCCCCCCGTCCGTGGAGGCTGCAATCCACACGTCCGAGTCCTCGAGGCCGTTCCGCTGGTCGCCCCAGAGGACATATATCCGTCCGCGATAGGCGGAGGAGCCGGTGTCGCACACGGTGACAGGCAGGCCGTTGCACCGGTAGATGCCGGGCACATCGAATGCCCACCCCCCGGGATGGTCGCTCACCCGGACGTCCCTCCCCCATGTCGTGCCGCCGTCCGTGGAGCGGTCAAACATGATGCCGAGCGGACCGGACCAGCTTACATAGACCTCCCCCCCGGGGCCCACGGCCGGAACGGCGCCTTCGACTGTGTTGTCGCCGTCGACGCAATCCCCGCCCTGATCGCTGATACGTACCGGCGCGCTCCATGTTGCCCCGCGATCGGTCGATCGCGAAAACAGAATCCGCGAGCTGTCGCCCGGAAGGACGCTGCCGTATTCATCAAATTCGGTCCAGGTCATGTACACCGAACCCCGGAACGGCGAGGGGGTCATGTCCGTGGCCAGCCACTCTTTGTCCTGCTGCGCTCTGGGCGGGCGGTAGCCCACCTGCGCCGAATCCAGCCAGGTCGATCCGCCGTCTGTCGAGCGGTGGACGATCAGGCGGTCGATGAAGTATCCGGGATCGGGCAGGTTCGAGAGGTGCGCGTAGAGGAGCGTTCCGTCAGCGTCGAAGAGGACGCAGGGATCACCCCACGTCCCCGGCGGGAGCACGCTCTGCGCCCATGTGGAGCCTCCGTCGGGCGACCGGTAGAAATAGCGGAGGTTGGACCCTGCGGCCAGTTGCAAGGGATTGGCGGGGTTGATCGCGATGCTGACTTCGTTGGGCCCGACGGCATCGGGGGCCGAGACGCGGACATTCTGCACCTGCGCGTCGACCATACTTCCGGCGACACACGACGCGGCCAGCAACGCGAGAACCTGTCTCACGGAACCGAACTCCTCCCTGTCATTCAAACATACCATGACCCGGGCGATTTGTCAACCTGCCGGGATGCGGGTGCCGCGTCAACTCACCGCGCGGCTTCCGGCCGCGCGGGCGCTTTGCAATTCCAGCCAATTCTCGCTACACTGCAGCGGAATTCGCTCCCCTGCAGACTCGTCACGGTGGATACCTCACGCACAGAGCTCGAACGCGAGACCATCGCCGCATTTCGGGCGCGCTATGGATGCGCGCCCGCCGTCGTGGCGTCTGCGCCCGGCCGCGTCAACCTCATTGGCGAACACACGGATTACAATGAGGGCTTCGTCCTCCCCATGGCCATCGACCGTGCCGTGGCGGTGGCGGCGGCGCAGCGGCCCGACAGGCTCCTCCGGATGTTCGCGGAGAATATCCAGGACTCGGTCAGCGCGCCGCTCGACGATCTCTATCCTTCCTCCCGCTCGACGTGGTCGAACTACGTCAAGGGCGTCGCGTCGCAACTCGAGCGTGCGGGCGACAGGATTCCGGGTATCGACCTCTGCATCCGGGGGAATATCCCGCGCGGGGCAGGGCTGAGCTCATCGGCCGCCATCGAAATGGCGTCGGCGCTCGCCTTCCAGGCCGCGGCCGGCCACAACAGGCCGCTGCTGCACCTGGCCCGGCTCTGCCAGCGGGCGGAAAATGAGTTCGTGGGGATCCGCTGCGGCATCATGGACCAGCTCGCGAGCGCCGTGGGGCGCGAGGGCCATGCGACCCTGATCGATTGCCGCACGCTGCATACCGAGTTTGTTCCTTTTCCCGACGATGCGGTCGTGCTTGTTTTCGATTCGGGGGTGCGACGGGCACTCGCCGACTCGGCGTACAACGCGCGGCACGATGAGTGCGCAGCCGCGGTCGGGCGGCTTGCTGAGCTCGCCCCGGACGTCCGGGCTCTCAGGGACGTCGATCCCGACACATTTGATGGACTGGAGGAATCGCTCGAGCCCACAGTGCGGAAGCGCGCCCGCCACGTTGTGCGGGAGAACGACCGGGTCCTCCAGGCCGTTCGCGCGTTTCACACCGGCAATCTGGACCGGCTCGGCAAACTGATGTATGAATCGCACATGAGCCTTCGCGACGATTTCGAGGTGAGCACACCCGAGCTGGATGCCCTCGTGGACATCGCAGCGACCTGCGAGGGGGTCTATGGAGCCAGGATGACAGGCGCGGGGTTTGGCGGATCCGCGATTGCGCTCGTCGCCGCCGACAGGAGCGACGCGGTCGGCGCGTGCGTCGCCACGAAATATCAACGCCGGACAGGAAAGGCCGTTCCGGTGTTGAAATGCCGTCCGGCGGCCGGAGCCGCCGTCAGGAAAGTCTGATGCATACACCCACCATCACGCGGCGCGACTTCATGAAGACCACGGCCGGGGGCGTCCTTGCCGCCGGCGTGCTCGGGTACGCCCCGCTCTACGGCGACGAGGAACCCCTCCCGCGAAGAGCGCTCGGGTCGACCGGCCTGTACCCCACGATTCTCGGGCTCGGATGCGCGACGATCGGCTTCGGCGGCCACTCCCTCGAGGAAGGCGCGGCCGTCGTTGAAGCGTGCCTGAATGCGGGTATCACCTACGTCGACTGCGCCAGCTCCTATGGTGACGCGGAGCTGAAGGTCGGCACAGTGATGCGCACACGGCGGAAGGAGGCGATCCTCGCCACAAAGACGCTCGAACGCGACCGCGGCGCTGCGTGGGCGGAGATCGGAAGAAGCCTGGAGCGGCTGCAGACTGATCACGTCGACCTGCTCCAGATCCATGCCGTGAACAGCATGGGGGACCTGGAGCGGGTATTCGCCCCCGGAGGCTCGCTCGCCGCCGCCACGCGTGCCAGGGATGAGGGACTGTGCAAACACATCGGCATCACCGGCCACACACGCCCGGAAGTCATCGTCGAAGCGTGCCGGCGCTTCCCGTTTGCCGCCGCCCTCGTGCCGCTCAGCTCCACCGACGCTCTCGTGAACGACTTCGGGCCGCACATCTTCCCGCTTGCGCGCGAGCGCTCGATCGGGGTGATTGCCATGAAGGTCCTCGCGGCCGGCAAGGTGACCGGCCATGTCGGGGACAGCATCCGCTACTGCCCTCTCGCTCCCTGTCAGCCTCGCGATCGTCGGCATGGGGACGAAGGAGGAGGTCGAGGCGAACGTGCGGATCGCCCGCACATTCCATCCGATGGCGCCCGAAGAGCTTGCCGCGCTCGAAGAGAAGACCAAAGCGTTCGCGTCCACGGAGATCATGTGGTGGAAGCGGACGTGATGCTTCACACGCGCACATGACTCGGCATATCCGGAGCCCAGCGCATCGCACACCACATCGGACCGGCACATCCAGGCTCGCTTCGTCGGGCGGACCATGGCGTGATTCACGAAGGCCTGATGTGAAGCACATCTACTCGATTGGATATCGACGGATACTATGATCCCGACAGCCCTCGAGCACATTCGCTCATTCTTCCCCCATATTTCGACTGGCCGAATCTACTTTAATCACGCCGCGACAGGTCCGCTCTCCACACGCGTGCTCGAAGCGATGCAGCGGCACCTGTTCGACCGGTCGGCGGGCTCGCTCGATACGTTCGACACAGACATGAAGATGGTTGGCGAGCTGCGCTCGCGCGTCGCGGCACTGATCAACGCCCCGTCTTCCGACCGGATTGCGTTCCCGCCCAATACTTCGGAGGGGATCGCGATTGTCGCCTCCGGCCTTCGTTGGCGCGGCGGCGACCGGATCCTCCTGAACACCGCCGAGTTCCCGGCAAACGTGTACCCCTATATCGCGCTTCGACAGGCGGGCGTGGAGCTCGACTTCCTTCACTGTGAACGCGGTGCGGTCACGCCGGAGATGATCGAATCCTCGCTGAAACCTCAGACCCGGCTGGTCGCGCTCAGCGCCGTGCAGTTCCTCTCCGGATACCGCGCGGATCTGGCGGCGATCGGGGACATCTGCCGGCGGCGGGACATCATCTTCGCGGTGGACGGAATTCAAGCGGTCGGCGCGGTGCGGGTGGATGTGCAGGCGATGAAGATCGACGCGCTCGCGGCAGGGGCCCAGAAGTGGCAGCTCAGTCCCCACGGCTCCGGGTTCCTGTACCTGACCGAGGAGCTGCAATCCCGCATCACTCCGTCTCACCTCGGGTGGCTGTCGGTCGAAGACCCCTGGCAATTCTATAAGTACGACCAGCCGCTGGCCGCCTCCGCACGGCGGTATGAACCGGGCTCCCTCTCGTTCCCTGCCCTCTGGGGAATGCACGCATCCCTGGGACTCCTGCTCGAGGTCGGTCTCCCTGCCGTGGAGGAATGTGTCCTCGGCAATTCGGGCCGGCTCATTGCCGCACTCCGCGACATCGGCGGAGTCGAGATCCACACGCCGCACGATCCTGCTCGGCGGGCAGGGATCGTCACAATCGGCTTCACCTCAGGCACCGACCCGCGCCGCGTCTTCGTAGGGTTGAGCGGGGCCGGCGTCCTCGTGTCGCTCAGGGAAGGCCTGATCCGGTTCTCTCCCCATTTCTATAATACTCCCTCCGAGATAGACACCGCACTTGGGTTCCTGAGGGAATTCATCCGCAAATAGACCCTCTCCTCCCCGTTTTTCGCATTTCCGCCGCATCTCCCCCGGGCATGGGATGTGTACCTCTGAGGGACAACCATAGCGTCCTCGCGTACGAGCCCGGAGAGAACCATGCATGTGCGATACGCGCCCCTCCCGCTGATAGTGAGCGTGATTCTCACTGTGACTGCTGTTGCTGCTCCTGTCGCTCCTCCCGCAGACCCGGGGGACCTTCTCCGTGAACCTGTCGAGACCGCCTGGCGCCAGTGCTCCGGCACATGGAAACTTGCAGATGGGATGGCGCAGATTACCGCCGATTCGCCCGAAGGCCTCATCATCCACCGGATGTACCGGTCCGCAGCGGCTCCCCTGATGATCGAGGCGGGCATGACCGGCTCCGGCGCAACAGTGCTGTTCGGTCTGGATGACACCGCTGATGCCACCGTCGGGCACTTCGTCCGTGTCACCGCCACGACGATCGAGACCGGCTTGATGCGAGGCTCGCGTGCGGATGAATTGACCGGCAAGAACTCGCTGCCACCGCCGATCGACGGATGGATGACGCTCGCGATCAGTATCGATCCGCGAGCCCGCACATACGACATCCTCGTCAACGGCGCCCCTGTCGTCGAGACACAGGAGCTTGTCTGTCCGGGCGGATGGATCGGCCTTCGATCGACGGACGCCTCAGCCTCATTCCGGAATCTGGTGGTTCGCCCGGGGCCAAACCCTGGCCAGGCGTCCCGTGCTTCGCATGAGCTATCCATGCATCGCCTGCGATACGTCCGCGCGGGCGCCGGAAATGTCGTCGTGCACGATCCCGAGCGCAATCTCCTGCTGGCGATGGACCTGAAAGGGAAGTTATTGACCCAGGTGCCGCCGAGATTCCCGGTGCGCGCGACGACGGAGGTCTCCGCCGGAGGAAGGACGTACAGAATTTCAGACGGCCGGCTCATTGTCAGCCTGCGCGAGGCCTCGGCCGGGGATGGCAGCCCGGACACGGTGCGGGGGCCGCTCGTCCATGCCGCCGCGCTTGTTGCCGACCGCGACGGATCCGTCTACGTGACTGACACCGGAAATCCTGCCGTGCATCAGGTTGATGCCAGCGGCACCATCGTGCGGACCTGGAAGGCAAAGCTTATCGGCGGATTCATCGCGCCGCACGGCATCGATCTGCTCGGCGCGAAGGAGATCGTCGTGGCCGATTACGACCGGGTGGTGATCCTGCCCAGGGGGAAGGACGAGGAGGCCGCGGAGATCACCGCGGGCGCCAGGAACATCGTCGTCGAATGGACGCTCCCCTCGGCAGTCACGCCCTATGCAGAAGCAAGCGAGGACGGATCGAGCTGGAGGCTGCGCGTGACGCATCGGCGAATAAGCCCGGCTGGCGAAGGCAAGGAGCCCCACGCAGGCAAAGCAGGGTGGTGATCGGAAACCTCGAGCCGTCGACCGGGTATCTCATTCGCTTCGGCCCGGTGGTCAAGACGATCCCGGCATCCGCGGGCATCTCGCGGGTGCTGGAGGCCTCTACGCTGTCGAGGGATCCCTCCTCGGCGGAGCAGTAAGCACAGCGGTGGAACCCGCACATGACGCCGCACCGTAGCCCGGAAGGGTCGATGCCGCGGCGCAGAGCTCCTTATGACGGTTTCAACAAGCTCATGCCCTTACGCAGGATTGCCATCGCATCCCGCGCGTTACGGATGTAACCGAATCTGCGGATGATGAACCGCGGGGAGAGATAGATTTGCCGCCGTACCTTCTTGATCGCCTTCTCAATCTCGCGCGACGACATCTCTTCGGTACTCATGACGGCGGATGCGGCCGCATGATAGTCATCCCAGTTCCTGGACACGAGCAACCCGCGCGCCTCGAGCTCATTGTAGTACTCGGTTCCCGGAAAAGGCACTGCAACCGTGAACTGGACAGAATCGGCAGGTACGGACTTTGCGAAGGCCACCGTCCTGGCTACCGACGACCACGTTTCCCCGGCCAATCCAATCATGAAGTTCAGATGATTCTTGATCCCGAGCTCGTGAAACAACCGCAGGTTCTCCCTCGCTTCGTCGAGATCGAGTTCCTTCCCGGACCGCGCAAGCACATCAGGATCTCCTGATTCAATCCCGAAGCGGACATTGAAGAGACCGGTTTCTTTGAGCTCTCGGATGAGCTCACGATCCCAGTGGTCCGCGCGCGCATTCATTCCCCACGGGGTGCGGATCTTCCTTCGACTCATCTCTGCCGCGAACGCGCGAAGCCGCTCCTGCCCGATGTTGAATGTGTCATCATCAAAGAAGAGGCTCTTCGTTTCCGGGAATTCCGCCAGAACATGCTCGATTTCGTCAACAATCTTTGTGGGCGAGCGCGCTACGTACCGGTGTTTGTCAAAAATCGTCTGGACCCAGAGGCAGAAATTGCACACATACGGACACCCTCTGCTGGCGTACATATACACCACCGGGGAGGGAAAGCCCGGCACATTGTACTTGTGCATCGGGAGCCCGGACCGCCTGGGATACGGGAGGGAATCGATGTCGGTCATCATGGGGCGACGGGCGTTCACCACTATCCCTCCTCCCGCTCCCTTGAAGGCAAGTCCCGATATCCCACCCAGATCCCGGCCATCAATGAGGGCGCACGCCAGTTCGTGGGTGGTCAGTTCCGGTTCGCCTATGATCACGAAGTCAACGGAGGGTGATGCAAGCGCCTCCTCCGGGAGCATGCTCACGTGCGGCCCGCAGACGGCGGTGCGCACCGCCGGGCTCGCGGCTTTGACCTGCGCGAGGGCGGCGAGATCATACTTCAACGATGTGGTGGCGCTTTCGATGAGCAGGACGTCCGGCGCGTACGACCGGATCCGTGCGAGGACATCGTCGAGGCTCGACCGCTCGGCGATCCCGTCGATCAGGAGAACCGGGACGCCCTTGCTTTCAAGGAACGATGCAGTATAGGCCAGGAGGAACGGAAACGGGAGATACGAATTATGATTCTTCGGCATCAGATTCGGGAATCTGCACCCGGCCCTGATCCCCCATTGCTGGTCAACTTCCCAAGGAAGATTTGCGAGGCAGACCTTCATGCGCGTCAACTCCGGCTCATGATTCGGCATCTGCGAAGAGGTCAGAACTTCGACCGGATCGCCGTCAGTTCGTCCCGATCGGCCACAATGGACATGAACTCGTCAGTCGCAACCGCTTCCGGGCGTGAGGCAAGCACTTCACGCAGATGTTCCTGTTTGTGCACGACGGGACACCGCAGGCAAGGATGGTTCATGTCATCTATCCCGCCAACCTTCGCTCCGGGATCGAACAGCAGCCTTGCAGTTCGGAACAGATGGTTGTTTCTGATGTCACGGATCGCACCGTCGGAGGCGTGGCCGAAGTCGTCCTCCTGATGGTACAGAAAACAGCACGGCGCGATGCCCCCGTCGGCCTGGAGCGTCACGTTGTGCCATAGGAGCCCGCATCGGCCCTGGCCGCCATAGAATTCTCCCTTCAGGGCGTCGTCCGAAGGCTGCCATGAGTCCGGCGCCATCGCTCCCCTGACGGTGAACCAGTCCGCCCCCAGGGCGCGGGCACGCTCCGCCGCTCTCGGGATTTCTTCCTCCAGGTGGCGGAAGCCCAGCATTTGCCATTCGATGATCGGCCTTTGCCCCTTCACGCTTCGCTTCTGAGCCCCGATCCGCGCTTTTCGCAAGGACAAGCTCGAAGTCGCCGCCGGGCCGGTACCGCCCGTAGGTACCTTCCGAAGCTCCTTCGAGCTGACGATCAGGTTGTCCAGCCGGCATCACATACCTGCACGAGAAGCTCCGGATGATCGATACTGAGGTGGCTGCTCATGCTTGTAAAGATCCTCCGCTCGTGCACCAGCCGGACGATGTCCGCGATGCGCGGATGGAGCAACGGTTCTCCCCAGTTATAGAGGTGGGCAACCAGAAGATACTCGGCCGTCTGGTCGAGGAACGCCTGCAACATCTCAAGGCTCATCATCGATTTCGCCCTGCCGGACAGGCCGAGCCCCGTGGGGCAGCCAGGACAACGCAGATTGCACGCATTGGTCACGTCGATTGTGGCAGTGTACGGCATCGCACGCACCCGCTCCGTCAGGCTCTTCTCTTCGACCGCGCTCATGGCAAGGTTGAGCAGCTTCTTCCACGTCCAGTACTCCCGGACGGCGAGGAGGTGTTTCCTCGAGATGCTGCCGATGCGCTGTGCACGGATATCAGTCGTCTGGCCCATATGCCCAGATTCGTATGCCATCTCGAACGCCCAGCCACAGCGCGCGCAACTGCCGTTGCGCCATCGTCCGGCGGGAGAGGAAATTGGTGGCGATCACGAGCGATTTCGCGGCCGCGTTCACAACGATGAAGACCATGACATAGGCTCGGTAGCCCGCCGTCTCCCCGTTGAAAAGCAGCATGCGGTTTCGGGTGTAATAGTACAGATATGTCTCGCTGTACCCTCTCCACCCCACACCCGCTCCGCACACATGATACACAACGGCGCGCGGGACGTACATCATCCGAAATTCCTTCCCGTATCGGATGGAGAACTCGTTGTCGTCATGGTACAGAAAGAATCTCTCGTCGAGCAACCCCAACCGCTCGAACACGCCGCGCCTGAAGAGCACAATGGCACCGTTGACGAAATTCACCTCGACCGGCTCGCCCGCCCGCATGAGCGATGCCGACCTCCAGGTCGTCGTGAGACCTGTCACAACAACCGGCTCATCGTCCCGCGGCGTAATGGATCTCTGCCCGATCCCCCGCGTTCGATTGCCGGGATCAGCACCCCCGCCTCCGGCAATCCTTCCGCTACCCGATCACCAACGCGAGGAAGTGTCTGTCGACAACGATGTCGCTGTTGGAGACCAGGACATACTCTGCCCCCTGCTCGAGAGCCACCCGAATGCCGCAATTCGCACCCGCGGCGTACCCGACATTTCGTTCGTTCCTCAAGATCTGCATCGAGGGGTACTCAGCGCGAAGCGCCTCCACGCTCCCGTCGGTGGATGCGTTATCCACGACGATCACTCGAATGCCCGGATACTCGGTTTCGAGGAGGGAGCGAACACAGCGGATCACGTCCTCCCGCTCGTTCATACACACCACAACGGCGAACACCTTCGGGACGTGGCCGATGTCGACGGGGTCTCGCACGCCCGGCTGTAGCCGCCGCCATGCTATTTCCACCGCCTCAGCGTCTTGAGGCCCATCATGGCGACCATCCTCGCGTACACCGCGCCGTAGATGCACCAATTGAAGACGCGGGGATACCTCGACGCGTAGTGCTTACGGTAGAAGTGAATCATGGAGTCGTGGAAATCCTTCACGGCGGCGTACTTTCTGAACCTCTCCGAGTACGCATGGTGATGCTCAATGACCGCGGACGCAACATACCAGACCTGCCAGCCCGCTTTCTTGGCCCGCAGGAACCAGTCGACGTCTTCGCAGTAGATGAAGAACTCCTCATCCAGCATCCCCACCGACTCGATGAGTTCGCGACGCACCATCATGCAGCATCCCGTGGAGGCGTCGACCTGCTGCGTTACATCCGGATCTAGGTAGGTGAGGTTGTATCGCGCAAAGCGCGGGCTGCGAGGAAAGAGCTTACTCAGAAGGAGGGCCCGGGAGATGGCGTCGAAGGGGTCCGGGATCGAACGTTTTGCGGAGAGCTGAAATGACCCGTCACTGTTGAGAACCTTGGGCCGACAATGCCGGCCTGAGGGTGATGGTCCAGGAACGAGACCAGCGTTGACATCGCACCGGGATGCATGGTGGTGTCGGGATTGAGAAGGCACACGATGTTGCCCGTGCTGGCCCGCATCCCGATATTGTTGCCCCAGGCAAACCCCCTGTTGGCTCCATTGCGAATGATCCGTACCCGTGCCCCCCATTTCGCCTCAGCCAACTCGAGACTGTTGTCAGTGCTGGCATTATCGGGTATGATGACCTCTGCGTTCTCCGGCAGGGCATCCCCGAAAAGGCTATCGAGGCAATCCAGCAGCATCCGGCCTGAGTTGTGGTTCAGGATGACAACAGACAAGATGGGATCGCGGAGATCAGGGGTCATTGCAGCTCAGGGCATCAGTCGTGCGAATGCGGGTAGATTCCTTCCGTCGCGGCAACCTTGAATGGTGACATGAACAGAATCCGAACATCAAGGAGGAGGCTCCACCGCCGGACGTACTCCACGTCCAGTCAAACGGGCGGACAGGTCGACCGCGTTGCGCGCGTACACCTGCGAGAGTCCGGTGATACCCGGTTTCACCAGAAATCGCTCGGCATGATTCCGAAGGCATTCCTTGCTCTCCCACTCGACAAGCGGGCGTGGACCGACGAGACTCATGTTGCCGATCACGACATTGAACAGCTGAGGCAGTTCGTCCAGACTGGTTCTGCGTAGCACGGCGCCCACTCTAGTCACTCTCGCATCGTTCTCCAGCATCTCATACTTCGGGGTCGGATCCGGTGCGTTGTGCCTCAACGTCCGGAATTTGTACATCTTGAACCGCCGAGTATGCATCCCCCAGCGCTCCTGCACAAAAATCACCGGACCGCGCGAATCAAACTTGATCGCGACATAGATGAGAATATAGAGCGGCAAGAGCAGGACGATCAGGAGCGCGGCAAGCAGCGATCCTAGAACCCTCTTCAGGCCAGCGGGACACGTTGCCCGTCGCGTGATCTCCCAGTGAACGACAGGGGCTCCCATGCTTACTTCCCTTCAGGATTCAGTATACGTTTGATCTGCGCCCGTGCGTCCGTAAGATGCGCCTTCATCTCACGGGACGACGCTTTCGGAAGTGCGCGGGCGATCTGTGCGTCGAGGTCCAACAGCTCGCTGCGCAAGAGCGCCTTCGCTTCGCCCGGAGGCGGCGCGAAGAATGCGGTGAACTGGGCCGGCATGCCGGCCGGCGCAGCCGTCGGTGCCGGGTTGAGCTTCGTGTTCACGATGTCCAGATACGCGCGCTGAAGATTGCGCCGATAGATGTCAGCCTCAACCTTTGACCCGTACACCTCGGACCAGACGCCCTTGCGCAGGTCGCCAAGCATGTCGCTCAGCTTGTACGGTTTCTGCCCGGGCGCGGCCAGCCCCTCCTGCGCCACGAGCCGGGCCATGCGGGAGTTGTTCATCACGCCGTCCAGCAGAGCGCGCTGCGCCGCGAGCACGCGTTCGGGCGTCCCCGTCGGCTCGATCAACGACAGGATCTCCGGCTTCAGGATCTCGGTGGGCTTGCGGAAACCCTCGGCAACGAGGAAGTCCATCGCAGCCTTCTGCCGTTCGCGCGGTACCGGCTCGTACACGATGCCCGCCTGACCGGCGACCCGTGTGGTTCTCGTCACTCCGCCGATGAGCCCCACGACATGCCCGAGCTCGCGGTTCCTCTGCCCTACGACCTGCGTGTAGATCTCGCGCAGCGTCTCGTAGTCCTCCCCCTCCTTCGTCGTGGCTGTGATGAGCTTGTCGGCCACCCGCTTGATGTTCGCCAGTCCGTAGCGCGTTGCCGCAATAGGATCCGCCCCGAGGTCCTCCGTCTGGGAGGTCGGGTCGACCATGTCGGGACCGCCGAAGCGCAGATACGGCTCCGTTTCCTGCCTGGCAGCGATGCGATTCAGCATCGGCTTTTCGTCATCAGGGGACGTGACGCCGGGAAATGCCCGGTACCCCCATTCGGTGGCGAAGAAATCGTACGGCCCGAGCATCGGGATCAGACGCGCGTTGTCCCCCGGCTGCGCTATATAATTGAAGCGGCCATAGTCCATGATCGACGCTTCTGTCCCGTACTTCTCCGTGAACGTGCGGCTGCGGAGACTGTCCACGGGGTACTGCGACGTGGCCTTCATGTTGTGCGGGAATCCGAGCGAATGACCGACCTCATGCGCGGCAATGTAGCGGAGCAGCTCACCCATCAGGCTGTCCGGCAGCGGAAGCTTGTCAGTCGCGGGATCCACCCCGCCGGTCTGCACGAAGTACCAGTTCCTGGCGAGGTTCATGACGTTGTGGAAGAACCCGATATCCGCGTCCAGGATCTCGCCGCTCCGCGGATCGGCAATGGATGGACCGTAGGCATTCTCGATCGGAGACGGCAGCCATCGGATCGTCGAATACCGTGCATCCTCGGACTTCCAATCGGGATCGTCCTTCGGATCCGGCGGGTCCTTGGCGAGGATCGCGTTCTTGAAGCCGGCCTTTTCGAACGCCGGCTGCCAGTCCTCGATCCCCTTCTTCAGCCATGGGCGCCAGACGTCCGGCACGCCGCGGTCGACGTAGAAGATGATCGGCTTCTTGGGTTCGACCAGCTCCCCGCGCGCATACGCAGCCGAGTCGCCGGGCTCGAGCCGCCATCTCGTGATGTACTCTCGCCGCTCCGCTCGCTGCGATTTCATGCCGAAGTCGGTCTGCTCCGTGGTGAAGTAGCCCACCCGCTCGTCGGCAAGGCGCGGCAGCATCGGCTGGTCAGGCAGGCGGACCATTGAGTGATGCAGCGTCACCGTGATCGTGCTCAAGGCGTTGTCCTCCGGCACCTGCCCCGCGTCGTAGGTCAGCGTGACATCCACTTCGACGTTCGTCGGGAACGCGGTCACGGAGTCGATGAACGAGCGTTTTCCGTCGAGCCGCCGGACCTTGAACTGCTCGCGCGCTCCGCGGCTGAGGCCGATCTCCGTCATGTCCGATGTGTAGAAGTCGGTCACATCGATGACGAACGCGCTGCTGTCCCTGTTGTATGCCTGCAGATCGAACGCCGCGAGAATCGGAGGATTCGACGCCTTTTCAACCGCATAGTGGATCGGCAGGCTGTCGGCTGCCACGACGTTATAGAGGAAACTCCGGAGAAGTATCCGCTCACCGTTGCGATCCCACCTGACCACCTGGGTGTTCACGTAGTCGCCGCCGTAGCCGAGACCGGTCTGCACCTTCGCCTGCGTGGTGATAAGCAGGAAGTCCTTGCCGAGTTCGCCGGCGGGGATTTCGTAGTACCACTTCTGCTTCACGCGGTATACATTGAAGACCCCGGAATCGGATTTTGCCTCCTTGGTGATGACGTCGGCGAACGGCTTGATGCCTTCCTTCTTGTCGCCGCCGGGCTTCGCCCCGGGGGCCTGGTTCGCGCCACCCGTGGTCGCGGACTCAGAGCTTCCGCAGCCCGCGAGAAGCATGACGGCTGCCACCACCGCAAATGCAAGAGCTATGCGCTTCACGTGAACTCCACTGTTGGTGAATATACATGTCCTTTCCGGCAGGATTACGTGCCGACCCTCTGCCGGATCATTGTGACAACCATGCCGACGGCGACGGTGTTTTCCGCCCCCCCGGGGATAATGACATCGGCCCAGCGCTTGCTGGGCTCGACAAATTCCAGATGCATCGGCTTCACGGTGGATAGATACTGGCCGATGACCGACTCGAGCGTCCGCCCCCGCTCGTTGATGTCACGCCGCAGCCTGCGGATGAACCGCTCGTCGGCATCGGTATCGACGAAGATCTTGATATCCAGAAGGTCCCGCAGTTCCTTCTCGGCAAGGACAAGAATCCCGTCCACGAGGATGACAGCGCGGGACTCCAGCCGCACCGTCCGGGCGGACCTGCGGTGGGTGGAAAAGTCGTAGGCAGGCTGCTCCACGGGCTGTCCTGCCTTCAAGCGTGAAAGGTGTTCGATCAGCAGCGACGTCTCCAGCGCGCGGGGATGATCGAAATTGATCTCCGAAGGGGAAATGCCGCGGTACTCGCCGATGTCCCGGTAGTAGGAATCGTGCTGCACGACCAGGAGCGCGTCGCTCCCGAACTCCGCGGCGATCGCGTTGGTGACAGACGTCTTCCCGGAACCGGTGCCGCCGGCGATGCCTATCAGCAGATGGTGTGTGTTTCGACATTGAGTGGTCCGGCGTGGACGGGCTCGTTGACCTGGGGCGGGATCTCGCGATCAAGATAGGCGCGGGTTTTTGAAGAAGCAAGCCGATTTTACGGGTTTTGGGAGTATTTGCACGGAACGTCCACCCCCTCCGGCGTGTTCCTATATCAGAGGCGTCGTTTCTGTTTACGCGATTCTCTATATTATTGTTCCTTCCGTACACGTCCGTTCTTCACAAACAATGCAGGGTTGATGACACGATGAACACCATGAAGACATTCCTCCTGATGGGGATCCTGACAGTTATGCTCGTCTTCATCGGCAGGCTGCTGGGCGGCGAAGGCGGGATGATCATGGCTTTTGTCCTTGCCGCCGTCATGAATTTCGGGACCTACTGGTTCAGCGATAAGCTGGTCCTTCGGATGTACAAGGCTCAGCCGGTCACGCAGGCTGACGCCCCTGACCTCTACCAGATGGTGCAGGAGCTGAGCAACCGGGCCAACCTCCCGATGCCGAAAGTGTACGTGATCCCGAGCGACCAGCCCAACGCGTTCGCGACCGGACGGAATCCGGAGAACGCGGCCGTGGCAGTCACGCAGGGCATCATGCGCACGCTCACGCGCGACGAGCTGCGGGGCGTGATCGGGCACGAGCTCGCGCACGTCAAGCACCGCGACATCCTGGTTGGAACAGTCGCGGCGACGATGGCAGGTGCGATCAGCATGATCGCCAACATGGCCCAGTGGGCGATGATCTTCGGGGGCGGCAGAAGCTCCGACGACGAGGGCGGAAATCCTATCGCCGGGATTGCCATGATGATCGTCGCGCCGATCGCGGCGATGATGGTTCAGATGGCGATCTCCCGCTCGCGCGAGTTTCTTGCGGACGAGGGCGGCGCACAGATCGCAGGCAACCCCCTTTCGCTGTCGAGCGCCCTCCGGAAGCTCGACGCGAAGGCGCACGAGATCCCGATGCAGGCGTCTCCCGCCACGGCGCACATGTTCATCGTGAACCCGCTGACCGGCGGCGGATTGATGAAGCTGTTCAGCACGCATCCGCCGATGGAGGAGCGCGTCGCACGCCTCGAGGCAATGGTGTACGGAGCAGCCGCGGCCCGCTGACCCGGCCCGGCACGACGTGAACCTGGCGGGGCTTGTTCACATGCTTGTTCACATACTTTCACATGTGCGTCACCTAGGTGACGCTCATGTTCCTTCTGGCGGGGTACCCACAACAGGGCACCCCGTCTCTCTTTGGCGCCCGCAGGATGTGCGTCACCCCCCCATCGTCCCATCCCTGCAACCATGTCCGGCCAAGCCTGCCAGGAGCCTGCCACGCGCGTCACCTAGGTGACGCACGTGGGGTCCCTGTGGGGCCCTTGGGGCCCGCCTGGAGCCCGACCACCCCCCCCTCCACAACCCCCGCGCCCGTCGCAACCCTGCGAGTCACCCTTGCAGACCTGCAAACGCACCTCCGGCCCCTCCCCAAATCCTCCAGAATCTGTCAATTCTTCGTGGCACGGGCCTTGTGCCCTGGGGATGATCATCCACCCTCCCGGTGCCGAATGTTTCGAATTGCAGAGAAGACCGCCCTGGCGGCAACGATTACACAGTACGTCATCGAGGCCCCCTTCATCGCCCGCAAAAGGAAGGCGGGCAACTTCATCATGCTCCGCATAGACGAGCACGGCGAGCGCATCCCTATCACGATCGCCGACAGCGACCCCGCCCGTGGTACGATCACGATCATCGTGCAGGCGGTCGGGAAGACCACCAGACAGCTCGCGACGCTGAACGCCGGCGACAGCATCCGCGACGTCGTCGGGCCGCTTGGCAACCCAACCCCCATCGAACTGTTCGGGCGCGTCGTGTGCATCGGCGGGGGCGTCGGAACGGCGGAGCTGTATCCCATCGCGCGGGCGCTTCACGACGCCGGCAACCAGGTCGTGACCATTATCGGGGGGAGGACGCGTGACCTCGTCATCCTGGAAGAGGAAATGCGCTCCTGCTCCGAGCGCGTGATCGTCACGACGGACGACGGTTCCTACGCGCGAAAGGGCATCGTGACCGATCCGCTCCGTGAACTGCTGGAAGAGGCTACACGCCCGAAGGCGGTCTACGCCATCGGCCCCCTTCCGATGATGAAGGCGGTCTCCACTGTCACCCGCCCCTACGGCGTGCATACGCTCGTGAGCCTCAACACGATCATGGTGGACGGGACCGGGATGTGCGGCGGATGCCGGGTGTCGGTCGGCGCCCACATGAAGTTCGCCTGTGTGGACGGCCCTGAATTCGACGGGCACCAGGTCGACTTCGACGAGCTGATGATGAGAAACAGGACCTATGTGGACATGGAGAAGATTTCGAACGAGCGGCATCAATGCAAGCTTCAGGCGCTTGCCGAGGAGGCGCGATGAGCACGCTCAATCCGCTGAAGCCGTCGGAGCGCATGAAGATCGCCCGCCAGGAGCCTTCCGAGCAGGGGGCAGACGAACGCATTCTGAATTTCCTCGAGGTCTCGTTCGGGTTTGATGAAGAGCGGACGATCGTCGAGTCCACCCGGTGCCTCGAATGCAAGGAGCCGAAGTGCGTGGACGGATGCCCCGTGGAGATCGACATCAAGGGGTTCATCCAGCTGATACTGCAGAAGGACTACGTCGGCGCGGTGCGCAAGATCCGCGAGGCGAACTACCTCCCGGCGATCTGCGGGCGCGTCTGCCCGCAGGAATCGCAGTGCGAAGAGTTGTGCGTGCTCGGCAAGAAGCTGACGCCCGTGGCGATCGGCAAGCTCGAGCGGTTCGTGGCGGATTTCGAAATGCGCAACGCGCTGTTCGAGCCGCCGGTCATTGCAGAACGACATCCTGAGAAGGTCGCGATCGTCGGCTCCGGGCCCGCAGGCCTGACCTGCGCCGCGGAGCTCGCGAAGATGGGGTACGGGGTCACGATTTTCGAGGCCCTGCACGCCGCGGGAGGCGTCCTTCGCTACGGCATCCCCGAGTTCCGCCTGCCCAAGGAGATCCTGGATATCGAGACCGATCGCATCAAGGCGCTGGGAGTGGAAATCTACACGAACTTCGTCGTGGGACGCACCGCGACCATCGAGGAGCTCTTCGACGAGTGGGGCTTCTCCGCGATCTTCCTCGGGACGGGTGCGGGGACGCCGACCTTCATGGGAATCCCCGGGGAGAGCCTGAGCGGAGTCTATTCCGCAAACGAGTTCCTCACGCGAGTGAACCTCATGGGGGGCTTCAAGTTCCCCGAGAACGACACGCCGGTGAAAATCGGGCGAACCGCCGCGGTCATCGGCGGTGGAAACACGGCGATGGATGCGGTCCGCACAGCCAAGCGGCTCGGGGCTGCGAAGGCGTATCTCGTCTACCGCCGTTCTCGCAAGGAGATGCCGGCACGCATCGAGGAAATCCACCACGCGGAACAGGAAGGTATTGAGCTCCTCCTGCTTACCAATCCGACGAAGATCCTGGGCGACGAGAACGGCTGGGTCAGGGGGCTGGAATGTGTCAGAATGGAACTGGGGGAACCCGATGCGTCGGGCCGGCGGTCACCGGTCGTGATCCCGGGATCGGAATTCGTGCTGGAGGTTCAGACCGTCATCGAGGCCATCGGACAGAAACCGAATCCGATCATCCAGGCGACGACGCCCGGGCTCACCACGTCGAAGCGCGGGACCGTCGTGACGAATGACGAGCAGCAGACCTCCCGGGAGGGGATCTTCGCCGGAGGGGATCTCGCCCGCGGAGGCGCGACGGTGATTCTGGCGATGCGGGACGGGAAACGCGCCGCTTCAGCAATCCACGCCTACCTTCAGGGCCGCCGGGTCCCGGCCTAGAGGCCCGCGCCACCCGCGTGGATCTACATTCCGTTGATCTCGTCCCCCGCATCCGGGATGACAGGCAAGGCCGTCCCGTCCTCCCTGAGCCGGCTGAGCACGACAAATGCCGCCACTGCTGAAGCAAGCATGCCCGCGAGCATGACCAACCGCGTGCACACAAGACCACTCTCTGCAGTCGAGCAACTCATGGTTGCCTCGTGTTCTGGAAGGGGCCACCGGCTCCTGCGGTGACCCGGGTTATGCCGCCGCTGTCATCCCCTTTCCGCTTCCCGGCGTACTCTTCGAGGATGTGTAGCGATCGAGCTGCGGCTTGATGTGCTTTTCGAAGCACGCCGGACAAATTCCATGGGAGAAGTGGGCGTCAGTGCGCCGCATGATATACGACTCCACCTGCTGCCACGCGCCGTCCGCTGTCATGATCCGCTGGCATTCGGGACAGATCGGAAGCAGGTCTTCCAGCTGCTTCGCCTCCGCCTGCAGGGCGAGGATCCGCTCGGCCACGCGGAGCCGCACGTTGAGCTCTTCCATGCTGCACGGCTTTGACACGAAGTCGTCCGCCCCGGCTTTCATCCCCTCCACATATCCCGCCTTGCGGTCCAGCGCCGTCAGAATGATCACGTATGCGTAGCGCGCATCCACCTGCTTCCTGATTTCCCGGCAGAGGTCGGTGCCGTCCATGTTCGGCATCATCCAGTCGGTGATAACGATGGACGGCTTCTCCCGCCGGAAGATCTCCAGCGCTTCCACCCCGTCGCGGGCGACCATCGTCTCGTAGCCGAGTTTCTGGAGCTGCGCCGTGACAACAAGCCGCGTGACGGCGTCGTCTTCGGCAAAGAGTATCCGTTTCATGCAGCGGCCTCCTGCTGTTGCGATGTCTTCCCGGCTGCTTTGTCTCCGGCCCTGGCGGCGCACTCCGGGCAGACCGTGTGCGAGAACGACGTCGACGTCCGGCTGGCCACAAACTCCTCCAGCGGCTGCCACTCGTTCTTCTCGTCGCGGATGCTCTTGCAGTAGGAACAGGTCGGCAGGAGCCCGTTGAGAATGCTGACCTCCGCCTGCAGGTCGAGGATCCGCTCCGCCGCCTTCAGGCGCACCGAGAGCTCTTCCATATCGAACGGCTTGTTCAGAAAATCGTCGGCCCCGGCATTCATGCCCTCGAGATAGAACTTCCGCCCGGCCAGGGCCGTCAGCATGATGATGTACGTATAGCGGAACCGCTGGTCGTTCCGCACCTTCCGGCACAACTCGGGCCCGTCAACGAAGGGCATCATCCAGTCCGTGATCAGAATGCGGGGCGTTTCGACGAGGAACGAGGTCCAGGCATCCCGCCCGTTTTCCGTCGAGATCACTTCGTACCCCAGCTTGGCCAGAACGCTTTCAAGGAGGCGGCGCGAGACCACGTCGTCTTCGGCAATGAGTATCTTCATGCTGCTGTATCCTGCTGCAATGGGTAGATCGACGCGAGTTCTTCGATAGCCACATCCAGTTCGCGATGCAATTCGACCACAAGCGCGCGCGCTTCGGGCAGCCTGTTGCCTCCGCATTCCATCTGCAATAACCCGCACACGCGCGACAATCGTATGAGCCCCATATTCCCGGAGCTTCCCTTCAACGTGTGTGCCGCCGTCCCGGCTCCCGAGGTGTCTCCCACCTCCAGACGGTAGCTCACCGATTCGGCATGCAGCCGGGCGTCCTGGATGAACTGCTGGACGAGACTCGTAATCCAGGACGGGTCCTCGCCGTCCGACAGGGCGGAGAGATCCGCCAGCCGCGACCGGTCCAGAACATCCTCACGCACGATGAAGAGCTGCGGCTCCCGGCGCACGACTTTGCCGGCGTCGGAGAGCTTCCGCACCCACTCCTGGAGCTTCTCGCGGAGTTCGTGCGGGCGCACCGGCTTCGACAGATAATCGTCCATGCCGGACGCGAGACAACGCTCGCGGTCCCCGTCGAGCGCGCTCGCGGTCATCGCGACGATGACGCAGTGTCGCCCGCTCATTTCCTCGGCCCGGATGGCCGCGGTCGCGCCAAAGCCGTCGAGCTCCGGCATGCTGCAGTCCATCAGGACGATGTCGTACGCAATGCGCCTGACCGCCTCGACGGCCTCGAGTCCGTTGCCCACGACGTCGGCCCGGCACCCGAACTTCTTGAGCATTTCGAGCGCAACCTTCTGGTTGATGGGATTGTCCTCCGCCAGAAGCACGCGGAGGTTCGCGGGGAGCTTCTCGTTGGAGGGCGGTCCTTCTGCGAGCTCGACGTGAGCGGCGTCCGCCTGGCCCCATCCCCCGGCCTTGCCACCGAGCACCCTGGCGAACTCGTTGGCGAGCGGGTAATGCCGTATCGGCTTGCTCACCCAGCCCATCATGGGGAATGCGGCCCTGTTCCGGACAGGCGACCGGCCGAATGCCGACATCAGGAAGATGCGGGTGGAGGACATCCGCTGATCGCTCCGGATGCTGCCGGCGAGTTCAAGACCCTGGTCGTCGTCGATCGGGCAATCGATCATCACGACATCGTACCGCATGTCAGCCGCACACGCACGCTCGATCTCTTTCATCGCGCCTGCATGTGTCGTGATCGAGACATCCGTGATCGCCCACCATGCCAGGGCGAGCGAAAGGTGTGAGGCCGCAACGGCGTTGTCGTCCACCACGAGGACTCGCGTACGCCGGAGGGTCTCGTCGAGCGCGGGCGCCGGAGCGGGATGCCGCTGCTTCCTCAGGCGAATCGTGAACCAGAACGTGCTGCCCGACCCCGGCGTGCTCTCGACCCCGATGGCTCCCCCCATCATCTCAGCCAGCTGCCGTGAGATCGCCAGGCCAAGGCCGGTGCCGCCATATTTCCGGGTGGTTGACCCGTCCGCCTGGGAGAAGGAGCGGAAGAGGCGCGAGCGTCCTTCCTCCGAGATCCCGATGCCCGAATCGGCGACGCGGAACCGCAGCAGCGCGTCGGAGTACGATTGCTCCTCGACGTCGGCGCGGATGGTGACATGCCCCTTGTCCGTGAACTTGATCGCGTTGCCCACGAGGTTCACAAGAATCTGCCGGAGACGGCCCGGATCGCCGTGCACGGCGATGGGGCAGCCTGCGTCCAGCGAGAAGGCAAGCTCGAGCCCTTTCTCGTGGGCCTGCGCGGAGAAGAGGTCCACGACCTCTTCGACCGTAGTGATCAGATCGAAATCCGCCTGCTCCAGGGTCAGTTTCCCCGCCTCGATCTTCGAGAAGTCCAGGATCGTACTGATCAGCGAGAGCAGCGCCTCGCCTGACGTCCGGATGATATCGGCCGATTCCCGCTGCTCCGCCGTGAGCGGCGTGTCCAGCAGCAGCCCCGTCATCCCGATGATGGCGTTCATGGGCGTCCGGATCTCATGACTCACGTTCGCGACGAACTCGGACTTGAGTTGCGATGCCGCGAGCGCTTCTTCGCGGGCAGCCCGGAGCTCGTTGGCCTGCTGCTCCACCATCCGCGCCTGCTCTTCCGCAGTGGATTTCGCGTGCAGCAGCTCCTCGGCCCGCTGGGCGAGCTGCTGCTCCGCGCGCTTTCGCTCGGTGATGTCGCGGGCAAACATGGCGACCGCGGTCACCTTCCCCGACTCGTTGACCACGGGGTAGAGACAGTTGTCCCAGTACGTGCCGGCATTTTCGTCCACCCACCGGGCTGCCTGGTTCAGCTCGATCACGCTGCCGAAATGGACGCGCCGGGACTCCCTGAGATGCGGGGGCATCAGGTCGAACACATTCCGGGCGATCAGGGAATCAACGGGAAGATTCAACAATCGCGGCCAGGTACCGTTCGTCGTAACGATGGTGCCGCTGGTGTCCGTCAGGATAACGAGGTCTTCGGTGACGTTGAAGATGGCTTTCATCGTCGCCTCGCTCCTGCGCACGCCGTCTTCGGCTTGCTTCGTCTCGATCGCCATCGCCACCTGAGCCGACACGTATTCCAGGATCCGGCGCTCCTCGTCGCCGTAACGGACGCCCTCTGTGTAGCTCTGCAGCACCAGGACACCGAACGTCTTTCCGTGCTTGATCAACGGGACGCCGAGCCAGTCGATCGATGGGGCGCCGACAAGCTCGACTTCTCCGGCGCGGACCAGCTCCGTGAATACATCTGGAGGAGCCAGCAGCGAGCGCGACGTGCGGAGGACGTACGCCGTGAGGGTCTTCCCGGGCCGCTGCGGACTGTCGTCCGCATCGATCTCGTCACGGTAGTACGGGAACCGGATCAGATCCTCTGCTTCGTCATGGAGCGCGATGTAGAAGTTGTTCGCGGGCATGAGCTCGCCGATGATCGCGTGAATCGCGGCGTACAATACGTCCAGCGTGTCCGCCTCGTGCGCAACCTGCGAGATCCGGTAGAGGGCGCCCTGGATTGTCTCCCACCGCCGCCGTGCGCTGATATCCTGCAGCTGCGCGATGAAGTACAGCGGGGCGCCGCTCTCGTTGCGGACGAGGGACGCAATCATCTGGGCCCATACGACGTGCCCGTCCTTGCGGACGTACCGCTTTTCGACCTCGATGTGTGCGACTTCGCCGCGCGTCAGCCTGCCGACGTGCTCGCGGCTGACGGCGAGATCGTCCGGATGGGTAATGTCGAGAAATGTCTTCTCCCGGAGCTCCTCGGCAGAGTAGCCAGTGATGGCGCAGAAGGATTCGTTGACGTCCGCAAACTCTCCCTCCGGCGTCAGCACGGCCATGCCGATCGGCGTATGCCCGAAGGCTGTCCTGAAGCGCACGTCGCTCGCACGGAGCTCGCGCTCGGCATGCTTCCGCTCTGTGACGTCGCGGAACAGAACGACGGCACCCGACACGATGCCGTTCTCGTCGCGAATCGGCGCGGCGATCTGCTCGACAGGCGTCCGACGTCCTTCCCGGGACACCAGGACCGCATGGTTGCTTGAAATGGCCGTGAGCGTGTCGATGCCGTTCTCCGCCGCCAGGCACAGGCAGGGCGCGCCGGTCTCTTCGTCTGTCACCGTGCAGATCTCTCCGACGTCCTTCCCGATCGCCTCGGCGATCGCCCAGCCGGTGATGGATTCTGCCACGGGGTTCATGAACGTGACGCGTCGGGTCCGATCGATTGTCACGACGGCATCGGCGATGCTCCGGAGCGTCGTCGCCAGCCATCGCTCGCTCTCGCGGACCTTCCGGTCGGTGGCATGCTTGTACAACGCCATGTCGAGGTTGACCGACAGCTCGCGGTCTTCGAACGGCTTGAGGATGTAGCCGAACGGCTCGGTGATTTTTGCGCGTTGAAGGGTCGTCTGATCGGAGTGGGCGGTGAGATAGACGACGGGGATGCCGAACTGGGAACGGATGGCTCCCGCCGCTTCGATGCCGTCCATCGAGCCTTGCAGCGTCACATCCATCAGGACGAGATTCGGCTGCAGCTCACCCGCCAGTTGGATGGCGGATTCGCCGGAGGCCGCTGTGCCAACGACATCGTAGCCCGCCCGCCTCAGCCGCATGGCGAGGTCGTTGGCAACGATCCCCTCGTCCTCCACGATCAGAATCTTCGCCCTGGACATCCAGGAAGCCCGCGCTCGGTCGTCAGAAAATTCGCCGGGCGGCACCGTTCCTGGACAAGGCTTCGATCGGGGGGGATGGCGCACAACGCCGTTACCCGGTCTGGAACGGACCGCTTTCTTCGAAGGGGATTTTCTGCAAGGGGCGTGCCACGCCGTTACGGCGAAGCGTTCGAGTGATGCTAGATGGCGACGGAAACACTGCGAATGATGCGGGTGGAAATGTGGTGGGAGTGATTCTCACTCATCGGTGCCGCGGTTCCGACCCCGGTGAGGTGACTTGCGTTGTGAATTCTCCCAGCCGGCAGCCGAGATGACAATTCGGTGAGGCCGACATCCTGCCGCGCCGGACAGCCTATCCGGCACGGCCAGCAGCACCATCGGCGCTCAAGGCGAAACCGCCCGCGGCGGGGCCGCCTGCGTCGAGACGCGATTGGACCAACGAGAAGAGCCGTGCGGGATCGAACGGCTTCTGGAGGATGTTGTCATGTTCCTCCTGCGGCAAGCGATGCCGTACGTCCTCAGGCATGTAGCCCGTGCAGAAGAGCGCCCTGATGTCGCCGCGGATCTTCCGCATTTCCCGGAGCGCCACGACGCCGTCCATCTCCGGCATCATCAGGTCGAGCAACACCAGCCGTACCGAGGCGGGGTGCCGACGAAGGGCCTCGATGCCTTCTTTGCCGTTGACGGCTGTGATCACGGAGTATCCTTGCTCCTGGAGCAACTCCTTCGCGAGGTCCAGCATCGTCGGCTCATCGTCCACGATGAGGATGAGCTCATTGTTCCCGGCAGCTCGTGCACCGTGAAGCTCGGCCACGGCAGCGGGACGGGCCGCTTCGATCGGCTTCTCGGACACCGGGAAGGTGATGCGGAAACTGGTTCCCACCCCCTCTTCCGTTTCGATGGAGAGGACTCCGCCATGATTCTGGACGATGGAATACACCATCGCCATCCCGAGACCCGTTCCCTGCCCTCTGCTCTTCGTCGTGAAGAACGGGTCGAAGATCTTCCCGCGTACTTCGGCGGACATTCCGGTTCCGTTGTCGGAGACGCGCAGATCAATGCAGGCGTCCCCCGGGCGGAGGCGGGACCCGGGAGGAATACCGGAATCCACCACGCCGTTCCGGGCCTCGATGCGCACGTTGCCGCCGCCGTCGGGATGCCGGGCGACCACCGCATCGCGTGCATTGACGCACAGGTTCAACAGGACCTGATACAGCTCCCCGCGATTCCCGAGCGCGGGGACCAGGCCCTCCTCGCAGAAGAAGCTCAGCCCGATCGTGCGGGGAAAGGTTTCCCTGCACACATTCACGACTTCCGACACAACGGCGCCAACATCCGTCGGCACCTGTTCGCGCGAGCTCTTCCTGGCAAAGCTCAGGATCTGCGAGCAGAGCTCCGCGCCGCGGTTCGCCGATTGCTCGATCGTCTGGGTGTAGCGCGCCACCTTCTCCGGATCCGCGGAGTATTTCTTCAGCTGGCCGGTGAAGCCCAGCACGCCGTTCAGGATGTTGTTGAAGTCGTGCGCGATCCCGCTCGCCAGCGTCCCGATGCTCTCCATCTTCTGCGAATGCCGGAGCTGCTCCTCCAACCGGTTCCGTTCCGTGACGTCCCGGAAGACCATGACGCTCCCCACCACGCTTCCCCGCTCATCCCTCAGCGGCGCCGTGGTCTCCTCGATCGGGCAGAGCCGTCCGTCCCGCGCGATCAGCGAATCCTTCCCCGGCGTCCGCCGCAGCACCGTGTCCACGCCGAGCCCGATCGCCGCATGGGCGGGCCAACCGGTCAGCGCCTCGGCCACGGGGTTCATGAACGTGACGCGGCCATCGGCATCAGTGGATACGACGCCGTCGCCGATGCTCCTGAGCGTCGTCGCCAGCCAGCGCTCGTTGTCGCGCATCCGGCGCTCCACGTCATGCTTGTAGAGCGCCATCTCGATCGTGATGTGGAGCTCGCGCTCCTCGAACGGCTTCAGCAGATAGCCAAATGCGTCGGTCACCTTCGCCCGCTCCAGCGTCCGCTCGTCGGCAAACGCGGTGAGGTACACGACGGGAATGTCATGCGAGGCGCGGATCTTCTCGGCAGCCTCGACGCCGTCCATCGGGCCCGACAGCTTGATGTCCATCAGCACGAGGTCCGGACGCGTCACCCCCGCCTGCGTCACCGCATCTTCACCCGACGCCACGATCTCAGCGACCCGGTATCCCTGCCGTTCAACGCGCGCTGCGATGTCGCGCGCGACGATGTATTCATCCTCAACAATGAGGATCGACGCCTTCTTCATGAGCATTCACCTGTGGTTGCTGCCGAGGTTCTCCGGCCAAGGCCGTCCAAGCACGGCCTGACCAAGATACGATTTCTCGCTATAAGTCGCACATTCATGCGATCGGAAACTGGAGTTTGAACTCCGATCCGCCGCCGGACCCGGACCCCACACTCATCGTCCCGCCAAGCTGGCCGGCCAGCATCGTCACGAGCTTCAGCCCGAGCGAATCGGTCGACCCGACGACAAAGCCCTCGGGCATTCCGACCCCGTTGTCGATGACGGAAAGCTCCGCCAGGCCCGGGCCGGTCGCGCGAAAGCGAACGGTGATGACACCCCTCGTCCCGTCGGGGAACGCGTACTTGAGCGCGTTCGACACCAGCTCGTTGACGATGATCCCGCTCGGAATGCTGCGGTCGAGCCCGAGCACGACCGGCTCGACATCCAGCACGAGCTCGAGCCCGCGCGCGGGGGCATCATACGAGCGGAACAGATGGATGGTGAGCTCCCGGAGGTACTCCCCGAAATCGATCTGCGCGAGATTCGTCGACCGGTACAGCTTCTCGTGAATCAGCGCCATGGACTTCACCCGTGCCTGACTTTCCCTGAAGATCCGGAGCATCTCGGGATCGCGGATATACTCCGTCTGCAGGCTCAGGAGGCTCGACACGATCTGCAGGTTGTTCTTCACCCGGTGATGGATCTCTTTCAGCAGGACTTCCTTTTCGCGGAGCGATGCCCTGATCTGTTCCTCCGCATGTTTGCGCTCCGAGATGTCGCGGGCCACTCCCACGAGCGCCACCGGAACCCCATCGTCGTTCCGCACCACCGACATCCAGAGCTCGACCGGCATCACCGAATCGTCGCCCTCGACGTTCGAGAATCTCTCCGTGCCATCCCGCTGCGCCGTTGTTCGCAGTCAGCTCCCTGCGAATGTCGGCGGACGTCTCATCCGCATGCAGCTTCCATACCTCCTGGCCGAGCAGATCCCCGTCCGCGTACCGGTAGGTCTGCAGGAACGCCTCGTTCACAAAAAGGATGCGATGGCGCATGTCGGTGATGACCACGCAATCTTTCGCGCTGGCGATCGTCTGCCCGAGCAGCCGCAACTTCCGCTCGGCCTGAAGGGCCTCGGTCACGTCGCGCCTGCTGCCCCAGATGCGCACGAGCGCACCGTCCTCAACCGCGCCGAGAAGGGTGTTGACGAAGTAGCGCGCCCCGCCGCCCGCGGGGGTCGACCGCCACTGCGCATCGTGCAACCGATAGCCGGCGCCAACAAAGAGCGTCACGATCTCCCCGGGCGTTGGGTCGTCGTGCTGGAAGAGCGCGGCAAGGGGAAGCCGCTTCCCGGACGCGCCGGGATCCAGCCCCTCGGTCCCCGCCATCGCTCTGTTGTATTCGACGCAGGCCGCATGCTCGAGAATCAGCCGGACCTGCTCCTCCGGCGGCAGCGACGTCGGGACAGGCGTCGTGAGCTCGGCCAGCCAGATGCCGTCAAGGTTTTCCTCGATGAACGACCGGTACCACTCCTCCTTCTCCGAAAGCAAGGGACCGAGAACCCGATTGATGCTCAGGATCGCCGGCCTCCCTCCGTATTCGATGACAGACGCATTCACGGCGAACCGGATCTCTGAGCCGTCCTTCCGAAAATGGACTGTCTCAAAGTTGTGATATCTTCCGTCGCGCAGCGTCTGGCGGATCTGCTCCTCTCCGCGCGAGACATCCCTGGTAATCGCCTTGAGGCTGGTCCCGATCAGCTCGTCCCGGGGTATGCCGTAGACCTCGCACGCCCTCGGATTCGCGTCGAGGACGACTTCGCCCTCGGGCTCGAACACGATGATCGGGTCGTTTGCCGCCTCGAAGATCCCGCGGTAGCGAGCCTCGCTTTCGCGCAGGGCCGTCTCTCCCCGGCGGCGCGTCGTCACGTCCACCGCCGTCCCGACATAGCCCTTCTGGCGCGTGCCGTTGGACTCCGGAACCCCGTTCACCTGGAGCCATCTGTACTCGCCGTCCGCCCGCAGAACCCGGCATTCGAGCTTGAACGGTTGCCTCGTACTCATGGCCGCGCGGAACGTCATCAGGACGCTCTCCCGATCCTCGGGATGGATCCGGTCCACCCACTCTGCCGAGACAGGCCTGCCGTTGTGCTCGCCGTCGAAGGCCCGGAACGCTGCGCTCAGGAACGACAACTTCCCCTGCCCATCGACGGTCCAGACAATAAACGGAGCGGCATCAGCAATCGTCCGGAACTTGCCGGGCACCTCCGAGCCTGAGCGCCTCCGGACACGGCCGCCTCCGGCCGGCTTGCCGGACGCCTTCCCCGGCCGACCATGTCCCTGTGTACGACGTGCCTTCACGGCGTCATCCTGTAGCTTCGCTGCTCGGAATGGATGCCGAGCTGCTCCATCCTGTACCGCAGCTTGGAGCGAGTCACCCCGAGCATCCGTGCGGCTTGCACCTGATTGCCGCCGACGAGATCAAGCGTCTTCACAAGAAGCTCCTTGACAACGGTATCGAGCGCAGCCCCCGACGGCGGGAGCTCGAGGACGAACGATGTCCTGGAGGATGCCGGCGTCGCGCCGGGAGCATGCAGGAAAGGCAAAATGCGCCGGGAGCAACACGGGCACCTGATGGAGCAGAACGACGCGCTCCACGGCGTTCCGCAATTCCCTGACGTTTCCCTTCCACTGAAGCTGTTGCAGCGACATGATCGCTTCGGGAGAAAGCTCGGGCACCGGGCGATTGAACCGCGAGCAGAGCTCGCGGAGGAATGCCTGGGCCAGATCGGGAATGTCCTCCCTCCTGCTGCGCAGCGGGGGCACCTTGATCGAGGCGACATTCAACCGGTAGTACAGGTCTTCCCTGAAGCGGCCGTCCTCCACTTCGCGCGCGAGGTCCCTGTTCGACGCTGCGATCACGCGGACGTCGACCTGTATCTCCTTCGAGCCTCCAAGCCGGTAGAACCTCTTCTCTTCGAGAACGTGCAGCAACTTCACCTGCATGTCCAGGGAAAGCTCACGCACCTCATCGAGCAGGATTGTTCCCCCCTCAGCGAGCTCGAACTTCCCCTGCTTCATCCGCTCATGCGCTCCTGTGTACGCGCCGCGCTCGTATCCGAAAAACTCCGTCTCCGCCAGCTCTTCGGGAATCGCTCCGCAGTTGATCGCTACGAACGGCCTGCCGGCCCTGCGACTCTTGTGAATGGATGTACCGCGCGATCAACTCCTTCCCCGTCCCGCTCTCTCCTTCGAGGAGCACGGTCGTGTTGTTGCCGGCCGCGAGCTTCTCCGCAGTGTCGAGCACCCGCTGGATCACGTTGCTCCGTCCGATAATCCCGCTCTTCGATCGCTCGACACCCAGCTCCTCTTCGAGCATGCGGACACGCGTCTGCAGCTGCGAATGCTCGATGTTGCGGGCAAGCAGCATGAGCAGATGGTTCATGTCGAATGGCTTTGCGACGAAATCGACGGCACCTTCCTTCATCGCGCGCACCGCGAGCGAGACTTCGGAATGGGCGGTCATCACGATGACCGGCGTCGAGATCGCCTCCTTCTTCATCTGGCGCAGCAGCTGCAACCCGTTGTCGTTGCCGAGGAAGATGTCCAGGAGGACCAGGTCGGGAGCTTCCTGCTCGAACATCGGAAAGAAGCCGGCGGCGGCATGACACACGGCGACGTGGAACCCGTTCTCCTTGAGGATCTCGCTGAGCGTGGCGCAGAGCGCCGTATCATCGTCCACGACCAGGATGCGTGCAACTGACATGCGGTCTCTCCGTTCGTCCGCCCGTCTTGACCTCTTCGGAGCGGTAAATTCTACAAATTGCCGTGAATCGGATCTGGATCTGGCCGATTCCCACCACCCCTGCGCCCTATTTTAGCCATGTGGCCGCCATCCGGGGCCAGGGAAGGGTGTGTATACCATGTATGCACGGAAAACCGTGCCACAAGCCAGCCCAACGAGCCCACGAGAGCCCACGCGCGTCACCTAGGTGACGCACGTGCGCTCACCGAGGTGCCGCAACGTGGGCTGCAAGGCTATATGTGCTTCCTGTTCGTCAGGCCAGCGCTTTGCCTGCGGCTTCCTTCGGACTCCGCCTCGCGACGGACACCCTTGCCGTCCAGCCAATGATCCCCCCTGCCGGGGTCATAGGAGTCTTTCACCCCCTGGTGAGTGCGCCCTGCCGGGCGCACCAAAAAAAAGCCGGGACCTCTTCGGCCCCGGCGATCACGCGCGTCACCTAGGTGACGCTCACGGGATACTCGGGATAATCTGCAAGCTCAGGGCTATTTCACCGCCGCTCCATCACTGATGACCGCACCCTCACCGTCGATCTGGACGACCTTCTTCGGCCCGGTCACAGTGGCGGGGTCGAACGCGATCCCCTGCTCCTCCGCCATGTGCTCTCCCTGCGTGATCAACTGCTCCCTGGTCATGGTTCTGACGGAGACGACGCCCTGCGCGCGCGCCATCCTCCCGCGCGCGTCCTGAGGGAAAACGATCTCCCCGTCCTTCACCTTCACCCTGATGCTTTCGCCCTTCCCTTCACCGGTCAGCATCATCCAGCACCCCATCTTCTTGCAGACGTCCCCAACCTTTCCCTCCACGAGCACCTGCTTCCCATCGTACTTCTCGGGGTTGGCAAGGATATCGGCAATCGGCGTCACCTCCTTGATGGTGACTTTCTTCCCGTACACCTTCCCTTCTCCTGCCGTGGCGAGCGTGGCGCCGAGCAGAAGAGGGATCAACAGTGCGTACATCCAGTTTCGCATCGCTTCCTCCTGAGAAAGTCGCATCAATATACGAAAGTCTTACTTCTTGTGCCGCATCTCGGCGGCGAGCGCCTTGATCTCCGTGACGTCCCTCTTCAGCTCGCTCCAGCCGTACCACAGGGCGTAGTCGGGGTTCATGTGGAACGTCCCCTGGAATGCCCGCATCCGGTGCTCGAGGAACATGACGAAGAGTTTCTGCTCCACTTCCGTCGGGGCGTCGTGGAACGCCAGGAGATCGGGGTATGCAGAGGCGTACGACTTTGGCTTCTTGATGATGCCATCCTTGTACAGCCCCGCCACCGTGCGAATGCCTTCCGCCATCAGCTTGTCCGCTTCTTTGATCATATCATCGCCTCTCGCCAGCTGCTCCCTGGCGAAGTTCAGCGAGTGGCACTGATTGCACGCCCTGAGCATCTTGTCCCGCTGCCCCTGCCATTCCTCTTGTGTGAGGCGGGCAACCTTCGCGGCCTTGACCACATCCAGCCGCGCGGTCGGCTTTCCGTCGGGCGCAAGGACGCCGAGAGCCTGCAGGATCGTCGCCCGGTCCGCGGCCCACGCCTTGTCTTCGGGCATCGGGAGACGCACCGCCAGGAATCCCCATGCGGTCATGACCTCGTGGTCGCCGCCTGGCATGTGGCACGTCTGGCACGTCGGCCCGGCGGCTTCTTCCGGCAGCGTCTTGTTCTGTTTCAGGAGGGCGCGCACGCCGTGCTTCGAGGCCGAGTACATCTCCCACTGGGGATGGTCGAACCCCATATGGCAGGTCTGGCATGCCTGGGGCTGACGGGCCTCGGTGACCGAAAACGAATGCCGCGTGTGGCATGCATCGCAGGACGCCCGCCCGAACCCGGAGCCCGCATCGCGCAGCTCCTTCAGGTCCGCTTCGGACTTCAGGCCGATTTTGTGGCATCCACCGCACCCTTTCATGCCCTCCATGAGCGCGACGGGTTGGGCGTGCGCGCTCGGCATGGCTTTCATGGCAGCCCATGCCAGGGCATGCTTTCCCCGCGAGAACTGCTCGACACGCTCGGTGTGGCACGGCCTGCACGTTTCAGGCGTCGGTATCAAGGCCTTCGCCACGTCGTCCGCGGATGAATGCTGGTCTCCATGACAGGCGATGCAATCCACTCCCGCGTCCTTGTGCTTGCTCAGATCCCAGTCCCCTACGATCCCTGGGGTCGTCTTCTGATGGCAATCTACGCAGTCGTCTGCGTACGCTGCCGGCGCCGAGAGGGCGGCGGCAAGGGTCAGAACCTGAAGCAGTCGTCTACGATGCATGGTAACCTCCGGCGCTGATTGGTGGTCTGTTACGTCCGTCTGCAAACGGCCACAAGATCGCGCGATGTTTCAGCCGCGAATGGATCGAGTGCGATGCTTCCGTGGAGCTGAATGTCCGCGAACCCTATGGCGGACAGCGCAAAGGCAAGATCCGCTGCAAACACCGGCGCAAGCCGTACGCTCGTGGTCGTCTGCTGCGCCGCCGGCTCGGACGGCGCGGTGCGGGTGATGCGCAAATCGACGAGGTCGCCGGCGCGCACGTATTCGCGGACGAACCGGACGCCCCCGGCCTCCTTCACGTTCTGGAGGTGGGTCTCCTGCGCCATGATCCTGTCGAAGTTCAGGGTCTGCACGAGCAGCACGCCGCCGGGCGCAAGGACCCGGTGGAATTGCCCGAGCACCGCGTCCCGCGCGCCCGGCTCCGTGAAGTGCGCGAGGGTATTCCCCATGCAGACGACGGCGTCCTGAGACACCGTGACGCGGGCGGCAATGTCGAGCAGCGAGGCGTGCAGCGTTGTCACGGGCAGGCTCATCGTCGAAGCGTGCGCGCGGGTGTGCTCAAGCATGTCGGGAGAGACGTCGACTGCGATGACCTGCACGCCAAGCTGGGCAAGCAGCATGGAGTGGAAACCGGTGCCGGCTCCCGCATCGAGCGCGCGTCGGATGGCGTACTGCTCAACGAATTTCTGGAAGAACGGGCGTTCCTGGTCGAACCGCCGTTCGAACCCGGTCATCGCGTCGTAATCAGGCGCGAGCGCATCGTAGAAGCGGCTTGCCGACGCGGACGACGCCGTGGGCGAATCAGTCTGCGGATCCATACGCGGGAACCTCGCCGCGGTTGTGCTGATAGAGTGGGGAGTTGAGCTCCTTGAACCGCCGCTGGTACTCTTCCCTGCTGATCGAATTCTGCCAGTGCCCCGTCAGCATGGCCAGGCCGGTGATGGCGACGAACAGGCCGGCGACGAGCGCGGCCAGGACCGGCGCGGGAACCGCGGCACTCTTCCTCGTGGCGCGCAGTTCCAGCGTATCGCGCACAGGGCACGCTTTCACGCACTCCATGCACGATGTGCACTCGTCAGAGCGCACGCGCGTCGCCTTGTGCACGAGAATGCGGGCCGGGCAGGCTTCGGTGCAGAGCTCGCAGTCAATGCACGTTTCTCGCGAGCGCGTGATCTTGAGCGGACTCGCCCAGCTGAATATCCCGAGCAGCGCGCCGTACGGACAGAGGAAGCGGCACCAGAAATTCTTGATGGCCACCGACAGCAGCAGCAGGACGACGATCGTCCAGAGCGCGAACTGGGTGATGTTCGTGAAGAAGAGGTACATCTTCACGTCGGCCATCTTGTTGTACGGGCTGTAGATGAACGCCTCGAGCGAAGGGAGGTCCATCTGCCAGATCGACCAGGCGAAAAATGCGAGCAGGAGGTACTTCAGCGAACGCAACGGGTAGTCCAGCCAGCTCGGGATGTTCAACGTACGGCCGAAGATCTTCTCCCCGAGCATCCAGAGCGATTCGCTGAGCGTTCCGATCGGACAGAGCCAGCTGCAGAACGCCTTCTTGAGAAGGAGCCCCGTCGCCGCGATCGCCACGAAGATGAAGAGTCCTGACGGGTGGACCGTGTTGACGGTGCCGGTCATCAGCCAGTGCTTCAGGCTGATCAGTGCGCTGATCGGGAGGAACCCCTCGACACCCGGGGGACGGTCGTAGAACGACGCCGCACCCCTGGATGTCCCCCATTCCATGAAGAAGTGGAACTCCGCGCCGATCCAGACGCAGAGGAGGACGAACGCCATCTGGACGCCGGTGCGCAGCCTGTGGGAATCGCCGGTGATGCGCGACCAGAATCTCTCGAGGAGGCGGGCATCGGAGGGTATCGCCGTCGGCCGCTTGCGCAGATGGGGAGGAATCTTCCTGGGAACGGGCCGGCCGTTGCGCGGGCGCGCCATGTCGACGACGGAAACGGTATTCCCCGGAACGCCCTCCCGCACACTCTCCTCTGCCGCCGCCTCTATCTCCAGCACCTCATCGTGTCCTGTCATGCTCATCATGTCCCGTCGTATGTCCCGGTATCCTTCCCCACGGGTTGCCACATGTCCCTGCGTTGCTTCCGGTCCCCTCACGCTCCACCTTCACCGCCACGCGTCTCCGTGCAACCCTCCGCCTCATCGTTCAGCCCGCCGCCGCTTTGTCATATACTCCGGCTTCATCGTCTCGCGCGCCATCTGGGCGATGCTCTTGGTGACAAGCATGGCATGGATCGACGTGCGCATCGCCCCCCACTGCTCGTGCACGGAGCACGGGTTACGGCCGGAGCATTCCGAGAACCCGAGGACGCAGGTGTCCATGAACCCGGCACCGTCGACAGCTTCGATGATCTGAAACAGCGTGATCTGCTCAGCCGGCAGGGCAAGCGCAAAGCCGCCGGTAGGACCTTTCAGTGAGCGCAGAAGCCCCTTCTTCGTGAGCCTCTGAAGAATTTTGGCCAGAAAGTGGTAGGGGATTTCGAGCTTCCTGGTCAGGACCTTGATCGAGGTCATGCCGTCCTCCCGTTGCAGCGCCAGATAGAGGAGCGCCTGGAGGGCATATTCGCATTCACGGCTGAACAGGAGACTCATGTTTAATTCAGACCTTTCTATCCTAATCTAGATTGAAGGTTCGAGAAAGTCAAGCAGGGGAGCCCGTCGGCCTGCCGGCGCTGGCGGCCGCCTGGTGCCGCCGGACAGCTCGCGAACCACGCCGATCAGCCACCCGATCCGACCGGTTACGGTGCCAGCCGGTCAGCGCTTCCGGCGGGCGGATTTCGCCCGAATCGCCTGGCGTTTCCCGCCTTTCGGCGCAGGTGCCCCCAGGATGTCGTCGATCCACGTCAAAACCGCCATGGTCGAGGGGAAACCGATCGTTGGAAGTGCAAGGAGCGCCGTATGGCGGATTTCCTCGGGGCTGGCGCCGGCTTCAAGGGCCTTGCGGACGTGGCTGTGGACGGCACCCTCCAGCCAGGCCCCGATGGAGATCGCGAGCTTGATCAGCGCACGCTCCTTCTTCGGCAGGGGTCCCGCCAGATGACACGCCGCGCCGAGCTGCTCGTACGCCCGCGCGATCTCGGGATACTCGTCGGTAAACTGCACAAAGCGCCTGGGGATCTCACGCATGCAAACCTCCGCTCTGAGAACGGACCCGATCCATCGCCGCGCCTGTCACACCCGGGGGTCCATCCGGACGACGGCAATGTAGGGATCGGACGCGACTCTTGCGAGAAAAAACCCGACGCCGTCCTTGCGCGTTTGGTATCCACCTGATATATTACGGGGCCTCCTCCCACCACAACCAGGAGCCGCCATGTACACCCCCTGGACCGGGGTCTTCCCCGCCGCCACCACGCCGTTCGATGCGAACGGCGCCCTCGACACGGCCGCAATGGAACGGCACGTCGACCGACTCGTGCGCGCGGGCGTTCACGGCCTCGTTGTCAATGGATCGCTCGGTGAAGCGGGTACGCTCACCCGCGCCGAGAAGCTGACTGCCATCCGGTGCGCACACGCCGCAGCGTCGGGCCGCGTGCCCGTCCTGACGGGCCTTGCGGAGACAACGACAGACTCCGCGCGGACATTTGCCGCCGACGCGGCCTCCGCCGGAGCAACAGGCATCATGCTCCTGCCGCCCATGCAGTATGTCTCCGACAGGCGCGAAACGCTCACGTATCTCCGGTCGGTCGCCGACGCGTCACCTCTCCCGATCATGCTCTACAACAATCCCGTCGCGTACCGCGTCGACGTCTCTCCGGATATGTTCGAAGACCTTGCCGACGTCCCGGCGTTCGTCGCGCTCAAGGAATCCTCCGACGACCCGAGGCGCATCACGGACATCATCAACCGGGTCGGCGATCGCTACCGCATTTTTGTCGGCGTCGACGATCTGGCGTTCGAGAGCTTGCTGCTGGGAGCAGACGGCTGGGTCGCAGGGCTCGTGTGCGCTTTCCCGGATGAGACCGTCGCACTCTATGCGCTCGTCCGCGAAGGCCGCCTCGATGAGGCACGCGCGCTGTACCGCTGGTTCATGCCGCTGCTTCATCTGGATACGTCGGTGAAGTTTGTCCAGTACATCAAGATGGCGCAGGCGATGGCGGGGCTGGGCGACGAGGATGTCCGCCCCCCGCGGCTCCCGCTCGCGGGCCAGGAGCGCATCGAGGTGGAAGCGATCGTGGCCGCGGCAATTGCGACGCGACCGGATCTGTCATCGCTGATGATCAGGAAGGGATGATCGCCATGGAAGTCCACGGGAATTTCATCGACGGGCAATGGGCCAGCGGCGCTGCGGCACGCGAAAACATCAACCCGTCTGACGTCGCGGACGTCGTGGGGCTGTACGCCCAGGGCGGGAAGGAGGATGTGGAGGCGGCGGTCACAGCGGCCGAGCGAGCCCTCCCCGGATGGTCCGGAAGCACCCCCCAGCTTCGCTTCGACGTCCTGGACGCGACCGGAAGCGAACTTCTGGCCAGAAAGGCCGAAATCGGCCGTCTTTTGGCCAGAGAGGAAGGAAAGACTCTTTCCGAGAGTGTAGCCGAGGTCACACGCGCAGGGTATATCTTCAAGTACTTTGCTGGTGAGGCACTCCGCACCGCGGGGGAACACATTGCTTCTGTGCGGCCGGGCGTCACAATCGACGTCCTGCGCAAACCGCTCGGTGTGGTCGGGCTCATCACCCCCTGGAACTTTCCCATCGCGATACCCGCGTGGAAGGTCGCTCCCGCGCTCGCCTTCGGCAACACCGTCGTGCTGAAGCCGGCCGACCTCGCCCCGGGCTGCGCATGGGCGATGGCGGAAATCCTGAGCCGCACTGCGTTGCCCCGGGGCGTGTTCAACCTGGTGATGGGCCCCGGACGCGTCGTCGGGCAGAGCATGGTGACGCATCCCGGAATCGCGGGCATCAGCTTCACCGGGTCCGTCGAGACCGGGCGCTCCGTCGCCGTGGACTGCGCGAAGCGCATGGCGCGCGTGCAGCTGGAGATGGGTGGCAAGAACCCGCTCGTGGTCCTCGACGACGCGGACCTCGACGTTGCCGTCACTGCGGCACTGCAGGGCTCGTTCTTCGCAACAGGCCAGCGGTGCACGGCCTCGAGCCGCCTGATCGTGACCGACGGGATCCACGACCGGTTCATCGCCGCGATGACGAACCGGATGGGAGCACTGAAAGTGGACGACGCGCTTGCCGAAGGGACGGAGATCGGCCCGGTCGTCGACGAGGCCCAGCTGGAAAAGGACCTTTCGTACGTCGGGATCGGCGTTTCGGAAGGCGGCGTGCTCGCCGCCGGAGGGCATCGGCTCCGGCGCCAGAAGAACGGTTTCTATTTTGCACCGGCACTGATCACCGGGACGACGGGACGCATGCGGATCAACTGCGAGGAGGTCTTCGGACCGGTTGCGTCGGTCATCCGCGTCAAGGACTACGACGAAGCGCTCGCCGCGGCGAACGATACGGAGTTCGGACTGTCCGCCGGCATCTGCACCACGAGCCTGAAGTATGCTTCCCACTTCACGCGGCACGCGCAGGCGGGAATGGTCATGGTCAATCTGCCCACCGCAGGCGTGGACTACCACGTGCCCTTCGGCGGGAGCAAGGGGTCGAGCTACGGCACCCGCGAGCAGGGACGCTACGCAATCGAGTTCTACACGACAGTGACAACATGCTACACGCAGCCCTGAAGAAAGAGACGAGATCGGGGGGATCGAGTCCTATGCACGCTGAAGGAATACTCACGCGCGCGCAGCGCACTGCCCGGCATGAGCAGCGTACGCTCGCCGACCGCGCGTATCACCGGTTGGAAGAGCTGATCGTCACGCTGAGGCTTCAGCCCGGAAGCGTTGTGACCGAGGCCGACCTGATCCAGGAGATCGAGATCGGCCGCACGCCGACGAGGGAAGCCCTGAAGCGCCTGGAAGTGCGCGGCCTGGTGCGGTCGCTTCCGCGGCGCGGCATCGTCATCACCGGCTTGAACGTCACCGACTATTTCGCGCTCCTCGAGACCCGCCGGACGCTGGACCGGCTCATCGCCGCCAGCGCAGCGCGCCACGCCACGAAAGAGCAGCGCGCAGCCCTCCGCGCCGCCGCAGCCGCGATCAAGAAGGCTGCTGCACGGGAGGACCTGGAAGCGTTCATGCGCGTCGACCACGACTTCGACGAGATCCTGGAGGCAGCGGCCAAGAATCCGTTCGCCGCCCAGGCCGTCTCCCCACTGCATACGCACTGCCGGCGCTTCTGGTACACGTTCCGGCATACCGGCGACCTCACCCGCACGGCTAACCTGCACGCCAGGCTCATGATCGCCGTCGCCCAGGGTGACGAGGCAGCCGCACAGAAGGGGTCCGACGACCTGCTGGATTATATGACCGAATTCACGCGCACAACCGTGGAGATGTAACCGGATCTTTCAGCTGTCGACTGTCGATCGTCTTTCATCCATCGTCGATTGTTCTCCCCATGGCCCAGCACACCTTCTTCTGCATCGACGCCCATACCTGCGGCAACCCCGTCCGCGTGGTTGCGGGCGGCGGTCCCCGGCTCGATGCCACGACAATGGCCGAGCGGCGGCTTGAGTTTCTGGCGCGCCACGACTGGATCCGGACCGGCCTGATGTTCGAGCCGCGCGGGCACGATATGATGTCTGGCAGCATCCTCTACCCGCCTGCGGACCCTGCGAACGATATCGGCATCCTGTTCATCGAAACCAGCGGATGCCTCCCCATGTGCGGTCACGGCACGATCGGCACGGTCACGGTGATGATCGAGCACCGGCTCGTGACACCGAAGCAGCCCGGTGTGCTCAGGCTCGAGGTCCCCGCGGGGCTCGTGGAGGCCCACTATACGCTCAAGGATGGGAAGGTCACGGGAGTCAGGATCGTGAATGTCCCGTCGTTCCTCCACTCGAAGGGCCTGACCGTAGATTGCCCCGGCCTTGGAAGCCTCACGCTGGACGTCGCGTACGGAGGCAATTTCTACGCGATCATCGAACCCCAGCGGAACTACGCCGGACTCGACGCTCTCCCGGCAGCCGACGTGATCCGCCTCAGCCCGATTGTCCGGCGCCTGTTGAACGAGAAATACTCCTTCGTACACCCCGCTGATCCCGCAATCAAGGGGCTCAGTCACGTGGAGTGGACCGGCCCGCCGCGAAACCCGGAAGCACACGCGAGGAACGCCGTCTTCTACGGAGAGAAAGCCATCGATCGGTCACCGTGCGGCACGGGGACATCGGCACGGATGGCCCAGCTGGCGTCGCGCGGCGCGCTGAAGCCGGGCGATGAGTTCGTTCACGAGAGCATCATCGGAAGCCTGTTCCGCGGGAGGGTCGAGGCCGCAACCACCGTGGGCGGCATCCCCGCGATCGTCCCCAGCATCGAAGGCTGGGCGCGCATCACAGGGTTCAACACCATCTTCATCGACGACGACGACCCGTATCGCCACGGATTCCAGGTGCTCTGATGAGCCGCATCGTTATCATCGGCGGGGGAGCTGTCGGGCTTGCGACGGCCTACGCGCTGCAACGCGAAGGCCACTCGATCACCCTGCTCGACCGCGACCAGCCCGGCCAGGCGTGTTCCCTCCATAACGCCGGACTCCTCGTGCCCAGCCATTTCATCCCCATGGCCCATCCAGGCGTCATCTCCCAGGGCATGAAATGGATGCTCGATCCGGAGAGCCCCTTCTATATTAAGCCCCGTCTCGACCGCGATCTCATCTCGTGGGTCTGGAGCTTCCGCAAGTCCAGCACCGAGGCTCACGTGCATCGCAGCATGACGTTACTGAGAGATCTCTGCCAGACAAGCCTTCGCCTCGTCCGCGAGATGATCGAGCGTGACGGCCTCCGCTTTGGACTGGAGAACCGGGGACTGCTGATGCTCTTCCGCACTCCCGCCGGGCGGGAAGGATGCGAAGAGGAAGCCGGGCTGGCGCGTACGCTCGGCGTCGAAGCGGACGTCCTGGACCGGGCCGGCCTCGAGAAGCTGGAGCCATCGGCGACCTTCCTGGCAACCGGAGGGGTATATTACCCCGGCGACGCCCACCTGTCTCCATCCGATTTCATGCACGCCCTCACGGCATCGATCGAGAAGGCCGGTGCGAAGGTGCTGGGCGGAACGATCAGTGGCAGGCTTCGTTCGCGAGGGGAATCGCATCGCAGCGGTCACCACATCCAGGGGCGACATTCCGGGAGACGAGTTCGTCCTGGCGGGGGGAGCATGGTCCTCCTCCATCCTGCGAGGTCTGGGCATCGCCCTGCCGATGCAGCCCGGGAAGGGGTACAGCATCACCGGCCCGGCCCCTTCACGCATGCCCTCGATCCCCATGATCTTCACGGAAGCGCGCGTCGTGTTCACGCCGCTCGGCGACTCCATCCGGTTCGCGGGGACGATGGAGCTTGCGGGTCTCGACCTCTCCGTCAACCAGCGCAGGGTGGGGGCCATCCTCAAGGCGGTCCCTCTGTATCTGGAAGGCATTCCGACGCCCGACCGGTCGACAGCCACCCTCTGGAGCGGCCTGCGCCCGTGCACGCCTGATGGGCTGCCGTATGTCGGTCGATTTTCTGAGCCTCAACAACCTTATCGCTGCGACAGGGCACGCGATGCTTGGCATAACGCTGGCAGCCGTCACCGGGACGCTGGTCACCGATCTGGTCGCCGGACGCGCCCCCGGGATCGACATCCGTCAGCTCTCCCCGGAGCGGTTCAACTAAGCGTCCCCCCCGGGGGGGCGCAACTTTCTTCGCCGAGAGCTCGTCAAAAGAGATACCCGCAGGTTTCTCGGTATCGCATGCGACGATTTCATATCACCGCGCTGGTGTTCCTTTTTGTGACGTCTGTTTGCAGCGCGACGCCCCCGAACGCGAAAACCCGAACGCTCTCGCTGCGACCGACCCCGGCGCCCATCGGGGTCGACGGCCTCATCGATCCTCAGTGGGCGGCGGCGGATTCCACCGTCCTCAACTTCCAGCTGCAACCCTACTACGGCCAGAACCCCACGGTACGGACAACCGCCAAGGTGCTTTCGACGGGCGACGCGCTCTACTGTCTGATGATCTGTTCTCAGCCGGTATCGACGATCGAGTCGAACACGGGTCTCCTGGACCAGTATGCCGGCGATGCCGTTTCCATCATGCTCGACACATTCAACGACAGGCAGACCGCGTACAAGTTTGCAGTGTCGGCGTCGGGTGTTCGCTCCGACGCGCGGATGCTCGATGACGGCAGGAATAGCGACTTCAGCTACGACGGAGTCTGGACAGCAGCGGCAGCCGTGAACGACTCGGGCTACGTCGTGGAGATGGAGATCCCGTACCGTACCATCAAGCACGACGTTACATCCGACGGGTGGGGTCTTGACTTCGATCGCTGGGTGGCACAGACGAAGGAGGATCTCTACTGGTCAGCGTATGAGCAGAACGAAGGGATGCGGATCTCGAAGTTTGGCCGGCTGGAGTTTGATGGCGTGCATCCGTCGGCAGCAGGCCTGAATCTGGAGCTGTATCCTGTGGCCATCGCGCGCACAACCTACAACGGGTCCGGCTATGACACCGACCCTGATGTCGGACTTGACCTGTTCTACAACCCTTCCGAGCAGCTCACGCTTCTGCTCACTGCCAACCCGGATTTCGCACAGATCGAGGCGGACCCGTTCAACTTCAACATCAGCCAGTACGAGTCGTACTTCTCAGAGCGGCGCCCGTTCTTCACTGAGGGGAGCGAGATTTTCAATCCATCCGGGCGGCAGAGCAACTCGGGCTTCTATAGACCCATGGAGCTCTTCTATTCGCGGCGCATCGGCCGATCACTGCCTGATGGATCGATCGTCCCGCTGATCGCGGGCACGAAGGCCTTCGGCAGGGCCTCGGGCTGGGAGTACGGCGGGTTCGTCGCGGCGACAGGTGAGCAGGAGTATCTCGTCGACGGGGAGGCGCTTGTCGAGCAGAAGGCGGTATTCACCTCGGTACGAGCAAAGGGGACGATCCTCGACAATTCGTCGGTTGGTGTGCTGTTCGTCTCGAAGCAGACCGCGGGAGTCTTCTCCGGGGTGCTTGACATTGACGGGGCGTTCCGCACCTCCGACTGGCAGCTTTCGTATCAGCTGGCCCGGTCGTTCGTCAACGGCTCGGGCGACTACGCCTTCTCGGCCGGGTTCGTCAACTCCGGCAAGACCTGGGTAAACCTCGTGCGCACGCGCGCTGTCGGGCGAGACTTCGACGTCCAGGCCGTCGGGTTTGTACCGTGGCGGGGAACGATTGAAGGAACAGCCCTGACGGGACCCCAGTGGTACTTCGACGCCGGATCCATACATCGGATCTCCCTGTTCGGGGGAGTGACGGCGAACTATGACCACGCAGACCTTTTCACGGACCGCGGCCCGCTGCTTGTATTCAACATACAGATGAGAGACAACTGGGGGTTGGAGCTGGACGTGATCTCGGGCCTGACACTCGACAACGGGATCAAGTATGACTTCTTTGAAGCCAGTCTGGGGTCGTGGTACAACATATCGCCGTCGTGGGAAGGCAATCTGCAGCTCGACTATGCGCATGGATACAATTATGCACGGGAGTTCCTCGCGGACAACGGCTTCGTCGCGGGCGAGTTTGTATGGCGTGCGTTGCCGGTTTTGCAGGTGGGGACGTCGTTCGGCATCTATGTCGAGGGGAATCCCGACGGCGAGCTTGAAGAGATCACCTACAATGCCCGCCCGTTTCTGTCGGTGACCCCGTTCAACAACCTGAACGTCAGAATGTACATGGACGTGACGACGCTCAGATCAACGGACCGGATCGAGAGCCTGATCGGCGGGCTGCTCTTCTCGTACAACTTCCTCCCAAAGAGCTGGATCTACCTGGCGCTTAACGAGGTGCGCGACCGGCCGGAGAGTTCGATCTCAGTTCCCGGATCGGCAGATTCGGGAATGCGGATTGCGGACCGCGTCGGCGTCTTCAAGGTGAAGTATCTCTACTACCTGTAACGCCGTCGCGGGTCTCGTTCTGTGGTCCTTCACTGGTTCGCCCTGCATCCCGGCCTCACCCGGCCGCGCGGACTGTCGATTCATGCCTTCATCTCATCGCGTCTTCCCTGCATCCTGCCGACCCGCCGTTTCCTTTCGGGCATCCACACCCTACCTTGGACAAGGCTGTTCTGCTTTCGCGTGCCCGGAAAGAGTCCTGTCGCAGGCGGGACTGCATTCTGTAGCGGTGTTCGATGGTGGCGCCGCGAGATGATGCCCGGGCACGTGAGGCTTTTTGCCCGCCCCCTATCCGGCATCTTCGATCCTCGACGTTCCCCCTTTCGCCTTCGTCCCTGGATCTTCATCCCTGGATCTTCGTCCTCGGATTTCCATCCCTGGGTCTTCGTCCTTCAATCTTCGTACGTCGATCTTCAATACCGCATCTTCAATGATCGACCCTCCCCTCCTTCCTCCCGCTCCTTGCGTTTCACTGCTTCCCTCCCTACTTTGCACCGTCCTTCAGTCCACTCCTCCCGGCCTCGCGAAGCGATCCTGTACGGGGTCATCGATCTCGTCGCAGTCTCGAGCATCATCCTGCTGCACCATGATTGGAGCACCGCCATGTCGCAACTGATCACCGAGAAGCTCCGCCAGGCCATCGCCCTTCTGGACGAGTTCGACATCGACTGCTGGATCACGTTCGTGCGCGAGACGGCTCTCAACGGCGACCCCACGCTCCCTTTCCTGGTGCCAGGCGACCTGACGTGGCACAGCGCGGTCATCCTCACGCGCAACGGCAGCCGCACCGCGATCGTCGGGAAGTATGACCGGCAAGCTCTCCTCGATCTCGGGGCGTACGACCAGGTGGTCGGCTACGTCGAGGGAATTCGCGCTCCGTTCCTTGACGCAATGTCGGGCCTGAACCCGAAGACGATCGCCGTCAACTTCTCGAAGGACAGCGAGGTCTGTGATGGCATCACGCACGGCATGTATCTGACGCTGGTGGATCTCCTGTCTGCCCTGTCGCTGCAAGACCGCATCGTCAGCGCTGAGCCGATCATCTCCGCGCTTCGCCAGAGAAAGAGCGCGTGGGAGGTTCGGACGATGCAGGAGGCGATACGGCACACACTGGAGATCTTCGGCCTCGTGACCCCCTTCGTCACGGCCGGGCGGACGGAGGAGGAGATCGCCTCATTCATGCGGGCAGAGGTGGGGAAGCGGGGCCTGACGTATGCGTGGGATCCGGGTTCATGTCCTGCGGTCTTCACGGGACCCGACACGGCCGAGGCTCACTACAGCCCTACAGCGCGGCAGGTCGAACGTGGCCATGTGCTCAATATGGATTTTGGCCTCCGGGTGAACGGCTATTGCTCCGATCTTCAGCGCACATTCTACGTCCTGGCAGACGGCGAGTCAGAGCCACCCGGAGACGTACTTCACGGCTTCGAGACGATCCGCCGGGCGGTCGAGGAATCCCGCAAGGCCATGAAACCGGGCGTCCTGGGAGTCACCATCGACAAGATTGCACGGGACATCATCACTGGTGCCGGATACCCGGAATTTCCGCACGCCCTCGGGCATCAGGTCGGCCGCTTCGCGCACGACGGAACCGCCCTGCTCGGGCCGGCCTGGGAGAAATACGCCCGGAAACCGTTCCAGCCGCTTGAAGAGGGTATGGTGTTCACGATTGAGCCCCGCCTTCCCGTCCCGGGCCGCGGGGTCGTAACGATCGAAGAGATGGTGGTCGTCGAGCCCGGAGGGGCCCGGTACCTTTCCGCTCCCCAGGAATCGCTCATCGTTCGGAGGTAATACCTCCTTGAATTGAGCCTGCCAGAGGCCCATCCGGCCTCCGCGGCTGCCCGGCGCAGGCGTCCGTGCTGGCCAGCTCGCGACTACCCACCGTCACCCTCATAACCCTATCTCCTTCATTTGTGTGAGGAATTCTCCTCCCGATCCCGTCGACAGGCCCTGTTGCCTCACGTAAGGTTCTATTCGAACGGGCATTCGTTGCCTCACATAAGGTTCTATTCAAGCCTTATTGCCTCACGTAAGGTTCTATTCGAAGGGGTATTCGTTGCCTCACATTAGGTTCTATTCAAGCCTTGCGGCTTAGTTCCCGGGCATGCATATTAGTGTTTCATGCACGAACCCCTCACCTTCGGCCCCCCATGCCCGTAGTGCGTTCATTTGGCGTTTGCACCGTGCTGGTGGTGTGCGCCTGCGCGACGGCACTCCCACACCCGGGGACTACGACCATTCGCTCCGTAAGGATCGAGCGGTTGCAGGTGTTCGACACGCCGACCGGGAACATCCTTGAATCCGCCGCGAACAGTCTGCACTGGACGACCACCGAGGCGACGGTACGGAACGAGCTCCTGTTCCAGGAGGGCGACTCCCTCGACGCTGCGCTCATTGACGAGACCGAGAGAAATCTGCGCGCGCTCCCCATCCTGACGGGCGCCTGGATCCAGGTCGTGAGCGATTCCACGGACAGCGTCGACGTCGTTATCCGGACGCGAGACAAGTGGTCGCTCGGCGGGCGCGTTTCGTACCGCCAGGGCGGCGGGCTGTCGGCACTGGGCATGAGCCTCGTCGAGGGGAACATGTTCGGGAAGGGCCAGTCTGTCGGGCTCGGATATCTCTACCAGGAAGAGGACCGGGCCTCACACGGGATGAGCTTCGAGCTTCGCCGACCGCCGGCTGTTCTCGAGCCGCTGGGGAGCGAGCCTGAAGCATGCGAACGGACGCGACCTCACGATGACCTCGCTGGAAGTCGAGCGGCCGTACTATTCGGACGCTGCCACCTGGGCGGCAGGCGCGCTGTTCGACGTCTCGCGCGAGCGGCTCCGCTACTACGATCGGACCGTCCTGACTGCGAGACACGTATCGGTCGCAGGACCGGCAGGGAGCCTGGGCAAGCATCTCGAACGGCGAGGCGTTCCGCCTGTACGCCGGCGTTGGTTACCTCCGCGCCCGCAGCAACGCCGACCCGTCGTTCCTCCAGACGATCGACAACATCGATATGGGCACCGTCTCCTTCGGGCTGATGCGCAGGCAGTACTACAAATCCGCCTATCTGAACAGCCTGGGCATGGTGGAGGACGTACCTGCGGGATTCCATTTCAACGTCGCAGCGGGGTACGGACGAAACGCCATCCGCTCCGACCGCGCGCTCGTCCACATGAGCGCTTTCTGGCAGCACGCCATGCACGTCGGAGCGCGGTACTATCTCGGATACGAAGTCAGCAGCTCCACGTTTTTCCAGGGCCGGTCGTCGACCGACACGAAGGTCGCGGCACAGCTCGTCCAGCATCTGCGCCTGTTCCCGCAACACACGCTCGTTGCCCGGGTCAGGACGATGGTCGGGTCGAACTGGTCGTCGTCGGTTCAGCCATCGCTCGGCACGTCAAACAGCCTCCGCGGCTATTCCGACTACGCGCTTGCCGGCCACCGCATCGCGACCGGCAATATCGAGTATCGCTTCACGCCAGATGTGACCCTCTGGATCTTCCGGCTCGGAGGGGCTGTGTTCCACGACGCCGGGGCCGCGTGGGAGGACGGGGACAGCTGGGCCGGGCAACATTTCCGGCACACGACCGGGTTCGGCCTGCGCATCGAGAACACGATCAGGGGAGGGAACGATCTCCTCCGGATCGACTTCCCGTTCTCGCACGATGGGAAGAGATTCACCCAGGTCGTCATCTCTGGAAACCAGCTGCTGTCTGCATTCCTCGATATGCCCATCCTTGACCCGCTCCGCTTCAATTGACCTGCAGCGCATTGAATGTGACCTGATTTGGCGGTAATTTCCCTTAGCCCGATCAGGATTCCCGATTGCCTCTCATTCCGGACACTAACGACAGTTCCGACCGGCTAGCGCCGCGCTTCCGCTCCCTCCTACGCTCCGTTTTCCGCGTTGCCGCTTTCACCGTCGCGGGGCTCGTGCTCCTGGTCCTGCTCCTCCTGCTTCTTCTCCAGCTCCCTTTCGTCGCGAGCCCGGTGGCGCAACTTGCGCTCTCGCTTGCGAATCCGTGGGAAGGAACCACAGCCACCGTCAGCGCCGCAGGGGGAACGTGGCTGACGGACCTCTGGCTGAGGGAAGTCCGGATTTCCAACCCCGACGGCTCCCTCGTGATCGCGATCGATTCGCTGGGAGCCACGTATGATCTTGCAGCGCTGTCGCGCGGCGAGCTCCGATTCAAGACGATCCGCCTCATCCGGCCCGCGGTCATCACGGGTACCACCCCGGAAGGTGACCTGGAATTCCTGCGCCCGTTCAGCTCCACACCGGATGCAGAGCCGGATACCTCGGAAGGGCTGAGGGTCTTCGGAGGATCCGTATACGTGTCGCTCGGCGCATTCTTTCTGCATGCGGGAGGGGACTCCACCGCAACGACAGCCGACATCTCAAACGTCCTGATCGATGCACGGAATGTTTCGATCGGCAGGACGATCTCGCTGGTCCTGGATACGCTGTCGGCGGTGTACCGGTCGCGACCGGACGCACTGGAGAACACGCACATTGACCTCTCCGGCGAGATGGCGGACGATCTGATCACCGTGAGATCCCTGCAGGCTCGCTCTCCGCGGAGCAACATCCAGGGTAGCGGGACCATCGCCCTGCCGTTCGACACGCTTTTCACGGCGCATCCCTCCTCCTTCCGTCTCGACGCCAACCCGATCGCATACAACGATCTCCACCCCTTCGTCAATGCTCTCGGTCCCGAAGGCGAGGCCTCGGTGCACGTAACGCTCGCGCGCGATTCGCGCCACGCCATCGCCGCAGTCTCCGGACTGTTCGCGGGCGGCGGGACATTCGAGGCTACCGGATCGGCCGAGGCACAGAATGCGCAGGAACCAGGCATACGGGCGGAGGTGAAGACCGCCGGCGTGAGCATCGCCGCGTTCACCGGCAGGCCCGACACGAATCAGCACATCGACGTGCTCGCACATCTGGCCGGGCACGGCACGGATCCGTCCACATTCAACGGCAGGCTGACAGCGGAACTGGATGCCCGGGGCCTCGTGGGATCTCGCGTTCTCCGGGCATCCGTGGATGCGTCGCTGCAGCAGGGCGGGGCTGATCTGCACGGCAAGGGGAGCCTGGATGCCCTGCTCTTCACGCTGGGCGGACGGTTGAACGCGTTCGCCGACCCGCCCGTGTATGACCTCACCACCACGGCACAGATCCCCCTCGCCCGGGGGACTCCGGAATCGGACGACATCCTGGACAAACTAGCCGGACTGAACGGCACCATCCGCGCAAGCGGGACCGGCTTCAATCCTCTTGTGGGGACGTGCCGGGCAAACGCCCGCATCAAATGGGACGGCAATCCGGACGTTGAATCGCTCCTGGTGGAGGCGACATCGGGTGATTCCGCCGCGGAAGCAAGGGCGTTGCTGACCACGCTTGACGGATCCATGCGGCTGGACGCGCAGGCACGGGTCGGTTCTGCGATCGAGCTCGTCCTTCGCGCACTCGAATTCTCACGCCTGGACCTTTCAGCCCTGCTCGGAACGCAGGGAGCGATGTCCCTGACCGGCACGGCTTCCGGCGAGGTGCGCGGACCCGACCTCGAGCACGCAAGCGGTAGCTTCTCCTTCCGGCTCGATTCATCGCGCGTGGGAACAACCCGAATCGCCCGGGCGAATATCGATGCGCGGCTTGAGAACGGCCTTGTCACGACGGTCATGGAAGGAAGGACAAGCGACGGCGACATCAACATTCGCGCTTCGGCGGAGCCGTTCGCACAGCGACCGTCCGTGACGGTGCAGGACGCCACCTTCCAGGGGCTGGATGTGGGCGGACTCCTGCTCGACGACGATGGGGCCACGGACTTGAACGGATCAGCACGGCTCCATCTTGTCAGGGAACCGGAGCCAGACATGGCGTCCGGAATGTCCCGTGCCGCCTCGCTGGCCGGAACGGGACTTGTCGGAACAGTCCAGGTCGACCTCGGCCATTCACGCATCTACAGACAGGACCTCAACAGCATGGCGGTAGTCGGGGAGCTCACCGGGCAGGTCGCCGCCGTGGAGCTGGATCTCCGGACTCCCGCCGGCGGCGCGCTCTTCTCGGGAAACGTGGAACTGTTCCAGGACTTCCCGAACGCAAGGCTCACCAACGGCAGGTTCGAGCACCTTGACATCGGCGCCCTGGCGGGGATCGACAGCCTTGATACCGACATTTCCGGGACCCTCTCCGGAGAACTCCAGGGCAGATCCTGGGAGGGCAGCAAGCGGTTCGGTCGCGCTGGACCTCCTCCCCTCCCGCATCAATCGCGAGCCGGTGAGCGAAGCGAGGGTGATCGCGGACGTCATGAACGGCGATGCCTCCCTGCGGGGGTACGCCGCTCTTCGCGCCGGGTTGGTCAACCTCGCAGGTTCGGGATCGCTTCGCGACGATCAGCTTTCGTTCGACGCGGACGTCAACCTGGACCTGCATGACCTGAGCCGCCTCACTCGCGACAGCTCGCTCGCGGAGTTCAAACGCACACGTAAGTTTCGCCGCGAAGGGAATCTGGGGCGCACCCGGGGCCACACGGATTGACGGACGCCTGTACGCCAGCGGCAGTCTCGACTCGCTCCGGCTCGATTCACTGGTGGCCGTACTCGCGGTCGCCGGCCGCATAATCGAGGTGGATAGTCTGCTCGTGCGCTCGAATGCCGGCATGGTACGGGGCGCCGGTACGATCGCGCTGCTTGATACGACCGGCGGGACGGAATCGGACTTCAGATTGAACGCTTCGCTCGCGTCGCTCCACCGCCTGCGGAGAGTGACCGGCCTGGGATTTTCCAGCACAGGTACCGCACGGATCTCGGCGTCGCTGACCGGCACGGGCAGAAACGGAAAGCTGGACTTCTCGACGGATATTGCCAACCTGGGGATGGAGGACGTCCTGATCCCGGCGCTCAAGGTGCAGGGCGGTGCGCGGCTGGGAGCCGGCCCGCACATCGCGGCGATGAGCGTCGAAGCAATGGCCAGCGACCTGGCGATCGGGGAACTTGTGTTCGACAGCGTCGCCGCTATCGTGAAGACCGACGACTCCGTGTCCTCGTTTCGATCCTCCCTTGCTCTCGAGAGCGGCGAACAACTCGCCTTCGCCGGAACCGGAGAACAGCTGGGCGATCGGTACGCCATCACGCTCGATTCCCTTGTGCTCAATATGGGGTATCGCCTCTGGCTCCTCGAACATCCAGCCCGCATTGAGGTGGGGAAGGGTCTGAAAATCGACGATCTCTCGCTCTCGTCAGGGGGCCGGAGGATGAGGGCTCGCGGAACACTCGATCCCGAAGGCCAGCAGGACTTCCACCTCCAGATCGACTCGCTTGCGTTCGACCGCCTCGCACGGTTCCTGGGCCGGCCCAATCTTGGCGGAGAGCTGTCATTCAACGCAGTCGTGACGGGACCGGCTGACCATGCCAGGGCGACAGGCAGACTCGACGCCCATATCACGTCGAACGGCAAGCCGGTTGGAACGGTCGAGTCTGATGCGGAGTGGACCGCCGGGCTCATGAAAGTCACCAGCATCGTGAAGCAACCGGATCAGTCGCAGCTCAAGGCGGTCGTCTCTCTGCCCGCCTCCCTGCCGTTCGTTTCCGGAGCCTCCACGACGAAGGGTCCAGCCGACAGCACCATCGACCGGAGGAGTGAATTCCTCCTGCAGACGGACGGGTTCGACCTCAAATTCCTGGAGCCATTCTTCAATTCGCAGGCGATTTCGGAGCCTCACGGACTTCTGACCGCCGATCTCGCCCTCCGGGGTCAGGCCGTCGGATTCTCCGGCACAGGTCGTCTCGGAATCGACACGGCATTCGTTCGCGTCACGTCCATCGGGGTCGAATACTCGAATATTCATCTGGAGGCGTCGCTGGAGGGCCCGAATCTCGTGATCGAAAGCCTCTCCGCTCAGACCGGAGCGGGAGGCGTGTCGGCCTCGGGAACAGTCTCGCTGGCATCCCTTGAGAACCCTGCGTTCGACCTGGTACTCAAGCCGAAGAAATTCGTGGGCATCAATACGCAGACGATGCGGGCTGTTGCGGATGGTTCCGTGACGGTCGCGGGGACGCTGACACTGCCCGTCATCACCGGCGACATCACAATCGACGAGGCAAATTTCGTCGTCCCCGAAACCGTCAGCGAAGGGCAGGTGGAGAGCGTCCAGCTGACGGATGCCGACTATGCGATCCTGCGCGAGCGCTTCGGCTATCGCAGGCAGGCCCCGGGCAAGTCGGGCGCGGGCGACACCATGCGCGTGTCGCTCGACGTTGCCCTGCATTTCCCCCGCAGGTCCTGGATCCGGAAGAAGGCCAACCCCTCACTCTCCGTGGAGATCGAGGGAGATCTGAAGGTGCGGAGCATGCCCGGCGAGCCGTTAAGCCTCGTGGGAGTCCTCAAGCCTGTGGCGGGCAGAAGCTACGTCAGCCAGTTCGGCCGGCAGTTCGAGATCAAGAGCGGTGAAATCCGGTTTGAAGGACCGCCCGAACAGTTCAACATGAACGTCGATTCGGAGTACAAGGTCCCGGCACGGTCGGGATCGGGAATGTCGGAAGCGACAATCCGGATGCAGGTCGAACGAAGGCTCGAGCGGTTCCAGTTCACCCTCTCGTCGGATCCGCCGATGGAGCAGGCCGACATCCTCTCGTATCTCACCACAGGCACGGCGACATCGGGCGCGTTCGCATCGACGTCGTCGCAGGGCAATCTCGCCACGTCGGCCGCACTCGAGCAGGTGGTGGGAGCGATTGGCGGTCTGGCCGAAGACAAGATCCCCCTGGACATCTTCCAGATCCGGCAGGACGGCGCCCGCGGCATTACCATCGTGGCGGGGAATTACGTAAGCCCGAAGACCTATGTGGGCGTGCGGTACCCGATCCTGCTGCAGCAGACGGGCCAGGACAGCTATTACGATACCGGCACCGAATTCGAAGTGGAGTATCAGTCGTTTCCCTGGCTCTTCTGGAACGCAAAGGGCGGAAGCACCCGCCTCATGCTCCTGCTGAAATCCCGTTATGCGTACTGACCGGCGCATCCATACCGCTCGCGCTCCATCGGCTCCTGCGCCGGGCGCCCGCACTCCTCTGCCTCGCGCTTTTCGGCGCCGGAGCGGGCGCGGACGCCCAGGTCGCCCCCGTGCGCGTCACCGGAACGACGCAGGTCCAGTCGATCTCGTTTCGGTTCACGGGGACGCGGAGCTTTCGTGAGACCGATCTCCTCTCCCGCATCGCCCTGACGCAGCGCGGAAAGAATGTCGGACTCCGCAACACATTTGATTTCCTTCCGTTTGTTGAACCCGTGGGAGATCACCCCTTTGATCCTGTCGAGCTCCAGCGCGACGTCGTGCGGCTCCGGCGCTTCTACCAGACGGCCGGCTTCCTCGAGCCTGCCATCGACTACAGTGTCGCCCGCAACGCTGCTGACGACGTGGTCGATGTGGAGTTCATCATTGCAGAGGGACCTCCGCTGATCCTCCGGCGGGTGACCGTGGCAAGCCCGGCGGACGCTCCTCGCATCGAGTCGATCGACCAATTCCTCGAATCATGGGTGAAGTCGTCCGACTCCGCCCTTCCAAAGGAAGGCGAACGTCTCAACCTGTACGAGCTGCCGGCGGCGATGGATCAGCAACGCATACGTCTGATGAACAGCGGATACCCCAGGCCCGTCATCCGGCCGGCGGTCGCGATCGACTCCGCCCGCCATCTGGCGGACCTCACGTTCCAGGTCGAGACGGGATCGAAAGCAAGGTTCGGGGAGATCACGGTCAAGGGCGCAACAAGCGTCAGCGACAACATCGTGACCCGCGAGCTCCCGTTCTCACCGGGCGAGCCCTACTCTCTCGCCGAAATGGCGGAAGGCCGGAGGGAAATCCTCGGCCTCGGGATCTTCCGCCATGCCCTGGTGAGCGCGAGGGATTCAGTGGCCGCGGACGGAACCATTCCTGTCGGGGTGGAGGTCACGGAAGGCCCGCTGCGCCAGGTGGGCGGCGAGGGTGGATACGACTCCCGCGGCGGCCTGACACTTCAGGCCGAATGGCTCCACCGGAACTTCACCGGAGGCGCGAGGATGCTCTCCATTTCCGGCCTCGCGCAAACAGGCGTCTGGGCGCTGGATGAGCGTCCGGAGATCCTGTATCGAGGGGCTGTCTCACTCACGCAGCAGTACGTCTTTCACAGACGCCTTTCAGCGATCGCCTCACCCTTTGTGGAATACAGGGACGACTACAGGGACCAATCCTACGCACTCGGCATCGGAGGAACGCTGATCTACAAGGTCGACCCCGTCCGCTCCCTTGCGCTTCTGTATGCGTACAGCGACAGACGGATCGAAGAGGCGCGGTTCGGCGACTACACCTCCGGCGCGATCGACATCCTGACACTCCTGAACACGATCGCGAAAGGTGACCGGGTCCTCCGCAGCAGCGTCGGCCTCCAGTTGTCCTACGGCGTCCTGGATGATTTCACCGTCCCCCGGAGCGGCATCATCGTTCGCCCGAATGCCGAGATCACCGTCATCCCGGCCTGGAACAGCGTCGAGTATATGTCGATGAACCTCCCCCTCTCCGCCTTTGTCCCGATCACAGACGACATCGGGCTTGCGGCGCGCGGTGTGATCGGAATGGTCCACCCGTTCGGCAAGGGGCTCCCTTCGGGAGACGAGGACGCGACCGTGAAGTTCCTGCAGTTGAGGGATGTGATCTTCACCGCCGGCGGCTCGGAGGACGTGCGCGGTTGGGGCACGCGCCTCCTCGGTCCCAAGTTCCCGGATGTCCGGGTCACGTCGCTCGAGCCCGACACGACTGTGGAAGTCGTAGGATACATTCCGGTCGGGGGACTTTCCCGCATGTCGTTCAGCTTCGAGACGCGCCTGCCGTTCCCGGGCCTTGGCTCGTCCGCCGGAATCGCCGTGTATTTCGACGGCGGCAAGGTGTGGAACTCCGAACCTGTGTACAAGCTGGATCTCGGGTTTCCGGACGAGGAGAAATTCTTCTTCGGGACGGGCGTGGGACTCCTGTACCGCCTTCCGATCGGGACGTTCCGATTCGATGTCGGCTACAAGCTGAACCCCTCGTACCAGGACCTGCGTGAGGCGCGGGACGTGTACCAGGCCATTTCCGACGGCACCCCGCTGGATCAGATCCCCGTGAAGAACAGCAAGCGCTTCGAATACCACCTCTCGGTCGCCGTCTCCTTCTGATATATCATCGTTTCTGATTGCCCGGCCCGATTCCCCGATTCCACGGTTTCTGCCTCTGATTCCTCCTCCCCTGCAGCCCCGTGACCCCGCACCACTGCTGATCGTCGTCGTACCATTGAGATCCCCCTCGATTTTCTTCGCCGCCGCTTGCAAGTAGGCCCCGAACTACTATATTCGAAAGTAGACTTGATTTCATCCAGAGTGGCTGAGGGACAGACCCTGCGAAGCCACAGCAACCGGGGAGCAATCCTGACAGGTGCTAACTTCTGTCACGCAAGGTGCAAGCGTGTGAAGATGAAACCAGGGAGGGCCGGCTCGTCGAGCCTCTTTGGGACATCTTTCCCGAAGAGGCTTTTTCATTTCTAACAGCATTACAAACCAGGAGGATGCCACATGGCTGAGGCGACAGGAGTGCCGACACACCGGTTCGAAACGTTACAGTTGCACGCAGGGCAGACCGTGGATCCGACCACGAAATCGCGGGCGGTTCCCATCTACCAGACCACCTCGTATCTCTTCGACGACGCCGGACATGCGGCGGCGCTCTTCGGGCTGGAGCAGTTCGGGAACATCTACACCCGGATCATGAACCCCACGACCGCCGTGTTCGAGGCGCGCGTGGCGGCCCTGGAAGGGGGCGTGGCGGCCCTGGCGACATCCTCGGGGCAGGCCGCCCAGTTGATCGCATTGACCACCATTGTGACGGCCGGCGAGAACATCGTGTCGACGAGCAACCTCTACGGAGGGACGTACAACCAGTTCAAGGTCACCTTCCCGCGGCTCGGGATCAACGTGAAGTTCGTGGCCGGCGATGATCCCGCCGGGTTCGAGCGCGCGATCGACGAGAAGACGCGCGCCATCTATATCGAAACCATCGGCAACCCGCGGCTGAACGTGCCCGACATCAAGGCCATCGCGGACGTCGCACACAAGCACGGCCTCCCGCTGGTCATCGACAACACGTTCGGCGCGGGAGGGTACCTCTGCCGCCCCATCGAGCACGGCGCGGACATCGTCGTGCATTCGGCCACGAAGTGGATCGGCGGGCACGGCACATCGATCGGCGGCGTGATCGTGGACGCGGGCACGTTCAACTGGGGGAACGGGAAATTCCCGGTGTTCACCGAGCCCAGCCCGGGATATCACGGCCTCAAGTTCTGGGACGTGTTCGGGACGCCGGGCCAGTTCGGGAACATCGCATTCATTATCCGCGCACGCGTGGAAGGACTGCGGGATCTCGGCCCGTGCGTCAGCCCGTTCAATTCGTTTCTGTTCCTCCAGGGCCTCGAAACGCTCTCGCTCAGGGTCGAGCGCCACAACCAGAATGCGTTCGCGGTCGCGCAATGGCTGGCGAAGCACCCCTCGGTGGCATGGGTCTCCTATCCGGGACTTCCCGACCACCCGTACCATGCGAATGCGAAGAAGTACCTCCGCCCCGGGATGTTCGGGTCGATCATCGTGTTCGGCATCAAGGGCGGCATCGACGCGGGGCGGTCATTCATCAATAATGTGAAGCTTGCCAGCCTCCTGGCGAACGTGGGAGATGCCAAGACGCTCGTGATTCACCCGGCCTCCACGACGCACCAGCAGCTGACGGCAGAAGAACAGCGTCAGTCCGGCGTCGTGCCGGAAATGATCCGCGTGTCGGTGGGCATCGAACACATCGACGATATCAAGGCCGATCTGGATCAGGCACTGAAGGCGTCATCGAAGTAGTGCCGTCGGGTCAGCACAGAGCAGTGCCACCAGGTCAGAGCAGTCCAATCGGGCCAGGACAAATGAACGAGGGAAGTTACACATCCACGGAATCGGTGACGTTGTTCCCACCGGAGCGTCCGTTCGTGCTTGACAGCGGGCGGACGCTCGCGCCGGTGACCGTAGCGTACGAGGCGTACGGCAGCCTGAACGCCGGCGGCGACAACGCCGTCCTGGTCTGCCATGCGCTGACCGGCAACGCCCATGCGGGCGGGTTCGCGTCGGCCGATCCGCGAACTGCCGGGTGGTGGGAGCCGCTGATCGGTCCTGGCCGCGGCCTGGATACGTCACGGTACTTCGTCCTGTGCTCGAACTTCCTTGGAAGCTGCTACGGAACGACGGGCCCAACGTCGCTCGATCCGACCACGGGGAATCCGTACGGACCGGACTTCCCGCAGATGACGGTCAGGGACATGGTCCGGCTGCAGAAGGCCCTCCTTGATCACCTGGGAGTGAAGTCGCTCCGGACGGTGATCGGGGGATCCCTCGGCGGGATGCAGGTGCTGGAATGGGGCGTGATGTATCCGGAGCATGTCCGGTCGATCATCCCGATCGCGACCGCGGCGCAGCACTCTCCGTGGTGCATCGGCCTGAACGACATCGCGCGCCAGGCCATCATGAACGACCCTGCCTGGCGGGGCGGACGGTATGACCGGTCCGCACAGCCCCGGGCAGGCCTCTCGCTTGCGCGGCAGGTGGCCATGATGTCGTACAGGAGCGACCTATCGTTCCTTGCTCGATTCGGGCGGGAACGCCAGGTATCTGCAGAGAGCGGTCCAGAGGCAGGAGGTGCTGGGGCGGCACAGCCGCGACCCTCACGCAGCAGCGCAAAGCCAGCCCCTGTTGGCACGCCGGAAGGCTCGCTCTCCCCACGCGCGGCGACGGGACCAACCTCCAGCGGCAAGGCAGCATGGGAAGTGTCCACCAGGCCTGGCGATGCAAGGTTTGATTTCAGGAACCTCTACCAGGTGGAGAGTTATCTGCGCTATCAGGGCGACAAGCTCGTGAACCGGTTCGATGCAAATACATACATCGCGATCACCCGGGCCATGGATCTTCATGACGTCGCGTCCGGCCGCGGAGATGCGCGGGGGGTGCTGGGCGGTCTGTCGATGCCCGCACTGTGCATCGGGATCACCTCCGACGTGCTGTACCCTGTGCACGAACAGAAGACGATCGCGGGGATGATTCCGCAATCGACATACCGGGAGATTTCATCCCCGCACGGGCATGACGCATTCCTGATCGAGTACGATCAGGTTGCGGCGCATGTAAAGGGATTTCTTCGGGACCACGGCCTGTGACAGGCAAGAGAAGTACAGGCAGAAGCAGGAAGGAGCAAGGTGAGAGGGATGGCGCAGGAAGTTGATGTGATTGTCGCCGGAGCGACCGGCATGGTCGGGCGAAAGATGATACAGGTCCTCGAAGAGCGCCGGTTTCCGGTGAGGCGGCTGATCCCGCTCGCGTCGTCCCGTTCCGCCGGGACGGAGGTCGCGTTCAGAGGCACATCCGTGAAAGTCGCCGAGTTGACGGACGAGGTACTCCAGCGCTCCGGCGCTCCGGTCGCGCTCTTTTCGGCCGGGGCGAGCGTGAGCAGGCGTTTCGCTCCGGTGGCCGCCGCGGCTGGCACGCTGGTTATCGACAACAGCAGCGCATTCAGGATGGACCCGGATATCCCCCTGGTCGTCCCGGAGGTGAATCCGGCCGACATCGACCGGCACCGGGGCATCATCGCCAACCCGAACTGCTCCACGATTCAGATGGTCGTCGCGTTGAAGCCGTTGCACGACCGGTACCGTATCACGCGGGTGGTCGTCGCGACCTACCAGTCGGTTACGGGAGCGGGGCAGCGCGGCTATCAGCAGCTGATGGACGAACTGAGCGGCAGCGGGTCAGCGGAGAAGAAGTTCCCGCACAGGATCGCGTTCAACTGCCTGCCGCATATCGACGAGTTCTCCGACGACGGCTACACGAAGGAAGAGCACAAGATGATGGACGAGACCCGGAAGATCATGGGAGACCCGACCATCAGGGTGAATGCGACGTGCGTGCGGGTGCCCGTAGTCGGAGGGCACAGCGAGGCGGTGACTGTGGAATTCGATCGGCCGTTCGATCTGGATGAGGTGAAGTCGTTGCTTGCGGGAGCGCCCGGCGTGGTGGTCCGCGACAATCCCAGGGCGCGGGAGTATCCGATGCCCATCGACTCGCACGACACCGACGCGGTCTACGTGGGCAGAATCAGGCGCGACCCGACGGTGGAGAACGGCCTCAGTCTCTGGATCGTGTCGGACAACCTCCGCAAGGGAGCGGCCACGAACGCGGTGCAGATCGCCGAGGCGTGGCTCGCACGGAAATCAGGCCGGTAGGGCGCCGAGACCTCCCCTCAACGCGGCCACCAGGCCGCCCGGGCAGACGGCCTTTGGTGTGACCCCGCCCCGGGGCAGGTCCGGAATTGCCCTACCGCCCGGGCACAAGCGGACAGACGGGGCCTTCCCGTATACCGCCGTGGCAGCCTCCCTACTTTGTGAGCAGCATCCTCCGGGTCACCGTCGTCCCTCCCGCAGTCAGCCTGTACACGTAGACCCCGCTGGCCAGGCCGGGCGGCGTTGAATGTGACGTTGTACGTCCCCGGTTCCTTCTTCTCGTCCACAAGCGACGCCACTTCCCGACCCAGGATATCATACACCTTCAGAGTCACCCATCCATTCACGTCGACTTCCGTTCTCGCCTCGCCACCGCCCGTGGCCGGGAATGTGAGAACCTGATCTCCGTCGTCGGATTGAACGGATTCGGGAAGTTCTCCACGATAGGTATCGGGGAATCCTGCGCACCAATTACAACGGTGATTGGAACCCGAATGAACGAAGGATCCGACGGGAATCGAGTCCCGTCCGAGCTGATGCCAACAACGCGGTACCACCATCCGCCGGTCGGGACCGAGTTGTCGGTCAATTCATAGTGATGCGGGGTCATAGTGGTTCCATTCGCGAGGGACGCTTTCCCCTCCACGACTGCATATTCCCCGCCGTATTCACTTCGCCGTTCCAGCTGGAACCGCTTGAGATCGATCTCCCAGGTCGTATTCCATGACACCACCACATTCCGGCGGTCCACCAGTGTCAGCTCTTGCGATGCGTATGCCACACGCTTGCCCGGGCCTTCGACGCGCTGGAGCCAACCGTGTTTCACGGCCGCAGCGAGGAACTGCTCCATCTTGTCCCCCGGGATCGGCCCCTCGTGATAGACCCAGACTCCGGTAAGGCCGAGGTTTCTGGCGTGCCCGAGGAGGATGTCGTACTCGTCTCCTCCGCCGTGCACCCACGTCATCGAAAACTTCGCGCCGAAGATACTCCGCATGTCGGTCCAGCTCGGGCGCTGGTCTCCGCCGGACGTCGTCCACCCCGCCTCCCGTCTTGTCACCCCATCCCATGTTCGGGCTGCACAGTGAAAAGGTCAGCTTGCGCCAGTTCTGGTACGACGCGTACATAATGATGTCGCACGCGGGGCCGGCGCCGCGGAGGTGGCTGCACCGCTTGTAGCCCGAGATCACAAACTGAGCTCCGGGACGGTACTGTCTGATGAAGTCGCGTCGCGAGGCAAGCTCCGTGGCCGTGAAGAGATTCCCACCGGTGGCATGCCCCCAGCAGTCGTGCTCGACCGGTTCGTCGATGTAGTACCAGCCCGCCTCATACTGCTGGACGACGGACTGGTAGTGGTTGGCAACGACATCCATCATGAGCGACGAAGGCGGAAATCCAGCCGCACGAGCCGAGTCGTAATCGTAGGCGTACGGCGTCACGAGTGCCGCGCTGAATCCATAGTGATGTTTGAAGACGGCCAAGCTGGCCGGAGGCCCAGCTGTCGACCCAGATACCCACGGTGCGACCCGGAATGGGTTCGTAGTGATAGGACTGGGCTCGTGCGTGAGTTGACGCCCACGAGGAGAAGAGCTATCAGGCAGACGAGCGCGAGGACCAGCGGCGGACATGGTCCGGTAGAGACGACGGAGTGATGATCATCGAGGCCTCCACGCTTTGCTGAGGGTATCCTGGGAACAGAGACTAGGTCGGGAAGTATACGGAAAGCAGAGGAGTTTGTCAAATATGCTATAAAACTGCGTTCGTTCGCTGGTTTGTGCGTAGAACCCGCTCTGGTCACCGCGGGCCTTACGCCCTGACCTGCGTCGGTGGTTCAGACGAACGTGCGCCTCTATAAAGGCAAGGCCCGGACATCGCTGCCCGGGCCTTGTGACAAAATCCACCGCACGCTGAGTGCTGCTATTTCACTAATTGGAGCTTGATTGTCAGAACGGATTCCCCTGCTCCGCTCCTGGAGTCTCGCCCGATGGCGGAATCCAGAGGGCGGACCTGTAACCTGCAGAGATACATCCCGCTCGCAAGCCCTGAGGCGTCGAACTGGACCTCGTGGTATCCAGCCTCCTGCTCTCCCTGGACGAGAGTGGCAACCTGCTGGCCGAGCATGTTGAATACAGCGAGCGTCACGTGCGCACGCTGCGGCACGGCAAACCGGATCGTCGTTGCCGGATTGAACGGGTTCGGGAAGTTTTGCCGGAGGACATACTCTGTCGGAGTGGCAGTGGCAGCCTCGACACCCGTCGGCAAGGGACCGTTCCACATCACCGAGGCAACAGGGATGGTGCCGGTGTCCGGCAGGAGAGGGCCCGCTGCTTTGACTCGGACCAACGCTCCGTTTTTCGACAGGAAGATGTACGTCACTGCATCACCGTCTGACGTACTGTCGGCTATGCGGATCCGAAGTGCCTCCTCCACCAACCCTCCGGGCAAGGTCATCGGACCATATGCATCAACCACGCACTTGGCGTTATGACTCTGGTTGGTTGTCGAGATCGGGTTGGCGCCGAGGGTGATAACAGTTGATTCCAGATACACCGAGTTCCATGTCGTTCCGTATGTTGAGGGCAGTGCGTACGTCACATCGAATGGCGTGTTTGTTAAGGTGTAACCCACCTCGCCAAAAATCGTGGATGTGCCGCCCATAATTCCCTGAGTCATTACGTTTGTGTCCAATACGAGATAGGCGTATGCAGTGATGGTGACCGGGACCCCCTCGAAACCCACCTCCGTCTCCAGCGCGAACGTCGCATTGGGGAACGAGCTGATGTATGGAGTGGATGATGGCGTCACACTCGTGAGTGTTACGGAGGTGTGCGAGTACAGTCCGCTGAAATCCCAGGACGTCGCACCAGTCAATCCTATGTTGACGAATTCTGTGAGAGTGTCCTCCACGTTGGTGAAGGACTTTCCCACCTCAAACTGCTGACGCACATCTTGTTCAGTGATCGTGATACTCTGGGCGGCCGCCCGGCTGCCTGGGAGTGCGATCACACACACAAGCACCGCACATCGTATGAAGGTTTGCATACTCCCTCCGTGAAATGTCTTCGTTGAACAATTGTCCATTCCCCTGCGAGGTAAACGATTCGTGGGGATCAAGTCACAGCTTTGCCTCGATAACGAGGACATAGGTACGAGGCGGCATCATGTTGCCGATCAGCTCAACGTAATTGTACTGGAACGCGTTGTTAAGGCTCAGGGTCGCGTTCAGCGGCACGCCAAAAAACGATAGATCTGCGCCGATTCTAAAATCCGTCACAAAGATGTCCACGCGTTCATCGCCGTCCGGAACGATGCCGACCTCCACCAGCTCATCATCCACCCTGTCGACACGGCTGATGAACCGAAAATCGACTGATGCGCTCAGCCAGCCAAGCTGCCCGCGGGCAGTCGTGTAGAAGACGTGGCGGGGACGATACTTCAAGAGGTCGTCATGGGTAATGTCTTCCGGATACACGTACGTGTACCCGAGGCTGTACAGGAGATCCCCATCGAACAAACCGAGCTTGAACGACGTTTCAATCCCCTGAACGCGAGCTTTGGTGACGTTTCTCCATTGAATATACACGTCCTGACCGGAGACGATCAAGCCAGCCTCAACCAGATTGTCGTAGTCCGATCGGAATGCTGCAAAATCGAACGACCCGAAATCGCCCAGCATCTGCAAAACGCCCACTTCATACGAGTAGCTATTTTCGGGATTCAGGTCAGTGTTCGGGATCACAGTCAGATTACTGACTCCTGCTGAAATAAAAGCCTCCGCGACGGAGGGGACCCGAAACCCCCTGCCAAATGAAGCCCGCAATGTCGTCCCTGGAACGGGGTTGTATAGAACAGCGGCTTTGGGATTGAGCTGGCTGCTTGCTTCCGTGAGGCCGGCAGATACATAGTCGAAGCGTGCCCCGAGAGTCAGGGTGAGATCCTCAGCAACCTTCATCTCGTCCTGGCCGTATGCCGCGAGCCCACCGACGGTCTTCTGGCCGAACAGGTCCGCATGGACAATGTCGAGATTGCCGTTCAACCCGGCGGTCAGCGTATGGACCCGATCAAGAAAGAGCGTCGAGAGAGCTTCGACGCGGATATCATCGGAAATCGACTCGGTCCTGCCGATCGCATTGATTGTCTCGTATCCCCAGTCGTTGTGATAATAGAGGGCTTTTGCGGTGAACAGGAGGTTGTCCGCGAGCGCGTCGTTGTACAGCCCGCTCGCGTAGTACCGCATGGACTTGACGTTATCGGTCTTCTGCAGAACGGGCGGAATCAGCGCGGAGTCGAGGTTCCGCCAGTACAGGAATTGCCCGCCGTACTGGTACAGCATGCTGAAATTGAGCGTGAGAGAATTCGCGCTCGAGAAATCTTCCGTGGTTTTCACGTAGAAGTTGTACCGTCTGCGAAAATCGTTCTGTCGATACCCGTCGTCAAACTGGCGCGACGCGAAGAGAGACACGCCAAGATCTCCCGCCTTGTGGGCGTAACTGACGGACTGGCCGTTCATAAAGCGAGTGTTGTCCGCCCACTTCCACTGATCGAACGAAGGCTTGTTGTAGAAGCCCCCGTAGGCCCGAATGATGGTTTCCGGTACTTCAGAAATCGGTTTCGTAATGACATTGATGACGCCTCCCAGCGCGTTGGATCCGTACAACGCCGAGCTCGCGCCCTTGACAACTTCGATGCGGTCCACCTGTCCCACGGGGATCGACTCGAAATTCAATTCACCGGTATCCCCGGTGATGAACGGAATGCCATCCACCAGCATCAGCACGCGACTTCCGGCACCCCGGCTGTACCCGCTGGAGCCGCGTATGTTGACCTGGGTCCCCGTCATGTTCACACCCGGGATATAGCGGAGGGCGTCATCGATCACAAGAGAGTTGCGCTGCTCGATCTCCGCCGCTTCCATGATGGACATGCTGACGGGCACTTCCTCGAGTGACTGCTGGCGCTTGTTGGCCGTGACCACGACCTGCTCGGTTTGTATGGGAGTTTGCGTCATGGAGGCGTCCAGGACAGTTTCCTTGCCCTCCTCCACCAGCACGTCCGGGCGGGTTTCGCGCTTATAGCCCACCATCGAAAAGACGACCGCATACGTGCCCGGGGAAAGTTCGGAGATGCGGAATTGACCCTTGGCGTTCGTCGTCGTACCGCGAGCGGTTCCCTGGAGGAATACGGCAACGCCGACCAGCGGTTCTCCTTCAGCTCCCCCCTTGGCCGTCACACGGCCACTGACAGAACCGCCCGATGCAAGCAGATTCGAGCTGATGACAAGGAGCAGCAGCGCCGTACAGTACTGTCGTCTCATTGCCATGGCTTCGGTGGGAGGTTGTAGAAATCCACTTCGATATCGATATCCGGAGTGATGCGGTGCAGGAGCACTCGTACGGGAGCGGGATCAAACGAATCCGGGGTTGTCGTGTACACTCCGGCGGGCCGCCAATCGACCAGGAAATTCGTGCCATACCTCCAGGCCAGAGCGACGTAGTCGTACTCCGTAACCTTTATTATGGCTCCATCGTTCGAGAACACGTAGGCGATGGAATCCCCAAACTTCGGAAAACCTGTTGAGCCAACCGGAGGATACACCACAGCTTCACCCGCGAACAACGCGCGTATGATGCTCGATGTGTCGCTCGGGTATCTCTCAAAGGCGACAAGTCGCAGCTCCAGGGCGCTATCCGGTGGCGGCCAATTCTTGAAGCGAATGACGCCACTGAACCCGGACGGTTCGTTCAGCGGTTCGAGCCCCTTGTCGCAACCCGACCAAAGGAGCATGAACACAGCCAGCATTGTGGCCGCAGTGCGCAAGCACATATCTCAGGAGGGAAGGAAGTGAGCAATCTAGCATACCAATTCATCGGCCAAAAGACAAGACGCCGATGTGCATCCCCCGACGTGCACCCCCCCTGGCCCGGACAATGGACCCCGGAGAGCGACATACTCCATGAGAATGACATCAGGAAGCCCTGCCAATAACTGGCGAAAGGAGGACGGAACGGACGAAAAGGCCGATTTGCGAGCGCTCCCCTTGCGCGAGAGCTCATGGGGACGTAGATTGCCCGTGAAAGCGTCATCCCACCGCGGCAGGCAAAGACACCAGAGGATCTGGGGTCAATCCCCATCCAGGAGGTTCTATGAAATACTTTATCGTGTTTTGTGCAGTTCTTATCGCGTTCTCTGCATCTGCCCAGGTACCGGGCGTGCCCGCGGACTCATCTGCCCAGGTACCGGGCGTGCCCGTGGACTCATATGCCCAGGTGCAGGGTGTACCCGTGGACTCGCCGGCTCAGGAATCGGGTACGTCCGTGGATTTCGGCGTTCATGGAAACATCATAAGCTCCGATATCAATGCGGTGTTGAGACAGATCGCCGGTCTCCCCGCCCCAAGCGGTACATACGAGATTGCCCTCGAGGAAGTGTACGGTCTTGGCTTGGGAGGCGGTCTCCATCTTGATGTAGACCTCGGGATCCTGACCTTCAGGTTGTCAGGAGACTACGTCACCCTTTCTCCGGACGAGGAGAAGTTTGCAGATGCCATTCAGCTGTATTTCCCTGGTGCCTCCTTGACATTCGTTGAGGGGGGACAAATCGAAATGATATCGGGGGCCTTAAACGCCAAGCTGGTGGTCCTCCCGATTCCCGCCGTGAGGCCGTATATCACGGGTGGCGGTGGAATCACATATCTGAAGACAACGAAAGTGAAATTGCTTTTCAACGGGGTCCCGATTCCCGATTTTGAGATCCTGAAGGCTCAGACGGTGCCAACGCTCAATGCTGGCGCTGGACTTGATCTGGAGCTTGGCCCGGTGACGCTGTACGGAGAGATTAAGGTCAACTGGCTCTTCATCGACGAGGGAAACAGCACCTTCATTCCCATCGGTACCGTCGGGGTGACGTTCTAGGCCAATCGCGGGAGAGGAATCGTACATCTCCGCGCCCACCGTCGGGACGCAGGAGGCTTCCGCCCCCAGCTGTCTCTTATATGCCGGACTCCTACGTTCGTCTGGTCGCTGCTTTCGTACGCCTGTTACTGACCGTTCTTTCTCCCTCCCAACGCTCTCTGGTCATCCTTCGTCAAGGTGTGTCGCTCCAAGATCCAATCTACAAAACGGATCGATAAGCAGGGATCAGGTCAGGGCCATGCTTCGGTGTAACGGATCAGTTGCGGCTGAGCAGCGGGGAACAGCAGCATATCGCTGAGAGGTCCCAGATACCAAAGAAGTGCCGGTATGCCCACCGCCGTCGATCCATATGGCTCCTATCGTCCAGGTCGGCGTCGAGTCCAACGACATTCTGTTGCGCCGCGCGGACCAATAGAGGGCTTCCTGTCGATGTGAGCCCAAAATGACAAGACTGGGTGCTGACCCGCGAGTATGCGGAATATCCAGGTGCGTGTCAAACGTGATACAGGATTGCGCGTGTCCGCGTCTTTTTCGCAGGATTTGAATTCGTGGATCTTGCGGAGCATGGCGACCCCGAAATGATCGACAACACATCATCACATGCCATCTGAGCCGTTCTACTTGAACGGCATGAGTGCCTTTCCTACCTTGAGGCACGATGTGAGAGGACGATGCCACGATTGACCTTCGCTGTCCCGGTGTTCAACGGTGAGCGGTTTCTCGCCGACTCCCTGGATTCCATACTTGCACAGAGCTTCGGCGATTTCGAGCTGGTGATCGCCGACAACGCCTCCACGGATAGGACGTTCGAGATCTGCGAGGCATTTGCGTCACGCGACAGGCGAATCCGGATCCTGCGCAGTGACGTGAACCGGGGTGCGGCGTGGAACTACAACCGGCTTCTCGAGCAGGCCAGCGGTGAGTACTTCAAGTGGCACGCCCACGACGACCTCATTGCACCACTGTACGCGGCCCGTTGTCTTCAGCGGCTCGATGCGCATGTGGCTGAGATTCTCTGCTATCCGAGAACACAGGTGATCGACGAGCGTGGGCAGGCGATGCCTGAGGATCCAGCCGATGCACTTTCTGTGACCGGCGTCACCCCCGGGGGCCGCCTGTCGGAGTATTTTAGGTCATCCTTTCACAACCGAAGCTGCAACGCGATCCTCGGGATCATCAGGACGAGCGCCCTCAGGAAGACGCGCCTAATCGGCTCTTACGTCGGTTCCGACAAGATCTTGCTGGCCGAGCTCGCGCTCCTAGGACAGTTTCACCAGTTGCCCGACTCGTTGTTCTTTCGGCGCGCTCACGCAGGCTCCTCGGTCGCGGCAACCCCTGACCCCTCGCTTCGCGACGAGTGGTTCGATACGACCCAGCAGCGCAAGCGTCAGTTCGTCTATTGGAAGTGGCTCCTTGAGTATGTCCGTGCCATCCACCACGTTCCGCTGTCCGTAGGGGAGAGAATTAGTGCAGACCGCGCGATGCTTGGGTACTGGGGACTATACAAGCCACGGCTCAAACGGGAGCTAAAGAAGTTTCTCCTGCGGTAGACGGCACGGATGTCATAGGATCTTGGACACTTGACCAGGAGTGTACACACATCAGACCCTCTTGGAGATACTTCATTTGGCCGTTGAAGACAATGGTGAGGCAATGTCTGCGGGCGAGCGATAAAGCGTGCAGTACAAGAATGTGGTTCCGGAGTACGCGGACCTCTGCAGCAGGGATGTAAAGTCCTACCTGAAATTCGAAGTCCCTAGATCAGCCTCGCCACTCTCCCATTCGTGCTCTGACTCGTTTTGGGGATGGAGCGCACACCGGAGCAGGTCAGAAGCATGCTTGCAGGACTGCACTCGATTATCTATATTGACCGCGCTTCTGAACGGTTTTGAAAATCCTCAATAACGAGTGATCGGTCGACCTCCTCGAAAGGGACATGAACAGATGACGGATTCCACCAAGACGCCATTGGCATGGCTCGCCTATCACACGATCCCGCCTAGGTATGCGAGAATTCGCAGGAGGGTAGAGCATTTTGGGTTGAGGTACAAGTGCCCTCTGTGCAGATCTCGTCTGAGTGCCTTCCTGCCACATGGGATAGACGCACCCATCCTAAACGAGAAGAGGGTCGTGGGGGGAGGGTACCGCGACGGGGCGCTTTGTCCGGTCTGCAACGCGATTGACAGAGAACGACTCCTCTATCTATACCTTGCACGCAGGACGGACACCTTCGTAAGACCCCAGAAAATTCTACATGTTGCCCCGGAGCGGACAGTAGTGCCGAAATTGCGGGCCAACAAGGCGTTAGACTATCTGACAGCGGACATCGCTTCACCTCACGTGATGGCCCGCATGGACATCACGGATATTCAGTTCCCTGACAATACTTTTGATGCCATCATCTGCAATCATGTCCTGGAACATATCGTCGATGACGGAAAGGCGATGTCCGAACTGTATCGTACGCTCAAACCTGGGGGATGGGCAATCCTTCAGGTTCCGATATCGCTTACTCTGAAGGAGACTTTTGAGGATTCATCAATCACGACAATGGCTGGACGGTTGGAAGTCTTCGGTCAGAACGATCATGTGAGAATCTATGGAGCCGACTATGTCAATAGACTGGCTCGGGTCGGGTTTGAGGTCGAGGTGTTCAACTGGCTTGCCGATTGGGCGAATTTCGGAGGCAAGCGAAACCTCTTCGGGCTCAACGAAGAGGAGAAAATCTATATTGGCCACAAGCGCCGGTAGAAGCCCGGCACACGAATGCACATATACCATGACATGCAAGTTGTGCCTGAAGGATTGGGAACTTCAAAAATCACCTGTGATCCCCAAATTCTCCTCCTCCCCACTATATCTCTTGGCAAGAATCAATCATTACGTTCCTGAAAGCATTAGAGTACCAGTGCCTCGAAGACTTCAAGGAATTACAGTCCCTTTGAATTTCGGGGATTCCATGTTTGGCGCATCTAAAAAGGACCGAGTGCTGAATTATGATTAAAGACTATGTAGCTATTGCCCGGCCGGGGCATTGGTTCAAGCAGGTGTTCATTCTGCCAGGTGTCGTCATTGCCGCGTTGCTGACAGATGCGCCGTTTACTCAGTTTGCTCTACAGCTCATCCTGGGATTCGTCTCTGCGAATTTGGTTTGCTCCGCAAACTACACGATAAATGAGTGGCTTGATGCGGAAGCCGATCGGTTTCATCCGATGAAGAAGAACCGCCCATCAGTTCTTGGCAGAATCAAGTTCAAGATTCTCGTTCTTCAGTACGTAACGCTTGCGGCTGTCGGATTAGCAGTGGGATGGCTGGTCTCTGAAGCCTTCTTCTGGATGTCGATAGTTCTGCTCGTCATGGGCCTCCTATATAATATGAAACCGATCCGAACAAAAGACAGGGCATATCTTGACGTTCTGACGGAATCAGTGAATAATCCAATTCGACTGCTTCTGGGGTGGTTTATTGTAACCTCCAATTTGCTACCCCCGGTGAGCTTGCTCATTGCGTACTGGATGGGGGGGGCGTTTTTGATGGCGGTGAAGCGGCATGCAGAACTACGGCTTATTGCTGATCGGTCAACCGCAGCACTATACCGCCGCTCATTCGGCGTGTACACAGAACACAGCCTTTTGGTTTCGATAATGTTTTATGCGATGACGTTTGCATTCTTCTTTGGGATATTCATGATAAAGTATCGGATCGAATTGCTGCTCAGCCTGCCGATGTTCTCGATTCTCTTCGCTTGGTATCTTAAAATCGGCCTGCTTCCCAATTCACCAGCACAACACCCGGAGAAGCTATACAGAGAGAAGTACTTTGTCGGTTTTGTCCTGGGTGTCGTTGTCTTTGTCACAGTATTATTGTACTTCCGATGGCCGACGCTTGACTGGTTCCTGAACAGGATGCTACTTCCCTTAAGTGGAAGTTGATCCTCGTGAAGAACTCTCAGGTGCAAAGCATTAGGTGGGATCAGATCAAAGGGGTCATCTTCGACCTGGACGGCACACTGTATAGTCAGCCTCGCATGCGAATGCTGATGGTCAAGGATATGGTATTGTACTATGTGTTGCACCCAACCCTTATTGGTCAATTGAGGATTCTCTTCCACTTCCGTCGAATCAGGGAGCTACACAAATTCCGAGGCGGGAACATCGCAAGAACTCAATACGAACTGACAGCTACAAGGCTTGGGGTCAAGGAGGAATGTGTCCGACAAGTAGTTAACAAATGGATATTGGTTGAGCCTTTGAAACACCTCACCAAATGCAAACTCCAATATGTTGATCGGGCGTTTACCCACTTGAAGACAAAGGGAAAGGGAATCGCCATCGTATCGGATTACCCCGTAAGAGAGAAGATGATATGGTTGGGATTAGAAGCAGATGTCTCTGTTTGCGCGACCGATCCAGATGTAGATTGTTTCAAACCCAATCCTAAGGGACTTCTTGTCGCTGCGGCAAGACTAGGTCTTTCTCCTCAAGAATGTCTCGTTGTAGGAGACCGAGACGAGAAGGATGGGGAAGCTGCCAGAGCTGCGGGGATGGTCTTTCTACGAAGCACACCACGCAATATGAAAGGTTCCTGGATATGAATACGCAGTTTGCATCTGGCGCATGTTAAGTAACAGGAAATGCATACGGTATCCTCAAGGGAGAGTTCTATCTCTCGGAGACCTTTGGCTCTCACACAGAAGCAGCGAAGTGCATCGGTTAGTCGATCCAGATTTACAACACTCGGCGACCTCAGTTGACCTGCCAGATGATGACGCCAGGGGTCGGCCACCAGTCTAGTACTCCGAATCTGAGACGCTGGAAAAGAAAGACGAGAAAAGAGAAGGGCCAACGGGCAGATCCTGTGAGCCCTCAAGCCCCCACCTAAAAGTGTAAGGTAGTTCTAGGACGTGACAGCCACCTGCACTACACGATCACGTTATAGCAGGGCCCATTGTCCCTATCGGACTACTACGAGTTTCTTCGTCTGCACGAAATCCCCAGCCTGGAACCTGTACAGGTAGACGCCACTAGCGAGGTCTGAGGCGTCAAACGCTGCGTCGTGGTACCCTGCCTCCTGTTCCCCCTCCCGAAGAACTGCCACCTGCTCCCCGAGCGCGTTGAAGATCGTCAACGTCACCCGTGATCGACGAGGCAAGCCATAACGGATAGTCGTGCTCGGGTTGAAGGGGTTAGGATAGTTCTGAGCGAGCGTGAAAGCCTGCGGCAGAGATGGCGAACCTTCGCCTTCCAAGATCAGAAGCCGGGAAAACTCGTTCTGGATTCTCACTGTCTTGCCATCGCACAGCTCAAGCTCCAGAAGTGTTCCCCGGTCACTGTCGCGAAGCTTCAGGGTCCCGTCGCCAAGACCATTAGCCATTACGGTGAATGGGGCGACGACGGAACTGAGGAAGATTTCATGTCTGTCCGTCCCCAGTTGCTCAACCGCCGCGTTCCCAGCAAAACGGACATCCATGATCCCGAGCGGCGGTGGGGGTGGTAGTTCTGATTTCTGGGACCCCTCTTCATTCGTTCCAAGATAGAGCTTCCTCTCCTGACCATCTGCGCCACGGAAGACAAGAACGACCGAAGGGACAGCCTGGATGGGTGATTCTGCCGGTTCTGCCTCCGGCAGTCCTGGTCCAAGTCGGAGCATCCCGGCAGCAGAAGTCTTCACCCAGTATCCCCTCCCCGGCAGGAGCGTTATAGCGGAAGTGTAGCCACCGCTGTACCCGAAGAAGGGCGAAGCTATGATGCCATCCGGCTCAGAGACGATGAGTGAAGACGGAGTCTCAGCCTCGAGCGGACCGATGAGGTTCCAGCCCAATGGCACCCCGACCGACCATAGACCCGCCGAAGCCCCCTTGACGCTGCAGACCCTCTCATTAGGAAACTTCAACCAGTAACCCATTCCGGGAGTCAGCGTCGAAGCAGCGATATATCCGTTGCTGTAGCTAAACGCCCCCGAGACCGCTTCCGGAAAGACCGCTGTGACGCGCATATCTGCCGGTTGGACGGGACAGGATACGATATTCCAGCCCCCGTCTACAGGGATAGACACCGTTGTTTCCGCGGTGCCATAGATCCACTGGATTCCTGCAATATCGTCTGTGTGAAGATCCCGCTTCACCATCCCGTTGGAGCCAAACCCGTACATGATTTTCGCCGCATCGTGCACACCATCACCGATGTTGCCATAAATGTCCCGCAGGCACAACCAGTGGCCCAGCTCGTGAAGGGCTATGGTCTGGACATCCATCGCATTGTAAAGCGGCGTCTGCGCTGCGCTCCAGAGGTACTCCGCATCGTCAAAAACGATATCACACTCCAGAAACGTCGACCCCACGAAAAAGAGGTACGAAGTTGCTATGGATCCCTCGGTGCTCCCCCAAAGAATCTCGTTGACACCGTTCCCTCCCGCGGTTTGACTGGTATGCGTTCCGTCGTATACGAAGGTCATGGCAGCCCCAGCAGCATTCCAGGATGCTGCCGCTGCCCGAACTGCCGCCCCTTCCCCCGCACAATCCGCCGTGTTCTCGTTAATTCTGAAAAGCACCGCGGGTTTCGTACCCGGCCATCGAACGCCACCGTTTCCGAACGAAACCCGGAAGGTGTATCCGTTGCTCGTCTGTGTGGCCGTCGCTATCGTGACCGGTCCGCTGCTGGCCGAAGCCAGATACCCATCCACGACGTCCGTTGGGACCTGGCACACGATCTGCGTCCTGGACCATGATACAATCGGCGCCTGGATCCTTGGTGCGCCATTCCTGTAGAAGAACTCCACGAGACCACTTCCCTGGACGTCGCCGAAGCCAACCCCGGAAATCGTCACCGTCGCGCCCGTACCGGCTGGGGCTTTCAGCGGAGTCATCGAGAGAATTTCGGGTGGATTCGCGCCGTCCTCCTCGACTGACTCGATCGGGTAATCGTTGAGGTCGGGGTCATTCGACGGGTCGCTAGTGAAATCCGCCACCAACACTCCGACCCGGTAGAGTATGATCCTCCAATCGTAGAGACCACGACTCCCCGATTCCACCAGAACCCTCTGGACGTCATCGACTGAATAGCCATCGATCACATGGGGATCTATCGTTAGGCCCAGGGTCCACGTGTCGCTTCCGGACGGCTTCCAGTAGATCTCCTCGAAGACGTTAAGGGATCCTGTTTCACTATTGACGTCGGGATCCCAGGTCAGGATCGCAGAACTGCGGTACCCATCACTATCGCTGTCGATTTCCTCCTCCCACCACGCATCGTAAATCGTCCCGGTGTCGAGCAAGAGAGTGGGAGCATCTTCATTGCGGAGCGAGCTGTCCCGGTCTGACTTGAAGGGCATTTTCGTCGGACGGATCGTCCGCGCAGGCGCATGTGGACTGAGAGATGGCGAACCGATCGTTTCAAGATCGACCAGCCTCGAAGGATCTTTGACCTGAACCCGGATCCTTTCAAGCATGTCACGGGCCAATACTCGCGTGGTGCCAACGTACGCTCTTCCTTCCACGATTAGGACCTTGCCCTGGTGACCGCCAATCACCGACGGCGGGTTGCCCTTCAGGAACAGCAAGGCCTCCTCACCTTGCGCGAACGCAACGGCATCGGAAACATACTCGGTCGTATCGCCAACGGTGCCACCCACAATCGTCAAAGAAAGTAACCCGGGTGTCACGCTCCCCTTGACAACCTCCGCCACGTTCACGTAGGCCGTCGTGTGGATGTGCCGGCCCCTCTCATTGGCAATCCACCGTGCCTCTGTCCGCTCAACCCTGCCCCGGACAATGATTGCCGCCTCCTCGACCAGGTCTGGGATGGTTGAGCGTAGCACCTGTCCGCTCGCCTGAGCCGCCAGAAGCAGCCCTCCGAAGGCTAACACAATACTCCCTGGCCCCCTCTTCATCTCATGCCCCCTCCTGCAAGACCTCACGTATGGAGTTCCACACGGGTGATACTTATCGAATCAACAGCAACTTCTTCGTAGACGAGAAATTGCCCGTCTGAATTCGATAGAAGTACAGCCCGCTCGGCAATCCGGCAGCATCGAACCGCACCTCGTGATACCCGGCCTCCTGCACCTGGTTGACCAGAACCTCGACCAGCTGACCCAACTGGCTGAAGATCGCCAGCCGGACGGTCGACCTCTCCGGGAGTCCGTACCGGATCGTGGTCGCAGGATTGAACGGATTCGGATAATTCTGGGCGAGGACGAATTGTCCGGGTATTGAGGTCAATTCATCCGAGACTCCCACGGCCGGTTCGAACCGCGCCTGCTGGAACACGGGACCACGCATCTCTACAATGGCAGGGTTCTCAGTCCCGTTGTACGCACCTTCTCCTGTGCCGTCCCACTTGAGGAATTTGAAGCCTGCAGGCGGCACGGCGGTGATCGTTATGGAAGCCCCGCTGGCGTACCATCTGCTGGTCGGTGTGGTCGTCCCACCCAAATCAGCACCGATTGTCAGGTAGTATTCCGTCCCGAAGCCCGCCGTGTAGGAACCGGAGGCGGTCGGCTGGATCGTATGTGTCTCCGCCCCTCCGTCGCTCCATCCCGAGAAGACGTACTGGATGCCTACTGTACTGTCAGCCTGCGGCGAGAACGTCGATAAGGCGTGGCTCGAACCGGGCGTCCAGGAGAATTGATGCGAATCGTTGTAGAGAATCCCGTCCACTGTATACTGTCGCCCCGCCGGCGAAGTACCCACGGTGACCAGGACCTGATTCAAAAGAACAAACCGGAGGAGGTTGACGTCCGGCGGCTTCGCACCATTGTTGTCCAGATGGAGGAACAACTGGTTAGCCCCCTGGGCAAGGACCACGGTGTCTTTCACGGTCGTCCACGCCTGCCAGCCGCCTGTCGGGGCAACTCTGATCGGGCCCGAAATGTCGGTCGATCTCATTGCCAGATGGAACTGACCCTCAGTCGAGGCCCCGAGCGCCACGCGCGCCTCCACCACATATGTCCCCGTCTGTGCGACCTTGACGGAATAGCGCAACCATTCCCCGGCCTGGGTGGAGGTGATATTGTACCCGATGCCCTGCGGATCCTGGCATCGCACGATATCCACACCCTCAAGTGTCCGGCAAGCCTGCCCGTCGTTCTGCAGGTCCGCGTCGTGGTAGGTGATACCTTCTCCACCCGCGTCGAACGATTCAGCTTCGACCACTCCTGGAATGTTGATCGGCACACCGTTGTATGGCGAGGTCCACGTCGTGAACTGCCGCGGCGCCGAGAACCCGCTCGACCCCCAGTTGCTCGACGCACTCACTCTCCAGTAGTAGATCGATGCACCACTGAGCCACATTGCGACATGGTTCGTCGTCAGAATGCCGGTGGAGTCGTAGGCAAGGGGATCGAAATCCAGGTCTCCCGACAGTTGAATCCTGTACGATGTGGCACCGGCTGATGTATTCCACGAGAGAAGCGGACTTGTCGATACACCGGTGGCTCCATCGGCCGGCGAAGCCAAGGTGGGGGCCAGCGGAAGGTTTCCTCTGACTGTAAATGACGTTCCCTGCGACCATGCCATTTCATCTGTCAAGGTCGCTCCACTGCCCCAGGGTGGGGCAACCTCCGCAATCGCCCCACGCACACGGTAGTACCCTCCAGTATCCACCGGCGTGTACTCAAACTCGAACAGCCGCGTCGTCCCCAACGCCATCGTCTGGGATGCCGCGCTTGTCTGGTCGAAATCGTGGGATGACGCCTTGTTCCGGTCCAGGATCACCCGCCCCTTGACGTTCTGAGACGCGCTCCCCGAGGTCGACGGGTTCACAATCTCCAGGCTCAGTCGCAGTGTGGTTCCGGGTGTTACAACTCCGCCCGTCACATCCACCCCCGTGCTCTTGTCATAGACACGGAGAGCCGTTGTGTACGGCATGTTCCTCTGAAATGTCTCGTTCACGGCTTGTCCCGCACCTACCGCGACACCAGTCTTCCCGCCCCAGTACTCTCTCCCGAGAATCCTGCCTGGACTTGTGGGCATGTGGTACACACCATATTGATAGCCTGTGCCTGCGGGAATACCCACGAACGACGCAACGCCAATTGCATTCGTTCCCGCCGTGTCCACACCCGCGCCTCCTGAGGTTCGAAGCTGCACTTCTCCCGTTTCACCGATTTCAGGCAAGCCCGAGACGTTTTGCACTATGACGGTCAATGACGAGACTCCCGAGCCACGTACGGAAAAAAGCGGCGAGGTGATCCATGCTCCAGCCTCTGTTAGGGTTTGGCCGCTGCCCCACGGCGACCCGATATCGGCATAGGCCCCCGGGATCCGGTAATATCCACCGGTGTCCACGGGCGTGAACTCGAACTCGAACAACTTCGTCGTTCCCGCAGCCATTGTCTGATACGTCGCGCTGGTCTGGTCAAAATCGTAGGACGACGACTTGCTCCGATCCAGTATCACTCGTCCCTTGACATTCTGAGATCCACTCCCGGCGCTCGAAGGGTTCGTAATTTCCAGGGTAACCCGAAGCGTGGTCCCCAGGCTCACGATGCCTCCGGTCACCTCGGCGCCGGTACCCTTGTTATAGACCCGGAGGGCAGAGGTGTGGGGCGTGTTCTTCTGAAAGGTCTCGTTCACGGCCTGGCCGGCACCCGCCGAAATGCCAGTCTTTCTCCCCCAGTATTCCGTTCCGAGGATCTTCCCGGAACTCGTGGGAACATAGTACACCCCGTACTGGTACCCCGTGCCCGCGGGGAAGCCCGTGAAGGTCGCCACGCCACTCGAGTTCGTCCCAACCGTATCCACCCCGGCCCCACCAGATGTCCTGAGATGCACCACGCCTCGATTCTCAATGGCAGGCCACCCGCTCGTGTTCTGCACGGCGATATTCAGGGAGGTCGTTACAAAGAACTGACGCGGAAAAGCTTCCCAGTTGAAAGGGGACGGTTGCATCACGTAGTCGCCCGGCTTGACATCGAAGGTGTTGCCCAACAGCAATGAGTCACCGTAATGATACGAGACGTAACTGAACACAGGGCTACTGGTGTACCCCGCGGGCGGAAAGCATCGCAGGGCGAAGGTCTTCGATGCGTCGACACTGTCGACTCTCCAGTATTCGTTGGTGAATGGATACTCCGAGAGATGCCTTAACGTATCTATCACCTGGCCGCCCAACAGCAGCTCAATGGTCGCATCTCCAAGGATGCTCAGATCCCCATCCCGGAGCAACTGCGTCGTTATCATTCCATACTGCATCGCCGTCGAAGAGTGGACATAGAACTGTCTGGGGTATGCGTTCCAGTTCCAGGGCGGCGACTCCATGGAATAGTCGCTCGGCTTGACCTCGAACGTATTGCCGATCAGCAAGGACTGACCGTAATGATACGTCCGATAGCTGAACACCGCCCTGCCGCTATACGCTGCCGGAGGTCTGCAACGCAGGGTGAAGGTCTTGGATGCGTCGACACTGTCGACTCTCCAGTACTCGTTGGTGAACGGGTATTCCGAGAGATGCCGCAACGTATCAATCACCTGACCGTCCAGTAAGAGCTCGACGGTCGCATTCCCCAGGAGGCTGCGATCACTGTCCAGAGCCACCTGCGTGGTAATCATCCCGTACTGCATTGCCGTCGAGGAGTGGACAAAGAACTGACGAGGGTATGCGTGCCAGTTCCATGGCGACGATTCCATGGTGTAGTCGCTCGGCTTCACCTCGAATGTATTGCCGATCAGCAGGGATTGGCCGTAGTGATACGTCCGATAGCTGAACACCGCATTACCGCCGTACTCTGCCGGTGGAATACAACGGAGAGTGTAGGCCTTCGTCGCGTCTACGCTGTCGATCCTCCAGTACTCGTCGGTGAATGGGTATTCCGATAGATGCCGCAACGTATCAATCACCTGACCGTCCAGTAATAGCTCGACGGTTGCACTCCCCAGGATGGCGTCATCACCGTCCCTTATCACCTGCGTGGTTATCATCCCGTATGTCGTAGGGGGAGCGCTGCCCCGCACCGAGAACAGTGGCGTGCTGATCCATGCTCCAGCTTCGGTCAAGGTCTCGCCGCTGCCCCACGGCGAGCCAACTTCAGCGATGGCTCCGGGGACACGGTAGTACCCCCCCGTGTCGACGGGTGTGTATTCGAATTCGAACAGGCTCGTCGCCCCGGCCGCTACGGTTTGATATGCCGCGCTCGTCTGGTTGAAATCGTACGAGGTCGTCTTGCTTCGGTCCAGGATCAGTTTCCCCTTGACGTTCTGAGACCCGCTCCCGGGCGTCGACGGGTTCGTGATCCCGAGGCTCAGGCGCAGTGTCGTTCCAGGCGCCACGACTCCTCCCGTCACATCGGCCCCGGTGCCCTTGTTGTAGACCGTGAGAGAAGATGTATGTGGCATGTTTCTCTGGAAGGTCTCGTTGACGGTCTGTCCCGATCCTACCGTCAGGCCGGTATTTCTTCCCCAGAATTCCCTCCCGAGGACCTTGTTGGGATTCGTGGGCACATAGTACACCCCGTACTGATAGCCGCTCCCGGCGAGAACCGACGGAAACACACCCACGCCACTCGCGTTGGTTGTGACCGTGTCAACCCCGGCACCGCCGGAATTGCGCAGATGCACCTCACCCATGTTCTGTATGGCAAACCACCCGGGAGTGTTCAGCACGGTAACATTGAGTACTGAGCTCGACGCGAAAGCATACGTCACAGTCATGAAGAGCTTGTTGTAGATGCTCGGGTTGTTGACCACGTAGGACCCTGTCCCGCTCATCGAAACATCAATCAGGGTACCTGTGATGACATCCTGCAACCTGCCTGTGACACCCGCCGGGAGATTCCAGGAGATCGTGATCGCTGTGCCCGCACCCGGCTGGTACTGGAGTTCGTGTACCCGCGATCCGTTTGTGCTCGCTGTGCCTTGCCGATAATCCTTGACAACTCCCTGGCCGAGGTTGAGACCAATGTCCGTTCCAACGAAGCGTGCGGCAAACGCACCCGTTGGCGGCATCGGAGGCTGCTCCTCTTCGCCCAGACCGGCATTCATCCCATCGGTAGCCGAGGGATCGAGCCCGAACCTGAGTTCTTGGCTGCCACTAGCGCCATCAGAGACTGTGATCGGGATGTCCACAGCCGCAGTCTGAGAGAAGGCGACGGTTGCGAGGAAAAGTGGGAGTAGCATCACAATGGACAATGGTTTCATGCTCGGACTCCTTTGGAGTTGGACGGCTACTTCAGAAGCAACATTCTCTTCACGATGCTGCGACCCACGGCTTCCATCTGACAGAAATATGGACCGCTGGCCATGCCCGTGCCGTCGAAAGTGACGGCATGGGCACCAGCTTTCAATTCCTCGTTCACCAGAACTGTGACGCGCTGGCCGGCAGTGTTGAACACGCTTACTCTGACGTGTGAATCGGTCGGGACGCTAAACTTGATAACCGTCGTGGGATTGAACGGATTCGGATAATTCTGATCCAGCTTGAACTCCGCCGCTATCCCGCCAACATCCTCGATAATCAGGTTTCCTGACTCGACAGGAAGCGAGAGTAGCGACCCATCCCGCAGTCGGCCGTCCACCAGGCCTGCCCCGACTGCATCCCTCACCCTCAGCTCCACCCCACGAAGGTTAGAGGCCTCGATAGTAATCGGATACGCCACACAAGTCAGGCGAACAACGTGCTGCTGGCCGCGTTGTTCGATCCACCGATCGCTCGCGAACCGAACATCGAAAATGCCCACTGGTGGCAGGGGGGGCAGCTCGCTTCTGCCGCTCATCGGTTCTTCCTGCGCAAGCAGGAGGACTCCGCAGTGTCCCCGCACATCCTTGATTTCAAGGCGGATGGAGGAAGCTTCCAGATCCCCGTCGCGTGCGATTGCCTTGCTTGCCCCGGAAGCCATGTGGAGGACACCTTCCTGGGACGCTTTTACCCAGTACCCCCTGCCGGGGGTCAGGACGTCGGCCACCGCGTATCCATGGTCGAAGGAAAAGTAACTTGACTCGACGATATCGGACGGGGTCGTCGCGATCGCGCCCGATGGAACTTCAGCAGCCAATGGTCCGAGGAGGTTCCAGCCCTCTTGAACAGGCACATCCAGTGCTCCAATCGGCGCACCAACGAGAGTGACTGTCGCAGGTTGGGGGAACTTCACCCAATATCCTTTCCCGGGCACAAGATGGTCAGTCGACACATATCCATTTTGATACTCGAACGCATCCGAGGAAGCTGTAGGAAAGAGCGTTGTGAGGGACGGGTTAACGACAGCAACAGGCAGGGACACAATGTTCCAGCCGTCTTCAGTGGCGACATCCCTACTGACCGTCTGCGGATACGCGTAAGGTTCTGCAACGAGATGCCAGTCGTCTTCAGTCTGCCCGCTGTAGTCTCTTCGAAGGTACTGAGTGCGAAGCTGGTACCTTGGAAAATCTTCGAGGGTGGTCTCGACGGCGGTTCCGGCGGCGATCCCGTCCGGGGTCCATTCGTAGACCGGAATGTCCTTCGGATTCAGTATTGTCGCCAACCCCCGTTCCAGAGCCACGTGAAATAGCCCGAAATTCCCGGGCTCGTGTCCGCCCAGCCAGTTCCCGATGATGTCGACGTGAAAAGGGTTCTTCCCGAATATGACCAAGTTTGTCATGTGGTCGATCCCAAGTCCGTCCGCGCCCGGTCCGTCCCGGTAGGCGCCTTCACGTCCGTAGACTCCTTCGATCACGTTGAGGCCAGCTCGCAGAACTGAATTGTTGTCCAGACAGCGGGCCGCCCAGATCTCCTGCCAGATGCCACCATTCTGCCCGGGCCTGTCCCAGCGGGGGATGCCCGCTTGAACGTGGCGATTGTAGTCAGCCTGGATGGTTAGCTTGGCATCGGGCTGAACATCTTCACTCGGAATCGTCATCTCATCGGCGAACTCGGTGCAGTGGCGGATGTATGGCTTGGCGTTCGTACCCTGGAGGTTTTTCGCGCAGAGGGTCATCCCCATCGAATGTGTCTTGAACTTGGCGATATTGAGGAGCCAAGTGTCCGGGGCATTCAGCGGCCAGACGTACGGGATTCTCCTGAACCACTTCCCGTTCGGGACATCAACCCAAACGATATCCTCCTCTGGAACTTCCCCCACCGTGTAACCCTGTTCGCGGAGGTCTATTCCCGTGCGAAGTGCCATATCCGTGTAGCCGCTATCGACAAACTGGTTGGAGAACCCTGCTTCCCGCATCGAGATCTGGCTTCCGGGCATGCCGAGACCCTTGATGCTCTCGATCATCCCTTCCACGAAATGGGCATCTGTCACGACTCCCATGTAGCAGACCTCGGCGGATGGAATCTTCGCCACGTTTGCCTTGATGACGACACGATGGGTCAGGGGAACGCCCGACGTCGACATTGGCACAAATACAGATGACCCAAATGCCAGGCCTGCTTCCCTCACTGCAGTGGAGTTGGTCTTGACATCCACGCTGGTCCGCATGATGAAGACAGCTGAGGGGTGCGACTCAATGAAAGGATTGACCCCAAAGTACGGCTCCAGGCGACCAGTGCCACGGGCAAATAGGGGCTTTGGCACTAAGGCAAGCGTCGCAGCACCGCCAGCCAGCGACTTTACGAACGAGCGTCTATTCATCATGGTGGGTTTCTCCTCTCATCTCGATGCGGCTTCTCTCCGATTGATCGCACTTGCCTTGGTCCCAGGGAGGAACGCTGCCCGACTGCGGTTGCGATTCGGGATGTCGGCGTGCGGCTCTTTCTTCTTTCGCTCCGCGCCGAGTTGCGCTCGCGCCAGCTCATATTCCTCCCGGAAGGGCGAGTGTCGGGAGCAAGTCGGTTGTGGAGGGGAGGAACGCACGTTGACCCGGGAGGATCAGCTGTGCACGTAAAGAGATGTTGCAGAAAAAAGCGCGAAGCCTCCGTTCCGCAGTGGGAAATGAGGCTTCGGTCAATGAACAGGTGTACAATGGGGAGTGCTTAAGTCCAGCATAAGAAAGACGGGGCCAAACATCAAGTGACGCTTGTCGGCCTGTACCTCGCCGCCTCGATTAGGGGGTGCGATCGCCGTTCGAACTCGTCATTGAATACTAATCGCATTCAACCACCCATATCTGAGGTGGACGGGTTGCCGCAACGCACCGCTTTCACGGCAGGAATGTGACTGCAATCAAAGTGCCACCAAAAGCCAGGAACAATCACAACTACAACTTCGCCACTGTTACTGCAAAAGGATGAGTCATGTTCCAAATGTCCTTAGATTTCGAGAGCACGAGCTTGTTTGTCCGGACGAATTCTCCGGCCTGCAGACGGAAGAAGCACACGCATGAGGCAAGCGACGTTCCGTCAAACCGTGCCTCGTGGTCCCTCGCTTCCTGGGCCTCATCCACTAGATCCACTACGCTCTGACCCACAGAGTTGAACACCACCAACCTCACCAGTATCGCCTCCGGCAAAGCATACCAAATCGTTGTGCTCGGGTTCAAGGGGCTAGGGTAGTTCTGCAGCAGACTGTACTCCGTCAACGGCGGCAGAAGAAACCTCGGATTAGAGAGACCGTGGATGTCATCCCCCACGCATAGCCGTATGCCGACCAGACCATACAGAGGCGCCACACCATGTGCTCCATGTTCGGCGAGCCGCGCATCCGGATCAACTTCCTGACTCCCCAAGGCGTCCTCGGAAGGGCGGCACGAGCGCACGTCAAGATGGCATGATTGCGATGCCTGCCCATTGCGCGTGAAACTGCGTCGAACTGCCATCCGACCCTTATGGCCTTCGCCATGACCCCCCAGAATCCCCGGGCGGGATGTCGAATAACAGCGGTGCGCGCGTATGCAAGCCTGAATCCAGCTGCCTGCGCGCGCAAGACAAATAATGTGTCCTCCCCGTAACGGAACGGGGGGAATAAGCCAGCTCGCCTGAACACCCTGTCCGCCACGAACATGTTAGCAGTTGCCGCTGTTCGATCCTTCTCCACGTGGACATCATTGCGCAAATGGACCAGCGAGTCAAACACCTCCGCCGCCGACGGCTGCACACTGAAAATCCAGTCCACCCTCCCTGCGACAATATCCGCGCCATTCTCGACGAGAAACTTCACCCCTTCATCAATCCAAGTAGGCGTGGCAATACAGTCAGCATCTAGAAATGCGAGGATCTCTCCACGAGCGGCAACAATGCCCCGGTTCCGGGCAGCTCCCGGACCCTTCACCTGGTCTTCCACAAGGAGGCTCACGCCCCTCTCTCTCGCAATTGCGACAGTCCTGTCGGTGGAGCCGTTGTCGACAACAATTAACTCGCGTCGATCAGCGGGATAGGACTGATCCTGGAGAGAATCAAGTAGGAAGGGAAGACTCTCTTGAGCGTTGAGAGCCGGAATGATCACAGTAACAAATGGACGCCGGACTTCTGGCATAGTGCAGCACTCCCCTGGTGATTATCGTCCGACGGATCTCATTATTTCCCTCTTGAGTCTCGGCTCGTAAAGCTTCCAGTATTCACGCATCACTCTCTCCGCCCTGAACCGCTCTGTGACTGACATCGGAATGTGATGGATGGCACGGACGTACTCGATGAACCACTTCCAGTGGATGAACTGACGCTTCCCGGTTCGGTCCGTGTCGAACCACAGATCGCGCAGCAAGGGATCGGGATGTACTGCCAGGGATGATCCTGAGTGCTCACGCCGAAAGAAGAGCGTGCCCGGCAATTGGTGAAAAGGCCCTAGCAATGCAAGTTCCGCTAGCAACACCTTGTCCGAACCTGCATATGCCCCGATCAACCTCGTCTTTCTGAGAACACCCGTCCTGGTCACACCAAGTGCCGCGTTGCATCCGCGGTTCAAAAACGACGACCTGAAATACTCTGAGAGCCGGCCGTCGGGAGTCGCGCTCGTGACCGAAAGGACATCTTCCGGTTCTTTGAGCAACGGTTCGCCCCGCTCACCAATGACCTGTGTCCTGGGATAGCAGAGAATCTCGTCGGGATGGCTGTCCAGCCGAGCGATGCATTGCGCTACGAAGTCCGGTACCAAGAGGTCATCGTACGGATGCCATTTGAAATACTCGCCGACTGCCTCCCTGACGAGACGGTTGAAATTCCAAGCGGCACCCCGGTTTGAAGCGGCAGAGAAGAGGCGGACGCGTTTGTCTCGCGCCATGAAATCCCTGCAGATCTCCACAGTCCTGTCGGTGGACGCGTTATCGGCAACCAATAACTCGAAATCGTCATACGTCTGAGCCAGTATGGATTGCAGGGTTTCAGCAAGAAACCGTTCCCCGTTGAATACAGGGACTCCACACGTCAGACGCGGCATCGTGCCTCCCAACCATTCAGGAACAGAGAAGAGACATCTTCCTTATCTTCAACTCCTAACCACTCCTGCGTTGTGAACTTCCAACCAACCGAGAACGCCCCTCCCCTGAAGCTCCAATTGACGCCACGCGCCACCAGTGGTCAGAGAGTGGCTCGAGAAGGGGAAATGTGTGTGTTGTGTCTGCAATGATCGTGTCCGCCATGACTTGGCTGAAAAGGCTGTCATGGACCACGATGAGATGGTAGGCGCTGGCGTGGCCAACACTATTCCACAGAAGCGTTGGCACCCCCTCTACTCCTTCAGCACCATCTGCCGGAGAAATCAACCGGGGCACAGCCAATGGGCCGAGGACATACGTCCCCGTCAGCATTAACTTAGAGATTGCTCCCGGATTTGAGACCGTGTAGCTCTGTGGTAGCCTGTCCCCTGACCGTGAGTGCCGCCATTTGCTTGACGATGGACCCTCACAAACAGCAAAACCCCATTACCACGTTGGTGATGAGGCTGCAAGTCAATGAACATGAAATAGGAAACCGGACTTCTGTGGGGGATCAAGAAAAGCAGGGCCCAGAATAAGGCCACACAGCAAACCTACCTCATTATGATATTACGTGCAATTGGGATCTTGTGCCGACATCGAGGTGCGTGAGCCTCGTCATCCAAGACGAGCCCGTCATATGATCCTCAGAAGGGCGGCTTGCCTTTCCGAGCAAACCTTCGTATGCTTTTGGGTAGGTCATCGGCAATACTAATGCAAAATCAATGCGCAACATGGTACAACTCCTAGTAACTGATTAGCATCTAAGCGGTTACGTCTGCGGGAGTAATTCAGTGGTAGAATGCCAGCTTCCCAAGCTGGACGTCGCGGGTTCGAGTCCCGTCTCCCGCTCCATCTCCGATCGGAGCTAGTTCGGCCGCCACTGGCGGGCCAAGCTGGCTCCGGTCTCGCTTTTTGGCCTCTTTTCCCCCCTTGCGATTCCGCCGACTGATCGATATACTTGCCCTGCCACGCAATCCACGAGCCCCCACCACACAGGGAGGATTTATGAGCAAGAAGGTCCTGACCGCGACAGCGGTTGTTTTCGTCTTCTTTACCCTCTACAGTATGCTCGTCAACGGCGTCATCCTCGGAAGCGCTTACCAGAGCACAGCCTCGGTCTGGCGGCCCGACATGGACCGCCTCATGTGGGTCTACTGGGTTCTCAATCTCGTCGGCGCGTTCTTCTTCGTGTTCGTCTTCTCGAAGGGATACGAAGGGAAGGGCATGATGGAAGGCGTGCGGTACGGGCTCTATATGGGCATATGGCTCGGCATGGGCTACGCGTACGGCACGTACGCCATGATCGCCATCCCCTACTACATGGCGGCCATCTGGTTCTGGACAACAATCCTGCAGTATATCATCGCCGGCATCATCGCCGTCGCAGTCTTCGGCAAAGTGCCGATGGTGACGACCATCGCCCCGTCCGGCAAACCGTGACCGGCGTGAACGATCCTGGAAGCGGCAACGGGCCCGGAATTCCGGGCCCGTCCTGTCCATGCTGCGACGTTCGATCACTGACATTTGGCACGCACTGAGTTCCCCGGAGAGACTCCCATGAGCGGCTTCACATACCTCGTCCTCGCTATCGTCGCAAACTCCGCGGCCAACGTCCTCTTCAAGTTCGGCTCGGCGATCGACAGCTTCACGCTCCGCAAGGGGTCGTTGCTCGGACTTGGTCTCGCCATCGGGCTCGTCAACACTGTCTCGTTCATCAAGTCACTGGAAACGCTGGAGCTCGGCGTAGCCTTCCCTATCTTCTCAGCCGCCAGCATCGTCATCATTGCCGTGGCATCGTACGCCCTACTTCAGGAACCGATCTCGACACAGAAAGCGATCGGCCTTGCCCTCCTGTGCTTTGGTCTCGCTGTACTCTGGAGAGCCTAAGGGAAACTAACTCCCTATCGCGACCGTTCATCTTCCTCAGCATTGCCGTCCCCGCTGCCTACCCGCCGGGCGTCACAGCGTGCAACGTCACCGTCGTCACCTCAGCCCTCGCGTGATAACGGACGGGCGCGAGTGTGAGCCCGACGCCTCGCGTTACCACGACATGTGTTGCCCCCACCATGTGGTACCCTCTATAATACTTCGTCTCCCGCATGCTCGGCGTCAACGGCATGCCGAGGGGGTGAAATACGATCTGCCCTCCGTGTGTATGCCCCGCGAGCACCAGGTCATAGCCGGCGTCGGCCGCCAGCTGCACCAATTCTTCAGCCGGTTGGTGAACCAGCAGGATTCTCAGATCTGCCTGGGGCGCCGAGTTGAGGAACTCCCGAAGCGCCGACCCCGGAAGCCGATCGCTGTAGATATGCGTCAGCCCCGAAATCAGAATGGTCCGGCCTCGATACGTCAGCACGTCATGCTGATTCTCGAGAAACGACCACCCGCAGTCCTGCTGCATTATGCGCAAGTCTTCCGGGGCCGACCAGTGGTCGTGATCTCCCATGACGGCAATCGAAGCCACACTCCCGGCCATACCACAGATCGCCTCACGTGCCTCTCCAAGATATTCTCTCCCACGTGTCACAAGATCACCCGACGACAACAGCAGTTCCGGCTTCTGCCCTGACACGATGGAATGAACGCGTCCCACCTTCCCCTGGCCAGTGAAGCGATCGACCTGGATGTCACCAACCAGGGTGATCCGGAGCCCTTCCAGTTCCCGCGGCAGGCCAGGCATCGCAAGCCGGGTTTCAGCGTCTTCAATGAACAACGTATCGAAGAGGATGCGGCAAGGGACATACACCACAGCGATTGCGGCTATCGCAAGGCGCGCGTACGCCAGGGCTTTCCGCACGGATTCTCGTCGCTCAGGAAACAGGCGAGAGAGGAAACCAATGATATCGAGGACAAGGAAGAAGGCCAGCATCTCCGCGCTGGCGATGAGCGCGAACCAGATCGGGTACAGAAACAGCGGATCCAGCGCCATCGCACCTGCCTCGTATGCCCCGCCGACCCAATCCACACCGGCCAGACGACCCAGAAACAAGACCAGGGGGAGGAGCGAAACCCAGGCGAGAAAGGCCAGGAAGAGCCTTCTTGCCCGCGCCTTCCGGGCGGGGGCAACAACCCCTATCGAGGCCACAATGCGGAGGCCGACATACAGGTGAAGCGGGAGTGCCGCGAGAGCGATGACTTGTAGTGTGCGAAGTTCCCAGGACATCGTGTTCCTTCGGTCGTTCATATGAAGATAGAGAGTTTCGGCCCGGGAGCAAGTTCTGGCAACGGCAGGAGATCTGGGCGGCAGGCGACCTGAGCCTCGGGAGCCTGAGCCCAGGGAGCCGAGCCTCGGGCCAGGAGCGATACATCGCGCGATTCAGACACTCCAGCCCCGGATCCCAGCGTCCCGCCGCGATTTCGTTGAATCTCCGGGCAGGTCATTGTAGCGTGAATTCGGTCCCGGCTGCGAGGGCATTGGGAGGAGACGGGGACAGTCCAATCATCACCATCAAGGGGTAGTGCCATGTTCGATCGACTCAAGCCGCAACGCGTCTTCGTGACCTGCGCGGCATTTGCCATGCTGACCACCGCGGGACTTGCGGGCGACGACAAGATCCCCATCACCACCGACTCTCCCGAGGCGCGGAGGGAATTCCTCGCCGGCCGGGACCTCTTCGAGCAGCTGAAACGTGCCGATGCCGTCCCCCACTTCCGTAAGGCCGTCGAGCTGGATCCGCAATTCGCGCTGGCCACGGCATATCTGGCCATCACACAGGGCACCGCGAAGGGGTTCTTCGACAATATCAATCGCGCCGTGACGCTCGCGGCGAAGTCTTCAGAGGGGGAGCAGCTCCTCATCACGAGCTTCCAGGCCGCCGGCAGCGGCCAGGCCGGCAAGCAGGGAGAGGCGTTGGAGGAACTCGTGAAGCTCCATCCGAAAGACGAACGGGGACTCGTCCAACTTGCCACCTTCAGGTTCATCCAGCAGGATTACAGCGGAACCGTCTCCAATTGCGATGCGGCCATCGTGGTCAACCCATCCTTTGCCCCTGCGTACAACATGCTCGGCTACGGACAACGATTCCTCGGCAATTACGCAGGCGCAGAAACTGCATACAAGAAATACATCGCATTGATCCCGAAGGATCCGAACCCGTACGACTCGTACGCCGAGCTTCTGATGAAGACCGGCAGGTTTGAAGAATCTGTCGCGCAGTACCGAAAAGCACTGTCCGTCGACAACACCTTCGTGAATGCCCATATCGGCATCGCCGCGAACCTTATGTACAGCGGCCGGCATCAGGAAGCACGCGAAGAGATGGAGACGTACCTCCGTAGCGCGCGCGACGACGCCGAGCGACGACAGGCCATGTTCGTCACCACGCTCATCTGCCTCGACGAAGGGAACCGGGAGGCTGCCCTGAAGGAGATGGACAAGCAGTATGCGCTGGGTGAGTCGATCGGAGACCACGCCGCTATGTCGGGGGACCTCATCACGAAAGGAATGATCTACTTTGAGCACGGTAACATCAAGGAAGCCCGGGAGCATTTCGTCAAGTCGGACGAGTTGATCAGCCGCTCGAAGCTGTCCACCGACGTGAAAGAGGCCAACCGGCTTGGGAACGAGTACAACTTCGGGCTGGTCGCTATAGCGGAGGGCAACATCGAAAAGGCGCAAGCCCATGCGGTGGCTCTTGAAAAGGGCGGGGAACTGAGAAAGAACAGGAATCTGGAACGGCTGTCGCACGAGCTGCTCGGGAGGATTGCACTGCAGAAGGGCGACTACCAGACCGCCTTCAGGGAGCTCGAACGGGCCACGCTCCAGAATCCCTATAACCTGTACCGCATGGGCCAGGCCAAGGCGGGCCTGGGCCAGAAAGACGCTGCCCGCGAGCTCTACCAGCAGGCCGCCTCATTCAATTCGCTGCCCAACCTCAACTTCGCCCTTGTGCGCTCGAAGGCGAAGAACGCGCTGCCCACACTCTGATCCGCCGACTTCACGCAGGTTCCGGCCCCCTCCCCCGGGAGGGGGCGGCGCTTTTCCGCGATACCTCACTTGTTTGTGCCCCCCGGCCTGCCTATCTTCTGTTTCATTGTCCACCCCGGAGCTACTCCATGGCACGACACACATCAACGCTTGCCCTCTTCGCAGCAACGCTCGTTCTGGCGCTGGCGCCCCGGTCCGAAGCCCAAACGGACTCGCTTCTGATGACTATTCCCGACACGTGGCAGCCCCATGTGTTCTACGGGGGCAGCATCTACCTGTCGTTCGGCAACGGGACCAGCATCGGCGCCTCTCCCCTGATTGGCTGGCAGTTTACGCCTCGATTCGGGGCCGGAGTCGGGATAACGTATATCTATTACAAGAATGACGACTACACCTCGAATATCTACGGTGGAAGAGTCATGGCACGGTATGACGTGATACCAGCCGCGTACGCCAAGGCCGAATTCGCATATCTCTGGTATAGCGACGCATTCAAAGGCAATCACATCGGCACGACGGAGGTCCCGTACCTGTTCCTCGGCGGCGGATATCGACAGAAGATCTCCCAGACGACCTACCTGGAATTTGAAGTCATGTTCGACGTCCTGCAGGATGAGAACTCGCAGTATGACAGCTGGGAGCCCGTCTTCGCAGTAGGGGTCAGCGTGGGCGTGTAACGGCCGCGCACACGATGCGCAGTGTCCGTCTTTCGGTGACCGGATCTTGAATCAGCAAGCGTGAGGCGAAACAGTGAGGAAGATTGTCCGGTGGGTCCTGATCAGCACGGGAGTGCTGTTTGTCGGCATGCAGCTCTTCCGGCCCGATATGACGAATCCGCCCGTCGATGCCGAGATGGCCGTTGAAAGGTTTTTAGTGATGGACCCCGAAGTCGGAGCGTTGCTCCGGACGGCATGCTACGATTGCCATTCGAACGAGACCCGGTGGCCGTGGTACTCGCATGTCGCGCCGGCGTCGTGGCTGCTCGCGCGCGACGTCAAGGAAGGCCGGGGCCACCTGAACTTCTCTACCTGGGGAAAGTACGCCGAGGGGCGCCAGATGCTCGCGCTGGAAGGGATCGCCGAGGAAGTCGGCGAAGGGGGCATGCCGTTCCCGCCATACCTGGTACTGCACCCCGAGGCCAGGCTGGATTCCGCCGCCCGGGGCAAGATCGTTGAATGGGCCCACAGGGAAAGCGACCGCATGGCCGGCACGGAGTGATCCCTTTCCTCCGCTCCGCAACCACAACCCCTGGCTTTGTGACACTATGCGATACCTGGTCACCATCCGGCGCGACCGACGTGATGCATCGAAACACCGGATATTGCTCACTATCACGTTCACCCTGGTGCTCTCCGTCCTCCTGACGGATGGCGTGCTCGAAGTGCATCTCATGTCCGTCATCCGCGTGACAATGCTGAGCGGTCTTACGATCGGGCTGGCGGGGATCACTCCGGTGGGTCCCGGCGAGCACACCGAAACCCGAACCATGCTCCTTCTGCGCTAGCGTTCGCGTCACTCGTTATGCCCCAACCCCTTCCTCCCTGGACACGCTCAGTTCACCATGATGGATCAGGCCGGTATGTTAGCGCGGCCCACTCCCCCTCCGGCAGCGCAGCCAAGGCCCTTGATATCCGTATTCGCCATGCGCGCAGCGCCCCCGTCAGGCGCGCCTTCCTGCGATTTACGCCCGACGGCGAACAGCGATTCCTCGAAATGCGGCGCGAGCCGGACAGTGCAGGATGCGGCTGGTGGTCGGTCCCCCTCCCCGCAGTGATGCCCATACTGAGCTACCGGTTCCTATTGATCACCGATGCGGGAGCGTGGTGGTACACGGCGCGCGGAGTGCAGCAGTCTACCCCGACAGACGAGGGTGATTTCCGGATCGTATCCGACTCGGAAGGGCCCGGATGGCTTGCAGATACCGTCTTCTATCAGATCGCGCCCGACAGATTCCACAACGGCGATCCGTCAATTTCCGTGCGGACCGGCGAATACACCTACCACGGAAAGTCGACGGTGCAGCGCGCGTGGGGCGAGGATCCGGCCCTGACCTGGGACCAGGCGCACGTGGAGTTCTTCGGAGGCGACCTCAAGGGAATAGCGGACAAGATTCCGTATCTGTTGGATCTCGGGGTGAATGCCCTGTACCTTCTCCCCGTTTTCACCGCACCCAGCATCCATAAGTACGATGTGACGGATTACGAACATGTCGACCCGCACCTCGGGGGGAATGAAGCCCTTGCCCGGCTCAGGCAGGCCACGGCCGCCCACGATCTGCGGATCCTCCTCGACATCGTCCCGAACCACTGCGGCCGGGAGCACCCCTGGTTCATCGCGGCGGCGGCCGACGCTTCCGCAGCAAGCGCCGAATTCTTCTCGTTCACGAAACATCCGGACGAATACGAATCGTGGCTCGGCCACCGGTCGCTCCCAAGACTCAACTATGCCAGCAAGCGCCTGCGCGATTACATGATCACAGGGCCGGACGCGATCTTCAGGCGCTGGCTGCGCAAGCCATATTCGGCCGACGGATGGCGCGTGGACGTCGCGAATATGCTCGGCAGGCAGGGACCCGTCGACCTCAACCTGGAACTCGCCCGCGAAATCCGCAAAGCCGTAAAGGCGGAGAACCCGGAGGCGTATCTGCTGGCGGAGCATTTCTTCGATGCATCGCCTGCCTTGCAGGGAGATTGCTGGGACGCGGCCATGAACTACGGCGGGTTTGCGGTCCCCCTCTGGTCGTGGATCACATCGCACGGGTTCCGGCAGCACTGGGAGCCGTTTACCATCCCGGCTGGATCGCCGCTCTCCACGGCCGCACTGCTCGACTCGTGGGCCGCGTTCCGGTCGAGCCTTCCATGGAGCATCGCGTCGCGCCAGCTGAACCTCCTGGGTTCGCACGACACGCCAAGGCTGCTGTCCACGTTGAACGGAAACGAGGCCATGCAGCGCGTCGCCGTCGGACTTCTGATGACATACCCCGGAGTGCCGTGCCTGCTCTATGGGGATGAAATCGGGATGAAAGGAAGCGACACGCAGGTCCTCAAGTGCATGCCGTGGGACGAGCGTGCCTGGAACGAAGAAATCCGTTTTCTCTATAAGGCGCTCATACGGCTGCGCCGGAGCAGTCCAGCACTGAACACGGGAGGCTTCCAGGTGCTCGACCACGGCCGCGACTGGTTTGCGTACCAGCGCGATACGGCAACGGAAGTGATCGTGGTCGTGGCCAATCGCGGCAGCGAGGCCCCGGGACCGGTCGCAGTCGAAGCTGGCGGTATCCCCGACGGGGTCAGGTTACAGGATCTTCTGGAGGGGAGAGAACTGAAGGTTGCGGGCGGACGCATCACGCTGCATGACCCGGGGCCGGGAATCAGTGTCCTCAAGGCGGTTCCATAGCGCACACCGGCGCCGCCTACTTGTAACTCCGCTCTCGCGGACGTACTTTAGGAATTATCTGTCGTATGCGTCACGATAGGACGAACTGTCGCGTACGTTTCGATAGCGGACGCAGATGCACGTACACGGAACTCTTCCCATGCACGCTCTCCCCTGGATCCTCGGCGCGCTGTGTGTCATGGCCATCATGTACCGCTACTACAGCGCCTTCATCGCCGCCAGGGTGCTCGCCCTCGACGACGCGCGCGTCACGCCGGCCCACCGCCTGAAGGACGGGCAGAATTTCGAGCCCACCAACAAGTGGGTTCTCTTCGGGCACCACTTCGCCGCCATCTCGGGGGCGGGCCCGCTCATAGGGCCGGTCCTCGCCGCCCAGTTCGGGTTCCTGCCGGGCTTCTTCTGGCTGCTGGTGGGTGTTGTACTGGCCGGCGCCGTGCACGACTTCACGACGCTTGTCGCCTCGGTGCGCCGGAACGGCCGCTCGCTGGCCGACATCGCGCGGCACGAAATCAGCCCCCTGGCAGGACTGGCCGGGTCCATCGCCATCCTGATCATCCTCGTCATCGCACTCGCCGGACTCGGCCTCGCGGTCGTCAACGCCCTGCGCGACAGCGCGTGGGGGACTTTCACGATCGCCATGACGATTCCTATCGCGATCTTCGTCGGGCTCTGGATGCGCAAGATCCGCCCCGGCAGGCTCGCCGAGGCAAGCGTCATCGGGGTGGTAGCGGTCATTGCGGCGGTCATCGGAGGGAGCTGGGTCCCGGGGTCCGCGCTTGCGCCCTGGTTCACGCTGTCGCAGGACGGCATTGTCGCCTCCCTGGTGATCTACGGCTTCTTCGCGTCCGTCCTCCCGGTATGGCTCCTTCTGGTGCCGCGCGACTATCTAAGCTCATACATGAAGATCGGAACGATCGCGGCGCTTGTCATCGGCGTTGTGCTCGTCAACCCCGAGCTGAAGATGCCATCGGTCACACAATTCATAAGCGGCGGCGGCCCGATCATCCCCGGCACGCTCTTCCCATTCCTGTTCGTCACGATCGCCTGTGGGGCGATTTCGGGTTTCCACTCGCTTGTGGCGTCCGGCACGACGCCAAAGATGATCGCGCGGGAGTCGGACACGCGCATGATCGGGTATGGAGCGATGCTGATGGAGGGTCTGGTGGGGATCGTGGCACTGATCGCCGCATGCGCGCTTGAGCCCGGAGATTACTTCGCCATCAATGTCCCACCCGCCGTCTACGCCACGCTGGGTATGTCGCCGGTGAACCTCGCTGAGCTGTCGCGGGAAGTAGGAGAGAATGTGGCCGGACGCACCGGCGGAGCGGTCTCGCTCGCTGTGGGATTCGCACAGATCTTCACCGCGCTCCCCGGGCTGCAGCAATTTATGTCATTCTGGTACCACTTCGCCATCATGTTCGAGGCGCTCTTCATTCTCACCACAATCGACGCGGGGACACGCGTGGCGCGGTTCATGGTGCAGGAGTTCGGCGGGAGGATCTGGAAGCCGTTCGAGCGGACGGACTGGCTTCCCGCGAACGCGATCGCCACCACCCTGGTCGTGGCGTCATGGGGGTATTTCCTGTGGACCGGGAACATCAGCACCATCTGGCCGATGTTCGGGACCGCGAATCAGCTGCTCGCGGCCGTGGCGCTTTCGGTCGGGACGAGCATCCTGATCAACGGTGGGAAGGCACGGTACGCCTGGATCACCGCCGTTCCTATGGCGTTCGTCGCGGCAACGACCCTGACGGCGGGCGTGCTCAACATTACGGACAACTTCTGGCCGCTGACCGCGAAGCCGGCAACCGCCATGCTTGGGTACGTGAACTCGGGGCTGACCGTGGTGATGATACTCTGCGCCCTTACAATCCTGGCAGAGGCCGGGAAGCGGTGGTACAGGATACTCGTCCTGAAGGAAGTCCTCCCGGTCGAGATGCCGGTGCACGACCACCGGAACACGCCCCCGCGGTTCGGGGGGTGCTGCTAAACATGCGTTCTATGCGATTCCCTCCTCCGCGAAGCAACACCTGCCCGCAAGCACACGAGTTGGATGACAATTGTGTTGACAATCACACCCACTTATTGATAACGTGGATATATTGATTCCTTGGGACGAAGGAAGACAAGGGAATTATCTCCTTCATTTTAAGAGAAGTATTCTCAGACAACATTTGAGGGGTTCGTGCTACCTCCACTCCGAGGTGCAAGGATCCGACCCTGGACCCAACAACGAATGACCTCGGATATCAGGATAGCGGCTGTCATACCTACATTCAACCGAGGAAGGTTGATTGGTCGATGTATTCACAGTGTTCTGACGCAATCCCACCCGGCCTCTGAGGTGATCGTCGTGGACGATGGATCTACGGACGACACGAAGGATCGCGTGGCAAATTTGGACGCTCGCGTTCGATACATTCGTCAGGACAATGCGGGGGCAGCCAGGGCAAGGAATACCGGTGTTATGGCCGCAAGGTCGGAATGGGTGGCATTCCTCGATTCAGATGACTATTGGACAGAAGAGCATCTCGAGCGGATCGCACGCGCCATCGGGCAGACGCATGGGAGGGCCGTATTCTATTTCGACGATACTTCACGCGAGGATTCGGACGGGCATAGAAAGTCGCTCTGGAATTCGGTCCATTTCATGCCGGGCGGCAACATCGAACTCGTGGAGGATGGAGCCGAATGGGTTATGTGTGATCCTCAGCCAATGATGCTCCAAGCCAGCGTTTTCCATCGGGAGTCATTCCTTGCTAATGGTGGCTTGTGGGAGCAACTAAGGACCGCACATGACACTCATTTGTTCCTCAAATTGGGTGTAGGTAATCGTCTATGCGCGGTTGCAGGCATTGGGGCTGTCATGACAGACGACGAAGACCAGCAGCTCCGGCTCACGACGCGAACAGGAAGCGTAAGGATTGGCCGTTTGAGAAATCGGACATTGCTTTATGCAGACATTCTCAAGAGGCATCCCGCGCTTCTTGCTCAGCACCGGACAGCCCTGCGGAGGCGTGCGGCCTCTGCACACTGGAGACTCTTCAGATTGGCAATGCAAAACGGGGACTTCTTGTCCTCTCTGAACTCACTCTCTCATTTGACTAAGCTGCGGATTGAAATTCTGATCGGGGCTGTATTCAACAGAACATTGAGGATGACTTCGACAAATGGCAATCTCCACCAACCGCGCTAGTCGACCGGAAGAGGGGACCCCAGAGGTTTCGTTCATCATTGTCGCGCGGAATGAAGAATCCGCAATAGGTCGATGCATTGAATCTGTGGTCGCCGAGGCCACGGGACTCAACGCTGAGGTCATCGTCGTGGATTCTTCATCAACAGATGCGACAGTCAACATCGCTTGTGGGTTCCCGATCACTGTGCTCCGACTCAGGCCAAATCCCCATCTTTGTCCAAGCGCGGGACGCTATGTCGGAAGCGCCCACTCCAATGGACAATTCCTGGCGTTCTTCGATGGCGACATGGTCGTCGTATCGGGCTGGATTGATGCCGCGTTGGCTGCTTTCGAAGATCCCTCACTAGCCGCGGTCGGAGGATGGCTGTATCGAGTGCCTCCTGGAGAAGATCTGACCATGGCGTACCCGGTCCGGAGGCGCCCGCCTGGTCGTGTAGATCATCTCGGTGGGGCCGCTGTCTATCGTCGTTCCGTGTTGGACCTCGCAGGGGGATTCAACCCCCACTTACGCGGAGAAGAGGAAAAGGAGCTCGGATTCCGGATCCGCCAGGCTGGCGGATGGCTGACGAAGATTGACGCGCCTATGGCATATCACTTGGATAAAGAGCGGGTCAAAGCCGAGATCGACGAAAAGGCGGGATACTTCACCGGGGCGGGCCAGATCGTCAGGCATTACCGGTTTGCGAAAATCGCCCGGTGGGCATCACGCCCACTCTTCCCGTCGATCGCATTACTCACCGCTGCATTTGCAGGAGCCCTCACATGTTTCTGGCTCTTCGCAACTGCTCAGTTCTTGACTCTCGCTCTGGCAATGGCCATAGTCGCCGCCGCCGGCCTTATCGTGACTCAACTTAAGGGCCGAGCAAGGACGATGCTCTACCTTCGTTCCCTTACTCTCCGTGCAGTGCACTTCCTGCGGGGATTCGCCATAGGCCTTCCCACACCATCGACATACCATCCTCAGGTCGATGTTGTCCAGAGGGCTTCCGTGGCTACAAGGGTCTCTCTGCCGAATGCCTCCGCGAAGAGTCCGGGGATGGGATAACCTGCAGACTGTGCAAGAAGACAGATCTCTTACGCTCCGACCATGCTCGGCCGGCGGCTCAGATCCAGACATCGCTCGTCAGCTGGCTCCGATTGCGCCTTGCACCAAGCAGGGGTCCCGGGCTTCACGTCCGACGGCCACCGAAGGCAAGCGATATGCAGGACATTGGATACAGGGTTGAGGAAGATATGACCGACGATCAACAGGGCGGACACAAGCCTGTGCAGGTCCCATCAAGCATATCCCCCGGATCGACGGATCCACACATCATCAAGGCGTTCTTGCACTATGGGTATGTCCCATGGGCTGGGGAGGGCACGACCCGCAGTTCTATGGTCAATTGGGAATCTGTCACGGGGGATCCCTCGCTGACCGGTATGGGTGAAGCGGCGCTTGTAAGGGAGGGGGTCAGAAGGTTGAAGGCGCTTTTTGTCCAACCACGGGGCATAACGCATGTCGTTCCTCTAAGCGGCGGCCTCGACTCACGGGCAATCCTTGCCGGACTGCTCGACGCGGGAATGCGCGACCAAGTGGTTGCTGTGACCTTCGGCATTCCTGGCAGTTGGGACTATGAACTGGGTTCTCGCGTGGCGCGGGAACTCAACGTAGCACATGAACTCATAGACCTTAGGTCTGTAAAGGTGGACGGCACTGTGCTGCGTGAAACGGCGTCCACGGGAGGAGGGTGGACCTTTCTATTTGATGTAGTGTACAACCGGGATATGTCGTCACGGTTCGGAGATTCAGCTGCAATCTGGATTGGCTATCTGGGAGATCCGGTGGCAGGCTCCCACCTCCCACCCCAGCCAAGCGCCACCTGGGAGGAGGCATGCCAACGTTTTGCCCGATGGAATACCTTCGTTCGATCGACCGTGTTGACACCTCCCAACTTCAGTCCTGTCGAGGCTTTGCCCCGCCTCCCCTTGCTGGCAGGCAGCGTCCTGGACTATGACGAACAGCTCGATTTCTACCTGCGACAGGAACAGTATGTCGCCCGAGTTGTTATTGCTCCTGGGTGCGACGTCCGCCTTCCGTTCCTGAAGACTGCATGGCTTGAGTTCTTTTACGGCGTCCCGAGACAGTTGCGTCTGAACAAGCAACTGTACCGAAGAATCCTCCTCGAAGCTTTCCCAAAGGCTTTTTCTCTGCCGACTGTCGAGCGCTCTGGAGCTTCACTAGGGGCATCCCTGTTCACGAGTGCCACACGGGGCGCTCTTTCTGGACTACGTCGACAACTTGATAGAAGACTGTGGCATCGAGGAGAACCCCCCTCACTCTCGCGCTGGTGGGAGCGGCGTGGGATCTATCGCAACATCAACTACCTTGATTTTCGCCGTCAGATCCGGGAGGCAGGGGCGCTAGCGGAGACCATCAGTTCATCCCTTGCATCACTTGCAGGAAAAGGTCTTGTGCCGTGGCTGGATCTTGATCGGTTGTGGACTGAAACGAAGCTCGGACGCGCGGATCACGGAGACGCCCTCGCCCTGCTGACCGCATTGGATTATTCCACACGCGTACCTCTGCTTACCGTCAGACGGGATAATGCAATGGACGCTGTGCGCGAAGGAGAAGGATAGCCATGTTCTTCCTTGCCCACCTCCGTCAACCTGTTGATGTTAACCGGCTGCAGCCCTTTGGACTCACGTATCTCAACACTGCCGACCCTCCCATCGCCGCAGGATACGGAGGCCCCTTCTGTCAGCTTCAACGACACAGCTCAGGGATACTCATCATCGAGGGTTCTGCATCCTACAAGGCCGGGATGGGGAAGGATGCTGTTTCGTTCGTTGAATGGAACGGGAATTCGCGTCGCATCAAGCTCTCGCGGGGACTGGCATCGGGACACGCGCTCTACATGGTTGTGCGAGCGAGCGGAGAGTTTGTCATCGCTACACATGTCCGTCTGCTCCAGGCTCTCGGGCATGAGCTTCGGGAGGATGAGAGCGTCCTTGGCGAATACATGATGTATCGGCATATTACCCCTCCGCGCACAATGTTTGCCGGTGTTCAATCGCTCCCTCTAGGCGCCACGGCCCACATTGAGATTGACGTCCCGAGCCGAGTCCTCCTGAACGACTCCATAGTCTGTAGTTTCGGTGGGGCGGGGCGGGAAGAACCTGCGAACCAGCGAGCCGCTCGCTTCGTGAACCATCTGCGCGACGCGTACGCTACTATAGCGGAACCCACTTCCACGACATTTCTCCTGAGCGGCGGCATCGATTCCTCGATCCTGTACGCTGTCGGATCACGCGAACTGCACGTGCAGCGATCTTACTCAACCAGTTACCCCTTTGAGGAGGACCGTACAGACCGGGAGCGACAATACGCAGAAACTGCTGGCCGGGCGTTGAACGCTCATCACACCCATGTTCGTTGGACAACATCAGAGTATCTTCATGGGTTGATCGATGCCACTGCAGCGGCCGAAGTGCCTGTCCACCACCTCCAGTCTGTTCTTCTGTACCTCCTGTTCAGCCAGGGGATGCAGTCGCGGGAGACCCTCGTGGTGTCAGGAGAGGCAGCAGATACGGTCTTTGGGACAACGTTCCAACGTCGTCTCTGGCGTGCAGCTCGGAGGCGGTGGCTCTGGTCATTCCTCGAGCGCGAGCCCATACTATCAGCGGTGGGCGCGGCGGCAAAGCTCTCTCGCTCAGGGAGTGGCGTCCTGTGGATACTCCAACATCGACACGACCTCGAAAGGGATATGAGAGACCCTCAGCATCCTATCTGGCAAACGAGTCGGTACGGTTCTGCATCCTGGGTACACAGATATTTTGGCCTGAGCGAAGGGGCCATCGTCCAGGGGCGCATGGACGTCCTGGAACAATTTCGATCGAGGCCAGTGGTCGAGGCAACTGCATTGTTCAGCATCCTCGCCGAAATCGCCGCGACGACTTCTATTTGGAACTCCCTTGCTGTCGCCGCAGGAAAGCAGCTCATGTTTCCGTTCCTCACTCCGGAGTTCGTGCGTGATGGATTTGACATTCCACTCCACGAGAAGTTCAAGCAGCGAAAAAAACTCGCGCTCGACATCGGTGGTCATCTCAACATCCCGGCGTTCATTCTCTCGCGGCCGAAATCCGGATTCGGGATCGATCCGGGTCGGTGGGCCCCTCCCGGGGCAGCCTTCGAGCCGCTTTTGCGCCTGGCGTACCCCATATTCCCCGAGTCAGTTCTCAGGCAGCTGCAATCCGCTGACTACGACACGGGAATGTCACTGTGGAATTGCCTCTGCTATGCAATCTGGAAGCGAATGTGGATCCAGAACGAATCGGCGGCGACTCTGCACGAGGAGCTCCAGGCCGGGATCACTGATTCTGTCATGCGACCGAAAGACCGCTCACGATGAAATTGCTCTACCTGCATAATGAGCGACCAGACCTGCAGCGGGCCAACCTGATCCAGGTTCTCAATATGTGCAGAGCATTCTCCGCGTTAGGAGTAGAGGTGACCCTGGCGCTTGCGGAGCCTGACGACAAACAGACTGGCATCACAAACCTGCTTGAACGAGATCTCGGTGGCGCGCACGGATTCGCGTTCGTCTTCTACCGGAAGCTGAGCATGCGTGGGAGACTGAATATTCTCGGTTCATACGCCGGAGCGCGTCGCCTCTTGAAGAACATCTCGGCCGACGTGTGTTTTGTACGAGACCCCATGTTCTTCGATCTTGCTGTCCGGTCAGGGATGCCAACAATCTTTGAATCACACAACGCTCGCTTGCAGAACCGCAACGCGCTCCTTGATCGCTTATGGCGAAGACGTGTGCTCCGCGATATGCGATCGTCAAAATTCCTTTTCCTCGTCGCCATCAGCCAGGCTTTGGCCCGGGTGTGGACTGACCGAGGCGTTCCATTGGAGCGGACTATCGTGCTGCACGACGGATTTGACGGGGATGCCTTCGGGAGAGCACTTTCACAGCAAGAAGCGAGGGCTAACCTGGGATTCTCTGGCAATCGCAAGCTTGTCGTGTATACCGGCAGTCTCTATGCTGACAGGGGAATCGAATCGATACTCGATCTGGCGCGGCGTCTGCCAGAGGCCCAGTTTGTCGCAGTGGGTGGCCCAGATGACCGGGCCAGAGAGTTGCGGGCGGGTGCTGCGGACGAGGGACTTGGAAACGTGCAGTTCACCGGCAGGGTCCCACACGTGACAATCCCCACCTATCTCGCAGCTGCCGACGTCCTTCTGATGCTCTGGTCGGATCGCGTGCCGACGATTAACTTCTGCTCACCCCTAAAAGTGTTCGAATACATGTCTGCTGGCCGGATCATCGTAGGCCCTGGTTTCCCCACAATCAAGGAAGTCCTCACCGACGGAGAGACGGCTTACCTGTCTGAAGTAGGCTCAATCGACGATTTGGAGATGAAGTTGCGAAAGGCTCTTGCAGAGAATCTACCCTCCGCCATGGCAGATCGAGCGCGTCGGCTGGCATTTGAGCGTTATACATGGAACCGCCGGGCCCGACACATTCTAGATGCACTTCACCAGATCGGCCACATTTAGCCAGACACGCTTGGGCACGGTATACCGAGTGCGTGAACGCTCGTTCCCATCCCGTCAGCAGGCCGGTTCGTGGCCCTCCCCCTCACCCGGGCTCCATTGCTACTGTCGGCTCCCCGGAAAACGCCACGCGGGGTTTGCGTTCGGGTAGTGCACAGATTCCCCATCGACCTCTCCCATTTGCCTGGCGGCCAACGCACCATCCGGTCCGATAGTCAGGTCGCATCAGCAAGAGGAACGACAAGAGTAGCGATCTCCCCATCCAATACGAGAATGCGCTGATAGGGTCAACAACAGAACCGCCCCGTCCCGCCAATCGGCGGGACGGGGCGGCTGTATGTTGAGGAACTGCCCCGCTTACTTCACGAACAACATCTTCTTAATCATCGACGTCGAATTCGTCGTCAGCCGATAGAAGTAGAGTCCGCTCGGCATCGTCGCCGCGTCGAAGCGGGCCGAGAAGTAGCCGGCCGGCCGGGCTTCGTCCACCAACACCGCAACGCGCTCGCCGATAACATTGTAGACTTCCAACGTCACGTGCGACGCCTCGGGCAGGGAAAAATTGATCTGCGTCGAAGGGTTGAACGGATTCGGGTAGTTCTGCAGAAGCCCGACCTCCGTCGGGAGCGAGAGCCGCGCGTCGGAGGCCTCAGGCGTCAGGCCTTCGCCGGACTTCTCGGCAATCGGCGCGCCCGCCTCTCCAGACGGCGCGACCAGACCGATCACCACGTTGTCCAGGTAGATTGACGTCGAGGGGCTCGAGCTTACGAAATAGAACTGCGCCATCGCGTCATTCACGGTTCCGGCGAAGTTCCCCGCGGTGAAATTGACGGCGAACGATTGGAAGCCCGTGGTCAGGCTGATCGTCTGGAACGGGAACCCGTAGACCGTGTAGTCATTGTCCTGCTCGATGACCCTGACCCGCATTGTGGTTGCCTTCGACGCATACGCGCTGAAGGTCATCCGGTACTGCGTCCCGGCGATCAGCGAGAAGTCCTGCTGGTAGATCTGGTTGTTCGTGCCAATCACGGCATCGAGAACGACCTGAGCCTTCTTGGACCCATCGGCGATGGGCGCTGAAGTCACCACGTTGAAGGCGTTCGTCGCGCCACCGTTGGCGAAGTGCCGCCAGCCGGTCTTGTCGGACTCAAAGCTGCCGTTGGCCAGAACATTGGTCCCTGGCGGTGGTGGTGGCGGTTGCGTGCCCGAGCTGATGCTCACAGCATCGAAGTATAGCGTCGTTGACGGAGACGACCTCACGAAGTAGAACTGCACCATCCCGTCGTTGACCGTGCCGGCAAAGTTCTGCGCGGTGAAGTCGATCGTGAACGTCTGCCACCCCGTCGTCAGCGCGACTGTCTGGAACGGGAACCCGTACGTTGTGTAATCGTCATCCTGCTCTATCACGCGGATCTGGATGTTCGTGCCCCTTGAGGCGTACGCCTGGAACGTCAGCCGGTACTGAACGCCTACCTCGAACCGGAGATTGGTGTAATAGAGCTGGTTGTTGGTCCCGATGACCGGATCCAGAACAACTCTTCCCTTTCTGGCCCCTTCTGCCACCGGAGCCGTCGTGATGACCGAGAACGCGTTCGTGGGTCCCCCGTTCTCAAAGTGACGCCAGCCGGTCTCGCCCTCTTCAAACCCGCCGTTGGAGAGGAGATTTCCCGTCGGAGGCGGAGGAGTGGTCGTAGTAATGTTGAAGGTGTTCGAGGTCGCGCCGGTCAATCCGGTCGCCGACGCAGCCAGCCTGTAGCCGGTACCCGCATTGTTAATCGACAGGCCCGAGAACGTCGCGATGCCTCCGACCGCATTGACCGTCTTGGTCCCGCCGAGCGTTCCACCTGCCGGGTTGGTCCCGATCGCGACCGTGACGCTGCGCGTGTCGGTGCTCACGAGAGTACCGTTCGCATCTTCAATGCGCACGGTGACCGCCGGGGCGATGGTGCTACCCGCCAGTGTGTTGGACGGCTGCGTACCGAACGCGAGCTTCGTTGGCGTAGCCGGCGGCGGGATTGTGCTGGTGATGTTGAACGTATTGGATGTCGCGCTGGTGAGGCCGCTCGCTGTTGCGCTCAGCCTGTACCCGGTGCCCGCGTTGTTGATCGAGAGCGTCGAGAACGTTGCGATGCCGCCCGACGCGGCGACGGTCTTCGTGCCGTTGAGCGTGCCGCCCGCGGGGTTCGTCCCGATCGCGATCGTGACGTTCCGCGTGTCCGTGGTAACGAGGTTCCCGTTTGCATCTTCAATACGCACGGTCACAGCCGGCGTGATGGTCGCCCCCGCGAGCGTATTGGAAGGCTGTACCTCAAACGCAAGTCGCGTCGGCGTGCCGACCGGGGGCGGAGCCCCTCCGTACCGCACAAGCAGGGCCGGTCCGGGCCAGGAAATGTACAGGCCGAACCCTGAGGAATTCGAGAAGACCGTAAACGTGTTGGTGCCGCTCCTGAGCGCGCTCGTGGGAAAATCACGCGCGTCGAACGACCAGTGTTCATCCTCCCCGAACAGGGGGAACCGGTGACTGTTGACCTGCGTGTAGCCCGTTTCACCCGCAAGTGCCTGCTTGTTCGTCCCGTTCCACTGGGTGATCAACATCTTGGCCGAGGTGGCCGTCGACAGATTGTCGGTCGAAGGGATCTGGAACGTGCACGTCTTGGTGTCTCTTCCCTTGCGGACCGCAAACCGCGTTGGGACGCCGATCGCTTTGTACAGCTTGACCGTCGCGTTGGACCGGCGGAGCGTGAGTCCGGTAACCTCGGGCGTAACGTACCAGACTCCGTTCGTGCCCCTGATCCGCGCGTGGAGCTTGATCCCGCTCTGATCCGGGACGAGCATCGTGTTCCACGTGACGGAGTAGGGGGCGGAGGCATCCGTTCCGATGTGGTCATGAATCCTGACATCGGTCTCGGTCTTCCTCCGGTGGTAGTTGTAGTGCCAGTCACGATACACGCCGTCCCCGTCGGTGTCAAACCCCTCGTAGTACCCGACGAGATCCACGCGATCTACCGAGCCGGAAGTGTTCACGCTTATGTTCGGATTGTCACCAAAGGACGCGGTGCTTGACGGCGATGTGATCGTCCCTGTGGGATGAGACTTCGTGGAGCTGTAATAGACGCGGATGACGATCCCGAACTGCCCGTGCTGGCCCCATCCAAAGTCGAAGCAGGTCTGCCCCGCATTCCTGCCCTGAAACCTGTTCGTGCCGACAACGAGGTGGCTGAGCGGGACTGCCACCGAAGAGATCGTGCTGCCTACCCAGCACTCAGGATCCGAAGTGTTCGGCGTGGTCTGGATCTCGGAGATCGGAATCCAGCCATTCCCGTTGAAGTTGATGGCCTTGCCGTACGTTCCCGCGTGCCACATCCCGATGTCGATGAGCGCTTCAGCGCGCACAGCGCCGGTGAGATCGTCGATCGTAATGGCAAGATTCCTGTTCGGGAGTTGGGCCTGGGCTCTCGGATCGGGTGCGTTCGGATCGGTGACGCGCCAGTCACCGTACGCATTCATCCCGCGCGTGAATTCTTTGTACACGTCGCCGGCCTGGGGATGCCGGAACAACGGAGCCTGAGCCGATAACATCTGGACGAGCAATAGTGGAAGCATGACCAGTGAAAACAGCCGCCGCCATGTGATAATCGTGAAGGAGCTCATCATGAGCACAATCCTCCTGAGAAAAGAAAGTGAATGTAGATCGTACCACACGTGAATTACAGCCCCATCGCACTTTCGCCACATGGAGGACCTTGGCCTCACGTGCAGCAACCGGGGTAGAGAAACGGGGATGAGAGGTGAAAGAGTGTGCAACAATATACGAACGTACTCACCCTTGACGCAAGACAGATTCGCAAACTTCTTCAGATTTTTGTCCTGTGTCACACGCGCGATCACACTCGCGATTGTTAATTCTTCTTCATCGAAATCCGTGTGACGAGGTGTCTCCCATGCCTCTTCACATTTGTAGTTTCTGCAGAGTCGGCTGACGTGCCGACAAATCTATGCCTCTCGCCATCACACACTCCGCCTGCTCCATGCGCTTTGCGCGCACTTGTCCCGTGGCACACGAGTTGACGTTGATCACATCGCAGCAACAGATCGCTTCACGCAAGAAATCAACGTATGGCAAGACACAGGTTACTACTCGCCTCTCTGGTCTCTCTTCTGTGTGTTCAGCTGACGTATTCTCAGTCAGGCGTCACCCGTGTGTGGGCCGTCGATGACGGGGAGAAGGTGAAGCGCGACGACCTGAGCCACTGGGCGTCAAACAGCGCTGACAATCCGGTATGGAACGGGAGTCAGATACGACTTTTGGGTGCCCGCAATGAGATCGTCGCCTTCCAGGTGATCCTCGAGTCGGGGGCCTCCGGTGCAACGGCAGTGGACGTACGCATCGACAGCCTGACCGGTCCGGGCTACGTAATCTCGAACCGGACGGCAGATGCGGATCCGTTTAATTTCGTCGGAAGACATATCGAGCTCTTCCTGGAGCACTACGTCAACATTACGTTCCGCTCCCACAGCGGTAGTGTGTCCACGTGGTACGGCGCCCGGCCCGTGCCGGACGAGGAGCACATGGGATGGGTGCCTGATGGCTTGGTCCCTTTCGAGGCAACGCCGGGGACGGCCGAATGGGTCAGCGGAGCACCTTTCGCGATTGGGCCCCGCCGCAATCAGGGAGTATGGGTGGATGTGTACATCCCCCGCGATGCTCCGGCGGGAATGTACCAGGGTAGTGCAGTGGTGCTGGAATCAGGCACGGTCACCTCCCGGATCCCGATCACGCTACAGGTCTATGGGTTCACACTCTCCGACAGCACGCATTTCCGAAACTTTGTACACATCGACCCCGTGCTCCTGGAGCGACACCCAGGTGTTACCCTGAACACGCCGCAGTACTGGGCTATGTTTGACAAGTACATGAAGTTCTTCCACCGACACCGGATGGACCTGACAGATGGGCGTCGGGGACTGTCAACATTCCAGACGTACCTCGCCGATTACTACACGGGGCGTTCCTACAGCCGTGCGAAGGGCTACGACGGTCCAGGCTTAGGCGTGGGCAATGGGACCTACAGTATTGGAACGTATGACCAATTCGACCAGGGATCACGTTCGGGCTTCACACCGGCAACACAGGAAGGGTGGTGGGCAGCAGCAGATGCATGGGAGGGGTGGTTTGTGAACAATGCTCCTGAAGTGGAGCGGTTCAAGTACATGCGGGATGAGCCAGATTTCCAGGCGGATACAGCCTACGCGTATGCCGAGATTCGGAAACGAGCCAGCTGGCTGCACAGTAATCCGGGGATCGGTCGGAATCTGCGGTCCTTCTGCACTGTGAAGATCGATCCGCGGTTATACGGCGCGGTGGACTACTGGAGCCTGACCAGTCAATCGAGATACGATCCGGGCGATGGCATTCTCCAAGGCTACATCGTCGACCTGGTCAAAGAGCGTCGGGCTCTGGGAGAGAAGGTGGGATTCTACAACGGGACACGCCCCGCCTTCGGACTGCTGGAGTGGATTGACAATTTCGCCACGGACCCCAGGGTAGATCCGTGGATTGCGTGGAAGTACAAGGTCGACCAGTACTTCCTGTGGGAAATGGCCTTCATATACAACAAGTGGTACGGGGAAAAACAGAACCCGTGGGTGACCCCCTACAGCGGAAGCACACAGCAAACCAGCCGATGGGGCATCGGAACCATCATCTACACCGGCAACGATGCCCTGTTCACCCAGGAGAGCCGCGGCATCGATGGACCTATTGCCTCCATTCGGTTGAAGAACTGGCGCCGGGGCCAACAGGATTACGAGTACCTCCACCTTGCCCAGCAGGCTGGCATCGATACCAGGACTATCGTCGATCAGGTCGTCCCGGCCGCCTTCGATGACTACAACGGCTCCACATACACGCGCCAGGGGCAGCAGCCCGTCTGGGCACAACGCGGGTATCTCTTCGAGCGTGCGCGTGCGGCCATCGCCAGCCAGCTTGATGGAACCCCAAAGACAGATCTGCCAAAAGGCTCGTTCACTCTCTCCCCGGACACACTCCCGCCGGCCGGAGGCACGGTCACTTTGCAGTGGACCTCGGAAGGGGCGACAGCGGCCAGTATTGATCAAGGTGTCGGCTCGGTTGCCACACAGGGATCACAATCCGTCACAGTCGTTGCGAACAAGACGTTTAGACTGACACTCTCGAACCAGAATGGATCCATCACGCTGGCTGCGACGGTCACCGTGAGAGAGCCGGTGTCGACAGCTCCCACTGGAACGCTTAATGCGTCTCCCAGAATCCTCGGATATGGTGGCGGCAGCATCACCTTGGCATGGACATCTGCAAATGCCACAGAGGCTGCCTTCGACAACGGTATCGGCGCTGTCGCGTTATCCGGGTCAACAGAGATTACTATCTCCAAGAGTACCGTCTTCACACTTACCCTGAAGAACGCTTCCGCGACAACCATCTTGAGGGACACCGTCCGGGTTGACAGCCTGCCCCCCACGCCCACCGGCACGCTCAATGTGTCTCCCAGAATCCTCGGATACGGAGGCGGCAACATCACGCTGGCTTGGACATCTGCAAACGCCACTGAGGCTGCCTTCGACAACGGTATCGGCGCTGTCGCGTTATCTGGGTCAAAAGAGGTTACCATCTCCAAAAGTACCGTCTTCACGCTTACTCTGAAGAACGCTTCCGCGACAACCATCTTGAGAGACACCGTCCGGGTTGACAGCCTCCCGGCCACGCCCACCGGGACATTTCTTGCGAACCCAGGTTCTCTCGGCCGAGGGGGTGGACCGGTGAGGCTCTCGTGGACATCACGAGGAGCCGCAAGCGCAACGATCGACCAAGGGATCGGCGCGGTCGAGATAGCCGGAAGCCGAACAGTCACAGTCACACGTCCAACGACATTCACGCTTTCGTTGTCAAATGGCCCGATAACAACCCTCCTGCAGGCTGCGGTGGATGTTGACACAACGCCGCCGCCGCCAGAAGGTACATTCACCGCAACTCCCTCGTCCGTACCGCATGGTGGCGGCGATGTCACACTCGCCTGGACGTCAGCACATGCGACCCTGGCATCGATTGACCAGGGGATCGGCGCCGTCCCTCTCAGTGGCACACAGATCGTCCGGGTTACATCGGCCATGGTCTTTCAGCTTATACTGAGCAACACGGCCCATCAGGAGACGCTTGCGGTGAGGGTTCAAGTGTCACCCCCTCCACCGCCGCTCCGCGGGGTCCTGGACCTCGCACCGGCTACCCTGCCACCAGGGGGCGGAGACGTTGTGTTATCATGGTCATCGGAAAACGCCTCCCAGGCTTCCATTAGCAATGGGATCGGCGTGGTCCCGCTTTCGGGGACCCGCGCTATGCGCGTTGAACGCTCGGCGACATTCGTTCTGACATTGACCAGCGACTCTGATACGCTTGTCCTGTCGAAGGACATCATCGTCGAGGAGGCGATTGCCCCCCCACAGGGAGTCCTGGCCATTCTTCCCTCAGTTCTGCCAGAGGGCGGCGGAGAAGTCACGCTGTTCTGGTCGACCGAGAAGGCCACGCGCGTGTCCATCAATCATGGCGTCGGCGTGGTCCCGATCAACGGCTCAACGCGCGTGTACGTGGGAAGCTCTCTACAATTCAGCATGACAGTGGAGAATGGAGGAGGGACAATCCAGAGCAACGCCAGTGTCTCCGTCGCCTCATCGACTGTCAGGGGAATCCCCAGCATGGTCCAGAATCCGGACTTTGAAATCGGGACGGCGGCCTGGCACTTTCAAGGAGATGGTGTTGGCCGCATATCAACCGAGGTGACATCCGCATCCAATGGCAAAGCCCTGCGCGTTGACATCGAGCAACCGGGGACTGTCGCCCAGCTTTATCAGGCCGGGATAAGCCTCGAACCGCAGACGCGCTATCGCCTCGAATTTGAAGCGTGGTCGGCGACCGGTCACGACCTTGATGTCTTCATCCACCAGCACTATTCCCCCTTCGTTTCCTACGGCCTTTCCGTGAGCACGGTGGATCTCGAGCCGGAGCACACACTCTACTCCTATGAGTTTGTCACTGAGAACATAGCCACGCCGATCTCGGACGCCCGATTGAGGTTCTGGTTCGGCCCGTACGCCGGCACGAATGATGTCTACTGGATTGATAACGTCCTCTTGCAGAAGCTGGAGCGAACCGTGTCGCCCCTAGAGATGCCTGTCGTGGCATTCCCGTGGACAGGCTCCTCCTATCTGCCGACTTCCATCACTGTGTCCTGGAATGACGTTCCCGGGGCGAGCCATTACCACATTCAGGTCTCGGAGGACTCTCTCTTCAAGTCGATTGCATTCGAGGACTCCAGTCTGGTGGATACACTTACTCAGATCGGGCCCTTTGATCCCGGCAAGCGGCTCTTCCTGAGAGTCCGCGCCGATGGGGAAGTCGCGCCGGGGCCGTACAGCCCGACATATGCGTTCACGACAGAGACTTCGGCACCTCAGCCCTCAGATTTCACATTGGAGCAGAACTACCCCAACCCGTTCAATGCCGGTACCGAAATACGTTATGTGCTAGCGGAAACGGCCCGGATGTCCCTGAAGATATTCGACCTCCTCGGCAGGGAAATCGCCACGCTCGTGGATGGAGTCCAACCCGCGGGGTCCTATCGAGTGTCCGTTAACGGAAATCAGCTCGCTTCCGGGACGTATTTCTATGTCTTCCAGGCCGCCGGGTATCGGGACGTGCGGAAAATGGTGCTTCTCCGATGACCACGTGTCGCCCACGGATTTGTCCCCGAACGACACATGGAGGCGCTCCGTCACGAAAACGTTGGCGGCCACCCCAACGTGTGCTCTTCGTCACATCTGATTGTGGCCCGGTATTGTATCATCTCATGAGGCGGAGCTCCTTCCACTGCAAGGCCCCCGATCGTAATGTCAACTGGGTCCCTTGTCCGGTACTCCAGAGAGCGTGGCAAGCGGAGCCGTGGACTACCCAAGGAGATCCCGGGCGCTGATCTCACGTTGCGAGTTATTCTTTTTTCCCCCATAATAGGGCATTGGACTTACATTTCATGATACTGATCATCCACCTGAGGAAGTAATGAACAGCCAAAGGAAGGCGTTGGTCTGCGGGGCGGGAGGATTCATCGGCAGCCACCTGGTCAAGCGGCTAAGGAAAGAAGGCTACTGGGTGCGCGGCGTTGACCTCAAGTACCCTGATTTTGCAGAAACCGCAGCCGATGACTTCGTGATTGGAGACCTCCGCGACCAGCGCATCTGCCGTGATATCACCGACGTCCGGTTCGATGAGCTCTATCAGCTGGCTGCGGACATGGGCGGTGCGGGATACATCTTCACGGGCAACCACGATGCCGACGTCATGCACAATTCAGCTACGATCAACCTGAATATGGCCGATCGGGCAGCTGCGACAGGCATCGGAAGGGTGTTCTATTCGTCCTCGGCGTGTATGTACCCTGCGTATAACCAGGAGGACCCCGACAACCCGAAGTGCGCTGAGGATTCCGCCTATCCGGCTGCCCCCGACAGTGAATACGGGTGGGAGAAACTCTTCAGCGAGCGCCTCTATATGGCATACAATAGGAACTATGGCCTGGGTGTTCGAATCGCCAGATTTCACAACATATTTGGGCCTGAAGGGACGTGGACTGGCGGGAAAGAGAAGGCACCTGCAGCGATCTGCAGAAAAGTTGCTGAGGTACCAGAGGGAGGTTCGATCGAAATCTGGGGCGATGGCAAGCAGACGAGATCCTTCCTTTACATTGACTCGTGCGTCGAAGCCGTCAGGCGGCTCGTGCAGTCCGATTTCATGGGACCTGTAAATATCGGTTCAGAAGAGATGGTATCGATAAACCGGTTGGCCGAGATTACGATGGAGATCGCAGGGAAACGCCTCTCCATCAATCACATTCCAGGGCCCCTCGGCGTGCGGGGCCGCAACTCGGACAATCATCTCATTCGCGAGAAACTTGGCTGGACACCTTCGACGTCGTTGCGCGAAGGTCTGAGCAAAACGTATCCATGGATAGCTGACCAGGTGAAGGCGACTGTCCACGCGTAAATCGCCAGGCTAAAGGGACCGCCCCTCGCAGGTCTGTCAGGTTCCTCCGGGCTGACAAATCCGCCGAGGGCCCTATACCCGGGGAAGAAGGCTCCCCGTCCGGGCAGAAGATAAAGAAGGGGCTGTCTCAGAGGTCATGAGGCAGCCCCTTTCTGTCTTCTTGCTGCGTGGATACTGACGAGAAACACGATCACCCCTCGGCGCGACGCCAGCGGGTAGCGGTCCTTTGACGAACGCCGAGAAGCTGCGCTACAAAGCCCCACAGGAAGATTGCATTGAAGACGGTGTATCTCTTCCAGAGTCGGAAGAAGTCCTTGCTCAGCAATCTGTAGAGCCACTCGAACCCAGAGTTACGAATGATTCGGGGGGCCATCTTGATCCGACCGCCAAAGAAATCGAAGGTCGCGCCCGACGCGATCATGACGGCTCCGCGAATCCGATCAATATGCTCCTCGATCCAGTAGTCCTGCTTGGGGGTGCCGAGCCCTACGAGGATGAAGTCCGGCCGGGCCTCGTTTATGTCTCTGCATATCGCCTCATCCTCCTCCGTCGTCATGGGCCTGAAGGGCGGAGAATAGCAGCCGACGATCTTCAGATACGGGAACCGCGCGAGCAGGTTCTCCTTCATGCGTGCAGCAACTTCCGGATGACCGCCGAATAGGTAGAACGAGTACCCGGCCTCTCTGGCTCGATTGGCGAGCTCCAGGAGAATGTCGGGGGCAGCCAAGCGATCACATGGCAACCTGTGTACGGTTCGGATCCATCGAACGAACGGCATGCCATCGGCTCCGATAATGTCTGCTCCCGAGTAAATCCGCCGAAGCCTCTCACTATCCTGGGCCAGCACAACGTTGTTGACGTTTACGCATGCGATGTGATGAGAACGCTGGTCCTTATTCCGGAGCCAATCATCGACCATGGTGAACATCATGTCGTAATTGACTGCATCCACGGGCATCCCGAGAAAATACACGCTCGCAGGAACGGGAGATGATCGGAGTGTTTCCCGGACCTTCATGCCTGACTCCTCGCTGGTCATAGACGATATGCTGGACGAATCAACTGTCACCCACAACCCCCGTGTACCCTCGGATTTCCTGGGATGCCGAGGGCCAACCCATGACACGCCCTCTCTGATTCAGACGGATTTCGGCAAGTTCGAATCTCAACACGCGCAGGTCGACTGCTCGAGGGAATGACTCATGAAAGCATCAGGACGGAGATCCAAGGACCACCTTGCGACCATAGAAAGCCTCTGCATACCGTGCAGGAGCACCAGACTCCATACCCCTCATTCGCATCAGCCCGAGGAACATCTCCCTATCAAACCAGTGCTTCGGGCGCTGCGTCCCGAAATGCTTCATTAATAGCGCCACCTTCCGTTCGGCCGTTCGCTTGTCCAGATGCACGAACATGCTCGGCGCACCCATGTCTCCATCGTATTTCGGGATCTCGTACTCCAAGATCAGGTGGTCCCGGAACGTGTTCCAGGTGAGATCGCAGGTGAGCCTGTGGTCCTGGTGGCGGTCGTGCAGCTGGTGCGTCAGAATGAGATCGGGAGCAACCTCCCGCTTCAGCCCTTCGAAGAACTCCTTCACCTCAACCCCGGTATACGGCAGGAAGCCGTCCCGGAAGCCCTTCACGATGACGCGTGCCTGGGCCACCCCACGCAGGAAATCCCTCGCGCTCGCTTCGGCCTCCCCCGCCCGCCGGCCAGAGGCTCCCAGGACAACCCACCACACCCGGAGCCGAGGATACCGCCGGAGGAGCGTGAGGATTGTCCCCCCGCATCCGATCTCAATATCGTCGCTGTGCGCTCCGAGTGCGAGCAGCGTCCCGCGCCGGCCGAACGCCCGATCGAGGTTCAGGCTAGTCATCGCGTCTCCTCAGCCACGGTGTCCCCCGTTCTTCCAGAGCTCCCACGGCGTCTCGCCCCGGGCGACCATGTCGTCAATGGTCATCTTCTCCTTGAACGTGTCCATGCACATGAAGAACCCCTCATGCCGGTAGGCCACCAGCTGCCCTTCCTTTATCAGCCGTCGGAATGGCTCGTAGACGAGCTCTTCGCCGTCGTGGATGTAACGGAAGACCTCCCGCCGTAACACGAAATACCCGCCGTTGATCCAGATATCGGACTTGCCGACATGCTGGATATCCTTCACGACGCCGGCGCTGTCCGTGACGACCAGGTCAAAGCTCTGACTGGGCTTGACGGACACGAACATCGCGATCTTTCCACTCTTCCGGAATTGATCGATGACGGCATCCAGGGGGATGTCCGAGAGGCCGTCCGAGTAGTTCGCGAGGAAGATGTCGTCCTCGCCGAGATACTTCTCCGCGGCGCGCAACCGCTGGCCGATATTGGATTTCAGGCCCGTGTCGGCGAATGTGATGGTCCAGTCGTGAATGTCGCTTGCGAGGAGCTGGAGGTTCTCACGGGACCCCCGGAGGACGAAGTCGTTCGAGATCGCCTCGCTGTAATTGAGGAAGTAGCTCTTGATGACGTCACCCTTATACCCGAGGCACAGGATGAACTCATTGTGCCCGAAATGGGCGTAGTATTTCATCACATGCCAGAGGATGGGCCGGTTTCCGACTTCCACCATTGGCTTGGGCAGGGTTTCGGAATACTCGCGCAAGCGGGTTCCGAGGCCACCACAGAAGAGCACGACTTTCATCGAATCACTCCGTTTTGTCGCATGCGGGACGGCCGTCATGGATACACGGTAACGCGGGGGATCGGCACGACGAACTTCCCGCCCCACTCCCTGATGAACGCGAGCTGCTGCATGATCTCATCCTTGAAGTTCCACGGGAGGATCAGGACGAAATCGGGGCGCGCTTCGCGGATGGCCTCCGGCTGCAGGATGGGGATGTGCGTTCCCGGCAGAAACTTCCCCTGTTTGTATACGTTGCGGTCGACCGTGAACTCCACCAGGTCCGTCCGGATTCCGCAATAATTCAGGAGCGTGTTCCCCTTGCCCGGGGCGCCGTAGCCGGCGATCCGCTTCCCTTCCCGCCGCTGCTCGATCAGGAATTCGAGAAGCCGCCACTTGGTTTCCTCGACCTGCCGCGTGAATGTCCGGTAGTACTCCGGCCCCATCATTCCGGCCGCGATCTCCCGCGCCTTCAGTTCGCGGGCGCGCGCTGTCAGCTCGTGCTTCGCCCCCGTGAGGCATCCGTAGATCCTCAAGGAGCCGCCGTGGGTCGGGATCTCTTCCACGTCGAACAGCCGCATCGCATGCGCCTCGAAGATCTTCTCAGCCGTGATGAACGAGAAGTACGAAAAATGCTCATGGTAGATCGTGTCGAACTGGTTCTCCTCGATCAACCGCATGAGATGTGGGAATTCTATCGTCACGACCCCTTCCGGCTTCAGGAGGGCCCTGATCCCTCCCACGAAATCATTCACGTCGGGAACCTGCGCCAGTACGTTGTTGCCAGCGATCAGGTCAGCACGACGCCCTTCGGCGGCGAGCTCCTTCGCGGTCTCCACGCCGAAAAACTTCACCAGAGTGGGAACACCCAGATCAACCGCTACTTTCGCGACGTTGGCGGCGGGCTCGATCCCCAGCACCGGTACGCCTTTGGGCAGAAAATGCTTGAGCAGGTAGCCGTCGTTGCTGGCAAGCTCCACGACAAAGCTGGAGCGGTTCAGCCCGAACCGGTCGGTCACCAGGTCCACATACTTCTTTGCGTGCTGGACCCAGCTGTCGGCGTACGACGAGAAGTATGCATACTCCGTGAAAATGTGGTCAGGGGAAACGTACTCGTCCAGTTGCACGAGATAGCACGACTCGCACACGTAGATGTGGAGCGGGTAGAACGGCTCCATATGATTGAGCTGTTCACGGCTGACATAGCTTTCGCACAGCGGGGACATGCCCAGGTCCACGACCGACGTGGTGAGCGGCGCGCCGCAGAACCGGCAGGTGCGATGCGCGGCCGTGACCGATGCCTGTGAAGGGATCGCGTCAGGGCCGGCGGCGTGAGAGTGTTGATGCACGTTCTGGTTCCTTTCGCTCAGGCAGTGACCGGGGCACGGCCAGCCGTGTGGTCCGATGAAGTCCAGCGGAGGTCAGTGGTCAGCTTTCCGCTCGACAGCAACATCTTGATGTGGTCGATCCGCTTGTACCTCGGCCCCTCGAAATCCTCCAGCTTGATGCCGATCCTCGTGTAGGCCTCGTACAGCTGCCGGGCACCCAGCCGCGCGTCCCATTCGGGACGGAACGCCGGAAGCATCCGGTTGATCTTCGAGAAGTCGGCCCGATAGTTGCGCAGGTCGGGGCTGGCCCCGGGTGCGAAGTCGAGCCGGGTGTTCGGAACGGTGTCTCTGACGATCTCGGCAATCTCCCGGATTCTGTAGTTCTCCTTGGATTGGCCGACGTTGAACGCCTGGTTGCGGACCACGTCCGTCGGAGACCCGAGCACCGCGATGAATGCGCGGGAGATGTCCTCGATATGCACGATCGGCCGCCAGGGGGTTCCGTCGCTCTTCAGGTACACCTTGCCCGAGGTGACGGCCCAGGCGACGAGGTTGTTCAGCACCACGTCAAAGCGCATCCGCGGAGAGAGGCCGTACGCAGTCGCGCATCGCAGAAACGTCGGCGAGAATGAGCTGTCGGCGAGCGGAGAGACGTCCTGCTCTGTCCGGACCTTTGAGACGCCGTAGGGCGTCACGGGGTTCAGCTCCGAAGTCTCGTCCACCGGCGCATCACCCGCCGCGCCGTAGTTGCTGCAGGAGGATGCGAAGGCGAACCGCTTCACCCCCGCAGCCTTGGCCGCTCGCGCCAGCCTGACGGATGCTAGATGGTTGATGTCGAATGTCAGCGATGGGTTCAGGTCGCCAAGAGGGTCGTTCGAGAGCGCCGCCAGATGGACCACCGCGTCGAATCCGCGCAGGTCCTCCGGTTCGACGTCGCGCACATCCTTCGCGATCGTCTGTACGGTCGGCCGCCAGTCGCCGAATGTGCAATGTGCATAGAAATCGGTATCCATCCCGACGACCTCGTGCCCCGCCTTGCTCAGCAAAGGCACCATCACAGAACCGATATACCCGCTACTCCCGGTGACGAGAACTCGCATGATGAATCTCCAACGTGGTAAAAAGCTTCGGGTGGTCAGGTACTACGATAGCACACTATGGTATGGAAAAACGTGACCGCCGTCAACCCGTCTGCTCCGAATTTCGCTATTTCTATCCAGAATGGGCAAACAATGCGCCCCACCCTCAGGAGCGCATGTGACGGAGGCTCCTGTAGCTTATCCGACCAAGTCCACGGTGAAAATGCCCCCGGATCACACAAAGGTGAGCGCCGCGCAGTGCCGTGTTACAGCGATCCCATCCGTCCTGCTATCCCGTGTTCCAAAGCTGTTTCATAAACCACGTCACTCTCGTAACTATTGGGATGAACCTGAGCCAATCTCGCATTTCTGTTGTCGAAACCACAGATGTTCAGCGCAACAGACCGCCCCTACCCGGCATCTCGTAATGTGATTTGGGGAACTTGCCTTTCCTCGCTGAATCCTTTAGGTTTCAGCGAACACCTACTTCGGAGCGTCATCGAGATGGGCAGGAACAGAATCCCCCGTTTGAATATTCATCTCTTTGCTGTCCTGGCCCTGATCGGGTGCGCGCGTGATAAGCACCCCGCCATTTCTGAGGTTGCAGGTATTACCCGTGTGTGGGCGATTGACGACGGTGAAAAGGTGAAGCAGGACGATCTCCACCACTGGGCTGCGTCAGCTCTTGAAAACGATGTCTGGAACGGCAGCAGGATTGCTATATTCGGAGCTCGAAACGAGATAGTTGCCTTCCAAATCATCATCGAAGCCGCTGGAACTGGTGCCAGGGAGGTTCACGTGCTGCTGGACTCCCTTCGCGGACCGGGTTCAGTTATTGCCAATCATACCGTTACAAAGGATCCCTTCGACTTCGCCGGACGCCACATAGAGTTGTTTCTTGAGCACTACGTTCATATCACCCGACGCTCTTACAGCGGTGGTGTCTCGACGTGGGCAGGAGCTCGGCCATTACCAGACGAAGAGCATCTTGGATGGATTCCCGACGCCCTCATTCCCTTTGAAGCTACTCCAGGAACGGCTGAATGGATCGGGGGCACGCCATTTGACATAGGAGCTGGACGCAACCAAGGGGTCTGGATCGACATCACGGTGCCACGCGATGCACCTCCAGGGCGGTATCAGGGAGCGGTAAAAGTGACCGAAGGCGGACGGACCATCTGCCAGCTTCCATTAGAGCTCGAGGTATATGCCTTCACCTTATCAGACTCAACGCATTTTCGGAACTTCTTTCATTTTGAGCCAGGATTGTTGGAGCGCCACCCGGGGATCAAGAATAATTCGGCAGCTTACTGGACCCTGTTTGATAAGTATATGAAGTTGTTCCACAGACATAGGATGGATTTAACCGACGGGCGGAGGAAGCTCTCTGAGTTCGGCACGCATCTCGCAGGCTACTATACAGGTACAGCCTATGCTCCTGCCAGTGGCTATGACGGCCCGGGGCGGGGGGTTGGGAACGGCACGTACAGTATTGGCACGTATGATCAGTTCGATTCAGGTCATAGGTCAGGTTTTACTCCCGTGACACGGGAGGGCTGGTGGCTTGCATCCGACGGATGGGAATCTTGGTTCAGATCCAATGCACCAGATGTCACTCGCTTCAAGTACATGCGGGACGAGCCCGACTTCCAGGCTGATACAGCTTACGCATACTCGGAAATCCGAAAACGGGCTGAATGGCTGCGGAGCAACCCTGGGATTGGACGGGACCTGAGGACCTTTTGCACGGTCAAGATGGATCCACGATTGTACGGGTCAATCGACATCTGGAGTGTGACTTCGCAATCGGGCTATGACCCAGGGGACGGGATTCCACAGGGGTACATAATCAAGAAAGCCGACCTTCGTCGGGCACTCGGCGAGGACGTAGGCTTCTACAATGGCACGCGCCCATCGTACGGGCTCTTGGAGTGGATAGACTCATTTGCCACTGATGCACGAGTGAACCCATGGATCGCCTGGAAGTACCGAGTGGACCACTATTTCCTCTGGGAAACAGGTTTTATTTACAATAAGCGGTCTGGCCCAAAGCAGAATGTTTGGACGACGCCGTTCAGTGGCGGCTCGCCCGGCAAGATTCGGTGGGGAATTGGAACGATCATCTACACGGGTAACGACTCCCTCTTTCCGCATGAGAGCCGGGGCATTGATGGCCCGATTGCCTCAATTAGAATGAAGAATTGGCGGCGGGGGCAACAAGACTACGAGTACCTACATCTCGCCAGGGCGGCGGGAGTCTCCACGTCCGAACTGGTAAATAAGGTTGTGCCCGCAGCCCTCGACGACTACAGCATGTCCTCGTTTACCAGGCAGTCTGCTCAGCCCCTGTGGGCTACGAGGGGATTCCAGTTTGAACGGGCTCGGAGGGATCTCGCTCGCAGCATCGAATACAGGTTGAAGAACAGCCACCAAGCCAAACCTTGAGTCCTATTCCGGGCGCTTCTCTGGTTTGCGCAAGGCCGAGCGGAGGGGAACATCGCTGTTCCAGTCGACACATTCGCACCTCCCCTCACTGGCGCCGGATCATGCCCCGCGCACACACCCTCAGCTGACCACAAGAGCTCCCTGCAGAATCCCCCATGACGGCATAGTCATCGATGTGATTGCGCCCCCGTAAAGCCCATCACGGAGTGGAGGAAAGTGCATTTGCCAGCCGGCGCGACTTGGGATCACCGGGTCAGCTTGTAGAGGGCAGTTCCGGCGTCACTGTGGATCACCGTAAAGTGAGGAGGGAGGAGAACGCCGGCCTGCACTGGCCACAGTCCCGCCGACGTGCGTGAGATGGCAACATGAGTGACACCACTTTCAGGCAGAGCGGTCTGAAGCACTGCTAGCTCGGTCGAATCCGGCGGAGGCGCCCACCACTCAAACCGATCCCGGTCGAGTGCCCAGATCGAGTGAACTGGCTGGAGGAGGGCTCCCGAGCGATCGAGCATCACGGGGCGCGAATCCAAAGAACGCCCAAACAGCGGGTATGAGAAGTTGCCCGCGAGGCCGTACGCTACCACCCTGCTGCCTGCGGGGAGGGCATTCACCTCTTTCCAGAGTGGCCCCAGAAGCTGCCCCGCGCTCCGGTACGAGAATATGCGCCGCTCGATCTCCTTCTCGAGGTTTCCCCTCCAGAGAATGGCTCCAGCAACGAACGCAACTGCAAGCACCCCAGACACCAGGCTCCGACGCGCGCGCAGGAAGCGATGGATTCCGTTATACTGGCGTGGCGCGAACCATGCAGCGAGTGCGAGCAAGGCCGCTGTTATCCCGGCCAGTTGATTGCCCATCAGCCCGGCGGCGACTACGACAGTCGTGGCGACCACGACGCCCCGCAACCCGGCGATCCAGCTGGAAGCGAGAACGATACCGACCATAAACGAAACGATCAGAAACCGTGGCTCCCCCGGAGCCACGGGAGCCCCGGGCTGGTTCAGTGTAGCTGAGAAGGGCTGGAACGGAAACGCCAGCAGAAGAGACAGCCCGACGAGAAGAAGAACTGCTTCCAGTGCGCGGGACGCAGGGACATCGGTCGCAGACTTCCGGAACAGCATGAGGATCCCCCGGGCATATCCTGCCGTTGCGACCAACCAGAGGATGATCGGCCAGTTCGTCAGCGCTGGCATCACAATACCGAGCGTTCCTGCCGGATCGGCGAGCAGGAACGTGATCAGCTTCGTCTGGTCCTGCCCGGACCCCAGGGGTCCTTCGAGGAATGCGATCGCCCCGGGGAAGAAAGGATTTCCCGTGAGGAGCCAGTTGCGTCCATACCAGTAGCCGGTCGCAACGACAATTCCCGAAATGAAGAGCACGGAATTCCCGATCCGACCTGACAACGTCTGCCCGCCTCGTGCCCCAAGGAGGATCCACCCGAACATCACGGCGACGGCCGGGAGCATGGTGAGCTTAGCCCCCAGGCCAAACCCAATGAGCGTGCCGGCGACGAGGGCTTCCGCAAACCGGTGCTCGCGGACTGCGCCGGCTCCCGAGAGCACTACAAGCGCCGAAGCTATCATGACAGTGCCGGCAAGGTCGTTGGCCGAGAATCGGAGGGCTGTGAGAGGCACCAACGTGGATACGACGACGAGCGCTCCCGCAAGGAATGCGCTCTCCACACGCCTGCCCAGCGAAAGTGCGAGCGCCGTCACAGATGTCGCAGCGGCTATGGTCCAGTACGCGCCTCCGAATCCGACGAATGTGTCCGCGCCGGTGGGCAGCATGAACCAGAGAGAGAACAGCTCGGCATTGAACGGAAAATACGCGTGGTAGTTGAACGGCAAGACAGAGATACGGCCATCAATCATCCACTGAGTCACAAAGGGCGCGTGATAGGAGAAATCGTCATAGCCGAACTGGGGGCCGGTGAGCAACGCGCGCGCAACCGGCGGTAGGACAACGCCCAGCAACGCAGCAAGCCCCACTGCGCCCTCACGGCTCAGCCCTTCGGGCAGGTGTCGCTCACCCGGATGTTCTCGCGACCGCCGACCGACGGCGATCCAAAGGGCAAGCGCAATAATGACCATCAACACTCCGGCGACATGGGGGGCCAACCACCCCATCGCACCGAGGACGGTGAGCTCAACTGTGATCGAAACCGGAAAGAGCGCCAATCCGACAGCGAACCGCCACCAGGCTGGGCGATCGCCGAACAGCAGGCGAACTAAAGACCACGAGACGACCCCAACCGCGGCCGAATACAGAAAGAGGAGTAGTACGTCAAGCATTTACGCGCCCTTGCCTTCCCAGCTTGATTCAATTAGAGTACATGATTCCAATTGTTCACATGACAACGCGTTGCAGCAAGACTCCGATCTCATCGGAGGGTAAGTCGTCGGTGCACCGATGCCCCGATGACCCGGAGCACGCCCCCCTTCAGGTCGGGAGCGGGAGCATTTACGCCAGGATCAACTCCGGACGCAGACCAAGATCGCGGAGCATCGCCGCGACTTCCTGCCGATAAATCGGGTTCATGAGTACAACCACGTCAGGCTTGTAGGAGGTCAGCACCGAGGGAAGTACAAACTGCTGTCCGGTGCCAGCAACGAAGGCTCCCGCCTTCCGGGGATTCACGTCAACGGCATAGCTAATCGCCCCTTCGGTATCCACCATATTGAGGAATGTGACCCCCCGGGCCCCGCCCCCCCAGATCACAACCCTTTTGCCCTCCTGCTTGAGAGCCCGCAGGTTATTCTGCCAGTACGAAACCTTTTCCTCGAATCGCTGCCTGAACTGCTCGACCAGCGCCGCCAGGTCCTTCAACGCGCCCATGCCATCCACGCCTGTTGCCCGGGCTGACTCCACGCGCGCCTCGATCCCCAGGAAGATCCCCTCAAAGTGTTCATCCAACGATAGAACGTCGTAACCACTGACCCGAAAGAGGCGGCCGAGTGACTGGGGCGTGAAGAATCCGCAGTGCTCGTAGATGATGGTCCAGACATCCAGGTCACGAAGCATGCACAGGGTGTTCGGGACCTCGAAGAACACAACCGTTCCGCGGCCCTCGGGAATTCCCGCTCGAATGCTCTCGAGAAACCTCCGGGGCTGATCAATATGCTCGAGCACCTGCCTGCACACATAGAGGTCCGCCGTGGTCCCGGCGGCTTTCGGATCAAAGAATCGCTGGACGATGGTCATCCGTCCGCTGTCGAAAAGATCGCGATGTGAAGCCTCAGGCACGTAACTTGGATCGAACCCGATTCCCCGCCTTGCTCCACCCCGAACCATCATCGCAAGGAAATCCCCCTTGCCCGCTCCAATCTCCAGGACGTCCTTCCCCTGTAATTGGTAGCGAGAGATCAGGCGAACCGCCAGATTTTCGGCGTACTTCTGGAAGAGGGGTGAGAAGTGGAGCGAGTTCTCATATGCCTGTGTGTATTCTGTCTTCGCCTCCTCAAACAGAGGATTGAAGATGTGTCCGCACTCGCTGCAAAAAGTGAGTTCGACATCCCCGACCGGCGCCTCCCGAGCCTCCGCCCGGGATTTCCAGAGCAGCGTCGTGTGAATGGGAACGCCCCGGACCTGCGCAAAGACAGCAGTATGCCGTGACCCGCAGACGACGCAGGCAGCTGACGAGGATGCAGAATTCATAAGGGGTCCAAGAAGCCGGGAATGTGCATGGATTCAACGCAATGCTACAATGTCAGACTCGACGCCGAGCCGGCGAAGGTCCTCGGAAATCTCGTCAACGTATACAGGGTTCATCACCACGATAACGCCGGGCCGGTACTCCGTCAGAGCGGCAGGTCCGATGATCTCCTGGCCGGAACCGGCCAGAAACGTTCCGTGTTTGTAAGGATTCACGTCCACGGCATATCGAATGTCGATGCCGCTTCCGATCTTTGTAAGGAACGCAACGCCTTTCGAGCCTGCCCCCCATATCACGATCGATTTCTCTGCGCGTTGATATGCCAGGAGGCGTGTGCGCCATTCCGCGATGGTCCGATCAACATCTGCGGCAAACGTCCGGGTGAGCGACAGTGCCGCAAGGATGTCGTCGCGCGCGGGAAGGCTTGCCGGTGCACCTGGCCGTGCGGCTATCATGAGGACCTGGTTGCCGTATTCGCTCCACACGTCATCCACGGTGAACCCGGCGCGAAGGAAAAGACTGCGGAGCGATCCGGCGGTGAAGTAGGAGCAGTGCTCGTAATACACGTCCCAGAATGCTCGCTCGCGCAGGATCCGCGTCATGTCCGGAACCTGAAAGAAGACAACCGCGTTCGGAGATCCGTCAAGCGCACGGCGCACCATCGTCACGAACCGCAGCGTATCCGCGATGTGTTCGAGCGTCATCTTGCAGCAGACGAAGTCGGCCCGTTCGTGGGAGTACTCCTCCGAGTACAGCTCGCGAACGAACGTCACCCGGTCACCCAGGCCGCTGGTATCCCGTTCGGGGACGTACACCGGGTCGAAACCGATGCCGGAATTTCCTCCCATCCCGCAGAGCAGATTCAGGAATTCCCCTTTGCCGCACCCGATTTCCAGAATACGTTTGCCGTGAAGGTCGAACCTCTGGATCAGACGGCTCGCCAGATCCTTGTGGAACTCCACGAATGTACGGGAGAACCCCTGCGTCTCCTCATATCGCGACGAATACTCGATATGCTCATCAGTGTAGGCGCGGTTGAAGAGAAATCCGCACGCCGTGCAGAATCCCAGCACGAGGTCTCCTTTTGCGAAGGACACCGCCTCGTCTCGCGACGAAAACAGCAGCGTGCTGTGGACCGGTATGCCCTGCACAGCGTAGACCGACACGATCGTCCGCCCTCCGCAACTCGGGCAGTCGGAGCGAAGTCCGGATGTGGATGTGCCGCTCATGCCTGCGCCTTCGCTCTGTGGACCAGGAGCCCCCTGACTTCCGTCACGAAATCCCGCTGAAACACATAGACGACGCCGACGTACGCGACAATGCCGACGAGCGCCATCACCAGAAGCGCGAGCGGATGCAACAGTGTCCCCATTATCGCGGCGATCAGCAGTTTCGAGAGCCAGATCCCCGCGACCATGACGGCGGTGGCGAGCAGCGCGGGAACGACCGCCTTTAGCATGCGCGGGGCAGTGCCGGGTAGGAGCCTCTGGACCTGGTAGACATTGAACCCGAATCCGACGAGATGGGCGACAAAGACTGCAAACGCGACCCCTTCTGGGCCCTCCGAAAGGAGGACGAACATGAGCGGGACAAGCACGGCGCAGACGACGAGGCCAGCCTTCAGGTTATACCCGGGCCTACCCATGGCATTGAAGAGCGCGGACGTCGTGGATGACAGCGGCTTCACCAGACTCATGAATGCCAGTATCTGGAGGATCGGAATCATCGGATTCCATTTCGATCCGAGGATGACAGGGACTAGCTCCGGCGCGGTGACGAATATGCCCATAGCTAGCGGGACAGTTACGCTCGAGATCATTCTCAGGCTCTTCAGGTAGGCGACGGACAGGCGGTTGCGATCATGCTGGATCTTCACGTACGAGGGGAAGAGCACGATGCCGATGGTCTTGTTGATGTTGTCTACGGTCTTCGTCGTGAAGTCAAACGCTTTGCTGTAGAACCCGAGCGCCGTGGTCCCGAGCTGACGGCCGACCACAAGGTTGTCAACGTTCGTGAAGAAGAAATAGACCGACCTGCTCCCGAGATTGCTCATGCCGAAGCGAAAGAGGTCGCCCATCAGAGCGCCGTTCCACGGCTTCCGCCGGACCCAGGCCCAGCTCGGGGACATCGTCCATGACATCACGAGTGCCAGGCCGGCTTTCGCAAGATGCGCCATCACCAGACTCCAGAACCCATACCCGAGCGCCGCGAGCCCGAGCGCCGTGGCGATGTACAGGATATCCGTCGCGATCATGATGGCGCTGAGGCGACTAAACATCATCTCCTTTTCCATCAGCGCTTCGGGAACGCGCGTGAAGCCACCGAGGACGATCAGGAGTCCCATCCAGGGAATGACCTCTGCAATGCGCTCGTTGCCCAACGCCTTGCCCAGCAGAGCGGAGCCGAGGCTCACCACCAGATAGAGTGCAACGCCAGTCGTGACCGTCACGAGGAAGACCTGGTATGCCGCCTGCTCCCTGTCCACCTGGCGCTGGATGAGCGCCGCTGGAAGGCCGAGGGGAGCGATGAGGTCCACCGTCGAGAGCACGACAAACGCGAGCGCGATGATGCCGAAGTCCGCCGGCTCAAGAAGTCGGGCAAGCACGATCGTTGAGAGGATCGAAACCACGCGGAGCCCGACGGTCGTCCCCATCATCACGAGGCTTCCGCGAAATACTTTATGTTTCAGCGACTCGATGGCGCCACCTGCGGTTTCTGTCGCTCTGGCGCCGACAGCAACGACTTGAGGGCCGACACCCCCCATACGACGCTGTACAGATACGAAACCCACCAGATCCCCGGAAGCCTTGACCGCATCCACGCTGGCCCACGGTTCTCCACCAGTCGTCGAGCGCTGCCGGGCGCGGGAGGCACAAACGAGCGGGCGATACCGGCGATCTTTGCTGCTGCCGGCCGGTTCTTCATCAACTCGCGGAAGCCGTTCCCCACACGTGCCGCCTTCGTCAGGACTTCCCTGAGCGGCCGCGCTGGGTGGCGGACGATCGCATTCGCAGAATACACGAGCCTGTGCCCGGCCCCGACGGCACGAGACGTCCAGAGCCCGTCCCCGCCGGACTGCACCGGCGGAAAGACTCCGAGATCCCTGAACAACCCTGACCTCACGAAGAGATTCGCGGTGACAGCCCGGCCCCTGGCAGTGACCAGCACGTCGTTCCGCATATGGACGAGCGAGTCGTAGAGCTCTCCCGCGGAAGGGTACTTCGAGAACGTGAATTCGATCCGGCCGGCGACCATGTGCGCGCCCTGCGCCGCCATCGCGGCAACCCCTTCCGCCACCCAGTGAGAATCCACGACGCAGTCTGCGTCCGTAAACGCCAGTATCTCGTGGCGGGCCTGCGCGATCCCGAGGTTTCGTGCAGCGTATGAACTCCTGATCGACGGCTCTGACATTACCCTGATCGGATACTCCCCTGCAATCCGAAGTGTGGAATCCGTGGAGCCGTTGTCCACCAGAATGATTTCATACCGGTCACGAGGGTAGTCGAGCTGAGCGAGGGAACTCAGGAGAGGACGCACCACCTCTTCCCCGTTGTAAACGGGAACAATCACCGAAACTGATGGGTGGTCGGTCATGGGTGGCACGGACGGGAAAGTCGCGGTCGCAGTGGAGTTTGAGCGGCACAGGCCCGGACGATCGGTGCGGCCTGCCCGACCCCGTTTGCTGCCCGCGCATGGCGGGCTGGAAGCGCCCGCTTCCAACCCGCCAACCGCCGCCTGGCTATTTCACCAGCATCATCTTGTTGGTAAACGAGCTGGCGCCTGCGCTCAAACGGTATACGTACAGCCCCGTGGAAAGGCCGAGGGCGTTGAATGTCACGCGGTGGCGTCCCGCGGGCTGCCGCTCATCGACTAGCCGGGCCACAAGCTCACCGACAATATTATAGACGTCGAGGGTCACCTGGCTCTCCCTCGGCAATCCGTACTGGATCACCGTCGAAGGGTTGAACGGGTTCGGGTAGTTCTGTTCCAGTTCGAACGAAGTTGGTATCACCTCGGGCTCGTCGCCGATCGCCGTGGCGAGGTCAAAGGTGATGGCCGAGGTCCTATCGATCCCCACATCGTCATAGATCACCGTCGCACCCTGGGACCAACGGACGAACGGGGTTCTGGCCTGATCCAGAACGGTGAAGCGAAGCTTGCCCACCACCGTTGGGAGTAGGGACAGGAAGACGCCGCTCCCGTTGCTTCCGACAAAGTCGATCTCGACGGAGCGTGCACCGGTGACCGTGTACCGGCTCGAGAATTGATCGCCGTAGGCCGCCGGGAACTTGTTGTTGTCCCAGTTCCCCTCCTCGAGCTCGGATTCGAACTGAATCGCGAACGGATCATACGTGAAGGCGAACGTCGCCGTGCCCAGCTTCCAGGTTGTTGTACCTGTCTGCTTGATGGAAACGATCAGGTCGTACGTGGTTCCCGCGAGGGCGTCCGTGATGATCACTTCGCCCGTCTGGGCCGCCGCGATGCCAGCGGGCATCAGGGCAGCGAGGGTGATGGCGGCAAAGGCGCCAACAGAAGCGAATCGCGTCAGCATGGATGCTCCGAAATCCTTTGAGTGCGTCATGGTATGTCTGTCTCCCTGCCCGTGTTGGTCCGGGCAAACGATTGATCCTGCGCGTCCACGACGCCGTTCAGCGTCACGTCACCGGCCCGGTAGCCGGTCTGGGTCAGTTGGGACTTCACCACCTGGCGGTCCGCCCCGTTGACGCGCGAGTCCCCGCCGGAAGAATTGCCGGCGATGAGGCCGTAGAGAGCCGGTCCGGATGTCGTCACCTGCTCCATGGCTTCCGGCCCGTACGCCTGCGTGACCGCCTGCGAGAAGTCGAATGTCGTGGACGACGATACGCTCAACGGCTGTGGCTCGGCAGACATCACAGGCAGGTGATTCGCGTGCCGCACGACGATAAAGTAGAGTCCGTCGGTCGTGTCGTATTCAACGAATGGCTTGGTCGTGTCCGCCATGTCCCGGATGCTCCCGTCCCTGAGCAGCCATGCCGAGGCGAACTTCCTGGTGGACGACCCTCCGGCGCTGTACGCGTTCCGGATCTCGATATTGATGCTGTCCACGGCGTTCACCGGAATCACCCGGGACGGATATCGCGTGCCGAGCGCACCACTGGTCCGGAGGACGTTCGTCATCAGGCCGGTCCCGGCGTCGAATGGCCCCTGGAGAAAGACCTTCACGGCCGCGCGGACCCTGGGCGTCTGGGTGTTTCTAAAGTAGTCGAACAGCGCCGTAAAGGCGGGCGGCGAGGAGCCGTAGTTCAACGAGAACAGCCCGATAGCCGACATCTGGATGTTGTGAGCGAACGACACCGTCCGGGTCCAGGTGGAGCCGTTGTCGGAATACCACTGTGTCCAGACATTCCTCTCGCGTCGCACGCGCATGTAGAGCGGTGCCGTGCCCGATGGACCGACGACCACGTTCGCGCGGCCCGAGCCGGTGTTGTTGCTTATGACCCCCGCAAACGCCCGGGTGTTGGTACCATCGTAGAAGTAATCGAAGCGGATGTAGTTCGCGAGATCCGCCTGCACCAGGATACCGCCACCATGCGTGGAGGTCATCGGCGAGTCAAACTTCACCTCAATCTCGAAGTCGGTGTCGTTGGTCGACTGGACTACGCGAGGTGTGTTGTTCCCGCCAGTCCACGCATCGTGGTCCGTTCCCGCGGGGACACCGATCGACAACTGGGAGCCCGTCACCCCGCGCGACCCGTCACCCCGCGGATCCACGAACGTCCAGAGGCCGGCATTCAAGCCCGGCGCGTTGAAATCGTCCGACGAGATGGACGACGATCCCTTGGTGACAAAGAACCGGTCGGTTGTCGAGCTTGCATTCCCCGACGGATCGGTCGACGTGATGCGGAAATGATACAGAGTATTCTCCGCAAGGTCCTTCAGGAGGACGCTCTGGCCTGCTGCCAGCGAGTCTTTTGTGATTGTCGAGCCGTACGCGGTTGTCAATCCGTAATCAACGCGTGCGAAGGCCTGCTCGTTTGTCGTCCACCGGATCTCGGCGCTGTTCCGCCCCGCGATAGCGACAACGCTGTCGATGGCCGGAGGAACGATGTCGCCGGATATGTTCGTCACGATCACAGCGCCGAACGTCGCGCGGACGTGATGCGCAAGGAGCAGGAACGATCCGTCGGCTGGACCGGATAACGGCCCGACGTACGTCATGTCGTACGCGGACGGTTCGGTCGTGCCGACCGCCCACATCTTGAAGCTGTACACGTTGCCGGTGGGTGTGGTTTCACACCGCATCTTGAAGAAGTACGGAACGCCGAGCGACATCCGCTTGCCTGGATCGGGCAGATTGTTGGACGGGGTGGTGTAGATCAGCATCCTCCCGCGCGGCTGCGCGAACGCATAGAACCCGCCGGCGCCGTATGGAATCCACCCCTGCTTCGGCTGCCACCCCGAAACCGGGTTGTCGGTGTGGCCGCGCCAGCGCATGAACAGCCCGATGGAGGGTGTCCCGCTGACGGGACCCGGTGTCGTCACTTCATTGACCGTGATTGGGACGGTCACCTCGTAGTTCGTCCACGTCGTATCCCCGATCGCCACGAGGCGATCGTAGCCGGGCTCGATCGTCAACAGACCGTTGCCGTCAACGCCCCACACGCCATCGACGACCTGCGCGGAATCGGACAGCGAGGATGCCCCAGCCCACGCCACTCGCGTGGGGATGGGCCATGTCCGGCCCGTATGATACCGCACGATGACCGTATCACGTGATTCGTTGAATAGGCTGTCTACCGCGATAATCACAACCCGGTTGCTGTCAGGCAACGGGCTCAACTGTCCCCACGCAAGGTCGACGTTGAAATCGCCCTTCATCTCAAGCCGCCTCGTGTCCGGCCCGAACGACAGGTTGACCTGCGGGCCGCCATTGAGCGTATATTTCAGTGAAAGGATTCCGTCGGGATCAGACACGTTACCCAGGATGTTGGCCCACCGCTGGGTGACGCCGATCTGGCGAAAGGTCATGCGCTTCCCGTACCAGACGTTGATCGCGGGCGCCGATGCGGTCGCGATCGTGAAGTTCGCGCTGGTCGCCGGAGTGAGCCCCGCCGACGAGGCGGTCAGGCGCTTCGTGCCCGACTGGTTGACCTTTAAATCGTCAAACGTCGCCAGCCCCGAGGCGTTTGTGGTGCGCGTGAGCGTGCCGCTGAGGACGCCCGTGCCGCTCGAGAGCGACATGGTCACAGCGACCCCCGCCTGGGCGAGATTGTTGTTGCTCGTGTCCCGGACCTGGACGGTCACGGGCGGAGAGATGATTGTGTTCGCGTCGGCAGTGCTGGGCTGCTGAATAAACGCCAGCTTCACCGCGGATCCGGGCGTTATCGTCAGTGCATTCGACGTGCCCGTGCCGCCGGTGCCGGAGGACACGGAGATCGTCCCGGTCCCGGAGGAGCCGAGGTATTTCATCCCGAGCGACGTCAGATTAGCGACGCCGCCCACGAAATCGCTCGCCCTGTTCAGGACGTTCAGGCCGCCCGAGCCCAGCCCGACGATCGACCCGCTCAGCGGCGCGTCCGCGACCACCGTGACATTGTTGGCGGATGCGTCATACGAGCCCACTGCATTGCCATAGGCATCCTGCGCGGCGATCTGGTTCGAGCCGGTGAATGTCGCCCCGTTCGTCTGCGGTGAAGAGAGCGTGACGCCGAACTGCGCCTGTGAGCCCGCACTGACAGTCACGACGAGCCTGTCGCCGCCGCTGGAGGACACGGCTCCGTCAGTCACCGTGACGGTGTCCGTCCCTGCACGGTACAGCTTCAATACGCCGTTGTTCGACCCCGACACATTGGCTACGCCGTTGACGAATGTAATCGTGGTCGCGGTTCCGAAAGCCTGGGCAGTTCCGCTCTTGTCGTTAACCGTCGGCTGCGTCACCGGGTTCGAGGATGCGCCGGCTCCGGAGAACGTGAGATTCTTGTCGCCCGAGTATCCGGTCACCGTGTTGTTTGCAGCATCCTTGGCCGTGATGGTCAGGTTCTGCGAGGCGCCGGCTGTCTGGGTCCCGGAACCGGTGACGACCAGGCGGGCCGCATTGCCGGCGGTGATAGTCACGTTGCCCGATGTCCCGGATTTGCCGCTCGTTGATATCGCGGTAAACGTCCCGGTACCGGTCGTTCCGGTGTACCGCATGCCGAGCGCGTTGAGGGTCGCCACGCCCGCGATGAAGTCAGACGCACGGTTCAAAACATTGTTGTTTCCGGTCCCCAGTCCCGTAATCGTGCCCGACAGGGGTGAATTCGCGCTCATGGTGACGTTGTCTGCCGAAGCGTCAAAGGTCGTCACGGTGTTCCCATAAATATCCTGCGCCGTCAGCGTGTTCGCGCCCGTGAACGACTGTCCGTTCAGCTGAGGCGAGATCAGTCCAAGCGTGAATTTGCCCAGCAGACCCGGGGTGGCCGTAATGACCAGCTTGTCGCCCAGGGTCAACGTGCTCAGCGTTCCGTCGGTGACCCCGATCGTGTCCTTCTTGGCCCTATAGAGCATCATGACGCCGTTCGCATTTCCGGACACTGCCGCCACACCGCTGACGAACGTGACAGTCGTTGACGCTCCAAACGGAATTCCGAAACCGTTCTTGTCGCTCACGGTCGGCGGCGTGGGGGGATTGGGCGACGATGTTGCTCCGGAGAACGTCAGCTGCCTGTCGCCGTTGTAGCTTGTGTCGATGTTCCCGGAGCCATCGTACGCTTCGATGGTCAGGTCGACCGGCGCGCCGACCACCGTGGATGAAGCTCCGGTGATGGCAAGCTTCGCCTGCCCCAAGGCGAGGCCCGGGATGGCCATCAGCACCATGAACGCCGCAATACCGGCGGCGCCTGTCACTCGTCGGGAACTGTTCATACGACGCTACCTATCGTGGTAAGGTGATTTGAATTCCAAAATCGACACAGCCAGGCCAGAAATGATGAAGCGGGTCAGTATCCGGCCATCGGACTCCCCGAATGGCCGGACTGACCATCCAATGTACCTCCTGACCCCATGACGAAGTGTAACGGGGGTCACATCCCAGGGGCCATGAATGGAGCCCTCGTCACAAATAACCACAAAAAGGACGAAATTGCCAGAATCGACTTCCTGCTGATCACCTATTTCAGCAGAACCAGAGACCTCGTTTCAGAGTAAGACCCGGACGCGCTGCCGCCGAGCGGGCGAACATCAAGCCTGTAAAGGTACACCCCGCCCGCAAGGCGGGAAGGGGCGAACCGCACCCGGTACGTACCGGGTGACTGGACACCATCGACCAGGCTCGCCACCTCACGCCCGAGCAGATCAAAAACGACAAGCGTCACCTTGTTGACCCCGCTGCCAGGGGTCCCCGTGCCCGCGAGGCTGTATTCGATGATCGTCTCGGGGTTGAACGGGTTCGGGTAGTTCTGCTTCAGTGCGAATGCCCCGGGCAGTCCGTCTGCTGCGTTATCCACATCTGTCAGCGTTGTCTGCACCCGGCGAACTTCGCTGAACGGCCCCCATCCCATCCCGTTTCTAGCTTTCACCCTCCAGTAGTACGTGTGGTCCTTGATGAGACCCCTGGAAACCGTGCTCGTGTCGGTCAGGGAAGAGTCAACAACTCGAAACGTGAATCCCTCGTCGAACCCCAGCTCAAACCAGTACCGATCAGCGTCCGGCTGCCCGGGATCCCACACGAAGCGGACGCTGTCACTGATCGCCGCGGCGAGGTCTTCCGGGCTTGTCAGGAAAACAGCACCGGGCGCCGATCCTGCTGTCACGCACTGCCACACAGGCGAGAACGGCCCTTTTCCGCTCGCGTTCCTTCCGAACACGCGCCAATAATACGTGCGGGATGAAGACAGGCCGGCCACGGTCTTCGCCGTGTCGACGATGGTCGAATCGTTGATGACGAAGCCGCCCGCGAATGTCGAGTCCGTCGACACTTGAAGAGCGTACAGTATTGAAAGCGGACTGGATGTCCATCGAAACTCTACCTGCGTCGGAAGATCTGTGCTCCCGTCTACCGGGGCTAACTGCACCGGAGTGCCGGGAAGCGTATTGACCTCCGCCGCGCTCTGCGTCACCAACAGATCCTTGTACGAGCCGTTAATGGCGGCCGACATTGTAGCGAAATCGATCCCGTCGACAAGGCCCACGGTAAGCTGTGCCGGGAACGCCGTCATGTAGGAGAATGTCCTCTCCCGCCCGAATCCAAACACGGTCATCAGACTGTCCATCGGACGATAGGAGTCAAAGATGTCGTCCGGGTTGTGGTGCGCCATGAAGAAGGACCGATTCACACTGGGATCCCCAAAATACGCCCACTCATCCCCGGGGATATCCCCGATCCAGGACTGTGAGGCCAGCGCCTGCGATCCGGTCGAGGTAACCACGATATCCCTGCCTACCTCGAGCGATCCCCCAGGCGTCCCCTCGTAGAGAAGCCAGTATGTGCTGTCGCCCGACAACATGGTCAGACGCGCATAGCGCGGATAGATTTCCCACCGGCACGCCCAATCGTCCGCGACAGTTGCCGTGTTGATGGTGATTTTGAGCGGTCCGCTATTCAGGATCGCACTTGCCGATGATGTCGAGCCGGGATGGAAATACCCTCTCGGATAGACGGGGTTCGGCAACCCGCGGCTCGGACCGCCGGCGGTGCTCCCCGGGTACGTCGGGTGGTATCCGATCCAGTCGTTCCCGTTCACGTCCAGGATACTAGAAAAGCCTCCACCCTGCTTGTGGTAGAAGTATGTGCCGATCTCGGTCTGAACCCGGTAGCTGAGCTGGCCCTCGTCCATTATGTTGTCTGCATAGCTGACCCGCGGAGTCAGTGTGACGGGCGTAAACGGCCGCGTTGTGAGATCAAAATAGACGTGGTACGTTCTCTGGCTCCCCGGCAGCGTCGTGCCATCCATCATAATCACGAGAGTGCCTGAGGCCTTCGTGGTAGCCTGGAAGTCGGCGTCCTTGTCGAACTGAAACTGGACCGTATCGTTGATGACCGCACCAGAAGTGTTCACCTCGACGACACGGAGGGAGGCCTCTGACAGCGTCCCCGACTGCCCCACTGTCGATAGCAGTTGTGTGAAATTCAAGGCGATTTCAGCCGGCTTCATCGTGCGGCTCACACCCGCTGGGTCCACCGTTACGGGAACGCGGAAACGCCAGTTCGCGTTCCACCAGGGGGCCGCGGCAGTCGACGCCTGGGACCACGCGATCATCAGGGCGAGTACAAACGTGGTGTATCGCGCAGAGCGCTCAGAAAAGTGCATGGCTGGATCCTCCTCCCTACTTCACAAAGAGCATTTTACGGGTCATCACTTTCTCGCCAGCGCTCAGCCGGTATAGGTAGACGCCAGCGGAAAGTGCAGCCGCATCGACAGTAACGGTATGGTATCCTGGCGCGCGCGTTGCATCGAGCACGGTCATCACCCTCTCGCCAAGCATATTGTAGACTTCCAGCCTCACCCGCGACTCTCTTGGAAGGCCGAACGTCACCTGCGTCGACGGGTTGAAGGGGTTGGGATAGTTCTGGGAGAGACTGTAGTCTGCAGGCAGCACGCCGTCGTCTGCGACGCCGGTGTACAACGGTCTGAACTGCCGGACTGCGCCGTACGGCCCCCACCCTGAGGCGTTGCGCGCGCGCATCCGCCAGGAATACAGGTTGTTGTTCACAAGCCCGTGCACCATCTTCGTCGTGTCCGTGAGCGATGAATCGATTGTCTTGAACTGGAATCCTGAGTCAAAACCGATCTCCAGCCAGTATTTTGTCACGGAGGGCTCGCTGCGAAGCCACACGAATCGCACGCTGTCGGCCGCGATGACTTCCTGGTCCAAGGGGAGGACAACGGATACTGCTGACGGCAGGGCGAGAAATGTGGTGAACGACCATGCGGACGAGAATACGCCGGGTCCGGAGATCGTCCGGTTCCGGACGCGCCAGTAATACGTTTGACTCCCCTCGAGACCGGCAACCATTCGCACGGTGTCGAGAACTGTCGAGTCGTTGAGGGCAAGCGACCCGAAGGCCGAGTCTGTGGAGACCTGGAGCCAGTAGGCCAATGCGCCATTTTGCGCGCGCCACTGCAGGGTTACGGGAACCGGGTGACCGACGGAGCGGTCGGCCGGCGACACGAGCGCGGGGGCCCCGGAACTCGTCGTAAACGACCAGGCCGGGGAGAACGCGCTCACGCCCGCGGAGTTCTTGGCGCGAACCCTCCAGTGGTGCACCGTCTCGAACGAGAGACCTGTCACTGCTTTCAGCGTATCCGTCACGGTCGAATCATCCACAACGAGCGACGTGAACCCGGCATCCAGTGCCACCTGGACGCGGTACGACGACGACCCGCTGGACAGTGCCCATCTCAGCGTCGTGGACGTGGGAACCTCCGATGCCGCGTTGGACGGGGAGAGCAGCGCCGGCGCCGCGGGGGCGGGCGACGCGTAATCCCCGACATAGGTCACCACCATCTGCGGGCCGGGCCAGTGGATCCATATGCCGGTAGACGAATCGTTGCAGAAGAAAGTGTACGTGTTGGAGCCGCTCCTCAGCTGGGCCGGCGGCACAGTGAAGTAATCAAGCGAGTAGAAGTGGTCCGCACCGTACGTAGGGGATGTCCAGCTGTTGATACGAGTATAGTGGGTCGCTCCGACGGATGCATTTCCATCGATCCCGTTGTAACTCGAGATCAACACGGTAGCAGCCGTTGCGTCCGCGACCTTGTCGGAAGACGGGATTGAGAATGTGCACGTCTTTGTTTCTCTGCTAAGGCGAATGGAGAATCGCTCGGGGACTCCCGCCGCCTTGTACAGCCGCACCGCTTTGCCAACACGCTGGAGAGACAATCCGGTGACCTCGTCCGTCACGAACCAGATGCCGTTGATGTCCTGGATCCGCGCAACCAGCTTGATCGAGCCGGCTGCCTGGTCTGGCACCAGTGCCGTCGACCAGGAGACTCCATAGGGCGATGTCGTGTCCGAGCCGACATGCCCTTTGATCTTCATCGCGGTTTCAGACTTTGCGCGATGGTAGTTGTACTGCCAGTCCTGATAGATGCCGTCGCCGTCGGTGTCAAGACCGTTGTAGTAGGCGATGAAATTCACCTGCTTGATTGCGGCCGGTCCGGATGCCGTCGCTGTCAGTGTCGGATCTTCCGAGAGTGTCTGATTGGAGAGAGGTGAGGTAATCGCACCCGTAGGATGGGCTTTCGAGGCGTCGTAATAGACGCGGACCACGATGCCGTTCATCCCGTGCTGCCCCCAGTCGAAATTCCAACAGGTCTGCCCGCTGTTCGTACCCTGGAACGTGTTGCTCCCCTGCACGAGGTCAGCCAGCGGAATATCGACAACGACATTGTACTGTCCGAGATAGCATTCCCCGCTGGTGGGCGGTGTGGACAGATCCGGGATTGAGATCCACGCGTGGTTGTTGAACCGGATGGCCTTCCCGGTCGTCCCTGCATGCCCCTGCCACAGGTCGATGAGTGCTTCCGCGCGCGTCGCACCCTGGAGATCGCTGATGGTAAGGCTCAGTGTCTTGTTCGGGAGATTGGCCTGGGCTCTCGGATCAAGCGCATTCGGGTCGGTGACACGCCAGTCCGAATACGAGTTCATCGTGCGAGAGTACTCCCGGTAGATGTCCCCGGGTTGTGGGTGGCGGAAGAACGATTGACCGGTCGCCCGGGCTGACAGCAGGCTGACGGCACACAACAATGCACCCATGGACCCGATCATCTTCATGCGCATGACTCAGTGATGTTATTCTATACGCTGGTCTGGCCGAACGGCAACTGGTGGTAACCAACATGCCGGCTCCCAGCGGCCATCGACCGGGAGCCGGCATTGGAATTCAAGGGTGCGCCGCCGCGAATCCCCTTTACTTCATCAGCAACATCTTGCGGACTGCCGTGAACTGACCCGCGCTGATCCTGTACAGATACAAGCCGCTCGGAAGCGACGAGGCATCGAATGACACCGTGTGGTAGCCGGCGCCTCTCGCTTCATCAACCAACGTTGCGACCAGCTCGCCGATGGCATTGTACACGTCAATGGTCACGTGCGCCTCGGTCGGGACCGCAAACTCGATGGTGGTCGCCGGATTGAACGGATTCGGGAAGTTCTGGGACAGGCCGAACGAAGTCGGCAATCCACGCTCATCCTTCACGCCGACCGTAATCGCGACGAAGTTGCGCCCTTCGCTGTACGGGCCCCAGCCGGAGATGTTGCCCGCCTTGACGCGCCAGTAGTACGTCTGGTTTGCGATCAGGCCGCTGAGGTTCTTGGACGTGCCTGTGAGCCCCGAGTCGATCACGACGAACTGGAAGAGCGGATCGACCGCAAGCTCATGCCAGTATTTCGTCGCGCCGGCTGCCGCCTGCCAGGTGAAGGCGACACTGGCTGCATCCACGTTCGTACCATTCTCGGGGGTCAGGAGCGTGACCGCCCCGGGAATGGAGGCGACCGTCGTGAAGTTGAATGTGGGTGAATAGTCGCTGGTCCCCCCGAGCGATGACGCGTTCACGCGCCAGAAGTACTGCGCACCTACATTTAGGCCGCTGAGCGGCTTCGTTGTATCGATGACCGCGGGATCGTCAACAATGAGCCCCGTCGTGAACGTCGCCTCGGTTGAAACCTGAACGCGATATGAAGTCGCCGTCGCAATGCGCGTCCATACCAGCGTGAGAGCCGTCGGTTGTCCTGTCGCGCCATTGACGGGAAGGACCGGATTGGGCGCACCCGGCACCGAGGACTGCGTCCTGAAACTCCACTGCTCGGAAAATGCACCGTATCCAAACGAATTCTTGCCGCGAACTCTCCAGAAGTACTGGGAGGAGTTCAAGAGGTTCGTGACCAGTCGCGACGTACCTGCAACATTGGTGTCACTGACCACAATCGTTGAGAACGTGGTATCGCTGGCAACCTGAACATGAAACGTAATTGCCTGCAACCCGGCCGCCCAGGTCAAGGAGGGCGATGTCGACATGTTCACCGCGCCATTCGAGGGGGAGGTCAGGCTGACCCGCCCGGGGAGAGCTCCCTTGAAGTACTCGACGTGCGAGGTAAACGCGGGCGGGGTCGAACCCGCATTGCCCGCGAACACGCCAACGGAATTGGTCCTCATGAAATGCCAGAACGATCCTGCTACCGACCACGAGATACCATCTACCGAATACTCCATTGTCCACTTTGCCCCGTACTGGGTGACCCGAAGGTAGAGGGGCGCTGCCCCAAGTGGAAGCACTCCTGAGCTGATCTTCGTGGACGGCGTTGCATATCCACCCGCGAAGGCTGCAGCAAAAACTCTCGTGCCCGTTGAGCTATTGACAAAATCAAAGCGTATGGCGTTGTTCTGATCCTGCTCAAAGAGCAACCCCTGCAATTGATAGGACGAAGAACTGCCCGTCACACCGGTCGCGAATTTTGCCTCGATCGAGATGCTGTTCGCATTGCTGACCGGCTGCATGATGCGAGGCGCGCGAGGCCCGCTTGTCCATATATCGTGAGCAACTCCACTCGGCACACCGATGCTTAGCTCTCCCAGACCGATGCCATACGAACCATCACCCACAGGGTTGACTTGTGTCCAGGTGGCCACGTCAAGGGATGCGCCCTGGAAATCGTCGGAGGCCGTGCTTCTGTCTTGCAGGAGGTCGTCGGTGCGACCTGTATTGTTGCCCGTCGCGTCCGAGTTAGAACTATCATCCGTCGATGTGATTCTGAAATCATAAGTAATGCTAGGCTGCAAGTCCGTAAGAACAACGGTGTGCTCGTACGAGGGAGTGCCAAGCAGGACCTGGGATCCATACGACGAGGTAGCACCATAATCCAATATCGCCGTCGACAGCTCGTCCGTGCGCCACGCGAGTTCCAGCGCATTGGCGGCAGTCCTGCTCACTCTGATGCTGTGAGCAAGAGGAGGAACGTCGTCAGGCGGATCCACGAGTGAGTCTTCGGCCATGCCGGGATTGTCCAGGTTAATAAAGTAATCGACAATCGCGGTGTGAGCTGCGGGTGAGCTCCCTGCATTCCCTGCAAACACACCAACCCGAGCGACAGCAAGAGGCTGGACGAAGGACCCGGCAACGGTCCATGTCGAACCGTCAAAGGAGTACGACTGGGTCCATGTGTCTCCCACCCGCTCCACGCGCATCCAGAGAGGATAGAGACCGTTGGGGCCTATTTCCTGACTGACGCGGGTCGTTCCACCGGACGAGTAGCCACCGATAAAAGTTGCAGCATAGATGCGGAAGTTCGGGGTTGAGCTCGTGGTGGTGAAATCGAAGCGGATAATGTTGTTGACATTTTGCTCCACCACAATCCCCTGCACCTGGTAGGATGTAGAAGACCCCCCGGTCACCCCGGACAGGAACTTCGCCTCCAGTCGGAAATCGGTATTGGTCGCCACCTGATAAACACGAGGGACTCGATACCCGTCGGTGGAGATGTCGTGGGAACGACCTGCGGGCACGCTGATGGTTATGCTTGCACTATCGGTACCCGTGTTAATGGGACGGATGGTCGCATCGCCTTCCGGATTTACCAACGTCCATAGTGGGCGCTTAAGATTTCGCGAGTTGAAATCGTCGGAGACAAACGTAGTGGAATCTGCAAACGCCGCAGAACCTACCACGATCGCCAAAGCGAGGACGATGGGGACTCGGCGCTTCAGGGAAAAACAGAATTGCACAAACGCGCTCATGCTGGTGCTCCTGCTAAGTGATAATTGGTAGTCTCTGATGGTTTCGAAGCGCGGACGAGACTCGCCTGCAACAGCCTGAGTGTCGCGCCGCATGCCGATCCGGTGGTCATTGTCTTCCGTGCACTACACGTCATTATAGCACAGCATCCAGAAGCCGTTGTTGATCTTCGTCACATCTCTCACGCTGGCAGCATAATGTACACAGAAAGTGATACACATCACATGCCGGATTCCCTCACAGACTCCGCTGGAGTTTGAACAAATACCATCAAAAACGACTGGGTATTCGCCGCTTTGGGCTACATGAGGTGGGGGGGGGGTGGACGAAAACCGCTGGTGGGATACCGCTGTCCGCTGGAGGCTGATTTTAGCTAGAATGGGGGCTTTGACAATGCAGTAGACAATATCCCCCGTGAAAATTGTACAATCCTCTATTTCCCCCCCTTTCCAAGTAGCATGACCGGGATGGTTTTGACAAGCAGCCAGAGATCGAGTCCGAATGATGCATTCTGGCTATAGTACAGATCCAGGATAACCATATCCTGGAACCCGACACGGCTCCGACCGAACACTTGCCACACCCCTGTGCAGCCAGGAGTGACGCTGAGTCTCTGCTTGTGCCACTCTTGATAATGCTTCCATTCATACGGGAGGCACGGTCTGGGCCCGACAAGGCTCATTTCGCCCCGCAGGACGTTTAGCAATTGCGGCAGTTCGTCAAGACTCGTCTTCCGAAGAAACGCTCCGACTGCGGTCACCCTGGAAGAGTCGATGATTTTGGTGGGCGCCCCGCTATCGCTCCCCTTCCACTCACCATTGATCAATTTTGCATACTGCTTCTCTCGTTCCTGATCGCGGTCGCCACCCACATGCATCGAGCGGAACTTATAGAAATTGAATTCGCGTCCGTTTCTCCCCACTCGGGTCTGCGTGAAGAGCACGGGACCACGCGAATCAAACTTGACGGCGAGGGCAATCCCTGCGAAGATCGGCGCGAGAAGGAGCATCCCAACCGCCGCAAGCGCCGAGTCGAACGCCCGCTTATACGTTTCGTACGCTTTGGTTGGCCCCGATTGAGAGATGGTCACAACGCCGACGCTTCCGTACTTCTCAATGTCCAGATGCTCCGGGATCACAGCGTACAACGGCGATGACACTTTAACGTTAGCCCCCGAATCCAGGCAATCCCGAAGCAATCTGAAGAACTGTGCCTGCTCCAGGTGCTCCACGCAGACCACCACTTCGTCGACACCGAAGATCTTCACAGAGTCTGCAACTTCCGAGAGCCTCCCCACAACCTTCGCCCCGCCAAAGATCGGGTGCCCGACCTGGATGTCGTCGTCCAGGAATCCAATGACGTCTAGCCCGAGCTGGCGGTTCATGAAGATGTTGACGGCCACTTCCTTCGCAACTTCCCCCGCACCAACCATGATGGCACGCCGACGAAACAACCGCTGGCGACTCAGAAGTAGATACAACGCCCTGAAGATGATGACCCGTCCACCCACCATGAGAGCGAATGAGATAAACGTGAAATACATGATCGCCAGGCGACTGTCAAGGATCAGTTTCGAGCGGACGAAAAAAGCCAGAATACCGATACCGATAATCGAGAATATGAGACTCCTGACTATCCGGATCGTATGGTCGAGGACCGAAGTAAATACATCAGGTCTGTACAGGTTCGAATAGTGAAAGATGACCACAATAACCAACCCATAAGCACCTAAGAAGAGATATTCAGCATAGAACGGGATCTCAAGGAAGGGAATATCGAGAATCGCAAAATCGCCGTGGAACGGGCGGCCGCGGAGAATAATGGCAGCCACGAGCGACAGGACAATGGTCGCCCAATCCAAGAACGCCAAAGCAAGAACGACTGGCCTGCTTCTTCCCATCAGCATTTCGAATTCCCCCGGATTAACCTCTGAAGGCACCGCCTTACCGCATCAAAGATGGAAGCGGCGCCCCCCCCCAGATCGATTGATTCAAGACAGGTGTGTAACCGCGAGGCTATCCTCCGCATTTCCCGCACACACAATGATTTGGAGCAGAGTCACCCCCCCCCGATACGCTCACGGAGATCCCTGGCAGATATCGCTTTCGCAGTTCCGGGATCAGAAAGTGACAGCACGCAAGGCAGGTTGGGTAGCTTGGCGGAATATAGCCAACAACAATTACAAATGTACAAGTTTCAAATCATCATGCTGTGAGGCGCATCACGCCCGCTCTAAACGCTTACGGACAAAGAACTTCCGCCAGTCCGTTGACATGGCCTTAATGGCACACGGGAGAGACCCATGGAATGCGTTGTATTCCATGGGTCTTGCTCTGGCCTGCATACGCAGACGGACTGCCCCAAGCCTTATGATTCCTAGGAAACCGGCAGCAATACATCGGGGGTCCCTCATCGCCTCCCTCTTGAGATGCATCACCGTGCGGGATCGCAGGGATAAGCCCGTTTGCATTCAGAAGCACCTGTCTATGCGCCGTCTACGTCTTCTCGGACAAGGCCGCACACAATTCATAGACATCCTTCAGCACTGCCCGGGGGCGGTATGGCGCTACAGCATCAAGACAAGCCGAACGCCAACTGGTCCGAGGTCGGGACAGCACCTTCTCCAGTGCGGCACCAATCTCTTCTGCACTTCGTGAGAACACCAACTCGCCCGTCTTTCCCGATGTTAGGACACGCTGGATGTCGCCGCTTGGCGTGCTGACAACTGGAAGTCCACATCCAAGAGCTTCCAGCGCCGCCCGGGGCATTCCTTCAAACTCACTGGTAAGAAGCAAGGCGTCGCTGGCCTGATAGAGTTTGCACAACTCCGGCTGGGGCAAGAAACCGAGGAAATGCAGTTGACCGATGATGCCCAACTCCTCGGCGACGGCGACCATTTTCGATTTCATGTTCCCCTCTCCAACGAGGACAAGCCGGGCGCGTGCGTTGCCCTGGGAAACCAAACTCCCAAACGCCCTGACGAGCAACAATGGATCCTTCTGCTTCTGGAATCTGCCGACGAAGAGTATCCAGCGGTCTTCCGATGGGATCCCAAACTTCTTTTGGATGTTCGCCTTCAGGATCTCCTGGGCTGACTCAGGTGGACCAAAGACTCCCTCGTCCACCCACGTCGGAAGAAATGAGATGCGATCGCCCATCTTGGGGTATCGATCGCGATAGAACTCAACCGCGTTGCTGTTGACAACGTAAAGATGGTTTAGAGTTGCGAACACCCTTCGTTCCATGGCAAAATAGAGCCGACGGGAATGCCGCCATGAGTATTCACTGTTTGCGCTTAGCTGTTCTTGAATATCATTGTGAACAAATCCGATTTTTGGATTTGGCATCGAACGGAATAGATAGGCGGGCTCGAGACGATTGAAGATCAGAACTCCACGCGCCACGGCATTTCTCCTCGGCGCCAGCGCGAGAGAAAACCTCAATCCAAGCGGCACTCGAGTCTTGACGTTTTCGTCCTTTTCTCGGAAGGTGGAGAATGACTTGAGGTCTTTACCCCCCACGTTGATCTCATGCCAGGTTCGGACCGGTCTCTCACTCTCCTTGGAGCCTATGCCGACATGAGAGACCTCCATATCAGCGGGTGAGTATTTGATGAACCCGCGTTGGAACGTCTCGATACCTCCAACCTTAGTACCGAGTGGGTCAAACGGATAGACGAGGGTGACGCGCGTCTTCATGAGACACTTCCTAGGTCCTTTGTGAGTTTGAGAATTTGCGGATTCTATCAGAGAAATACCTGTCACAAGCAGATTGATTCATATCCTCACCACTCCGTAGCGGCCCAACAGCGCATCGGTATTGGCTGCAAATGGCAGCACGCACGATTGTTCACATCGGGCACGATACTTCAGCGGTCAGGAGAGCCTGATCAAGCTCGCATCGGCGGTTTTGATGCCCGCAATTGGCTATCGCCGGATGATTACGGGTCCGCAAAGGGTCCGTCGACGTCGGGCAGCGTCAAGACTCGCGGGGCAGCCCCGGAATCTCGTCATCATCGAGATCCATTGACGAGGGAATCTCGGTCATGGCTCCTGTCAACTCCGCGGATTCAGCTTCAGACCCCGAAGGCAGCAGGACGAGCCACGTCGACAAATATCCGATAATGAGGGCAAATGGTCTGTTGAGCCACGCCTCATTGTATACCAGAGCGACCAAGAGAACGGCGGCGAGAAACCACCCAAACCGCGCCACTGTTGGGAGAACATTTATCCGGCGGAAGAGGAACGAGAACATCGCCCCTGCCATCCCAATCACCGCCACCGCGCCACCCTGCATCCAGATACTGAAAACGGACGGACGCGTGCCGCCAATGTACCAGAAAGACCTCACGTACGGGGATTGGCCAAGTATGTTCTCTCCAACAAACAGGCCGTAACCGTATCCGACAAGCCAGGCTATTGGCTGCTTGGTCATTTCATTGAACATGATCGCGAGTTTTTGGAACCGTGGGATATCGATCCCGGCACGCGGGTCGTACACGAGATAGCGCTCAAGAAACCGTTCATCAAGGAGGAAGTCCGACGGATCTCTAACGCTCTCAGTGTATAGCTCCTTTAGCATGAACGCCAGAAAGGCGCCAAAGGCAAGAATGGGGATAATCTTGTAGAACTTCCTCCTGCTCAGGACGAGGAACCCCAGAAACATCGCTAGAAAGACAAAGGAAATCTTCGTTTCGTTCAACGCCACCGGAGCGAGGAGGAGCGAGAAAGGGAGGATGCGGCTGACCGCGAAGCTCTCGCCGTCGTCGACCGATCCGTGCCGAACCAGGAGATAGAAGGTGATGACAAACAAGAGCAGCGTGACCATCCCACTTCCCCCCGAGAGACCGTAGGTTCCCCCCACAGCGTCCCCCGCACCATACTTCAGAAACTGGTAGAGCGAGAGCGGAAATTGCACCAGAGCGAATACGACCAGAAACCTGTCCATCCATGAAATCACGAGCTGCGATCTGTCGGACATGAGGAGGTCGTACATCACTACGAGGGACGATAGCACGAATAGCGGCTGGCGCAGGCCGTTCAGCTGGGCTGGAAAACTAAGCTTGTCGAGATTAATGATAACCGTGATGGTTGTTGCAGTCAGGAAGAACAGCAACCAGCGGACGACGCCCGCCCGCCGGTGACGAATCACGACGGACAGCGCAATGGCAAACATGATGGCGTCGCATGCGGCGTTGAGGACGCGGAATGCCTTCTCAGCGCCCGGAAGCACCTGCGTGGTGACGTATCCCGAGAACGAGGTGAAGAGCAGGATGCCGAAAAAGAGGATGAACTTGAAGAGCATCGCCCGATCTCTCAGGAGTCTGCGCCGTTGCCGGGAATTACTGCGTTATCCGGACCATGCTCGCGATCGCCGCCGTGACCGCGGCAACGGTCGAGATGATGAGCGCGTAGTCGCGGAAGTCCATGTTACCGCCCTCGACAATCACCGTGTCGCCGGGCTCCAGATCCAGAGCCTTTTCGTCGAGATTCTGCATCTCGTCCAGGTCCACCTCAAACTCGACCTTCCGCATGAGGTTGTCCCGCCGGACCGTTCGGTAAATCCTCACGGCGTCAATGGTAGCCTTCGCGGACGGGCCGCCGGCGAACGAGAGAAGCTCAACGAGATCGGTCGAGATGGGAATCTCGTACCTGCCGGGGTTCTTCACGTTCCCCCAGAGATTCACCGTCATGGTGATCTCTCCGGCCTTGGAGATATAATAGTATGCGGTCGATGATTGGCTCTGGCGGCCGCCAAAAGACGCGTCAATCTGGGCGGCGGCGGTGCCCCGCAAAGCCCCCGCGAAGAAGACCATCAGAAGAGCGACGCGGATCAAGCGACGATCCATACCAGCCTGCAGGAGGTGTGTCATTGTCTGACTATGATGATGTCTGAGTCGATCCGGCTTTCGCTGAGGCGCCGTTGGATTTGCGGTCGGGCTTCCGGGATCCATACCCGTAGTAGTAATTCATCTTGTCCTTCTTGTAGACGATCCCGTACGCGAGTCGGGGGTCGAACTTGTTCAGGACGATGCCGGTGATCTTCACGCCGACGTTGTTGAGGATGTCCTGGCTTTGCTCGATTTCCTGAACGCGCGTCGAGCCGGCGGCAACGACGAGCAGCGTGACCTCCGCGAACGTGGCGAGCACCGAGGGATCGCTGACGGCCAGCAGCGGTGACGAATCGAAGATTACAACGTCATACGACGCCCGGGCGTCGAGGAGGAATTCGCGCACCGCGTCGGCGCCGAGAAGCTCACCCGCGTTCCCGGCGTTTGATCCGGTGGCGAGGAGATAGAGCTTCTCCACCGGGGTCCGCTGCGCCGCGGCCTCGAGCGTCACGATCCGCCGGAGCACGTCGGTGAATCCCGGCTTCCGCTTGAGCCCGAAGCTCTCGTCCAGCGACGGCTTCCGCAGATCGGAGTCGACCAGCAGAACGCGCTTGCTGGATTGCGCGTAGGTGATCGCCAGATTCGTCGCCACCGTTGATTTCCCTTCTCCCGGCGTGGAACTGGTGACCAGCAGGACGCCCGCGGGAGATCCTGCGCGCGAGAATGAGAGGTTCGTCCGCAGCTGGCGGAACGATTCCGCAGCGGGGGAAAATGGCAGATGAAGCGTGACCAGGCGGGGGTCGACGTGGCCCGGCTTGCCCCCCCTGGCGTCCGGCGCCGGGTGGTCCACCTTTATCCCGTTCAAGGAAATAATGCTCGCCAGCGGCTGCAGGCCTCGGCGCTTCAGGTCTTCCGGGGCATGAATCCGGAGGTCGAAGTAGTCCCGGGTGAACACGGCGCCCAGGCCGAGGATCAACCCGAGCACGACGCCGAGCGCAAGATTCAGGAGCGGCTTCGGGCTGGAAGGACGCCGCGGCACCGACGCAGGCTCGATGATCTCGACATAGCCGACGTTGGACTGCTCGGTGATGTTGGCCTCGTTGAACTTCTCCTCGATCATGAGGTACACCTTCTCGTTCGTCGACCGTGAGCGCTGCAGCCGGGCAAGATCGAGGTTCTTGCGGGGGATGCGGTTGAACTGCACCTCGTACTGGCCGATCACCGACTCGATCGCCTTCTTCTTCTCGGCGAGAGCCTGGACCTCGATCTCCTTTTCGAGGATCTTCTGCTTCACCGATTTCAGGTATCCCGCGGCATCGCCGACCCCGGACCCTTGTCCCGCTGTCAGCGTGCGCAGGAAGTCATCGGTGCGCTTCTGCAGTTTGAGGCGAAGCGCATTGATCTGGGCGTCGATCTCCCGCGTTGTTTCGTTCACGATCTCGCGCCCGACCATCGACGGATTCTGAGCAATCACCATGTCGCGCTGCACCTCAAGCCTCGCGAGCTGCTCCTGCAACAGGCGAATGTACGGATCGCTGGCCTCGCCCATGACGCGGGCCACGTTCGTTTCCTGCTGCGGAAGCTGCTCCTGATACGCCTGCAGGGTATTCCGCTCCTGACGTAACCGCACCTCCGTCTCATCCCGCGTGGCCTCGAGTTGCGAAAGCTGGTCGATCACTTTCTTGGACTCGTCATCCAGCGAGACGATGCCCTGCTTTTCCATATACCCCTTCAGCGAATCCTCGGTCGTCTCCAGCGCCCGGCGCTTCTCGGCGGCCTGTTCTTCGAGGAATTGCCTGAAGGATCGCGTCTTGGACCGGCTGAGGTAAATATTCCTGTCTCTGTACGTTTCCGCATATGTATTGGCGATGATCGCCGCCTCGGTCGGATCCTTCGCTCTGGCAGTGATCCGGATGACATCCGATTCGCGGACCGGCTCAAACTCAACGGCACTCGACAGCATTCCCGATACCCAGCTGAGTGTGGCGACGGTATCTTGTTCTTCTGAATACTGGGATCGGGCAATGGGCAGGAGCGTGCGCGTCCCCGGGATATAACGAATGCCCAGCAGTTTGGACGCCACCGTGTCCGAAAGCGTCTTCGACTGCAGAATCGTCAGCTCGTTCTGCGTGATATTCTCGCCTCTGACGGGCCGCACCGATTCAAGGAAGAGCGATGACTGGAGTTCACGCGCGTTCAGAAGCACCTGACAGGTCGCCTGATAGACCGGGTCAGATAGAAACGTGAACAGCGCCGCTGCGGCGATGCAGGCTGTGAGGGCCGCGAGGATGATCCACTTGCCGCGAAACACGATGGCAAGATAGTCCTTGAAGGTTCTATCCTGTCCCCCGGCCTCTTGATTCCGACTCTGTCTCTGACTCTTCATCGATTCTAGTACCGTACTTGTAGTAGAAATTTGCGAAATCCCGTAAGAATTACGCAAGACTGACAGTCCGGCAGCAGGACTATTGACATTATTGCGTAAATTCGTAAATTATTTCAGATCAATCGTGCTCGGAATGTGCCCCGAGAATGTGTACAATAATTGAAAGCATCGAGAGTGTCAAGGACGCACGTCACATCCGGCCGGTGTAGAATCGACTGCGCACATTTGGCCATCTCCGTGCAGACACCGTCCCCGTCACCCCCGCGCAACGGCCGAATTTCGCGGATCGCTCATCCGATGGCACGGGGCACAAGGTTTGCGGATTCATTCAGTGGTTGACCGGAATCGACAATCTGAGGAGTCGAAGGTGGGAATCCTGATCATCTCCGCGTTAGCGATCTATACGCTGCTGGCAGTCATCCTGTTGCGCGGCATCCAGTGGCTGCACTCCAAGGATGACGAGATGCACGACATGTTCGAGGAATGGCTGAAGAACCCCGTCCCCGCTCCTGCGCCCCCCTTCAGAGCGCTATCTCTGCCTCGTCAGAAACGTTAAGAGCTTTGGCTCCGCAAGCAACCCCCTCCCACCTCTCACCTCCACCCCAAACGTGACGATCTGCGGTTCGAGCCGGTCCGCCGCCTGGAAGTAAAAGATCGCGTACCTGCTCGAGTTCACCGGAATATCACCGACGAAGATCGAGTCCGGTACGATACTCCCCTTCACCTCCTGCAACGCATTCAACCTCACGTGCACTCCCTTTACCGTCACGGACCCCGGATTGCTGATGGCAATCCTCAGGCGTCCCGTCTCCTTCTGCTCAAGATACTCGTTCCCCGACGGCTCCGTGAATTCCATGTCAAATGTCACGCTGCCCTGCGCCCCGGCAACGCCAGGGCCTGACGTATCCATCACGGCAGTGCTCAGCGCACCTGCAGGGCTTCGTCCCATGGCTTTCTGTCCGTAACCCGGCAGAGAAGTCACGAGTATCAACACCGCAACAGCAATCATCGCACGCATGCTCATCTATGGCCTCCCCGGTGGCGGTGGAAACCCCGTGTCTGTCGGCGGAGGAGGAGGCCCATCATCCCCTCCACCCGAAAGCACGATGCGCGACGATGCCTCCGATCACGGCGATCCCTCCTCCGATGAAGACCAGCGGACTAATGGATGTCCGCGCTTTCCGGTGCTTCTGCTTCGACCTCGAAATAGTAGTCCTCACCCTGCAACCCGTCCGGGAAATCCTTCGCGAACTCCCAGGTGATCCGCTTCCCGCTTGCCGGAAAGACGATGGTCCCGACCTCCCCCGTGACATTTACCGGCCGGTAGACGAACGACGGCTCGCTTTCGCGGCGGAGATAGAGTGACACACCATGCGCCTTCTGGTTGTCCCCGGCGAGATCGTAGTACACGTAGATCAACTCCCCGCGCACCTCGAAGCGGACGTTCGTGACCGCGACCACGTCCTCCGCAAAAGCGGGAGCGGCGAGCTGAACAATGAGCGCCGCCACCAGCGTGAGGCGGATCATCCACCCGAATAGCTCGATACGGAACATAGTCGGCACAGGCCTCATTTCATCAATAGCATTTTCTTTGTCGCCGCGAAGCCCGTGCTGCTGGTCATGCGAACCAGATACACTCCGGTCGCCACCGTACGCCCCCGGGCGTTCCGCGCGTCCCACGTCATCCAGTAGCGCCCCGCCTCAAGCGGGCCCTGGTGGAGAACAGCCACTTCCTCGCCCACAATATTGTAGATGCGAACGCTGATGTCGGCCGTCTGCGGCACGCTCACCGGAATCGTGGTGGTGGGGTTGAAGGGGTTCGGGAAGTTCTCCCCGAGCGCAAACTCGCGCGGCATCGATTCGTCGACCGCTCTCCGGATATCCTCCGCCGACCCGACAGCCACGCTGAATGTGCTCAGATCCGTCGCAGGCGTAAACGTGTACACCGCTTCTTCCCTGAGGTTCTGGTGGCGTCCCCGTGCGCGATCGATCAGCACCACTTCGAGATTGGCGGGAATCGCACCAAGCCCCTCGAGAGAGATCTGATGCGCGTCCCGGCTGCGGCTGCGCACTTCGAAGTCCCATTGCTGCAGCCCCTCTTCGGGCGGGCGAATATCGGCTGCGAACGACGGGTACATGTCGTCCCAATCCGGCCGGGGGAAGAAGATGCCCGGACCATCCCCAAGCCCCCTGGGCTTGTGGAAGTCGTGGTCATCGAGAGCCACCGCAGCTCCGGGATGAACCCCGAAGCGGATGCCGCCATCGACGTATCGGCCCGACCGCAAAGCGAGGCCGGCCCACCAGGACCCCGAGTCCGGAGCCGCTGGCTTCGCGAAGCGCCTGAAGCCGGGGTACGGGATCTTAAGCGTGGCCCGGTTGTCCTTGTTGAAGAAATAATAACCGAGGTACGGCTCCATGGACGCCGACACCGCAAAGAACTCATCGAACCCATGGATCGGCTCGATCGCAATCGGCCCATTGAGCCCCTGAATCTCGCTCCACGGAATCGGCGTGATGAAGGGGTTCGTGATCAGATTCCATCCCGCGTGAACGGCAATGGTCGTGACGCCCGCCGTGTCGACGGCCGGCGTCGGCACGGTACGGTTGATGGACCACCCGCCCTTCTTGATGAGCCAGAAGGCGCGGCCCTGGTAGTATCTGAACGCATCGGTTCCGTCGTACCGGACGAGGAAGTCCGCGGTCCCGCCGTTGTCCCAGTACATGTCCCAATCGGTCTGGGACGCACCCGTCAGCAGATTCGTGACCGGCTCACCCAGTTTCCCCGGGATTCCGACCATCCGGAAATCCTGCGTGCGGTAGTCGCTCGTCGTTGTGAGGTTCGGGAAATCGATCGTCTGACTGAGCACGAACACGGTCGGATACGCGGGTGTGAACGACCAGGTCACCGACGGCACGCCGTCGCCGCCCGGATTATTCGCCGTCACCCTCCAGTAGTGCGTCGTGTTGTTCGCAAGCGGCCCAACCTGCAGCGACGTCCCGGTCACCCCCGCCTGGTCCACGACCTTCGAGGAGAAGCTCGGACCGGTGGACACCTCCACCCGGTACGTCGAAGCGCGCGCAGCCGCCGACCATGAGAGCGCGAGTACCGTGGCCAGGTCGGTGGAGCCGTTGGGCGGCGACACGAGCACAGGCGCGTCCGGCACAGCCACGATCACGGTGAAGACCCGAGCGGCCGACACACCGCCTCCGGGCGCCGCGTTCACAACAGTCACCGGCGTCTGCCCCAGCACCGTGTTCGGCCCGATCGTGATCGAAGCATGCATGCCGGTCGTGCTGTCCACGGTGAACGAGTTGATCCGGATCGCCGTGTCGCCAAACGCGATGCTCGTGACGCCCGGCAGGAATGCGGAACCCGTCAGCACAATATCCAGCGTCTGCTGCACGATGCCCAATGTGGGAGCAATGGACGTGAGCACCGGACGTGGATTGACAACCCTGAAGCCTGCGGGTATGCTGTCGCGTCCGCCGCCCGGCGGCCGGTTGATCACGGTGACCGTCCGCGGCCCGATTGCAGCGTCGGGCGCGATCACGATCTTCGCCGTCAACCTCGACGAGCTGTCGACATCGACATTCTGCACCCAGATCCCGTCGCCGAATTCCACCGACGTGATGCCGCCGAGGAAATTCGCGCCGGTGAGCGCCACGTCCATCGTCGTGGTACGGCCTCCGGAGTCAGGCCCCACGGTTACCAGATCAGGCACGGGATTCGCGCCCACCACGAAGCCGTTCACCAGAATGGAGACCCCACCGCCAGGCGGCCCGTTGGACACCCGGATGTCGCGCGGGCCCGTCCCGGCCGTTGAGCTGATGGTGATGCTGGCGATGATCGTCGTGTCGTTCGTGACCGTGTCAGTATTGATGAGGATGCCTGTCCCCAGGTTCAGCGTGGTCACGCCTGCGATGAACCTGCGCCCGTTGATCTCAACCCCAAACGTCTGACCCTGCTCGCCGTTCGACGGCGCGATCGTGTGGAACTCGGGCACCGGATTGTTAACCTGGAAGGCGCGTGTGTTGGACGTCCCGCCTCCCGGACCGGCATTCGACACTGCTACAGGTCGACTGCCCGTCGGGGCGGTCGCGCTGATCTTGAGGATAGCCTGCAGCCGGTCGGTGCTCTCCACCATAAGGCTGTCGACGGTGATCCCCGGCCCGAAGTCCACCGACGTGATTCCCTCGATGAAGTCTGTTCCGACGAGATGGACCACCAGCGAATCCAGCCGCGCACCAACTGCCGGTTCGATGGCAGTGAGCGTCGGGACCGGGTTTCCCGCGATCTTGAATTGCAGAAACTCCGAGCTTCCGCCGCCGGGTGATACGGTGGAAAGGCTGATGGATCGCGGACCGATGGCCGCGGAGGCGCCGACGGCTAACGTCGCGGAGATGTGCGCGCTGTCGGGCCAGGCGATATCGGAAATGGCAATGTCGTCAGCCGGATCCACCACGACCGACGTAAATCCGGGCACGATCGCCGAGCCCTGGAGGACGACCTGAATGGTGTCAAGCCTGTTCGCCGAATCCGGTGCGACAGCCGCGAGGACCGGCACGGGATTCAGCACCGAGAACGGCAGCGTGTTCGACTGGCCCGCGCCGGGATTCACCACCTGAACGTCAAAGACCTTCGCGGTATCGAGCACGCCGGCCGGGATCACAGCGTTCAGCGTCGTCGTGCTCACGAAGCCTGTCAGCAGTTCCAGCGAGTCCAGGCGTACGATCGACTCACCGACAAAGGCGTCTCCCGTCAGCTGTATGTTCAGATCCGGGCTCCCGATCAGAACGCTGGACACCGACAGAGACGTCAGAACCGCGCCAGGGTTAAAGACCGTGAATGCGTTTTCGAGCGTGTCGGCTCCGCCACCCGGCTCCGCATTCCTCACAATCACCGCACGCGGCCCGGTCACGGCGCCGGAGGCAATGCTGACGGATGCCACGAGTGCGGTCGGACCCGACACGGTCACGCTGTTGACCACGATATCCGCTCCGAAATCAATTGACGTCACTCCGGAGATGAAGTTTGTCCCGGTGACAGCGACGTCTTCAGTCTGGAGCCGGCTCCCGCTCTGCGGGACGAGATTCGTGATGGAAGGGCGAGGGTTTGTGACGATCAACCCGTCCTCGAGCACCGCGGTCCCACCGCCCGGAGGTGCGTTCACCACCGCGAAGGCTCGCAGGCCCGTGGCCGCTGTGTCCGCGACCTGCAGCGTTGCCCGCAGCCGGGTCACCGTATCGATGGTCGTTGAAACGACCCGGATTCCCGGACCAGGGTCTACGCTGGTGAGGCCGCTATAGAAATGGTTGCCTGTGACCGTCACCTCGACGGTGTGCAGACGGTCGATATCCCTCGGGCTTGTGCGAAACACAGTCGGCTCAGGATTCAATCCGACCGAAAACGCCATAGGGTTCGACGTTCCACCATACTGCCCCGCGTTGGTGACGGTGAAGTGGCGGATGCCATCGGCGGCGTCAATCGTCGCGGTGACGTTGGCACGCAGCTGACGGTCGCTCAGCACGGTCTGGGAATTGACCAGGATATTGCTGCCCACAAGGCCGATCGTGCTTACGCCCTCCTGGAAATTCGTCCCGGTGAAGATCAAATCCAGCGTCTGACCTCGAACGGCATTCGGCGGGGAGACGCCGGCAATCGTTGGTATGTCGGTGACAGTGAAGACCCCGGAGATCGAGGCAATGCCGCCGCCAGGCCCCGGGTTGGTCACGCTCACATCCCTCGGTCCGAGCACAGCGCTGCGATCAATATTAACCACCGCCCGAAGCTTCGCGGAACTCTCAACGATGACCGAGTCGACAGAAACCGACTCCCCGAGAGAGACGGCCGTGACATCCTGAATGAATTCCGTGCCGGTAAGAGTGAGGTTCACGACGGAGGTCCTGTTGCCCGTCGTCGGCGCCAGCGTGGCAAGCGCGGGAGCCGGGTTAGAGACCAGAATGCCGTCGATGCTCCCGGAACGCCCGCTCACGGAGGTTGCCGTGAACGCCCCCGTTCCGGCCGTGCCAGCGTAGGTTAGCTTCCCGGTCAGGTCAGCCACGCCATTCACGAAATCTGCCGCCTGATTCAGCACGTTGTTCCCGAGCGAGCCGAGGCCGGACACGACGCCTGCCAGCGAAGTCGTGAACGCGACATTGTCCGCTTCAGCGGTGAAATCCATTACAAGGTTTCCAAACCCGTCCGCCGCCGCCACCGCGTTTGTACCTGCGAAGGCCACGGCATTCGTCTGCGGGGTTTGAAGAACCATGATGAACTTCGCGAATGCGGATCGGCCAACCGTGACGGTCAGATTGTCACTGCCCGACGATCCAATGGTCCCGTCGCTCGCGCTGACCACCGCCGTCTCCTCGCGGTACAACGTCATGGTAGCTGTTGCGACGCCTCCCGTGAAGTTGACGTTCGTTGCCTGTCCGAACTGGATCGGCGTGCCGGTGTTGTCGGTGACGGTGGGAGGCACCGCCGGATCGGGCGAAGCGTTGGCCCCTGCGAATGTGAGGGCCTTTTGGCCATCGTAGGCCAAGACGGTATTCTCCGCCGCATCCTTCGCGGTGATGGTGATGGTCTGGGTGTCACCCGCCGTCGTGGAAGCGGCCCCCGTAACGACAAGCTTGGTTGCCGATCCCGGATTCACGCCGACGTCGGCCGACGACCCGGTCTTCCCTGACGCGGACGTTGCGGTGAATTTCCCGGCGCCGGCCTTGCCGGAATAGACCATCCCGTACGCCGTGAGATCGACCACCCCGTTCACGAAATCGGACGCGCGATCGAGGACGTTGCCGCCGGTGTTGCCGAGTCCTGTCACCGCGCCTGCCAGCGGCGAGTCCGCCGTGATCGTCACGTTGTTGGTCGTCGCGTCGAACTGGGATGCAATATTCCCGTAGTCGTCCAGGGCCGTAAGATTGTTCACACCCTGGAATGCAATCCCGCTCGTTTGCGGAGTCGCCAGAACGAACTGGAAGGCGCCGAGCGGGCCGGGAGCGACATCCACGATGAGGTCGCCTGACCCACCCGATCCGATCAGCAATGTCGCATCGGTGACGGAGACGGTCGCCCGCTGAGCCTTATAAAGGTAGAGGACGCCGTTGGTCCCCCCTGTCACGGTTGCGACGCCGTTGGTGAACCGGATGACGGTCACGCCGCCAAAATCGACCCTGTTGCCGTTCCGGTCCACAACTTCGGGAGGTTCGGACGGGCTCGGCGATGGATCGGCACCGCCGAAGACAAGATTCTTGTTCCCGGTGTAGCCGGCCGCAGTATTGCCGCCGCCGTCGATGGCAGTGATGGTCAGGTTACCTGGAACGCCTGCTGTCATGGTGGCCGGACCCGTAATCAGCAACCTGCGCGCGGGCCCGACGGCAACCGTGATCGTGCCTGACGGAACAACAGCCAACCCATCTGAACTTGCCGCAATGCGGGCCGTTCCGATGCCACGCGCCTTGAAGACCGCGCTCTTGCCGTCTCCGGCCGCGATGAGATCCTCGTCCACAACCGCGCCGGTCTTGCCCTGCAGCGCCCAGGTGGCCGCGATATTTGCGATGAAGTTGTCGGAGGCATCCCTGCTGATAGCGTAGACCGTGATCGCGCTGTCCGCCGGAAGGGTCATCGCCGGCACCACCACGCCCAGGCCGTTCGCCAGAGTCTCAACCCGCACCTTCGCCGCCGCACCCACGCCGACCGTCAGCGTCCCTGAAGGCACGGCAGTGAGGACACCGCTCGCCGCCTGGATGATTGCGCTGCCGATCCCCCTGGCCGTGAAGACTGCCCTGCGGTTGTCCGGCGCCGGGTCAAGGTCGCCCGGAACTACGCCGCCCGTGATGTTCTGCAGCGTCCATGTCGCGGCAGGGTTCCCGACGAAGTTCCCCGAGGCGTCGCGCGTGATTGCATACGCCGTCAGCGTCGCGCCCGATGCCAGCGCCTGGGCCGGCACGACCGTGCCACTGCCATCCGAAGCTGTCTCTGTTCTGATCTGTGTCGCCGGCCCCGGGCTCACAGTGATGACGCCCGAGTTCGTGGGGGTCAAGCTGCCCGACGTCGCGCGTATCCGCGCGCTTCCAACCACCCTGCCGGTCAGGACAGCGCTCCGGCTGTCACCTGATGGCACGAGGTCGCCCGCGACGACGCCGCCGGTGATGTTCTGGAGCGTCCAGACGCCGGGGACATTCGCGACAAAATTGTTGAACCCATCGCGGCTCACGGCGTATACCGTGATGGTCGAGCCGGATGCCAGCGTCTGATCGGGAACGATCGTCCCGCTGCCGTCAGGCTGTGTCTCGACCTGAATCTTTGTGGCCACCGAAGCGCCGACGGTAATGGTGCCGGACGGCACACGCGTGAGCGGCCCTGCCGTCGCACGGATCTGTGCCGTGCCGGACGCGTTGCCGGCGAAGACCGCACTCCTGCCATCGCCCGCAGGGTCGAGATCGCTGAGGACCACGCCGCCTGTAACGCTCTGGTAGTCCCACGCTGCTGCGATGTTCGCCACGAAGTTATCGGATGCGTCCCGGCTGACCGAGTACATCGTCAGCGACGACCCTGATGTCAGCGTCTGCGGGGGCACAACAGCTCCCGTCCCGTCCGACGCGGTTTCCACCCGGACCTTTGCCGCAGCCCCGGCGATCACTGTGATGATACCGGACGTCACCGGGGTCAGCGAGCCGAACGTCGCGCGAATCTGGGCCGTGCCTGTGATGCGGCCGGTCAGCACCGCGCTCCGGCTGTCGCCAGCCGCAACCAGGTCTCCCGGCAGCACGCCGCCGGTGCGGTTGTCAAGCACCCAGGAAGAAGCCGTCACGTTTCCGATGAAGTTGTCCGCCGCGTCGCGGGCGATAGCGTATACGGTCAGCGCCGACCCCGACGGGAGCGTTTGCCCCGGAACGACGGTTCCTGAACCGTCTGCCGCTGTCTCAACGCGGATCTTCGTGGCGGTCGCCGCCGAAATATTGAACGGTGTTGAAGTCGCCCCGGTCAACGGGGCGAGCGATGCGACAAGCGTGTAGCCGGTCCCAACCTTGTCGATAGAGAGATTGCTGAACGTGGCAATGCCATTGGACGTCAGATGGGTCAGCGTGCCCGACAGGATCCCCGCGCCGGGGTTCGCTCCGAGGGCGAGCGTGATGTTGCGCTCGGGCGACGTGACGGGATTCCCCGCGGCGTCGCGCAGCTGCACGGTTACGGGAGGACTGATCGTGGCGCCCGACGGCGCATTCGACGGCTGCTGCACAAATGCAAGCTGCGCTGCCGGACCGGCAGTCACGGTAAATGGAGTTGAGGTGGCGGTCGTGAGCGCGGGCCCCGGCGAAGGCGAGCTCGCAACGAGCGTGTATCCGGCCGCGGCTTTGTCAACGGAAAGCGTGCTGAACGTCGCAAGACCGTTCACGCTCGCAACGGTCAGGGTGCCCGAAAGCGTCCCGCCCCCGGGATTGGCACCAAATGCGACCGTCACGTTGCGCGACGGCGAGGTGACGAGATTGCCCGCAGCATCCAGGAGCTGGACTGTCACCGCCGGAGAAATCGTCGTCCCTGAGACGGCGCTGTTCGGCTGCTGCAGGAACACAACCTGCGTCGCGGCTCCGGCCGTGATGTTGAAGCCATTCGAAGTGGCCTGCGCAAGCGCGGGACCCGGGAGCGCCGAACTCGCAACAAGCGTGTACCCATTCCCAACTTTATCAAGAGAGAGCGTGCTGAATGTCGCCAGGCCATTGACTGTGGTGACGGAGAGCGTCCCGGAAAGGGCTCCACCACCCGGATTCGCGCCGAGTGCCAGCGTCACGCTCCGTTCGGGAGAGGTAACGTTGTTGCCCGCGGCATCTCGCAATTGCACCGTCACCGCCGGTGTGATCGCAACTTCAGAGGCGGCGTTGGTCGGTTGCTGAATGAAGACCAGTTGCGTGGCCGCTCCAGCCGTGACGTTGAACGTGCTCGATGTCGCTCCCGTCAGACCGCCTGCGCTTGCCGCAAGCGTGTACCCGTTCCCAACTTTGTCAATCGACAGATTGCTGAACGTGGCTATCCCACCCACCGCCGCGACAGAGAGCGTCCCGGACAGCGTCCCACCGCCCGGGTTCGCGCCAAGGGCGACTGTCACGGTCCTCGGGTCGACGTGGTCACCAGGTTCCCACCGGCGTCCCGGATGTGCACCGTTACCGCCGGCGATATCGCCGTGCCTGACGCCTCGTCCGTCGGTTGCTGGACGAAAGCCAATTGCGTCGCACCACCAAGGATGATATTGAACGTGCTCGATGTCGCTCCCGTCAGACCGCCTGCGCTTGCCGCAAGCGTGTATCCGTTCCCAACTTTGTCAATCGACAGATTGCTGAACGTGGCTATCCCACCCACCGCCGCGACAGAGAGCGTCCCGGACAGCGTCCCACCGCCCGGGTTCGCGCCAAGGGCGACTGTCACGGTCTGGGTCGACGTGGTCACCAGGTTCCCACCGGCGTCCCGGATGTGCACCGTTACCGCCGGCGATATCGCCGTGCCCGACGCCCCGTCCGTCGGTTGCTGGACGAAAGCCAATTGCGTCGCACCACCAAGGATGATATTGAACGTGCTCGATGTCGCTCCCGTCAGACCGCCTGCGCTTGCCGCAAGCGTGTATCCGTTCCCAACTTTGTCAATCGACAGATTGCTGAACGTGGCTATCCCACCCACCGCCGCGACAGAGAGCGTCCCGGACAGCGTCCCACCGCCCGGGTTCGCGCCAAGGGCGACTGTCACGGTCTGGGTCGACGTGGTCACCAGGTTCCCACCGGCGTCCCGGATGTGCACCGTTACCGCCGGCGATATCGCCGTGCCTGACGCCTCGTCCGTCGGTTGCTGGACGAAAGCCAATTGCGTCGCACCACCAAGGATGATATTGAACGTGCTCGATGTCGCTCCCGTCAGACCGCCTGCGCTTGCCGCAAGCGTGTACCCGTTCCCAACTTTGTCAATCGACAGATTGCTGAACGTGGCTATCCCACCCACCGCCGCGACAGAGAGCGTCCCGGACAGCGTCCCACCGCCCGGGTTCGCGCCAAGGGCGACTGTCACGGTCTGGGTCGACGTGGTCACCAGGTTCCCACCGGCGTCCCGGATGTGCACCGTTACCGCCGGCGATATCGCCGTGCCTGACGCCTCGTCCGTCGGTTGCTGGACGAAAGCCAATTGCGTCGCACCACCAAGGATGATATTGAACGTGCTCGATGTCGCTCCCGTCAGACCGCCTGCGCTTGCCGCAAGCGTGTATCCGTTCCCAACTTTGTCAATCGACAGATTGCTGAACGTGGCTATCCCACCCACCGCCGCGACAGAGAGCGTCCCGGACAGCGTCCCACCGCCCGGGTTCGCGCCAAGGGCGACTGTCACGGTCTGGGTCGACGTGGTCACCAGGTTCCCACCGGCGTCCCGGATGTGCACCGTTACCGCCGGCGATATCGCCGTGCCTGACGCCTCGTCCGTCGGCTGCTGGACGAAAGCCAATTGCGTCGCACCACCAAGGATGATATTGAACGTGCTCGATGTCGCTCCCGTCAGACCGCCTGCGCTTGCCGCAAGCGTGTACCCGTTCCCAACTTTGTCAATCGACAGATTGCTGAACGTGGCTATCCCACCCACCGCCGCGACAGAGAGCGTCCCGGACAGCGTCCCACCGCCCGGGTTCGCGCCAAGGGCGACTGTCACGGTCTGGGTCGACGTGGTCACCAGGTTCCCACCGGCGTCCCGGATGTGCACCGTTACCGCCGGCGATATCGCCGTGCCTGACGCCTCGTCCGTCGGCTGCTGGACGAAAGCCAATTGCGTCGCACCACCAAGGATGATATTGAACGTGCTCGATGTCGCTCCCGTCAGACCGCCTGCGCTTGCCGCAAGCGTGTATCCGTTCCCGATCTTGTCAATCGACAGATTGCTGAACGTGGCTATCCCACCCACCGCCGCGACAGAGAGCGTCCCGGACAGCGTCCCACCGCCCGGGTTCGCGCCAAGGGCGACTGTCACGGTCTGGGTCGACGTGGTCACCAGGTTCCCACCGGCGTCCCGGATGTGCACCGTTACGGCCGGCGATATCGCCGTGCCCGACGCTCCGTCCGTCGGCTGCTGGACGAAAGCAAGTTGAGCGGCAGGCCCCGGGGTCACGGTGATCGTCCCTGAAAGGCCCGTCAGCCCTCCGATCGTCGTTGTGGCCTGGATCTCCGCCGTCCCAACCAGCGCTCCAGTGAACTGTGCGCTCTTTCCATCGCCGCTCGCAGTCAGATCCGACGGCGATATACCACCCGTGATACTCTGCAGAGACCAGGTGGCTGCCTCATTGGCAACGAAGTTATCGAATGCATCCCGTGTGATGGCGAATCCGGTCACGGACGATCCGGACGCAAGATTCTGCGTCGGGACAACCGTCCCTCCTCCGTTCGCCTGCGTCTCAACCGCGACGCGATCGGGAGCGCCGGCGATCACCGTCTGGACACCGGAGGGAATTGAGGTGAGCGGGGTAACTGTGGCGTTGATCTGTGCCGAACCGATTTTCCGCGCGGTAAACGTCGCCGACTTTCTGTTCCCCGCGGGGTTGAGGTCGCCGCCCACAACACCGCCGGTGGTATTGATCAGACTCCAGCCGTCGGCGTCGACCTGCACATTCTCTATGAACGTGTCGACATCATCACGCGCGATCGCAAACACCGTAATCGTCTGCCCCGCTGTGAGGTTCGCGTCCACGACGGCGAATCCCGTGCCATCGTCCTTGTCCTCGATGACCACCTTCGTGGCCTGACCAAAGGCGATCGACCCCGTGAACAACAGGAGAGCGAACAGACTCAGTAATGTGACGAACCGACGGTGGATCATTGTGCTCTTGTGACGGTGGTCAATAACCCCTGCTCCGCATCCGTTCGGTGAACCAGCCAACCGACGCCGGCGCAGTGGTGCAACGAGCGATTCCAAGAGTGCTCTTGCTTGAAGGCCCTTGCCGGTCCTCATCTCAACCTCGCAGACAAAGGGAGGACAGCATCTGCGAACCGCGCTCGCGATTCGTTTGCCGAGAGAGCCTCGCATGCAACGGGTGGAACGCATCCCCTGGCGGGGGGAGGGAAATGCAAAGTGTTGCGAGCGAACATCGGCAAGCTACAAAAAACACAATTCCGAATCAAGGAAGCTGCCCCTTCACAAACCCATGTGTTGTCGGACGGAGCCGGAACGGATCCGGACCCGCAGGCCGCTCCGGCACGAGCATGCGACAATGCGACCGGCCGCCAGGGAGAAGGAGCCTCACGGGACGGAGACGCGCCAGAGAGAAACGCCGCAACGATGCACTCGTACGATGAGGGGAACGAGGACCGGCCAGAAAGGAGCTGATCCCAAGTACCCCCGAATGGAATGTTGCCTCAATATGGAAGTTGCCAGGCTGGAAGGTTGTGTCCTGGGACACGCAGCTCCGCTGTCACCGTTGACCTCCGCTGAGTATTCGATCTGAGAGGGACCCCAGGACCCCGATAACTTCATAACAGCGAGCGTCTTCCGGAGTTTCGGCCCGGAAACTTCACTCGAGGCGTGGGATTCCATCTCCACAGTAGCAATAGAGTCCTGACGATCGCGCAGAAGGGAACCGACGCTTTGTCATGATCCCCCCCTCCAGAGCGGGGGCCGGTCATGCAGCCTGCGCCGGGCCTGCGATATTCCCCTGTACCCCCCGTGTGTCACCCGTGAGCTTGCAGTTCTGCGACTCACCACTCGCCGCATGCGGCTCCGAGGTGGCGCATGAGCACTGGCCCGCAAGGCCAAGATTCGGACATCCGAGGAGAACCCCCAGATCGCACACGGGAATGGCTATCGTCGTGCCGCACTCATGCGTCATGTGCGTGAACACGGCGTAGCCCGCACTCTCAGTGGCCCGCTTTCCCCTGGTCAGATCTTCCTGGTAGCCGTTCCACTGGTTCTGGGGATCACCAAGGAAGGCCCCCTTCGAGTCCCAGCGCGTTCCACACGTCGGGCACTGTCGAAACAGGCAACCCCTTGTATGATCGTGTACGTGTCGCATAGCGCCCAATTGAGATGTTCTACATCGGTCACTCATTTATATACATAGCCATCCGCGTGCCAGTCCGGTATGAATGAAAACGGTGGGAATACCCTCAGAAGTGAGGCTGTGCGGGGGGGAAGAGAGAGTAACCGACGGGTGATCGCAGACGCCCCTCGTACATTTGTAGAATCCTCAAACGTATGGAGGCGCGAATCTCAAAATGAGGAAAAAGCGCATGGGCGGCAGCCTGGGAGGGCACGACCGCCCATACCTGAAGGAGGAGCCTCGCCAACGGGTCTTATTCGGCGAGTTGGGTCGCCAGCGCGGGCGGGTTCTCCTCCGACTTCTTGATGAACGCATATGAGCCCGGCGCAACATACTCGTTGTAGTACCAGGCGCAGAGGCGCTGGACGCCGGCATTGTTGTCAAACTGGACCGCACGCCGGACGGCGAACAGCCCCCTTGCATCCCCGATCCTGCACAACGCCAGCGCTGCCACGGCGCGAGTCGATGCCCGCCGGTCGTTCTTCAGGATGCTCATCAGAGGGATGACGGCCCGCTGACATTTGTACTCTCCGAGGAAATACGCGGCGCTCTCCCTGAGCCCGGTATTGTCGGACTGAATCGCAATCATTAGATTTGGAATCGCCCTGCAAATCGCGGGATCCTTGCTGTCCTCCCCCGACGCCACTGGCGAAAACCCGGCAGCCAGAACCGCCAACGTTACAACCAGAATGCTGGTACGCATGGCCCCTCTCCTTTCACCGTTTGCTCCCCCCCCACGTTGATCGTCCCCTCGTTCTATATGGGGATACGGGCACGGAAATGCAGGGTTCCGGATTTGGGACGGATGTGTATGCCGGCGCGACAGACGTACACAGGGGAGGGTCGAACGTCACTGCGCCACGGCAGGTCGCACGGACACCTGGATGTCCTGCCGGAGGGGGGCCCCGCGCGCCTATTGCACACGGGATTGCATCGGAAGGCGGGCGGTCTCATTCCATACGCACGCAGGCTGTGAGCACGCCAGTGTGCAGTTCTCGCACAACCTGTGCGGGAGTCGCTCGAGGGTTCTCAGGAGGTGTGAACCGGGGGAGTACCGGGGTGCGCTTCACGCACCAGCTGATCGGCCAGGTCCCTGCCCAGATACCGGTCCACGACAGCATGGACTACATAGAGGAACGGCGTGATGCTGAGGGCAATCAGAAACTTGTAGACGTAGTTGGTGATGCCTATCTGGACAATCTGTCCCATCGAGAGCGTGCCGAGGAACGCGATCGTCAGCACGACGAACGAATCGATAAGCTGCGATACGACGGTAGAACCTGTGGCGCGCAGCCAGAGCATCTTCCCCCCCGTCCACTCCCTCAACGCATGAAAGACCGAGATGTCCACCATCTGGCCGATGACATACGCGATGAGCGAACCGATGAAGATTCTTGTGGAGACCCCGAACACCGCGTTGAACGCTTCGTCCGTCACGGGCGAGATGACAGCCGCGGGTACCGCCATGTCGACCTGGAGAATGATCAACGCCATGACCACCATGCCCATGCCGAGAAACGTCACGAACCGTATCCCCCGCCGACCAAAATACTCGTTGATGATGTCCGTGACAAGAAACGTGATCGGAAACGGGATGACACCCATCGTCATCGTGAAGACAAGACTGTCGCTCACCGCCACCTGTATGAGCTTGCCCCCGGTGGTTTCAGCAATCACCAGGGCGGTCAGGAACACGGCGCTGAGGGCTGCGTATAACTTTATCCGTTTGTCCATTGTCTTTCTCTTGTGTCCTTACCCGGGAGTCTTCCGGAGCATCAATTCGATGCAGCTGCAAGCGTCGCCCAACTTCCGCAATTCAACTTCGAGTTTCAAGCCGACGGCCACCGACGGCTAGGACGACGTACGTTTGGTCCGGCGCGTCGGCATGGCAGCGATCGGATCCTCCGGCCAGTGGTGCTTCGGGTACCGCCCCCGCATCTCCTTCCGGACTTCCTTGTAGGCGTTGGCCCAGAAGCTCTTGAGGTCCCTGGTCACGGCAAGCGGGCGTCCGGCCGGCGACAGGAGGTGCACAAGCACTGGCAAGGAGCCGCCGCCCACACGGGGCGTTTCAGTCTGGCCGAAGAGCTCCTGCAGGCGGACCGCCAGGACCGGCAGCTCTCCCGGAGCATACTGCACCCTGATGCGGCTCCCGGTTGGGACCTGGATGAAGTCCGGCGCGAGCCGCCCCATCTCTCGCAGTTGCAGGTTGGTGTGGAGCGCACGAAGGATCGCGTCCATCTTCAGTGACGACAGGTGGGCACGACGTGTCATGCCCACCAGGTACGGTCCCAGCCAGTCCCCGAGTGTCCCCAGCAAATGACTGTCGCTCAGGTCGGGCCAATCCGGTCCGGCAAGCCCCGCGGTGCGGATCCATTCTGATTTCAGGCGGAAGTCTGCCGCTCGTTCGTCCCACGGCAGCACATCCAGCCCCAGGCCTGCGATGCCGTCAAGCATGATGCGCGTGTCCCGCGCCTGATCCGGAGGAGCAGCCCTCTCTTCCAGCACAAGAGAACCGAACCGGCGCACGCGGCGGGCGACAACCTCCTGCTCCACGGGATCCCAGAGAGCGACATCTTCCCATCGCGCTCGATCGCCGACGGTTGTCTCCAGGTCGTCTTCGCTGACGGCGGCTGCCATGAACACGCGTACTTCCTGACCGACCCCATCGACCTCGGCAATCGCGAGGTATCGCTCCCTGGCGAGTGGGCTTCCGGACGGGAGCACCGCCCCGGATCCTCCAGCCATGAGGTAGCGTTCGCCGGATCGATGCTGGGCGATGCGCTCGGGATAGGCGAGGCCGACAAGGATGCCTGACGGGCCGCGCGATCGCGCCTGCCCGACTCCAAGCATGCTCCTGAGCCGGCCGGATTCGCGCAGGACCCGATCCCGCAAGGCGCGATCGGCAGAGATCTCCCCACGAAGTGCAGCCAGCCTTGTCTCCAGATCCACGTCGGGCGGATCGCCGCGCGAGACCATGTCGCGATCTTCAAGCAGTGCCGCCAGATCGCACGCCAGAGCCCCGTAGCCCAGCTCTCTCCCCCGAATCAGCATCTGCGCAAGCCGTGGATGCACAGGCAGTTCCGCCATCCTCTTTCCGTGAGCGGTCAACGCCCCGCGTTCATCAATCGCCCCAAGATCCCGAAGCAGCGTTGCCGCTTTCGCGAGATGGGCGTCGGGAGGCGGGTCCAGAAATCGCAGCCGCTCCCTCCCGCCCCATCGGGCAAGGTCGAGCGCAAACGAGGCGAGGTCGGCTACGGTGATCTCAGCCGGCGCAAAACGGGGGAGCTGCGCATGCTCCTCACGCGTCCAGAGCCGGTAGCATACCCCCGGCCCCGTGCGCCCTGCGCGTCCGCACCGCTGGTCCGCCGAAGCCTGGGAGACCGGCACCGTGACGAGGCCCGACATCCCGCGCCGCGGATCGAACCTGGCCATCCGCGCCAGACCTGCATCAACGACAACGCTCACCCCGTCAATGGTCAGGCTTGTCTCGGCAACGCTGGTCGACAGGATGACCTTCCTTCTGCCCTGCTGCGGCAACGCAAGCGCCTCTTGCTGCCGCTCCGCAGGCAGGTCCGCGTAGAGCGGGAGGACGGCGGCGCCTTCCGGGAGCTCCTTCTCCGTCAGCGCGCGCTCGACTCTGCGGATCTCCGCGGCACCAGGCAGGAATACCAGGAGGTCCCCGCTGTTCTCGGCAAGCGCCCGAATGATGACGTCAACGACCCGCCGCTCAAGAGGCGATGCGGACGTGAAACTCGCATAGCGCGTCTCCACGGGGAACTGGCGCCCCTCGGCCGCGATGGTCCGGGCTCCGCCGAGCAGCCCGGCAACGGCAGCGCAATCGATCGTCGCTGACATGACAAGGATGCGGAGATCAGGCCGGAGGGTTTCCTGTACGTCGAGGGTGAGCGCAAGACCGATGTCGGCGTGGATACTGCGCTCGTGAAACTCGTCGAAGATCACAAGGGAGGTGCCGGGCAGGTCGGGGCTGTCCTGAAGGAGTCTCGTCAGCACGCCCTCTGTCACAACCTGGATGCGCGTCGAAGGCCCGGCCCGGGTATCGCCCCGGATTCTGTAGCCGACAGTGGCGCCGACTTTTTCGCCCATCAGCTGCGCCATGTACTCGGCCGCGCGCCGCGCGGCGATCCTCCTTGGCTCAAGCATGATGATGCCGCCGGTGCCGATCGCCTGCGAAGCCAGAACCGCAAGGGGTACGCGCGTGGTCTTGCCCGCTCCGGGCGGAGCCGAAAGAACAAGGCGCGTGGAAGTGGAGAGCGCCCCGGTGAGCTGTGGAAGGACCTGGTCAACCGGGAGCTGCTGTTGCGGAGCGGGCATCACGCTCAGTTCTTGATCTCGATCCCGCCCATGATGACGCTCCCTGTGACAACGAGTGTCTTGCCGCCGGCCGCAGGATGTGTCGTCTTGTCATCGACGCCACCGAGGATCGGCGTGACACGGCTCTCGACAACCCAGCCTGCCGGCACCGTCATGTCGATCCCCCCTGCAAACGCGAAGACATCGATCGTCGCGGAATCGCCCTTGATGTCCGCCTGGCGCAAATCGATTTCACAGCCGCCCATGACCGCCGTCAGCTTTCCACCCTCGAAATCCTTGCTGGAGCTGACGCGGCGCGCGCCGCCGAGCACCGCGAACGCACTCAGGACCCCACCGCTCTCGGTCGCTGCCGGGAGATCAGCGTTGGAGGAACGGACCAGCAGAAGGATGCCAAGGCCGATGAGCAGCAGCGGCCACAGCGCAAATATGCTGAGCGATACGATGTCGAGATTGTTCAACAGGAGCCAGAGGCCGACGATGCCAACGATCATGCCGAACGTCTTGCCGCCCGTGTCGCTCCGCTGCGAGATCTGAACGACGCCGAATACGACGAGCAGAAGGGGCCAGAACTGCAGCACGTCGCCCGCATCGATGAAGCCGAGGTTGTCAAGCAGCAGCACCACGCCAAGGAGGGCGAGCATCGAGCCGAAGATGAGGCTTCCGGTGCTCCGGTGGGTCTTCGCCTGTGTCATGATCCCTGTTCCTTTCGATCAGAATGTTGCCGACGCCGTAAGGTACGTGCGCCGTCCCACCCAGTCAAGTGGGCGGTGACGTAAGCGTACAATCTACGGTTGCCGAATGCCGCTTATTTTAGGCAGGTGATCAACCAGTCGTTTGGAAGCCGCTTCAGCCCTGCCGCCTGGAGTCTGTTCCTCCCGTTGAGATGCTTACGAGATCCTCGACAGTCCGTGTAAGGCTTCAGCCTCAGGTACGCGACCAAGAGATTCATGTACGGGATCGCGGTGGCTGTCTGCTGGAAGCTCTCGATCGTCTTGACCCGTCTCTGGATTTGCTTGTTGAAGCTCTCCGCCATGTTGTTGGTTCGAGGTAATCCATTCACGCGGTGATGCATCATCAGGCGATCCCAGTGACGCTCCAGGAAGCCAATCGCCCTCCACTTCCGCGTTGGTAGCATCGAACGTACGTGCCTCAGCACCTTGAGCCCCTCAAGCGCATCGGATTCGGTTTTGGCAAAGAGGATTGCGTAACACGACTCTCGCAGGGAGCTGATCGCTCGGGCTTTTCGCGAGAGCTCACGCGTCTTTTTCCACCGTACCAAGAACCTGGCATCTGCCCGGTGCAGGGAGAGCTTCTTGCGGTCCCGCAGAGCATCAAACTCCCGGCGCATTCTTGCCCGAACTCGCCTTTGCTCCCCCAGCACCGTCTTGTACCCAAGGAGTTTCTCGACAATCGCTAAGGCGTGTTTTAAGCAGTATTGATGGGGCTTTTCTGGATATATCTCCTCGACCGCCCGGGTGAGCACGGTATCCAGATCCGTCGTAATCCCCCGACAGGGGTACCCCAGATCCTTCACCTCCTGAACGAAGTCCAGTGCTTCGCCCACCGTCAGCTCCTTCACCGAGCGCCAGTGCACCACGTCGCCCGTCTTGTCGATGGCTCCGTAAAACCACTGGTGCTTCCCCCGCACCGAGACCTTCTTCTCGTCGAGCCCCAGGAACCCGTCCCAGTGCGGGTGCAGCTCCCGGCTCATCTCCCACGCGCTCTTGCATCGCTCGGCTGTTTCTTGAACCATGTGGGCCAAAGACGTCGGAGAGATCTTTCTCCCGCTCCAAGCAAACACCTCACGGGCGATCACCCGATAACTTTCTCCCTCCACATGCCGCCGCACCACCTCACCGGCAAATGCCCCGCTGTACCTCCCACGAGAGTCCTACGGACCAAAAGCTCCTCCCACATCTCAGACAAACAAACCGTTGGACCTCGACCCGGCGTTCTCCATCAGGCTCCAGCTGCCGGATGACCCGGTGACCATTCCGCTTAACCTCACCCTTCCCGCAACCGGGACACAATCTCCTACGTTTTTTTTCCCATGGAAAAGTCCTTAACTCTGCGGACAGACCTTAAATTCTACAACCGCTACAGAGCTAAAGACTTATGCCAAAAATAGCAACCGCTAACTGATACGCTTATGCGGTGACGGCAAGAGTGTCGAACGGAGGAGAATCCCGGCGATGCAGCAGAGTCCAGCGGAATCTGGAAGGTGCGGGATGCTGCGGAATGTACAGATTTTCAGCGGAGGCAGGCGGAGCATTCAGGCCAGACGGGGCCGAAAACCCGGCGGGCGTGCGAACGAGGCGATGGGCGGTGCCTCAGACCTTGCGCGTGAGCAGCTTCGGATACTCGACGGAGATTGCGTGCTTCTTCACAACCCTGATCTCCTCCGGCATGAAATGCCGGAGATCCATCGTCGGGATACCTTTGACCTTGATCCCTTCGGCGATGAAATCCGCCTTCCCCCTGCTGCCAACGAAATACCCGTTGACCGTCGCTTCGAACTCGAGGAGCGCCGCGGGGGTCTTTCGCTCGATCGTGACTTGAAACTGCCGGTGAAGGCGCCCGGACGGGCGGCCTTCAAGGCCAAAGAGTTTTCGGAAATCCATGGAGGACCTCACAAAAGCACGGATGTTCAAGACATCAGGGTAGCGGAGGGAACACTGCAATGCCAATCTACAGCGGGGCTCGTTCAGCGACTGTGGGCGGCGTCACAAGGGATAGACCGGGTGACTGGCAGGGGGAAGCCGAGTAAGCGGGAGACCTCCGTTCTACCGCAAATTTCGGTATATTTAAAGATACACACCTTTTCGTATGCCCAAACATTCCAGAATTCTCGTTGTCCGCACCGATCGCGTCGGGGACGTCGTCCTCGCGACGCCGCTGATCCGGGCGCTCCGGAATACGTTTCCGCACGCGCACCTGGCAGCCCTCGTCCGGCCATACACGAGAGAGGTTCTTCTCCACAACCCTCACCTTGACGAGCTTCTGGTCGATGATCCGACAGGGGCACACGCGGGCCGCACCGGGTTCTGGGCGCAGGTCGCCATGCTGCGTTCGAAGAAGTTTGACACGGCGCTGCTTCTGCTGCCCACCGAACGGATGGCCTGGATGCTTTTCGCCGCCGGCATCCGCACACGCGTCGGCGTTGGAACGAAGCTGTACGAAGCTCTGACGTTCATGCGGACGGTCAGCAGGAACAAGTATATCCCGCTTCGACACGAGGCCGACTACTGCCTGGATCTCGGAAGAGCGATCGGCGTGCGGTCGACCGACCTCACCACAGAAGTGTTCCTTACGGAAGACGAACGCCGGGCGGCTGCGTCAAGGCTGCGCGTCGCCGGACTCCAGGGCCCGACGTCGGTGCTGGTGGGGATGCATCCCGGCAGCGGCGCGTCTGCCCCGAACTGGCCGATCGCCAGGTACGTAGAGCTTGCCGGAATGATTCTCGAGCGCCATCCGTCGGCGAGGATCGTTGTCACGGGGTCGGAAGCGGAGACAGAGTTTTCACGGGCGTTCGCGGGACTGACGTCGACACGAGTCATCGACCTGGTCGGAGCGCTCACGCTCCGGGAGCTGACGGCGGTGATCTCTCACTGCTCGCTCCTCGTGTCCGCCAGCACGGGACCCATGCACATCGCAGCGGGTCTGGGAGTTCCCACGGTGTCGCTGTTCTGTCCGCTCACCGCATGTTCGCCACGGCTCTGGGGTCCGCAGGGAAACCGATCAGAGGTACTCCTCCCTTCCGAGGGATACTGCCAGCAGCAATGTCCCGGCGATCCGCACGTCTGCCGGTTTGAGGGAGGCATCCACGTCGCGCAGGCAGCCGAGGCGGTCGCGACGGATGCTGGAAGCTGAACGGCCTCGGCGCGAAGTCGGACCATGACGTCAGGACATTGCATCGCTGCGCGAGCGCGGCGTCTCACGGAATTTCTTGCACGCAAGGAGCATTGACCATGGCTGCATCACGGAATACCTGCCTCTCCTGCGGACGGTCGTCCGAAGAGGTCGTCGTTGTTGCCGCTGGAGTACCGGTCCCAGCAGCTGAGTGTATGCCCTCAGTGCCTGCCGGTGCTCATTCACCAGCCGGCGCGGCTGGAATCCAAGTTGCCGGGAGCGTCCGGATTTCCGGGTGCAGGCCCGGAACACCAGTAGATGCGCCATTTTAGCTTTCTTGCAAGTCTTGGCAGTCATTGGTAAAATGAAAGAATAGCACTTTTCATTGGGGAGGGTTCCATGATGTTTGCGAGCACACGCCGCCTGTGGCTGTTCCTGATGGTGGCCGGTGGAATGATGACATGCTCAAATGCGGTCGCGCAAGCGCCCGCCAACGATGAATGTTCCGGTGCGACGGTCATCGGCTCGTTGCCGTTCACTGTCACGCAGAACACCAGACTTGCCACTCCCAACGCCTCGGATCCGGCGCTCACATGCGCGGACGGAGGCGGCGGGAAGACCGTGTGGTTCGTGTACACCGCTCCGGCCTCGCAGTATGTCACGGTCAGCACCGTGGGCAGCACCCCCGCCACCTACGACATCGCCATGGGTGTGCTCACCGGCACCTGCGGCGCCCTCACGCTCGCGGCCTGCAACGACGACGTGAATCCGGGGGTGGTCCGCCAGTCGCAGCTTACGTTCGCCGCACAGGCCGGGGTCACGTACTACATCCACGTGGCCGAGTGGAATGGCGGCGGCGACCAGGGAGGAGTCCCGACGGGCGGGGACCTGGTGTTCACCGCGAGCGTTGCATCGGGGCTGGCCCCTCTTGCCAGGGGTCCGAAGACAGGAGCGGTGTCTTCAGGCGTGTCGGTCTCCACCGACCCCTACACTCCAGAGAGCCCTTTCTTCAAGCGGACGAACATCCCACCCCGCGTGAACCGTCCGCGGAAGTATCTGCCGGACCCTCCCAAGCTGGTTCCCCCTGCCGCTCCCGCAGGTTCGAACTACTTCGAAACTCGACTGGACAAGCGTTCGTCCACCGCTTCGCAGCCTCTCGTCCTGAACGAGTTCACGGGAATCCCGGACCAGAGCGTCCGCATTCCTCCCGATCCGGATCTGGCGGTGGGTCCGAATCACGTGATCGCCGTTGTGAACAGCAGGTTCAGGATCTACGACAAGGCCGGCGCAGTGCTGAAGACCATCGAGGCGGATCAGTGGTACGCCCCGATCGCGCCGCACAACTGGGCTCCGTTCGACCCGCAGGTGATCTACGATCATCACGCCGACCGCTGGGTGATGACCTGGGCCCACATTGAAGACACCGTCAGCGCAACGATATTCATCTCGGTGTCGGACGATTCGAACCCGCTCGGCACATGGTATAGCTGGGCGACACCCTCGAACGCGCTCGGGGATTCCGCGACGATTCAGTGGGACGACTACCCGCAGCTCGGGTACGACGCTGAAGCGATCTATGTCACGGGCCGCATGTTTCCTCTCGGCACCAGGCCGGCGCCGTTCTTCAACCGGCTCAGGATCTTCCCGAAGTCGTCACTGTACACGAGCACGGGCGGGGCGCTCACGTGGTTCGACCTGTGGGACTTTCGTGATCCTGCCAATCCCGACATTGCACCCGACGGGCTGCAGGCCGCCAACGTGTTCGGCACGCCGGGCGTTCAGTTTCTCATGACAGATTCTCCGTTCGAAACGGGGACGTATTTCTCGCTCTGGAAGATCAGTAACCCGTCGACGGCTCCGTCGGTCACGGGATCATTCGTGCCGGTTACGGCATTCACGTATCACCAGAACGCAGGCCAGCTTGGCGGGGGAGCCCTGCCCATCGAAGCGGGCACCCGCCGGATCCGGAGCAACCCGGTCTACAGGGACAGCTCCCTCTGGGCAGTCCACACTATTGCCAGCGGCTCAAGCGGCCAGTATTCGGCCCTGCGGTACATACGCATCAACCCGTTCACGGACGCTCTGCTTGAAGACGTCGCCATGGGCACGGAAGGGTTCTGGCACTACTATGCCGCGCTCATGCCCGATCAGAACAAGAACCTCATCGTGACCTTCACCCGCTCAGGCGAGACCGAGTACGCGGGCGCATATATTGCAGCCCGCAAGGCCGGCGACCCGCCGGGGCTCTCGACGAGCGTTGCGGTGAAGGCCGGCGAGGGAAACTACGTCAAGGATTTCGGCTCCGGGCGCAATCGCTGGGGCGACTACAACGGGATCGCGCTGGATCCGGTCGACAATGACGCTGTGTGGGTCCACACGGAATATGCCGCGTCAGGCAACCGCTGGGGCAACTGGATCGCCATGGCCAAAGTGGGACCCCTCCCTGGCGCCTACGTGAACGTCGAGCCGGGACTGATGTCGTTCCCGAGCATGGACACGGGCGGCTCGACACTCGCCGACACGGTGATGGTGTTGAGTGTGGGAGAGGATCCGCTGACCATCGAATCGATCGCGTTCCCCGGCCAGGACTACGTTTATACGGGACCGCCGCTCTCCTTCCCATACAACGTGCCGTACCTGACGTCGCTGGCGCTCCCATTCCGCTTCACGCCGACACGGACCGGCGAAGTTCTGGACTCCGTCGTCATCGTCAGCAACGCGGCGAACAAGCCGAGGCTGGTGGTGACCCTGCGAGGACAGGGCGTCGACGTTTCTCCCGCCGTGAAGGGGGTCATGTACGCGGTGAACAGCCCCGCGCCGTCGCGCCTGATGGTCCTCAACACGACCAATGGCACGGCGTCAGAAATCGGGTCCCTCCCCTCCGGTGAGATCCAGGGTCTGACGGTGCAGCCATCCACCGGGAAACTGCACGGAAGCGTGCCGTCAACAACCGCTACCGCCGTCTACCGAATCAACACCGCCACCGGCGGAAGCCGTGCTCGTGAGGCACGTTCCCGTCGGCAACATGCGGGCGATCGCGTTCTCCGCCGGCGACACTCTCTATGGAGCCACCACCGGCGGCCGGCTGTACCGCGTCAACCTCGAGACCAATGACACGACGTTCGTGGGGAGCGCCCCGGGGATCAACTACTCGAGCATTGCGTTCGATCCTCTCACGGGCGTCCTCTGGGCCTCCGTCCGGCCTTCCTTCGGGACAGGAAAAGACAAGATCTACACTGTCGATACTGCAACCGGGGACACTGCGCTGGTTGGAGGCACGACGCTCGGCCTCATCACTCCGGGGATAGCGTTCGATGAAGCCGGCGGACTGTTCGCCATCGCCGGCACCGGAACGGCGGCCAGCCAGCTCTACCAGCTGGACCGGAACACCGCCGTCGCCTCCCTGATCGGATCGACCGAGAAGACGGGGGTAACTGCGATCGCGATCAGGGCCACTTCGCAGGCGACGTCGATCGAAGAGATATCGACCTCCGAAATCCCGAAGCGGTTCGAGCTGGCGCAGAACTACCCGAACCCGTTCAACCCTTCGACCACCATCAGGTTCTCGCTGCCGTCTCCCAGCCACGTCCAGTTGAGCGTCCATAACATGCTCGGACAGGAAGTCACACGGCTTGTCGACATGCAGATGGCCGCAGGCGCATACGCAAGCGTATGGGACGGAAGGACGCAGTCAGGGCTGACCGCTGCGACCGGGATGTACATCGTCAGGCTTCAGGCGACCCCGACAGACGGGAACGAAACCGGCGCGGGGAACACGTTCGTCGAAACACGGAAAATGTTGCTGGTGAAATGATCTCTACTGTCCGATATGCGTGCGCGGCGTTTGCCGCCACCCTCCTGATCGCCGCGCCGGCGTCGTCCCAGTCGTACCAGGGACCTGACACCGGCTCGGTGGCATCCGGCGTCGTGGTCACGACAGCGACCTTTGGCGCAGCTTCGGCTGCCGCCTTCGGGGGACCCGCTTTCAGGGAGCCGCGGAACAAAGTCCGCTTCTATCGCAACCCTCCCACAACCGACCAACCCGTAAGCCGGCCGGCCACAACCACGACATTCGTGACCGATGCGGCCGCGGGGGGGAACGCATGGACCCCGCCTCCGCCGATCACGCTCGCGAGCGTGGACGGCATGCGGGACCCCGGAACCTTCATCCCGCCGGACCCGTACATCGCCGCGGGGCCGAGGCACGCGATTGTGGTGGACAACGGCAGGTTCCGAATTCTGGATCGACAGGGGCGCACGCTCTCGACGATCAATGCCGACACCTGGTTCTCGACCACGCTTTCACGCGCGGCAGCCTTCGATCCGAAGGTGACCTTCGACCACTTCGGGGGCCGCTGGATCATGGTCTGGCTCGACCAGAGCGACTCGGAGCAACGCTCCTTCTTCCTCGTCTCGGTTTCCGACGACGATGATCCGCTCGGCACATGGTACAACTGGGCCCTCCCCGCCGGCGTGAATGGAAGCGTCTCCGCTGGGAACTGGGCGGACTACCAGGGCGTCGGGTTCGACCAGCACGCGCTGTACATCACCTCCAACAACTGGGAGTTCGCGGGCAGCTACGACTACTCCAAGATCCGCATCATCCCGAAGTCGGATCTGTACGCGAACACAGCCGGCCGGGTGCGGTGGACGGATCTCTGGAACGTCCGGGACAGGCAAGGGTCTCCCGCGTTCACGATCCGCCCCGTCATCGCGTACGGGAGCCCGAGCGCATACTACTTCGTCAGCTTCCCGCTGAGCTCGGGAGGCAGCAGCATCACGCTCTTCACGCTCACGAACCCGCTGACGTCGCCGGCGCTCACGGCGCGGACAGTCCCGGTATCGGCATGGTCCGAGGCGCCACAGGCCGACCAGCTCGGCGGGTCCGCCACGATGATCGAATCGGGTGGGTCGGGCCTCAGCAACGAACCGGTGTACCGGGACAGCTCGGTGTGGCTCGTCCATTCCATCGGAACCGCCGGCAATTACTCCAGCGTGCGCTATCTCCGCATCAGCACGGCCAACGGAACCGTCCTGGAGGATGGCGCGCTCGGCATGGAAGGATACTGGTACTTCTATCCGGCGATCGCGGTGGACAAGGACAAGAACGTGGCCATCACGTACAGCCGCAGCGGGGAGTCCGAGTATATCGGCGCGCACATGGCATGGAGACTGGCGACTGATCCGCCCGGGCAACTCAGACCCGGCATTCAGCTCCAGGCGGGCAAAGGGAACTACGTGAAGACGTTCGGATCGGACCGGAACCGCTGGGGGGACTACATGGGAATCGCCCTCGACCCCCTCACGATGCAGGAGTTCTGGATGTACACCCAGTACGCCGTCGACAAAGACCTCTGGGGCAACTGGGTCCACAACGTACGCCTCACGCCGTATGCCGAGAAGCGGATTCTGGCCGAACGGACGGAGCACGATTTCGGGCGCTGTGAGGCCGGGACGGTGTCGGACACTGTTGCATTCACAATCCTCAACGTAGGTGCGACACCGCTCACGATTTCCTCTGTCTCAGTTTCTACTCCGTCGTTCCGGATCGTCGACCCGCCGGCCGTCCCTCATCAACTCTCCCTCTGGGACTCACTGGTGATCCGGGCAGCATTCACCCCTCAGCAACACGGGGAGGAGCGCGATTCCATAGTCATCGTGAGCGATGACCCATTGCACCCGGCCTACAGTCTCGTCATCTCGGGGAAGGGCATCGAGGTCGGAACGGCGCTACCCGGAGTGATGTACGCCGCGGGGAGACTATCGCCGGCCCATCTGTACACAGTCGACCTCCAGGGAGGCACGGCGGCAGAGATCGGATCGACAGGCGTTCTGAGCATCAAGGGCCTGGCGGTCCACCCGGTCACAAAGGAGCTCCACGGGAGCGTGCAACACGCTGGCGGGACAGATATCGTGCGTCTCAGTACCGGGTTCGGCGATGCGCTCACGATCCGGACCATCCCGTACAACAACATCCGTGGATTTGTCTACATCCATCCGGACACCATCCTGGCCGTCGGATTCACACCGGGGAGGCCGGACGGTTTGGTGTACCGCATCGGACCCGCGGCAAACGATACCGTCACGCTCAGCGTGAACCCCTCGACCTTCCTTTCGGGACTCGCATACGACTCCGCCACCGGAGCCGTGTGGGCGTCGGTGATGCCGGCGGTGGTCAACCGGGACAAGGTATTCTCTCTCGATCCCGTGTCGGGCGCGCTGACACTCATTGGCTCGACAGGGCTTGGACAGGGTATCACATCGCTCGTCTTCGATCCCACCGGAACGCTGTACGGACTCCAGGTGAACGGAACGCTGATCGACATCGATCCGGCGACCGGCGTGGGGACCTCGATCGGTCCATCGGGCATCTCCGGCGCAAGCGCGATCACGATGAGTCCGGGGAAATCCCCCACGGACGTCGGCGGCAAAGTGGCCAACGCCGCGCCGGCCACATTCCGGCTCGACCAGAACTATCCGAATCCTTTCAATCCGACCACGGAGATCAGGTTCCATGTCCCCGCGGCGCTGGACCGTGCTCAGTCAGGTCCCGCCGGTTCGAGGCACGTGACGCTTGACCGTGTATGACCTGCTCGGGCGGGAAGTTGCTCTCCTCGTGGACGAGCGCAAGGCGCCCGGCTCGTACAGCGTCGAGTTCAACGCGTCCCGCCTCGCCAGCGGCGTCTATCTCTACCGTCTGTCCGCCGGCAGCTTCGTCCAGACCAGGAAAATGATTCTCACGCGATAGGGCGCCATACACGCCGCTTCGAAGCGTGGACAACAACATAAGCTGACCCGTTCGATTGTTCTTTGCCGCGCACCTGGATAGACTACAGCGTACCAACAATGCATATCGGCACTCTCATGCCTGCTCGTCTTCGCGTTGCCGTCCTGTTCGCCGCAATCGCTCTCCCAGCGGTTGCGGGCCTGGTGGGATGCTCCACCCCCGCTGACCCGCAGAAGGAAGCCCAGGGATTTATCGACGGGTATACCGCCCGGTGGATGGAGCTCTCGAAGGACTATGCCCTGGCCGAATGGAACTCACAGACGCACATCGTGCCGGGAGACACCGTCAACGCGGCGGCGACACGGGCAGCCAGAGCGCGATTCTCCGCGTTCACCGGCAGCAAGACAAATATCGACAGCACTACCGCGCTGCTGGCCAGGGCTGATCAGCTGACGCCGATCCAGGTGCGGCAGCTGAAGCGCATCCTGTACATGGCGGCCGACAACCCCGAGACGGCGGGTGATCTCGTCCGGAAGCGGATTGCCGCAGAAACCGCGCAGACCGAGAAGCTCTACGGGTTCACGTACCGCATCAACGGCAAGGCCGTCACAACGAATCAGATCGACGACATCCTCCGCTCGTCGCTCGCTCTCCGGGAACGGGCAGCCGCCTGGGCCACGTCCAAGGAGGTTGGCAAGGATCTGCGCGAGGGACTGATCGCGCTGCAGAGGCTTCGCAACGAAACCGTGCGCCCGCTCGGCTACCCCTCGTACTTCGCATACCAGGTGTCAGATTACGGCATGTCATCCGCCGAGATGATGGCGCTGATGGATACGCTGGTGTCGGGCCTGCGTCCGCTGTACCGCGAGCTGCATACGTACGCCCGGTATGAACTCGCCAGCCGGTACAGTCAGCCTGTCCCGGATTATCTGCCTGCCGACTGGCTCCCGAACCGCTGGGGTCAGGATTGGAGCGCGATGGTGGAGGTGGAGGGGATGAATCTGGATGCCGCGCTCAAGGACCGCACCGCGGAATGGATCGTTCAACAGGGAGAAGACTTCTACCAGAGCCTGGGCTGGCCGGCATTGCCGAAGAGCTTCTGGGAGAAGTCATCGCTCTATCCCGTGCCCCCGGACTCGCTGTACAAGAAGAACAACCACGCGAGCGCGTGGCACATCGACTACCAGAACGATGTTCGCTCACTCATGAGCGTCGAGCCGAACGCCGAGTGGTGGGAGACGGTCCATCACGAACTGGGGCACGTCTACTATTATATCAGCTACACGAACGTCGACGTGCCGCCGCTGCTGCGCGAAGGGGCGAACCGCGCCTACCACGAGGCGATCGGGAGCATGATCGGGCTGGCGTCCATGCAGAAGCCGTATCTCGTCGAACGCAGACTGGCGAAGGCGAACGCGACGGTGGACCCGATGCAGGCCCTTCTGAAAGAAGCGCTCAACTACGTCGTATTCATGCCATGGTCGGCAGGGGTCATGAGCCGCTTCGAGCACGATCTGTACGACAACAACCTTGCGCCGGACCGCTACAACGCGCGCTGGTGGGAGCTGGTGAAGCAGTATCAGGGGATCGTCCCGCCGTCCCCGCGCGGCGAGAAGTTCTGTGACGCGGCTACGAAGACCCACATCAACGACGATGCCGCACAGTACTACGACTATGCGCTGTCGTACGCCCTGCTCTTCCAGCTTCACGACCACATCGCCGGAACGATCCTGAAGCAGAACCCGCGCGCGACGAACTACTACGGCAGCGTGGCGGCGGGCGGCTTCCTGCGGTCGATTATGACGCCGGGGAGCTCGCGCGACTGGAGGGCGGTCTTGAGGGAGACGACAGGCGAGGATCTGAACGCCCGTGCGATGGTGAGATACTTCGAGCCGCTGATGGGATATCTGAAGAAGATCAACGAAGGCAGAAAATACACAATCTGATCCGCCGGATCGGCCGGAGGCTTAGCTCAGCTGGTTCAGAGCGTTGCCCTTACAAGGCAAAGGTCGTAGGTTCGAATCCTACAGCCTCCACATCGCGTCACCGCACCAGAATGATGGGCATCGTCTGCCGTCCCGCGGCGGAATGGAGCGACGCGTAGTACACGCCCGAGCTCAAAGCCCCCGCGTCAAACCCGACCTCGTACGATCCGCTCCGCAGCGAGTCATCCACCACCGTCCCCACCTCCCGCCCGAGGACATCGTAGATCTTCAACGTCACCCTCCCGGCATCGTTACCACCCCCCGCCCCCGCCTTGCCACCTGGCGCGGCGAGCTCGAACCTGAAGACCGTCCGGCCGTTGAACGGGTTCGGATAATTCTGGTCCAGCCGCATGTCCTGGGGGATGACCGACCCGCGGGCGCTTTCCTCCACTCCCGTCACCGGCCCCTCCGGATGCCGGATGGCTTCCACCATGCCAGCGACGTACGCGAGCGGGGCGTTCCAGTTGATGCAGATTTCGTTGGAAGCGTAGCTCTCGAAATTGTCGAGATACGAACGCGCGGGGAGACTGGAGGGATACTGAAGACCGTCCTCCTGACCCGGGATTTGGACCGCCTACCAGCAACCCGGGAACGGGTTGGACAACATTGTCTGACTGTGACGGGCGGTGATGAGGGTGGAACGGAGTCTGGTCTCCAAACCCCGTCACGAAGCAGTAGCCCGTGGCATTTCGTCCGAGCAGATAATCCAGATTGGCGCAGGCGGCGTCAAGGTAGTTCGCGTCGCCGGTCAGCTGTACGCGATCGAGCAACGCCATCGCCTGATTCGCGGCGACGGCGTTGCTGCCCCAGACGAAATCGGACGATGGACTGCCCGATGACGACCCCGATACTGGGAGACCGATATGCGGAGAAAGGCTGCTGGCAAGCGTTCGCAGCCGCGACAACGACCAGCGCCGTGTCAATGGCCGGAGTCAGATGCCCGCGGTGGTGGGCGAGCGAATACAGTCCGAGCGTCCGGACGCTCTGCCACCAGGGCACCGTAGCGTTCACGGTGGTCAGACCGGATTGCCTGCCAGCAGGAAGCTGTCCTGTCCCGTCGTGACGTACAGCTCGGCCGCCGCCCAATCCCGTTCGTCGGAGAAGCTTCCGTCGCCATACTCCCCGGTCGATATGTCGGGATCGAATGCAAGGTTCATGTTCGACTGGGAGTACACAATGGCGGAGGGATTGGCGCGCGCCCATCGCCACGCTGCCAGAGATGTCTGCAGGCATGAGTCCGCGAAGCCCGGAAGGACACTGTCAAACTCCCGGAAGATCCTGGCCGCCTGTGCCGTGACTGCGGCGAGATCCAGCGCGGCACCGGTCGATTTCTGCACGACGTACCGGGGAGTCGTCGCGAACGCGGGCATCACCCAGCCGTCGAACTGCCGCATTCGTCAACTTGTGGTACACGCCGCCGTCCTCCGGGTCCTGCATGCTCATCATCCAGCGAAGGTTCCAGAGCGCCTCATCGAGTACGTCCGGGAGGGTGTTCCCGGATTCGGGGATCTGTGTCGTGAGCGCAGACATGAACGGGGCCGCATGCTCGTACAACGCCAGCAGGGTGTACGTCGAGATCCCGGAATTCACCACATATTTGTTGTAATCCCCCGCGTCGTACCACCCCCCGGGAGATCGGATCGTGCTGAATGCGGGTCGCGACGCGGTCGCGGCGGACGGGTGGATCTGTACAGCCGTGTCGGGATGGCCGGCCGAGCGCGTCCACAGACCCGCCTCCTGCGGCATCAGCCTCGCCGACGCGCGTTGATAGTAGAACGCCTTCAGCGCGCCGACAACGAGATTCTGGTATGCGTGCGGTCGGATGTCGAATGGAGTGTGAGGACCCGACCCCCGGGACGAACAGGACGCACGATCCCTCCCCCTGAACGGACGAGAAATCCGCGAGCCGGACACTCTCCTGGGAATACGGCCAGACGCCGGCCGGCCCGAGCATCCCCTGATACAGCGTATCGGTCAGGTCAGTTGACAGAACCAGAAATGAGGTCCCGCCTCCGATAACCGCGGCCACCTTCGTGTCGGCGGGGTGAAAGCCGACCTGGTTCAAGCGAATCTGGCCCTGTGCGAAAACCTGGACGGACAGAAGGACCAGAAGCGCGGCCAGCGGGACGGAAAGGGATAGGCTTTTGTGCGTCATTATGCTGCTCCGCGAGAGGGACGGCCACCGGCCGTCAGCGGCCGGGACGAATTTCGATGAAATGTCGGGATTTCCGGTTGGACCTACAAGTTCCGGCGACAGGGCGCACGTCATTCCCCAACAATTTCCGCCCCCGGGCGTATATATGGTAAGGACCGAAACCGCAGAGGCAGAGAGGGCCATGACATCCAGCGACCCACAAGTCCAGGCAGCGATCACGCGCATCCGCGCAACGATGAAAGAATGGGGGATCACGAACGCGCAACTCGCATCCGCGATGCGTGTCTCACGGCAGTACCTCTGGCAGGTGGTGCATCGCCGCGTCCATCTCTCCCTGGAGCGCGCGGAGGAGATTGAGCGCATCCTCGACCGGCTGGTCACTGAGCGCAAGCATCACAGCACATTCGGCGAGCGCCTTCGCGTCGCGCGGCGCTCGGCCGGATTCACGCTGAAGGAAGTCGCATCCATGATTGGATACTCATGGGCAGGCGTGGAGCGCTGGGAGAAGGACCTGTGCAGGCCGAAACCGGGCGTCCTCTGGCACCTGATGAGCATCTATAATGCGAGCAGCGCCTTGTTCGAGGAATCGTCGCCGGTTCGCTCGATGCAGGCCGCCTCGCCGTCTCCCGCCCTGCTGTTTTCCGGTCGATCGGCCGAAGCGCTCGGCGAATTCCAACTCCCGCTCCACACGCGCGTGCAGGCCCATGCCCCGATGGAAGGATACGCGACCGCCGGCGCCAGCATTGGCCTTGCCCCCGAGAGGCGCCGCAGAGACCCGTCCCACATCCCCCGGCCGCGCACCTAATCCTGTTTCTGCTTCGCTTCCCGCTCAGCCGTCCACGGCGGGACGACGCCGTTCATCCGAGCATAGGCGATCGCCTGCCCGAGGTGTTCATGCAGATGCCCCGTCGCCAGGTAATACGCCCCCATGACGCTGCTCTCCCTCTGGAAGAGCTTGATCGGCTTCTCAAGGTCCGCATCGGTGAGGCCGCCGATCGCCGAACGGAGATGCAGGAACGACTTCCACAGCGCCGGAACAACCTCCCCCTTCTTCGTCAGCTTCTTCTCCAGATCATTCCCGATGCCGTCAGGCACCTTCACGCCTAGCAGCGAGGGAAACATGTAGTTCGCCTGCGCGATGTGGGCGAACACCTCGCTGTTCGAACGAACGCCCTCCCCCGGCCTCCACGCGTACTTCTCAGCGGGGATAGCCTCTGCCAGCGAGACGAGCTTCTTTTCGAGGTCGTTGATCTGGATGTCGAGTTCCGCGCGAAAGCTCCCCGGGGTGGGCGGATCCGACGCCCGTGCCGCCGTCGGGGCCAGCAGCAGCGGCAGCAGACCGATTGAGGCACAGATGACAAACCATCGGGACTTCTTCATGTAGCGTCTTTCGAGGTGATTGATGATGGAGGAATGTGTCTTGAGTTCGATCCCGCCATACGGGGTCACCGGCGCGCATACCCGACGCCGAAAATCGTCACTGCCGCACCCACGATCTGAATCGGCGCGAACGTTTCCCCAAGCGTCAGATACGATATGATCAACGCAACGACCGGAATGAGGTTGCCAAAGCTCCCGGTCCGCCCGGGTCCGAGGCGTTTCACGCCCGTCGACCAGATGAGGTTCGCTACCGCGATCGACAGAACTCCCGATGCGACGGCTCCCGCCCACGCGGGCCATGCGACCGCGCTCCAGTCCATCGTGACGGCCGCAGGCACGGCGGTCAGGGTCAGACCCACCGCTCCGATGCTCATCATGACGATACTGAGCTGCAGCGGAGAGTATCTGCCCAGCAGGGGCTTCTGGAGGTTGGTGTTGAAGGCCCAGAGGAATGCCGCAGCAAGGCAAATGAGGTCGCCAAGCATCTCCACGCCTCCCACGCTGAGGCTTCTCCCGCCCCCGGCGATGATCATGACCACGCCGGCCAGCGACAGCCCCATGCCAATCCACACCCGGAGCGTGATGGGCTCCCGATGCATCCGGGCAGACAGGGCGATCGTCCAGAGCGGCGCCGTGGCGAGCAGTACGGCCGAGTTCCCTGCCGTGGTGAGCTTCAAGCCGACGATGAATGCAATCTGATAGAGCACGCCGGCCACGATTCCCGCTCGCAGCAGGCGCGGACGGTCTGCAGGCCCGACGGGAACCCAGCGTGCACGCGTGGCCCGGAAGATGGCGCCCAGGAGCACTGCAGCGACAACATACCGGACGGCGTTGAAGACAAAGATGTCGAGCTGCCGGATGCTGAACTTCGCGATGGGGTAGTTGCTGGCCCAGATGAGAACGACCAGGAGCAGGAGCAGCTCCGCTTTCACGTCGTCCGGTCGACCTGCGTTCTTCATGGCCGGGCTGCGAGCCTCACGGTGACGGAGCGGCGTTGGCCTCGTCCAGGAACGCGACCGCGCGGCGGAGGTGAGGGATGACGATGGACCCTCCAACCGTGAGCGCGACGCTGAAGGCATCATACAGCTCGGCGTCGCTCACGCCCTCCTTCTTGCACTGCAGGATATGGTACGACACGCAGTCGTCGCACCGGAGCACCATGGACGCGACCAGTCCGAGCAGCTCCTTCGTGCGCGTGTCGAGCGCACCGGGCTCGTACGTCAGCGTGTCGAGGCTGAAGAAGCGCTTGATCGGACGGTTTTCGATCCCGAGGATGCGCTCGTTCATGCGGGTCCGGAATTCCTGATACTCGTCAAGCCGCCCTGCCATGGGTCACGTCTCCCTGATGTGGTGCCTGGTGGGAAGAGGCCCGCGGCGTTCGGGCTGCGGCAGCCCCCACCGCTCTCCGATCCCGCGCACCTCTCCGATCGCATGAAACGCGTCCTGCCATCCGCCGTCCCTGACCTCGGCCATGACGGGCTCCAGCACCTCGAGGGCAGCGCGCTCGGCCTCAGCCATGCCCTCGGGGAGCGGCGGGAACCGGACGCTCACGTAGCTCTGCAGGCTCATCACCGAAACCTGCACGACCGTGAGCCCGGCCAGAACCGTCGCGACCGCAAGCATGACATCGAGCAAGCCGCGTGCGCCCGGGATACCCCATGACGCGATGAACCCCGCCATCCCCGCGACTGTCACGGCCCAACCAATGACCGTGGTCGTGCGATATCGCCTGAGGACCGCGAAGAACCCGAAGTACCGGAACTCGAGATGCTCGCTATTCACCGGCGCCCGGAGCGTGCTGCGGCGAGGGCGGCGCCCACAATGCCCGCCTCGTTCTGGAGTTGCGCCGGGACGAGACGTGCGCGGGTCTTCAGCTTCGAGGCGAACCTCCTGGACCGCCGGCTGATGCCGCCGCCGATGATGAGGAGATCAGGGAGGAGGATCGTCTCCACCGCGGTAAGGTACTCGTCGAACCGCTTCGCCCACGCGCCCCACGAAAGAGATTTGTCCTTCTTCACCTTCGCGGAGGCCCGCTTTTCAGCCCGCTTGCCGCGGATGTCGAGCTGCCCGAGTTCGGTGTTGGGAAAGAGCACTCCGTCGACGAACAGCGCCGAGCCGATCCCGGTCCCGACGGTCAGCATGAGCACGACGCCGGATTCCTTTCGTCCGGCACCGAACTTCATCTCGGCCAGTCCTGCCGCGTCGGCATCGTTGAGTACCGTGACGCGATGGCCGCAGGCCTTGCTGAGCGCGTCCTCCACGGACAATCCTACCCACGCCTTGTGCAGGTTGCTCATCGTGACCAGGCGGCCCCTCTTGATCGGACCGGGCAGCCCGCACCCCACCGGCCCCTTCCATTCGAAATGCCGGATGAGGCGAGCCATGGCCGCCCCGACGGCGCGCGGCGTCGACGGCTCCGGGGTGGGCACGCGGAATCGCTCGCTGACGAGCCGCCCGGTGCGCGTGTCCACAATGGCACCCTTAATGCCGCTGCCGCCGACATCGATTCCAAGCGCCTTCATCAGACCTCCTCAGCGAGAGAACACCTGTCGTTTCAGTTCAAGGTTGCGAACGAGACCGTCGAAGGACTTCTCAAACGCGGACACCCCCTCGTCCTCCAGCTGACGCATGACGGCATCCATGGATATCCCCGATGCCTCGAGCGAGGCCAGAACACGGCTCGCGGCGGGAAGATCGGTCTCGATGGTCGACGCCGGTTTCATGCTCTTCAGGATTTCGGTGTACGTGTTCGGTGGAACCGTATTCACCGTGTGCGGCCCCACGAGGGTGGAGACATACAGAAGTGGGTCGTAGGAAGGGTTCTTCGTGCTGGTGCTTCCCCACAGCGGGCGTTGTTCCCGCGCTCCGAGGATGCGGAGGGCTTCGAATCCGGGATCGGAGAAGATCTCCTGGAAGGCGCGATAGATCAGCTTGGTGTTCGCAACGGCCGCCTGTCCCTTCAGCAAGGCAAAGCGCGGCGCCTGCGCAGGGTCGCTCGCAGCGCGCTGGTCCAGCAGAGCGTCGATGAGGGTGTCGATACGGCTCACAAACACGCTTGCCACGGACGCGACGGGTGCGAGCGGAAGCCCCGCTTTCGCCCTGCGCTCCAGCCCCCGGATGTACGCCCCGGCCACTTCCCGGTACCGGGCAATCGAGAAGATCAGCGTCACGTTGATGTTGATGCCTTCGGCGATCGCCTGCTCGATGGCGGGGAGCCCCTCGACTGTCGCGGGGATCTTCACCATGAGGTTCGGCCGGTTGATCATCTTCCACAGGAGGCGCGCCTCCTGGATCGTCGCCCCGGTATCGCGCGCCTCCGCGGGCGAGACTTCGACGCTGACGTATCCGTCACGCCCGCCGGTCCGATCGAACACGGACCGCAGATCGTCCGCGGCCTGCCGGACGTCCTCCGCCATAAGCTCCTGGATGATCTCTTCAACGCGGATCCCGGGCCGCTCCGCGAGGAGCCTCCGAAGCTGGTCGTCGTAGTCGCTGCTGCCTGAGATCGCCTTGTCGAAGATCGTCGGATTCGATGTGACGCCCAGGAGACCTTCCTCCACCATGCGGCGGAGACTTCCGCTCGCCAGCATGCTCCGGCTGATGTTGTCAAACCAGATGCTCTGCCCCAACCGTTCAAGCTCGTGTAACACACCCATGCTGAAACCCCCGTTCGTGCCTGATCGTTCGCCGGAGCTGTGCTCCGGCCTGCGCTGTTCCGTGCCCCACCCGTTACGCGTTGAGCCCGATCTCACTCCTGGCGCTTCTCGATGTCGAGGACCTTCTGAACCCGCCTCCGGTGCCTCTCCTCGTTCGTGAATGTCGCCTGAAGAAAGAGCCGCGCGATGTCAAGCGCAAGGGCAGACCCGATCACGCGCGCGCCGAGGCAGAGAACATTCATGTCGTCATGCTCCACGCCCTGGTGTGCCGAGTATGCGTCGTGACAGATGCCCGCGCGCACACCCTTGATCTTGTTCGCGGCAATGCACGCCCCGACGCCGCTCCCGCAGACCAGGATCCCCCGTTCCGCTTTGCCATCCCGCAACGTCGCACCGACGGCCCTCGCATGATCGGGATAGTCGCTCGGATCCGCAGTATGGCTGCCGAGGTCAAGGATCACATGTCCGTCGTCCGCGAGCTGCTTCACGAGCAGCTGCTTCAGCTCAAACCCGGCGTGGTCGGATGCTACCGCGACAGTCATGTCATCACCTCATGCGCTGCTTCCACGATGCGGTCCACGGTCAGACCGAACTTTTCGTACAGCGTCTCATACGGGGCGGAGGCCCCAAAACGATGCATTCCGATGAACACGCCCTTTGGGGCGAGATACCGTTCCCACCCAAAACCCACGGCCGCTTCGATGCCCACCCTGGCGGTCACATCCGGCGGCAGGACCCCGTCGCGGTACGCCTTCGGCTGGCGTTCGAAGAGCTCCCAGGAGGGCATGCTGACGACGCGTGCCGGTATCCCCGCACCGGACAGGCGCTGATAGGCGTCCACCGCAAGATGGACCTCCGACCCCGTTGCCAGGAGGATCACTTTCGGACGTTCTGACCCCGTCAGGACGTACGCCCCGCGGACGAGGTTATGCGCCGGCGTGAAGCGATGCTGATCCAGCACCTTGACCTTCTGCCGGGTCAGCACCAGGACCGTCGGGCCCTGCCTGTTTTCGAGCGCGAATTTCCATGCATATGCCGTTTCGTTCGCGTCCGCCGGCCTGACAATGACGAGCCCCGGCATCGCGCGCAGTGAGGCCAATTGCTCGACCGGCTGGTGCGTCGGGCCGTCTTCTCCGAGCCCGATGCTGTCGTGCGTGAAGACGAAGATCGATGGGTACTTCGACATTGCGGCGAGCCGAATCGCAGGGCGCATGTAGTCGGCAAACGTGAAGAATGTGCCGCCGTAGGGGATGACCATCCCGCTGACGGCGATACCATTGAGAATCGCGCCCATGGCGTGCTCACGCACCCCGAACCGGATGTAGCGGCCATCGCGCTTCGTGGTCGTGAAATCCTCCGCCCCCTTGAACCGCGTGTTGTTTGAGGGGGTGAGGTCCGCCGATCCGCCGATCACAAGCGGAAGGTGCGGAAGCACGGCATCCAGAACTTTCCCCTGGGCTTCCCGGGTGGCCATCGACGCGGTCGGATCAAACTCCGGTGCGACCCGGGCCCAGAGGGCTTCCCAGTCTTCCGGGAGCTGCTTCGTCAGAGCGCGATCGAATTCCCGTGCGAGGTCGGGATGCTCGGACGCGTACGAGGCGAACATGGCCTTCCATTCCTGTTCCAGCTCATGTCCGCGGGCCGCCGCGGCATGATAGTGCTGAAGGACCCGTTCGGGGACGAAGAATGACCGGGTCGGATCCCAACCGAGCCGCACCTTCGTGGCCGCGACCTCATCGAAGCCGAGCGGAGAGCCGTGCGCCTCGGCGCTGTCCTGTTTGTTCGGGCTTCCGAAGCCGATATGCGTCCTGATCCGGATGAGCGAGGGACGGCCACGATGCGAAAGAGCCGCGTCGATCGCCTTGCCGATCGCCTGCAGATCATTCCCGTCGCCGTCGACCTGCTGCACGAACCAGCCGTACGCTGCATAGCGCGCGCTTACGCTCTCCGTGAACGAGAGCGACGTGCTTCCGTCGATCGTGATGCGGTTGTCGTCGTACAGCACGATCAGGTTGTCAAGCCCGAGATGTCCCGCGAGCGATGACGCTTCAGACGACACGCCCTCCTGCAGATCGCCGTCGCCTGCGATGACGAAGACGCGGTGCTGGATGATCGGAAAGCCATCGCGGTTGAATCGGGCCGCAAGGTACTTTGCGGCGATCGCCATGCCGACGGCGTTTGAGATTCCCTGGCCGAGCGGACCGGTGGTCGCTTCGACCCCGGGAGTTTCACCGTACTCGGGATGGCCCGGTGTCCTGCTATGCCACTGGCGGAAGTTCTTCAGCTCGTCAAGCGAGAGATCGTAGCCGCTGAGATGGAGCAACGAGTACAGCAGCATCGAGCCGTGGCCGGCGGAGAGGACAAACCGGTCCCGATTCACCCACGCGGGATTGCCCGGATTATGGCGCAGGTAATTCGTCCAGAGCAGATGGGCCGTCGGTGCCATACCCATCGGCATCCCGGGGTGGCCCGATCTCGCCTGCTGGACGGCGTCCATCGAAAGCGTCCGGATGGTGTTGATGGCAAGCTCATCCTGTTCGGTCTGACTCGGATGGCGCGGGATGCGTCCGGCGCGGGTCTCTGGTGCGTTGTCAGTGTGCGGCATGCTCAGGCAAAGGGTTGACGGTCGTTGTGTTCGATCATGGCTGATGCGGGAGGACTGCGAGGACGGAATGCATTGAAGATAAGAAAATCGGCCCTATTTTCAACCGCCCGCCCCCCGGATATGCCTGATCAATCCGGCCGTCGAGCCGTCGTGCCCCGACACCGGGACCTCCCCCGACAGCTCGGGCAGGATCGCCGCAGCCAGCTGTTTCCCGAGCTCGACCCCCCACTGGTCATAGGAATTGACGTTCCAGATCATGCCCTGGACAAAGATCCTGTGCTCGTACATCGCGATCAACATTCCCAGCGTATGAGGTGTCAGCTTCTTGACCATGATCGAGTTGGTGGGCCGATTGCCGGGGAACACCTTGTGGGGAAGCAGCCGCTCCAGGGCGTCGCCCTGTGCTCCCGTGCGCTCGAGTTCCTTTCGGACCTCTTCCGCGGTCTTGCCCTTCATCAACGCCTCGGTCTGCGCAAGGAAGTTGGCAAGGAGAAGCCGGTGGTGGTCACCGACCGGATTCTGGGTTTCAACCGGAGCGATGAAGTCGGCCGGAATCAGATGCGTCCCCTGATGGATGAGCTGGTAGAATGCGTGCTGGCCGTTGGTGCCAGGCTCGCCCCAGATGACAGGGCCGGTCGTGTAGTGAATTTCCTTCCCGTCCCGGGTTACCCGCTTGCCGTTGCTTTCCATGTCCCCCTGCTGGAGGTAGGCGGGCAAACGGTGAAGGTACTGATCGTACGGCAGGATTGCATGCGTGGGAGCGCCGAAAAAATTGGCGTACCATACGCCCAGCACGGCGAGGACAACCGGGATGTTCTCTTCAAGGGGCGCGGTGCGGAAATGCTCGTCCATCTCGTGCGCGCCTGCGAGCAGCTCCTCGAACCGGTCCATGCCGATCATGAGGGCGATCGAGATGCCGATGGCCGACCAGAGCGAGTATCGCCCGCCCACCCAGTCCCAGAACTCGAACATCGCACGGGTGTCGATGCCGAACTTCGCGACTGCGGCTGCGTTCGTTGAGAGCGCGACAAAGTGCCTGGCGATCGCGGCTTCGCTGCCCGCGGCCTCCAGGAACCAGCGCCGCGCGGTGTGCGCGTTCGCCAGAGTCTCCTGCGTCGTGAACGTCTTCGACGCCACGATGAAGAGCGTTGTCTCGGGGTGAACGCGCCGGAGCGTCTCGGCGATGTGCGTCCCGTCTACGTTCGACACGAAGTGCGGCGTCAGCTCGTTGTGCCAGTATGGCCGCAGCGCTTCGGTCACCATGACCGGACCGAGATCGGATCCGCCGATACCGATATTGACCACGTCGGTGATGCGCTGCCCCGTCCAGCCGGTCCACCGGCCTGACCGCACGTCCTCGGTGAACGTCCTCATCTGCGCCAGCACGCGGTTGACGTCGGGCATGACATCGCGGCCATCCACCATGATCGGGCGATTGGATCTGTTCCGCAGAGCCACGTGCAGTACCGCCCGGTTTTCGGTGACGTTGATGCTGTCGCCGCGGAACATGCGATCTCGCCACTCTTCTACGCGCGCCTCACGCGCGAGCGCCATGAGGAGGCCCATTGTCTCGCCGGTGATTCGGTTCTTGGAATAATCGACGAGGAGATCGCCCAGCGAGAGCGTGAATCTTCTGAACCGGTCGGGGTCTGCGGCAAACAGATCCCGCATGTGAAGGTTCGCGATCTCTTTGTGATGGCGGACCAGAGCCTGCCATGAGGGGAAGTCAGTCACTGAACTCATCAGCGTCGCCGCAGGGTGGTTGATGGAGTATGGTGGGTGGAACTGAAACTCCCGGAATATACTCGAATACAGCCAGAAATGCGCCTGCCTCGGCTTGACTATCCCCGACGGCGTCATCATATTCTGTCACTCGAATGCGGATCTTATCCAAACCCCTTCAATGGTGAGACGGTGATCTCAGTGCGGATGCCCGCAACCGGAGGTGGGCTGGGAAGCGGGGCGGGGTGCGATGGGAATCGCGTCTCCGTCCGGGTGTATGATCTCCTCGGCCGATGTGTGAGCCCGGTATATGACGGTCCCCTGGGATCCGGTGTGCACACCTTCCCGTGGAGGCCGCGCGCGCTCGCGACGGGGACGTACATCTGTCGTGTCTCCGCCGCCGGGGCGATCCGACATATCAAGATCCTCTATGTGCGCTGACCGACAATCGCGATCCGCTCTACCCCACGTATCGCCCTGGCGACAGTCCCGGACTCGCTTCATGCATGATCTCCTGACCTCACCCTCGCCCGACGAGATGTCGCATGTCTTCCGGATCGCCCGGGCGCGGGGATTCATCGGCCCCGAGGACACAGCTGCCGTCTTTCATGACCTCACGCGCCTGCGCGCCCGCGCGCGGGAGGCGATCAGGGTCTTCCCCACGGTGACGCTCCACGCGGTCGCGGTCAAGGCCAATCCCCTGCTTCCCCTCCTCTCCCTTCTTCACGACTTCGGGATGGGCGCGGAGGCCGCTTCGTTCCCGGAGATCCGGCTCGCAGAGGCTGCGGGATTTCCACCCGACCGTATCGTCTTCGACTCCCCGGTCAAGACCGCCGATGAAATCAGCTACTGTCTGAGCCGCGGGATCGGTCTCAATGCCGACTCGCTCGCCGAGGTGCAGCGGATCGCCGGCCTTATCCCTCCGGGCGGGACTTCCTCAATGATCGGTATCAGGATCAACCCTCAGGTGGGGACGGGCAGCATTGCGTCAACGAGTGTTGCCGGGCATTGGTCGAAGTTCGGAGTTCCGCTCGGCGCCGACCGCGAGGCCATCGCGCACGCGTTCCGCTCCTACCCGTGGCTCCGAAGCGTCCATGTCCATATCGGTTCGCAGGGGTGCCCGCTCGAGATGCTGCTCGAAGGGACCCGTCGCGTCGTTGCGTTCGCGCTCGAGCTGAACGACGGCGTGCACCAACACGGACAGATTCAGTCGGTAGATATCGGAGGGGGTCTCCCGGCCACCTACGATCCCGCACATCCTGCCCCGGCGATGGAGGAGTACGCAGCCGGGCTCGAGCGCGTATGCCCTGACCTGTTCACGGGCAGGTTCAGGGTGGTGACCGAATTCGGTCGGTACTACCACGCCAACACCGCGTGGGCTGTCAGCCGTGTGGAGTATGTCAAGCGGGCGGGAGATGTGACGGGAGGCAGGACGTCTGCGGCCATCCATCTGGGGGCCGACATGTTTCTGAGGCGAACCTACTCGCCCGAACACTGGCATCACAATTTCACTGTGCTTGACCGGGACGGATTCCCCGGGCGCGGGAATCCTGCACTGGTAACGGTCGTAGGGCCGCTCTGTTTTCAGGGGGATGTGCTGGCGCGGGACCTCCCGCTCCCACCGGTCGAGGAGGGCGACTCGATCATCATCCACGACGCAGGAGCCTACACGTTCGGCATGTGGTCCCGCTACAACAGCCGGCAGATGCCGGTGGTGGTGGGGTATGAAGACGAGGGCGAGACGATGGTGGTGCTCAGGAAGCGCGAATCGGCAGACGCGCTGCTGAAGTTCTGGAGCATCGACCCGAACGTGTGATGCCGGGCGGCCTCCCCCATACGCTCCGGCCTTACCGCTTCAGAAACGTTCCGTCCTGAAGCTCCTCGAACGCCTGCTGCAACTCTGCTTGCGTGTTCATCACAATCGGCCCGTACCACGCAACGGGCTCGCGGAGCGGCTTGCCCGATATCAGAAGGAACCGGATACCCTGCTCACCGGCCCGCACGGTCACTTCGTCCCCGCTGTCAAAGAGGACAAGGGATCGGTTGCCGGCGGTCGACGGTGGTGCGGTCGCCCTGCCGTCCGGACCCTCGGTCGGAACCCCCTGCGGATCTGACGCGTACAGGAACCTCCCCCCGCCTTCAAAGACGTAGGCAAATGCCTGCCGCATCAATGGTATCGGGAGTGTCTTTGTCTTCCCGGGTGGGACGGTCACGTCGATGTACACCGGATCGGCCGCTATCCCTTCCACCGGCCCCCGTTTTCCCCAGAACGAACCGGCCACGATGCGCACCTGCGTACCGTCGTCATCCGTTATCAGAGGAATCTCCGGACCTTTGATCTCCTGGTAGCGCGGCGCGGTCATCTTCAGGGACGAGGGGAGGTTCGCCCAGAGCTGGAACCCGTGCATCTTTCCCTGTGGATCGCCCTTCGGCATCTCCTGATGAATGATGCCCTTGCCCGCGGTCATCCACTGCACGTCTCCCGCCCCGATGGTGCCCCGGTTGCCGATGCTGTCAGCATGGTCTACGTCCCCGGCGAGAACGTATGTAATGGTCTCGATGCCCCGGTGCGGGTGCCAGGGGAAACCGGCCATGTAGTCCGCAGGCACATCATTTCGGAAATCATCCAGGAGAAGAAACGGATCGAAGTCCGACGTGTTCCCGAACCCGAACGCCCGACGGAGATGCACACCCGCTCCCTCCAGCGTCGGCCTGGCTTCCACAATCCTCTTCACAGGTCTCAGTGACATCGTCCCCTCCCCGGTCCCTTCTTTCTTCTGGATTTCATCTCACGAGCGCCGTTCCAACTCCGTTTCCCCCCTTCGCTCTCTTCTCACTTCAACCCCCGTCGCGTTCTTCAGCGCGTCGATGATGATCGACGACGTGATCACTTCAGGCAGCACGATCGGCGCATCCGGCCTGCCCGCCGGGAACACGACATAGAGCGGAACGCCCGACCGGCCAAACTTCTTCAGCAGCTGCGTGATCTCGGGGTTTCGGTTCGTCCAGTCAGCCTTGAACGGAACGATGCCGCTCGCAGCGAACGCGTCCACGACCTCGCGGTCCGCGAGGACCGTGCGCTCGTTCACTTTGCACGTCAGGCACCACTCGGCCGTGAAATCGATGAACACCGGCCTGCCGTCACCGAGCTCGCGCTCGAGCGCCGTCAGGGTGAACCGCTGCCACGGGATGTGTCCGGCCGCCTGCTCCTGTCCGGATTCCTCCACCGCTTTCTCGCCCGCGATCAGCGCGCGCACATTCAGCGTCGACTCCATGAAGAGCACGTAGGCGCCGGCAACAATCAGGAGCGCAAGCGCCCAGATAGCGTACGCCCGGGCGCGCGTGGCGGTGAGCGTCGCGAACCGGCCGACAAGCCACGCACCGACGGCGATGCTCAGCAAAAATGCTCCGGTCCAGACGACAGCTTCAACACCAAGCTGCTTGCCGAGGATGTAGAGGAGCCAGAGGACGGTGGCCATCATCAGGAAGCCCATGAATTGCTTCGCGGTCTCCATCCATGCACCAGGCTTCGGGAGGTACTTCAGCCACGCCGGCCGGGAGGTGATCAGGAGATACGGCAGCGCCATGCCGAACGCTACCGCCGCGAAGATCAGGAGGATCACCAGCGGCGGCTGCGCAAAGGCGAACCCGAGGGCCGAGCCAAGGAACGGCGCGGTGCAGGGCGTGGCCAGGATCGTCGCGAACACCCCTTCCCAGAATGACGCGGCATACCCTTCGCCGCCCTTTTCCTGCTTCGCAGCCAGGCTGCCGACGCCGGCGATTGCGGCACCCGGCAGCTGGATCTCATAGACGCCGAACAGACTCAGGCCGAATGCGAAGACCACCGCGGCCATCGCGATCACGAAGAGCGGCTCCTGGAACTGGAATCCCCAGCCGACCTGACTTCCCGCGAACTGCAGAAGGATAACAATCAGCGCGAGGACCAGGAACGAAAAGAGAATGCCCGCGGAGAACGTCCAGCCGAGCCGCTTCACTTTGTTCGGCTCGTTGCCCGACATCTTCATGAGACCGAAGATCTTCAGCGCGATCACCGGGAGCACGCACGGCATGATGTTCAGCAGCAATCCCCCGACGACCGCAAAGACCAGATAGAGCAAGAGCGGCTGGTTGGAGCCTGGCTGTTCGATCGTCGTAAACGTCTTCCCGAGAATCCCCTGGCCGGACGCAGATCCGCCCACGCCGCCAAAGAACGACGCGCTCAGCGGGATCCTGACGGCCGCACCAACGCGTTCGCCGCCAGCATTCCTGTACACGATGACACCCTTCAACGCCAGCGGTCCATCCGGCCGCCGTGCCGCCGACACCGGCACGGTGATCGTCCGGCCACCATCGGATACAATCGTACGCCCTACCGTCAGCGGCTCGCCCGATTCCGGATAGAAGTCGACAGTCTCCTGCGACAGTGTCACGTTCGATGCAGGCTCGAGCGTCAGCACCACGGCTTCGGTCGCTTCGCGCGAAGACACGGAGAGATCGCGAACGTCATTGATCCGCGCCGGGATGCGATTGCGATAGCGGTCAAAGAGCGGTGCCGTGGCCGGATCTCGCTGCGCGTCGCCCACGGGGAGTGTGAGCGAGACGACCGCGCTTCCGGGCACGCAGATATTCCCGCATTCGAGCCAGCTCACGTCGGCTGTGAGCGTGACGGTCTGGCCAGGCCGCAGATTCCCCGGGACTGTGACAGGCACGATCAGCATCGTCTCGTCTTTGTAGCCGAGCGTCATGACATCGCCGGCTTCGACGAACTTGTATGGCAGCGGCCACTGGATCTCGCCGGCCGCGAAACCGTCGGGAAGTGACCAGGCGATGTGCGTCGGGAGTCCGGCCTCGCCCGCATTCACCCAGTACGTATGCCAGCCGGGATCCATCCGGAGAAGGACGCCCAGCGTGACCGTGCTACCCGGGAGGAGGCTGGAGGCTTCCGCCTTGAGCGAAGCGCGCGTATGGGCAGCGTCAACAGATTGAGCACCGGCGGGGACGACAGCCAAGGAGAGGAGGGTCGAGAGGGAAAGGAGAATCCGCGCAAGGGACATTGTGCACCCGGAAACGGTCAAAAAAAAAGCAGCCCGCCGGGGCCGCTCCACGCGAGCCGGCTACCGGACAGGACTACGACGATTGCCGGTTCTTCCTCTGTTTTTCTTTTTCGATCTCGCTGACGTGCAGGAAGTTCTGCTTCCAGCGCTTTCGAATGATCAGAACCAGGTAGATAAAGATAATCAGAAATACAGCAGAAATGAGCAGCACGTTCTGCCAGATGAACGACATGCTGTCGCTCCCAACGCCGTCCATGGAGGGTGGTTCCGGGGTGTGGGGTCTTTGTGGATTTGACTAGTACCAGGTACGCGCGGGTAACCTCCGCGTTGCTGTCAGAGGACCCTCCTCCTAGCCGCCGGGACTCTGTTTCGGAGTCACCAGTGGATTGAATATACAAAACCTGCGTTTCCCAGTCAAGATTTGCGATTTTACCGGTGGAGCCAATCCTGCAGAATTCCCGACTGGTCCTCGGGCCGGAGCGCGGAGTGCGCCAGCGTCCCTTTGCCGAGCCGCTGCCGGTAGGCCTCGAATACGCACACGGCCGCAGCAACCGAGACATTCAGGCTTTCGATCATCCCGTTCATCGGAACCCGGAAGATCGCATCTGCTGCAGCGGCGGCCTCGTCCGAGACGCCGCGGTGCTCATTGCCGAGGACGATCGCAACCGGTCCGGTCAGATCCAGATCGTACAGGCTCGGCGCATCGTCGGCGACCTTCGTCGCAAGAATCCGGAACCCCTCCTGCCGGAGCGTCGCATAGCACGACGCCACGTCCGTATGCTTGCGTCGCTCGATCCATTTGCTGGCGCTCGACGAGCTCTTCTTGCCCAGCTTCGGGAACTTCTCCACCGTGTACAGCAGCTCGACCCCCAGGATCCCCACCGCATCACAGCTCCGCAGGATCGCACTCACGTTGTGGGGATCGTGGATGTTCTCCAGCACGACCGTGAGATCACGCTGGCGGCGGCTGATCACGGAACGGAAGCGTTCAACCCGGCGGCGTGTGGATGTCATGGCGAGACCGTTGCGATGGTTCGGAGACGCTCCGTCGCTCCTCCTCGGGCCGCAGATTCAGCATGATGATCGCCGCGAGAACCGTGACCGCGCCAAGAATCTGGAGCGGCGTCAGCAGCTCGCCCAGCACGATGGCGGCACTGCCGATCGCAACGACCGGTTCGAGAGTGGAGGTGATGATGGCCCGAGACGGGACGACGGAGCGGAGACCGGCGGCGAAGAGCGAGTGCGGAACCAGGACCGAGATGATGGCGAAACCTATCAGGGATATCCAGAGCCCCGGTGGATGCGATTCCCGCGCGATCACCCACGGCGGATTGACCACCGCCCACATCAGAGAGGCACACACGAGCGCATACAACACCGCCGTCCAGGACGGCATGCGCGCGACGACCTTGCGCGTGTAGACGGTCAGGAACGCGAATGTCACGATCGATCCGATCCCGGCCACGAGCGCGAGCGGAGTCAGCGCGATTGCGGCCGTGTCAAACACGCCCACGGCCAGCGCGCATCCCGCGAGCGAGAGCAAAGCGGCAATGAGCTTCACGCCGGAGAATCCCTCGTCACCCGAGAGCACGCCGTACGCCAGGACAAGAAGCGGCGAGGTGTACTGGATGAGGATGGCGGTCGCGACGGTAGTTTCGCGGATCACCAGGTAGTAGGTAATGTTCGCGCCCGCCACGCCGACGATCCCGAGCACCGCGAGGCGCCAGAGCTCCCGCGGGTTGACCTTCAGAAGGGATGGACGGAAGAGGAGGAACCCCGCGGCCATGAGGAGCGCGGAGAATGTCACGCGTGTCTGGACGACCAGCAGCGTGCTCACGTCGCGGTTGAAGAGGAACTTCGCGGCCGTCGCTGAGACCCCCCAGAGGAACGCCGCCCCTGCAATCATGACATAGCCGCGAACGTCTTTCATCACGCGTCTGTCGGAGGCGCAGGAGTGGCGCCCGATCTGTCGGCCGTGCCCTCTTCAGCCCGCCGGCGGCACTGCTCGCTCTGGGCCTCGTCGCCTGCAAGATGATAGAGATAGGCCAGCCGCTTGTACAGGCCTGCCGGATTCGGGACGAACCCGGTCCCCGTGCGAACGAATTCGATCAGCAAGGCAAGAGACGGGATGTTCAGGTCGGGATCGTAGCAGTCGCAGGCATCGAGGTAGGGGTCGGGTTCTGCCGGCCGGGCGTGCGCAGCGCGCTGATAATAATGAACGGCAAGCTCGTAGTTGTCATCCCCGGCGTACGTCGCCTCAAACACGCTGGCCAGCCAGAGGTAGACGTCGTACGCCAGGTCAGGGAATTCCGAGGCGAGTTTCTCGCCGAACAGCCGGATTTCATCCGGCGCGAGCGAGTGATTCCAGAAGAGGAGCCTGTACGGCTCGACGTCTTTGAGCCGCTGCTGAAGCGCCGCCTGGAACACGTCAAAGATCTCGTTGAAATCGGCCGAGTTCGCAAAGGTGCGACGTATCTCTTCGATCGCGTAGGTCCGCATGAGCCGTTGACGTGTCAGCCCTCTGATTCGAGGTGGGCGGAGGCGGGGCATGGAGAGCGCCAGGAGCGGATGCCCGCCGCACGAGCGCAGAATAGCAAAGAGGCCGACGAAATGCAACATTGCGGCGGTATTCCCACGCCCGGTGTTCGATCCTTGAGTTTTGGAAATGCGTGTTGTATATTGGGCGCGGCGTGCGGGCACCCTTACCCTCCTCGCCCGCCTCCTGCAGCTCTAGCACACCGCGTTCATTCAATTCCAGGGTCTTCACAGGTCACGGCCGATCCATCTGCGCCGTCGCCCGCGCACGAACATACAGGTCACGTCACTCACATCACACGATCCACTCACACCATCATCACCGGAGCATGCCCATGGTAAAAAGGATTATGATTCTCCTCCTGGCAGTCCTCTTTCCTGCGATGGCCCTGGCACAGTCAGGCCAGATGCGCGGAAGGCTGACCGATGCCAGCACCAAGGAGCCGCTCGTCGGCGCAACCGTCACGCTGGCCGGCACGAAGATCGGCGCCGTCACGGACGCGTCGGGGAACTACTCGATCACCGGAATCCCGGCCAACCGGTACACCGTGCGGTTCGCGTACGTCGGATACGTCAGCGTTCAGCGGACCGTGAACGTCGCCGACGGGGCCATCACACTCGACGTCACGCTCGACCCCACGATGATCCAGACGGGCGAAGTTGTGGCTGAGGCAAACAGGGCGCGTGACCGCGAAACCCCGGTCGCCTTCAGCGACGTGGATGCCATGTCGATCGAGCAGAAGATCAGCGGGCAGGACGCGCCGATGCTCGTGCAGGGGATCCCTGGCGTGTATGCCTACTCGCCCGACGGCGTCGCCAACGGCGAAGCGAAGCTGTTCGTCCGCGGCTTCAATCAGAACTACGTGCAGGTCCTGATCAACGGCGTCCCGACAAACGACCCGGAGTCCAACTCCGTGTACTGGTCGAACTGGGGCTCGGTCTCGTCCGCGGCATCGTCGATCCAGGTCCAGCGCGGAGCGGGATCATCCCTCTACGGCTCAGGCGCATTCGGCGGATCGTTCAACATCGTCACGAAAGACGCTCCCGCGCAGTCCTACTTTGGAGCCCGGGCATCGTTCGGCGACCCGATGAACACGATGTACGGCGCCGAGATCAACACCGGCCTCATCGACAACACGTTCGCGGGCACCTTCCGCCTTGACCGTAAGATCGCCGAGGGAAGCCGCACCAGCGGACGCTACGAGGGAGTCAACTACTACCTCTCCGGCGCCTGGTACGCGGACGCGCAGCAAAGCCTCAAGGTCGTGCTGCACGGCGCGCCGCAGGAGCACGGCTATTCCTTCAGCCAGCACATCGCGTACTTCCAGAAGTACGGGTATAACGCCAACCCCGCAAACTTCCTCCCGTATAATGTGGTGGAGCAGCTACCTGCCAATGCAACGACCGGGCTTCCGGCCTACGGGTTGCTCGACGACAGCAGGGAGTTGGTGGACCCCAACTACGTGAACCTCGCCCACAACATGTTCCACAAGCCGCAGCTCGAACTGCACTACCGGTACGACATCGACCCGACCTCATCGTTGAACGTGACCGGGTTTTACTCGATGGGCCGCGGCGGCGGGTCCAGCATGAATTCCACAGGCACGCTGTTCGGCGTGAATAGCAGAACTGGAGCCGTCACGGACAAGTACGGCGAAGGCGGCGTGCTGACCAACGTCGACACGGCACGGATCGTCTACCTGGGTCCCGCGTATCAACGCAACAGCTATTCGCTCCACAACCAGACGGGCCTGCTGGCGAACTACGACTTCATGCCCCGGGAGGATCTGAAACTGACCGTGGGAGGCGAGTTCCGCTACTGGTGGGCCGACCATCCGGGCCACTTCACAAACCTGTTCGGAAAGACGTCCATTACCGGCCAGTCGTATTCGCGCCGCGATACGAACGGCGTCATCATGTCCTCCGCATTCCGCCGCAGAAACTATCAGGGCGACCTGAACGGACCCGAAAGCGACATCTGGAACGTCTTCGGCTGGGAGATGGCCGGAGACAAGGATCCCGGATATGCCACGCAGTATCGCAACTACCTCGGCGAGACCCCCCAGTTCACCCTCTTCGGGCAGGGCAACTGGGCTGTCGAGAAGTTCAACTTCCTCGCGACCCTGCAGTACGTCTGGTATCAGTACAAGCTGACGGAAAACATGCCCAGCGAGAATGCCATCGGCCGGCAGCTGAACTCGACCGAGCTCGCGACCATCGATACGGTGGAAGGACAGTACGGCGACGGGAAGTTCCTGATGAAAGAGGCGAACAGCACGCGCTGGTACTCGTTCGACCTCGTGCGTGCCACCCGCACGCGCGGGTTCTTCCAGCCCAAGGTCGGCGTGAACTACAACGCCACGGACAACATCAACGTCTTCGCCAACTTCGCCCACGTGGAGCGCTTTGTCGAGCTGGGCATCTACTACAACCAGGGCCTCGTGAACCCGGACGCCAAGGATGAGATATCCAATCAGTTTGAGCTTGGCGCCGGATGGACCTCCGACCTGTATCGGGCGCGCGTGAACGGCTACTGGATGCAATGGGACAACAAGTCGGCCCGTATCCAGGACATTTCAAAGGCAGGGGAACCCGGCTACGACCGGAACGGAAACCGGTGGGAGCTCGTGGGAACCTCTCTCCACATGGGCCTCGAGGTTGAAGGAAGCGTGAACCTCGGCAAGGTGTTCACAGAGCTGCCGCTCGAGGGGCTGACGTTCACGGCGACGGGGTCGTTCATGGATAACGAGTGGACGAAAGTCCTGGACGAGGTGAAGACGACGACCGATGCGCAGGGCAATGTGGTCAAGACGCCGTTCAATGCCAGCGCGGTCAACGGCGACGGACAGACATATGTCATGTATTTCGAAGACCTCGAGAAGACACCCGTCGCGAGCGGGCCGCAGACCATGCTCTCCTTCTCGTTGCAGTATGACGAGGGGACGTTCTTCGCGGGTCTGGGAACCATGTTCTTCGCCAAGCAATTTGCGCTTGACGGCGGCACATATCTCGCCACGGACGGAGCGTACACGACCCCGACCACCTTCAGCGCCATCTACCGTAACCGGCTGCCTGAGCGCTGGGTGTGGAGCTTCAACGTCGGTGCGCGGCTCAATTTTGGGATGATCAAGGGCACCGCTTCCATCCAGGTTCTGAACCTCTTCGACACCGAGTACCTGGAAGATGCCGACCGCTTCGGCGTGATCCCCGGCCTGACGCGCGCAGTCCGCTTCAACATTGGCCTGGGCATCTAATCTCGGTCTCATCCTGCTCTGGTGATCATAGCGGCGGGCCCCGAAAGGGTCCGCCGCTGTGCTTTCTGGCCGATCCGGCGCTCCCCCCGGCCGAACCGTTCATGCATTCCGACGTCTCGATTCGACGTCTACCGCAAGGCGCGAGGCATTGCGTTTCGGCTGATTTTTGGCGAATTTCGGAGAGTGTTTCCGCCTCACCACGCACCTGAGCCCCACGTGGGGCCGGGCGCTTCCGATGACTCTCAGGGAGGTACCCATGCACAAAAAACTGTTCATCCCCGGACCGACGGAGGTTGCTCCCGACGTCCTTCAAAAGATGGCAACGCCGATGATCGGCCACCGGAGCAAAGATGCATCCGCGCTCCAGAAGGACATCTCGGACAAGATGCGGAAGGTGATGTACACCGAGAACCCGATCATCCTCTCCACCAGCTCGGGCTCGGGCCTCATGGAAGGCTCCATCCGCTCGCTGACGGCGAAGCGCGCGATCGTCTTCTCCGTCGGAGCGTTCGGCAACCGCTGGTTCAAGGTCGCCGAGGCGAACAACGTCCCCGCCGACAAACACGAGACGGAATGGGGCAAAGCGACGACGCCCGAAGTGGTCGACAAGTACCTCTCCACCGGCAAGTACGACGTCTTCACGGTCACGCACAACGAGACCAGCACCGGGATCATGAACCCGGTCGAGGAGATCGCCGAGGTCCGCCGGAAATATCCTGATGTTCTCTGGCTCGTGGACGCCGTGAGCTCGTTGGCCGGCGCAAAGGTGGAAGTGGACCGCCTCGGCATCGACGTCTGCATCACGTCGTCGCAGAAGGCGCTCGCTCTCCCTCCCGGCCTCGCGATCGCGTCCGTCAGCAAACGCGCACTCGAGTACGGCAAGCAGGTGAAGCATCGCGGATGGTACCTCGACATCCTCGAGATCTACAAGTATATCGAGACCAAGGATTACCAGTATCACGCTACCCCGTCGCTCTCCCACATGTTCGCGCTGACGTATCAGCTCGACCGGATCCTGGCCGAGGGACTCGACGCCCGGTTCGCACGCCATAAGGCGATGGCCGAGTTCACGCGCGCGTGGGCGAAGCAGTTCTTCGCGCTGTATCCCGAGGAGCGGCACGCCTCGCAGACGCTCACGACCATCACGAACACGCGCACCATCGTGGTCGCCGATCTCAACAAGGAGCTCGCGAAGGTGGGCATGCAGATCTCCAACGGGTACGGAGATCTGAAGGAGAAGACGTTCCGCATCGCGCACATGGGGGAGCTGACGCTTGACGACGTGAAGCAGGTCACCGCCGCGATCGAGCAGATCCTGAAGCTGCGCTAAGGTTCGGCCGTCGCCGGACTGCATCCCGTGCACTGCGTCCTGGTGCACCGTAGTTCCGTGCAGCGCCATTCCTGCACCGCATTCCCTCGGGCGGGGAGGGTTGTACCACCTCCCCGCCTTCTTTTCACCGTTTCCTGGAGACACTCCGTGGCCACACTTCGCCCGTTCAGAGGCGTCCGACCCCTTCCGCAGCATGCCGCCGCCGTGGCGGCCAAGCCGTACGACGTGCTGAACTCCGAGGAAGCCCGGGCCGAAGCGGCCGGAAAGCCGCTCTCGTTTCTTCACGTCGGGAAGCCCGAGATCGACCTGCCTCGCGAGATCGACCTCTACGATCCTCGCGTCTACGACAAGGGGCGCGAGAATCTGCAGCGGCTGATGTCCGACGGCATCCTTGCGCAGGACAGCCAGCCGTCGTACTACCTGTATGCGCAGACGATGGGGAATCACACCCAGTACGGCATTGTCGGCTGCGCGTCGGTGCACGAATACGCGGACGACACCATCAAGAAGCACGAGCTGACCAGGAAGGACAAGGAGGACGACAGGACGCGGCATGTGCGCGTCACAAACGCGCATTCAGGGCCGATCTTCCTTACCTACAGGGCCGATCCGGCAATCGACGCGCTTGCGGGCGCTATCCGTTCAGGGAAGGCCGAGTACGATTTCGTGGCCGACGACGGCATCCGCCACCAGCTCTGGGTCGCGGCAGATCCCCTGGTGACGCGCCGCCTCGAAGAGGCGTTTCGCGCCATTGCGAATTTCTATGTGGCCGACGGCCACCATCGCTCCGCGGCTGCGGCGCGCGTCGGCCGGGAGATGGCCGCCGCCAATCCGCATCACACGGGCAAGGAAGAGTACAATTTCTTCCTTGCCGTGCTGTTCCCGCATAACCAGCTGCGTATCATGGATTACAATAGAGTGGTCAAGGATCTGAACGGCCGTACGCCCGGAGCGTTCCTGGCCGAGGTCGGCAAGCGCTTCACGGTCACCCCTGCGAAGAGTCAGGTGCGTCCGGCCGCGAAGGGCCGGTTCGGGATGTACGTGGGCGGAGCGTGGTATGAGCTTCAGGCACCGCCCGGGATGCTGTCGGCTCCCGACCCGGTTGAGCGTCTCGACGTGTCCATCCTGCAGCGCGAGCTGCTCACCCCCGTCCTCGGGATCGACGATCCCCGGACGAGCAAGCGGATCGATTTTGTCGGAGGGATTCGCGGGCTTGGAGAGCTGGAGCGGCGCGTGAACTCGGGAGAGATGGCGGTGGCCTTCGCGCTGCATCCGACGTCGATCGAGGAGCTGCTGGCCATCGCGGACGCCGGGAAGGTCATGCCGCCGAAGTCGACCTGGTTCGAGCCGAAGCTGCGCGACGGCGTTGTGGTTCACCTGCTCAGCTGACAGAGAGAAGCAGAAGCGACGGGGGTGGAGCTGCGGGGCAATGTGCAGCGAGGGCGGGATGTCAGCAGATGCTTCGGAGCACAGCCATGCGGCGGCGCCGTCCTGCCAGCGGGGGCCCGTGACCGCTAGAGCGCCTTAATCAGTTTCACCACCTTCCACACGAAGTTCACCTCACGCTTCTTCACCGTCACCGGATCGAAGTCCGGGTTGAGCGGCACGAGGTGGATGTAGTTCCCTTCGAACTTCACCTTCTTCAGCGTATCCTCCCCGTTGACGCGCACGACGCAGATGTCGCCGCTCCGCGCTTCTGTCTGCGGGCTCACGATCACCACGTCACCGTCCTCAATACGCGGCGCCATGCTGTTCCCCTTCACCTTCAGCGCGAACGCCTGCGGGTCCTTGATGTCGTCGACCGTCACGTAGTCGTCCACGTGGTCCGGGTGGAACATTGTTGCGACCTTCCCTGCGGGGACGGCAGAGACCAGCGGGAGGTCGACCAGGCGGGAGGCGCGCCGGGCCGCGAGCGGCAGCGCATACACATTCTCGGGTCGCTGCGGCGGCGGATACGTCTCCCCGTCGCCCGTGAGCAGCCACGTCGGCTGCACCCCCGTGATCTTCGCGAGGCGCGTGATGGCCACGCCGTCGGGCACCTGCTCCCCCTTTTCCCACCGCTGCAGCGTTCGCGTTGCTATCCCAATTTTCTGGGCCAGTGTCGCCTGGTCCAGCTCCTTGGTCTCGCGCGCTGACCGCAGGCGTTCGCCAATTGTTGTCTTCATGACTATTGCCACCGACAATTTTGTCTATCGTGGTCTTGACACAACGACATTTATGTCGTATGTTCCACGAGCGAATATACTCATTCACCGGGGCTTTGTCAAGTCGGAGGCGCCATGAGGACATACAGGAAGCGATGCTGCTGGGGATCGGCGGATGGGAGCACGACGTGCTCTCGGAGTGTCTCTACGGAGAGGGCGCCGAGGCGGCGGTCGACCGGCTGGCGCGGTATGCCGGTGTGTTTGACGTGGGGGAGGTGCGGGCGACGTTCTGGGACGATACGCTTGGGGCGGAGGATGCGCGCGCCTGGGCCGAGGCGGTGTCGGGCAACAAGCGGTTCAGCTTCGTGGTGAAGCTCCATTCCCAGCTGACGCATCGACGCGAATTCAAGCCATCCTCCACACAGGGACTCCGGGGGCTGGCGCAGGAACTGGCGCGCCGGGGGAGGCTGGCCGGCCTGCTCGCCCAATTTCCCTACGCGTTCACAAACACAAGCGCCACACGCTACCATCTTCGCCGGCTCGCGGAGGTGTTTGCCGGATTCCCGCTGTTCGCGGAGCTCCGGCACGATTCATGGAACCAGCCTGGCCTCTCTTCTTTCCTCCAGGAGCAGGGCATTCAGGCGGTGAGCGGAGACCTCCCGCGCGTCAACAGGTACGTCCCCTTCCTTGCGAAGCCGACCGAAGGGACGGCATACTTCAGGTTTCATGGCCGGAACGAGAAGGGGTGGCTGCTGAAGGGTGGGGATGCGAGGTATGACTACCTGTACAATTCGCGCGAGCTGGTGGAGCTCCGCCGCCGCGTGGACGCGATGGCCGCTCGCTCCGAGCGGGTCATCGTGATCTTCAACAACACCACGGGAGGGAAGGCCGTCGCAAACGCACTGCAGCTCCGTGCGGCGATGAACGGAGGCGAGAGAATCGCGGTGCCGGCTCCGGCGCTTGCGTCGTTCCCGTACCTGGAATCGATCGCCCGTCCGTCCGTCGGCGAAGAGTCGCTCTTCAGCGGCGCGGCTTACCGCGAGGCGATGTAGGAGGTTTGCCGCCCGAACGCCTGGGGCCGGGCTTGAATCCCGGGCGCCGACCTGAGGGGGGACGGGGTGCACCCGGACCCCGCTGTCCTGCTGGACTGCGGCGCGCATCCGGTGGGCGGTAACCTTCTGGCCTGCGCCCGCCGCCGACGTCGCGCCGCCCTTCGGGTGGGCGACGGCCCTCCGGCTTCTGGCGCGGCTCGAAGGGCCTGCCTCCTCCGGGACCGCGACGCCCCTGGGGAGGCCGGCTTCCTTCCGGACCCCGGCGTGCTTCAGGTGGACGAAAATCCCCGGGCTTGCGCCTGCCTTCGAACCCACGCTTGCCTTCAGACGCGGGTCGACCTTCGGGGCGGCGTCGCCCTTCCGGCGCTCGACTGTGTTCGGTGCCTCGACGCGCGTCAGGACGGCGCTGTGGCTCGAACGGCCGACGTCCCCGGGTGAAGCCTCGTCCCTCCTGTCGATCCTGTGCAGCAGGCCGTCTCGGCTCGATCAACTTCGCAACGTCGGTCACGAATGACCCTGTGAATTCGTATCCGCCCGGCGACGCTGCAAGTCCCGCGCTCACCGGGAGACGCGCGATCTCCCGGACACAGTGCTCCGGTCTCTCGCCACGACGCAACATGCGCTCCAGATACGTCCGCTTCCAGAGCCGGTGACCAAGGCCTCCCTCGACCGCCGCAGCTGCCGAAGCCCGGAACGCCGCAAGGAACCCCTTCATATCGGATTCGTCGGTCCGGCCATGAATCAGAAGGACCACGCGGTCGGGGAGAAACGTGTAGAGGATAACGTCGAAGTGCGCCGCCAGGGCTGCGTCGCGCAACGCGTTCAGGACGGGGGGAATGATGCCCCGGTCGGCGAAGAGGGGCTGCGCCTGAAATGCGGGCAGCGTGATGTGGTAGGTCTTCTGGCCGCGGTAGGAGAATTCCGTCGGAACTCCCCCGCTCGCGCTCTTTAACGTCATCACCGAATCGTCAGCCATCAGAATATCCCCCGCGCAAGACCCCCGTCAACCGTGATCGTCGTGCCGGTCACATAGCTGGAACGCTCCGAACAGAGGAACGCGATCACGTCGGCAAGTTCCTCCGGCCGGCCCAGCCTGCCAAGCGGGATCTCCCGGGCAGATTCCTTCAAGTACTCTTCGAATGTGATCCCTTTCGCCTTCGCGCGGGCCGCGCCGATCTCCTTCTGGCGATCGGTGAGGATGAACCCGGGCGCCACGGCGTTGATGCAGATGCCGGCGGCCGAGTACTGATTCCCCAGCACCTTCGTGAGCCCGAGAAGCCCCGGCCTGATCGACGATGAAATGACCAGGTCATCGATCGGCTGGCGCGCCGCGATGGAGGTGATGGTCACAATCCTCCCCCACCCCTGCTTCTTCATGTACGGGATCACAGCGCGGATACAGCGGACGGTGCTCATAAGGGTCAATTGCGTTCCCCGCTCCCAGGCTTCGTCGCTCAGATCCGCGAAGGCCGCAACCGGAGGTCCGCCCGCATTGCTCACGAGAATATCCACGCGGCCAAAGCGCTTCACCGTCGCTGTGACCAGCCGCCCGATGTCGGCGGCGCTGCTCATGTCGGCGACCATCGGAACCACCTCGGCCCCTTTCGCGGCCGTCCGCAGTATGCCGGCGGCGGCCTCGGCGATCCGCTTCTTGTCGCGCGAGCAGACCACGATGCTGGCGCCCTCCCGCGCCAATGCGGAGGCAGCCGCCCTGCCGAGACCCGCGCTGGCGCCGCACACGATTCCAACCTTGCCCCGAAGTCCGAGATTCATCCGGTGCCTCCTGCTGAACCGACCGATCCGCTCACATGCGGAGCATGCTTTGAATGCCGCTTCTGATCATCATCACCGCGATCCCCGCCAGAAACAGCGCCGCAACACGGGACACGGCCCGCGAGCCGGCACGCCCCATGACGCGCGTCATCGTGCCTGCCGACGTGAACACCGCCCACACGAGGAGAAGATTGGCGAGGAGCGACCCGACCGTCACGACATACCCGTACGTATCCACCAGCACAAGAATCGTCGTCAACGCTGCGGGCCCCATGATGAGCGGGATGCCGATCGGAACCACGCCGATCGTTTCGTTGCCCGTCGGACCTGTTCCGTACGCACCTACCGACGGGGACCGCTCCGTGTCGATCGAGGACACCAGATCGATCACGGCGAGAACCAGCAGCACAATGCCTCCGCCCACGCGGAAATCCGCCTCGGTGATTCCGAGGAAGGAGAAGAGCAGCTTCCCGGCGAACAGGAACAGAAGCGAAATGAGAAATGCCGTGACCGTCGCCTGCGTGGTGAGCCTCCGCCGGCTCCGGTCGTCCATTCCCTCGGTGATCCCGACGTACAGCGGGAGGACGCCGAAGACGTCGATCGCCACGAAGAGCGGGATGAAACCGAGAAGGAATGCGTCCATCGGCGCGGGTCAGAGTGTCACGCCCGACGCGGTAAGCCGCTCCTTGATCCGCTTCAGCGCTTCTTCCTCGCTGATCTCGAGCCGGGCGCAGGCTGATCGCACTGCCGCCTCGAGAGGATCGCGCCGAAGCTTCAGCCACAACCAGAGCGTATATCCGAGGCGGTCCCGGTCGTGCGGATCGACCGTGGGGATCCCTTCAACAGCTGCGTAGGCGATGCGTTCAAGCGCCGATTCAGGCGCGGGCTGAACGACTGACGGTGGTTTCGTTGTCATGATGGACCGGGATTGGACATGAATGGAGTTGAAAGATAACCAATGCCGCGCTGAATTGCACTGCGCGCGGAACGGCCGATGCGCGACTACAACCGGTACCCGATGAAGAAGTAGAACTGATATGGGCCGAGCTGGACGAACTTCCCGTCGGAATCGCTCCCCACCGTGAAGCTCCTCCCGAGCGCGAGCACCGCCGGTCCGACAGGTGTGTCGAACCCCAGGCTTGCACCCAGGCCGTGACGGAGCGTGCTGGACTTGATCTCCTGCGGCACCGCGGAGATCGTCCCGAGATCATACCTGACGCCGGCATACGCGTCGAACAGCAGCGTAAACGGAAGCCGGTAGCGGACCCCGAGATTGAGCAGAAGGAGCTGGCGGCCCCTGCTGTCATCCTCGCGCAGACCCATGAACGATTCCTGCCCGCCAAGAGAGAATTGCTGGCTGAGCGGCATCGCCCCGTCCCCAAATCCGACGGTGACGCGGGGGTACAACGTCCAGGCCTCTGCGACCGCGACATACGATTCGTAACTCAGGCGCAGCGCGTTGTAGCCGACATCGCCTCCGAGAGCGGCGAGGGAGAACTCATAGGAAAGGTTGAGCCCCGTGCCGCTCGTTGGGAAGGGATACCGGTTCTTCGTATCCACGACCGTTCCGACACGGATGAGGCGCAACTGATTGGACTCCTCCAGCTCGGCCGCATTCTCGATGCTCACAATCCGGTCGGATTCCGCGACGAGGTCAACCGTAAAGGTGCCCAACCGCTCCAGCTGGCTCCCGATCGACACCATGACGCCGCTCTTGAAGGTCCGGTATTCCCCCACCCGGTCGCGCCGCCATTCGTCCGGATTGGTCACGGGGGCGTCCGCATAGAGATAGGTGTCTTTCTGCCGGTAGAATCCGCTGATGCCCGCTGTGATGTAGGTATGAAAGAGGCGCCGGATCTTGTATTCCCCGACCACGTCGAGGTTTCGCGCGCCCCCGGCGACGGTCCCCCCCACCTCCATCCCCGACCCGAACAGGTTTTCGTCCCGCAGGTCGAGCATCCCCTGAATGCTCCGCTCGTTGTCAACGCGCACCCCCAGATGGATGATCTGCGAGGGGTGTTCTTTCACGCGGATCGTCACCGTGGGCAGCGGATCGTGGTAGTCGACTTCGAGATAGACGTACTCGAAGAGTCCCGTGGCGCTGATGTTTGCCACCCCCTGCCGGGCGCGCTCGATCTCGAAGACGTCTCCCACATCCAGGGGAAACTCGCGCCGTACGATCCAATCCTTCGCCCTCAGGTTTCCTGTTACGTCGATGCGCCCGATGATCCCCTCGTGGACGTGGACGGTCAGCACGCCGGTCGCCGCGTCGAACGCCGTCGAATCGACACGCGCGAGCGCATACCCGTGATTCCGATATTCGCGCAGCAGCGTTTCCGTCGCCTCCCGCACGTGCTTCCGGACGAGCGGCTCGCCGATCAGGCCGCTGAAGAGGGCTCTGGCGTGCTCCGTCGTCACCCGTTGACAGCCGCTGCAACGAACGTCTCGAAGGATGGGATTCTCGGTCACGACGTAGCGAACGACGACAGGCGTTGCAGCGGTCTCCACTTCTGCAACCGCGTCGGAGTACCGCCCTGTCTCGTAGAGCAGGTCCACATGATCGCGGATGTCGCGTAACGAGACTGGCCTGGACTCTGCTTCGCTCAGGATATGCCGCGCCAGCGAGTCGGGCACCGCACCTCCGGCAAACGAGACTGATGGCAGAACGTACGCCGAATCGCCATCGGGGTCCGTGAGGCCGGCAAGAATCGCGCGCCGCTCTTCATACAGGGCCTGGAGCGCGGGGATCATGTCGCGGGTCGCCGCCCTGCCGCGCTCGATCAGCGTGTCGAGCCCGCTGAAATCAGTCGAGAGATGCGGCTCCGACCTCGGGCGTGATCACGATGTCCGCGTCGCCCAGCTGCTCGGCATTCGGGCTCTGCATCATGATGCCCATGATCTGATCGGCAGTCTCCCACGGCGCCTCCATCTCGTCGGCCGTGCGCAGGCGGCTGGTGGAGTTCACTGCGATGACGATATCGCACCCTGCTCCGCGGGCGATATCCACAGGAATATTGGAGAGCAGCCCGCCGTCGACGAGCCGCATGCTGTCGCGCTCGATGGGATTGAACAGCAGTGGGACCGTGGCCCCTGCCCGGATGGCCTCGGCCAGCGAGCCGCTCGAAAGAATCACCCGCGTTCCGCTCACCAGGTCGGTCGCCACCGCCCGGAACGGAATCTTCAAGGCATCGAAATCAGGATCGGGATGGTACGGCGCGCGGAGCACGAGCATGCTGAGCATGTCCGTGAAGCGCTGACCGCTCGAGACCGCGGGGGGGATGACGGGGGAGAGGCCATCGAAGCGTATGACGAGGAAGCTGCGGTCGCGGGCCTGCTTCTGGTCAACGAACAGGTTCGACCGCTCGGTCTCGTCGGCGAGCGTCAGGACATCGTCCCAGCGGGTGGCGATCGTCAGGCTCTCGAGTTCTGCGGGGGTCCATCCGGCGGCGTACAATCCACCCACCACCCCGCCGATGCTTGTGGCCGCGACGAAGTCAATCTGGATGCCGGCCGCCTCGAGCTCGTGGAGGACGCCGATCTGCGCGATCCCTCGCGCTCCGCCACCGCTCAGGACCAGGCCGACTTTGGGCCTCACGGTCGCTTTCGCGGGCGTGCCGAAGTCGGGCCGCCCGGGCACGACATCGACCCGGGGGCGGACGAAGAACTTCCCCTGACGCGCCTGCGTCCCTGCCTGCGTCTCCGCCTGCGCGTACGCCTCCCCTCCCCCTCCGCATGCAACCCAGAGCGAGAGGAGAATGAAGCCGATGAGATTCACTCGCAGCGTGTGCGAATCGCGCATAGCATGAAAACTTATTCCTTTGTGGAAGGAAATGCAAGCCGGGCCTTCCGCGAACCGTTTGCATTTCTTGCCCCTTTTCATCAGCTTTTTCAAGAGTCTATGACGTTCCTGAACCCCCTCATGCTCATTGGGCTCGCCGCCGCGGCGATCCCTGTCCTGATCCACCTGTTGAACCTGCGGAAGCTCCGCACCGTGGAGTTCAGCTCGCTGCAATTCCTGAAGGAACTGCAGCGTTCCAGCATCCGTCGACTCAAGATCCGGCAGATGCTTCTCCTGCTGCTCCGCACTGCGCTCATCGCTTCACTGGTGCTCGCATTCTCCCGGCCCACACTCCGGGGATCGTTCGCCGGCATGGTGGGCGGCGAGGCCGGCGCCTGCGTGGTGCTCGTGCTGGATGACTCGCCGAGCATGACCGCGCGCAACGACCGGGGTGCGCTGTTCGCGCAGGGGCAGGCGGCGGCGCGCGATATCCTCGACCTTGCCGGGCCGAATGACGAAGTGCATGTTCTCCTGATGTCGATAGCGGGCATGCACGGAGCGTCCCGAACGCCCTCCCCTGTCGACGCGGCGCGAGCGCTCGTTCAGGCGGCGGCTGTCTCACCGGTGTCGGTGACGATTGACACCGCGGTTGCGCGCGCCATCGACATTCTGGCAGCGACGCCACAGGCGAACCGCGAGCTCTTCATCATCACGGACGGCCAGGCGACTCAATTCCCTGCCGCCCCCGACATGAAGGATTCGGTCGCTCCCAGGCTCGAGGGAACCTATGCTGCATACCTGCTGACATTTCCTCCCGAGCAATTCGAGAACGCCGGCATCGGACCAACGGAGATTGTCACACGCATCCTCACCGCCGGGACGCCCGCCCGCATCCAGGCGACCGTACGCAACGCGGGCGAACGCTCCCTGAGCGATCTCTCCGTCAGCGCGTACCTGGACGGCACGCGGGTGGCACAGCAATCCGTCGCCGCCGGCAAGCGCTCCGCAACGACGGCAGATCTGAGCCTCACGCCGCGTCGGCGCGGGACGATCGCGGGATATGTGGAGCTGGAGGAGGATTTCCTGGAGGCGGACAACAGGTGCTACTTTGCGCTCGAGATCCCTGAACGCGTCCGGGTATTGCTGGCCGGGACTCCCGAAGGGACGCGTCACGCGCGTCTCGCGCTCACGCTCGGGGGCGACAGCACGCTCGCCGGCGTGTTCACCGTACAGCAGGCCGCTCCGGAGCGGCTGGACGCCATGGACCTACGGACGATCGACCTCGTTGCGCTCTGCGCCGTTCCCACTCTTTCGGCCGGCATTGTCGATCGCCTCGCGCATTTCGTTGCGGACGGCGGCGCGCTGGCGATTTTTCCCGGCCCCGGCATCGACCCGCAGAACTACGACACGCTCGTGTTCCCGGCATTCGGCATGCCGCCCGCGGCACTCACCGACCTCGGCACCGCACACCAGGACGCGGGCACGTTGCGATTCAACCGTATCGACTATGCACACCCCGTGTTCGAGGGGCTCTTCGACGCACCGCTGGACGTTCGCGAAGGACGCAAGGAGATCGAAACCCCCGCAATCCTCAAAGCCTTTGCTGCGCCCGCTACGGGGGCCGGACGCACGATCATCACGCTGTCCAACGGACAGAGCTTTCTCACCGAGTACAGGCACGGCGCCGGCGTGGTCATGGCCTTCGCCGTCGACCCGGGGCTGGCATGGTCGGACTTCGCCGTCAAGGGGATCTTCGTGCCGCTCCTTCACCGCACGATGCTCTATGCGACCCCCATGAGCCGGCGGGCGACCAGCGTCACCGTCGGGGACCCCGTGGACATCACGCTGCGGCAGGGCCGTTCGAAGGCAGGAGATCTCTTCATGCTCCGGACCCCCGACGGGGGCGAGGAGCGGCTCGTCCCGAACGTCCTCCCGGGAGGCGGGCTGCGATTCACCGGTCAACCGACGCGCGTGCCGGGAAATCACCTCCTGATCAGAACATCCGAAACCGCGGGCGCAAGCGAGGAAAAGCTCCTTACCATCCCCGTCAACCTGGTGGAGCGCGAGTCGGACCTGCGCACCATCACCGAAGAGGAGACGGCAAGGTTCTGGCGCCAGTCGGGACTCGATCCAGAGCGCGCGGTGACCCTGCGTTCGTCGTCGGACATCAAACATCGATCCGTGAAGCCCGGGTCGGCGTCGAGCTCTGGCGGCATTTCCTCGCGATCGCGCTCCTGTGCGCACTCCTCGAAATGGCCATCGGACGCGCACCCAAACCGGAAGGATCCAAGCGATGAGCGCCCGCACCTTGCACGAGATGACAATCCCGGGAGCGCGAACCCGCCATCCTCGTGGGACTTTCCCGTGGACCCGGAGACCGACCGCGCGTGCAGGAACACCTCGACGAGCTCGCGATGCTCGCCGACACCGCCGGCGCCGACATTATCCACCGCATCGTCCAGGAACGGCGCACACCGGACCCCGCGACCTTCATCGGGCACGGCAAGGTGGACGAAATCTCCTGGCTCGTCGGGGAGCATGGCATCCGCCTGGTGATCTTCGACGACGACCTCTCCCCCGTCCAGGTCCGCAACCTCGAGCGCTCGATCCCGTGCAAGATCGTCGACCGGAGCGGCATCATTCTCGACATCTTTGCATCGCGCGCACGCACCAGCGAGTCCAAGACCCAGGTCGAGCTCGCGCAGCTCCAGTATCTCCTCCCGCGCCTCACGCGGCAATGGACCCATCTCTCGAAACAGTACGGCGGGATCGGGACGAAAGGCCCGGGCGAAACGCAGATTGAAACGGACAGGCGGGTGATCCGCTCGCGCATCACGTCCCTCGGCTCCCGGCTCGAGAAGATCGCGATGGAGCGGACCATCCGCAGGAAAGGGCGCGAGCACCTTCCGCGCGCCGCACTCGTGGGCTATACGAATGCAGGGAAGTCCACGCTCATGAAGTGGTTCACCGACGCCGATATTCTCATCGAAGACCGGCTCTTTGCGACGCTCGACTCAACGGTGCGGCTCGTCGAGCTGACCCCCGCGCACCGGATTCTCCTCTCGGATACCGTCGGGTTCATCCGGAAGCTCCCCCACCACCTGGTCGCTTCTTTCCAGTCGACGCTCGCGGAGGTCCAGGAAGCGGACATCCTTCTGCACGTCGTCGACGCGAGCCATCCGTTCGTGGCAGAGCACATCGTGGTCGTTCGCGAAACCCTCGCGGACATTGGCGCCGGAGGGAAGCCGACCGTGATGGTGTTCAACAAGATCGACCGCCTGGAGAACCGGAACATCATCGCGTCGCTCCGCACGCAGCATCATCCGGCGGTATTCATCTCCGCCACGCGCGGGATCAACATGACGGGCCTCGTCTCCTCGATCACCTCGCTGCTCGCAGAGACGATGGCCACGATCACCCTCACGCTGAACGCGAGCCATTACCCCCTCCTGTCGCGGCTGCATGATGAGGCCGACATCCTCGAGCAACGCTACGAGGGAGAGGACATCATCGTGACGGTCAGAACCACGCGCACGGAAGCCGATCGGCTCCGGCAGGAACTCGGGACCCCGCCGAAGACCCCACGGCCGCGCAGGCGTGCCCCGAAATCCTGAAGAAATGCAAAACCGCCGCGATTGCTCGCGGCGGCGGCGCCTCGTACTGCGGGGACTGCACAGTGTTACCGTGCCGGCGGCTCGGCCAGCATCACGTCCCCGAACTCCTTGGCCCTCGAAAACGCCTTGATGTTCCACTGGCCGGTCACGTCCGCCGATTCCGCTCCCTTCAGAACGGTCATGTCCTCTGACGTAAACGCGACGCGGGTCGTCTCCCGCGGGGGGACCCTCATGGATCCCCTCCACGCGTTGCCGTTCGGCATCATCCAGAGCACGTTCAAGACGATCTCCCTCTCTCCGCCCTCCCGTTTCACGATCAGCTCGGAGTTCTCTGCTGCCGTCCGGTACAACAGCCAGATGGGCTCGCGACCAAACTGAACCGTCAGGTCCACCTCGGTGAGATGGTGCGGGAGCCTGGGCTGGATCGAGAGGACATTCGATGGGACGTCGATCCTGATCCCGAAGAAATCCTGGTAGAGCGACCGGAGGGTTTCGGACATCCCGTGAAGCGATGCCCGCCTGCCGGCTGCCGACGGAACCGGATTCCCTGCCACGAGCGACGCGTCGAACGCCTCAGGAATCGTGCCCGCCAGATCCCGCTCCAGCGCATGACGGACCATGCTTGACGTCAGCGTGTACGCGATATCCTGTCTGTCGTACCGTGTGAGCGCGTACGCCGCGGGACCCGCGAGCCATGTGCACGCTGGTCCGTTATGAATGGCTCCGCCGGTCGCACGGAACCGCGGATCGGCAGGATCGAGCGAGCCCACGCCGTGCGCGTACACCATCGTCCCTATCAGGCGCTTGAGCATGGTCTGCTGTATCAGCTCGGAGCCGATCAGCTCCAGGCAAAGCATCGTATTGGGACGGAGCTCTTCGGACGGCGTTCCATCGGCTGCGATGTGATCATAGACGCGGTTCGCGACTGTATCGAGGAACAGCCGATTGAAGCTCGATCCAGTCGAATCGGCGTCGGCGGCCCAGACCTCCGCAACGCGCCCGTCCCCGAGAAACGTCGCCGCATACGATCCGATGAGCTGCTGGAAGTACCAGAGCAGCTGCATTTCCGCGGCCCGGTTGCCGCGCGGTGCGAGCGGTTCACCGTCGGACGAGCGGGAATTCATCCATGTGTCGGCGTCGCCGTGCGTGATCAGGTTGTAACTGTCTGTGTGGTACCGCCTGGACCCTTCAATGCTCCTGCGGATCGCGGGGTACAGCTCGCGCAAGAGCGCGGTGTCGCGCGACCTCGTGATGTGGTCGTAGGCTTCGCGGACAAACCACGGTCCCACGTCGGCCCCCGCATAGACCGCCCGCCCGTCACGCACGCGGTCCGCCATCCTCCCGAACGTACGGTGCTGCGCCACGGTATCCTGCCACCGGGCGAGACCGCGCGCCAGCGAGGACACCATCGGATAGTCCTGCAGCGCGAAGTCCAACCCGCCCATGGACTGCGCGATGGCGCGGCCGTCGGCGGCCCCGTCCCACGGAATCCCTGCGATCGCGGTGGTGTCGGACGCTGTAATGAGCAGCGCGTCGAGGGAGAGCTGGAACCAGCGGACGGCTTTCGTCAGGAGCGGATCCGAGGTCTTGAAATATGCTCGGTTCAGGACCGCAGTCAGCCTGCTTTCCCGGAGCGCAAGGAGCGAATCGGACCGCGAGAGGATCTCGATCAGGCGGCCGTCCCCGACACAGTCCCTCATGAAAAAGGACAAGGACTCGCGCGCGACTGCTCGGCGGACACCTGATCCCGTCTGCGGCAGGCACCCCGTCGGGCCCCGCATAGATCGCCAGAACCCCGCTCTGGGACTTCCACCGCGCCACCGGGCCGCGGCCGTTCAGGCCGGACGGCTCCCACCCGGCAGGGGGCTGCACCGCCAGCTCCAGCGGCCGCTCTGACGGAAGCTCGATATCCAGCACGAATGCGTGCAAGCCCGACACGGGGTCTTCCAGGCCGCGAATCGTGTGGTAGGAATTGTCGGACCACCAGACATTCCAGCGATGCGGCAAAATGAATGACGAATCGATGGTCGCCGCGGATACCTGTCCGGCGATGCGGTTCCAGACCAGACCCTCCAGCACAGAAACCCCGTTGACGCTCCAGCGGACGACGGGTTCACCGGCGCCGCGCGCGACTTCGCCCGTCAGGACGCCGCCCGCGCGGTCTGTCTGCATCCACGTGCGGGAAACATCCCCGACAGGGATGGCAAGCTCTTCGAGCGCGACGGGTTCGCGAGGCGGACGCTCCGCCACATCACGCGAGCAACCGGCAACAACCACCAGGGACAACAGCGCAGCTGCAATGATTTTCATGCACGGCTCATCGACTGTAGAACGACGGCTCACATTTTGCGACACGACGCCTCAACCTACCGAAATCACGGCCGATATGCAATGAATGGCTGTGGAACAACGCGCGCGTTTTTGATATATTGCGACGTCACGATCGAAGGAATCGGAATTCATGCTTGATCTCGCAATCCGCGCGGCCCGCGAAGCCGGCCAGTATCTCAAGGAGAACGTCGGGCGCGCACGCGCCGTCGAAACGAAAAAGGGTGAAGAACGCAATCTCGTGTCGGAGATCGATAAGGGATCCGAGGCGCGGATCATCTCGCTGATCAAGAGCCACTACCCCGGGCACGACGTGCTCGCCGAAGAGAGCGGCGGGGCCGTCGCCTCGGGGACGTACCGCTGGATCATCGACCCGCTCGACGGCACCACAAACTTCCTGCACGGCGTCCCGATCTTCTGCGTCAGCATCGGCGTCGAGTACAACGGAGAGATCGTTGCGGGCGTCGTCTACGATCCGAACTTCGACGACCTGTTCACCGCGGAGCGCGGGAGCGGAGCATTTCTCAACGGTCAGCGCCTCACGGTCTCATCCACAAGCGAGATGATCCGGGCGCTGCTCGTGACCGGCTTCCCGTACGACATCGCCCAGAACCCGCACCACGCTGTCGAGCGCTTCAACAACTTTCTGATGGCGGCGCGCGGCATCCGCCGGCTCGGGTCCGCAGCCCTGGATTTGTGCTATGTGGCTGCGGGGCGATTCGACGGATACTGGGAAGTCCACCTGCAGCCGTGGGACATGGCGGCGGGGAAGCTGCTCGTGGAAGAGGCGGGAGGCAGGACGACAGACTTCACGGGGGCGCCGGCGCGGATCCACGGAAAGCAGATCGTCGCCAGCAACGGACAGGTCCACGACGCGATGCTTGAGGTGCTGGGCCGGGCGCTAGTGTAAGGCACCGGCGGGAAGACGACCTTCCTCGTCCACCACCCCCGCAATTCTCGGGATCGGGTCGACGGGGTCATCACCGATCGCGATAGAGGCCTGCAGTCGGCGCACGGCCGCGAGCGCGGCGTCGCCGTCCGAAGCATACACGGTGGCGAGGAGATCCCCCGTTTGAACCTGATCCCCGATCTTCACCTCCGCGCTGATACCGGCTCGGGGATCGATCACATCCCCGTTCCTCCTTCTCCCCGCGCCCAGGTCTGTGGCCAGTTCGCCGATGGCGCGCGTTGACATTCCTGTCACCCACCCTCCCCGGGGGGCGCGCACAGCTTCCCTGAACTTCGCGTTGCCATACGTCTCGGGGGCTTCGAGATAGGCGACGTCCCCTCCCTGCCGCTTCACGCCCCGGAGAAACGTCTCGTACGCGCGGCCCGAGGTGATTGCCCGGCGGCATTGATCACGTCCTTCCGCAAGGTCCTGAGCGAGGCCCGAAAGCTGCAACAGACTCCCGCCCAGCGTCAGCGTCACCTCCATAAGGTCCGGAACCCACGCACCTTTCAGGCAATCCACCGCTTCGCACACCTCGAGCCAGTTCCCGATGGCACGGCCGCGGGGTTGATCCATCATCGTGAGGAATGCTCTGACGCGAAGCCCGAGTGCGGCCCCGACCCGGACCAGCAGGCTGGCCAGTTCCCCCGCCTCCCGCTCTGTCCGCATGAACGCTCCGTCCCCCACCGTCACGTCGAGCACCAGCGCGCCGATTCCTTCCGCAAGCTTCTTGCTGAGGATGCTGCCCGCGATCAACGGGGGTGATTCGATGGTCGCGGTAGCATCGCGGAGGGCGTACATCCGCCTGTCGGCAGGGACAAGCTCTTCCGACTGGCTCGCCATCGCGAAACCGACTTCTTTCGTGACCATGCGAAACTCCTCGATGCTCAGCCCGGTCCGGAATCCCGGTATCGACTCGAGCTTGTCCAGCGTTCCGCCTGTGTGCCCGAGGCCTCGACCGGAGAGCATCGGCACGTACGCGCCGCAGGCCGCAACCATCGGCGCAAGAATGAGCGAGACCTTGTCCCCGACTCCACCCGTGGAGTGCTTGTCCACAACCGGCGCGTGGATGTCCGCGAAAACGATGACGGAACCGGAACCCGCCATGACGTTGGTCAGATCGACGGTCTCCTGAAACGTCATGCCGCGGAGGAGGACGGCCATCTGAAACGCGGCCATCTGGGGATCGGAGACGTCTCCCCGGCAATGGCCGAGGATGAAGTACTCGAGCGATTCTCGGGAGAGCGTGCCGCCGTCCCGCTTGGTCCGGATGACTTCGGTGGGATGCATCGCTGCGGAGGGCGTGCGCCGCGCCTCAGTAGTTCCCTCTGCTTCCCGGCTTTACCGGTTTCGATCCCTGCGCGCACAGCGGGCACTCCTCGGGCTTGTACGCCACGACGTCCATTGTGAGGACGGGATGTTGCTTCGCACCTTCGTCCATCGCGAAGCGCACCTTGCCGTTGCTGCGATCGACGATGTATCCGACCCCCGCGACCCTGCCGCCGAGCTGGCGGACGATGTCGATCACTTCCTGCACGGATCCACCGGTCGTCACGACATCTTCGCACACGAGCACGCGTTCGCCCGGCGCGAGCGCAAAGCCTCTGCGCAGCTCCATCTTCCCTTCCCTGCGTTCGGCAAACATGGTGCGGATACGGAGCTGCCGTCCGGCTTCCTGCGCGACGACGATCCCGCCGATCGCGGGCGCGATCACGGCATCGATAGCGCCGCCGCGGAACGCTTCCGCGATGTCGCCGCAGAGCGCTTCGGCGTATGCGGGGAACTGCAGCACCTTCGCGCACTGGAAGTACTGATTGCTGTGGAGACCGGAGGTGAGCTGGAAGTGCCCTTCGAGCAGGGCTCCGGAGCGGCGGAACATATCGAGCACGACATTGCGATCGGGCATGGATTCCTCGAGGATGGTCAATCGAGTACGAACAGTCTACGAGAAGGAACGGGTGACGCCGGCACGGACTGCCATCGAGCGAGCGCCGGGCGCCCGCCCGACCGTCACAGCCGGAACCTGAGCCCCGCGTCGGCCAGCAGCATGACCCCGATGGACGGGTCATTCACAAGATACGTGAACTTCCCGCGGATCGTGAACGCAAAGGCGGCGGTAAAAAAGATGTCAGCACCTGCGCTGCCCGATACGCTCAGCCTCGTCGTACGCTTGACGTCGTAGTACGTGTGGCGCACGCCATCGATGACCTCCCGGTACGTCGCGCCCGTGACGAACGCTCCGCCAAGCCCCCCTTCGATCCACGGGGAGAACCGCATGCCTGGCCGGAAGAGACCGCGGGCCAGGAGCTGCAGGTTGAAGACGCCGAGATCGATTGCGTTGGGCGGCACAGTCGGATAGTCGGTGGTAAATGCCGGTTCGTCGAATGTGAGCGCGGATGCGTCGAAGGCCAGACCCACAAGCACCGACCGCTGGGCGGGCAGCAGCAACGAAATCGAGCCCGTCATGCCGGAGTTCCAGTAGCGCTTCACGGCGTCCTTGCTGAGCGGAAACGCCATACCGACCGACACGCTCAGGGCCGGGCGCTTCCAGTTCTGGCTCTTCGGGCGGGACGGGGGGGGCGCGGTCGGTTGAACGGTCTGTGTCTGCGCGAGGAGGCGGGCGCCGGTCCCTCCGGCGAGGCACACGAGAAGCGCGAGCGCGGCGAGATGGCGTGTCATCACGAGGCTACCAGCCTTTCCGCGTCCGCAGGGCCAGGATCTGCCCGACGTGGTTCCGGCCGTGGCCTGAATAGATGTTCAGTATCCTCTCCAGCGTCATCGCCCCGGATTCCGGATGATGCGCAGGGCGGCTCCAGTCGGAGTCGGTGCAGTTCTCGAACAGCCGCACGAGGCGGTCGTGCACGCCGTCGATGATCGCGAGCGACGGGGCCACAGGCGCCCCCGCAGCGTCGATGAGCCGCGCCCAGGAGTCCTGGTCGTACGGCTTGAGCGTGGGGTTGTCCTCCGTCAGGATCAGCCGCGCACGGATGTAGGCGTTCATGTGGGAGTCGGCGATGTGGTGCACCACCTGCCGCACCGTCCATCCGCCGTCCCTGTACGGGGTATCGAGCTGGGAGTCGTTCAGTCCGGCGATCGCCGTTCGCACTTCACCGGGGAGGGTCCGGAGCGCGGAAATCTTCTCCTGTCGTCTCGGGTCAGCTGCCACTGGATTCGTTCCTCGCAGGATGTGGTTCGTGGATACAGAGTGGATGGTCGTTGTCCGCGCCTCCGGTGAACGGGGCATCCCGGCGTTCGAACTCGGGCCGGTAGTACTCGTGTGACGCAAACTCCTGCGCCCAGCCGTTGTCCATGCCGAGCGTATCCAGATACTCGAGCACGCGGTCGTACTCCCCCTGCCGGATCGTCCGCGACAGGAGCGGCATCGACGCGGCCCGGTGCGTCGGGAAGTACTGCGCCATGAGGCTGATCGTAACATCCGATCCCAGCGCATCGGCCACCCATTTCAGGCTCGCCTTGCTTCCGGCGATATCGTTCGGGAGCACACAGATGCCTGATGATCAGGCCGCGCCGGACCAGGCCGTCGGGCCCGAGCGTCAACGTCCCGCCGACCTGCCTGTGCATCTCGACGATCGCCTCCCGCGCGATGCGGGGATACTCTGTGACAGAGGAGTACTCGTACGCGAGGTCCGCTTCGGCGTACTTCAGGTCCGGGAGGTAGATGTCCACGATGCCGGCAAGCAGCCTGAGCACGTCCACCGAGTCAAAGGCGTTGGTGTTATAGATGAGCGGAAGGTGAAGCCCGTCACGCGCAGCGATCTCGAGCGCCTCGACGATCTGCGGGACAACATGGCTTGGCGAGACGACCCCGATGCTATGGCAGCCGCGGTCCTGGAGTTCCAGCATGATCTGCGAAAGGCGTTCGATCGTCACCTCGTGCTGCCGTTCCACGCGGTGGTTCTGGCTGATCTGGTGGTTCTGGCAGTACGCGCAGCGGAGGTTGCAGTTGCCGAAGAAGATGTTGCCGACTCCGCGGGTGCCGACGAGGAGCGGTTCCTCGCCGAAGTGCGCCGTGTAGGACGAGACGATGGGCAGCCGCCCCGTATAGCATCGGGCGATCTCGTTGTCGAAGCGGTTGGTACCGCAGTCGTGGGGGCAGACGGTGCAGGAGGCGAGGAGGCGGTTCAATTGCTCGACCCGCCGGGCAAGCTCGCCCGACTGCGCCAGTGCGAGGTATGACGGCGCCTGATGCATGGGAAAACCGTCGGAATATACTGATTTCTCGCTCGACCTCCAATGCAGGGACGCGCGGGAAGGAGCGCGTCAAGGGGGGCGGCGGGACCTGGCCGGCGACAGAAACGTCCACACGTCTCAGAACCCCGACACGCGATGGACTCTGCCCATGGTGTGCCCGAGGAAGCGCTCGCCCACCTCGGCGAACTTCGCGGGGATGTCGGAGACGTGAAACTGCAGGTTGGGTCGATCGGGGCTGGGATTTTTGAGGCCTTCCGCTTCCAGCAGTTCCGCGACCACCCCGGCCGTCGCCTCGCCTGAGTCGATCAGCGTGACGTCATGCCCCATCGCCTGCTGGATCGCGGCGCGCAAGACGGGATAGTGCGTGCACCCGAGGATCAACGTATCGATCTTCTCCTGCGTCAGCGGGAAGAGGTACTCCTTCGCGATCAGACGGGTGGCAGCATGGTCCACCCACCCCTCCTCCGCCAGCGGGACGAACAGCGGACATGCCCGCGCGAAGGCGGTGACGGTCGGGTCGAGTTGCCTGATGGCGTGCGCATAGGCGCCACTGCTCACCGTCGCCGCGGTCCCGATGATCCCGATCCTCCTGCGTTGTGTGGCGGCGACCGCAGTCGACGCCCCCGGTTGAATCACACCCACCACCGGTACGCCCGCGCGCTTCTGCACCACATCCAGCGCGACGGCGGACACCGTGTTGCACGCGATCACGACCATCTTCACGCCCTGGGAGACAAGAAAATCCACGTCCTGCGCGGCGTAGTCGCGCACCACCTGCGCCGATTTGGGTCCGTACGGCACCCGCGCCGTGTCGCCGAAGTAGACAATGTTCTCGTGCGGGAGGCGCCGCGTCAACGCGCGGACCACGGTGAGTCCGCCGATACCGCTGTCGAAAACGCCGATCGGTTTTGAATTCACGTCAACTCCAGTTCCTGCAGACTTCTGATAGTGCGAAGTATCTCTTCCCTGGTCCCGGCACGGCGCCGCTCGTCCGTCACGGGATGCCCGTCCCGGTCCAGCACGTAGAACGCGTCCACGATGCCGTCCACCCGCGTTGCGATCTTCGCGAAATAGATATCGAGCCCCAGGCGCGACATCGTTTCGGTCACGCGGAACAGGAAGCCGACCGTATCCGGCGCGTACACGTCGATGATCGTATGCCTCGGCGTCTCTTCGAACTCGACATCAATGCGCACGCTCGGGTTCACCGGCTTCTTGGCCCGCCGCTTCCACTTCCGGTGGTGCTCGCGGAAGAGATGGTCGATATCGATCATGCCGGATACGACCTGGCGGAGATCCTCCTCCAGCTTCGCGCGCGTCTGCGCGGTCAGGCCGGAGCGCGACGCCGCATCCGCCACGCGGAACCGGTCGATGATGATGCCGTCGTCACGGGTGAAGATGTTGGCGTCAAAGATCGTGGCGTCGTTCGCGGCAAGCACCGCGCAGAATTTCGAGAGCGCATACGGCGCGTCGCGCGCGATGATGGTCACCTCCGTATACCCCGCCGCGTCTCCGAACAACACCTCGACCGGCTGCCGCTGCAGTGCCGCGCGGATGTGGCGGCTGATCTCCTGATCGGTGAACGTCGCAACGTACGCGTCGCTCTGAATCCCCTGGAGATGCCTGAGGATCTCGTCGCGCGGAAGATCTCCGCCCAGCGATTCGACGAGATGCCCTTCCGTCTCTACGCGCCGGGCGCGCTGGAACCTGTCAATATCGTCGCCGGAGAGTTGCCTCCTCAGCACCTCTGACCCCCGCTGATACAGCTCCTGCAGCATCGCGGCCTTCCATTCGGTCCAGACCGTCGGGTTCACCGCCGCGAGGTCTGCATACGTCAGCACGTACAGATAGTCGATCCACTCGGGCCGCTCGAAGCGTCCGGCAAAATCCTTGATCGTGGCGGGGTCATGGATGTTCCGCCTGAACGCTATCTGTTCCATGGCCAGGTGCTGGCGGATCAGGAACCCCACATCGGCGGCGATGTCCTCGAGACCGATGCGCGCAAGGATGCGGTTGGAGATCGCGACGCCCGTAACTTCGTGGTCCGACACGCCCCGGGGTTTTGCGATGTCGTGCAGGAGAACGGCCAGGAACAGAATATCCCGCCGCTGGAGCTTCTGGCTGACCTCGCGGAGCATCCCCCGCTCATCCCTGAGCAATTCGGCCTTCGAGAGCGCGATCAGGGTGTGCTCATCGGCGCTATAATAGTGATACACGTTGTGCTGGAAGAACGCCACCAGCTCGCCCCATTCCGGGATGTAGCTCTCGAGCACGCCCAGCTCGCTCATGTCACGGATCGTTTGCGCGACGCGATTGGAGGCGAGTATCCTCCTGAACCCTGCCGCGAGCCCGGGGGCGTCGACTCCATCAGGCCGGACAAGATCCGCGCTCCGCTCGATGACGCCCCGCAGGCGCCAGTCGAAACCGAGATCGTACTCCGCCGCAAGCACGAACGCTTCAAACACCTCCATCGCGGTCCCGAGCCTGCGGATGCCACGGTCGATGCCAAGGCTGTCCGGCCCGCGGAGGAACACGCCCTGCGCCCGGACCGCCGCCGACGGGGAGCGGTGGGACGGCTCAACGATTTCCCGGAACGACTCAGCAAGCTGCGCGCTCAGCCGGTGCACAGTGCGGGCATGCCGGTAGTAGTCGCGCATGAAGACCTCGACCGAGCGCAGTTCCGCTTCCCGACCATACCCCAGGCCCTCTGCGACCGCGACCTGGAGCGCGTACTCGAGCGTGTCGTGCTGGCCTTCCCGGCGGATGTGCATTTCATGACGGACGCGGAAGAGAAACCGGATGGCATGCAGCGCCGAGGCATACTGTTCCTGATCCAGAAGTCCGTGTTCGAGGACATGATCGAGGAAGAGCTGCAGGGCAGGGACGGTCCCGTCCAGGGGCGCAAAGTACCGGGCATCGGATCCGCGATGCAGCCAGAACAGAGCGTGCAGATCCCGGAGTCCTCCGGCGCTCTTCTTGATGTTCGGTTCGAGGAGCTTGACGGAATTCCCAAAGCGCGCCTGGCGGGTCTTGATGTCGGCGAAGACGCCTTCGGCGAACCAGCGATCGATCCCGCGCGCCACGAGCGCCCGCTGCCCCTGGTGCAACGCGGCGGCGATATCCGCCCTTCCCGCGAGACGCCTGCTTTCGAGCATCGCGGTCCATGCGTCCAGCGCAGCACCGTGCATCGCAAGCGCCTCCTCCACGGTCCGCACGCTGTGCCCGACATTCAGGCCGGCGTCCCAGAGCGTGTGGAGGAGCGTGGTCGCAGCCTCTCTCCCTTCCCCCTTGTTGTCGGGCTCCAGAAGCACCATGAGGTCGATGTCGGATCCGGGGAAGAGTTCCGCCCGGCCGTACCCTCCAAGCCCCATCACCGCGATCGCATCGCGGCGGATCTCGGGGAGCGCGGACATGGCGGCCACAACCGCGCGGTCTACCACGCGGGACAGGGCGACGGCCGTAGCAAAGCCGTCGGCCCCGGCGGAGTGCGCCTCAAGGACCTCCCGCCTGCCGTCCGCAAGCGCCGATCGCAACGTGTCTGAAGTACCCGACATACGCTGGAGCCACCCGCTCCTGCAGAAGATGCTGAAGTGAAAAGAAAGCGTTCAGCTTCAATATAGGCAGGGCGGCGAGGAGATTCAAACGACCCGTCTTTCGCATTTTCGTGCAGAAGGTGTTGATTCTTTCATCACGCCTGTTGCGGAAGTCAACAGTCCGGGCGGAGAGCGCACCGCGAAGACCTATTATTCTGTTCAATCCGGGCAACTGTTGATCCGGCATAATGATTGCATTATCACAAGATATAATGATGGACACATCTGCCAACCCTCACCCCCCTGAGCAGGGCCGACGACTGCTCGACCTGATCCTCTTCTGTCGGAAATCGTGCAAGGAACTCGCGCGCTGGTCTGAGCTTACCGTGGAAGAGTTCCTCTGCCTCGGTCTTCTGTACGTCCACCCCCCGTCGTCGGTCAAGGAGCTGAGCCGCAGCCTCGGCGTCAACCCAAGCCAGACTTCCCGCATCCTGAGGACGCTCGAGGAGAAGGGTCTCATCTCCAGGAGCTTGAACGTCGCGGACCGTCGGGTGGAGGACGTCACCCTGACGCCGCGCGGGCTCCGGGTCGTCGAGAAGCTCCTCGATCATGCCGAGACCGTCGCGGAGCAGTGCCACATCGCTCGCACGCTCCACATTCGTCGAATCCGAGGCCGTGTAGCCCCTGCCGCACACCCCGGGTTTCCCGGCATGCCTGCCCGTTTCCTTTCAGCCCCCCATTGGGTATATTTTTGGGTGCACGAGCTTTCCATCGCCACGAGTATTGTAGAGATCGTCGAGCGACATATCCCGGCGGAACCCGTCGTCCCCGTGCTGCGGGTGGCCATCAGGGTCGGCCGGCTTGCGGGTGTCGTCCCTGATTCGCTGGAGTTCTGCTTCCGCGCCGTCACGGCAGGGACGCGGCTTGACGGGGCAGCGCTTGACATCGAGTCGGTCCCGGTCACGCTGAAGTGCGGGGCGTGCGGGCGCACCAGCGTGATCGACGACATCGCGTTCGCCTGTCCCGAGTGCGGCTCCACCGGCGTCGAGCTCCAGACCGGCACGGAACTGCAGGTCACAGAGGTTGAGATTGCGGATGCACCATCCGGAGAGCAAGCATGAGCGTCATCACGATTGAGCGGAAGGTCCTCGAGAAGAACGACGAGATTGCGCGTCAGAACCGGGAGCTGCTTGCGCGCCACGGCATCCTCGCCCTCAATATGGTCAGCTCTCCCGGCGCAGGAAAGACGAGCATCCTCGAGCGCATGCTGGAGCGGATCAAGGAACGCGTTCCGATCGCGGTCATCGAGGGGGATGTCCAGACCGACCTGGACGCTCGCCGTGTCGCGCGTTATGGAGTCCCCGCCGTGCAGATCGTCACGCGCGGCGGATGCCATCTTGAAGCCAACCTTGTGCGCGACGCGCTGGCGGGGCTGACACTCGCCGGCATCAAGGTCCTCATCATCGAAAACGTAGGCAATCTGGTCTGCCCGTCGAACTACGATCTCGGCGAGGCCTTCAAAGTCGTCGTCGCAAGCACCACCGAAGGCGACGACAAGCCTCTGAAGTATCCTGCAATGTTCCGGAGCGCGTCCGTCCTCATCATCAACAAGATCGATCTCCTGCCGTACGTCGCCAGCGACGTCGACGCGCTGCAATCGAACGCGCTCGCCATCAACCCTGCGCTGACAGTGTTCCGCACATCCTGCACGACCGGCGAAGGTATAAGCGCGTGGTGCGATTGGCTTATCGCAAAGGCAGCCGCACTCGGCTGACATCCCAACCCGGGGAAGCGCGCCTCCCATCCTTCCCAAATCTGGGAAAAAACGCCCGTTGCGCACCATCCGGGGCGTTTCCGACGGCAGGAATGCCCATCCCGCATGGCATGTAAGTTGCGTTTCCCACTTACGAATGTGGCGAGCGAAAGGCGTCGTTACGCTTGTTCACCGGCCGACGCACACCGCACCCACCAGCACGCAGGACTCACTTCGAACCCCATGTGACTATGGCCGCCCCATCAGCATCATCCCCGCATCCGAGCGGCGACAACAGGTTCAAGCTCCTTGACCGCGCGATCACGAAGCATCAATCGAAGGGCGACGCCCTCATCGAGGTGCTGCACGCGGCACAGGGCATCTTCGGGTATCTCGAAAACGACCTTCTCCTCTACGTCGCGCGGAAGCTGAAGCTTCCGCTGAGCCGCGTCTACGGCGTCGCGACGTTTTACCACTTCTTCACCCTGAAACCGAAAGGCGAGCACACGTTCGTGCTCTGTACCGGGACTGCCTGCTATGTCAAGGGCGCCCACGAGATTCAGCGCGCGGTCGAACAGACGTGCGGCGTGAAGTTCGGCGAGACCACCCCCGACGGCAAGGTCTCGCTCATCGCCGCGCGGTGCGTCGGGTCGTGCGGGCTCGCGCCGGTCGCGGTGCTGGACGACCAGGTGGCAGGCAAACTCGCCGTCGAGAGCTCCGTGCGGCGCATCGAAGCCTGGATGACAACATCCGAGGAGGTGCCGGTATGACCGTCGAAGATCTTCGCGACATGGCCGACGCGGAGCGCGCCCGGCAAGCGGGATTCCGCGACCGCATCGTCTACTGCTCCGCCGCCGGATGCGTCTCGTGCGGCAGCAACACGGTGAAAGAAACGCTCACGCGCGTGCTGAAGGAGCGCGGACTCGACAGAGAGATCGAGGTCCTCGGCACCGGATGCATGGGTCTGTGCGGCGAGGGACCGCTGGTGAAGATCGCCTCCGACGGCACGCTGTATCAGCGCGTCGACGAAACCACGACCGAAGCGATCGTCGACCGGCACCTGCTGAAGGGCGAACACGTCAGCGACCACGAGATTCCGGCGGACCATCCGTTCTTCACGTCACAGGTGAAGATCGTCCTCGAGAATTGCGGAAAGATCAACGCCGAGAGTCTCGAGGAGTACGCTGCGGCCGACGGGTACGAAGCCCTGGCCCGGGCGGTCACCGAGCTGCAACCAGTCGGGGTCATCGATGAGATTCGCAAGGCAGGGCTTCGCGGGCGCGGAGGCGCGGGCTACCCGACCGGCCTGAAGTGGGACATTGTCCGCAAGGCGGAATCCGAACAGAAGTACGTGGTGTGCAACGCCGACGAGGGCGACCCGGGGGCGTTTATGGACCGCAGTGTGCTCGAGGGCGATCCGCACCGGATCCTGGAGGGCATGGCCATCTCGGGCTATGCTGTCGGCGCAACACAGGGATATATCTACGTCCGCGCCGAGTACCCGCTGGCAATCGACCGGCTGCGGCTCGCGATCAAGCAGGCGGAGCGCGCCGGACTTCTCGGCAACAGAATCTTCGAATCCCAGTTCCAGTTCCGGATCGACATCCGGATCGGTGCGGGCGCGTTCGTGTGCGGCGAGGAGACAGCCCTCCTCAGGTCGATTGAGGGTCGCCGGGGACGGCCCAGGCCGCGCCCGCCGTACCCGTCCGAACGCGGTCTCTGGGGCATGCCGACCGTCATCAACAACGTCGAGACGTACGCCAACGTCGCCCCGATCCTCCGGAACGGGAGCGCGTGGTTCTCATCCATCGGCACACCCAAGAGCGCGGGCACGAAGGTCTTCGCGCTTGCCGGGAAGATCCGGAACACAGGGTTGATCGAAGTCCCGATGGGCATCCCTTTGCGCACAATCATCTTCGACATCGGAGGCGGGACGCCGGAAGGGACCGAGTTCAAGGCGGCGCAGACGGGCGGCCCGTCCGGCGGCTGCATCCCGAAGGAGCACCTGGACCTTCCCGTCGACTACGAGTCGCTCGCCACCGTCGGATCCATGATGGGGAGCGGCGGATTGATCGTGATGGACTCGACGTCCAACATGGTCGACGTGGCGCGCTTCTTCATGGAATTCTGCATGGACGAATCCTGCGGCAAGTGCATCCCCTGCCGCGTCGGGACCGTCCATCTCCACGGGCTGCTCGAGAAGATCTCCCGCGGAGAGGCGACACCAGGCGACCTCGCCCTGCTTGAAGAGCTCTGCCTTATGGTCAGGGAGACCAGCCTCTGCGGCCTCGGCCAGTCCGCCCCGACGCCGGTGATGTCCACCCTGCGATTCTTCCGCGGGGAGTACGAATCGATGCTCCGTCCGGCCGCGGCCTACCGCCCCGGCGGCGACGGCGCCCCACACGAGTCCAGCGCAGGATAGTCCCATGGCAATCATCACCCTGACAATGAACGGCCAGCAGGTCAGCGGCAAGGCCGAGGAATCGCTCCTCGAAATTGCGAGGCAGCACGACATCCCCATCCCCACGCTCTGCCACCTCGACGGTCTTTCCGACGTCGGCGCATGCAGGCTCTGCCTCGTCGAAATCGAGGGCTCCACGAAGCTCCAGCCTGCCTGCGTGACGAAGCCGGCGGAAGGCATGGTCGTGCACACCGACACAGAACGGCTCCGCCGCTACCGCCGGATGATCGTGGAGCTCCTGGCGTCCGAGGGCAACCACCACTGCGCGGTGTGCGTGGTCAACAACCATTGCGAACTCCAGAACCTGGCGTACGACGTCGGCCTGCAGCACGTCCGCTTTCCGTACCTCTATCCCAGGAAGACGCTCGACGCCACGCACCGGGATTTCATCATCGACCGCAATCGGTGCGTCCTGTGCACGCGATGCGTCCGCGTCTGCCACGAGGTCGAGGGGGCCCATACCTGGGACATCGCGGGCCGCGGCATCGCCTGTGAGATCATTGCCGACATGAACCAGCCCTGGGGCTCCTCGGACAGCTGCACGTCGTGCGGGAAGTGCGTCTCCGTCTGCCCCGTGGGAGCTCTCATCCGAAAGGGTGAAACCGTGGCGGAGATGGAAAAGCGTACCGATTTTCTGAAATACATCGTGACGGCGCGAACCAAGCGCGAGTGGATCAACGTTGAGAGCGAAGAGGAGTGATGGCATGAAACCACGCGTTGCGACAGTCTGGCTGGGCGGCTGCTCGGGCTGCCACATGTCGTTCCTCGACATGGACGAGCGCCTCCTCGAGCTGGCGGACAAGATGGAGCTCGTCTTCTCTCCGTTTGCGGATCTGAAACAATTCCCGGCGGACGTGGACGTGACGCTGGTCGAAGGCGCGGTCACCAATACCGACAACGAGCACTTCGCGACAATCATTCGCGAGCGCTCGAAGATCGTGGTCGCGTTCGGCGACTGCGCGGTGACCGGAAACGTCACGGCCATGCGGAACATGTTCCGCGTCGGTGACGTGATCGACAGCGTCTACAACGCCAACGGCGGCGGCCCGGCCGCCACGCCCGACGATTACTCCTGCATCGCGAAGCTCCTCCCCGCGGCGAGGCCGCTCCACGAGGTCATCCCCGTGGACGCGTTCCTGCACGGCTGCCCGCCGACGGCGGACCAGATCTGGTTCGCGGTCAACGAGCTTCTGAACAACAGGCTTCCCGTCTTCTCAACTGTCTTCCTGCGCTACGGATGAGACGCTGACCATGACACGAACACTGACAATCGATCCGGTCACGCGGATCGAAGGACACGCAAAGATCACCATTCAGCTCGACGAGAACGGTGCGGTCGAAGAGACCCGGTTCCACGTGAACGAGTTCCGCGGCTTCGAGAAGTTCTGCGAGGGGCGGCTGTTGTGGGAAATGCCCGGCATCACCTCCAGGATCTGCGGGATCTGCCCGTCGAGCCACCTCATCACGTCGGCCAAAGCCGGCGACGACATCTTTGCGGTCGAGATCCCCGGGACCGCCGAGCAGCTCCGCCGCCTGCTGACGCTCGGGCAGTGGGTGCAATCCCACGCCCTGAGCTTCTTCCATCTCTCGTCGCCCGACCTGCTCCTCGGGTTCGACGCGCCCGCGGCCACCCGCAACGTGTTCGGCCTCATGGCCGGGCACAGGGACCTGGTCCGCCGCGGCATCAGGCTGCGGAAGTTCGGCCAGGAGATCATCGAGATCCTGGGCGGCAGACGCATCCACACCCCCTGGGCGGTGGCCGGCGGCGTCCGGGAACCGCTCGAGGCGGAGAAACGCAACCATCTCCTCGCGTGGATCCCGGAGGCCCGGGAAACGGCACAGATCGCGCTCGAGATTCTCCGGACATTCGAGGAGGGGTTCCGCGATGCCATCCCCCATTTCGGTACATTCCGCTCGCTCTTCGTCGGCCTCGTCTCCCCGGACGGCGGCCTCGAATACTACGGGGGCGGACTCCGCATCGCCGACAGCGGAGGGAACATCCTCGAGGACCACGTCGACCCGAGGCGCTACCGCGAATTCTTCGCCGAACACACGGAACCGTGGTCGTACCTGAAATTCCCCTACTACCGCCCCGACGGCTACCCGAAGGGAATGTACAGGGTCGGCCCGCTCGCGCGCGTCAACATCTGTGACCACATCGACACGCCCCTGGCGGAAGAGGAACGCAAGGCGTTCAAAGCTCTCGCCGGGGATGGCGAGATGGTCACGAATTCATTTTATTACCATCATGCGCGCCTCATCGAGCTCCTCTTCTGCATCGAGAAGATCGAACAGCTGCTGTCGGACCCAACGATCCTCGGGACCCACATCCGCGCCAATGCAATGATCAACCGCCCGGAGGGAGTGGGCGCCAGCGAGGCCCCGCGCGGCACGCTGTTCCATCACTACTGGGTGAACGACGACGGCGTGCTGCAGAAGGTGAACATGTTGATCGCGACCGGACAGAACAACCTGGCGATGAACCGCACGATCAACCAGATCGCCGCGCGCTACATCGACGGCTCCCCGATCACAGAGGGGGTCCTCAACCGCATCGAAGCAGGGATCCGCATGTTCGACCCGTGTCTCTCGTGCTCCACACACGCCGCCGGGAGAATGGCGCTGCACGTGCAGATCCTGAACGCCGACGCCAGCCTCCACACGGACGTCCGCAGATGAGCAGCTCGCTCGTTATCGGATACGGCAACACGCTTCGCAGCGACGACGGAGCGGGCGTCCGCGCGGCCGAGCTGATCCGCACGGCAATGCCCGACGTCGAGGTCGTCGTGGTCCCGCAACTCACGCCCGAGCTCGCGGAGAACATCTCGCGCCACCGGCATGTCGTCTTCCTGGACGCATCCGCGCAAACGGACTGGCAATCGCTGCGCGTGCTGCCGGTCGACGCGACAACGCACTCCAGCGCACCGGTGACGCACGCGGCCTCGCCCGAGCAGTTGCTCCAGCTCAGCGAATCGGTCTACGGGACGGTCCCCGAAAGGACCATCCTGGTGACCATCCCCGCGGTGTCGTTCGAGCTCGGGGAAGCGCTTTCTCCACTCACCGCCCGTCGGGTGGTCGAGTGCGTCGACTGGTTTCGCTCTGAACTGAGCGAACAGCAGCCGCGTCCCCCGCGGGCGTGATCCCGCGAGTTCTCCCACGCTCTTTTTCATCTGGCGTCGTGTGAAGCAACGCGCACACATCATCATCCACGGGGCAGTCCAGGGGGTCGGATTCCGCCCCTTCGTGTACCGCCTCGCCGGCGAGCTCGGCATCCGCGGATGGATTCGGAACAGCGCCGGCGGCGTGCGCATCGAGGCCGAAGGCGAGCCGGACACCCTCGCATCATTCCTCTCACGCCTCGACACCGATCGGCCCGCACATTCCTGGATCCAGACGATGGACCACTCCCTCCTGGATCCGGCCGGATACACCACGTTCGACATCCTGCAGAGCCGCGACGACGGCGTCCCTTCGGCAGTGGTTCTGCCGGACCTCGCCACCTGCCCCGAGTGCCTGGCGGAGCTGTTTACACCCGCCGACCGGCGTTACCGGTACCCGTTCATCAACTGCACCCACTGCGGGCCGCGCTACAGCATCGTTCGACGGCTGCCGTACGACCGCCCGCATACGACGATGGCCGGCTTCAGGATGTGCCCGGACTGCCGCCGCGAATACGACACGCCCGCCGACCGGCGGTTCCACGCCCAGCCGAACGCCTGTCCGATCTGCGGACCGCACGTGGAGCTCTGGGACCGCGCCGGCCGGAAGGTCGCCGAGCACGACCAGGCTGTTCGCGAGGCGGTCGATATGATCAGAGACGGCCGCATTGTCGCCACGAAGGGGATCGGCGGTTTTCATCTGATGGTCGACGCCCGCAATGAACCCGCCGTCGCCGCACTCCGCGCCCGGAAGCGCCGTGAGGAGAAGCCGTTCGCAGTCATGGTGCAGGACATCGAGGAGGCGCGACGGCTCTGCCGGATCGGCGACGTGGAAGAGCGGGTCCTCCGATCGCCACAGGCCCCTATCCTGCTGGCCCGGCGCAACGACCACAGGGAGGAGATCGCTCCAGGCGTCGCCCCGCGCAATCCGTACCTGGGGATCATGCTCCCCTCGGCGCCCCTGCATCACATCATGATGCGCGATCTCGCCCGCGCCATCGTTGCGACAAGCGGCAACCGTTCCGACGAACCGCTCTGCATCGACGAGCGCGAGGCGCTGAACCGGCTCGGAGATCTCGCCGACGGTTTCCTGGTCCACAACCGCCCCATCCTCAGACATGTCGACGACTCCATCGTGAGGGTTATCCTCGGCCGGGAAATGGTTCTGCGGCGGGCCCGCGGATTTGCCCCCCTGCCGGTCCTTCTTCCGCGGGAGACACCGGACATGCTCGCGGTCGGCGCGCACCTGAAGAGCACCGTCGCCGTCTCGCGGAACCGGAGCGTCTTCATCAGCCAGCATCTTGGCGACCTGGACACCCCGCAGTCCATCGAGGCGTTTCACGCCGAATCAAAGAGCCTCCAGGAGCTGTACGCGGTGGCGCCGGCGCAGATTGTATCTGACCTCCACCCCGATTATCTTTCGACCACCCACGCCCACGCCACCGGGCTTCCTGTCATCGGCGTCCAGCACCACTACGCCCACGTTGCCGCGTGCATGGCAGAGAACCAGCTGGACGGACAGGTTCTCGGCGTATCGTGGGACGGAACGGGATACGGCCCCGACGGGACGGTGTGGGGCGGGGAATTCCTGCTGACTGACGATCGGGCCTGGACGCGGGTCGCGGCGTTCCGGACGTTCCGGCTTCCCGGCGGGGATGCTTCGGTGCGGGAGCCTCGCCGCACGGCGCTGGGGTTGCTTGTCGAACTTGAGGGCGCCGGGGCGCTCAGGCGGGACGGCCTCCCGTTTCTCGCGAGCTTCACCGCGGAAGAACGCCGGGTCCTGATGCAGATGCTCGCGCGAGGGTTTCAGTCCCCGCTGACGTCGAGCGCCGGGAGAATCTTCGACGCGGTCTCTGCCCTCCTCGGGATCTGCATGCGGAGCACGTTCGAGGGACAGGGGGCGATGGAGCTGGAGTTTGCGCTCGGCGGAACAACAACCGACGCGCGATATCCATTCGCGATTGTGCCGGCGACAGACGCCGCACGACCGCAGCTGGTCGATTGGGGACCGATGATCCTGGAACTCCTCGGCGACCTGCAGCATGGGATCCCGATCCCTGAAATATCGGGGCGGTTTCACAATACGATGGCCGAAGTCATCGTCGATGTCGCGAAGCGGATCGGCGAGCCGCGCGTGGTCCTCTCGGGAGGGTGCTTCCAGAACGCGTACCTCACCGAGCGGGCAATCAACCGACTCCGCGCCGAAGGGTTCACGCCGTACTGGCACCAGCGCGTACCTCCAAACGATGGAGGGATCTCGCTGGGCCAGATCTACGCAGTTGTCAGGGCGCAGCGCCGCGATTGACACAGGACGGAAGCATCACAGGAGAGGGAGAGAGAGTATGTGCCTCGCAATACCAGGGAAGGTCCTTTCGATCCAGACCGGCGCTACGCCACTGATGGGGCGCGTCAGCTTCTCGGGCGTCGAGAAGGACGTCTGCCTCGAGTGGATGCCTGAGGTGCGTCCCGGGGAATATGTGATCGTCCATGTCGGTTTCGCCATCAGCAAGATGGACGAGGAGGAGGCCCTCGAAACTCTGCGCGTCATCCGCGAGGCCGGTGAGCTCGCGCGCGAACTTGACCCGGAGGAGCCCGGCCCGGACGGCCCCGGCAGGCCCGGCCCTGAAGAGCCCCCGGGACCCCCTCCCAGACAGCCCAGCGGGGCCTGACCCGTGCGGTACCTCGACGAGTTCAGGAACGGCGACGCCGCGCGCGGGCTGGCGGCCCGGCTCCGCTCGCAGACCACGCGCCCCTGGGTCATCATGGAGATCTGCGGCGGTCAGACACACACCATCGTCAAGTACGGCCTCGAAGCGCTCCTCCCCGACGACATCACGCTCGTGCACGGGCCGGGCTGCCCGGTCTGCGTCACGCCCCTGGAGCTTATCGATAAGGCGATCACCATCGCCTCCACCACGGACGTCATCCTCGTATCGTTCGGCGATATGCTCCGCGTCCCCGGCTCGCAGAAGGACCTGCTCTCCGTGAAGGCCGAACACGGGAGCGTGCGGATCGTCTACTCGCCGCTCGACGCCGTAACGCTTGCGCAGCGCAATCCCGGCAAGCGCGTGGTCTTCTTCGCCGTGGGGTTCGAGACGACGGCGCCGGCAAACGCGATGGCAGTCTGGGAGGCCCGCAGACTCGGCCTGACAAACTTCTCCATCCTCTGCTCCCACGTCCTTGTGCCGCCTGCCATGCACGCGATCCTCTCGTCGCCAACCAATCGGGTCCAGGGGTTCCTGGCCGCAGGACACGTCTGCACGGTGATGGGATATGAAGAGTACATCCCCATAGCAGAGATGTATCGGGTTCCGATCGTCGTAACGGGATTCGAGCCGCTCGACATTCTCCAGGGCATCGCGATGACGGTCCGCCAGCTCGAGTCGGGCCGATCCGAGGTGGAGAATCAGTACACGCGGGCTGTGAAGCGCGAAGGGAACGTCCCGGCCCGCAGGCTGATCGAGAAAGTCTTCGAGGTCAGCGACCGCACCTGGCGCGGCGTCGGCGCGATTCCGCGGAGCGGATATCGTCTCCGCCCGGAGTTCGCGCAGTACGACGCCGAACGGCTCTTCGACGTCGGGCATATCTCGACGAGAGAATCCCCGCTGTGCATCGCGGGCGACATCCTGCAGGGCATCCGCAAACCGCACGAGTGCGCAGCGTTTGGCCGCGAATGCACGCCCGAGCATCCGCTCGGAGCCCCCATGGTTTCCTCCGAGGGAGCGTGCGCGGCATACTACCAGCACCGACGGGTGGGGCCGCTCGCATCCCTCACCGGTGGGGCGACACCGGGCAGCTAAACAGGGTTGTTGGAACGGCGCGCAGTGGAACACGAAACAGTCCATATTCAGCGGCCAAAGCGCCGCTTCTGCGTCGGGATCATCGGCGGCGGGCAGCTGGCCAGAATGTCCGCCTACGCCGCATACAGATTCGGGTTCGATGTCGCAATCCTTGACAGGGACCCACATTCGCCTGCCGGCCGCGTTACGCCTCACTCCGTCGCCGGCTGGGTCACGGACGAAGAGACCGTTGCGTCGTTCGCCCGACAGTGCGACGTAATCACGCTGGAAAACGAGTTCGTGGACTCGCACCGGCTCGAAACCTTTGAGCGCCTCGGAGTGCTGGTCGTGCCGTCCTCGACGACCATCGCGCTGATTCAGGACAAGCTGCTCCAGAAGCGTGCGCTTGCGGAAAACGGCATTCCCGTCCCCGCCTTCGTGGGGGTGGACTCGGTGCGGGAGGCCGAGCAAGCAGCTGCACAACTGCACTTCCCGCTGCTGCTGAAGTCGCGGAAGATGGGGTACGACGGGCATGGAAACGTTACAGTCCGCACGGGACGGGAACTCCACGAGGGAGTCGGGCGCCTGACGGCCCGGCACGCCCACATGCTCGCGGAGAAATTCGTGCGGTTCAGGATGGAGCTCGCGGTGATGGTGGCGCGGACGGAGCGGGACACGGTCGCGTATCCGGTCGTGCAGACGATACAGCGGAATCATGTCTGTCATACCGTGCTCGCTCCGGCGCGCATCGACAGACGCCACCGTGAGCGTGCCGAGGAGATCGCCATCGAGTCGGTCCGTGCGGTGCATGGCACCGGCCTCTTCGGGGTGGAGATGTTCCTCACGGAGGACGGCGAGATCCTGGTCAACGAAATGGCTCCGCGTCCTCACAACTCGGGACACTATACGATAGAGGCCTGCGCCACCTCCCAGTTCGAGAACCACATCAGGGCGGTGTGCGGGCTTCCGCTCGGCTCGGCTGCGATGGTCGCTCCCGCGGCTGTGATGGTGAACCTGCTCGGCAAGCGGGCGGGTGCCTCGATCGCATCACCGCCGCCGTCAGCGCTCTCGGACCCGGAGATCCACCTTCATCTGTACGGCAAGGAACACACGCGCGAGGGGCGGAAGATGGGGCACATCACCGTTCTCGGCCTGCGGCATGCCTCATTGCTAAAACGGGCCCTTCGCGTCGAACAATCACTTCTCGTGTAAGCCCATGGCATTGAAACCCCTGGTTGGCATCATCATGGGGAGCGATTCGGATCTTCCCACGATGAAAGAAGCGGCAGCAGTCCTCGAGGAATTCGGGGTCCCGTACGAAGTGCGCGTCACCTCGGCCCATCGGACGCCCCGCACGATGGCAGGGTACGCTTCCTCGGCGCAGCGCCGCGGCATTCGCGTCATCATCGCGGGCGCAGGCGGGGCCGCCCATCTGCCTGGCATGGCGGCGTCGTACACCTCGCTTCCAGTCATCGGCGTTCCGATTCGTACGGCTTCGCTCGACGGGTTGGACTCCCTTCTCTCGATCGCCCAGATGCCTGCCGGGATTCCGGTCGCCACGGTCGCGATAGGCAATGCGCGAAACGCAGGCCTCCTCGCGGTCCGTATCCTCGCCACCAGCCGGCGAGAGCTGCAGAAGTCGCTCGCCCGTGCTATCACGGCGATGGCGAGGGCATCCTTGCGTAAGGACCTCGCCGTCCGGAAGGCCACCGCCATGAAATCCGCTTCAACGACATCCACCGTCGGAAAACCCGCCGGCACGACATCCACGCGCAGGAAGTCCAGAACACCCTCCGGGCGCGCGCGGAAGGAACGGTGAACCTATGAGCAGCGACGACCACGCCGACCTCGCTTCGGGCCCGGTCTGTCCGGTCCCGATCAGCCGGTACCCTGCCGTCCTCCTCGCACATGGCGGCGGCGGAAAGCTGACGCAGCATCTCATCCAGTCGATGTTTCAGCCGCAGTTCAGCAATCCCGCGCTTGGACGCGCTGCACGACGGGGCAACGCTCCCGATCGAAGGCGCGCGGATCGCATTCACGACCGACGCCCATGTCGTGAGCCCGATCGTCTTCCCGGGTGGCGACATCGGGATGCTTGCGGTGAACGGCACGGTGAACGACCTGGCGATGTGCGGCGCGCAGCCGCTCTACCTCGCAGCCGCCCTGATCATCGAGGAAGGATTGCCGATGGAACGGCTGTGGGATATCGTCAGGTCGATGAGCGCCGCAGCAGCAGCCGCGGGTGTCCAGATCGTCACCGGCGATACCAAGGTGGTCGAGAGGGGGAAGGGCGACGGAATCTTCATCACGACGACAGGCATCGGGCTGATCCCGCCGGGAGTGTCGATGCGCCCGGATGCGCTCAAGCCAGGCGACCGCGTCCTTCTGAGCGGACGGATCGCAGAACACGGCATTGCGATCCTCTCCGTCAGGGAGGGGCTGGAGTTCGGAACGACGATCAAGAGCGACACGGCCCCGCTCCACCGGCTCGCAGAGGCGATCCTCCGGGCCGCGCCTTCGGTGCGCGTGATGCGCGACCCGACGCGGGGTGGTATCGCCAGCGCCCTGAACGAGCTCGCACAATCGTCGAAGGTCGGCATCGTCCTGCGCGAGGATCGCATCCCCACGGCCGCTGAAGTCCATGGCGCGTGCGAACTGCTGGGGCTTGACCCACTCTACGTGGCGAACGAAGGAAAAGTGCTGGCGATCGTCCCCGCCGATGATGCCTCAAGGGTTCTGGCGGCAATGCAGGCGGATCCGCTCGGGCTGGAGGCAGTCGATATCGGAGAGGTAACGTCGGAACACCCGGGCGTCGTGACGATGCAGACGAACATCGGCGGCATGCGGGTCGTCGACATGCTCACCGGAGAGCAGCTGCCCAGGATCTGCTGACGGCGAGTCCGAAAACGGCGACGCCCCCGGCAGCGGTGCCTCCCGGGGGCGTCTCACAGCGGCAGATCAGGACTCAGGCGCCGGACTGTTTCGTGTCCGGTCCGTTATCCATGGTTCCGAACACGTAATCCCACAACGGGCTGCTGACGCCGTACCCTTTCTTGTCGTCCCTGTAGTGATGCCGGACGTGGTGATGCTTCACCCACTGCGCCATCTTGGACTTCATCGGCGCATGGTGCGTGGCGTAGTGGATGCTGTCGTAGCAGATATAGCCAAGAATGAACCCCGCAAAGAAGGGGGGCACGAACGTCGGCCCGATCACCAGATAGAACAGTCCGTAGAAGAGCGCGGCGAGCGGGATACTCACGGCGGGCGGCATGACCAGCCGCTTGGAATCGTTCGGATAGTCGTGATGGACGCCGTGCATCATGAAGTGCAGCCACTTTCCCCAGCTCGAGCTCGGCTCGTAATGGAACACGAACCGGTGCAGCAGGTACTCCGTCAGCGTCCAGATAAAAAGGCCGGCAAGAAAGATCAGCGTCCCGCTCGCGGCCGTGATGTCCGGAGTCTGCGAAGCACGATAGAGGAAGAAGGCCACGACGGGAACGTACAGGATGATCGGCACGGACCAGTGAACGTGGCTGAACGGTTCAAGGAGATCGCTCTTGAAGAGCCGCGCGGATTCGTCTTTGTTGGAGACGTACAGTTTCGCCATGATCAGATCCTCTGACAGATGGTAACGTATGGACATACAAAATACAAAATCGCCTGAAGAGTTGCCAAACCGGGACGCCGCCGCGCCCGGCTCCACTGCCATTGCGTCCCTCGTCATCCGGCGGGCGATTCCCGCCGACGGCGAGGCCCTCCTGCGTCTCATTGAAAAATTGGCGGAGTACGAGCATCTGACACCCCCCGACGCGGGGGCACGGACCCGCCTCATCCGGGACATGTTTTCAACCCCGCCGAGGATCGAAGCGTACCTCGCCCTCCTGGACGGCCTTCCGGTCGGATACGCACTGGTGTTCGAGACCTACTCGAGCTTCCTCGCCCTGCCGACGCTCTATCTGGAGGACATCTTTGTCCTGCCGGACCACCGCAGGGGCGGACATTGGCATGAGGTTCTTCCGGACGCTCGTCGCGGAAGCGCACCGGCGCGGGTGCGGGCGCATGGAGTGGACGGTTCTTGACTGGAACGCGCTTGCGATCAATTTCTACCGGAAGATCGGGGCGCGGGAGATGAGCGAGTGGAAGACATTCAGGCTGGTGCGCGACGACATGGAGCGGCTGCTGCAGTGATTGCAGGCTCGGCTGGCCGCGGGCCCGCCGCCACGCTCACAGCCGGCCCGCAACCACGACCACCGTCCTCGCAGTCGCCGCCAGTGTCCCGGATCCGTCAAATGCATCGAGGTGGAGAATGTACATCCCCATCCTGACGCGCCTCGACAGATCGTCGCGGCCGTCCCACACAGTCTCGCCCTCATATCCTCCGCGCTCCCGCTCCATGAGCGTTCTGATCAATCGTCCGGACACATCAAAGATGCGGACGATCGTGTACCCTGCGTCCGCCGCGAGGCGATAGCTGACAACGGCGTGGTCCTCCCTTCCGTCGCCGTCCGGCGAAAACGGATTCGGCACTACGTGCAGCACCGAAGCGTATCGCCCCACAGGCGCCACGATGCTGTTCTGCATGCCGGGCGTTCCACCCTCCGGGACCACGGACGTACTCCAACTCTGCCGTGCGGTTCCAGTGAGGTCCGGACGGATCTTCTCGAGTGAGCGGCCGCTCACGTCTGTGAATGCCGGATCGTGCCAGTCGGGTTCGTACGCTACACTATCGACCGTCCCTCCGGAGGGATCCACGAGCCTGATCGTCTCTCCGCTGTTGCTCAAGCCGAGCGCGGCGCCTGCAACGAGAAGTCGGGCCTGTCCCGACGGATCATGCAGTCGGCCGAACCTCGCGAGTATCGAAGAGTCTGACGCGACGACGACATACTGCGCGCCCGCGCCCTCCAGTACAAGCGACTTCTCGGGCTTTCCATCGTCCCTGATGCCAAGGTGAAGGGACCATCCGTCGATCTCGATGGGGATGCTTGCCGTTGCCAGCTCGACGTACTCCGGCTCCCCCGGCAGTGGCTGGTACATGATTTCATTGATCACCACGCATCCCGGCTGCTGGCCCACGATCACGGAAGCCCGTGCGAGGTTGTTCCCCGGCCGCCCATCAGCGCCAACATCCGCCCTCACGATGAGCTGATGCACGCCCGGGCGGGCGCCCGTCCACTCCCCTGTTACTGTGCAGGAATCACCCGGGAGTATCGGCCCCGGTTCCCGGCGGACGACGACCTCCTCCTCGCCCGTCAGGGACCGCATCCCGGTTCGCATCGATGAACCACCGGACCACGCAATCCCGCACAGGCTCGCGACCGAGTTCTTCAGGGACGCGCCAAGCAACGCGACAGTTCCGTACGGGACGCGGTATTCAGGCCGGAGCGACACGCTCACGTCCACAGGGAGAATCGCGATCGAATTCACTGCGCACGGCGTGGCCCCCGAGGAGTCCTCACATTCCCCCCAGTTTCTCCCCTTCAGGCGGCACGCAGGGGTCCCGACGCTCCAGCGACATGCCTGCTGCGCCTCCCCAGACGGGAGCGTACGCGACGCTGTCGATCGTCACTCCACCGGCCGAGCGGACAATCACGGCATCGCCCCCGTTGTTCAGCGATGGCATGCTCCCCGGGGCAACCGCATCGCATGGAGGCGCCCCGCGCGACAGCGCGAACTGCTGAAGGTCGCGCGTCACGACGACGCTCCCGCCGGCGGGCACAACGACTGCGGGCAACGGGCTCGAGCGGGTGCCGGAAGCGTCGGAGATCGTCCACCCCCCGATATGCACCGGGCCCGGGCCGGCGTTCATGAGTTCAATCCATTCCGGTTCGCCCGACCTGGGAGCGTACATGATTTCGTTGACGACGATGCTCCCCGGAGATGCCGTGTCGGACTCCGCGTTGACATGGCCCGCCCATTCCCGGTCATTCACACCCAGCACCGTCACCTCATCGATGCGTACGGAGACCGGCCGGATCCGGGGCCGGTCTGGACGCACCATCGCACCGCAACCGGCGATGCCGTCCACCCCCCCACATCGACCGCGACGCGATGGCCGGTGTAGCTCCCCGCCTTCAGCGGGAGCCGGACAGCGAAGAATCTCGGCGCGTTCTGGCCGGGCGACACTTCCAGGAGGATGCCGGCGTCTTCGGCGTCGGAGATCCGCACGCGGCACCGCACCTCCATGCCGGCGCAGCCTGCCGGAGCAATCGGCGGGCTCATGAGCCACGCATCGCCTGTGACGTTGTCTGCCACCGCGGCGTGATCGCCGCGCGCGGGTGCCCCACCAGCAGCAACAAAATCAGGCCACAACAGGAACCGCGAATGCGATGACGACCACCCATCCGGGAGGAGCGCGCCACCCGACATCTCGAACGACTCCCGCAGGAGCACGCGCCTGGCATCGATCGAGCGGCCCGCGGGGAGGTGAAGCTGCAAGGCACAGGCCGCGAGCAGCGTCCCGATGAGGCACATTGCGCATCCCCCTGAATCGCTTCGTCTACCATCCCTCCCATTCCCCCGATCCGCCCGCCCCCCTCCCTCCCTCTACTACACCCCAGGTTGATTTTCTTCGAGACTTTCCCTATTCTGCAGCGCACACAGAAGGATTGACGGCATGAGCCAGGCGCGGATTCTTGTGGTCGATGATGATGACGCACTTCGTGTGCTTGTGAAGAGTCAGCTCGAGGGTGCGGGGTATCAGCTCGACGAAGCCAGGGACGGGGCTTCCGCAATCGAGAAGCTGGGCGGTGGCGTGTATGACCTGATGCTGCTGGACATCAACATGCCCGAGAAGTCCGGGATCGATGTCCTGAGGTTCTGGAAGGAGAAGGCCTTGAAGTGCAGAGTCATCATGCTGACGGGCAGGGTGGGCTTTTCGATCGCCACCGAAAGCCTCAAGCTCGGCGCGGACGAGTACATCACCAAGCCGTTCAGCCTCGAATACCTCATGTCATCCATCAAGCGGGTGCTGGAAAAGTAGCGGGCATGCAACGCTCATCCGGGCGGGAACCCGCGGCATCGTTCCGATTGCAGACCCGGCGGACCGCCGGGTATGAAGCGAAAAAGGCTCCGACACCGGAGCCTTTTTCATTCCCCATATCCGACCTCTTGCTTCTTGCCTCTTCCCTGCCTGCCGCCCGCTCAGGTTCCCGAGCTGTAGTCGTCCATGTACGCCTTCTGCTCGCGTGTGAGCGCGTCGATGTCTACGCCCTGCGTGTGGAGCTTCAGCCTGGCGATCTCCTGATCCTGTTCGGCCGGGATATCGTGCACGGCGTTCTCGAGCCGAATGCCCTTCTTGTGCAGCTCCACCAGCCGCAACTGGGACTGGAACTGATTGGCGAAGGACATGTCCATCACTTCCGACGGATGACCTTCCGCTGCGGCGAGGTTCACCAGGCGGCCCTGCGCCAGCACGAAGATCTGCCGCCCGTTCTTGAGCGTGTACTCTTCGTTGTTCGGCCTGATTTCGCGCTTGCTCTTCGTCAGAGTGGCAAGGTCGTTCAGGTTCAGCTCGCAGTCATAGTGGCCGGTGTTGCAGACGATCGCGCCGCTTTTCATCGACCGGAAATGCCGGCGCACGACGACGTCCTTCACGCCGGTGGCTGTCACAAACACATCGCCCACCTTCGCGGCCTCGTTCATCGGCATGACGCGGTACCCCTCGAGGGTCGCCTTCAGCGCGGCGGTCGCCTTCACTTCCGTGACGATCACGTTGGAGCCCAGGCCCTTGGCCCGGAGCGCGACGCCGCGGCCGCAGTGGCCGAAGCCCGCAACGACGACGTTCTTCCCCGCGAGGAGGACGCTCGTCGCGCGCAGAATGCCGTCAAGGGTGGACTGCCCGGTACCGTATACGTTGTCGAAGTCCCACTTCGTCTCGGCGTCATTCACCGCGATAACCGGATAGCGCAGGGCGCCGTCGGCCGCCATCGCGCGCAGGCGATGCACGCCGGTGGTCGTCTCCTCGGTCCCGCCGATCACGTCCGTGTCCGCGAGCTTCTTGTACTTCTTGTGAATCGTGAAGATCAGGTCCGCGCCGTCGTCGAGCGTGAGGTTCGGCTTCATGCGCAGGGTCTGCTCGATGCACCAGTAGAAATCCTTGACGTTCATGCCGTGCCAGGCGTAGATCGACACTCCTTCGTCGGCAAGCGCCGCCGCCACCGCATCGTTGGTGGAGAGCGGGTTGCAGCCGCTCCAGCTCACCGTCGCGCCCGCGTCCACGAAGGTCTTCACCAGCACGGCGGTCTCCTTCGTGACGTGGAGGCAGCCGGCGATCCGGTACCCCTTGAACGGCTTGGTCTTCCCGTACTGCTTCCGGAGGGCCATCAGCACGGGCATGCGGGATTCCGCCCATTCGATAAGCTTGTGCCCTTCCGTTGCAAGGCCGAGGTCAGCGACCTTGTACACCCCTGATTGTGAATGCATACGCCCTGTCTGTTATGAAGTGAGTGGTGCTGTGTCGATGCGATGTCAGCGGATCGCGCGCTGCAGGGTCTTCACCAGGTCGAGATGCTCCCAGGTGAAGTCCTTGTCGTCGCGTCCGAAGTGTCCGTACGCCGCGGTCTTCTGGTAGATCGGCCGCAGCAGCTTCAGGCGGCGGATGATGCCGCGCGGGGTCATATCGACTTCTTTGGCCACCACGCGCTCGAGCTCCGAGTCCGGAATACGGCCCGTCCCGAAGGTGTTGACGTGGATCGAGACCGGGTCAGCGACGCCGATCGCATACGCGACCTGCATCAGGCACTCGTCGGCAAGGCCGGAGGCCACGATGTTCTTGGCGACGTGCCGGGCCGCGTACGCAGCGCTCCGGTCCACCTTGGAGGGATCCTTCCCGGAGAACGCCCCGCCGCCGTGCGGCGCGCGGCCGCCGTAGGTGTCGACGATAATCTTCCGTCCCGTCAGTCCCGTGTCCCCGTGGGGGCCGCCGATCTCGAACCGGCCGGTGGGATTGACGTGGACGATCATGCGCTTGTCGCGGAGGTCGGGCGGGATCACGTTGTTGATGACGTGGCGGATAACGTCCTCGCGGATCTTCTTCTGCGAGACGCCGGGGTCATGCTGCGTTGAGATGACGACCGTGTGCACGCGCACCGGCCTGCGGCCGTGGTACTCGATGGTCACCTGCGACTTCGCGTCAGGCCGCAGGTACGGCATCAGCTTCGGCTGGCGCTTGCGGATCTCAGCAAGGCGCTTCACGAGCTTGTGCGCATACTGAATCGCCATCGGCATATACTCGGGCGTCTCCGCCGTCGCGTACCCGAACATCATGCCCTGGTCCCCGGCCCCTCCCGTGTCCACGCCGCGCGCGATGTCGGGCGACTGCGAGTGAATGCTCGACAGGACCGAGCAGGAGTAGGCATCGAAGCGGTACTCGGCCTTCGTGTAGCCGATATCCTCAATGACTTTCCGGACGATGTCCTGAACCTCGATGTACCCGTGGGTGGTGATCTCTCCCCCGACCATGGCCAGACCGGTGGTCACGAACGATTCGCAGGCCACCCGGGAGTGCTTGTCCTGCTTCAGCAGGGCGTCGAGGACTGCATCGGAAATCTGGTCGCAGACCTTGTCGGGATGCCCTTCGGACACGGATTCAGAGGTGAACAGATACGACATACGACGCCTTTCGTGCTGTGCTGAGAATACGAGACTATGAAAACTCAATCTGGGATGAATCGCCGACGTTGAACCGGTTGTATCGTCCGACGAGAATCGACGCGTTGCCGACGATCGAATTGTCGAGGAGTGTCGAGGTCACCTGCGCGTGCTCGCCGATGATAGAATTGCGAACAAGCGAGTCGGTCACGACTGCATAATCCGCCACGGTCGTATTGGGGCCAATGATCGAGTTGCCGATGGTCGCGGTAGGCGAGATGTACACGGGCTCCACAACCACCACGCCGTCGATGGGCCGGTACGTCGATCCGCGCTCGAGCAGCACCCGGTTGGTGGAGAGCAGTGTCTCCGGCTTGCCGCAGTCGTACCAGCCTTCGACCGGGAACGTGGTCATCGCCTCGCCGCGGTCGATCATCATCTGCAGCGCGTCGGTGAGCTGGTACTCGTTCTTCGTCCGGATATCGTTCTTCACCATCGCGTCGAGTGTGGAGAGCAGGAGCGGTGTATTGACGATCCAATAGAGGCCGACCAGCGCAAGGTTGCTCGTGGGCCTCTCCGGCTTTTCGATCAGCCGGAGGATCCGGCCGTTCTGGGTTTCCGCAACGCCGAACCGCCGGGGATCCTCAACCGTTTTCACGCCAATCGCGCTCACCGTCCCGCGCATGACCGGGGTCAGGTCCACGTCGAAGATCGTGTCGCCAAGGATGATCAGCACGGGCTCCTTGCCCATGGTCCCTCTGGCCACATGGATGGCGTGGCCCAGCCCGAGCTGTTCTTCCTGTTCCACGTAATCCACCCGGAACCCCGGGAACGCCGCGGACACGTAATCGCGGATCTTCTCGCTCATGTGACCGACCACGATCGTCGCCTCGGTCACCCCCTCACGGATGATCTTTTCGAGGATGTGCCCCAGGATCGGCTTTCCGGCGACATTCAGGAGGACCTTCGGCACCGTATGGGTGTGGGGACGCAGGCGTGTTCCGATGCCTGCAACTGGGATTATGGCGCGCATGAATCGAATTTCCAGGTAAGTAAAGGTGCATTCAACCTACCAAACTGTCCCGCGATAATCAAGGAATGTGGCGCCGCGCATGTGCCAGGGGTCACACGTTGTGACGGACGTCTCAGGTGCGGGCGCGTTGCTTCTCTGGGGTGAAATGGTTATACTGCCCGCGCAATTCATCCCCTCGCCTCTCAGCATGCGCAAGCGTACCCGTCCGCGCACCACATCATCCCGCAAGCAGGAGCACGTCGATCTGACGTTGCAGGAAGATGTGGGTTTCCGGACGACAACCACAGGCCTCGAACGGCTCCGGTTCGTCCACAATGCCCTCCCCGAGATCAACCTCGAGGAGGTCGATACATCGGTGCGTTTCCTTGGACGCCGTCTCGCCCTTCCGCTTCTTGTCTCGGGGATGACGGGCGGGTACAGGGAAGCGTTGCGCATCAACAGGCATCTTGCCGAGGTATGCGCGGAGGCAGGCATCGGGATGGGGGTGGGAAGCCAGCGCCAGGCGCTGGAAGACACGACGTTCCACCGGACGTTCAGCGTGGTGCGCGAGGTCGCGCGGGATATCCCGATCATCGGCAATATCGGCGCCGCAGAAGTGGCAGCATTGAGGTCGGCGGCCCCTGTTGCGCGCCTGGCCGAGTTGGTCCGGGCGGACGCGTTTGCGGTCCATCTCAACCCGCTCCAGGAACTGCTCCAACCGGAGGGCTCTCCCGCTTTCCGGGGGGTGCTCCGCGGCATAGGACTCCTCGTCCGCGAGCTCCCTATCCCCGTCGTGGTGAAGGAGATCGGGGCGGGCATCTCGCGGGACGTCGCCCGACGGCTCCTGGACACGGGTGTCAGGATTATCGACGTCGCAGGGGCCGGTGGAACGAGCTGGGCCGGGGTGGAGATCCTTCGCACGAGCGCGCGGCGCCGCAAAGAAACCTTCTGGGACTGGGGCATACCGACGGCCACCGCCGTGAAGGATGTTGCCGCGCTCCGGAGCCGGCAGCCTGATCTGACGGTCATCGCGTCCGGCGGCATTTCATCAGGGATGGATATCGCGAAGTCCGTGGCCCTCGGCGCGGACCTCGCAGCGTCGGCTCGCCCCATCTTGAAGGCGCTTGCCCGCGGCGGCGTCAGAGGAGTGCGCGCGCTCCTGGCAGACTGGAGCCAGGAGCTTCGCAGCGCAATGTTCCTGACAGGGTCCCGAACGACGGGCGAGCTGCAACACGCTCCACTTGTGGAACTCCGGCCGTGACGCCCATCGACGTTCAGCATAACGAACGGCTCACACGACTCCGGTCGATGGTCGACCGCAGGCTGGCCCAGTACCTCCGCTCGGGTCGGCCGGGCGATCTCCGTACAGCGTCCCGTTACGTGATGGCGGGGGGCGGGAAGCGCGTCCGTTCGACGCTCGTCCAGCTGTCGTGCGAAGCAGTCGGGGGAAAGCCGGAGGCCGCGGTGAATGCCGGCGCCGCCATCGAACTCATGCACAACTTCACGCTCGTGCACGACGACATCATGGACAGGGCCAGGTCGCGCAGGGGCCGGCCCACCGTCCACGTTGCGTGGGACCTGAACACCGCGCTCCTGGTCGGCGACATCCTTCTCGGGCATGCATACGACCTGCTGTTGAGATCCGACCCGCGCGTTCTGTCCAGACTTTCGTCGTCATTCACTCGCGGCCTTCTGGAAGTGTGCGAAGGCCAGGCGATGGACCTCGAGTTTGAGCGCCGGGAAAACGTGCGCGTGCGCGACTACTTCGCTATGATCGAATTGAAGACCGGGTGCCTGCTCTCGCTGGCGTGTGAAATGGGGGGAGTGCTCGGCGGCGGCCGTCAAAAAGACTTGGGCACGCTGCGCAGCTTTGGGCACTACCTGGGGCGCGCATTCCAGCTCCAGGATGATCTTCTCGATGTGATCGCCGACCAGAAGCGGCTTGGGAAGCCGATCGGTGGCGACATAATAGAGGGGAAGCGTACGTATCTCCTCCTGACGGCGCTGGAGCGGGCACGGGGCGAGGACCTCCGGGTGCTCCGGTCCATTCTGAAGACCGGCGGGCGCGCCGGCAGGGGCCGGTTGCCCAGGCAGGTGGTCGTACGTCGCGTCACCGACATCTACCGCCGCACCGGCGTCCTGCGGGACACCGAGCGGCTGGTGCGCGTCAACACCAGGCGGGCGCTGACCTCCCTGGACGAGCTCCGGCCTTCCCCAGCCCGCGAAGCCTTGCGCTGGATGGCGGAGCAACTGGTGAAGCGGGCGTCCTGACCCGGTCCTTGAATGATCGAGCGCGAGGTCACCATTCGCAACCGAGCGGGCCTGCACACCCGCCCCGCGGCAGCCATCGTCAAGACGGCGGCGCGCTTCGCGGCGGAGTTCACCATCTGCAAGGATGAGATGGAGATCAACGGGAAGAGCATCATCGGGGTCATGACGCTTGCGGCCGAACAGGGTTCGAGCCTGATGCTCCGGTTCGAAGGTCCCGACGAGGAGGCGGCCGCAGAAGCGGTGATCGATCTGTTCGAACGCGGATTCGACGAGCCATGACGACAGACGCTGGCCAGCCACAGGAAACGGTCATGAAGGGGATCCCCGCAGCTCCGGGAATCGCCGTCGGACCGGCGTACCTGTACGCACGCACCGTGCCGCAGGTGCAGATGCGGCACATCACGGCCCCCGACGTGCCGGCGGAGCTCGAGCGCCTGAAGACTTCCATGGCCCGGGCCGAAAAGGAGCTGCAAAAGATCCACGCCTTCGCGGAGCAGAAACTCGGGACCGAAGGGGCCGGAATCTTCGAAGCCCAGATCATGATCCTCAACGACGCGGTGCTGATCGGTGCGATCGAGCGCCGCATCAAAGAGGAGCTCCGCAACGCCGAGTATGTCGTCTGGGATGAAATCACCCGCTACAAACGGATGATGCTCGCAGCACCGGACGAATACATGCACGAACGCGCGCAGGATGTCGAAGACGTCATGCACCGCATCGTCCGGAACATCCAGGATCAGAAGCTCTTCTCCCGCCTCGATGGCGAAAGCGTCATCATCTCCGAGAACCTCACACCGGCCGACACGGTGATCTTCAGCAGGAACCAGATCCTCGGGTACGCGACTGACCTGGGCGGGACGACCTCGCACGCGGCCATCCTCTCCCGGTCCCTGAAGATCCCCGCCGTCGTCGGCCTCAGGAACGCGACGCGCCAGGTGCGGCCGGGCGACCAGGTCGCCATCGACGGCTATTCCGGCCTGCTGTTCATCAATCCGTCGGAAGAGACGCTCCAGCACCTGCAGCGAAAGGCGGCGAGGTTCCGGGAATTCGACGAGCGGCTGACGGCGATCGCCGGCCTCGTCGCCGAGACCGCCGATCACCGCCTCATCGAGCTTTCCGCGAACCTCGAGTTCCCCGAAGAGGTCGAGTTCGCCCGCACTCAGGGCGCCGCCGGGGTCGGGCTCTACCGTACCGAGAGCCAGATCATCGGCCGTGCGCAATACCCCTCGGAGGAGGAACAGGTCGAAGTCTACAAACTCGTCGCCGAAGGGATGTATCCTCATCCCGTGATCTTCAGGACCTTCGATGTCGGCGGCGACAAGGTGATGCCCGACGCACAGGCGGAAGAGAACCCGTTCCTTGGCTGGCGCGGCATCCGGATCCTCCTCGACCAGCCCGAGATCTTCCAGGCCCAGCTGCGGGCGCTCCTGCGCGCCAGCACGAGGCGAAACGTGCGCATCATGTTCCCCATGGTCTCCACCGTCACGGAAGTCCGTCGCGCCCGCGCGCAGCTCGAAGCCGCCAAGGCGGACCTGCGGTCCCGGGGCGTTCCGTTCGACGAGGAGATGAAGATCGGCGTCATGATCGAAGTCCCCGCCGCCGCCATCATGGCGGACGCCATCGCGGCGGAGGTTGACTTCCTGAGCATCGGCACCAACGACCTGATCCAGTATCTTCTGGCGGTGGACCGCGACAACGCGGCGGTGGCGGATCTCTACCAGCAGTTCAACCCGGCGGTCCTCCGCACCGTCAAGGCGATCATCGACGCCGGACACCGGCGGAACGTCTGGGTCGGCATGTGCGGCGAGATGGCCGGCGACCCCCTGGCCACCATCCTGCTGGTGGGTCTCGGGCTTGACGAATTCAGCACGGTTCCGACAACGCTGCCGGAAATCAAGAAGATCATCCGGTCCGTCCGCTCGAAGGACGCGCGCCGGGTGGCGGACCGCGCGCTCACCCTGGAGACGGACGAGGAAATCCGAACGTTTCTCGCCCGGACGACCCGGAAACTCATTCCCGAACTCCCCATTGACATAGACTGAGACAGCCATGACTCTCGATGACGTCCGCGCAGTAGACCCATCCGGCATGTACGACATCCTCGTTCGGTTCCCCGCGCAGGTCGAGGAGGCGCTCGCGATCGGCAGGGCTGTCCGTCTTCCCGGGCCCCCGCGCGGGATCACCTCGATCGTGCTGACCGGCCTCGGGGGATCGGCCATCGCCGGCGACCTCCTCAGGTCGTATCTCGCAGGGAAGCTCGACGTGCCGATGATCGTGAACAGGCACTACACGCTCCCCGCGTTTGTAGGACGCGGAACGCTGGTGCTCGTCTCGAGCTACTCCGGCAACACGGAGGAGACGAACGCCGCTCACCGCGCGGCCGAACGCCGCGGGGCGAAAATCCTCTGCATCTCCTCGGGCGGCACGACCTCCAGGCTGGCGGCGCGGCACCGGACTCCGCTCATCCGGATCCCCGGGGGGCTTCCTCCACGCGGCGCGCTCGGCTACTCGTTCTTCCCGCTTCTGCTCGCTCTCACGCGCATGGGGTTCGTCCCGTCACGCGCGCGCGAGATCAGCGAGACCGTCGCCCTCCTCCGCGCGCAGGCGAAAGCCTTCTCCGACCCGGCGTCCGAAGGGAATCCTGCCGCCGCAATCGCGGAGATGCTGAACCGCCGTGTCGGCATCATCTACGCCGCCGCAGACCTCCTCGAGCCGGTCGCCACCCGCTGGCGCGGGCAGCTCGAAGAAAACGCGAAAACTCTTGCCTTCAGTCACATCCTCCCGGAGATGAATCACAACGAGATCGTCGGATGGCAGGTCCTGACCGACGCCATGAAAGAGATGCAGGTTATCTTCCTGCGCGACATTGAAGACCATCCCCGGGTCCAGACGCGCATCGACGTCACGCGCTCCCTCCTGCTCCCGTACACAGGGCGGATCACTGAAGTCTGGAGCCAGGGTGTCGGCAGGCTCGCCCGCATGTTCTCGCTCGTGCAGCTGGCGGACTGGGTCAGCCTCTATCTCGCCGCCGCTCACGGCGTCGACCCGATGCCCGTGACCGCGATCGACCGGCTCAAGAAAGCGCTCGCCGACACATGACGCGAGAACACAAAATCGCCCTCGCGGTTGCGGCCCTGACGCTGATTGCCATCTTCCTGGTGACCGTTGTCCGGAACGGAACCGCCTGGTAAGCAGGTCCAGTCGACCGACCATTTCGACATCTCCTGCTACCCTGAGAGGAAGGCATTGGCCGAGCGCGGCGCTGACCGGGCAGCGGACCGGCACATGGTCACCCGTAACCCCTTGGATTATCATGCGTTTCTTGACTTTCAAACGGGGACCTGCTATATTTCCCCACTTCTGATTCAACCTGACTGCTCACTCTTCGACGGCCCGACAGTGAACGACGGCAGCCCGACCTCTACCCCGAAGGACGAGATCGAATTCCTCCGGAATGTTCCTATCCTATCGGACCTCGAGCCGATGGATCTGGAAACTATCGCACGAGTAGGCATCCGGAAGAAGTACAAGAAAGGCAGCATCATCCTCCTGGAGGAGGAAGCCGGAGCAGCGTTGTTTGTGATCATTGCCGGCAAGGTGAAGATTGTGAGGATGGATGACGACGGCCGCGAGGTGATTCTCTCCATCCTCGGCGAGGCCGATTTCTTCGGCGAGATGGCGATTCTGGACGGGCTGGCACGCTCCGCGAGCGTGGTGGCCATTCAGAAATCCGAGCTCTTCATGATCCACCGCCGGGATTTCCTGAAACTTCTGCACGACTTCCCCTCGGTTGCGATCGCCCTGCTCAAAGAGCTCACCATGCGTCTGCGGAAAGCGGACGCACAGATCAAAAGCCTGTCGCTCAAGGACGCCGCGGGACGCGTCGCGAACGTGGTCCTGCAGCTCGCGGACGACATCGGAAGGATCCGCAAAGGCCGGGTTGAAATCGACGAACTCCCCCTCCAGCAGGATCTCGCTAACATGGCGGGAACCTCGCGCGAAACCATTTCCCGCATGATCCACGCGTTCATTCGCGAGGGCCACATCGAAATCGAGAGGGGGAAGCTTCTCATCAATGACTACGAGAAGTTCAAGAGCCGATATCTGTAGGCGGTACGCTGTTCTTTCATGTGCGCCGGCGGTATATGGAGGGTAGGGCAGATCTTCACATCCACACCACCCATTCCGACGGAGCCTTCTCCGCGCGAGCGATAGTCGGGCACGCCCGACGGGCCGGTCTCACCACCATCAGCATCACGGATCACGACTCCACAGCCGCCCTTGACGAGGCGATCATGGCGGGGCGGGACTGTGAGGTCGCGGTGATTCCCGGCGTCGAGCTCAGCACGTCGTTGGATGGCCAGGATGTCCACATCCTGGGTTATTTCATCGACCACACGCACGACGGAGTCCAGGCTCACCTCAAGGTCCTGCGGAGGGAACGCCTCCTCCGCGCCGAGCGAATCGTCGGACGACTGAACGCCCTCAACGTTCCTCTCCCCTTCGAGGCCGTTCTTGACCAGGCTGGTCACGGTTCCATCGGACGACCACACATTGCGCATGCGATGGTCGAACTCGGGCTGACCCAGTCCTATCATGAAGCCTTCCTGAAGTACATCGGCGCAGGCCGGCCCGCATACGAGCGGCATGCGAAGATGACGCCACGGGACGCAGTCGTTTTGATCGCCGTGGCGGGCGGGCTCTCGTTCATCGCGCATCCGGGCGCGAGCGTGACCGACGACATGCTCAAGACGCTGATCGCCGATGGAGTGGACGGCATTGAAACCGTCCATCCCTGTCACACGCCGGAGCGGGCAGCATACTACGCGGGGATTGCAGCCGAGTACTTTCTGTTGACCAGCGGTGGATCGGATTTTCACGGCTCGAACAAGCACGGCCCCGTGCGCCTCGGGACCAGCACCATCCCCGAATCATCGGTTGCCGCCATGCGGCGACGGTTGTTCGACCGTCCGCAGGCGGACGCATCCGCAGGGAGAATGATCGCATGACAAAACAGATCGAAGGACACCTGGACGCGGCCGGCCGCTCGTTCGGCATTGTTGTCAGCCGCTTCAACTCGCTCGTCACGGGCCGGCTGCTGGACGGCGCTCTGGATTGCCTCCGCCGGCACGGGGCAGACCTCGAGAAGGTCACGGTCGTTCACTGCCCCGGGTCGTTCGAGATCCCGCAGGTGGCGCTCCCGCTCGCCCGCAGCGGCGGGGTCGACGCCGTCATCTGCCTGGGATGCGTCGTCCGCGGCGACACCCCTCATTTCGACTATATCGCCGCCGAAGTGTCCAAGGGCGTCGCCCAGGTCGCCATGGAAACGGGCGTCCCGTGCGCCTTCGGCATTCTCACCACCGATACGCTGGAGCAGGCCCTCGAGCGCGCGGGAGCGAAAGCGGGCAACAAGGGTTGGGATGCGGCACTGAGCGCTATCGAACTCGCCCAGGTCGTGGGTCAGCTGTCAGGAAAGCGCCGCGCGACCAAGTAGAACACCAGAGGCACGGCAGGGAAGACGATTATGACGGGTCGCGCGTTGGTGTGCGCGGTGGCAGTGTGCCTCGCGACGGAGATTGCCGTGGCTGAGGGGGTCGGCCAGTGGAGGAACTACACCTCCATGAAGAACGCGACCGACGTCGCCGCCACCGCCACCGAAGTCGTCGCATCAACGTCCGGCGGACTGTTCCGCTGGAACCCTTCCGACAACACCTTCCGTCAATTCACCAGCGCCGAGGGGCTGCAGAGCATTGACCTCACGGCCGTGGGGATCGACAATAACGCGAACGTCTGGACCGGAACCGGCGGCGGGCTTCTGCATGTGCTCACCCCCGAGAACAGCGTCATCATCATCCGCGACATCGCCATCGCCTCGCAGACCAACAAGCGCATCAACGAACTGGTCATGACCGGCGACTCGGTCCTGATCTGCACCGACTTTGGCCTCAGCGTCTTCCGGACCACGCGATTCGAGTTTGGAGACACCTACACCCGGTTCGGGACGATTTCTCCCAACGTCCGGGTCGCTGCGCTCAGCGCCGTCGTGTTTGGCGGCGATATCTGGGTCGCGCTCTCAGACGGTCAGACAATGCATACGCTTGCCCGGGCGAGCCTGAGCCTTCCCAATCTGCTTCCTCCCGAGTCATGGGCCCTGCAGCAGGTCGGCCCGGCGGGTTCCGTTCCGCGCGCCCTGGCTGTCTTCAACAACACGCTCTACTGCGGGACCTCCTCAGGGCTCTACCGGTACGATGGTGCGTCGTGGACGGGCGTGGGTCTGCTCGCCAGCGTGCCGATGATTGACATCGCAGGGTCGGCGGAGGCACTGGTTGTCTGCGGTGCAGACGGCCTGGTATTTCTGCTCGATGCGCAAGAAGCATTGACGCCGGTGTCCGGCCCGGTTCCCTATGCGGGAACGGCGGTCGCCTTCGGCACCGACGGGGCTCCGATCGTCGCATCTTTGGGCGGAGGCGTTCTGCGCCCCTCGCCCCCGGATTGGACGCCGACACTCCCCCCGGGTCCCAACGGAAACACGTTCGTCGGCCTCGCCGTCGATCCGGCCAGCGCTCTCTGGGGTGGATCAGGTACGGTGAACGGCACGGGGTTCTTCCGGTTCGACGGATCGCGATGGACCGCATTCACAATCAGGCAGGGGTCCCAGCCCACAAACGATTACTACCGGATGTCGGCCGACTGTGACGGATCCATGTGGGCCAGCTCATGGGGCTCCGGCATCGCACATATCCCGCCCGGCACCGATACTGTCGCCTCCTCCGAAGTCTACAACACGAACGTGGGCATGGTGGGGCTCCCCAACAACCCGAACTACGTCGTGTGCAGCAACGTCGCATGCGACGGGCAGGGGAATCGATGGACCACCGTCTTCCGGCCGGCGAACAATCACGTGCTCGCCGTCAGGCAGTCCGACGGTTCCTGGCGGACACTCCCCGCCTTTCTCGGGGGCACAACCCTCACCCAGTTGAATTCCGATCAGGTGGCCATCGACCGGGCGCTTGCCGTTGACGCATTCGACAATCTCTGGGCGGTCGTCGGCGACGCGTCCGTCAAGGGCGTAGTCTCCTTCGGAAACCGGGGAACACTCGACAGCACAGTCGCATTTCATCTCACGGCCCAGGACGGGTTGCCGAGCGACGACGTCCGCACGATCGTCGTGGATCGGGACAATGACCTCTGGATCGGCACGTCGCGCGGCATTGCGATCGTCCTTGATCCCAGCAACCCCGAGCGGGCAGGGGGCATCGCATCGTACAAGCCGCTCAACGGCCAGACCATCAACAGCATCGCGGTCGACGCGCTCAACCAGAAATGGGTCGGAACCAACGAGGGCGCGGTACTCCTGTCGGGCGACGGGACGCAGGTCGTCGCGTCGTACACGACCGAGAACACGTCCGGCCAGCTGATGGATAACCGGGTGCTCTCCATCGCCGTGGACCAACGGACCGGAACCATCTTCTTCGGAACGCCCGTCGGGCTGGCAAGCCTCACGACCTCCGCAGCGGCGCCGGTGAGTTCGTTCGGCGAGCTGCTTGTCTATCCCAACCCGTTCCTGGTGCCGAGCACTCAGCCCGTGACGGTGGATGGACTTGTTCAAGGTTCGCGCCTCCGGATCCTTTCTGTGGACGGCAGAGTGATCGCCGATCTCCCGACGCCGGGCGGGCGGGTCGGATTCTGGGACGGCAAGAACGCAAACGGCGAGGATGTCGCCTCGGGCGTCTATCTTGTCATCGGATACTCGGAGGACGGACAGCAGGTGGGGACCGGAAAGGTCGCCGTAGTCCGCCGCTGAATCCCGACACGAATTGCGTACACACCATACCACCATCAGTACGCTCCATCAACCATACAGCCTGGAAGGAGGGTGCGAACCTTGGAGACAGGGGATACCACCAACGGCTACAAAGACGAGATCTTCACAAAGCGGGTCAGGGCGGGGAAGCGCACCTACTTCTTCGATGTAAAGTCGACGAAGTCCGAGAAGGACTTCTACATCACGATCACCGAAAGCAAGCGCGTCGGCGAGACTGACTACGAGAAGCACAAAATCTTCCTGTACAAGGAGGATTTCGAGAAGTTTCGCGATGCCCTCGCCGAGACGGTCGAATATGTGCAGACAAACCTTCTGGAGCATCTCGAAGTCGAGCGTACGCCGACCACCTGACCCACCCTTCCCGCCAACGGCTCTCTCCGGGGCGCCAGCCCCCAGGCTTGACTCTGGGGCCATTTTTGGGTATATTTCTATATTCTAGAGTAACGAACGGGGGCTATGCGCCCCCGTTCCATCGTTCTCGGATATCCTGACAGTGCACCGATGAAGATCCAGGTCGCCGGACTTTCCCAGGGCGTGCATCGGTTTTCGTTCCGCGTGCCTGCCGCCCAGCTGTCGCTCGGCGAGAAATTCACGCAGGAAGTGGATGTCGATGCGGTTCTGGAGCGCACCGCAACGGAGATTTCACTCGAGGCCAGGGTCCGGACCGGGGGCCAGTTTGTCTGTGACCGCTGCGTGGCGGAGTTCGACCTCGCGCTGACTCCCTCCTATCGCATGCTGTACGTGTGGGATGGGGCGGACACCACTCCGCTGGACCCCTCCGAGGTGCAGGTGGTGAGCCCGAGCATGGCTGTCATTGACCTGTCCGAGGACGTCCGGCAGACCCTCCTGCTCGCGGTGCCGTTCAAGCTGCTGTGCCGCGAGGAATGCCGGGGCCTGTGCCCCGGGTGCGGAGCGGATCTCAATCGCGAAGCGTGCCGCTGCACCGATGCGCCGGGGGAATCTCCCCTCGCAGGTCTGCGCGAAGTATTGAAGAACAGAACATTGTCCGAGGAGTAGGGACTCATGCCGAATCCGAAACGTCGCCATTCGAAAACGCGCGGGCGCAAGCGCCGCACGCACTACAAGGCCACGGTGCCGCCGGCCGGGGAGTGTCCCAACTGCCACGCGAAGAAACTGCCTCACCGCGCCTGCCCGAGCTGCGGGTACTATAACGGCCGGACCGTGCTCGTCCCCAGGGGAAGCTGAGCTTCCACCCCGTACCGCTGCCCTCCCCCCATCCGTGAGGCCGCACCTTCGTGCCGTCACAGGACTCATACACCGTTGTTGCCGTTGATGCGATGGGCGGCGACCACGCTCCCGCGAACGTGGTGGCCGGAGCCATCGACGCGCTTCGGGAAGCCGGGGGACGGTTCGGGATCGCGCTCGTCGGGCGACGCGACGCCATCGAAGCCGAGCTCACAGGACACCCCTGCCCCGCCGGGTGCACAATCGTCCACGCGAGCGAAGTCATCACGATGGACGACGCCCCCACCGCGGCCCTCAAATCCAAGCGTGACTCATCGATCGGCGTCGGCCTGGGAATGGTGCGCGACGGGTCGGCGCACGCGTTCGTCAGTGCCGGCAACACCGGAGCGGTGTTTTCCGCCTCAACCCTCGTGCTCGGACGCCTGGACGGCGTCGGCCGGCCGACCATCGGGACGCTGATCCCGACGGCCGTGAAGCCGTGCCTGCTGCTGGACGCCGGCGCCAACGTGGATTGCCGGCCCGACCACCTGTTCGAGTTCGGCGTCATGGGCTCCGTCTTCATGACAACGATGCAGGGCCGTCCGAACCCGCGCGTCGGACTGCTGAACATCGGCGAGGAGAAATCAAAAGGGGGCGAGGTCACTCAGGAAGCGTACACGCGCCTTGCCTCCAGCTCCCTCAACTTCACCGGCAATGTCGAGGGCCGGGACGTGTTGACCGGAGTGGTGGATGTCGTCGTGTGCGACGGATTCGTCGGGAACGTCCTGCTGAAATTCGGGGAGAGCATCCCGGGCTTCCTCAAGTCGCGGTTTGCCGAACTCGCGGCACGCAGCCTCAAGGGCAAGCTCGTCGGGCTTGTGGCGCGCAACAGCCTCCGGTCCGTCATGAAAGAGCTGGACTACCAGGAATACGGAGGCGTTCCGGTGCTCGGAGTCAAGGGTGTCTCGATTATCGGCCACGGGGGTTCGACGCCCAAGGCCATCAAGAACATGATTTTCCGCGCCGAGGAGATGGTCGCCCGGCGCCTACCCGCGAATATTCAAGAAGCAATCAAGACCCAGCATGCCTAAGCGAAACGCCACGATCACTGCGGTCGGCCACTACGTTCCTGACCGGATCCTCTCCAATGCCGACCTCGAGAAGATGGTCGACACAAACGACGAATGGATCCGCACCCGCACGGGGATCACGGAACGCCGGATTCTGGACAATGGCGCGACGTCCGACCTGGGAGCGGGGGCGCTCAAGGCCGCGCTCCGGAACCGCGGCATCGCGGCCGCCGAGCTCGACGTGATCATCGTCGCCACCGTTACCCCTGACATGTTTTTCCCTTCCACCGCCTGCCTCATCCAGCACAAGGTTGGCGCGAAAAAGGCCTGGGGCTTCGATCTCTCCGCCGCCTGCTCCGGATTCATCTTTGCCCTGACGACTGCGGCCAAGCTGGTCGAAAGCGGGGCCTATCAGAAAGTGGCGGTTGTCGGGGCCGACAAGATGAGCTCCATTACCGATTACACCGACCGGAACACGTGCATCCTCTTTGGAGATGCCGGCGCCGCCGTCATCGTGGAGCCGAATGAATCCGATGAAGGCGGCATCCTCGACCAGATCGTCCGCTGCGACGGCTCGGGCGAGGGAGCGCTGCACATGCGCGGGGGGGGAGCCTGAACCCCCCGACCCACGAGACCGTCGACAAGAAGATGCACTACCTCTTCCAGGACGGCAAGGCGGTCTTCAAAGTTGCGGTCGTCGGGATGGCTGACGTCTCCGCCGAAATCATGGAGCGGAACAACCTGACCGGCGCCGATGTCGACTGGCTTGTCCCGCACCAGGCGAACCTCCGCATCATCGACGCGACGGCGGAACGGATGGGGCTGGACCGGTCGAAGGTCATGATCAACATCGACCGCTTCGGCAACACCACGGCCGCGACGATCCCCCTCTGCCTGTCCGAGTGGTGGCAGTCCGGCAAGCTGCGCAAGGGGCAGCACGTGGTAATGTCTGCCTTCGGGGCAGGATTTACGTGGGGCGCCATCCTGATGCAGTGGACCGCCGAGAACGCCCGGGAGGTGTGACATGGGAGCCGTCGCGTTCGTCTTTCCGGGGCAGGGATCGCAGTATGTGGGGATGCTTAAGGACTTCGCCGAAGGCGATCCCGCGGCGCGGGAGATGATCGAGCAGGCGGACCGGATTCTGGGCGTCCCGCTCAGCGCCATCTGCATGAACGGCCCGGAGGACGAGCTCCGTCAAACGAAAAACACCCAGCCCGCGATTTTCCTGCACAGCATGGTTGTGGCGAGGGCCCGCAAGGGCGCCGCGCCGTCCATGGCGGCGGGACACTCGCTCGGCGAATACTCTGCGCTCGTGGTCGCAGGGGTCATCGAGTTCGAGGACGCCCTCCGGCTCGTCCGGCTGCGCGGCGAACTCATGCAGCAGGCCGGAGAAGAGCAGCGCGGAACCATGGCCGCCGTCGTCGGCCTGGCGCCCGAAGCCCTGACCGAGGTCTGTCTCGCCGCATCGGCGGCAGGCGTGGTCCAGCCGGCGAACTTCAACTCGCCGGGGCAGGTGGTAATATCGGGCTCCGTTGAGGGCGTCCGCAAGGCGATGGAACTCGCTAAGTCGGCCGGAGCGAAGATCGTGAAGGAACTCGTGGTAAGCGGGGCGTTCCACTCCCCCCTGATGGCAAGCGCGGGAGAAGGGCTGCGGGAGGGGCTGGCCAGGGTCAGCCTCCGCGACGCCAGGATCCCGGTCTATGCAAACGTGACCGCGAAGCCGGTCCGTGCGGCCGAAGAGATCCGGGACCTCCTGTATCGCCAGCTCACAAGCCCGGTGCGCTGGGATGAAACGGCCCGAAACATGGCGGCCGACGGTGCCACGGACTTCGTCGAGCTCGGACCCGGGAAGGTGCTGCAGGGTCTGATCAAGCGGACCGTCCCGGCCGCCGCGACGCATGGATGTGACACGCTGGTGGACGTGCGCACGGAGAAGGGTTCCGCATGAGCGCCACAGCTCCCATCCGCGTCAAGGGGCTCGCAATCGGAGACGAGCTGTTCACGACCGGTTATCCGGAGGGTTCCGGCCCGTGCAGTTGCACCTCAACGTGCTGCTCCGGAGGGGTCTGCGCAGATATCGCGGAGCGTGACGCCATCCTCAGGCACGCGGACATGATTGCGCGATACATGGACGAGACCCAGGTGCACGATCCCGCACTGTGGTTCGACGCCGGGGAAGAAGCCGATCCCGATTTCGCGTCGGGACGGTGCGTGGGCACGGCTGTCCACAACGAGAAGTGTGCCTTCCTCGACAAATACGGCCGCTGCGCGATTCAGCTGGCGACGACGGAAGAGGGCATGGGAAGGTGGGCGCTGAAGCCGCTCTACTGCATCCTCTACCCCATCGAGATTTCCGAAGGGGTCGTGAGCTTCGATCCCATGCTGCAGGAAGAGCAGCCATGCTGCACGGTCACCGACGAATTCCATATGCCCGTCTTCCGCGCGTGCAAGGACGAGCTGATCCACCTGCTCGGCGCCGACGGGTACGGGATGCTGGAAAGCCACTACACCTCGCATCAGAGCCCACAGGGAGAGAGCAAACATGGGCATTCTTGAGGGAAAGGTCGCCATTGTCACCGGCGGCTCCCGCGGGATCGGAAAGGCCATTGTCCAGGCGCTATCCGAGGCGGGGGCGCGCGTCGCTTTCACCTACCGGTCCTCGGCCGGCGCCGCGGAGGCGTTCAGGGACGAGCTCACGGGGCGAGGGTTCACGGTCCTCGGGTTTCAATCCGATGCCACCTCGTTCAAGGAGGCGGCGGCCGTGGTTGATGCCGTCCTCGCCCAGTTCGGGCGGCTGGATATCCTGGTGAACAACGCGGGGATCACCAAGGACACGCTGCTTCTGAGAATGACGGAAGAGGACTGGGACAGCGTCATCGGGACGAATCTGAAAGGCGTGTTCAATTTCACGAAGGCGGCCATCAAGCCCATGATATCCCAGCGTGCCGGAAAAATCATCAATATTTCATCGATTGTGGGCATTACGGGGAACGCCGGCCAGACAAACTACGCCGCATCCAAGGCCGGGATCATCGGGTTCACCAAATCTGTTGCAAAAGAGCTTGGTTCTCGCAATATTCAGGTCAATGTTGTCGCTCCGGGCTATGTAGACACAGATATGACCGGGGTTCTCACCCCCGAGCAGAAGAAAGCCCTCACCGACATGATTCCCCTGAAGCGGACCGCCCGCCCCGAAGACGTGGCTTCCGTTGTCAGATTCCTGGCTTCCAAGGACTCGGATTACGTGACCGGGCAGACCGTGCGCGTTGACGGCGGCATGACCATGTAGTGGTACCCTGCGCTGAATTTGCGAGCTTACGACAACTCATCAACCCACCAACAGGAGGTTACTGCAATGGCCGATATTGAGGCGAAGGTGAAAGAAATCATCATGAACAAGCTGGGGGTCGAGGAAAGCCAGATCACCACAGAAGCTTCCTTCACCAACGACCTTGGGGCCGATTCTCTGGATACCGTCGAGCTTGTGATGGAATTCGAGAAGGCATTCAATCTGCAGATCCCCGACGAAGATGCCGAGAAGATCGGCACCGTCGGCGATGCCGTAAGGTATATCAAGGGCAAGTCGGCCTGAACGGCTGACGGTATCTCGGGCGAACTACCTTCTCCCAGCCGGAACACAGGAGCGCGATGAGCAACAAACGGAGAGTCGTTGTGACCGGACTCGGTGCGCTGACCCCTATCGGGCTCACCACTGCCGAGTTCTGGACGAACCTGCTTGCAGGGAAAAGCGGTGCGGGGCCGGTCACGTACTTCGACACCGCTCTGTACGACACTCACTTTGCCTGTGAACTGAAGGGGTTCAAGGCCACCGACTATATGGACCGGAAATCGGCCCAGAGGTCGGATCCGTTCGCCCAGTATGCGACCGTATCGTCGGACATGGCAGTCGCCGACGCCGGCCTCTCGTCCAGGGAGACGGACCCCGACCGCATCGGGGTCGTGTACGGGTCCGGGATAGGCGGGATGATGACGTACGATACACAGTTCCAGAACTACATGGGGGGTGGACCGCGGCGGATCAGCCCGTTCTTTATCCCCATGCTGATTCCGGACATTGCCGCCGGGAATATCTCGATCAAGTACGGGTTCAAGGGGCCGAATTACGCCACGGTCTCGGCCTGTGCGACGGCTTCGCATGCGATCGGGGATGCGTTCCGCTGCATTCAGTACGGAGACGCGGACGCAATGGTCTGCGGCGGATCGGAAGCCCCGATCACGCCGATGGGCCTCGGCGGCTTCAACTCCATGAAGGCCCTCTCCACCAGGAACGACGCTCCGGAGAAGGCCAGCAGGCCGTTCGATGTACAGCGCGACGGCTTCGTCATGGGAGAAGGCAGCGGGACGCTGGTCCTGGAGGAGCTGGAGTTTGCGAAGGCACGGGGTGCCAGGATCTACGCGGAGCTCGTTGGTATCGGGTTCACCGCGGATGCTCACCACATCACGGCCCCACCGGAAGGCGGCGAGGGCGCCGTCCGCTCCATGCGCCGCGCGCTGAAGGATGGAGGCATCGCACCTGAGGCCGTGGACTACATCAATGCCCACGGCACGTCAACGCCGCTGAACGATATCAGCGAGACGCAGGCCATCAAGACCGTTTTCGGCGACCATGCGCACAAGGTCGTGGTGAGCTCCACGAAGTCGATGACCGGCCACCTTCTCGGGGCCGCGGGCGGCGTTGAAGCGATCGCATCGATTCTGGCGTGCGTAAACGACATCGCCCCCCCCACCATCAATTATGAGTTCCCCGATCCGGGGTGCGATCTCAGCTATGCACCCAACGCGCCGGTTCGCCGCACCATCCGGTATGCGCTGAGCAACACGTTCGGATTCGGGGGTCACAACGCGTCGTTGCTCTTCAAGAAATTTATGGGCGAATGATCGTGTATGAGCTGGCTGGCTCGCTTCCTGACCCAGCTGTTCAGAAAGCCCGCAGGTGCCCCGGACGACGGTCGGCGTGTGGCCGACGCATCCGGCGGCCATCTCCAGCTGGCTGAGCGCTGCATCGGCTACACCTTCCGCAACCCCGACCTGCTTCACCAGGCTCTGCTCCACCGATCGTTCCACCAGCAGGCTCAGGACACTTCGCTCTCTAACGAGCGCATGGAGTTTCTGGGCGACGCGGTCCTCAACCTTGTCGTCGCAGAGTACCTCTACGCACACTTCCCCGGCGCCCACGAGGGAGAACTCACCAAGATCCGGTCCCGCCTCGTGAACAAGCGCGCCCTCACGGCATACGCAGACTCGATCGACCTTGCACGGTCTGTCCGGATGAGCCACAGCGCGGCCCAGTCGGTCGGCAAAGGGATCCAGACGATCCTGGCTGACACGTTCGAGGCGGTCATCGCCGCCATCTATCTCGACGGCGGATACGGTGCGGCCCGCGCGTTCATCGAGCGGCAGGTCATCAGCGCCCTGCGCGCCGGATCGGTCGCCACCGACGACGACAACTACAAGAGCATGCTCCTCGAGTACGTTCAGGCCAAAGGGTTGGGAACCCCGCGCTACACGATTTCCCGGGAGGAAGGCCCCGACCACGACCGCACGTTCGTCGTGGACGTCATCGTGAACAACGAGCGCCTGGGCACAGGGGTTGGAAAGAACAAGAAGGAGGCCGAGCAGGCGGCGGCCGCCGAGGCCCTCAGGAGCCTGGCATAAGAATGACATCCCCCGTTCTGACCGATCACCGGCGCATCGCCCGATGACGACGATGCGCCTTGCCGCGGCAGCGGCGGCTGTCTTGTTGCTCTTCAGCCCTTCCTTCTCCCAGAGCATCCCCGGCGTTCCCGCGATCGACACCGTCCTCGTCGTCGGGAACGAGAAGACCGAGGCATACGTCATTCTCGACGAGATGAGCCTGGGCCGGGGTTCGCCGGTGTCGCCGGCCCAGCTGGCCTACGACCGCGACCGCATTTACAGCCTCGGACTGTTCACGAGCGTCGATCTGCAGTTTGACTCGGTCAACGTGCCCCGGACGCTCTACGTCATCGTGCGTGAGCGCTGGCATATCATCCCGCACCTGATCCTCGGCTTCCGTGACGGCGACCCGAAGAAGATCTACTACGGCGCGGGATTTCTCCACAACAACCTCCGCGGACGGAACCAGAAGCTCTACCTCTCCCTCGCCTTCGGCTACGACCCCGCGTTCGCGCTGTCGTACCTCGATCCGCTCTTCGACCACGAACACCGCTTCTATCTCGGGTTCTCACTCTCGTATGCCCGCATCCGGAACCGCAGCGTAACGTCGGCCGCGGCCGGGAACTTCGACGAGAATCACTACGACGCGTTCGGCACCTTTGGCAAGCGATTCAACCTCGAGGAGCGTCTCGGCCTCCGATTGGGGTACTCCAGCGTCGTCGTTTCGGAATACAAGGAAGGGCGCACCCAGTCGCCCGACGGGCACGACCATTTCCTGACGCTCGGGATGCAGTACACGGTCGACACGAGGGATCTGGCGGAGTACGCCTCCAGGGGAGCCTTCACCGACCTTTCCCTTATGAAGATGGGATTCGGAGAGGGGCACGTCAACTACGGGAGGGCCGGAGTCGACCTGCGCCGGTACGAGCCGATCTTCTTTGACGTCACGTTTGTCGCGCGCGCGTACGGCTCGCTGGTCTTTGGCGGCGAGGTGCCCCTGTACGGCCTGGCATACCTCGGATATGCGGAGCGCGTCCGGGGATATTTCGGCGATGTGTTCGAGGGCGAGAACGTTGCCCTCACATCCGCCGAATTCCGCATCCCGATCGTGTCCCCGACGGTCGTGCAGCTGAAGGGCCTTCCCATCCCGAAGGAGTTTGCGTTCTGGCGCATCGGTCTCGGCCTGACAGTGTTCGGTGATGTGGGAACGACGTGGGTGCGAGGAGAATCGATGACGTTCAGCTCGTTTCGCTCAGGATACGGAGCCGGCCTGGACCTCATCCTCCCGTACTCCCTCATGGTTCGTGTCAGCTACGCCTTCAATGACCGGGGGCAGGGAGAGTTCATTTTCGATCTGCGCAAGGCGATCTAGTGCTCCGCCAATTATCTGACTTTACACGACAAGGAGCGCAGTGCGCGTTCCAACTATACACGATGGCCGGGCCCGTTCAGGGATTCTGATGGAACGGCACTAGGCATGGAAACGTTCTACGTCGACCCTGTGCGTGTCGAGGCCGGCACGCTGACCCTGGTGGGTGACGAGCACCGCCATCTGGTGCGGGTGTTGCGGGCCGCGCCGGGGGATCGTATTGCCGTCGTTGACGGCGCCGGTATGGCATACGACGCGGTGATCTCGTCCGTCTCCCGGCACGATGTGCGGTGTGCCATCGAAGGGCGGCATCCCCGGAGGAACGAGCTCGCGGTGTCGGTGACGCTCGCCCCTGCGCTGCTGAAAAACCCCGGCCGCTTTGATGTGGTCGTCGAGAAGGCGACAGAGCTCGGCGCAGCGAAGATCGTGCCGCTGCGCACGGCACGAGCCATCAGGTCGGCCGCAAAAGTGGACCGCTGGTCGGGAATCGCGCTGGCGGCGATGAAACAGTGCGGGCGATGTGTGCTCCCCGCGATCGAAGCGCCCGCGGACTTCGGAGTCTTTCTCGGGAAGGCACCGCCGGACGCGCTGAAGCTCATCCCCCACGAACGGGCATCGCTGCCGTTGAGCGCAGCATTGTCGGGCTGCGCCGGACGGGCCATCGTGATCTGCATCGGACCCGAGGGGGGATTTACGGAGGAGGAGATCGCGCTCGCGTCTGCAGCCGGGTGTACGCCGGTCCGGCTGGGAGACCGCCGGCTCCGGGCGGAGACGGCGGCCGTGACGGCACTCGCCGCCGTCATGCTCGCGTTGTCCTGAGGCGCCGGGACCCCGGGTCGTCAGGACGCGGTCAGCCTCGCATCAACGGCCGACTGAATCTCTTCGAGCATCATCGCGCTTGTCTTCAGGATCGAATCCACCTCGTCCGTCTTCCAGCCCACGAATTCGGGATCCTGAAGCGACTTCAGATTGACCCTGACGTTCAGCGCGGCCGCAGAACACGCGGCATGCAGCATCAACGCGCTGGTCCCCACATCGGTGATGGCATTCGGGTTTCCCTGTTCGGCCACGCGCTGCGTCAGCGCGAGCGCGTCGATGCAGTGCTTCATCACTTCGAGCGGAACCAGCGTCGCTTCCTTGGTGGCTTCGCGGATGGCGGCTGCCCGCAGCGCCTTCTGGGGTTCCGTCTCCTTCGGAAGTCCGAACGCTTCCATGACCTTGTTGAAAGCGGCGGTATCGCGATCGATCAGCTCAGTGAACTGTGCCCGCAAGCCTTCAGCCTGGGCCAGGACCGCCTTCATCTCCCCTTCGACCTCAACGTACTTCTTCTTTCCGATTGTCAGGCTGCACACCATGGCGGTGAGCCCTGCTCCGAGCGCGCCCGCCAGGGCAGCCACACTTCCGCCGCCCGGGGCGGGCGAGGACGATGCGAGTTCATCGAGAAATGCGGGCAATGTTTTCCGGGTGGGCATGGGACATCGTCTCCGATCAGAGTTGGTACTCGATGATTTTCTTGCGCCGGTCGAACGGTTCCAGCTGGCTGAGCCCGAGGCGCTCGATGGCCAGATCCAGCAGCTGCTCGTCCGACCTGGATGCGCCCGCGGCATAGTGGCGTCCGGCTTGCAGCAAGGCTTCGCGCGGCGTCAACCCTACGATTTCGCTCCCCGTGGCCTGCACACCCAGGCTGCGGGCCTGCGCCGCAACCTCTTCAAATGCCGCGTGCGGCGGCGTGACCGTGAAGTTCACCAGGTTCATGGAGACCTGTGCGATCGAGTGCGCCTCGAGCAGAACCCCCATCGCCTTCACCGCCCGGAGTGTGCCGGGGATGACGATCTTGTTCCCGTTCGCGTCGAGCACGGCGGCACCCGTGTCGTCCTTCTTCACCCGTCCACTCTCGCGCACGCGGGCGGCGATCTCCGACGCAACCGCAACGTCCGCCGTGCTCAGGTTCACGTTATAGGCAATCAGAAATGAACGCGCTCCCGTCACCGTGGCCCCGGACCGGGCGTTGAAGTCGGTCCGGCCGAAATCAGGAACCCAGGCGGGGTCCGCAAGTTTCGCCTGCAGCCCTTCATATTCGCCCTTCCTGATGGTCGCGAGGTTCTTCCGCTCCGGGCGGGAGGCCGCTTCCTCATACAGGTACACCGGAATCCCGAGCTCGCCGGCGACGCGCTCTCCGTATCTCCGGGCGAGGAGGACGCAATCCTCCATGGTTACGCCGGCGACCGGAACAAACGGCACGACATCAGTCGCGCCGAGACGGGGATGCTCGCCTGCATGCCGGGTCATGTCGATCAACTCCGCTGCGCGGGCCGTCGCCCGGAAGGCTGCTTCGAGCACGTTCTCAGGCTCCCCGACGAACGTCACCACCGTGCGGTTGTAGTCTCTGTCCGGTTCGGCGCTCAGGAACTTGACGCCGGGCACGCCCGTAATCGCTTCCGCAATCCTCTTGATGACGCCGGGGTCGCGGCCCTCGCTGAAATTCGGTACGCATTCGACGATCTGACGCATGGGCATCCTCAGAACTCCAGCAGAATTCCGTTCTTGATTGTGCGCAGGACGTGATTCGTCCCGAAATGATAGGCCAGGTGCCTGTACTCGGGGACATCGAGAACGATCATGTCCGCACGCTTTCCGACCTCGATGCTTCCGACCGCATCCGACATGCCCAGCGCCGCCGCACCATTGAGCGTGCATGCAGTGATCGCTTCTTCCGGCGTCATGCGCATCTGCGTGCAGGCGATTGTCATCATCAGAGGCATCGAGTACGACATGCAGGATCCCGGGTTGAAATCGCTCGCGATCGCAACGCTCACGCCGCGGTCGATCAGCATGCGGGCGGGCGCGTAGCCGTGGTTCAGGGTGAAGGACACCCCCGGGAGCACCGTGGCAACGGTGTCCGACGCTGCCAGCGCGTCGATGTCGCTGGGAGGAATATGCTCGAGGTGGTCGACGGACACGGCGCCGAGTTCGGCAGCCAGTCGGGCGCCGCCGAGTGACGCAAGCTCGTCCGCATGCAGCTTCAGCTCCATCCCCGCGATCCGGGCCGCGCGAAGAATCCGCGCCGTGTCGTCGAGCGAGAAGTAGCCGTAGTCGCAGAAGACGTCGCAGAAGCGCGCCAGCTTCTTCTCCCCCACGTACGGGATCATCGTCCCGACCACGAGGTCCACGTAGTCTGACTGCCGTCCGGCATACTCGGGCGGAATCGCGTGTGCGCCGATGAATGTCGGAACGATCGTGGTTATCTCCTCGCTCGCAAGCTCGTTGATGGCCTCGAGCATTCTCGCTTCGGACGAAGGGTCGAGGCCATAGCCCGACTTGATCTCCACGGTCGTCGTCCCGTGCCGCAGCATGCCTGCGAGTCTCCGCGAGGCCGCGCGCTTCAGCTCCTTCTTCGTCGCCGCGCGCACCTGCCGCACCGTATTGAGAATGCCGCCACCCTGCTGTGCGATCTCCTGGTACGTGGCGCCGCGCACGCGCATCCCGAACTCCGCAGCCCGGTCGCCGGCGAACACCATGTGCGTGTGGGAATCAACGAACCCTGGCATGACCACCGTGCCGGAAGCGTCATACTCGGGGAGACCGTCCACGCCCGGCTCGGACCCCATGGGCCCGACCCATTCGATCACCCCACGACGGACGATAACGCCTGCACCGGTCATGAGGCCGATGTCGTTCATCGCCGCCCCTCGTTTGACGCGCCCGCCGCCGGCGGCCACCGTCACAAGCTGCGCGATATTTTTGACGAAGAGATCCACGGTGAACCAGGGAATTCGGGAGCGTGCTGGCGGGGAGCGAGGACGGAACAGAACTGCACGCCTGCAGGCCCGGATAAAACAAATCTGCGGAAAACATTGGAAAAACTGAGGAAAGATACGAAAAGCCCTCAGGAACAGCAAGCGGCGGAACCGCTCAATATCTTCGCCCGAGTGCCTGAAGTATCCGGGGGGAAAGCTGCGGTAATGACCCGTCCCGCTGCATGAGGTCGACGTACTTGTTGAAGAACGCGTTCGGCCCGGTGATCAACGTCTCCGAAAGAGCTGCACGACCGAGGGTCTGATCAATCTGACGCGCGACGACCATCCCCGCAAGCGCGCCGTAGTTGGTCCAGAAAGACGAGGAGTTGGAGAGGCGGATGATATCCCACGCACGGCGTCGGTCGATGCTGGGATTCAACAGCTCTTCCGCGTTCCGATTGAACTCCTCGAAGGCCGCCCTGATGCTCCGCTCCCCCTCCGCGGAGAACCGTCCGCCGGTCCTCTGAATCATCGTAAGGTAATACGCAACGCCCTCGTTCTGACTCAGGTCGACAAGCTGATCGAAATACGATTGGTTGGTTGCGTAGTACTCGCGCCATCCGGGGGAGCCGTCCTTGAACACCCCGAACGCCGCGTGAAAGACTTCATGAGCGACGACCGTCAACAGTCCGACGAATCGCTCATCCGTCGAGCGGCCGTACGAGATCGCCTTGGAGAGATTGACGATAATCGTCACCTCTCCCTCCCCTTCGCCGACGAACGCCGGCACGTTGCCACGCCAGACCACGCGGCGCACATAGGCATCGACAGTCTGGTAGCCGAAGGCGACGACGTACACGGGCACGGTGGTGTTGACGCGCACGCCCGCCGGAAAGATCTGCGCCACGGTGGTCACAACCCGCTGCGCAAAGTTGCGCCGGCGGAGCTCGGCGAGGAGATCGCTCATCGCCGCGACGTTTTCCTTCGCCTCTGCGAGGCGGAAGATGTCGTCTCCAAGCGACTGGTTGAACTTGGCCGCCTCGAGAGCCCGCTCCAGGTCTGTGAGCGTGAGTGGCTGTTGAGCGAGCGTGGAGGTGGTGGAGAGCGCCAGACGGCTTCCCGGCATTTCAGCAATGCGTGTGGGGCTGCCCGCAAGGCCGCGCATCAGCTCGATCGATGCGTCCGCCGATGCGACATTCACGTCGAGCCGGAGATCGAAATCACCGTACTCCTGGGCGATGGCGACGGCGCCGAGAAATGCACACGCCAGGGCCAACCCGTGGAGCCGTCGGATCATGAAAGGCGGGGCTTCAGGACGACGATCGTCATGTCGTCGTGCTGTGTGGCATCGCCCATGAAGGCGCGAATATCAGCCAGGAGTCGATCCACCAGCGCCCGTGCGGCGGGTCCGGCGGGAGCTTCGCGGGCAATAAGGCGCTCGATCCGCTCCGCACCGTACATCTCACGGACGCCGTTCATGGCGTCGGCACACCCGTCGGTGCAGAAGACAACGAGGTCACCAGGCTTGAGGAGGACAGAGCGATCGCCGTAGGTGCTGTCCGGTTGAAGGCCGAGCGGGAACCGGTCACCTGCAGGGTCCAGCCATTCACACCGGCCGTCGGTGTACAGCAGCGGCTTCGATTGCCCGGCGTTCGCGAACGTCAGCGTGCGGGTGGGGGGATCGTAGGTTGCGAGAAGAAACGCGACAAAATGCCCCTTGCGCGTGTGCACGTGCACCGAGCGGTTCAGACGGGACATAATATGTGCCGGCGACACCGACTGGCGGGCTTCGGTGGCGAACGCACCGCTGGTGAAGACGCCGGACATTGCGGCGTGCATGCCCTTTCCGGAGACATCCACGACCGCCACCGCGAACGGCCCGGGCGGGTCGCCCAGCCTGCAGTAGTCGAAGAGATCCCCCCCCACTTCCATCGCCGGCATGGAGACTCCCGCCACCTCGAGGCCGGGGGCATCGGGATCGCTGGTCGGCATGAGCGACATCTGGACCTCGCGGGCCAGGCGCATCTCAGTCTTGAGCGCCTCCTTCTCGCCACGCTCGACCGAGACAAGCCACGCAACAAGGTTGACCGCGCCGAGCACCAGCGCGCCGGAAACGACCAGCGACATGAGGCCGACGCCAATGTTGAGGAATGCCACGACCAGGCCCAGGGCAATCATCGAATACGAGATGACGACAAGGCGCCGGTGATCCGCCGGAATGTCCTGGTAAATCTCGTCGGTCCAGAGGATCGAGAAGACCACGGCGTTCCAGAAGGAGAGCGTATCCCCACCCGCTTCGATCTTCGCGCGCGCCGAGCGCTTCTGCTCGCGGACGAGGGCGGTGATGCGGCCCCAGAGAACCCAGAGTGTGCCCGCGACCACGAGGTCAATGCCGAACCGTTCCCAGCGCTGCGTCGAAAGCCCCTCGGCAAAGGCCCCGACAAGCTCGAGGACAACCAGCAACTTCAGCAAGCTGACGAGGATCCGCCTGAAACGGATGGGATCCACAAGGGGGAGCCGCATCGCATGCTTCACCGGGGCGCTGGGCCCTCCGGCAGCGCGCGCCTGTTTCATCTCCTCACCGACCTCGCGGAACGGTGAGATAAATGACCGGATCTCTTTCTCGATCGCTTTGCGCGCCTCGTCGGCGTTGACCTTAGCCATGGAACTGTCTCATGTCACATCATGCGGCGATGACGAACGGTGGACAAACCCCTCACACCTGTGCACGGGCAGGCGGGGGTACCGGGCGAACGACGGGTCGGCGCGGGAAAGCAGGCAGAGGAGAAACGCGCTTCCCCGCGAGGAGCTGACGATGTCAGCGTGCCGGCATGTCGCGCAGAGGCCGGCACGCTGCAACGGACCGCTCCCCGTGGCTGACATCGCGCGACTTCAGGATGCTGCCGGCGCCGGCTTTTCGGTCGGTGCCTGCTCGTGAGGCGCCGCCTGCCAGAGCGAGAGCATACACCCGTCGGGAGTGGCGAACTGGGCGAACCATCCCATGCCGCCGCTCTTGGTCTTCTTCACCAGCACCTTTCCCTTCGCCTTCTTGATCTCTTTCAGCTTCGCGTCGATATCCTCCACCTCGATGAAGACATTCACCTGCCCTTTCTTCGGCATCTTCTTCACGGGATAGAAGCCGCCGTTGGGGCGCGTCCCGGCGTGGAAGAGCGTGTATTTGATCCCCTCCCCTTCCCTGAATGTCCAGCCGAAGACTCCGCCGAAAAACTTCTTCGACTTCTTGACGTTGGTCGTCGGGATGCTGACGTGTCCGAAACCGTGCATAGTCGTTCTCCTCGCAGAATGGATAATGGGCGTACGTGTGTTCAGTCCTTGAGCATCGGGATGGCCACGCCCCAGCGCCTGGCGTTGTCGATGGCCCGCTCGTAGCCGGCATCGGCGTGGCGGACGATGCCCATTCCCGGATCGTATGTCAGCACCCGCTGGAGCCGCTCGGCGGCTCCCGGCGTGCCGTCGGCCACGACAACCATGCCCGCGTGCAGGGACAGCCCGATGCCGACGCCTCCGCCATGATGGACGCTGACCCAGCTCGCCCCACCCACGGCGTTCAGCAGCGCGTTGAGGATGGGCCAATCGGCGATCGCATCGCTCCCGTCAATCATCTTCTCGGTTTCCCGGTTGGGGGAGGCCACAGAGCCGCAGTCAAGGTGGTCTCTTCCGATCACGATCGGAGCGCTCACCTCGCCGCGCGCAACCAGGTCGTTGAATATCTTCCCCATTGTCGCCCGCTCGCCGTAGCCGAGCCAGCAGATGCGCGCAGGCAGACCCTGGAAATGCACCTGCTCGCCTGCCGTGGTGATCCATCGCGCCAGGGGGCGGTTCTCGGGGAACGTCTCAAGGACGGCGCGGTCGGTCCGGCGAATGTCGTCCGGATCGCCGGAGAGCGCCGCCCAGCGGAACGGCCCTTTGCCGTCACAGAACAACGGGCGGATATACTCGGGAACGAATCCGGGGATATCGAACGCGTTCCCGAGGCCTGCGTCCAGCGCCACGCCGCGAATATTGTTGCCGTAATCGAACGTCACGGTCCCCCTGCGCATCAATCCCAGCATCGCCTGGACCTGCTCGACGATCGATTGCCTTGCCCGCTGGATGTACTGCGCCGGGTCGCGCGCGCGGAGACGCAGCGCCTCTTCGTACTCCATATGCGCCGGGACATAGCCGTTCAGCGTGTCGTGCGCGGAGGTCTGATCGGTCAGGACATCCACCTTGATGTTCCGCGCCAGCAACTCCGGGAGGACCTCGGCCGCGTTGCCGAGGAGGGCGACCGACTTCGGCTCTTTCAGCTCGCGCGCCGTTTGCAGGACCAGCAGGGCTTCGTCAAGCGTTTCGGCCATCTCATCAACGTAGCCGGTCCGCAACCGCTTCTCGATCCGCGCGCGGTCGACTTCCACCGCAAGGCAGGCCGCACCGTTCATGGTTGCTGCAAGCGGCTGGGCACCGCCCATGCCGCCCAGCCCCGCCGTGACAAGCAGCCGCCCTGCCAGCGTTCCGCCGAAGTGCTGATCGGCACATGAGGCAAAAGTCTCGTAGGTCCCCTGCAGGATCCCCTGGGTGCCGATGTATATCCAGCTGCCCGCCGTCATCTGGCCGTACATCGTGAGCCCCAGCGCTTCCAGGCGGCGGAATTCGTCCCATGTCGCCCATCGCGGGACGAGCATCGAGTTCGAGATCAACACGCGCGGCGCGTTCTCGTGCGTCCGGAAGATGCCCACCGGCTTGCCCGACTGTACGAGCAGTGTTTCGTCGTTCTCCAGTGAGCGCAGCGATCGCACGATGGCATGGAAGCACTCCATGTTGCGGGCTGCCTTCCCGGTGCCGCCGTACACCACCAGATCCTCGGGCCGTTCGGCGACCTCGGGGTCCAGGTTGTTCATGAGCATCCGGAGGGCAGCCTCCTGCTGCCACCCCTTGCAGCTCAGCGTCGTCCCTCGCGGGGCTCGCACCGTTTCCGTCATGGGACTCATTAGCGTGCTCCCCCGTTTCTGGCAACTGTTTCCACCGCAGCCCACACGCGCATCAGGTTTCCGCCGCAGATCCCGGCAATCCTCTCGCGAGTGTATCCGCGCGTGAGCATTTCCTCGATGAGAGAGGGATACATCGAGACATCCTTCAGCCCGATCGGGAGTGAATCCCCGACGCCGTCGAAGTCCGACCCCAGCCCGACATGGTCCTCGCCTGCAATCGCGATGACATGATCGACGTGGTCGACAACATCGGCAACCGTTGCGTACGGGAACGGATAGGCGCGCGTGTATTCTTTTGCGTACTCCCTGGTCCGCCGACTCTCCTTCCCCCACCCCATGGCCTGAGCGTGCTCTTCCACGGCACGCTTCTTCCTGGCATCGTAGCTGTACGCGGAGTCCGTCAGAAACTCCGACCCGAAGTTGATCTGAATGACGCCGCCCCCCGCGCCAATCTTCCTGATCCTCTCATCGTCCAGGTTGCGCTCGAATCCGGGCGTGAAATGCCTGCACGAAGAGTGCGACGCGATCACCGGCGCGGTCGAAATCGCCAGGACCTGATCGACCGCGTCGTCGGTGAGATGGGAGACGTCGACCATGATACCCAGGCGGTTCATCTCTTTCACCACTGTCTTGCCGAACGGACTCAGGCCGTTCCAGCGCCGCTTCTTGTCGTACGACGCGTCGGAGAGGTGGTTGTTCTTCGCATGCGCGAGCCCGAGGTACCTGATGCCACGCCTGTAGAACGCGCGGAGATTCTCGAGCGAACCCTCGATGGGCGATCCGTTCTCCATCCCCATGGCGAGCATGACCCTGCCGCCCGACTGCTCCCGCTCCACGTCAGCCACGGAGCGGACGATGACGAACTTCTCAGGATACGTGGCCGCCAGAGTCTCGACGACGGCGATCAGCTGTTCCGCTTTCGTCTTGGCCTTCCCGGTCCCCTCCAGGGAGGACGACGTATAGATGGACATGAACGGGAGGTCCAGGCCGCCCTCGCGGGCACGCGTGTAGTCGAACTGCCCTTTGGCGGTGCGCCGGGAAAGATCCTCGCGCCCTTCCAGGAGGCGGTACGGCGCATCGACGTGTGTATCAACGATCAGGAGCTCCCGCGCCAGCGCGTGCGCTTCCGCTCTGCGGGCTGCAGCCTGGTCCTGGCCGAACGCCGCCGCAGTCCAGGGCAAGCACAGGGCCATCAAAGCGCTCAACCCGGCCCCAAGCCTCTCCACCTTATTGTTTGTACGCAACGACTGCAATCTCCACGTGTGCACCTTTCGGCAGAGCTGCCACCTGTACGGCGGTTCTCGCCGGATACTTCCCCTCGAGGAAGTACCCTCCATAGACGAGATTCATCTTCGCATAGTTACCCATGTCCGTCAAATAGACAACCGCGCTCACGACCTCGCTCGAATCGTAGCCGGAGGCCCGGAGAATGCGTCCGATGTTGTCCAGGACCTGCCGGGTTTCGGTTTCAATGTCGTCGTTCCGGAGTGTGCCTGTCTCCGGGTCCAGGGCGATCTGCCCGGAGATGAACAGAAGACGGCCGGCGCGAACGGCGGGCGTATAGGGCCCGATCACGGGCGTCGGGGAAAACCACGCGGAGCCGGTTTGACGCTGCAACTCCTCGGCCACCGCCTTCCGCATGGCGTCCTCCGAGGGCTGGCACGCCGGAAGCGCGCAGAGGAGGAGCAGGAGAGCCGGCACTTGCGCACGCACGCTATACCTCACGGCTGTTTGGAGGGAGAGGCACTCAGGCCTTTTCGCGGACGGCTTCAACCAGCCGATCCACCTCGGCCCGCGAATTGTAGATGTGCGTCGAGATCCTGTTGCAGTTCACGCCGTTCTCCGGCACCATCCTTGTGGTGATCTTCCGCTCCTCGAGCAGGAACGTGTACAGCGCGTCGTACGGCGTCTTTCTGAGCTGGAACGCGACGACCGCCCCGAAGCTCCCCTCTTCCGACGGCGTCAGAATCTTGACGCGGTCCCCGAGCTCCTCCAGACGCGAGCGGAGATGTCCCGCGAGCATGCGGTCTCTCGCGCGGATATTGTCGATGCCGATGCGGCCGATGAAATCGATCGCCGCGTTGAGGCCGACGTACAGCGCCGCGTTCTGTGACGCGAAGTCAAACCGGTGGGCGTCACCCCGGAACGCCATCGTTCCCTTCCTGACATCCCACCCCGCATCCGATCCTCCCCCCGTCCAGCATGGCTCCAGCACCTCGAGCATCTCTTTCCGGACGTAGAGGAACCCGGTCCCTTTCGGTCCGAGCATCCACTTGTGGCCGCAGCTCGCCAGGAAGTCGCACCCCATCGCCTTCACGTCCAGCGGCATCATCCCCGGTGTATGTGCCGCGTCGATCATCGTGTAGATGTTCTTCGACCGTCCCAGGGCGCAGATCTCTTTCGCGGGGAGCACATGCCCTGTCGTGCACGTGATGTGGGGAACCGCGATCGCGCGTGTCCGGTCCGTCAGGAGGCCGGAGATGCGCTCCAGCGTCCCCGCGGCAGTCGGCGCAGGCGAGAAGGTCTTGATGACGATGCCGTCCCGGCGGGCGCGCGCGAGCCACGGAAGCGCGTTGCCCACATGCTCGTGGTCTGTCAGGACAACCTCATCTCCCTGCTTCAGCGGGATCCCGCAGGCCACAACGCTGATCCCTTCCGTCACGTTGTGGGTCAGGGAGATCTCTTCCGGCGCGGCGTTGATGAAGGAAGCCACGACCGGACGCGCCACGTCCCATCCGCCGTACCGCCCCGCGCGATCGATGTCTTCCATCTCGGCGCGCACGGCATCAAGCACGGGATACGGTGACGGCCCCATCGTGCCGTTGTTCAGGTAGACGGGCTCCGCACGCAGCGGGAATTGTGTGCGGACCATGCCCCAGTATTGTTCGTCGTTCGGCCCCGCAGCTGCGGGCGTCAGCTCCCGAGACGGGAGCGGTGCGGCCTCTCCGGCGTGACGGAGTATCAGGCTCCCCGCCAACCCTCCCGAGAGGGAGCCGAGGAACTGACGGCGGGATGTCGCGGCGCTTGCCATGGCCATTCTCCGGCTGATCAGAGTTTGTACCCGATCCTCCTCAGGAACTCCCTGCGGGTCTGGACGTCGGTGTCCGACTCGACGCCCTTCGAGGTCGATCCGTCGATGACACCCAGGATCCCGCGACCCTGCTCGGTCTCAGCGATGATGAGCTGCGTCGGGTTTGCCGTCGCGCAGTGCACACGGCAGACCTCGGTCACCATCTTGACGGCGTTCAGGATGTTGACGGGAAAGCCCTTGTCCATGAAGATGATGAACGTATGTCCGGCGGAGATCGTGAGCGCGTTCGAGCGAGCCAGCTTCACGAGCGCTTCGTCATTGCCGGCGGAGCGAACGAGGCAGGGCCCCGAGGCCTCGCAGAAGGCGACGCCGAATTTCATCCCCGGATTCGTCTGAACGATCGCTTCGTAGATATCGTCCACCGTCTTGATGAAATGAGCGTGGCCGAGGATGAAGTTCATCTCCTGCGGCTTCTCGATGGACAGCACCGAGAGGTTCATGCGCGGTCTCCTTCTACTCCAATGGAAGCTGACGCATCAGGTCGGGCGGAACGAGCCAGCGCAGGCTCGCCCGTGGAAACTCGATGTCCGGCTGCATCTCGACGCACGCGACCGTCCCCGGGGGGAGGAAGAACGAAGCCGGTCCATGGTCGGCGACGAGCCACGCGATCAGGGTCCCGAGGTCGGGCTGATGCCCGACCGCCACAATCGATGCCCGCCCCGCCCCAATAGCCTCGTTCAGGATATCGTCGATTCTCGCGCCCGGTTTAAGGCGCTCGCTGGCTTTGACCTCGGGGCGGCCGGGAAGCACGTCCGCAATCAACCGGCCCGTTTCCGCCGCTCTGACGGCCGGGCTGGTCAGGACGAGGGCGATGGCCGGATCCATGCGGGAGAGGAGCTGGCCCGCGCGCCACGCATCCTCCTCGCCCTGCTTGCTGAGCGGGCGGTCGGCATCCCTGGCAATCCCTCCGCCTCGCGCGAGCGCATCCCCGTGGCGTACGAGATAGAGGTTCATGCCTCCCGCTGCCGTCCCTTCCGTTTCGCCCGCTGGCGGGCCTTGACAAATCCCGGCTTGATGACGTTGTAGATCACCTCGATGCGCCTGTTATACGGGAGAAAGGCGCTCTTCATGGCGTTGATGGTGAGCTTCTCGAGGTCGTCCAGTGTGAGCCGGAACGTCTTGTGCGCGACCAGCAACTCCTTGCTGAGGGTGGTGTCGCTCATCAGCCGATCGTCTGTGTTGAGCGTTACCCGGAACTTGTATCGGAAAAGCAGGCCAAACGGGTGGTTTTCGATGGAGTCGACGGCGCCCGTGTGGACGTTGCTCGTCAGGCAGATTTCGAGCGGGAGCCGCTTGTCCAGCACATATTGCGCGAGGTACCCCATCCGGGTGATTTTCATCGGGTCGTCCTTCTCCACCCCGATATCCTCGATCAGGCGTGTCGCGTGTCCGATGCGATGCGCGCCGCACCACTGGATCGCCTGCCAGATGCTCTCTTTGCCGAACGCCTCCCCCGCGTGCACGGTGATATTGAAGTTCTCGCGCTGAATGTAATGGAATGCGTCGATGTGCTTCTTGGGAGGGAACCCGCCTTCCTCGCCGGCAAGATCGAACCCGACCACGCCCCGCTCGCGCAAGTCCACCGCAAGCTCGGCCGTCTCCAGGGAGAGGTTCATGTTCCGCATGGCGCAGAGGATGACGCCGAAGGCCACGCCGAACTCCTTCGATCCACGCTCAAGGCCGCGCAGCACGGCAGCAACCGCCTCGTCCCAGTGCAGCCCTCCGGACGTGTGGAAGACCGGCGCGAACCGAGTTTCCACGTAGACAACCCCGTCCTGGTGCATATCCTCCATCATCTCGTACGCTACCCGCTCCAGCGCCTCCTCGGTTTGCATCACGCCGGTCGTATGCGTGAACCCTTCGAGGTATTCGGGAAGATTGCCACGCTGGGCGCCGCGATGGAACCACGCTCCCAGTTCCCCGGGATCGGTCGTTGGGAGCCCCTGATAGCCGGAGTCCCGGGCGAGTTCGATCACGGTTGACGGCCTCAAACCACCATCGAGATGGTCATGCAGCAGAACCTTGGGCAGCCTGCGAATGAAAGACTCGGAGATTCTCATCGAGTGAGGAGGGTCGCTCGCGTTGGGTGATCGAGGGAACGATCGCGTTGGATGATCGAAGGCATGGTAACAACTGCATCGCACAAAATCAACGAAATGTTGACTTTCAGCGGCCTTTTCTCTATAGTAACGTGATTTATTAGACCCACTACCCGCGGGCACGATGAACAAGAAAGACTTCTCGATCCTGGTTGTCGACGACGAGGAAGCATTCCGCTACATGCTCTCCTCTCTGATGAGCGGGGCGGGCTATGCGGTGGATACAGCAGCCGACGGCGTCACCGCCATCAACGCCATCCAGACCAAACTGTATCATATCGTCCTCCTCGACCTTAAGATGCCCAAGGTCGACGGCCTCGAGGTCCTCAAGTTCATCAAGACCAACGCCCCCGGTGTCGAGGTCATCATGCTCACCGGTATGGCGGACGTGAAGACCGCCGTCGAATGCATGAAGACCGGCGCGTACGACTACATCACCAAGCCCACGACCGCCGACGAGCTGCTCACGACCATCCAGCGCGCCCTCGAGCGCCGGCAGCTGCTGATCGACAACATCGTGATGAAGGGAACCCTCGAGCGGATCCAGGGGCCCTTCGAGATGGTCGGCGAGAGCGAAGCCTACCGCCGCGTCCTCGAAATCGCGGCAAAGGTCGCCCCCACCGAGTCCACCGTCCTGATCCAGGGGCCGAGCGGCACGGGCAAGGAACTCATCGCGAACTTCATCTTCCAGAACAGCAGCCGGACGGACGAGCCGTTCGTCACGCTGAACTGCGCGTCCATCCCTGATACGCTGATCGAAAGCGAGCTGTTCGGACACGAGAAGGGAGCCTTCACGGACGCCCGCCAGCAGAAGCAGGGCATCGTGGAAATCGCCAACAATGGCACGCTGTTCCTCGACGAAATCGGGGACATCAGCCCGATCGTCCAGCCCAAAATCCTCCGCTTCATCCAGAGCGGCGAATTCCGGCGCGTCGGCGGGAACACCACGCTGAAAGCGGATGTGCGGATCCTGTCGGCAACCAACAAGAATCTTCAGGAGGAGGTGCGGGAAGGGAGGTTCCGCGAGGACCTGCTCTATCGCCTGAACGTGATCACGATCGACGTGCCCCCCCTGCGCGTCCGGAAGAACGATATACCGTTGCTGGCGGCCCACTTCCTGACAAACCGGATGAAGTCCCGCGTCAAGCCGACGATCTCCACGCGCGCCATGGAAGTCCTCATGGACTATGATTGGCCCGGCAACATCCGGGAGCTGGAAAACGTCCTCGAGCGCGCAGCCATTCTCTGCCGCAACAATCTGATCGAACCGGTGGATCTGTCGCTGCCCAATGCGCCGATGTCGCTCCCCGTCGGGGCAATGTCGGATCAGAAGATTGGCACGGCGATTCCGCTGAAAGAGATCGAGCGCCTCCACATTGAGGGCGTGCTGCGGAGCTTCCGGGGGAACAAGGCGGAGTCGGCCAAGATCCTTGGCATCAGCCTGAAGACCCTGTACACGAAGATTCAGCAGTACCAGATCAAGTTATCCTAGGTCCGGGGCACGGTCGCTCCCGGCCGGGTCTCTCCTGAGCCACCCCGCGGCCCAGATCACCACCGACGCAGCGAGCCCGGGGTACATGGGCTCAATCCCCCCGAGGGGGAGCAGCTCTCCCCCCTCCCAGCTCGCCAGCAGCCACCCCGTCGACACGAACCACCCGGCAGCCATCGCAGCCAGCGTCCATGAGGCGGGCGCCTTCCACCGTTCGTAGTACGACGTGACAAGCGGGATCAGCAGGCCCGGAATGATCGCCGTCCCGATCGAATACCAGAGCCGGATGACGGAAGGAACGGCGTACGCAAGCGCGATCGATCCCGCAGCAGCGACAACGATCCCCCACCGCACCGCCCCCGTGCCGGCTTCCGGAACACCCCGCCACCGCCCGATGATGTCCCGGCCGAGTGTCGTGCCCGAGACCAGCGCGAGCGTGTTCAGCGTCGAGAGGATCGTCGCGAGCATCCCCGCATAGAACATCCCCTTCGCCACCGGGGGCAGCACGGCTTCCGCAAGCACCGGATACGCCATGACCGGCTGCTCCAGCCCCGGCACCACGGCCCGCGCATACAGGCCAGCGGTCGCAGTCAGCGCATCGAAGATGAACCAGAACGGGATCGACCAGAGAATTCCTCTGCGTGCGACCGCTCCCGATCCCGCCGCCGCGCAGCGCTGATGGAACGATGGGTCGACAAACGTCCAGAGCGCGATGAAGAACCAGACGATGATGTATGTCGCTGAATGGCCGCCGTGCAGGGTGAGGTGAAGGGGGGGCAGATGTGCAGCGAGGAATGGGAGCCCTCCGTACTGCAACGCCGCATATGGGATGATGACGGCGAACCCCAGAAACATCACGACGAATTCAAACACGTCTGTTGCGACGTCGGCCTTGAACCCGCCGGTCAACAGGTAGGCCACGCTTGCGACCGTCCCCACGCAGAGACACACGAGCAGACTCCACCCGGTCACAAGCTGCACCAGGATCCCCAGCATGAGGATGTAGGGCGCCGGAGTCATCAGCAGGAACGTCAGTACGCCACCCAGCAGGGCCGTCGGCCGGCCGTACGCCGCTTCGAGCTTGTCGGGAATGGTCATGTACCCGGCCCGGTGAACTCGCGCTGCAAGGAAGAACGCGAAGAGAGCGGAGAACACGTAGTACGGAAACCCCTGGATGAACCAGTTCGACAGCCCGTACAGATACGAGAACTCACCGACGCCGAGGATGCCCCCGTACCACGTCGACACCAGGGTCATCACGAACACCGGCAGCGTGAGGGACCTGCCCGCGAGCAGGAAATCGGCCGTGCTACCCGGACGCCGGGACGCGCGGAACCCGATCAGCATCACCGCGGCAGCAAATAGCGCTATGATCGCAAGGTCCGCCGGGGCAAGCGTGACTAGCGGCTGGGCGAGGCGTCCGGGGTCCATGCGCGTTGCACGATGACCAGAAGTGATCCTGACCTGACGGACACCGACGCGGGCCGGCTGCGGACCACATTGCTGACCCCAACCTCCCCGATCCGCATCGTCGCATTGCTCAGGGGGTAACGGAAGCCCCGCAGCGTGAGCCCAGCGACCTTCCCGTTGGGAACGACGCTGACGACCGTTCCGCCGGGCGCATCGACCGACATCCTGGTCCGGACCGGCACCGCATACCACCCGTCGCCCGCAACCGTCAGCGACATGCGCGTATGGTACCGCCAGAGCACGGAAAGATTCCCAAGCGTGAAATCGATCCGGCGGCCGTCCGCCCCCAGGATCACAGCTTCCGGCACCTGGTTCGCCGCCAGGAAGTCGAGCGCCTTCTCAAGATCGGTGCTGTCCTGCCGCCTGACGCGCAGGAGCAGGGAGAGGCGCGACTGCCGGAGGGTCTCGCGTGTCACCGAGTCCAGATCCCCGATAATCACATCCGGGACCACGCCATGCTTCCTGCACACGTTGGCGCCGCCGTCGGCAGCGACGACGATGGATGCGCGCGCCGCAAGCGTCCGCAGCATGGTGCGGCGTGGCGGCTCCCCATTGCAGATGACGAGGGCCCGGGGTCGTGAACGGGATGCGCTCATATGCTCACCGCCAGATTCAGGAACGCGTTTCGCGCAGCGCCAACGAAGAACTGCTCGCCCTCGCCGTACGTAGCGAACAGCGCATCGAACAGATTGTTCACCTGCAACCGGATTTCGAGGGATGGCATTCCTGATGTTCCTCCGATGCGATATGATGCCCAGGCGTTGACCACGAAGAAGGGGTCAACGGTGTTGTTGTCGTTCTTGAAGTTATCGGTGTAGAACTTCCCCTGGTACCGCGCGCTGAACGAGACGGCGGCCGGACCGCCTCTCCAGGTCAACCGCAGGTTCGCCAGCAGACCCGGGAAGCCGGCGATCGGATGACCGTCCAGCACCATGCCTGTTCCAGTGGAGTAGTCGGTGTGACGCACGAACCGGTTTCTGCTGACGGTTGCGTTGGCGGCCACTTCGAGGCCGGCCGGCGCGAGCATGGATCCGGAAAGCTCCAGTCCGTAATGCCTGGTGCGGTCGGCGTTGCCCGTGATGGGCTGCCCGAACCGATCCACCTGCCCGCTGCGCACGATCTCATCGGTGAACTCCATCCAGTAGAGGTTCGCAGAGGCAGTCGCACCATCGCTCCGGTACCCGAGTCCGACCTCGAGGTTCGTGAGACGCTCCGGCGTCACGAGCGGTTCGTCGAAATCATACGATCCGTCGGGGAGGACGGCAAACTGGGGGGTCACGCTCCCCCAGGACGGAGGCGTGCTGGATTCGGCTGCATCGTACAGGTTCTTCAACCGGGGCTCGCGCGATGTGTACGCAGCGCTCAGGTAGGTATTCCAGGTGCCGGTAATATTGTAGTTCACGCCGACGCGGGGGTTCACGAAATGATACGGCACAGTGAAGTCGTTCCCGACGAACGTTTCGTCATACAGGCGGTATGCATTGTACGCATACTGGACGTTCGCCATCACGGTCACGTCAGGCGCCGGGCTCAGCAGCCCGTGCACGTACAGGGAGGCGATATCCTTCGCCCCCTTGTAGTCGTAGTAGTGATAATCATATGGAATATCGGCACGCGCGCTCTCAAAATGCTGCAGCCGCCCCCAGTGGTGTGAGCCGTGGAACCGCAGCTCGCCACCCGCGACAATCTCGCCGGCCCCCTGTCGCCACGTGAGCCGCGGCAGCCAACCCACCTGGTTGTTGGTGACGTGGGCGCGGATCAGCGCCCCGGGAATGTAGAGCGTGTCAGGATCGCCCTGCAACGGGAACCCCTCTTCCGGCGTCACGCGGAAGTACGAATACGGCGCCCACGAGCCGTCATAGTCGAAGAACCCGTCGCCCCGCACATAGAAGATCGTATTATTGAGGGTCAGGCTCGGACCGAGGCGCCACTCATGCAGCAACTCGTAATGCGGCTGTGAAAAATTCTCCAGCTCCTCCGGGCGCGCAATCGGATTCGCGCGGCGCTTGTCACGGTCCTGCACGTCCGATTTCGGAATCCCGTAGAACGCGAGGCCGTCGGCGACGGGACCGCCGTACAGATGGATCTGCGTCGTCATGGTCCCGTCATAGCGTGCGAGACCCAGGAAGTAGCTTTTGTAGTCGACCCACGCCCGATCGCGATAGCCGTCGCTCTGAATCATGGACAGGCGGGCATGAATCGCGTATCGATCCTCGATCAACCCCGAGCTCGCCGACGCGGAGAACCTCTTCGTGTTGTAGCTCCCGTACCCTCCCGACAGCTCCAGTGATCTCTCCGCACCGATGTTCCTCGTCACGAGGTTGATCGACCCGCCGATCGCCGGCGGACCGTAGAAGGCGCTTCCGGCTCCGCGCTGCACCTCGATCTCATCCAGGCTGGCCGTGAGGTCGGGCATGTCGAGCCAGTACACATTGTGGTCTTCCGGATCGTTCTGCGGCACCCCGTTGACCATCACAGCGATGCGCCGTGCGTCGAAGCCGCGGATGTTCACGTACGTGTAGCCGGTGGATGTCCCGGTTTCGGAGTAGTAGGTCGTGGAGGGAAGCTCGGACAGCAGCACCGGCACATCCTGGACTGTATACTGCTCGCGGAGGTCCTTTGCTGTGAGATCGTTGAATGTAACCGGGGTCTCGCGCGGTTGCCCGAGCATGGCGGTGACGGTGATCGGCTGGGCAGTGATCGCAGCGGGGGCCAGGGACACGTTCAGCGTCAGGGTGTCGCCATCGGCCAGGGTGATGGCGCGCGCGTCTGCAACATGACCGATATGCGAGATGCGGAGAGTGTACAAGCCGGAGAGCGAGGTGAAGGCAAACCGTCCTTCCGTGGTGGTGGATGCCCCTGCGCTCGTGCCCACCAGAACGACATTGGCTCCCACGATGGGTTGACCCGACTCACGGTCAGACACCGTTCCACGCACAACCCCTTCCGCACGGCCGTTGCACGCAGCGACAGCGAGCCACGCGGCAATCAGAACATACCGCCTCATGTCCGCACCCTCCGTTCGATACGCGACTTCCGCCGGAGGACAACAGAGGAAGCAGGACACCGGGTGCACAAACGACAAACGCCGTCGCGCTGCCGGAGTCATGCGGAGCGGACGGCGATGTGCCTGAAAAAGACCGTCGTTCCGTTTTCCTACGCTGGCATGATCCAGATCAGGTTCCCGGGGTGTGTTCTCAGTCCCGCTTTTTCCGACAGGACACCCCCAACGGAAGTCACCAAAATAAGTGGAAATCACGCGCAAAATGCAATCCCGTCCAGACAGATCCAGCATCGCGGCGGGAATCCCCATCCCCCCTCGCACCTTTTGCCTCTGTCCCTGCCAGTCCGTATGTTGCTGGCATGGAGACGGGCCCTCGCCCTCTTCCCATCCCGCGATCAGCCCGCCCCCAGCATTCCTCCACATCTTCAGGGAGGCAGCCATGTACGATATTCCCGGCGAGCAGTGTTTCCGATTCATCGCCGACCTCCTCGCATCCGTGAGATCCACGAACCAGTCCGAGAAGGTTCTGTCGCTCACCGTCGACCGCCTCGTGCGCATGTACCGGTGCCGGTCGTGCGCCATCGTCCTCATCGACCCGTCGACGGAGTACCTGACCATTGAGAGCTCGGAAGGAATCTCCCTCACGTTCAGCAAGTCCTTCCGCAGGATGATCGCGACCGAGGCGGTGGGACGCCTGATATGGACCGGGAGGCCTGTGTTGATTCGTGACGCGGACGCAGACCCGGGGCTGAGCCGGCAGATGCAGATGGAGCATCCGTTCAGGTCATGCGTGGCGGTTCAGATCAGCGTCGACGAGCGTCCACTGGGGTATCTGTTTATGGATAGCGACCGCGGGGATGCGTTTGAGGAGACGGACGCGCAGAAGCTCCAGGTGTTCGCGGACATCGTCGGTATCGCGATCATCAAAGACAGGCTCTTCGAAGAGAACCTGCGACTCGAACGTGTGGACAAGGAGACCGGGCTCGAGAAGTATCTCCCGTTCCTGGAGAAGCTCGGATCGTCCGTCGCCCGCGCACAGGAAGTCCACGGCCGCGTCGCCGTCGTGCTGCTGGATGTCGATAACTTCAAGCAGATCGTCAACACATTCGGATACGACCGCTCGCGACAGCTCCTGCGCGAGATGGCTGACCTGGTGCAGACGCGCACGCATGCACCGGACAGCGCGGCCCGATACGGGTTCGACGAGTTTGTCCTCCTGCTCGAGAACACCGATCTGGACGTCGCCCTCGACCGGGCCAACAGCCTCAGGGAGGAACTCGCGGCGCATCCGTATACGGCGGCAGGGGTTCGCTCCACGGTGAGCATGGGGGTGGCCTCGTTTCCGCAGAACGGGGTCAGCCCAGAGGATCTGCTGACGACCGCCCGCCGGGCGCTCTACGAGGCACAACGCGCCGGACGCAACACGGTCCACCATTTCACCCGGGAGTGGTACGCCCGGGAAACGGTGCCGTGACGGCCGTCAGCCGGCCGACTCAATCAGCGCGCGCAGGTGGTGCTCAACTGAGAGTGCGAGCGCGGCAAGGTTGTAGCCGCCCTCGAGCACCGAGACTGCGGGGGCGATGCCCGCAACCTGGCGCGTGAGCTCTCCGAACGATGATTCCGTCAGGCGCAGGTCGGCAAGCGGGTCGTCCCGGTGCGCGTCGAATCCAGCAGAGATCAGCAGAAGCCCCGGCGCGAAATTCTTGAGCGCCGGCACCACCCTCGTGGCGAATTCCTCGCAATAGCGGCTCTCCTCTGTCCCGGCAGGAAGCGGAATGTTCAGCGTCGTCCCCTCGCCCGCCCCGATTCCCCGCTCTGATGCCGCGCCCGTGCCCGGATAGAACGGAGACTGGTGCAGGCTGATGTACAGGACCGACGGATCTTTTTCGAAGATGTGCTGCGTTCCGTTCCCGTGATGGACATCCCAGTCGAGGATGGCCACCCGCTCGATCCGGTGCCGGTGCTGCGCATATCGCGCCCCTACTGCGACGTTGTTGAACAGGCAGAAACCCATCGGCTCGTCGCACTCGGCATGGTGCCCGGGCGGGCGCACGGCGCAGAACGCTGCGCGCACAGATCCCGTCAGGACCGCGTCGATGCAGCTCAACACCGAGCCCGCAGCCAGAAGCGCCACCCGGTACGAGGCCGGCGAAGCATGCGTATCTCCCGCATCAAGCGTCCCTCCTCCCTCTTCACAGATGCGCCTGATGCGCAGGATATGGTCGCGCGTGTGGACCGCTTCGAGGTCCTCCGTGCGTGCAGCCCTCGGGGGAATCTGCTGCAGCCGGCCGAGCAATCCCGTCTCGCGCAGATGCTGCACCAGGCGCCGGACTCGATCCGGCCGCTCGGGATGACCGGGAGGCGTCAGATGCTCGAGGAATCGCTCGTCCGAGCACAACCCTATCGGGCGTCCGGGCAGGTCGTCCATGGTCACCTTGCTGGAATGAGCAGACGGAGCAGGATCCCCCCCCCCGCCTCCACGTCATGCATGTCCCCAAGATAGCAGCTGCGCCCACAGGTGCAACATCTTGCCTCCTGCGCAGGGCGTTGATACATTCCTCAGGAGCGCGCAAGGCCTCGAGCGAACACACGCGCCGCGTACGCGCCGGCATTTCATTGACTGGCGGACGGCTGGAGGGTAGCCAGCCGCCCGGTGCCTTGATCGCGAACCGTCGGGATGCCATGACCGAGAACCTGCGGGCGCTGAGCCGGAGATTGCGATTCGCATTGCTTCGGCGTATCTTCCGGGACCGCGGGTCCTCCACACCAACCTCTATGGAATCGCATGCTCAGCTCCATCAGTGAATTCGAGCGTCTGTGGTCGTACGAAGTCGAAGCGACACAGAAGGTATTCAAGCACCTCACTACCGCTGCTCTCGCGCAACGCGTCGACGCGCAGGGACGAACGCTGGGCCGCATCGCATGGCACATCGTTCTCTCCATCCCGGAGATGTCGTCGCGGACCGGCCTCTCGCTGGAAGGAGTCCGCGAGGACGCTCCCGCCCCGGCCACGGCCAAAGATATCTTTGCCGCCTACAACGTTGTCGCACTCTCATTGCTGGAGCAGATCAAGAAGCACTGGACCGACGAGACATTGCAGATCAAAGACGATATGTACGGCGAGCAATGGGCACGCGGTGCCACGCTCCAGAGCATGGTCCTCCACCAGACGCACCACCGCGGACAGATGACGGTGTTGATGCGGCAGGCGGGTCTTGACGTCCCGGGCGTGTACGGGCCCGCACGGCAGGAATGGGCGGCGTACGGCATGCCTCCCCCCGAACTGTAGGACACGCTCACGGCCGGGGTCACCACCATCTCAGCATCTCTCGACTGAACCACCCTTTCCTCGCGGCATCGCCCCACGGCATTGACGCCGCAATGGGTCCCTGAGGAGTCCACCAATGACACATTTCCGTTCTTCTCTCCGCCACGCTGGTCGCGGCAATCCTTGCCGCATCGTCCACGGACGCGCGCTCGCAGGACGCGAGCTCCGTGCGACCCGTCCACACCTATTCGATCGTCGCGCAGGACTCCGTCACCGGGGACCTGGGCGTGGCGGTCCAGTCCCACTGGTTCTCGGTCGGGAGCATGGTAACCTGGGCCGAAGCGGGAGTGGGCGCAGTCGCAACGCAATCGTTTGTCGATCCGGCGTACGGACCTCTCGGGCTGACGTTGATGCGCGGAGGAAAGACCGCCCGGCAGGCGCTCGACGGTTTGCTGGCCGCCGATCCTGGCCGGGACGTCCGGCAGGTTGCGATGATCGACGCGCAGGGAAACGTAGCGACGTACACGGGAGCGAAGTGCATTCAGGGAGCCGGGCACATCGCCGGACGGCGCTTCTCCGTGCAGGCGAACCTGATGTCCAACGACAAGATCTGGGGGGCGATGTCGAAAGCGTTTGCATCAGCCCCGGGAGACCTCGCCGACCGTATGCTTGCCGCCCTTGAGGCCGCCGAGCAGGCGGGGGGCGACATCCGCGGAAAGCAATCCGCGGCGATCCTGATCGTGAAAGGCGTGTCGACCGGCAAGCCGTGGGCCGACCGCATCATGGAGCTTCGCGTCGAGGATCACGAAGCCCCGCTGGTGGAGCTGCGCCGGCTCATCCGCGTGCACCGCGCGTACGACCACATGAACCGGGGAGACCTGGCGGTCGAACATGGCGATGTGGACGGGGCGCTCAAAGCGTACTCCGCCGCGGAAGCGATGTTCCCGGACAATCTCGAAATGAAGTTCTGGCACGCCGTCGCGCTCGTCAATGCCGGACGCACCACCGAATCGCTCCCCATCTTCGAGGCCGTGTTCAAGGCAGACCGCGACTGGGCTACGCTCGTCCCACGGCTTCCGGCGTCGGGGACGCTGACGGCGGACGAAGCGACCCTCACACGCATCCTTTCCGTCGCCCCGCGGTGAACAGGCTGACACTCCGCGTCCCCCGCGGGTTCGACTTCTGGCGCACAGTGCTCAGTCACGGGTGGGCCGTCCTCCCTCCGTTCGAGTGCGACCCGCACCACAGGACGCTGCGCCGGATCTTCCGCCTCCAATCAGGCCGGCTGGCAACAGCCACGATGCACGGAACCACATCCGCCGTTCAGGTCGACACGGGCCGCACCGTGCTCACGACCGAGGAGCGAGCGGACCTCCGCCGACAGGTGCAAACCTGTTTACGTCTGGACGAAGATTTTTCCGGGTTCCACGCAGCGGCACGACGGCATGCGGGGTACAGGTGGATCGCGACATCGGGGGCGGGACGTTTGCTGCGCGCGCCCACGCTCTACGAGGATGTCGTGAAGATGATCTGCACGACCAATTGCTCGTGGTCGCTTACGGAGGCGATGGTCGGAAAGCTGGTCGGGCTGTTTGGCGCGCAGAGCGACGAAGGCCGGCGCGCATTCCCCGAGCCGCGTTCCATCGCGGAGAGCACGGAGCAGGCGCTCCGGGCCCGGTGCCGCATGGGATACAGAGCGCCGTACGTCCTCGAACTGTCGCGCCGCGTGGCGTCTGGCGAATTGGCCCTCGAGGCCTTGAGGAGTTCGACCGCCCCGGCCCCGGAACTCTTCGAGACACTGCGGGCCATCAAGGGCGTCGGCCCGTACGCCGCGGGAAACCTGCTCAAACTGCTCGGAAGATACGACCACCTCGGGCTGGATGCATGGGTACGGGGTCAGTATGCAAAGCTCCATACTCGCGGCAGGGCGGTGAAAGATACGACCATCGAGCGCCGCTACGCCCCGCTCGGCCGCTGGCGCGGGCTGTTCTTCTGGCTTGAGATGACCAGATCCTGGCATCGCGAGAAGTTCCGGGGCTCAGGAGGCGACCTCCCGATATGACCCGCGACCAGACACGCCGGCTGATCGAGACTGAATTCGTGCCAGCGCGCAGTGCGGCGTGCAGCCCATCGCGTCACGGCGAAATCACCGGGGATTTCGACGTCACCATTCCTGGACCTCCGCTCGACAACGCGAAGACGCTCATCGCGCATGTTCTCCCAGAAGGGACACCGCCACCATGAAACGATTGGCCCTGCTTGCCTTGCTGTGCTCTTCATCGCTTCTGGCATTCGCCCAACCAGACCAGGAGATTTTTGCCCGCCGCAGGACCGCGTTCATGGAGAAGCTGCCCCGGGGATCGATCGCGATCTTCCCCGGCGCTCCCGCGCACATGCGCAACCTGGATGTCGAATTCGAATACCGGCAGGAAAGCAATGTCTACTATCTGACCGGATTTGAAGAGCAGGAGGCCGTGGTCGTGCTGAACCCTTCCGCTCCACGGAAGAAGTACACGCTGTTCGTGCGGGCACGCGATCAGCATGAGGAAGCGTATGCAGGGGGACGGGCCGGAGTGGATGGAGCGATGAAGGCGTTTCGTGCAGATACGGCGATGCCGTCGGGCAATTTCGAGCGGGCAATCTGGGGATATCTGGGCAAGGACAGGACCCTCTATTATACCTTCGGCATCAACCCTGAGATCGACGCGGTGATCACGAAGGCGGCGACCATCATGCGCAGCGCCAACATCATCCCCATCGTGGATCCCGCGCCGATCCTGGCGGAGATGCGGCTGATCAAGAGCGACGACGACTTTGCTGCCGGGCTGCAACGTGCCATCGACATTTCCGCGCAGGCCCACGCCGAAGCCATGCGGGCCATCCGGCCGGGCATCTTCGAGTACGAAGTCCAGGCGGTCTTCGAGTACACGTACCGGCGACTCGGCTCGCCACGCAACGGCTATCCATGCATTATCGGCTCGGGCCCCAACAGCTCGATACCCCACTACGACGCGAACAGACGCCGGATGGAAGACGGCGACATCGTCGTGATGGATTGTGCCGCCGAGTACGGATACTATTCCGCCGACATCACGCGCACCGTGCCGGCGAACGGGCGCTTCAGCAAGGAGCAACGGACGCTGTATGCGCTTGTGCTCGCGGCGCAGGAGGCGGGTATTGCGGCCATCCGCCCGGGCGGGCGATACAGAGACGTCGAGAGCGCCATCGACACCGTGCTCGCCGACGGGCTGCTGCGACTGGGGTTCATCAAGTCAGCGGCGGATCGCCATATCTTCACGCTGCACGGATATGGCCACTGGATCGGACTTGAAGTGCACGATGTCGGCGGATACGTGCGGGGGGACTCATCGATCGTGCTGAGGCCGGGGATGGTGCTGACGGTAGAACCCGGGGTGTACGTGCGACCGCAGGTATTTGACGCGATGAAGGGAGCGGGGTACAGCGAGGAGGAGATCACGCAGCGACAGTCGCTGCTGGCCCCCTATATGCACATCGGTGTCCGCATCGAGGACGACATTCTCGTTACGGACACCGGTGCTCGAAACCTCTCGGCCTCCGTGCCGCGTACGGTGGAGGCCATTGAAGCGATGATGAAGGAGCGTGGGCTCGGGGAACGGGACTGATTCAGTCCCCGAACACCGCGCCGACCGCGCGCGCGATGAACACGAGCTGCGAATCGGGCGGGACGAGCCGCTGCTTGCCGATGGCGGTCTTCAGCGGCACGGTCACCACCTGGTTCCGCTGGAGGCTGGTCATGACCCCGAACTCGCCCCGGGATGCAGCCTGGAGCGCAACCGCGCCGAACCGCGTGGCAAGGATCCTGTCGTAAGCCGTCGGGCTGCCGCCGCGCTGGATGTGCCCGAGGACGGTGACGCGCGTCTCCTGGCCGGTTTCATCCTCGATATTCTTCGAGATGAGCTCGCCGATGCCGCCCAGGCGCACGGGATCCGTGCGTTTCTTGTCCATCTCCTTGACCGAGACGTCCCCTCCCGCAGGCTTCGCCCCCTCCGCGACGCAGACGATGCTGAACTTCGCGCCCCTGCTCCGTTTCAGCACGGCCTCATACACCTTGTCCCACGAAAACGGGATCTCGGGGATCAGGATGATATCCGCCCCGGCCGCCACGCCTGCGCCGAGCGCGATCCATCCGGCATAGCGCCCCATTGTTTCCATCACCATGACGCGGTGATGCGCGGAGGCGGTGGTCGAGAGCCGGTCGAGCGCTTCAGTTGCGACGGCGCGCGCCGAATCGTGACCGAACGTGATGTCCGTCGCCTCGAGGTCGTTGTCGATCGTCTTCGGAACGCCGATGACGTTCAAGCCCATGCCGGACAGCTTGTTGGCGATGGTCATCGTGCCATCGCCACCGATCGCGATCAGGACATCCAGCTTGAGGTTGCGATACGTGTTCAGGACCTGATCCGACGCGTCCACGATCTTGATGTTGGTCCGCTCCCCCATCGGGAAATGGAACGGGTCGCCTTTGTTGGACGTGCCCAGGATCGTGCCGCCCTGATGGATGATCCCGCTGACGTCCAGCGGCGTCAGCTCGCGAGCCCGCCCTTCCACCAGCCCTTCGAAGCCGTCGATGATGCCGATGACGGTCGAGTTGAAATGTGCCATGGCCGGCTTTGCGATGCTCCGGATCACGGCGTTCAGTCCGGGGCAATCGCCGCCGCCAGTGAGGATGCCGATACGTTTCAGTGCCATATGCCTTCGGTGTCGATGTCCATCATCCGCCGCTCTGGCGGAGGTCTTTCATGATGCCAGCTTCAATCACAAGATGGTCTTCCTTGGTAACGCCGTACAGCTGACGGATGTTCTCCTGCGTCCGTTTGTCCTCCCGCGTCAGGACGCCTGAGCGGAACGCCGAGAGGAGCGCCTCGGTGTAGGTCTCGATCTGGACCTCGCGCTCGATGATCGCGTGCTCGCCCTCGGGATGCCGAGCGACAGGCGGACCACCTCCAGCATCGCCTTTTCCTCGTTCGTTGGCTGGCCGTCCACCCAGGCTTGCTTGAGCATGCCGCGGTACGTCTCTGCGGTTTCCTTCCTGAGGGCCTCGCGTCCTTCGCGCGCGACCTCGGCCTTGTGCGCCTCCTCAGACCTCCACGCCTCTTCTTCGCGCGAGCGCTTCACGGAGACCTGCATCAGCTGGCTCTCCTTGAGCTGCGCTTCCAGGATCTTGTGCTCGAGCTCCTGCGCTTCCGCGTGTCCCGGATCGAGGCCATAGACGGTCTCGATTTCGTTGAGAGCCTTGTCGTAAGCATTCGCACGGACAAATTCCCGGGCCTTCTGGAGGCAGCCGGCGATCTTCGCCTCGCGGATGGCCAGGCCGTCGCTGCTCCTCTTCCTCCAGCCGCGCCTGCTCTTCAAGCTTGTGCTGCAGCTCTTCGACCCGCACGCGCTGGTCCTCCTGCAGTCGCCGGGCTTCCTCCTGCTTCCGCTGATAGTCTTCGCGTGCCGCGTAGATGGCCTGCTCGAAGTCGCGGGCAGCCTGATTGGGGGGGTCGATGCGGAAGACCTTGGTCACCTCTTTGAGCGCCTCGTCAAACTTGGCGTCCGTCACGAACTCCGATGCCCGCGCGAGGTATCCGGCCACTTTCTTTTCCTGGGCCAGGCGGCGCCCTTCTTCGATGGCCTGGCGGACCGCCTCTTCATACTGGTGCCGCTCTTCCTCGTCGTGGCGTCGCTGTTCTTCCTGCTGTCGTTCCCTTTCGAGGTCTTCGACGGCGCGGCGGGTCTGTTCCTGCTCGGCTTCCAGCTTCTCTTCCGCGATCTGTCGCTGCTTCTCTTCGTCGGCTTTCCGGTACGCCTCTTCCTCGATCTTCATGCTTTCCCGCTCGAAGATCCGCCGTTGCTCGTTCGCCAGCTTTTCCTGCTCCTCGGCCAGCTTCCGGCTGTATTCTTCCTCGATCTGGCGTCGGGCGAGCTCCTCGGCCTGGCGGCGCGCTTCCAGGAGCTCGTACTGCTCCTTCTTCCGCTGCTCGTCGATGCGGCGCTTTTCTTCCGCCAGTTTCGACTTCGCTTCTTCTTCGAGCCGTGCCTTTTCCTCCACGAGCCGTGCGCGTTCCTCTTCGAGGCGGCGCTTGAGCTCGTCCTCCACCTCGCGCAGCCGCTGTTCTTCCTCCCGCCGGCGCGTTTCGGCTGCCTCCTGCTCGACCCTCTTCATCTCTTCGAACTTCTTGCGCTCCTCAAGAGCACGGGCCTCAGCGGCCTCCTGCTCGGCCCGCTTCATCTCTTCGAACTTCTTGCGCTCCTCGAGGGCGCGGGCCTCTGAAGCCTCCTGCTCGACCCTCTTCATCTCTTCGAACTTCTTGCGCTCCTCGAGAGCACGGGCCTCAGCGGCCTCCTGCTCGCCCGCTTCATCTCTTCGAACTTCTTGCGCTCCTCGAGAGCACGGGCCTCTGAAGCCTCCTGCTCGGCCCGCAGACGCTCCTCCAGCTCGCGTCGTTCGGCATCGAGTTTCGCCCGGATTTCCGATTCGAGCTGGAGCCGAACCTCTTCCTCGGCCTTCCGCCGGGCCTCATCCGCCTCCTGGCGCTTCAGCTCTTCGAGGCGCTCGCGCTCGGCCGCAAGTCTCCGCTCCGTCTCTTCCTCCAGCTGGCGACGCTGTTCCTCGAGGCGCAATTTCACCTGCTCCAGCTCCTGGGCCCGCTTCTCTTCCGCGAGGCGCATCGCCTCGGCCGCTTCCGCTTCTTTCCGGCGGAGCTCGGCCAGCTTCTCCTGGGACTCCTCCTCCAGACGGCGGATCTTCTCTTCTTCCGCCTGGCGCAGCATTTCCGCTGACTGCTGCTCTTTGCGGATGACTTCCTCGAGTCTTCTCTGGGCCTCGAGCTCAAGCTGCCGCACGCGCTCTTCCTCTTCTCGCCTGCGCGCCTCTGCGGCTTCCTGCTCGACCCTCTTCATCTCTTCGAACTTCTTGCGCTCCTCGAGCGCACGGGCCTCGGCGGCTTCCTGCACGACCCGCTTCATCTCTTCGAACTTCTTGCGCTCCTCGAGCGCACGGGCCTCGGCGGCTTCCTGCTCGACCCTCCTCATCTCTTCGAATTTCTTGCGCTCCTCGAGCGCACGGGCCTCGGCGGCTTCCTGCTCGACCCTCTTCATCTCCTCGAACTTCTTGCGCTCCTCGCGGGCGCGGGCCTCAAGCTCTTCCTCGATGCGTTTCTTCTCGGCTTCGAGTCGCTTGAGGGTTTCCTTTTCGATTTCCTTGAGCCGCTTCTCTTCTTCTTTCCGGCGGGCTTCGGCTGCTGCTTGCTCCTTGCGGGCCTGCTCTTCCGCCTTCCGCCGTTCTTCTTCGAGGCGGGCCCGCATCTCTTCTTCGTACCGCTTCCGCTCGGCTTCGAGCTTCTTTGCGGTCTCTTCCTCCAGCCGCTTCCGCTCCTCTTCCAGGGCACGCCGGGCTTCTTCAGCGGCCTTCTGGCGCGTCAACTCCTCCAGGCGCAGCCGCTCCTTCTCCTCGCGCTCGCGGCGTGCCGCATCCTCTTTCTTGCGGGCCTCTTCTTCCTTGAGCCGGCGGGCCTTCTCCTCTTCGAGGCGCGCACGGTCTTCCTCGAGCTTGCGCTGCGCTTCTTCGAGCCTGCGGCGGACTTCCTCCTCGGCGCGGTGGCGTTCTTCTTCCTCGCGCCGCTGGCGTGCCTCCTGCTCCGTCTTGCGCTTTGCCTCCGCGATGGCGTTCAGACGCGCCTCGTCCTCAAGGGCGCGCCGCTGCCCCTCCGCCTCATCGAGGCGATTCTGATCGGCATCGGGGGCCGTGCTGGTCCTTGGATTCGGTGCTGCAGGGGGAGAGGGCGGCGGTGTCGTGGGCTTTGCCGCAGGCGGAGCCGGTGCGGGCTTCGCGGGCTGGGGCTCGGCCGCCTTGCGGTCGCGAGCCTCGATGGCGACGAGAATGCGCTCTTTGTAGGCGACAGCGTACGGATTCTGCGGGTCCGCTTCCATCGCCGCATGAACAAGCCGCATTGCCCCGTCGAGGTCGGACCCTTTGTACAGCTTGTCCGCCATCTTCAGGAAATCACCGGCCTTCTTGCGTCGCTCCTGTCGAGTCGCGTCGTCCATGATTCAGAACAGAAATATATCCAATACTGCGGGGAATGTCAACGAAACGGGAACGGGCTGGGAACCAACGCCTGGCGTTGGCACTGCGTTATTGGCGGGTAATGATGGGAAGCAAAGCCTCATCGGAACGGAGGTTGTACAGATCCATATCGAGCAGATCCGGCAGGCTGTAGCGCGCCCGGACCGCCTTTTCGAGCGCTTCAAGCGCCCGGGTCTTCTCCCTCTGCAGGGCGAACATCCGTGCAGTCAGGTACTGAACATCGGTGCCCGATGGCGAGAGTTCCCGTGCCCGGCGGTTGGCCGCCGCGGCCTCCTTGAATTGCCCCAGTCTCGTGTACGTCAGCCCGAGAAATGCATTGGCGAATGCATCCCCCGGAACCTGGCGCAACCGTGACTGCAACAGGGTTTGCGCGGTGATCAGATCACGCGTCCATGCGTCCTTTGGACGTCCCGCCGCCTGCTTCACACGGGCAAGCTTGTAGTATTCCACATAATCGTTCCCGACCCGCGCGCTCCTGTCGAGCAGCAACTGTTCCGCGCGCGCAGGCTGCCGGATCGAAACAAGCAGATCTGAATACACCCCCGCACCGTACGCGCTCCGGTCTGCGGCCAGCCGCAGCCCCCGATCGTAAGCCGCGAGCGCGGCATCCAGCGACGCCCGCGAGTCTACCCCGGTCTGGACGAATTGCCCGAGGAACTGATGGATGTTGCCGAGCACGGAGTGAGACACCTCGTTGCCGGGATCAATGGCAACAGCCCTGGTGGCCGCCGCGACCGCGCCATCGTAGTCCCGCTTCGCCAGTCGCATGATCGCCAGCCGCCTCCACGTCTCGGCGTCACTTGCCCCTACGCGTGCAGCATCTTCCACACGCTCCAGCGCCTTGTCGTTCTGCCCGCGATAGAGCTCGATCAGGCTCCAGGTCCGGAAGACTTCGGAATTCTTCAGGCCCAGCTGCAACGCTTTCTGGACGGACCCGAGCGATTGCACGAGATACTGCGGCAGCGGCTCCGACGAGTTCTCATAGGTCAGCATCGTCGCCCACCCGAGCGCTGCGTGGGCGTCGGCAAAGCCGGAATCTTTCGCCACCGCATCGGCGTAGAACGCCGCCGCGAGGGCGAGCGAGTCGCCACCGTATCTCCGGACCATCTCCCGGCCACGAAGGTAGGAATCGTACGCCGCGGCGCTGCGCGTCGGCACCCGCCGCAACAGAGCCTCGTTCTCCGCGTCCGGCTTCATCTCGAGCGCCGCGAGGATCCCGCGCGCGAGCTCCAGCCGGGCTCCGGACAACTCGCGGGGCGTCGCTTCGAGCCTGTTCACCCAGACCGCTTCCGCTTCACTGGTGTCGTGGAGATTGGTCTGCACAAGCAGTTTCTCCCCGACGCGCGAAATCGACCACTGCAGATAATGGCTTGCACCGACTGTCCGCGCAATGATGCGCGGAGGCGTGGCAGATCCCCGGTACGCAAGGACGGTCGGCACCGCTGTCACGTGCAGGTCGCTCGCCAGCGTTAGATCGCCGACGAGGTCCTCGAGGAATCCGTCCACAATGTAGCGGGTCCCCGGCTCCTCGCCGGGCACGGAAGGCGGCAGCACAACGATTGAGGCCGCGGGCGGGGCGACCGCGTTCTTGATGTTGTCCACCACGACATACCCGACGATTCCCGCAAGAACAATCAGCGCGACCGCCGCAATCGGCTTCCACGGAATCGTGACGCGGGAGAGCTGCTCCGCAAGCCGCTGCGTCACGGGCGGCTTCGGCGGACCCACAGGCCCCTTCTCTTCCGGCTGCAGGTCGAGCCCGTCCGTCGGCGCAGGCTTTGTCTCCGCGCCCCAGAAATCCTTGTCCTCGCCCCCGAGAGGAATGGGGGGCGGTGCCGCAGGCGCGGGATGGGCCGCGGCTTCTTCGGCCTTCCGCTTCTGCTCTTCCGAACGGATCAAGTCGGAAATCTGCTTCGCCTTCTCGATCTGCTCCTGAAGACCGATCGCTTCTTCGTTATCGGGTTCAAGGGTGAGGACTTCGGCAACCTGCTTCAGCGCGCGATCGTACTTCTCCTGCTGATACAGAGCGTACGCTTCTTCCAGCATCTCCGAAGTCGACTTCTTTGAGGGGCCCCGCGACTTGCGACCGGCCGCCTCCTTGGGAGCCGGCGCAGGGGCACTCGGAAGCGCTTCTGCGACTGGCGGAGGTGGCGGCGGCTCGGGAGGCGCGTTCGAAACGGTCAGCGCCTTGAGACGAACGTCGAAATCGGGGAGCGATGTATCGTCAGGGACAAGATGACGGAGCTCGTTCAGGATCGACGATGCACGATCGACTTTCCCGCGGTCGATGGCGATCGTGAGACGCTCCTTGAGGATGGCGATCCGTTCCTCGGAAACCTCCGGTGCAGCTGCAAACTCCGCCGGTTTCGCGGGAGGTTCTTGCGCCTCCGGAACAGGAAGGGGAAACGGCATGGCTGCCTGCGCTTCGACAGCCTCTGCGGGGGTCTGCAAGGATTCGGGTGGTCCGGCCTCAGGCTCTTTCGGCGCGACCTCCCCGCCTGCGGGCAGCGCGGGCTCCGCCTCCGATGAGAGTTGTTCGTCCTGGTCAAGCCGCTCTGTCTCGGCCTGCTCTGCCCGACGTCGGATCTCGTCGAGCAGATTCTTCCGCTCAGCATCACTGAGGCTGCTTTGATCGCCGGAACCCATATCGCCGGCAAAGATAGCCAAATCACTGTCGAATGTCAACAAAACCGTGGCTTGACTTCCCCGCGGCGACTTCCTACGTTTGACGGGTTCCGTTCCTACAGACAGAGGAGACAGGTATGACGTTCCTTGTGGTTCTTCTCATTGTGGTGGCCGTCCTCGCTCTCTGGGTCGTCGGGCAGTACAACAAGCTTGTCACGCTGCGCAACCAGGTGCAGAACGGATGGAGGCAAATCGACGTCCAGCTCAAGCGGAGGCACGACCTGATTCCGAACCTCGTCAATTCGGTCAAAGGAATCATGGAGTTCGAGCAGGAGACCCTGCAGAAGGTCATTGCGGCGCGGAATGCCGCAGTAGGCGCCTCGGGGGTCGCTGACGCCGCCGCGAAGGAGAACGCGCTCACAGGCGCACTCACACGCCTGTTCGCGCTGGCCGAGAGCTACCCGGCACTGAAGTCGAATGAGAACGTCCGCCAGCTGCAGGAGGAGCTGTCGAGCACGGAAAACAAAATCAGCTTCGCACGGCAGTTCTACAACGACATCGCGACCAAGTTCAATATCTCCCAGGAGGTCTTCCCGGGCAACGTCATCGCCGGAATCTTCGGCTTCACGCGGTCCGAGCTGTTCGAGATCACTGACGCCGCCGAGCGCGCCGTCCCGAACGTCGATCTGTCGCTCAAGAAGTGATCGGCGCGAACGCAGGGGAGCCGCCCGATGAACCCGCGGAACATCTACGAGCAACAGGCGGCGAACCGCCGCAACACCCTCTTTGTGATGGCGGGGTTCGCGCTCCTCGTGGGATTGATCGGCCTGGGGTTCGACGCGACGGTCCTGGGCATTGTTCCCGGAGACCCGGAATCGTTTCTCGGCGGGTTGCCTGTCGTGACGCTGGGCGCGCTGTTGTACGGGTCGTTCGCCGCCGTGTCAAGCCTGACGTCCGGTGCGAAGACAGTGCTCGGTTCCTCGGGCGCCGTTCCGATCGACGAAGCGAACGCGTCGTACCGACAGTACGTGAACGTCGCGGACGAGATGGCCATCGCGGCGGGCATCCCCAGGCCGGCGTTGTACGTGATTCCCGACGCCGACCCCAATGCGTTCGCGACGGGCACCGAGCCGTCGAACGCCAGCATCGCCGTCACCGAGGGGCTCCTCTCGCAACTGACGCGCGAGGAGTTGCAGGCTGTGGTGGCGCACGAGATGAGCCACATCCGGAATTTCGACATCCGGCTGATGACGATCGTCGCTGCGCTGATCGGGACGGTGATGCTGCTGACCGAGCTGGGACTTCGCGCCATGCGCGCCGGAGCGCTGAAGGGGAGAAGTAGTTCGAAGAAGGGCGGCGGTGGAGGACCTTTCGTCCTCATCATCTTCGCGATCGCGGTCGTGCTCGCACCGGTGATCTCGCGCCTGCTGGCAATGGCAGTTTCGCGTCAGCGCGAGTATCTCGCCGACGCGTCAGCGGCTGAGCTGACCAGAAACCCTGCCGCGCTCGCGTCGGCACTCACGAAGATCGACCGGGCAACGGAACCGACGCGCTCGATCAAGAAAGGCACCGCGCACCTCTGCATCGCGGACCCGCTCGCCCGCGAGGTGAACGACCGGGAGGGATTTCTTGCCGACCTGTTCGCGACGCATCCGCCAATCAAGCGGCGGATCATGATCCTCTCGGCGATGGCCTACCAGGAGAGCGTCACTTCGCCCGGGCGGCCGCCAGAATCGTCAGCAGGTCAGCCTCAACGGATACCCTCGGGGACTCCGTAATACGACCAACCTCCACGCCGTCCTTCAGCACGATGAATGTGGGGACGAATTCGATCCTGTACCGGGCCGTCAACCCGTCGGGGCTCTTTTTCGTCCGATCCAGGGAATAGAGCGTGATCTTCGCCGGCGGCAATCCCGCCCCGTCCGCAATCTTCAGAAACCGCGGCAGATCCCGCTTGCTGTCGCTGCACCACGCCCCGAAGAAGACCAGGCACTCCTCCCCTTCGTACGTCGTCCGGATCATTTCAATGAACTGAGGCTCGATACGCGTCGAGTCGTAGACCTCCGAGAACGCGGGCCACGCCGGGTCGTTCAGGTACGTCCGCTCGACGGGACCGACGACATAGGACGGTTCAGTCCCCTGTGCGACCTGCGGGGTGTGCGTGAGCTCCGGGGCCGTACCGCAGGAAGCAAGCAGAACGGCCGCGATCGCGACCACCAGTGAGCGTTTCAATTTTCTTTTCCTCCAGAAACAGGTATATTGGTTCGTTTTCTCACAGCGGACCGCCACCATGCCTCAGCCCCTTGACCGCCGATATGACGTCGCCGACGTTTCTTCCGTCGATCCCGGCGCCCTCGAAACGTTCCCGTACGAGTACCCTGGCAAGGAGATCGTGATCACGATCTCCACGGACGAATTCACCGCCGTGTGTCCCTGGTCCGGCTTGCCTGATTTCGGGACGATCACGGTGGAGTACACGCCACGCACCGTGTGCATCGAGCTCCGCTCGTTCAAATACTATCTGCTGTCGTACCGGCAGGTCGGCATCTACCAGGAGCACCTTGCGAACCGGGTCCTGGAGGACCTGGTCGCCTGCTCGCATCCGCAGTGGATGAAGGTCACCGTGGACTACAAGATCCGCGGGGGCGTTCACACCGTCGTGCACCGCGAGTACACCGCGCCCCGCCACCCCCGGCGCTGATCCCATGGGCTCGACACTGCTGGTCGCCATCTACGTGGCGTGCGAGCTGATCGCAAACGTTACCGCGACGAAGCCCGTCACGCTGTTCGGCCTTGCGGCTCCCGGCGGCGTCTTCATCTACGCGCTGACGTTCACCCTCATCGATCTGATCAACACGAATCTCGGCCGGAGCGGCGCACGCCGCGTCGTCTTTGCGGCGTTTCTCGCCAACATCCTCCTTGCGCTCTACACATTCCTGATCATCCGCCTCCCCTCGCCCGAGTGGTTCGGCGCGCAGGAGGCGTTCGCCACCGTGCTGGGCTCCACGCCCCGCATCGTGGCCGCCAGCCTGGCGGCGTACCTGGCCAGCTCGCTCATCGACATTGAGATCTTCGCGTTCTGGAAGGAGCGCGTCGGCGGCCCCCCGTGGGCCCGGGTGCTCGTCAGCAACGCAGCGTCTACGCTTGTCGATAGCGCGCTCTTTGTCCTTCTGGCCTTCGGCGGCCAGATGCCCGTCCTGCCGCTGATCCTGGGCCAGTACGCAATCAAGATGGCGGTGACGGTGGTCAGCGTCCCGCTGATCTATGCCGCACGCGCGTCGCAGCGCCCGTAAGCCTCCGCGGAATCCTCCCTGCGCGCAGCAGCACCGCCTCGCGAATATTGTCGTGGAAACGGTGGGCGTGCGCGATCATCTCAGAATCGATGGTCACGGTGACGACGGGGCGCGCGTCGTTCTGCTCGACTACCAGCAGCTCCTCGCCTGCGGGTCCGAACACGTACGAGCGGCCGCCTTCCTCTCCGCCAGCGTTGCAGCCCACCACAAAAAACTGATTTTCGATGGCGCGCGCGCGCAGCAGCGTGCTCCACGCGAGGTCCCTGACCGCTGGCCACCGGGCCGGAACGATCGCCAGCTGAGCGCCATCCTGCGCCAGGGCGCGCGTCAGCTCGGGAAACCGGAGATCATAGCAGATCACCACCCCGGCGCGCAGCTTCATGCCACGCACGGTCAACGGGAATGTTCCGAGCGATCGCCCTCCGACAAAATACGCATGGTCGTTCCCCGGGCGGAACAGATGAATCTTGTCGTACCGGTGAACGACGCGTCCGTTGGCGAAGACGAGTGATGTATTCGTGTGCGTTCCCCCGCCGGCCGCAAGCATCAAGCTTCCGCCGACGATGCATGGCCCCCCTTTCGAGGCGTCGCGCAGCCCGGCAATGAACGCATCGTCAAGCGCATGACGCCCCTCGTTCCTCTTGACGGCCGCATACCCTCCGTCCATCAGCTCCGGGAACACAAGCAGGTCGATGTCCTGCCGCCCGGCGACCCCCGGGAACACATCCCGGGCAAGACCGATCGTTATCGCTGCCATGTCCTACCCTCGTGTCACGCTATGAAGGACTTCTCCACTCATCTGGATCCTCCCCGCACACTGCCTGGCACACCACCAGGGCAGGGTGCCCCGCCATGAAGAGAAAACCCCGGTCGACAACACCGGGGTGACATCTCAAAGAAACTGACGCTTCGTTTGCGCGTTAGAGCTTGCTCACGTTCGCCACCTGGAGTCCCTTCGAGCCCGCCCCACTGGAGATTCCTTGCAGGGAAAGCGAACACCGCACAGTGAACCATAATCGCGTGGATAAGATAGGAGGCGCAAGAAGGAAACGCAAGGGCGTCGCCCGTTCCCGGCCGTGGCCGGGCGGTGGTCCAGGCACCTACTGGAGGGTCAATAAGAGCTCGCCGCCGAGTGTCTTGCTGACGGTGATGGTATACCACATCTGGATGTCCATTTCCTCGAGGAGGACATATTCCAGGCGCTCGCGTTCGGCGCGGGAGAGATCGTGAAAGTGGTAGCGCATCCTCATGACGCCGTCTCAGGTCTCTTTCTATGATATACAACGCTTTCGCGTTTGAATAGTTTCGAGCGAATTCCGTGCCAGTCTGCCACCGCCCTACCCACCCCGCATTCCGCACCCTCCCGGAGCGCCGCCGCTCACAGAACAGTGAAAATTGTTCTCTCATGAGCACACCCTACAGCCCGCCTTTCCACGGGCCGGGTATGGGCCCCCGGATAGTCCCCGGGGCATCCATCTCCCCCATTTTCCTCCGATATTTCGCGGGGGCTGTTTTTTTCGTATATTTCAAGTTGCCCAACCACTTAGCGGAGATCCATCGATGCCCATCAATATTGAGGAGTTGCTCGGCAAAGAAGCCGGGTACTATCTGAACCACGTCTCCAAGACTATCCCGAAGGAATCCCTCCACCTTCCGGGGCCGGATTTCGTGGATCGCGTGTTCATCCAGACCGATCGCAAGCCCGCCGTCCTTCGAAGCCTCCAGCAGATTTTCGACCACGGCCGCCTCGCGGGAACCGGATACCTTTCCATCCTCCCCGTCGACCAGGGAATCGAGCATTCCGCCGGCGCGTCGTTCGCCCCGAACCCGATCTACTTCGACGGAGAGAACATCGTGAAGCTGGCGATTGAGGGTGGATGCAACGCCGTCGCCTCCACGTTCGGCGTGCTCGGATCGGTGTCGCGCAAGTACGCGCACAAGATACCCTTCATCGTGAAGATCAACCACAACGAGTTCCTGTCGTACCCCAACACGTACGACCAGATCATGTTCGGCGACATTGACATGGCGTTCGAGCTCGGTGCGGTGGCGGTGGGTGCGACGATCTACTTTGGATCGGAAGAGTCAAAGCGGCAGATCCAGGAAGTGAGCGCGGCGTTCAAGTACGCACACGAGCTCGGGATGGCCACGATCCTCTGGTGCTACACCCGCAACAACGCGTTCAAGACGAAGGAGAAGGACTACCACGTCTCCGCGGACCTCACCGGGCAGGCAAACCACCTCGGCGTGACCATCGAGGCCGACATCATCAAGCAGAAACTCCCTGAGAACAACGGCGGGTACACGGCGTTGAACTTCGGGAAGACGCACAAGAAAGTGTATAGCGATCTGACATCCGACCATCCGATCGACCTGACGCGGTATCAGGTCGCAAACAACTACATGGGCCGGGCGGGACTCATCAACTCGGGCGGCGCCTCCGGCGAGAACGACATCGCCGATGCGGTGCGGACGGCGGTGATCAACAGACGGGCCGGCGGCATGGGCCTGATCTCCGGGCGCAAGGCGTTCCAGAAGCCCATGCCGGAAGGTGTGAGGATCCTCAACGCAATCCAGGATGTCTATCTGAGCAAGAGCGTCACGATCGCCTGAGGCGCGACGAAGGTTCACAGCGCACGCGGGAGCCGGGAGGCTCCCGCGTTCGTCAGGGGAATCCCGCGTGTGTCATCGGAAGGCTCCTCCGTTTGCCAGTGGAGAGCTCCAGCGGTCTTCATCCGGAAGGGCGACGGGATCACTCCTCCGAGAGCTGGTTCCTGACAAGCATCAACACCGCCGACTGGGGGACGATCACGTATTTGTGCCCTTCGAACTCGACGTCGACGCCCTGCTCGCGGAGGAACATCGCATAGTCTCCGTCCTTCGCCTGCAGCGGGATGTAGCGCATCGGGTCTTTCGGGGTCGACCACGGCTCATCGTCGCCGTAGTTGGGGTTTGGAATGGGATAGCCCGGGCCAACCTTCACAACGCGCCCTGTCGCGATTTTCTCCTTTTCGCGCACGGACGGCGGAAGGTACAGTCCGGATTGTGTGCGGTCCTGCCCGTCGTCGACCTCCAGCAGGATCCTGTCTCCGACAACGAGCATCTGTTTGCGGATATGCATGGCCTGGCGTACTCCGTTCTCACAACAACGTACAAAAAGGGAGTCGCATCCTCAACATGAAACGCCTCTATCTCTCCAGCACCGACCGGAAAATCTTCGGCGTCTGCGGCGGCCTCGCGGAGTATTTCGAGATCGACCCCACTGTCGTGCGCGTCGGTGTCGTGGTCTTCACCCTCATCACGGCCGTCATCCCCGTCGTCATCGGTTATATCATTGCAAAGCTTGTCATTCCGGAACACCCCGCTCCTTGATTATTCCCGCCCCCGTTCATAGATTTGACGTTGTTTGTTTTGTCTCGCAGCGTCCTCACTCACATCAGCGCAGAATAACGCATGGCGATCACAGTCCGCAATCTGGTGAAGAAGTACGGTGACCAGGCAGCGGTGAACAACATCTCCTTTGACGTGCGCACCGGCGAGATCCTCGGCTTTCTCGGGCCGAACGGGGCCGGAAAGACCACGACGATGAAGATCATCACCTGCTACATGCCCCCGAACGCGGGGACGGTGGAGGTGGATGGCCTTTCGATCAGCGACCACTCGCTCGAGGTCCGGCGCAAGATCGGATATCTCCCCGAGATGAACCCCCTGTACTATGACATGAACGTCCTCGACTACCTCGACTATTCGGCGCGGCTCCAGGGGATGTCCGATGCGGCGATCCCGGGCAACGTGAAGGAAATGGTCGGGGTCTGCGGACTGGAGGACGTCCGCCATAAGGACATCGGGGAGCTCTCGAAGGGGTATCGCCAGCGCGTCGGACTTGCGCAGGCCATGATCCACGATCCCGAGGTCCTGATCCTGGACGAGCCCACCAGCGGCCTTGACCCGAACCAGATCGTGGAGATCCGCAAGCTCATCCGCCAGCTCGGACGGGCAAAGACGGTCATCCTCTCCACGCACATCCTCTCCGAGGTGCAGGCCACGTGCGACCGCGTGCTGATCATCAACGAGGGCGGGATCGTGGCCGACGGGACCCCGGAACAGTTGCAGCGGCAGTTCACCTCGGGCGAAACCCTGACGCTGGAGGTGAAGACCGGCACGGCCGATCCGCTCGAAATGGTCGCGCCAAAGCTCCGGATCCTGGCGTACGCGAAAAACGTGACGCTCCTCTCCCGTCACGAAGGGGTCAGCCGGTTTGAGCTGGAGGTGGAGAAGGGGGCAGACGTCCGCGAGGCGGCCTTCCGCCTGGCGGTCTCGGAAAACTGGGTCCTCCTGGAAATGCACCGGAAGGGCACCACGCTCGAGGATGTGTTCCATAAACTGACAATCGCCTGACCATGCCATCGCTTCGAACGATTCTGACCATCTACCGGCGCGAGCTCCGGTCATACTTCAACTCGCCGGTGGCCTACGTTGTCATCGTCGTGTTTCTGGCCATCGTGGGCTGGTTCTTCAGCTCGAACCTCTTTCTGATGAACGTGGCGTCCATGCGGGTGGTCTTCGAGCTGGTCCCGCTCGTCTTTCTGTTCTTCATCCCCGCGATCACGATGCGCCTGCTCGCCGAGGAGCAGAAAACGGGGACCCTCGAGCTGCTCACGACGCGGCCCGTGCGCGATTCCGAAATCGTCCTCGGGAAATTCCTCGCCGCCTGGGTGCTGGTGGCGATCACGCTGCTGCCAACGCTGCTCTATGTCATCGTCCTCGCCTTCCTCGGCCCGCTGGACATCGGTCCTGCCGTGAGCGGCTACCTCGGCCTGCTCCTGATGGCGGCGGTCTACGTCGGCATCGGCCTGCTCGCGTCAAGCCTCACGGAGAACCAGATCGTCGCGTTCATCATCAGTTTCCTGGTCATCCTCGCCCTGTTCCTGCTGAACAAGGTGCTGATCTACGTGCCCGAGGGTCTGGCCTCGACATTCGAGTTCCTCGGCATCGATTATCATTTCTCCAACATCGCCCGAGGCGTCATCGACTCGCGGGATCTGATCTACTTTGCGTCCCTGATCGGATTCTCGCTCCTTCTTGCCACGATGTCACTGGAAAGGAGGAAGTGGTAGTCATGAAAAGCCTGCGCGTCCAGACGCTCACCCGCGCCGCGATCGTCCTCGGCATTCTGATTCTGCTCAACATCGTGTCCATCCGGATCTTCGGCCGGCTGGACGTCACCCGCAACGGGCTCTTCACGCTCTCTGACGCGAGCAAGGAGCTGATGCGGTCGCTCGACGATCGGGTCACGGTCAAGGCCTATTTCACGGAAGACCTCCCGGCCCCGTACAACAACCACCGGCGCGAGGTGCTCGACCAGCTGAACGAGTACCGCGCATACTCGCACGGGAACCTGCAGTACGAGTTCATCGACCCGTCCGACGAGAAGTCGGAGCAGGAGGCACAGCAGCAGGGCGTCGCCCCCGTCCAGGTGCAGGTCGTCAAGGAAGACAAATTTGAAATCAAGAAGGGGTACCTCGGGCTGGTCTTTCTGTATGAGGACAAGAAGGAAGTCCTGCCCGTCGTCCAGAACACGAACGGACTGGAGTACGAGATCAGCAGCACGATCAAGCGGCTGACCACCACAACGCGGAAGAAGATCGGATTCCTGACCGGACAGGGCGAGCCTCCGTTGAATGACATGAACCGGGTCCTGGAGCTCGTGCGCCGGCAGTACGAGACCGCAACGGTGGACCTGGCCCGGAACGCGCCCGTACCGCAGGACGTTGCGGCCCTCATGATGATCGCCCCGACACAGCCGATCCCGGACCATGTGCGGTTCCAGATCGACCAGTACCTGATGCGCGGGGGTCGCGTCGCCTTCTGTCTGAATGCCGTGGACGCCAATCTGCAGAACCGGTTCGGCCGGGCGCTCGAGCTGGGCATGGGCGACATGCTGAACGCGTACGGGCTCCGGCTGAACACCGACCTGGTGCGGGACGTCCAGTGCGCCAACATCAGCATCGTCCAGCAGCAGATGGGCTTTTCGATGCAGTCCCAGGTTCCCTTCCCGTATCTCCCCATGGTGAGCGCCTTCAGCGAGGGGAACATGATGGTGAAGGACCTGCAGGGCGTGGTGCTGTTCTTTGCGAGCTCCGTCGACACGGCCGGGGTTTCCGCCCGCGGGCTCACGAGTGAATTCCTGATGCGGTCCTCGCCCCGTGCCGGCCGCATGACAGGGATGTTCATGTATGATCCCGTGGCACGGTTCACCGACGCCGATTTCGCAGAACAGTCGATCCCGCTCGGCGTGAGCATCAGCGGTCCGCTCCGGAGCGCGTTCGCAGACACGCCGGTTCCGTCCGACACCGCGGCCGGATCCGCCCCGCAGCTCGCGTCGCCGCTACGGCAGGCTTCCGACGCACGCGTCATTCTCATCGGTGACGGCGAGTTCATGCGCGATCAGTATCTCGGCAACAGGGACAACGTCACAATCTTTGCAAACATGATCGACTATCTGGCCGATGACGCCGGGTTGATCGGCATCCGCTCGAAGGACATCTCGATGCCGCCGCTCGAGCAGGTCTCCGACGGTGCGAAGCGGACCGTCAAGTACGCCACGCTCATCGTGCCGCCGCTCCTGATCATCGGATACGGTCTGCTGCGCTGGAAACTCCGCCTCGCACGACGGAAGGCGCTGGAGGCCGCCTGACATGAAACGAAGCACGCTGGTTCTGATCGCGATTCTCATCGTTCTGATCCTCGCCGCGGTGATCGTCACGCAGCGGCCGGGCGAACAAAGCACCCGCGCAGGAATGGGGGAGCCGCTCCTTACGCTCGACTCGGCAGCGGTGAATCGCCTCGAGATATCTTCGGCAGGTGCCCGCGTGGTGCTCGCTCGCGAAGGCGGCACGTGGATGCTCACGGAGCCGATCCGGTACAAGGCGGATCAGAATGCCGTCGGCACGGCCCTCAGCCAGGCCTCGCACATGATCATCACGGCCCTCGCCTCATCGAATCCACAGAAGCAGGGGGTCTTCCAGGTCGACTCCACCGCGACGCTCCTGAGGGTGTTCGAGAAGGAGACGGAGAAGGCGGCGGTGAGAATCGGAAAGACGGGCCCGACCTACACGCAGACCTACGTGCGGCGCGAAGGGTCGGTGGACGTGCACCTCGTCGACGGTTCGCTGACCTGGACGTTCGTGAAGCCCGTGAAGGATTGGCGCGACCGGTCCATCTATGCGGCCGCAAAGGAGAGCGTGAAGAGCGTGCGGTTCCAGTACGGGGACACCACCTTCGTGCTCGACCGCGTGGACACGCTCTGGCGTGTGGATGGTGCCACGATTGATCCGACACGGGTCGAAGGTTTCCTGACCGCACTATCGTCGATCGTGGCCGATGAGTTTGTCGACACCGCGATCACAACGGTGGGGCAACCCGCCGGCATGCTCGCCGTGGATGGAGTCCGGCTCGTGTTCCTCCCCCACCCGGCGGCCGGGAAGTACTACGTACGCACGTCGGCGACGCCCCAGGTCTTCGAAATCCAGGGGTGGAAGGCAACGCAGCTCTTGAAGAGGAAGACCGACCTGATAGGGCAACCGGGCTAGGTCGCCCGGCGTGAATGGCTGTTGCGCGTGCGCCTTGAACCACCGGCGCGACGCATACCCTTTCCTGCTTCCCCATCCCGTATTCCTCCATTCTTCCTCTCCTGTTCCCGTCATTCCCTCCATTTCCCCCCATTTTCCCGAGTCCCTATCTGGCCCGAATTCTGCAGGTATTTTGGCGGAACCCACAAACACACGGAATCTATGACCAGACGGTTCGGAACGCTGTTGCTTACGGTAGCACTTGCTGCGGCCGCTCATTCCCAGGAACGACCAGACGCCAGCCTTGAGCGGGCCCGACAGGTCATCGAATCCTATGTGAACCTCGAACGCGCCTACGATCCTCGTCTCGCAGACCTGTATGCGGACGAAGCCATCATCAAGGCCAATCAGAGCGGGCCGAATGGTGAGTCACAGTGGGTCACGGCTCAGGGCTGGCAATACAAGAAAATGATTCGCGATGCGATGCCCAAATTCCGCGCACAGGGCTTCAAGGCAAGCTACTCGGGCGCACGCTATGAGTTGTCGGGCAAGAGCGTCCGGGTCAGCGTCATGCAGTATGTCGACAAGGCACGCTCCCCCAACCCTATCCAGTGGACCATCGGGCCCGGCCGCACAAGCCAGTGGCTCATTCTCGAGCAGGTTATCGTCCAGCGGTGAGCCCCAGACATCCTGCGTTGCTTCTCAAGCGAGGCGGGCGTAGATTGGCTGTTGCACTGCAAGGGTCAGCCGACAGCTCAACGAGAAGTTCAGGCGCGCGCCATGACGAAGACCGTGAATCGTCGCCGGTTCCTCGCTCTTGCGGGTGGGTTGGCCGGCGTCACCTTGTGGCCCTCCAGACTATCCCTTCGTTCCTTCCCCCCCGGTGTCAACACGCCGATGCGATTCTATGTGGGGACCTACACGGGCGGAGAAAGCAAGGGGATCTATCATTGTTCGTTCGACCCGGCACGTGGCAGCATCAAGGTCCTGGGCGCGACAGGCGACATAACGAACCCATCGTTCCTTGCGGCTGACCCACGCGGACGCTACCTCTTTGCGGTAAGCGAAACATCCGAATTCGAGGGAAAGCCCGGCGGCTCCGTCCACGCCTTCGCGGTCGACCGCGATTCCGGGAGGCTCAGGCACCTCAACGTCCAGCCCTCCCATGGTGCGGACCCCGCGCATCTGTCAATCGACAAGCTCGGGCGGTTCGTGCTTGTGGCGAACTACACCGGCGGAAATGTCTGCGCATTCCCTGTGCGGGAAGACGGACACCTTGACCGTCTGGTCGCAAACGTACAGCATGTGGGCAAGGGACTGAACCCGAAGCGGCAGGAACGGCCGCATGCGCACTCAGTCGTTCTTGACCACGCCAATCGCCGAGCGTTCTCGGCCGATCTGGGTATCGATCGCGTCATGGTCTACACCTTCGATCCCGACTCGGGCGGCCTGGCGCCCGCCGAGCAGCCAGAAGTGGTCATGGCACCAGGCGCGGGGCCAAGGCATCTGGACTTCTCCCCGGACGCAAACATGCTCTATGTCATAAACGAGCTCAACTCCACCGTGACGGTCCTCTCGTACAACAATGCAACGGGCTCACTCGCTGAAGTCCACACAGTGTCGGCGCTTCCATCCTCGTTCAAGGGGGAGAACACCTGCGCCGATATCCATGCCCACCCTTCCGGCCGGTTCGTGTACGCCTCCAATCGGGGCCACGACAGCATTGCCGCGTTCGCCGTCGAGAGGTCCAGCGGGAAGATCAAGACGGTCCAGCACCAATCCACGCTTGGAAAATCACCCCGCAATTTCGCGATCGACCCCACGGGCCAATTTCTGCTGGCAGCGAACCAGCGTTCCAACTCCATTGTCGTCATGCGCATCAACCAAAACGATGGCACGCTTGCGCCAGCCCGGGACAACGCTTCGATACCTTCCCCCGTGTGCATCCGGTTCATACCGGAGGAGTAGACGTGTGGACGATATCGTTCTCTCGATCCACCCGGTCATTCTGGGCGAGGGGGTGCCCCTCTTCCTGACGCACTCCTCAGAACGCTGGGTTCGACACCATCGATGCCGCGCGGTACGAGAGCGGATTGCTTCAGATTCGATACAGGTGGAAGAGCCAGCCCCACGGATGAAAACGCTCCGGGCCCTGTCATCAGGGCCCGGAGCGTTTAGGCGACCTGGGCGCTCCACGTTCAGTCTCTGTCGCGCGGCTTCGGCTCTGGACGCTGGGCGTCCTTCGGAGCCTCGGGCCGGGCGCGAGGCTGCTTCGGAGTCTCCTTCACGACGGACTGCGACTCCCGCTGCTGGTCCTGACGGGCCGCCGATGGCTGGACCTGCTGCCGGCTGCGCTGCTCACGATCCTGCGGACGCACATCCGGGACCGAGCGCTCACGCTCCCTGGGGGTCACCTGTGGCACAGACTGCTGCCGATCCTCCGGCGGCGCGGTGGGCTCGGGACTCTGACGGATGTTCCGCTGCCGCTGGTCGAGGTATCTGCTGTCGATGGACGGCGTGCGCTCGCTGCGCGTGACCCGGTCGGGGCGCATGGACCGTTCGGCCACTTCGCGGGTGACGTGCGGGCGGTACGCTTCGATCCGTTCACGGTCGCCCTGCCGCGTGGCTCTCACTCTGGAGTAGTCATGCACATCCACGACGTCCGCGGTGCCGATGCTGACGCGCCCGCGACGTTCGACATATTCCCGGTCCGGGCCGCGCGATTCCACGACGCCGTCGCGATACCGCACAGAGCCGGTGTACCGGCTCGCCCCGTAGACACGCCGGATGTCGTCCCCACCGTAGCGATACCTGTAGACGTCAGGACGGGTCATCGATCCGTGCGCAACGAACGTCCAGTGCTCGTAGGGCGCACGGTACGCCTGTGAATAATAGAGGCCACGCTGCGCGCTGAACAGCGCGTAGGGACCGAGCGGCGCCCAGCCCACATAGTCGGGCCCGTACCGCCACTCCACCCATGCAGGTGCCCAGTCATAGCCCGGGACCCAGATCCATCCGTACCAGTCGTCATAGTACCAGCGGCCGTAGTGATACACGGCCCACGACCAGGGCTCCTCGGACACCCAGTACCAGCCATACGCCGACCACACCCACCGGCCATACGCGTATGGCATCCACCCCTGCACGCTCCTCCCCGGACGCCAGGCATACACGCCGTAGTCGACATATACCCAGTCGCCGTACGGGCTGAGCGAGCTGTAGAAATCCCCGAACGATATGCTGACGCTCACCTGCGATGAAGCCGGGGCGGTGGTGAGCGCGATGCAGACGAAGAACGCGGCTGCGACGATCAGTGTCCGTTTCATGGCGATCCTCCCTCCGATGTCACTCTCGCCAGGGAGGAGCTCAATCCATGTGCCAGGGGTGGGGGGTCAAATACGGCCCACATGCGTGGATTCCTGGCGGGAAGGGGCACACGGGTGTGCACTGAAGTAGGCAGTGGAGCAATAGAAGTGGACGCCTGACAGCAGCGTCAGTCCGCAGGGAGACCGGGCACCGTCACTCCGGGCTTGCGCCGAGAAGCGTTGCCATCACCGCTTTCTGGAGGTGCATGCGGTTTGCGGCCTGGCGCAGGGCGAGTGAGTTCTTGCCGTCCAGCACGTCGCTTGTGATTTCCTCGCCCCGGTTTGCGGGAAGCCGGTGCATGACAACGCACGACGGCTTCGCGTGCTGCAGGAGCTGGCGGTTCACCTGGTACGGCTTGAACTGGAGAATGCGTTTCCCCGCGTCCGCACCGCCATGCATGTCAGGCCACACATCGGTGTAGACGACGTCGGCGTTCTTGACGGCAGCGGTCGGTTGATCGATGAACTCAATGGTACTCACCCCTGCCGCACGACTCTGCTCCAGAATCTGCGCGTGCGGCTCATACCCGTCGGGACAGCACAGGACAAGGTGAAGAGGGATCTTCTCGGCAAGCTCCAGCCATGAGTTGGCGATGTTGTTGCCGTGGCCAATATAGACGATCCGGGTCTTCGGGGAGAGCAGGTTCACCTCCTGCAGCGTGAACGCGTCCGTCAGAATCTGACACGGATGCAACAGGTCGGTCATCGCGTTGATGAGCGGAACGGTCGAGCTCTCTGCCAGCTGCGCACAGGTCTGGTGCCGGGTCGTGCGCGCGACGATGAGCGCGGCGTATTCGGAGAGCACCAGCCCGATGTCATGGACCGATTCCCGCGTCGCGATGCCGATCGTCTCCTGCTGAAGGAAGACCGGATGTCCGCCGAGCTGGACAACGCCGACCTCAAACGACACGCGCGTTCGGAGCGATTCGCGCTCGAACACAAGGCCGACACCACGGTTGGCCAGCGGCCGGAACACTCCGTCGGACCGGTCCCGCAGCCTGGCGGTCAGGTTGAGAACTTGCTTGAGGTCTTCGCCGCTCCAGAGCGCGAAGGAAAGAAGATCACGTTTCATGGGATGGATGAAAGGAAGGAGTGCGTACACATCCGCTGCCGCTCACAGCGTGAACGCGGCCGGCCTCGAGCAGGCTTCCCCGAAGCGCCTCTCAGAGGATGACGTGCGGCTGTTGACTGGCTTCGATGAACGCGTGATGACTCACGTGCTCTTCGCACAACTCGCACAGACGTCGAGCCGGATCCTGGAGCAGAAGAATACTGGCGATCGAACGCTTGCAGCCGATGCACTGGCCGAAGGTGCCGGTCGCCATGCGTTCCAGGACACAGAGCAACTCGTCGAGTATGGGATCGCTCTTGAACGCAAGGATGGTCTCGAGCTCTCCCAGGCTCACCGTGCCGTCAATGAACGTTTCTCTCGCCCCCTCGTAGTTGTACACGTCCCGCAGGTGCGTGTGCAAACGCGAAAGAACCGCACGTCGTATCTGTCGCTGTTGCCGTGTCACCATCTCCCGCTCCCGGGGGATTACCCCGTCTCCATGAATTCACAGCGACCGGTTCTCGCGAAGGCGGACAGGTTCACCGGAACCGTCCTTCAACGGTAAGCTACGAATCGAACGGCAAAAGTCAAGTGCGTCACCTAGGTGACGCACGTGGGGCAGCCCTTCGGGCGTCGCATGACACCAGCCAGGCCGGGGGGGCGGGGCACATCCCTAACCACGGCCCGTCGCCGGCCAGACAGCCGTCCAGGCCAGGTCGGTCAGCATCGCTGCGACCCCTGCCCGCCAGAGTGTATCGCCCATCCCCTGCCCGACAAACAAGGCCGACGCGAGAAACGAGAGGACCCCAACGATGAATACTGCTACCTGTAGATTGCGCATGAGTCTGCTCCCTGCGTGAGTGAGGACTCCCGCCCTACCTGGGCGCATAGCGTTCGTGCTCGACCACTGATACGTGCGGGCGCCGCCGGGGTTGCCGCCCTAACCCGGTGGACTGCTCAGAGCCTGCTTCCACAGCTCAAATGTCAACCACCAATCGACGGTTGACCGGCCAAGGCCGTCTCCGCGGTAGTATCGGTCGACCGCAGCGATGACCTTCTGGTTGTCGTAGATTCCGCTGCCAGAAACAGCAACCGAATGGACAAGGTCCAGCACGTATTCCCTGAGCCGCGTCAGGAGCTCGTCCGGCCGCGGATCCACATATCCCTTTCCAGCCAGACCCCTCGCCTTGGCTATGAGCCAGGAAAGGTTGGTGGACAGGCCAAAGGGGATCGTGTCGCCGCCTTTGACCCTTGGAAATCGCATCAGGCGGGAGTCCATCATGCGGATACGATCATAGTACGCCCGGCCGTTCGCCCTGAAACGCGCGGGCACTGCAAGCACGGCTCGAAGATACGATGGCTGCACCAGCGGCATGAAGTTGAGAACCTCAGAGTCCTGCCGTGCCTGCTCGGGACCGCCGGAGTTGGAAATCCGAAAACGGACGGCGAACAGATCCACAAAATCTCCCGCATCAAGTCTATGCGCCGGCATGCTGTCCAGCGCCTCTTGAAATACCGCCAGTGCGCCCTGTTCAAGCGACCGCGTTACCTCCGGGACGAAGATGTCAGCACGAGAATGCCGCACCAGGTGGATCAACCCCTTCCCGTCCCGCGCTCGCACCGCAGCTCTCCCGAGCCGGACCACGCGATTGAAGAACTGGCGCCGGCCGAACTCCCCATAGCCGCCGTCAATCACGAGTTGTCCCCGCTCGCGAAGGATGGGGTAATAGCGCAACTTCGACCATGTGCTTGCGGGTTCGACGAGGTGGACCTGTGCGACGTATGACCGCACGTGCTCCAGACAGGTGTGCGGGTCAGGGAGAGGGTCGTAGTAATGGTCATGCCGGAGATTGAGTTGCGATGTCATCTCGCCCGCAACACGCACATCCGGGTCGGCCGGGTCCCCAATCGAGTACGTCGTGAAATTGGCCTTCCCGGACCCGACAAGGAAGGCAAGCAGCAGCCGCGAATCGAGCCCGCCGGAGAGCGCAAGCGCGGGAGTCAGCTGGATGGTCAAGGGCACAGCCAACGAAAGCCCCGGCCAGGTCAAGCGCCACCCTGGGGGAGGCCGGTTCGGACTGCGGGAGCCAGGGCGTCACGGAGAGAGTCTATCAATGATCCTGATCTGAACTGCGCGCGCCCACCCGGCCCGAGGCGTCCGATCTGCTTGACGCTGGACGCGTATGACATCTGATTGAACAACAGCCAGCGGCTTCCAAGCGCATGGAAATCAAGATCGTCATGCCCGGTGGCCGCGGTCACCCAGTCCAGCCGCGTCGAGACGAACATCCCGCCTCCGCTCTCACCCCAGTATAGCGTGCGGAGACCCAGTTGATCGGTGAAAACCTCGATCGTCTCGCCCTTCCACCGCATTGCCGCGAAATGTCCATCGAGTGTCCGCGGATCGAAATCTGGCCGGCCCAGCACGTTCGCCCAGTCGGCGTGCGTCATCATCGTGGCCCGCGACCCGCTCAGAAGGATCCCGGTCCCCACGACAGCCCAGCCGCTCGATGAGCCGCGCATCGGAGTGGAAAGACGCATGTGTCCGGATTCCCTCCGACTGCCACCGTCAGACCCGGTTGCGCTATGGTGTGCAGGGGAGTCGCGCGGAGAGGTGGTGCCTCCGCCCCCCGTGACGTGCTGAGTGCAACAAGCCAGCTCATAGCCGTTCCCTATCGACTGACCCCGGGATCAGACAGGCAGGACCGCAACCGGAAAACAATGGAATATAGGGCCGATTCACACGATGTCCAACTTTCCCAACCCCGCCAGCAGCCTGAATACGGAACTCTCGCATGTCCGGCAGTGTTTTAGTATCGTTACCTGCGACCCATAGGAGCATCACCCGTGATCACAATCATCTCAGTTGCCATGTTTCTTTCCATCTTCAATTTCTCGTCCCTTTTTGGCGGCAAAGCAGCCACAGCCGCAGAACCGATGACCGAGCGCAGCGTCCTCGACTTCACGATGAAGTCGATTGATGACAAAGACGTGGCCCTCTCCTCCTTCAAAGGGAAGGTCCTGCTGATCGTCAATGTCGCCTCCCGTTGCGGCAATACCAAGCAGTACGAGGGTCTCGAGAAGCTCTACGAGACCTACCGCGACCGCGGCCTTGAGGTCCTCGGCTTCCCCGCCAACAACTTCATGGGGCAGGAGCCGGGGACCAACGCCGATATCAAGGAGTTCTGCTCCACGAAGTACGGCGTGACATTCCCGATGTTCTCGAAGATTTCGGTGAAGGGCGACGACCAGCACCCGCTCTACCGGTTCCTCACGTCGGATGCCACGAACCCGAAGTACGCCGGGGCGGTGAAATGGAATTTCCAGAAGTACCTGATCGGACGCGACGGCGAAGTGATCGCCAGGTTCGCGCCAGGCGACGAGCCGATGTCGGCGGACTGTGGTGTCGGCGATCGAAGCCGCACTGAAGCAGAAGCCGGAGCCTGCGACGAAGTAAGGCAGGATCGCTTCGCGCCAGGCCCGACAGCACCTGGCGCGCGACGATGAGTGTCCCGGGAAACAAACGGCCCCGGATCATCCGGGGCCGTTTGCATTCGAGAGTGGACCGAGCTGCGCGCTTTCGGTGCGGGTCGCCTCAGAAACCAGCCGCGCCTTACGATTCCCGCTTCTTCTTGCCGCTGTAGATGTGCGTCGCGTAGCCGTAGAACGCCTCGGCGGCTTCGGCCATCGTCTCCGACAGCGTCGGATGAGGATGCACGGCTTCGGCGAGATCGCGCGCAGTGGCACCCATCTCGATCGCCAGCACGCCCTCGGCAATCAGCTCTCCTGCACCGGTGCCGACAATCCCGACGCCAAGAATGCGCTCGGTCTCGGGCTCGACAATCAGCTTCGTCAGGCCGTCCGGCCTATCGAAGGTCATCGCGCGGCCCGAAGCCGTCCAGGGGAACCTCGCCACCTCCACCTTCACTCCGCGCTCCTTCGCCTCGACCTCCGTCAACCCGCACCACGCAATCTCCGGATCGGTGAAGACCACCGCGGGGATGATGATGTCGTCCGATGAGCTCATCTCGCCGGTGATCCCATCCACCGCGATGCGCGCCTCTTTCGACGCCTTGTGGGCGAGGAGCACGCCGCCGGCGACGTCGCCGATCGCGAGGAGCTTCGGATCGCCCGTCTCCTGCCGGTCGTTCACTGTGATGAACCCCTTCTCGTCGAGCGCCACCTTCGTGTTCTCGAGCCCGAGGTCCTCCGTGTTGGGCCGCCGACCCACCGCCACGAGGACGCGGTCGTACAGCTCCTCGACCTGCTTCCCCTCCAACTCCATCGACACCTTGATCTGTTTCCCCGCGGTCGCCATCTTCCCGACCTTGACCCCCGTGCGGATTTCCTTCATGACCTTTTCCGCCCTGCGAACCACGGGACGCACCAGATCCTGATCCGCCCCTGCGAGAATCTGTGGAAGAGCTTCGACGATTACGACATTGCTCCCGAGAGTCGCATAGACCGTCCCGAGCTCGAATCCGATGTACCCGCCGCCCACGATCAGGAAGTCCTTCGGCACCTCCTCGATCTCCAGGGCTTCCGTTGACGTCATGATCCGGGGGTTCCCGAGATCAAAGGCCGCGGGGAGTGCGGCGCGGGAACCGACAGCGATGATGGCCCTGTCGTACGTCAGGAACTGCTGCCCTTCGGCCGTCTCGACCCTCAGCGTCGAGGAATCCTCGAAATACCCGCGTCCGTACATGACCGTCACGCCTCGACGCTGTGCGGTGGCGGCGACGCCGCCGGACAGCTTGTCGAGGATGGAGTTCTTCCACGCGCGCATCGTGTTCAGGTCGACGCGCGGCTTTTCGAAGTGAATGCCGCGGATGCCGGACTCCTTCGCCTCAGACAGCAGGTGCGCCGCGTGCAGCAGGGCCTTCGAAGGGATGCAGCCGCGGTTCAGGCAGACTCCGCCCAGGCGGGGCTCCTGCTCCACCAGGATCACCTTCTTCCCCTTGTCTGCAGCGTAGAACGCGGCCGCGTATCCTCCGGGGCCGGCGCCAAGCACTACGAGATCGGTACTGATCGTGTTCACCCTGTCATTCTCCTGTCGTCACATTCCTTGCTTCAGCTGCGCTTCGTCGAACCCCTCGAACGCCGCCACCAGGTCCACCATGAAGCGCGCCGCGTTGGCGCCATCGAGCATCCGGTGGTCGTACGAGAGTGACAGCGGCAGCATCATGCGATTCGCCGCCTTGCCGCCCCGCACGACCGGCTTGAGGACGCCGCGCCCCATGCCGAGGATCGCTACCTCCGGCACGTTCACGATCGGCGTGAAGTGCCCGCTGCCGATACCACCCTGGTTGGAAATTGTGAAGGACGCACCCTGCATCTCCTCCAGTGCAACCTTCCGGGCGCGCGTCCTCTCGGCGAGCGAGTTCAGCTCGGTCGCCAGCTGCAGCATCGGCTTCTTGTCCACGTCTCTCAGGACCGGGACGATGAGCCCCTGCTCCGTGTCCACTGCGATCCCAACGTGATAGTAGCGCTTCTGCACAAGCTCTCCGGCCGCGAGGTCGATGCTCGCGTTGAACATCGGATGCTTCTGCAGAACGCCCGCGACGGCCTTCAGCGCGAACGCCGTAAGCGTCAGCTTCCCGCCCTTCTTCTCATAGGCGGGGTCGTACTTCTTCTTCATCTCCAGGATGCCGGTGATGTCGGCCTCGTCGAACTGCGTGACGTGCGGGACGGTCGTCCATGACTCCGACATCTTCGAGCTGATAAGGGTCCGGAGGTTCGTCAGCTTCGTCTTTTCGACGGGTCCCCACTTCGAGAAATCGATCGACGCAGGCGCGGGTTTCGGAGCAGGCGCCGGTGATGAAGGAGCTGCGGGCCGCGTCCCGGCGGGCTGCTGCTGCAAACGCTGAATGTACCTGCGCAGGTCGGCCATGACGATCCTGCCACCGCGCTCGCTTCCCCGGACGCGGGAGAGGTCGATTCCCAGTTCCCGGGCGACCCTGCGAATTGTGGGAGCCGCAGGCGGAGGAATTCCCTCGGGCAGAGGCTCGGGTTCCGGCCCAACGTCCTCCCAACCCTCCGGCACAGGGCGCGCGCGGTGCCATCCCGGCGGGCCGCTCTTCTTCCTCGTCCCCGACAGAGACATCGATGATCTTCGACGGCACGGGTACCGGTGCGGTCCCGGCAGCTCCCCCGCCCAGCGTGAGGATCAACTGCCCCACCTTGATCGTGTCGCCTTCCTTCACGTGCAGGGCCGAGACCGTCCCGGCCTCGGGCGACGGAATCGTCGCGACCGCCTTCTCGCTCTCAAGCTCGAGGATCGGCTGATCCTTCGCCACCGTGTCGCCCGCCTTGACGAGCAGGCTGGCAACCATTCCTGAGTCCGCGCCCTCACCGAGCCGCGGAAGCCGTACGTCCATGTGTTCTCTCCTTCGCTCCTCCTTCGGAGGTCAAACCGTCAACGGAAACGCTTTCTCGGGATCGATGTGGAGGTCCTGGATTGCGCGCGCGACCGCCTCCGACTTGATCTTCCCCTCTTCCGCAAGCGCAGACAGCGCGGCAACCGTAATGCACTCCGCGTCCACCTCGAAGAACCGCCGCAACGCGGGCCGCGTGTCGCTGCGACCGAACCCGTCTGTGCCCAGGGTCATCAGGCCGCCCGGCACCCACGGGGCGATCTGGTCGGGAACGATCTTCATATAGTCCGAGGCCGCGACGAACGGGCCCTCTTCATTCTCGAGAATCGTTTCGACGTACGATTGACGGGGCGCTTCGGTCGGATGCAGCATGTTCCACCGGCGCACGCTCAGCGCATCGCTGCGGAGCTGTTTGTAGCTGGTGACGCTCCAGACGTCGGCCGCGACGCCGTACCGCGTCTCGAGGATCTCCTGCGCACGGAGGACCTCGCGCAGGATCGGGCCGCTCCCGAAGAGCTGCACTTTCAGCTTCCGGTCGGCCGGTCCCCTGCGGAACCTGTACATCCCCTTCAGGATGCCCTCCTGGGCTCCCTCGGGCATCGCGGGCATCGCATAGTTTTCGTTGTAGAGCGTCAGATAGTAGAAGATATCCTCGCCCTTCGCATACATGCGCTCGAGGCCGTTCTGCACGATGACCGCGATTTCGTAGGCGAATGCAGGATCGTAGGTCATCAGCGTCGGGACGGTGCTCGCCAGCACGTGGCTGTGTCCATCCTCGTGCTGGAGCCCTTCGCCGTTCAGCGTGGTGCGTCCGGCGGTCGCTCCGCACAGGAACCCGCGCACCTTCATATCCGCCGCGGCCCACACCAGATCCCCGATCCGCTGGAACCCGAACATCGAGTAGTACACATAGAACGGGATCATCGGCTGGTTGTGCGTCGCATATGCGGTCCCGGCCGCGATGAAGGACGACATCGATCCTGCCTCGGTGATCCCCTCTTCGAGAATCTGTCCGTCCTTCGCCTCATGATAGTACAGCAGCGACTCGGCATCAACCGGCTCGTAGAGCTGTCCTTTCGGGGAATAGATGCCGACCTCGCGGAACAGGGGGTCCATGCCGAACGTCCGGGCCTCGTCCGGGATAATGGGGACGATGCGGCGGCCGATCTCCTTGTTGCGCAGGAGCGCTCCGAGCATCCTCACGAGCGCCATCGTCGTGGAGACCTCAAACCGTTCGGAGCCCTTGAAGAACTCGGCGAAGGCCGTCAGCGGGGGCGTCTGCAGCATCTGATACTCGGTGCGCCGCTGGGGAACAAATCCTCCCAACGCCTTCCGGCGCTCGAGCAGATACTTCATCTCTTCGCTGTCGGAAGCCGGCTTGTAGAACGGCGTGTCCGCGATCTCCTCGTCGCTGATCGGGATCCCGAACCGGGCACGGAATTCGCGGAGCTCCTTCTCGTTCAGCTTCTTCTGCTGGTGCGTGACGTTCCGGCCTTCGCCGGCTTCGCCGAGGCCGTACCCCTTGACCGTCTTCGCGAGAATGACGGTCGGCGCACCCTTATGCTCCACTGCCGCCTTGTATGCGGCGTACACCTTCCGGGGATCGTGTCCGCCCCGGCGCATCTTCCGGATCTGCTCGTCCGTCAGCGTGTTCGCCAGCGGCAGCAGCTCGGGATACTTGCCGAAGAAGTGCTTCCGCGTATAGCTCCCCGGCTCGACCGAGTACTTCTGGAAATCTCCATCCACCGCTTCGGACATCCGCTTGAGCAGCAGCCCCTTCTCGTCCATTGCGAAGAGCGGATCCCAGTCAGAGCTCCAGATCACCTTGATGACGTTCCATCCGGCGCCGCGGAATGCCGCTTCCAGCTCCTGGATGATCTTGCCGTTGCCGCGCACCGGTCCGTCAAGCCGCTGCAGGTTGCAGTTGACGACCCAGATCAGATTGTCGAGCGATTCGCGCGATGCAAGCGTGATCGATCCGAGCGATTCGGGCTCGTCCATTTCGCCGTCACCCAGGAACGCCCAGACCTTCGGCTCCTCGCCGGCGATGAAGCCGCGGGCGGAGAGATATCTGTTGAAGCGAGCCTGGTAGATCGACATCAGCGGACCGAGGCCCATCGAGACGGTGGGGAACTGCCAGAAGGACGGCATCAGGTACGGATGGGGATACGACGACAGCCCTCCCCCGTCGGCGAGCTCCCGTCTGAACGCGTGGAGCTGCGATTCGGAGATCCGCCCTTCGAGATACGCGCGCGCATAGATGCCGGGCGAGGCGTGCCCCTGGAAGTAGATCATGTCCGCCGAGCGATCACCGTCGCCGCCGCGGAAGAAGTGGTTGAATGCCACCTCATACAGCGTCGCCGCCGAAGCGTACGTGGAGATGTGTCCGCCCACGCCGCCGTGCAGCCGGTTGGCCTTCACGACCATGGCCATCGCGTTCCAGCGGATGATGCTCTTGATCCGCCGCTCGATCTCCCGGTCTCCGGGATACGGCGGCTCGTTCTTCGGGCCGAGCGTATTGACGTACGGGGTCGTGACCGCCCGCGGAACGGGGATGCCAGAGGCACGCAGCTCCTGGCCGAGCTTCTCCAGAAGACCCGGAACGGATTCGGGAGACTTGTCCTTCAGGACGGACCTGATGACGAACTCGAGGGCTTCGAGCCACTGGTCGCCGTCCGCCCCGCCTTGCGTCACGTTCGGTTGTTGTGTATTTTCCGTCGCCACGATGCGAAAACCTGTCCGAAATTGAGGAAATTCGGGGTATCTTGAGCGAAGAAGCATAATGTACATCATTCGCCCGTCCTTATCAAATAGGCCCTTTGGTGCGGTTTCTTGACCTCACATACCCGTCTGCAGCCGAAAACCTGGCCTGTGACGAGGCGATGCTCGACCAATGCGAGGAGGGGTCCGGCGCGGAGACCCTCCGATGCTGGGAGAGTCCGGGGCATTTCGTCGTGCTGGGACTTTCCGGGGAGCTCCGGAAGGAGGTGCGCGAGGAGAACTGTGCGGCGAGAGGAATTCCGGTGCTCAGGCGTGTCAGCGGGGGCGGCACGGTCGTGCAGGGGCCCGGAGTGCTGAACTACGCTGTCGTGATCCGTCCGGGAGCCGATCACGACGCTTCGTCGGTCCGCGGCGCGCACAGGTTTGTCGCTCGGGAGACTTGCGGGAGCGATCGCGTCGCTCACTGGAGAAGTCGTTCAGCTTGAAGGCGACAGCGACCTCACGATCGCTGGCCGGAAGATTTCAGGAAACGCGCAACGGCGGCGAGGACGCGCCGTCCTGGTTCACGGGACGCTTCTGCTCGGATTGGATTTTTCGATCGTCGAGGATGTGCTGCCGCTTCCAGATCGGAGGCCTCACTACCGTGAAGGACGTGGTCACTCGGCGTTCATGCGCAATCTGCGCATCGATGGGACAACGCTGAAGGAGAAGTTGTGCGAGGTGTGGAATGCAGGGGAACCCGCAACGCCACCGGGGGAAGCAAGGATGAAACAGCTCATCGAGCAACGATATGGCAGAGAGTCGTGGATCAGACGGCGATAGCCGTCGCGGGTGACGTGAGCCCGCAGATCCCCTAGATCACCTCAATCGAACTCCGCTCCACCCACCCCTGCTTTCCGTCCGCCAGCCGGATCTTCACCCACTCGCTCACGCGGTCGACCACCCAGAGCTTCACGCCGCTGTGCAGGACGAACGCATCCGAACTCTTCGGGTCGGGGGAGTTCTTCACGGTCGCAACCGAGGCCATCATGATCGCCTCATCTGTCGCGCCGAGATCCGCCAGCCTGCCGATGAACACGGCCAGCAGGAGCAGGAACACAGCGCCCGTCACCGCCGAGCCGATCAGACCGATGCGCCGCACCGTATAGCTCCCTCCCAGCAGGAGCAGCGCGCCAGATGCGATCAGGATGAGATATGCGGTGAACGTGAGCCACGTCAGGCCCTGGAGCGAGAGGGCATTCTTCAACCCTTCCCACCAACCCCAGATGAACAGCCTCGGCGTCGGTTCGATGCGGTCGGTAATGCGGAGATTCGCGAGCGTGAGGTTGTGCTGGAGGTCTTCATCCTGCGGGATCAGCCGCGCGGCGCGCTCGTAAAACAAAATGCCCCGGGCGATGCTCCCGGTCCGGTAGTAGACATTCCCGAGGTTGTAGTACAGCTCACCGCTGACGTATCCCTGCCCGAGGAGCGTCTCGTAGGCCTTGCGCGCCTCGTCGAGACTCCCCTGCTGGTAGAGCATGTTCCCCTGCTGAAACACCTGCTCGGGATTCTGCGCGAACACAGTTCCCGCGGAAACCAGAAGCAGCAGAATGAGCGTGCGGAGAGTGGTCACTTGAGCGTCCGTTCGAGTTCAACGATAATCCGCCGCGCTTCGTCGTACGTCTTCTGCATGGCGGGCAGCTCCAGGCTCGTCGGCGCAAACCGCGCCATGTCGCACGATTCCTGCGATGCCTTGACCGCATGGATAAGTCCGGGATCCACGCGGCGCTTCCGGAGCGTCTCGGCAAGCACGTCCACCGACATCTCCGCCTGCGAGATACCCAGCTTGTCTCCGAGGTACTTTGAAAGCGCGCGGGAGACTTCCGCATAGAATCTGAGCCGTTGGTTTGAGGCGGGCTCGCCCTTGGCCCCCGACTTCTCTTTCAGGAGATATTCCGCCTCGTGCAGACCCCGCTGCGCGACCTTGATCGCGCGTCTGGTCCGGTACCCGACGGCGTCAGCCATCGCCACCTGCCGCTGGCGCGTGTACACAACCGCCCCCGCGAGTCCAAGCAGCGGCAGCAGAACGAGCACGATGAAGGCCGGCGACGTGTGCAACGACTCCCCCCTCCGCGCCAGAGAGCTCGAACTCACCTTGATGAACCGTATGTCCTCGCTGAGCACCTGTACGTCCTCGCGCGGCAGGCCGGTGATCAGCGGGGTCGACGAGGCACTGCCTTGCTCCACGTTCAGTTCGATCTGCGGAGAACGGAGGCGCGTGAACTCCCTTTTCACGGGGTCGAAATAGACGAACGTCAGCGGCTTGATCACCTTCAGTCCGGGATACCGCGGCAGCAACAGGTACTCGAACGTTTTGCTGCCGGTAATGCGCGACTGCCCCCGGTTGATCATGTCCGTGACCTTCGGGGGGTACTGTTCGAAATCCGGCGGGATCTCTGGAACGGGCGACTCGAGCAGCTTGATGTTCCCCGTCCCCGAGATCGTGATTTTGAGTGATACCGGCTCGTTCGCGCGCGTGGTGCGCTTGTCCACCGTGGCGCTCATCGCGAACTGCCCCACGGCCCCGCGGAACTCCGGCGGACTGTCGGCCGGCAGGGGCTCCACGTTGATGGAGACGGTATTGCTGCGGATTGTGTGGTTGACGTTCCGCCCGAACGGATCCCGGAAGAAGGCATCGAATGGATCGGCCGAGCGTGACTGTACCTGCACCGTCGCCTGGAGCTCCATCGGGGAGATGCGGAGCGTGCCGGACTGCGTCGGGAACAGCGCCTGGCGCTTGATGACTCCCACACGGTACTGCTTTCCGTTGATGGTTTCCGTCGTCAGCTGGACGTTCTTGGGGACCTCCACGTCTTCCGCCCAGAATCCCGTCATCGACGGATTCTTCTCGACCGCGTAATTCACAACCGAGACACGCGTATAGAGCTTGAACGTCAGGTTCACCTGCTCGCCCTGGAGCACCTGCGTGCGGTCGACGCTTGCGCGGAGGAACAGGTTCTCGTCGAGTTCCTTCCCGAGATCGCCGGAGGTGTTCTGCTGTTTTGCCGCCGTGGCGGCGCCGCTTCCCTTGACGACTTCGATGTCGACAGGCTCCGTCCGAAGAACCGTGCCCCCCACCTCGATCGTCGCCGCCCCGATCGTGTGCCTCCCAACCTCCCGCGGCTGCAGGGCGTAGCTGTAGGTGACGGTTGACGACATCGCGCCGTTGATGATCTGGACGCTGCTCGACTGGTTCGGGCCGGAGAGAATAAAGAACTTGCTCATGTTCGGCAGCTGCAGGTTCTGTCCGCCCGCCCTGCCGGGATTCGTGAGCACGAGCGTCAGCGTGAATTGCTCGCCCATGCCAACGCTCGCGCGGTCAACCTGCGCCTTGAAGGACGTCTCCTGCGCCACCGCCGGGAGGGCGACAGCGAGGATCACTATGAACACGAGGAAACGTTTCATCTTACCAGTCCTTGTCCCCCTTGGGCCTGACCGCCTGGCGAACGCGCAGCTTCTTCTGGATGTCGCGCTCGCTGTTCTTCAGCACGTCCAGGATGCGCTCCGCCTGCTCCTTTGACATCTGGCGCTGCTGCTGGGAGGACGGCTGGGGCTGCGGCTGTTGCTTCGGCGGCGGCTGATCCTGCTTCTGTTGCTGTTGTTGCTGGTCCTGCTGCTGGTTCTTGTTGTCCTGATTCTGCTGATTCTTGTCCTTGTTCTGCTGCTGCTGTTTCTGTTGCTGCTCCTGCTGCTTCAGCATATCCAGCGCATAGGACAGATTGTACTTCGCGTCGGCGTCGTCCGGCTTCAGTTTCAGGCCCTCGACATAGGACTGGATCGCCTCCTGGTATTTCTGCTGCGAGAGGAACGAGTTCCCGACATTGTAGTAGCCGTTCGCCTTCGTTTCCGCGTCCACCGCCCGGTTGATCGCCTGCTCATACTGGCGCACCGCCTCTTCCTGCTTCCCCTGCTTGTGCAGCGCGTTGCCGAGGTTGAAGTGGCCCTGGACGAGTTCCGCCTCCTTCTCGAGCGCCTTCCGGTAGTTCACCTCCGCATCGGTGTACTTGCCCTCCGTGTACTCGTCGTTGCCGCTGTGGACGAGCGAGCGGACGGACTGGGTCCAGGCGGGTACAGCGGTGAATCCGCACACCAATGCCAGCGCGAGACACGGGACCAGGTGGCGTGTGGTCATGCCGTCACGCCTCACGATAACCCCTCCCTCACCGAACCCGTCGCTCCCACTCCGGCTCGCATGTCCGCCCCTGGGATGCTCCAGCACGCTCCTCTTCATACCGCCACCTCCTCTTTCCGGGCCAGCGGATTCCACCGGGCAATCCATGCCGAGCGGCGCTCCGATAAGAGCAGCTCGCCGATCAGCAGGAGGAGCGCGGCCCCCAGGAACCACTGGAACCGATCCTCATAGTCCGTGAATCGCTTCGTCCCGAATTCCCGCTTTTCGAGAACACTCAACGATTTGTAGATCTCCTCGAGCTCGTCCTGTCCCGTCGTCGCGCGGAAGAACTTCCCGTTGCCGATCGTCGCAAGCTTCTCCAGACCCATCTCGTCCAGCTTCGTGACGACCACATTCCCCATTTTGTCGCGCTTGAAATCGGTCTGCCTCCCCGACGCGCTGTACATCGGGATCGGCGCCCCCGCCGGCGAGCCGAGACCGATCGTATAGATCAGCACCCCCTTCTCGGCCGCTTCCTTGGCGGCTTCGAACGCATCGCCTTCGGTGTTCTCTCCGTCGGTGATGATCGCGATAGCCTTCGTCGTCGGCTCCTCGAAATCGAACGACTCGATTGCGCGTTCGATCGCCGCGGCGATGCTCGTGCCCGGAACCGGCACGACATCGACGTCGATGGCATCAAGGAAGAGATTCGCGGCGCTGTAGTCCGTCGTGAGCGGAAACTGCGTGAAGGCGTCCCCCGCGAACACGATCAGTCCGATCCTGTCCCCGCCCAGCCGATCGATCAGCGTATGCAGCTCCAGTCGCGCCTTCTCGAGACGGTTGGGCTTGACATCCTCCGCTTTCATGCTGAGCGAAACGTCGAGCGCAATGAACAGGTCGATCCCTTCCTGCTTCACTTCCTCCATCCGCGTCCCCACCTGGGGATTGGCGAGGCCAACGATGACCATGCCGACCGCGAGGAGGATCAGCACGACCTTTGCCATGCGCTTGCCGTTCCCCGCGGCGTCGCTGAGCCTGGCCAGGAGCGGGAGGCTGCCGAAGCGTTCCATGGCTGCGCGGCGCAGCCTGGCGCTGAGCCAGAACAGCAGGCCGAGGGCCGGGAGAATCGCCAGCAGATAGAGCGTGTCCGGTTGAGCGAAGCGTATCATCAGGGATGCTTCCTCAGATACGTGCGGGAGATGATCGCCTCGAGGACCAGCAACATCAGCGCAAAGCCCGCCCATCCGTAGAACAGCTCGGCATAGGATCGGTACGAGCGCACCTCGATCCGGGTCTTCTCCAGCTTGTCGATGTCGGCGTAAATGCGCTCCAGGGCGCGATTGGTCGTGGCCCGGAAGTACTCCCCCCCGGTCATGTCGGCGATCGCTTTGAGTGACTTTTCGTCCACATCCACAGGCACGTTCTGATAGCGGATGCCGAACGGAGTCTGTACCGGATACGGCGCCTCCCCGATCGTCCCGACTCCAATCGTGTAGATGCGGATGCCGAACGTCTGCGCCAGCTGGGCCGCCGTGAGCGGATCGATCTCACCTCGATTGTTCACGCCGTCGGTGAGCAGGATCATCACCTTGCTTTTTGCGGTGCTCTCCTTGATACGGTTGACGCCCTGGGCGATGCCCATACCGAGCGCCGTGCCGTCTTCCACCATTCCCGGCTTGATCTGGCGGAGCAGGTTCTTCAGCACGCGATAGTCAAGCGTCATCGGACACTGCGTGAAGCTCTGCCCGGCGAACACGACAAGGCCGATGCGGTCGTTCGTCCGCGCGTCCACAAATTTCTGCGCAACGTCCTTCGCCGCACCGATACGATTCGGCTGGAAGTCCTCCGCGAGCATGCTGCCGGAGATGTCCAGCGCCAGGACGATGTCGATCCCTTCGGTGTAGATGTTCTCTCCGTCCGACACGCTCTGCGGCCGCGCGAGGGCGACGATCAGCAGCGCGAGCCCCGCCATGCGGAGGACGAACGGGAGATGCCGCAGCCGCTCGCGCATCGTCGGCTTCAGCGCCGCAAACGGAGTGAGCGACGAAAACCGGAGCGTGCCGAGTGATGCCCTGTGCCGCCGGATGTACCAGAACACGAGCAGCGGTATCACCAGAAGTCCGTAGAGCGCCCACGGAGTCGCGAAGGTGACGTTAGGCCCCCACATGGGCGCCCTCCTTGTCCGCGGCCGGCTTCGGACTCCGCCCTGTGGCCGACGGCCTGGGTTGCCCGGGAGTCGACGGCGTGGCTGGCACCGGCGCCGATGGCGACTGGGACGGCAGACCGGATGGCGACGGTGCTGCCTTCGTGCGCTCGACGACATCGTAGACCGACTTCAGGCTGGCGTCGTGCTCGCCGATCTCCGGCATATGCTTCGCGAACTTCACAAGGTCCGCCCGCACGAGAACCGCCGAGACATCGCCAATGATCCTCGGCAGAAGCTTCATCCGGTGCAGCCCCTCGATGATCTCTCCCGTCGTCTCCTCGAGGGCCATCATGCCGAACCGGTCTTCGAGATACCGCCGCAGAATGTCCGTCAGCTCCGAATGATACTCTTTCACCTTCCCCTGCTGCCACAGCCGCTTCTCTTTGAGCACCGCGAGCTGCTCATACGCGACCACGTGCGCGGCCTTCAACACGGGAAGCCGCGTGTCGACGACCGTCGTCTGCCGCTTCTTCTTGAAATACCTGTACGCAGCGTACGCGCCCGCTGCCGCCACGAGGAGCGCTCCGACGAGCAGGAGAATCTCGGCAAGCGTGTACGGGATGGACATGACCGGCTTGATGTCGCGCGCCTGCCCGGCACTGTCCACCTGTACCCGTTGGACAGTCAGAGAGACCGCATTGGTTGACACGGGCTGCAGGGCGGTATCGCCCGGGACGGACGACAGGTAGGTCAGACCCGGGATCATGGCTGACGCCGAATCGTAGCGGGCAATGATGACGCCAGTCCTGGTCACGGTGTCTGACATCGTCACGAACGGCAGCCGCTGGAGCACCGTAAATCCGCCGAGAGAATCAGGAACGGACGGCTGGAACGTGGTCCCGCGCGGGTGACGGAGCTCGACGGTCACGCGGATCCAGTCACCGATGAAGTAACGCGAGGAATCCGCGGACGCCAGCGCCTTGACGGGCTGCGCCTGCGCCCGCCCGGGGCCGAACGGCATGCAGCCCAGCCCAACGGCCAGAAGAAGAGTCATCATGGGCAACTTCACAGGCGGCGCTCCCGGAGCCTGAAGAAGTCAACGATCGGCTTGATATACGGCCTATCGATCCTGACCTCGATCGCGTCGACCTTGCTCCTCACGAAGATGCCTCGCCGGTCCAGCCGCCGCTGGCGCCAGTGCCGCTCGAATTCGTTGCGGACGACCGCGTTGCCGGTATCCACCACCCGCTGCTCCCCGGTCTCCGCGTCGCGCAGCACCAGCAGGCCGGCGCTGGGCAGCGCCATCTCGCGAGGGTCCGACAGCTCCACCGCGATCACGTCGTGCTTGCGGCTGATGATTCGCAGAATCTTGTCGTACCCGTCGTCGATGAAGTCAGAGATGAGGAACGCGATCGACCGCTTCTTCGACACGTGATTGAAATACTCCAGGGCCTTCGTGATGTCGGTCCCGCTGCCCGTCGGCTGAAAGGAGAGCAGCTCCCGGATGATGCGGAGGATGTGCGCACGGCCTTTCTTGGGCGAGACGAACTTTTCGATCTTGTCCGTGAAGAGAAGCAGGCCGACCTTGTCGTTGTTCTTGATCGCCGAGAACGCGAGGACGGCGCAGATCTCCGTAGCGATCTCATTCTTCAGCTGCGTCGCGCTGCCGAAGCCGCCCGAGCCGCTCAGGTCGACGACCAGCATGACCGTCAGCTCGCGCTCTTCTTCGAACACTTTGACGTACGGGTGGTTGAGCCGCGCGGAGACGTTCCAGTCGATGGTGCGGATGTCGTCGCCGTACTGGTACTCCCGCACTTCGCTGAACTCGATCCCCCGTCCTTTGAAGACGCTGTGGTATTCCCCCGAGAAGATCTGGTTCACGAGACCGCGCGTCTTGATCTCGATGTACCGTACTTTCCTGAGTATGTCTCTGGTATCCATGCGGTCCCGGGCGTGCGTCCCTCGTCCCTGTTCCTTCTTCCCTCGGCTGTGTTCCCTCTTACGGGACCTCGATCTTGTTCAGCACTTCCTGAACCACCTGCTCGCTCGTGACCTCCTCGGCCTCGGCTTCGTAGGTCACCGCGACGCGGTGGCGGAGCACGTCCAGGCTGATCGCGCGGACGTCCTCGGGGATCACGTAGCCGCGGCGCTTCAGGAACGCATATGCCTTCGCGCCAAGCGCGAGGTTGATCGAGGCGCGCGGCGAGGCGCCATAGCTGATGAGCTGCGCGAGATTGCCGAGGTTATACTGCTTGGGTGACCGTGTGGCGAAGACAATGTCCAGGATGTACCTCTCGATCTTCTCGTCCATATAGATCTCGCCGATCACAGCCCGGGCAGCGAGGATCGACTCAGGTGTCACGACTGGCGCGGGGAGACGGAGCTGAGCGTTCACGTTGGAGCGCATGATTTGAAGCTCCTCCTCCTTGGAGGGGTAGCCGATCTTGACCTTCAGCATGAACCTGTCGACCTGGGCTTCGGGGAGCGGATACGTGCCCTCCTGCTCGATCGGGTTCTGGGTCGCGAGCACCAGGAACGGCTCGGGCAGCACGAAGGTCTGCTCGCCGATCGTCACCTGCCGCTCCTGCATCGCCTCGAGGAGCGCGCTCTGAACCTTCGCGGGGGAACGGTTGATTTCGTCGGCCAGGATGAAGTTCGCAAAGATCGGCCCCTTCTTGGTCTCGAACCGGCTCTCCTTCTGATTGAATATCAGGGTACCGATGAGGTCCGCAGGCAGGAGGTCCGGCGTGAACTGGATCCGCTGGAACTTGGCCTGGATGGCCGACGCGAGCGTCTTGACCGCCAGGGTCTTGGCCAGCCCCGGGACGCCCTCGAGCAGGACATGCCCGTTGGAGAGGAGCCCGATCAGGAGCCGCTCCACCATGTGCTTCTGCCCGACGATGACCTTCCCTATTTCCGACAAGAGAATGTCGACAAAAGCGCTCTCCCGTTGGATTTTCTCGTTGATCGCCTTGATGTCCAGCGACATTCTGCCTCCAGCGCGTCAGTTCGAAGTGGAATCGCGAAAAATTGCTTGATCTATATACTACGAAAGTTGGCCAGGAAAATCAATGAAACCGGAGGTGAACAGGGGGCGCAGACGCGCGACTGGATCGGGGGCTGCATGGGATCAGGGGGGACGACGGGTCAGGACGCAACGCGACGATCTGGCGCAGATGTCGGTCCTACCGGATGGCTACAAGATGCCTGGGCGTGAGAAGCCACTCGAGGATGGCGCACCGACCCGGAGACACGGTGCGGATCGCGAGCTTGCAGAGCCCGCCCTTCTTGAGCGTGATCTCGAGGTCGGTTTCGCCTGACACCAACAATGAGATCAACGAGCTCAGCATCGGCTCATGGCCGACGAGGAGGATGCGTTCGGCGTCCTTCCTTCGCGACGCGAGCTCGGCGATCAACGCCTCCAGGTCCGCCCCTGGCTCCAGCAGCGCTGAGAGCTCGAGCGCGCGCTCCAGGCCGAGGCCCTTGGCCACGATGTCCGCCGTTTGCCGGGTGCGCGCGTACGGGCTGGAGAGGATCAGATCGAACGTGAGGTCAAGCGATTGCATCGCGCTGACAATCCGCCTGAGCTTCTTGATGCCATCGGGCGTAAGAGGGCGCTGGCTGTCCGACGGAAACTCCCCGGATCCGCGCTCGGCGGCGATCCCATGCCGAAGAATGTAGAGTTCCATTGCAGCCCTTGAGGTGAAGGTGGGTCAGTGGCGCGCGGGACGCCGCCTGATCCCGCGACGCGCGGGACGCCGTGCGATGGACGTGCGCGCTTTGCGCACGACGCTGGGACCACTGTCTGCGCGTGACGTCCTGCGTGGTCTGGCCGCCGGGGATGCAGGGACGTGCGGCTCGACTCTCGCCGTCACCCAGAGAGCATACAGCTCGTCCGCACGGGCGAGGAACTCGTCGACCCTCTGCTTCCGCATTTCTGCGAGGCGCTGCTGGACGGGCACGAGTGAGAGCGTCGGCGCGTACCGGCTGTTCAGTGTGAAGCTGTTCACGCACGCCGTGATCACCTGCATATCCTGGATATCACCCATCCGCGTCTGATAGGCGTTCAGCGATTTCAGGAAGCGCTTGTCGACGCCGGGCAGGATCGGCTGCAGCACCTCCATCATGTAGCGGCATCTCTTGAACACGACCCTCAGACGGTGGATGCTCGAAGGGTCGCCCGGGTTCACCTGCTGGCGCACCTCAAACGCCCGCGCAAACGCGGCGCCCATCGCTCCGACGACAGTCGCCGTTGCAACACCCTGCATCCCGGGAAGGCGCAGGAGCGTGCCAAGTCGCACCGACACGTCCGCCAGCGAGCGCTCCAGCTGTGTCGGCTTGATCGAGGCGATGGTCCCGCGCGCCGCCCGGATCAGCTTCGCCTCGCGCGCGCGCAGTTCCGCACCAAGCTGACGAAGCGGCGGATACTCCCGTGCGAGTGCGCGCAAAGCGAGAATCTGGATGTGCGTATCGCGCAGCTGGTTGAACGCCTTGAGGTGCTTCCGCAATGACCGCCGTGTCTTCTCAAGCCCCTCGTCCGGGACGAGCGTGCGGATCATGTCAGCGGTCGCCATCAGCCGGCGCATTGATACTCTCAGGTCATGCACCGAGGCCTCGGTGCTCCTGCGGCGCGTGCGGCGGAGCTGCATCTGGAACGTGCGCCACCGCTCCTCTGAGCGACGCGGTCAGGATAGCCCCGATGTCCGGCGGTCCCGGAGCCACCACCCTGACCCGGGATCGCGGTGCCGAACCGCCGACCCGATGCTGAGGCGCGCGTCATCTACTCCTCCAGCACCAACCGGACGCTGAACACTTCTTCAAACATCTGGGCTTTCTTCATCAACGACCACTTTTCGAGCAGGAGATCCCCCTCGCCCCGAAGCCGGACCGTGAATTTCGGGCGCCTGTAGTCCACGTCGAAAGCGCTGACCTTTGACGCGTGCTCGTTGTCCATCGCGTCGGCCAGCCTGAGGATCGCCGCCAGCTTCGACACCACCACCCGGTCCTTCGACGACAGCATGCGGTACAGGTCGTGCTGGGGCTTGGGCATCGACTTCCGGTGGTAGCGCGCGACGTTGGACACGAGCGCCATCTGGTCCTCGGTCAGCCCCACGATCGGCGACGACATCAGCAGGTACTGCGTGTGCTTGTGATGGTCGGTGGAATTCACAAAGTTGCCGATGTCGTGCAGGAGTGCCGCCACTTCCAGCAGAGGCCGGTGCTCGAGCGAGAGGTTGTGGAGGTTGCGGGTTCTGTCAAAGAGCTCCACGGCGTGCCGGGCCACCGTGGTCCCGTGCTGCTCGTCGAACGCGTACTTCCGCCCCAGCTGCGTCGCGGAGGCGATCACCTGTTCGCGGTTGAGGGCACGCTTGTCGCCGTACAGCTCCTGCACCATGTCGATGAGGAGCCCGTCCTTCAGCCCCACGTGCGGAATCTGTGCCTCGTCCACCCGCGCCTGCTTCATGATCTGCTGCAGGATCACCGCCGCCGGGACGATCACATCGGCCCGGTCCGGCCGAAGGCGCAGCTGCGAGACCCGCTCCTCGTACGTGAGCGCCTGCAGGCGCTTGATCAGCGAGTCAAGGTCGGAGAGCGTGACGACCGTATCCCGATCCTTGCCAAGGATCTGCTTCCGCAGCTCCCCGATCGTGTCCACGTTGCCACCCGTCCCGACGCACAGGTCGATGGTGCGATTGCCGACCTCCCGCTTGATCCGCTTCTGCGTGGCGTCCACATACTCCTGCACGAGCTGATTGAAGTGTCGCTCGCCGTGCTTCTTCCCCTCCAGCTGCTGCAGCATCCGCACCGCGCCCATCTTGAAGCTTTCCGTGGAGAGGATATTCCCTCCAGTCGCGAGCGTCACCTCCGTGCTGCCGCCGCCGATGTCCACCAGCAGCGCGGCCTTGTTCCGCATGCTGATCCGCTGCGCCACGGCGAGGTGGATCAGGCGCGCTTCCTCCTCGCTGCTGATGGTGGCGACATCGATGCCCGATGCCTGGGCAATGCGGTCGACAAAGATATCACGGTTGAGCGCTTCCCGCATCGCGCTCGTCGCCACGGCTCGTGTCCACCGTACGCCGGCCTGATCAATCGCCTCCCGGAAGTTCTTGAACGACTGGACCGCCTTGTCGATCGTCTCTTCCGAAATCATCGAGGAGGTGAAGACATCCTGCCCCAGGCGGACAGATTCCCGCACGAGGTTGACGACAGTGATGAGCTGGTTGCCATCCACCTCGGCGATGGCGAGCCGGATGGCGTTCGAACCAACATCGATGGCCGCGAGTGTAGGCATGGGGGGGGCACTCCTCCGGGGGGTCACTGCATCTCGAAGACCTGCGCGTAATGTGCCGCTCCGATGAGCCCGGCCTTCTCATTCAAGATCACCTCCACAGGCATCTGTTCCAGCAGCGGCTGATAGCGTCCCTTGAACACGAACGAATGCATGAAAGAGCCCTGCTGGATGAGCGGGAGGAGCTTCGGGGCAATACCGCCTCCGACGAAGACGCCGCCCGTCGAGCACAACTTGAGCGCCAGGTTTCCTGCCTCTGCCCCATAGAGCGAAACAAAGAGGTCAAGCGTTTCCTTGCAGACCGCATCCTTGCCGCTGCTTCCAGCACGCGCGATGACCGCGGCAGGATCACCGGTGGCAAATTCGGAGGTGAGCCAGTCGGGCTCCGGCATACCCGACCGGTGGCGGAAGAAGTCGTAGGTGTTTTTGAGCCCGGGTCCGCACACGATCCGCTCGTAGCTCACGCGCTTGTGTCGCCCGAGCAGAAAGCGCAGCAGCTCGATCTCCAGTTCGTTCCGCGGACCGAAGTCGCTGTGTCCGCCCTCCGTCGGGATCGAAAGATAGCGGCGTCCGTCCCAGAGCAAGCCCGCCTCGCCGAGGCCTGTGCCCGCGGCGATAACCGCGATCGTCCGTCGTTCCTGGCGCTTCCCTTTTTGCAGTACGACCCGCTCGTTCTCGCGGAGCCTGAGCGTCCCATACGCCATCGCCTCGAGGTCATTCAGGAGGCCGACGTGCTTCAGCTTGAGGCAGTCCGCCACCTCCTGCCCGTCCACGTCCCACCCGAGGTTTGTCAGCTTGCTCCTGTGTTCGACGATGGGACCGGCGATCCCGAACGCCGCGGCGGCGACCTCCATCGGCCGTTCACCGAGCATTGCCTCGAGAACCGCCGGAAGTCCGTCGAAATCACGGCTGCGGTACGTTCGTTCGAACACCGGGATGAGATCGTCGCCGTTGCTGGAATAGGCCGCAAGGTGCGTTTTGGTGCCGCCGATATCGCCTGAGAGAATCAGAGGGGAAGACATGGTCGGATCCGGAGACGTGGTGCGAGAATGGGGCAATATAGCAAACCCTGAGGTGAGATGCACCGGACCCGGCGCGCCGCGGTCCCTTGACATTGTTCGACGCCGTCGGTATAGATCATCATCACCGTCTCGAGGAGACTGCCATGCCGGCCCGCACTCAACTCACCCCTGATCAGATCTACGCCACCCTTCCCTCGATCCCCGGATGGGAGCTGGTCGAAGGAAAACTGCGCAGGGATTTTGTGTTTCAGGATTTCGTGCAGGCGTTCGGGTTCATGTCGAGCGTCGCGCTGATCGCGGAGTCCATGAACCATCATCCGGAGTGGTCGAACGTCTATAACAGGGTCCGGATCGAACTCGTGACGCACGACGCCGGGGGGCTTACCACGCTGGATGTCGAGTTCGCGCGGCGGGCGAGCACCGCGGCCGGGCAGCGACCTCAGGCCGTAACGTAGCCACGACCGGTACAACACGAACGCCCCGTCCCGCATTGACCGGGGACGAGGCGTTCAGATGCTCTCGATGCTGTTTCTGCTACTTGCTGAGCGAATTCACCATCGCGTGGAATTCCTTCCGTCCCGCGTCGACCGTCTTCGACGGCCCGGTCATCTTGAAGAACACCATCCCTTCCGGTGCGGTGATGACCGCCCCGAGGAGCCGCGCGCCCTCCTTCTTCCCGGTGGACTGCATCATCGGTCCCCCGGGGGCGAGATACGTTCCGGCAAGCTCGACGGTCGTGACCGGTACGCCGTTCACGTCCGCGGAGTTTCTCGCCACCTCTTCGGGCTTCTCAAACTGCCCTTTCCAGCGATCGATGTTCATCTCCACGGGGCCACCCTGGCCTGAACCGAAGAACGACACGACGCACTCCGCACCCTCCTGATCCCCTTCGGTCGCGGGAATCGTGTACGTGGCAACGCGCATCGGTCGTTCCGCCTGCGCGCTCCAGCGACCCGGCACCGTCCACTTCACGCCCGCAACCGTGCCCGTGGCCTTTCCCAGCAGATCCGCGCCGGAACCCGACGCGTCTGATTTCTTGGACTGACATCCCGCAAGCACCACAAGCGCCGCGACTGTCGCGGCGAACACTACGCTACCATGACGCATACAATGGGTCCTTTCAAAAGAACAGAATTTATGATACCAATCCGGGGAGTGTGAGTCAAGCGCCACCCCGCACGGCGCGCTCCTGCCGCTCAAAGTCGGCGGCAACCCGCCTCCTGCTGGTTCTTGCCGGCAGGCGGGGCCGGCGCGGCGCGTCAGGGGAGATGAACTACTTCGGAGAATGCCGCCCGGGTGTGCGGCATCGACGCAACGCCGCACTCTCCTTGCCCATAGGACGATCTTGTCTTGCCTTTCTTGCGCCACTCCTGTAGACTGTCCCTCAACGGAGGATTCTCATGCCCAGGGCCAACAGCCTCGCGACGCTTCTCACGCTGGTACTCGTCACCACCGCCCAGGGCGGCACGTGGATTCGCGTCAATCAGCTCGGCTATCTGCCTGTCTCGATGAAGGTGGCCGTGCTCGGAACGTCGGACAGCTCGCTGCACATCGGAGAGTTTGCCCTGCACGATGCGCTCACGCACGATCCGGTCTGGCGATCGACGGCCGTCGCCTCATGCGGAGCGTACGGACCATTCCGCGCATCGTATCGACTTGACTTCTCCCGGTTCACGAGCGACGGAGCGTACTATATCCGCGCCGGCGGAGAGGTCTCGCCCTCGTTTCGCATAGGGCCTCATGTGTACGACGGGACGGCGGACTTCCTGCTTCACTACATGCGCCAGCAGAGGTGCGGCTATAACCCCTTCCTGAACGACTCCTGTCATACGCGAGATGGATATGTCGTGTACCGCCCGGGATTCGACTCCACGTTCATTGACGTGGTCGGCGGATGGCATGATGCATCGGACTACCTGCAGTACGTGACGACATCGGCCACGGCCGTCGTCTCGATGCTGATCGCCTACCGGGCCGCGCCCGGAGTCTTTCGGGATGCATTCGACGCGTCGGGCAGACCCGGAGCGAACGGTGTTTCCGACATCCTTGACGAAGCCGGCTGGGGAATCAAGTGGCTCCTGAAGATGAACCCCGCGCCGCGCGAGATGTACAACCAGATTGCCGACGACCGGGACCATCGGGGTTTTCGCCTCCCTACCGAGGATACCGTCGACTACGGCCGCGGGCGGGAACGCCCCGTCTATTTTGTCAACGGCGAGCCGCAGGGGATCTTCGAGTTCAAGAACCGCACCACCGGGGTCGCCTCGACTGCAGGAAAGTTCGCTTCCGCCTTCGCCCTCGGAGCGCTCGTGTTCGCCGGGTCGGATCCTGATGCCGCACATCTCCTCCACGAGCGCGCGGTGACGGCTTTTGCGTTCGGCGAAGAGCATCCCGGCGTGTGCCAGACAGCCCCCTGCAAGGCACCGTACTTCTACGAGGAGGACAGCTGGGCAGACGACATGGAGCTCGCCGCCGCAGCCCTCTACGAGCTCACGGGCGATACCAGCTACCAGGCGAAAGGCGATGACGTATGCAGCGCTCGAGCCGCTCACGCCGTGGATGGGGGCCGACCGCGCGCGGCACTACCAGTGGTATCCGTTCATGAATCACGGCCGCGTTCTCCGCGCTCGTGCCAATAGCCGGACAGCCACTCCCGGCACAACTGATTCCGCAATCGCGTCACTCCGACGGGGCATCGACACTGTGTATGCCCGCGGTCGCGCGAACCCGTTCCTCTTCGGGGTCCCGTTCATCTGGTGCTCGAACAACCTCGTGAGCGCGTTGCTTGCCCAGAGCATGCTGTACGGGCAACTCTCGTTCGATTCCACGTATATGGCCATGCAGGGTTCGTTGCGCGACTGGCTCCTGGGGTGCAATCCGTGGGGGACCAGCATGATCGTCGGACTCCCCTCGTGGGGCACGGCCCCGAAGGATCCCCATTCGGCCCTCTCCCATGTGTACGGGTACCCGATCGACGGCGGGTTGGTGGACGGACCCGTCTACGGATCGATATTCAACGCTCTCATCGGCATCCATCTCAGCAAGCCGGACGCGTTCGGTGCGTTCCAGTCTGATCTCGCGGTCTACCACGACGACTGGGGCGACTACTCCACGAACGAACCGACGATGGACGGGACTGCGAGCCTCACGCTCCCGTTCGCACTCCTGGAGCAGGACGGGAAAGGACAGCGATTGCTGCAACCGTCGCGCGTCGATCAGGGCGGCATTGTCAGGATGGACACAACCTCCAGGGTTGTGTACCTGATGTTCTCGGGGCACGAATACGCCGACGGCGGAGAGAGCATACGGAAGACTCTTCAGGAGGAGTCCGTCCGTGCGTCATTCTTCTTCACCGGAGACTTCTACAGAAATCCCGCCTTCGCCCCGCTCATCCGCTCGCTTGCGGCAGACGGCCACTATCTTGGCCCCCACTCAGACCGGCATCTCTTGTATGCCGACTGGTCGCGACGCGATTCCTTGCTGGTGACCAGGAAGGAATTCCTCGCGGACCTGGCCGCGAACTACAGCGCCATGACGCCGTTCGGGCTCACGAAGGAGCGGGCCCCGTATTTCCTGCCGCCGTATGAATGGTACAATTCGGAGGTGGCGCAATGGTGCGATTCGGTAGGGGTCACCCTGGTGAACCTCACGCCGGGCACGTACACGAATGCGGATTACACGCACCCGGAGATGGGCGCGCAGTACGCAAGCAGTGACTCGATCATGGCTCGGGTGATGCGGGTGGAGGAATCCTCAAGCATGGGATTGAACGGAGCGTTGTTGCTTCTGCATATCGGAACCGATCCGCGACGGACCGACAAACTCTACACGCGCCTCGGGGATCTGATTCGCGCCTTGCGGTCGAGGGGATACGGTTTCGGGGCGCTTCGAGCCAGGGGTTGAGGAATCGGAACTCTTCAGATCGGACGGCGATGCTCCGGGTTGCCTCGCCCCTGGCTGTGGCGTCCGGCTGATGTCGCCCGGGGAAGACTTCGGTGTCCCTGCGTCCAGGGCAGGACTCGGGGATACTGCCACTCACACTCGGGCGGAGATGAACTCCCACACCGCCTCGCTGTAGGCGGCAGGGGCAGACGTGTGGATGCTGTGGTCCGCAGAGGGGATCGACCGCATCTCCGACCCGGGGATGGCGGTGCGCACCATGTCCGTGATGATGTGAAAGAGCCTCGGGCTCTTTTCCCCTGAGAGCAGCAGCGTGGGGACCTTGAGCGCTTTCATCTCCTCGAGCGAGATCGGCGGCATATAGAGATCGAAGTCGGAGGCGAGTTCCATCCTCAGTTCCGGTCCGAACCGCAGAAGGTCCGCACGCTGCAGATTCGACAATGCCCCAAACGCCCCTCTCTCTCCGCGGATCCCATCGAAGAAATGCGCGACGCCGCCGTCATCATCCCCGCGGCTGAACGCTTCCCGCGCAGGATCGAGTCCCCTTTCGCGAAAGACCCCGAGCGCAGCACGACCCTCGGGTGTCAGCTCGAGCAGGCGCAGCATCGGCGGTTCGGCGGCAACGAGCGACGAGGCAAGGGCGGGCTCCATGAGGCACGCCCGGATGGCGACGTACGCACCGTAGGACGAACCGACCAGATGGGGTTTGACGAGGCGGAGGGCCCGGACGAGCGCGATCAGATCGGCGGCGTGATCGTCAAGCGTGTACGGCCCGGCCGCACCGTTGGGTCCGCTTGGCGGATGGAACCGGCGCGAGTACGCGATTGCCCGGGCCCGCTGTCCGAACCAGAGCAGTTGCCGCCGGAACGTATCCATCCCCGCAAGCGTCCCGTGGATGAAGATGATGGGCGCACCATCCCCCAGCTCCCGACACACAAGACTGCAGCCCCGGATGAGGATTGAATCCTGGCGGGGGTGGGTCGTTGCGCTGTGGGCGGTACTCATGGGTACGAGGGTCGGGCCACTGGCGTTTGCCGGAGGAGAGGAGTGCCCCGTGGCGGCATCATGCCGGTGGTATCGTCCCGGCAAGATACAGGTCCACGATCCTGAAGACCAGCGGGACTACGCTCGTTTGGTCGCGGTTCGACAGGATCACGACGGTGAACTGGTCTTCCGGGAACCTGACCATGAAGTGCGTGAACCCCATCGTCCCGCCGCTGTGCGCTACAGCGCGCAGCCCGCGATAGTGCTCGATCATCCAGCCGTATCCGTACTTCGTCCGTGAGCCGTCCACGAGCGTCCCGGGGGTGAATGCCTCTTCCTGCGTAAGCGAATCGAGAAGCAGACAGCTGTTCCACGCCCTGTCCCACTGAAGCCAGTCGCGCACCGAAGAATAGATCACCCCCGTCGCCCAGCACGGCGCTCGTCATGCTCTGGTCCGTGCGCTTCCACATTCGCAAGACCTGAGCGCGCGAGTACCCGTACGCCCGCTCGCGCACAGGCGGACCATCGGCTACATAGGCAATCGATCCGTCCATCCCCGCGGGCGCGAAGATCCGGGTCCGGAGTACTTCCGGGAACGGCAATCCCGCGGCACGTTCGGCGATCACGCCAAGCAGCGCGTACCCCGTGTTGCTGTAGTGGTAGGTCGTCCCCTCCCGAGCCAGAAGCGACTCGGCGTCGGCGATCATGAACGGGACCTCGCGTTCCCGGACGGGGACGAGGTGGGTGATCCTCAGATAATCCTCGTAGTCAGGCAGGCCGGAGATGTGCTGAAGAAGCTGCCGTACCGTGACGTTGTTGGCGTAGGCGGGAAGCTCGGGAAGGTACCTGGCAATCGGGTCGTCCAGCGACAGCAACCCCTCCCCCCGCAACATCAGGATGGTGGCCGCATTGAACTGCTTTGTGAGAGATGCGAGACGAAAGTTGGTTGTCGGCGTGACGGCTCTTGCTGTCTCGAGTTCAGCAAGGCCGTACCCCTTCATCACCAGGGGCTCCCCCTGACGCGCCACGAGCACCGCGGCGCCCGGACCGTCCAGGGCGGCGTACTCCGCCATAATGCTGTCCACCCCTCCCGCGAGATCCTCCTCCCGCCAGACACCCCGCAGGTTCTGCTGCGTCGAATCGGTCTCCACTTCTTCGACGAGCGCCGGGACGTCGCGCGAACACGCCGCGAGCGCCAATGCAGCGACGGCGGCAAGAAGGAGAATGCCCGGAGAGCGTGTCATCGCGTTTTCACGGGGAGAAGAACCAGCGCACCGAGGACGGCAAGGAAGATGAGCCCCGAAGCCGGCACGAAGAGCGTGCCGATCGCGCCGAGGCAGAGCATCCAGATCCCCACGCTGCGCGGGAGCGGCCTGCCGGTATCCTTCAACAGCCGCAGGCAGAGGGCGCCGCTGAAGATGATCGGCAGACCCAGGTACGCGAACCAGAACGCGGCGTTCCGGTCCATCCATGGGTCGATCGCGTCGAAGAATCCGTCGTGCGCGACGCGCACCCAGACTTCCCACGACCAGGAGATCCCGAGGATGAGCTGGGAGACGCCAAGGGCTACGAGCGCCCAGGCAATGCTGCGATGGAGTGTCATTGTTCGAGTCGGATACGTTCGTTGGTATTATGACGCCGGGGAGAGAACCTGCACACGAACAGCGCGATGCCTGTCGATCCAGTACCCCCAGAGAACGAAGAGCCAGCTTGCGTTCCCCGCGTATGCGATGACGCCGGTGTCGGGCGGCGGGGGCCCAAAGACATTCATCGAGTAGATCACCACAAGGAACGCCACCAATCCCCAGAGGGCATAGGTTCCGATCCGGTCGATCGCCTTCGTCGTTCGTACGTACAGGGCAACGCATCCAGCGAACAGCAAACCTTCGACGATCAATGTCGCAGCAACGGAGTCCCACAGTCCGAGCCCAACACGTGTCTCGCTGCCGGGTGCGAGCGGGAGGTCCGGACGGTGCGTCAGGAAGTCCAGCACCCAGTGACTGATGACGAGCAGGCCGAGCACGATGGCGCCGGTGCGGTAGCGTCGTGCGGCGAAGTACGCCCCGCCGAACACGAATCCCCATACAACGACCGCGAGGAGGCTGTGCGAGAACGGGTAGTCATAGAAGTCGAGCGGTGTCAGCGCCGTGTTGCCGGGATCGATGCGAACATGTTCCAGGCCAAAGAGGAGGAAGACCGGCCAGAGGAGGTCGATGAACTGGGCGGCCATCATGAGGGTTCCGAGCGACGCCTTCGGCGCCGCTTTCTTGGCCGCGAACGCAACCGCGGCGTGGCCGATGAACATGGGGATACCCTCCTTGGGATTTGCACATAATATCCAGCCTGGGCCGCTGAGAAGCAATCCAGGATTTGTGTTTTACAGTATGTTTTCCTTCTTTGGCCCCTTCAAAGTCTGTCCTTTGATAATTCACGGTGCAAGGGTGCGCGCGGGGGCGCGATTTCTGCCCTTGATCCCGCGCCGAACGTTGCACCTGAGGTGGAGGAGTATTCGCATGGACAATCATCCTTCCCAGATCCTGCCTGGTCTCTCTGCCAATGTGACGGCCTCTCCCTCGCCGAGGGTTCATCCTGGAATCGAGCGCTTCATGGTCGCGTCTGTCGTGGGCGTCTGTGCCGGCCTCGCCGGGTACGTCGGCCTGCAGGGTGCGGGCCTTCCCTCGTTTGCGGCCATCCCCTTTGTGCTTGCCATTGTCGCGATCGGAATCTTCTGGCTGGCACGGCGACTGCCCGGGACACTGGACGGGGTCCGGAAGACGAAGCCCGCGCTCAGCGCCGCATGGGTAGTGCTTGCAGCGATGGCTGTCGTGCAGACCGCACGACTCTCGATGTTCATGCTCGACCCCGGCGCGCATCAGCATTCCATCTTCCCGGGCGACCAGTGGCTCGTTCACCACTGCTGCCTGACTGCATACACTGAAAGCGCGCGACTCGCCGTTGAAGGCGAGCCGAACGTGTACAGGGAGGAACACTACGTCGACAGGAAGCTGGACGGGTTCGACGTCGACCTCTACCACTATCCCCCGACCTTCCTTCTTCTCCCCATCGCGATACGGGCGATTGCCGGCGGCGAGTTTCTCGCGGTACGCGCCGTCTGGTTTTCGGCGGGTGCGCTCACGCTGATGCTCGCAATAGGCTTGATTGCCTTCCGCCTGGAACCCGAAGGGAGGCTCCGCGTGATCGGCATGGCCCCGCTTCTGTGGTGCTCGATGCCGGTGCTGGTCGGTCTGCAAATGTCGAACGTCCAGATCCTCGTCTTCGCGACTTCCGCCATCGCGCTTGTGCTCTTCTCGCTTCGCGTCCCAGCCGGCGGCCTGGCGCTGGCCATCACCATGGTTGCCAAGATCTTCCCTGGAATGCTCTTTCTCTATTTGCTTGCCCGCCGGCAGTGGCGCGAGGTGGCATGGACCACCGCGGCCGGGATTGTCCTTACTGTAGTCGCATTCCTGGTCGCGGGGCCGGCATCCTTCAAGGCATTTTTCGAATACGAGCTCCCACGCCTCTCTAGCGGGGAGGCATTTGCTCGCCCGCTCTCCCGGAGTTTTGGAGTTGCCCGGAATATGGCGCCCTTCGGGATTCCGCTCAAACTCGGGATGCTGGGGATTCCCGGAATGACGCCCGAGGTCGGGCGGGTGGTTTCGATGGTCTATCTTGCGGGGATCATTGCGCTGGCCATCTGGGCAGGGCAGCGCCGGCCACGCTCTGGTACAGAAGCAGCCTCTGTCTGGCTTTCGCTCGTGAGCCTCGGGACGCTGGCGAGCCCGTTTGCGCCCGGGAACTACATCCTGGTGTCGCTGGTGGCGATAGTGTGCATGAACCGGGAGCTATTCCGCCCCGCCGCAGCGGTTGCCATCTGGCTGATGGTCTGTCTGCCGTTTCTGATCTCGCGTGATGCGCCGTTCGTGATACAGGCAGCCGGTTTCCTTCCAGCGCAGGCGCTGGCCATAGGTGTGCCCGTCATGATTCTGTGGAGTGCCGGGACCAGGCGGGTGTTGGATGAGGCTCGTGAGGATATGTCTGTCCAGCCTCGTGGGTGAGAAAGCGGTGTGCCCCCAACCGGATTCGAACCGGTGTTCCAAGCTTGAAAAGCTCGTGTCCTAGGCCTCTAGACGATGGGGGCGGGAAAGCGACGACGCGGAGTGGGGTACGGACAACGGAAATCGCTGTGACGCCGTGTAGGCCCGGCGCGAATCGAACGCGCAACCTACAGCTTAGAAGGCTGTTGCTCTATCCGTTGAGCTACGGGCCCCAAGAATTTAAATATACCATTTCTGACGGTTCCTTTCAAACCGCACCGTCCCCGGCGGGCAGGAATTCGTTCAGCACAAGGCCACGTACGACCATGGTGCCCCCGACTCCGGGTGGGGCATTTCCTCTTGCGTCAGACTCTCAATTCGCGTATATAGGTTCAATCTCTCCTGTTTTGTCGATCTTTCTCCTCTACTCTTCGCGAGGATGCCATGAAGAAAACCGCGCGCAAACCCGCACCCCGTCCGGTACCCCGTCCCACGCACGTGTCGTTGCTCGAACCTCTCATCGAGAAGTTGAGCACGTTCTCAGCGGACAACTACTGGGACCTCGGGAAATTCCTCGTTGACCGCGTTATTCCGACGGCCCTCAAGGAAGGCATCTTCGCCGACCAGATTCTCAAGAAACTCTCCGAGATGCCGGGATTCAAGTTCCCGTACCACATGCTGAAGCAGTGCCAGCAATTCTACACGTACTACCCCGACGTCGAAAAGCGGCCTCTGCCCGACATCTTCTACTTCGAGCTCGCCACGAAGGTGGACGAGAGCAAGCGCCGCGATCACTACGAGAAGATGGCGATTCACGCAAAGTGGACCATCTCCGATCTGCAGAAGAAGATTCGCGAAGATGAGCTGGCAAAGAGAGAGGATGAGCGCACGAAGTACGGGTTCGATCTGAAGGAAAAGAACATCTGGTCGATCGATTCGCCCGATCCGCGGTTCGGAAAGCCGGGGTACAAAGGCCGCCTTGCGGGTCAGATCGTGGCCAACGCACTCTATTATTACTGCCCGCCGGGTGGCGTCGTCGTGGACCCGATGGCCGGCAGCGGCACGACAGGAGATGTGATCGAGACCCTCCCCTATTTCAAGGACCGTTCGGTGCGCATGTACGATGTTGATCCCGCCGACGGCAGGATCAACCGGGCCAACGTCCTGCAGACGGGGATTCCGGAGCAGAGCTCGTCTGTGGATTACGTACTGCTTGATCCGCCGGCCGAGTTTTTCGCGCACGGCGAGGACACTGATTTCTCCCCTGCCGCGGCGCGGTCGGAGACGATGATGAAGCTGAAGTCGCTGATGCGCGAGAGCGCCCGGATTCTGAAGCCGGGCGGGCGGGTCTCGGTGATTACTGAGGCGGTCGGCGGACCGTTCGGCCTGCTGGATTACCCGTCAGACGTGACCGGCGTCGCGAAGGAGCTCGGAATGGAGGTGATCGGGAAGGTCTATCTGCCGAAGCGTGCCGACAGCGGGCGGCAGCGACTCAGAACCGACGGCGTGAAGTGGATGGCATCCGAGTGTCGCGAGATGCTGACGTTTCAGAAGAAGTGACTGACACACCGCGGGTTGCGCGGAGGAGCCCCGGCCTGGTGCCGGGGCTTTCCATTTCAGGAGGAGCATCCTCAGGCTTTCAGTGCGCGAGCCGAAGGTGAGCCGGTACATGTAGGTGCCTGGAGGGAACTTCAGGAGCAATGTGCTCGGCGGTTCCGTGGCCCTGATGGGTCGGTGCACTGCCACGACACTCCCTGACCTTCGCTGATGTAGACGAGGCTTTCAACAGACGCGTAGGGACAGGGCCCCACCGGTACGGTTGCTTCGACGCCGTGACATCACACCTGTGATTGCCCCTTTTGATGCGCGGCAAGACATCCCCTCCACAGATGTTCCACGGCGTTCGCCCTCTCTTGAAAACGACAATGGCTTACGGATTCCGAGAAAGAACGAGCCGGAGAATCGGCATTTGCCGGCTGCAGGCGCACCCTCCTCGCGGGCACGCTATATGCACATATACTCATATAGTTCAACATTCAGAGGGCTTCCTGATGACAACGACCGCCGCCGAGCTCAAGAGCGATATCTTCGAGGCACTGGCACACCCGAACCGGATCCGTATTCTGGATTTCCTCCGCCAGGGGCCACGGTGCAACTGCGAGATCGCGCCTGAGCTCGGCATGGAGCAGTCCAATCTCTCGCGCCACCTGAAGATTCTCGTGCAGGCGGGCATCCTGTTCTCCTGGAAAGACGGATTGCGGGTCAACTTCAAGGTCGTGGACGCCCGAACGTTCAGGCTGCTGGACATTGTCACATCGCTTGCACGCCGGGACGTCGAAAAGAGAGCCGAAGCATTACAGGAAGCATGACAGGAGGAGAAACCATGACAATCAAAGTACTCGGGCCAGGCTGCATGAACTGCCGCACACTGGAGCGGCGGACGCTTGATGCCGTTGCCGAGATGAATCTTCAGGCCACCGTGTCGAAGGTCATCGACCTTGAGGGCATTGCGTCGTACGGCGTGATGCGAACACCTGGACTGGTCATCGATGAGAAGCTCGTCTGGCAGGGAGGCGTGCCATCCATCGACAGGATCAAAGAGCTGATAACCGCAAACGTCCGGGCAGCCCAATGAAGGAGTGGGGGAAATTCACACTGCTTGCAGCAGTGTTTGTCATCTTCTACTTCGCTCCCATCGATGCGCCCATCGTGCTGCGATCGATCTCCGCCGGGCTTTCGCTTCTCCATGAGTACTCGCGGCTTCATGTGCTCACGTGTCTCGTCCCGGCCTTCTTCATCGCCGGCACGATTGCGGTGTACGTGAAGAAGGATGCCATCGTGCGGCTTCTGGGCCCCACGACCAAGAAGTGGATTGCCTATCCGATCGCCAGTGTTTCAGGAGGAATCCTTGCCGTCTGCTCCTGCACAATCCTTCCCCTCTTCACCGGCATCTACAGACGCGGAGCGGGTATCGGCCCCGCCGTCGCATTTCTCTTCACAGGCCCCGCCATCAACGTTACCGCAATACTGCTGACCGGTAGCGTGCTCGGCTGGGATTTTGCCGTGGGGAGGCTTGTTGCCGCACTCGTCATCTCGGTGCTCGCCGGGCTCCTGATGGCTGCGCTCTTCCGCGGTCATGACAAGAAGAACTCCCAGGAACCGTTCGCCGCTGGGATGAGTGGGGATGTGCCCTATTCGAATTCCACCATCCTCACGTTCTTCCTGCTTCAACTTGCCATCCTGGTGGTGTTCGGGCTGTCGCTTGACCAAACCCTCAAGGCGGTGCTCATCATTGTGATGGTGGGGGCTGTGCTGGGCATCGTGTTCTTCAAATTCCGGAGAGAACACAACCTGGAATGGCTGCGCGAGACGTGGGAGCTGACCAAGAAGATCCTCCCCTACCTCTTTGTGGGCGTGTTCATCGCCGGCATTATCGAAGTTGCCATTCCAAGGGACTTCGTGGTCGGGCTCGTCGGGGAGAACACGCTCCTCGCCAACCTTGTTGCCTCGACCTTCGGTGCGTTCATGTACTTCGCAACGCTGACGGAAGTGCCGATCATCCAGAAGCTGATGGGGCTGGGCATGGGGCGGGGGCCGGCACTCACGCTGTTCCTGACGGGGAACGCTCTGAGCCTTCCGAGCATGATCGTCCTTTTCAAGATCATGGGGAGAAGACAGGCCCCCGTATACATCCTGACCATCATCATGCTTTCCGTGATCGCGGGATGGCTGTTCGGCGAGTTTTCGTGAACCTGTAGCAATGCTGCTGGCCCTGTGCGGCCAGGCACGCATCACACTCACAGGGGGAAGGATTCCATGGCAGCTCAAAGGACACTCCTCATTCTTATGGCGTTCATCATGAGCGCAGGCGTGGTTCTGTCTCAAGAAGTGCATGAGACGTCGCCGGCAAAGACCGGCGAAACCGGGAAGCCGCTTGTGACATTCGTCGAACTCGGATCAGTCAAATGCGTCCCGTGCAGGCAGATGCAACCTGTCATGGCGGCCATCGAGAAGAAGTATGGTAACCAGATCGCCGTCGTATTCTACGACGTCTGGAAGCCCGAGCAGCATGAATACGCCGAGACGTATGGCATACGGGTCATCCCCACGCAGGTATTTCTCGACAAGGACGGGAAGGAATTCTTTCGACACGAGGGATTCTATCCCGAACCGGCAATCGACAGCCTTCTGCAGAAGCACGGCCTGAAGATCCGCACTGCGGGATGACTCATGCTCGATGAACTCTTCACATGGCTGACGATGGCCATGAGCGACAGCTTCGGCATCGCTCTACTTGCTGCAGCAGGTTGGGGTGTCTTGAGCATCGTTCTCAGTCCCTGTCATCTCTCCAGCATCCCCCTTGTTGTCGGCTACATCAGCAGTCAGGAACAGACCGGCACGGCGCGGCCGTACCTCCTCTCGTTGATCTTCGCCGTGGGGATTCTGATCACCATCGGACTGATTGGAGTGATCACGGCTTCCGCAGGCAGAATGATGGGCGATGTCGGCGTCTGGGGCAATCTCATCGTGGCTGGGGTGTTCTTCATCGTCGGGCTCTACTTCCTGGATGTCATCCATGTATCGTGGCGAGGTGCCGTACCTCAGACGTCGGTCGCCCGGGGGTGGAAGGGTGCGCTCCTGCTCGGGTTGATCTTCGGCATCGGTCTGGGACCGTGCACGTTTGCATATATGGCACCGGTGCTTGGAGTGGTGTTCAGCGTGGCATCAACGAATCCCCTTGAGGCACTGGGACTCATTGCGGCGTTTGGGATCGGGCACTGTGCCGTGATTGCCGGAGCCGGGGGTTCCGTCGGAACCGTGCAGCGGTACCTTCACTGGACCGAACGCTCGAAGGGGGCGCTGTGGATGAAACGGGTCGCCGGCGTGATGGTGATACTTGGCGGCGTGTATTACCTCTACACGGCCTTCTGAGGAGGGCAACAAAAGTCGAGTGTGAGTCGGGGTGACTGGATTCGAACCAGCGACTTCTTGCTCCCAAAGCAAGCGCTCTAACCGGGCTGAGCTACACCCCGAGGGAATTTAGGCTTGTTTCAGCGATTTTCTGTCATGTTCAGGCGTTAGTTTTGGCGACTGTTGACAAGTGTCGACAACTTCTGTCAACACGTTTGTCAACACGCCGGAGCAAAGGTACGAACACCCTGGCCGGCAGTCAAGGGTCGCCCCACCTTCCCGCCTTCAAGAGGTCACACAGCTAATCAAACACCTTCAACACCGCTTTCCCCTCCGACCCCCTCCACCCCACCTCACTGGTCACCCGCTGGAGCTAGCCGTAAAACTCGTTGTTGAGCGGGGAGTTCTTGTGAAAGGCATGGCCTACGTCAGGGCGTCATGGTCTCAGAGTCCCTTTATCCAGATTGAAATCAAACTCAACCTGAACTCGACCCAAAACCCGCTATTCAAGGGGGGTAGGCTTCAATCTATTTGGTCCGCACACAATATTTTTGAAAATCATTCGGGAAGTACTAGGAGGGCGAGGGGGATGAAAAAGAAAGCCCAGACATCGCTGCCTGGGCCTGTTGTCAAACGTGTGATGTCAAGTGATTAACGCACAATCATCAATTTCTTCGAGTGCACAAAATCTCCCGCTTGCAGTCGGTAGAAGTACACACCACTTGCGAGAGTCGCTCCATCGAACTGGACCTCATGATAGCCAGCCTCTACCTCTCCATTCACAAGCTCCGCTACCCTCTCTCCTAGCATATTGAAGATGGTGAGCACGACGTGTGAGCGTATCGGTAGCGCGTATCGAATAGTAGTGCTGGGGTTAAATGGGTTGGGATAGTTCTGGTGCAGCAGAACTTCCTCCGGCCCATAGGCGACGGGTTGACGCACGTCCACAGTAAGTGTGTCGGCTTCGGTCATCAATCGATCGACAATGTCTCGCCAGGCGAAATCGTCGGGGGAGAGGTTTGACAGAAACAGAACGCCAGTGCTATCCTGTTCCGACAGGAATGCCGCGGTTGTAACACCGGCATCTCCGCCCGTGTGTCCCCAGAGTCTCTTACCGTTAATCGTCGCTGTGTACCATATCAAGCCTTGGTCTTCTTGTCTACCCCCGGCTCCACCGAAGAACCACCGTGTGCGCATCAGGCGAACGGTTGAACTGTCGAGCACCTTCTGGCCATCCAGTTCGCCGCCGTTCATGTTGGCCATGAGAAACCTGGCGAGGGAAGCAGCTGTCGTTCGTAGTTGGCCATCCGGATAGTCAGGGTAACCATACAGGCCCTGGTCAATATACGTTCCAGACGAATACGTGTAGGGGCGTGCAACCAAGGCGGTGTCCAGATCTCGGAGGAACCAGGCCGTCCGTGCCATTCGTAAAGGCACAAAGACGCTGTCTCTGCAATACTGGTCAAATGGAATCCCTGATATCCTTTCAACAAGGTAACCGCAAAGAGCAGCCCCGACATTACAGTAATTCCAGGTGGTCCCCGGGGCATACCTATAGAAGTTACCTAAACTGTAGTACCTTTCTCCTGGCAACAAATACCTCCTAAGAAACGTACCGAGCGACAACGGGTGGTCGCCCATGACATAGAGATTGGACAAAACGGCCCAGTTGTCCCCTATCGAAGAAGTGTGAGTGAGCAACATTCTGAATGTAATCGGAACACTCGGGTGGTTTGGGTTGCGGACTTCAAACCGGACATATCTGTCTACGCTATCGTCAAGCTGGAAACGGCCGGCCTCATACAGTTGCATCAGCGCAGTGGTGGTGACTGTTTTTGAGATTGAGCCAAGCATGAAGATGGTACTGTCGGTAACGTTGATGTTCAGGGACATGTCCGCCAATCCATAGTATCCTTGCCATGCCACCCTATTCTTCTTGATAATGCATGCCGCTACCCCCGGAATGTGGTATGTGGCCATATACGCGGTAAAAAAACTGTCGAGCGAAGTGGAGGTACTAGGGGCACTGGTTTGGGAAACGGACGCAGTCGCTCGCGTGGCGGCTGCGGGAATGTTTTCTCTCAATGGACCCCGGTGTGGTTGCAGCGACACTGAACTCTGGCCGTTCGCATTAACAGCCAGCGCCACAGCGAAAAGAAGCAAATACAATCGGGGCATAACTCCTCCGTTGTTGTGTAGGTAACTCTCAACCTGAACAGGCCGCTACGACAACCAGTGAATGACACCTTGACGCAGAACTCGGCGCGTCGTCGGGCAGACCAGAAACACTCGACGGCTCGCTGACTTCTACGTCGAGCCACTGAGTCTCTCAGTCACCGTGAAATCAGTGTACGTCGAGGCTTACAGCCAGGGGGTCGTCAGGGTGGGCTCTACAACGGAAGAACTATTCCAGGGTCCAAAGCGGCGGCTCGATGGCTGGAGAAGCCACAGAGCACCAAACAACATGTGGCCGAACGTACTGCACGAGGGGACCAATAGCAAGGGCCCCGGAGAGGTCCGGGGAGAGCCATTCGTCGCTGAAAAACCCCCACTCAACACGAGGTTTCGGGGCGAACTCTCCCGGGGGGTACTCTGGATACCCCTTGGAGGAGATAGCGCAAACAGGCTTCGCAGAGCTGTGGTTTTGGCTGGATTTTTGGACGGAAAGAAGCGGGGGGGCCAAAAACAGGCCCCCCATTTGAAGAGTCTGGGCCGTGGTTAATGTATTAGAACCAGTCTGCGGGTCTGGACGAAGTCGCCAGCCTGCAGTCGGTACAGGTACACTCCACTTGCCAGTCCAGAGGCATCGAATTGAACCTGGTGCACTCCAGCATCCCTCCTCTCATCCACCAACACGGATACCTCACGACCGAGTAAGTCGTAGACACTCAGCCTCACGACCGACGCTTTCGGCAACTCGTACTTGATGGTCGTGCTCGGGTTGAAAGGGTTTGGATAGTTCTGGCCAAGAGCGAAACCGTTTGGGGCCGAGACTCCAGGTCCAACATCGGAGAGGATGTCCTTCACTCCACAAAGCATGATATCGGCCGTTCCGCTGCTCGAACTGAAGGAAGTTCCCGCCACAACGTACGAAGTGTCCTTAGCCACTCCGACGGAATAGCCGTAGTCAGCCTTTGCCCCACCGATCAGTCTACTCCATCGCATATTACCAGCATCATCGAACCGGGCGATCAGGATGTCTGTGAGGTCAGAGTTTGAATCCCGGATGTTCCTCCCAGCTACCACAAACCCACCCCCGACGCCGATCTCGACGGATGCAGGGATCTGGTCCCCGGGTAGTTCCACGATCTTTGTCCAGAGCGTATCTCCTGTCTCGTTGAATCTCATCAGATAGATATCGTAATCCAAGTTTGGCCAGGCTGTGGCGGACCCGGCAACGATATATCCTCCCGAAGGTATCCTCTTTACCGCGGCGGCATTCGTTATGGTACGAGGGGCCAAGCGCTTCGACCAGAGTCTACTCCCATCAGCCGAGACACCCATTACAAATGCATCTGTGTTCGGAGAGGACGTGACTTCACCTGCCACGACAAACCCCCCATCGCCCGTTTCACAGATCGCCCTACCAAGATCAGCGTCCCCGTAGGATTTCTCCCAGTCAAAGTTTCCATATAGGTCGAACTTCACCAGCCACAAATCCTGCCCTCCGGATTGGTCACCCTTGTCCCCTACAACCACATACCCAAGATCCTGAGCCTGAGCGACATCGCGTCCTACGTCAGCATAGTTGGTGCCGTACCAGGTGTCCCAATTCGGATCACCTTGTGCATCTACCTTCAAGACATATATGTCACTGCCCCCAACACCATCAGAGCTACGAGTTACCCCTGTAATCACATATCCGTTGTCAAAGGTGTGTTTCATCGAATATCCAGTGGCGGAGTACGCCCCATAGTAGGAAACCCTGCGCTCGAATCGGAGTAGACTGTCAAATAGTGTGATTGCTGCGGTTCCAGGACTGTTGCCGCCAGGGCTGGAAGTGCCTGCCACCACGTACCCACCAGAGGGAGGCAGAACGAGTGCATATGCCTCCTCGTAGGATGACGTGCTATACGTTGTGTCCAGGACTAGCGTCTGCGCATCCGTCTGGCTCGCGAACACGACGAAGAGGCTGAACATGGTCAGGAGTGGGAATGGACTTGGCTTCATTGGTGCCTCCGGGGCATTGGGGCATGAAGTAACGGGCCGGAAAGACACGAAAGAAGGGCCACTCTGAGCACCGGTCCGCGGCCTGCTGAAATGCAGAAGACGTTGAGCAACAGATGCTAGCGCAGCAATACAAGTCGTCGCGTCTGTGCGAAATCTCCCGCCTGCAACCTGTAGGGGTATACTCCGCTTGCAAGGCTTGAAGCTTCATACTGCACCTCGTGATACCCAGCCTCCTGCTCTGCCTGAACCAGGGTGGCTACCTGCTGCCCGAGCGCGTTGAAGACTGTGAGAGTGACGTGAGACCTCTCCGGCAGCGCGTATCTGATTGTCGTGCTCGGATTGAATGGATTTGGGTAGTTCTGGCTGAGTGAATACGAGGAGACTACTGACTGATTATCATCATCCACACCAATCAGGAGGTTGTTCACGCTGTAGCCGCTGTCGGGCTTAGAGAAAAAGGATGTCTCAGGTGTTGTAGTTTGAGCACTCACGCGGAAGTAGTACATGGAGTTGCCTTGGGGGCCGGAGTCAGAGGGCGTCGGCACCGTATAGGAGTACTCAGGAAAGCCTTGCGCGGGGCTCGAGCCAACATACTCCCAGACAATTGACAAGAGTGCGTTCCTCACCCCGCGCCATACTCTATACTCTGTGATAGTCTGAATAGCCGTTATATCCAGGCTTGACCGGGACCAGAGCATGCTGACCTTACCGCCTTGGTCATTCGGGACATCACGCACGCTTCCAATACGGGGGGGATAGAATTCCGGCAGCAACTCAGTTAGGCTTCTCCGCCAAGCCCCGTTCTCGTCTCCAAAAAAGAGATACGAGGTCGTAATACAGAGTGCCCTACAAGCGGCACGACCCCCATTCCAATAACCTTCGAACCAACTTGTGCCGCCGTTGGTCGAACCATCAACGCCTGAGCCGCTAAATCCGGCAAAAAGACTGGTGTCACTGACCGCCAAGGCCCGAACTTCCGTTTTCGGGGAGGCTAGTGTCCAGTTCGCTCCGTTGTCGGTTGAAAGAAAGGTGCCGTCCCGAGCCCCTGCAATGAGATTCGTGTCCGAGACCGCAAGAGCATGGACAACAAAGGTCGTCAAGCCGGTATTGACCGCAGTCCAACTTGTCCCGTTGTTCGTTGAGAGATAGATGGCGTCGCCGCCATAGGTCCCTGCAAAAAGATTCGAGCCGCTGACGGCAAGACAGCGGACATCAGGCGTCAAGCCGGCACTCGCTGTAGTCCAGCTTGTGCCGTTGTCCGCTGAGAGATAGACGCCGAAGCCGCCAGTCCCAACAAAGAGATTAGTACCCAAGACGGCAAAAGCTGTAACATTAGTGCCTTGGAAGCCGGTATTACTCCAGCTTGCACCGTTGTCGGTGGAGAGAAAGACGCCATCGACATAACACCCAGCGAAGAGATTCCCGCCGGAGACGGCGAGGGCACGGACGCGAGGGTCCGTCGGTAACCCCGTGTTGACCGCAGTCCAAGTTGTCCCCTCATCGGTTGAAAGCAAGACTCCACCGGTAGTTCCCGCAAAGAGATCCGAGGCGCTCTTGGCGAATGCAAACACGTCACCGTCAGTCATCTTGAACCATTGCGCATGTATCGTCGCAGGCAGAAGGCTGCAAAGGGTCACCATGAGAAGAGTGCTTTTCACGGTTCTTGCCTCTCTATTTCGAATGTTTGTACATCCCGCTTCTTGTCGACCAACACGCGATTTGGTCTCCGCATTGTAGACCATCCGCCTTTGATTCCCCCAAACGGCGGCGGTTACGAAAAACACAACTCGGGAATCTTTCCCGACTTCGGCATTCGCCTCTGAAAGAATTGCTTGCGTGGGATATCTGAGCCCGCCTTCACTTTAATAAGAGGAGCCACTTCGTCGCCATGAAATCTCCCGTCTGAAGTCGGTAGAAGTACACGCCGCCCGCAAAACCAGACCCATCAAACTGAACCTCGTGAACTCCCGCCTCTCTCCTGTCATTCACCAACACGGATACCTCACGTCCAAGCATGTCGTAGACACCTAACCTGACCTCAGACAATTTGGGTAACTCGTACGTGATAATCGTATTGGGATTGAATGGGTTGGGGTAGTTCTGAGACAGTAGGAACGCCTGTGGCACCATCCCGCTGTGATCGTCAACTGCAGTTAGCAGTTCAAAGTGAGGCCGCTGCCAAACGCCCGACCCGTTTGTTCCCACAAGCAAATCGGTCTCCCTCGTAGCATGTGTAACCATGACAATGCGCCAGACCACGAGGTTGGTTAGTCCTGTACTGACATCATGCCATGTTGAACAGGAATCATCCGACCGAAAGACCCCATAACCATAATTGGCTGTGAAGACGCGTGCGCTATCGACGACCACAGACCACACATCTTCATTTGGGCGCCCGAGACTCTTGTGTTGCCAAGTGCTTCCCACGTTGGTGAGCGTGTACACTCCTTTGTCTGTGCCAATTATGAGAATCGACCCCAACGAAGTAATTGCGTATACGGGTGATGTAGGCAATCCCAAGTTCACTTGGGTCCATGTGCTCGCAGAATTTTGACTTATATAGATTGACTTGTCGGTCCCCGCAAAGATGTCGTTGCCAACGGCTGCCATTGACCAGATATAGTTCTCGTCCAATCCTGAACTGGCTTGAGACCAAGTTACTCCCTCATCCGACGACCTGTAGACTCCATTTCCCCCCATCCCCGCGAACAAATAAGTCCCAACCCTAGCAAGTGCCATTACTTCGTTGGCGGCAACGCTCGTGTCGATGCCACCGTCGGAATGGGCCCACAAACTGCCGCCGTCTGTGGAGAGAAATATGCCGCCCCTCGTACCCGCAAACACACCGCGTGGCGTAACCATCAATGTGTTGATATGTTTATTGGTCAGTCCCGTGTCGCTCAGAATCCAACTGTCACCCCCGTCCAGCGACCGATAGACTCCTTCAAACCGACTTCCAAGCCATAGCCCACGCTCTGCATCGACAGCAAAGCAAAACACATCGTTCGGGCCACCTCTGGAAATCCATTGAGAGATTCCACTTGCAATCGGAAGAACCTGAGCAAGACACATTCCAGCTAGAATGAGTATTCTGTTCATGGATGTCGCCTCCCCTTGAGGAAGGATGTAGGACGATGGAGCAGCAACACTCGGCGGCGCTAAATGCGACACCAGGAAACCGCGTGCAGGGTCAATGAACGATTGGACAATTCGTACGATAATCAGCCCGATAGGTCGTCCGAGTGGGCTTTGCAACGAAGAGTCCGGAACAAAGTCCAAGGCGGCAACCCTGAAGCAGCGGAAGCCATCGGGTGTTCAATCACATCCAGAAATCACAATGGTAGCACCTATTAACCCGATGAAGTGTACCAGACGGAACTTCATCGTGAATCAACCGAAATGATGAAAGAGTAGTTAACCCCAGGAAGAAGGGGTCTAGTGCCCCTCGCGGGGAATTGAGAGGTGTCGTTCGGGGGGCCACTAGAAGCGTGTTTCTTGCCAGAAACAGGCCACTCAAAACGTTATCACTGGACCATTGTCAGAAATGGCTAGTCTTATACCGGCCTAGCCCTGTTCTTCGCCGACCCGTCAGGGTGCCTTCCAAACCCCGCGTCAGTAGCACCTTTTTGGAGGCCGAAAACTAGTGATCTCCAAAGAATTGATTCTACAGGGTGCCCCAGCCCGCACACGCGATTCACCTACGGATCGCTAGTTCAGTGGCACTTCAATGCGGGCGACCACCCCATGCAGCTCCTCAGGCTGGAGATGGCTGTAGATCTGGGTTACAGCCCCGCTGGAGTGGCCCAGGGAGCGATGGTGGTGGTTGGAATAGCGGAGCCGGTGTCGTACCTTCGGGGAAACTTCTAGGGGGTGCCATGAGACACTTAGCACTGACCCTGCTGGTCCTGGGGATCCTTGTGCCGGGGTGCAAGAAGGATCCGGAGTGGCAACTTCCTATTCACCTGGGCGACCCGAAGAACCGTGTCTATGAAATCCTAGGTAGACCCAGCGATGTGGTTGAGAGTCCGCCGAACGAAATCCACCGGTTCAGGAATTCAGGCTTGACCATCACTTTCGACCCGAACCAGAACGTCTCGGAGATCACAGTTCAAGGAGTAGGGAACAGGAAATTCATGACGTACCCTGACCACGTAATAGCAGGGCTGCGTGTCACGGACAAGATCTGGAAATTCGAATCTAAGCTGGGTGAACCCCTCCAGAGAACGGATGAGCGGGGCGACGACAAGGAGGCATCGCTGGTTTGGAGTTTCACGCCCCTTCTTATTGAGGTTGTCTATTGGAACACGGGTCAATCGATAGATGGCTTCAACGTCACTGAAGGTGAATTGAAGTTCATCAATATCAGGATGGCTTATGGCGGCCAGTAGGCACAGCCCAAACAGCACTTTGTTCAAGTGCATCACCGACTGCTTCAATCGGATTCCCAGCTTGATCCCACCCATGCCCTGCACCACATGCAGCAACAGCCGGCTTCATTGCCCCTAGTTCGCCGCCAGGAGTTCCACGACCTTTCCCATATCCTCCGGCTGGAGGTGGGAGTACCCTTGCGTGACTACCGGCTATTTGTGACCGGCTAGGGCACCGATTTGATACAGGCTGACACCCTGGGCGGCAAGGTTTGAACAGAATGAATGGCGGAGACTATGGAAGTGGAGCCGGTGATCCAGCTTGGCATCCCTGACCGCCTCACGGAATAGCTTCGTGATGTGGTTGCCCAATACAGGCCGACCATCGCGGTGGAATACTAGCTCCTGTGTCTGGTCCAACGCCAACAGGACAGCCCTGGCCTCACTGTTTAATGGTACCACCCTATCACTGCCAGCCTTGACCTTGAACGTGGTCGATGAATGAACGTGGACGATGCCACGGCAGAAATCAACCTGCGACCATCGGAGGGATAGCAGTTCACCACGACGCATTCCTGTGTGGAAACCAAGCCTGACAATCGGCCTGACGTATGCAGGTAGGTGTTGAAGCAGCAGAGCAAGTTCTGCACGCGTCAGGAATGAGGCAGGCTCCCCAGACACTCTGGGCAGGGTCACGGCTTTGGCGGGATTTGTGGGAAGAAGGTTCCACCGCAGAGCGGTTGAAAATGCACTGCGAAGGGTGCGAAGCTGCACGTTAGCCGACACTGGCTTCACCTGCGACAGTCTGAGCGTCAGCCACTTGTCAACGTCTCTGGGCGTCACCTTCGACAGGGCTATATCGCCAACACACTCCCTGAGGCTTCGGAGCGTCAACGTGAATAGGTAGCACGACTGGGGCGCGTAGGTCCCCTTGGCGTACTGTTCAAACTCTTTGCTGAATTGACTGAGGGATGGGCTAGCCCTGCGGCCAGTCTGGGAGAGAATTTCTTTGAAGCGGGTCAGTTGCTTCTGTGCTTCAGCCTTCGTTGACACGCCAAGCGACTTCCAGCGTCGCCTGCCAGTGTCGTCGCTGTAGCCTACATAGTAAACCGCCGCCTTACTCAGGCGGCGTTTCCACAAGCCTACCGTGTCCATTCTGGGCCTCCCTGTCAACACAGGTGTCAACAGCAACCCTGAACACGGCTGAAACAAACTGAATTTACCAGCGACTTCTTGCTCCCAACGCACGCGGGCCGGGCACACCCGAGAGCGCCGTCAACCACATCGGGATTTCAAGATACGCGCTCAGGGGCGGGAGGTCAACGCCGGGGTCCGCCTGTCCCTGACTGCGTTGTACCCCCCAGGAGTCTCTTGAACGCGGGCTTGTCCCGCAGCAGATCCCACTCCGGATCCATGCGGAGCCATGCGGCCGAAAACCACGACGGGATGGACAGAAGATACGCGAGCCGGTCCACCGCTTTTTCGGTGTCTCCGTTTAGAGTGTAGACGAAGGCGAGGTCCTGAACGTACGGGATCCCGTAGAACGCGTCCGTTGCGACCGGAAGAAGCTCCACTGCTTTCCTCCCCTCTCGCACTGCTTCTTCACTTCGGCCCAGGGCGGCATACGCTATCCCGAGCGAGCTGTGGTACCGCGGGTCATCCGGCCATTGCCTGACCTCGGCTTCAAGCATCCCACGCGCAGATTCGTACGCCGTTCGCGATTTCTCCCGATCCCCCGACAGCAGATAGGCATAGCCAGACAGGAGCGACTTCGGCATCGCCCAGCACTTGGTGCGAATCCACACACTGGAGTCTGTAGAAAGCCCTTCGATTGCCGCACCATAGTCTCGTTCAAACATCCTCTGCCAGTACCACACCCAGGCCGCCCAGTCGTGAGAGACCGGGACGGCCTGGAGAATTGCCCGCGTCTCAGCACTTCCGCCTCTCCAGCTCCAGAGCGAGAACGTTTTCATGAGATATGGCCAGGCATCATCCGGCGCGAGCTCAATGGCCAGATCGCAAGTCCTGACAGCCTCCTCATATCGCCGGAGCACCCAGTACACCTCAGCCTGATCGACCATCAGCGACCCGTCTCGCGGACTGAGTTCAACGGCTTCGCACACGCTTTCCAACGCATCTTCCCATCGCCCATCGACCGATGCAACCGCGGTCTTGGCTTCGAGGATCTCTACGCTGTGAGGCATGCCCTTTTCAGCTATGGCGAACTGATCGAGCGCTCTCTTCGGATCCCGATCCGCATACAGGTAGTAGTATCCAAGCGCAAGGTGGACACCGGGCATCTCCGGAGAGAGGGCCAGCGCCTTCTCCGCTGCGCGCGTGGCCGATTCCAGGCGGCCCGGGGAATGATCGTGCCAGAGATAGTAAAGACGGGCATGGGCCCACGCGAGCTCTGCAAAGGCCAGCGCGAATCCCGTATCGAGCTCCACCGCCTGCTGGTACGCGTCCACAACACGCACCCAGTTCGACGCGGTGAAGTGAGGCCGGCTCCTGTAGTAGCGCGCGCGCAGGAATGCCTGGTAGGCCCCAAGATTCAGCGTCGGAGGCATCTCGACATTCTTCCGCTCCGACGCGAGGAGCGTGACACCAAGCCGCTCGACTACCTTCTGGGATATCTCCGACTGAAGCGCGAAGACATCATCGATCACGCGGTCGTATGTCTCCGCCCAGAGCGTCGTCTTGTCGGACGTGCGCGTGAGGTTGGAATTGATGCGCACCCGGCTCCCACCCCCCGGAGAGGGGGCCCAACGCACGGCCCCCTCCAGCACGTAATCGACGCCCAGTTCTCTGGTGATCTGTTCCAACGGTTTGCCGGTTTTCGCGTACTGAACGGCACTGGTCCGCGAAATGACCCTCAGGTTCCTCAGAGAGGAAAGCCGGCTCGTCAGCTCCTCCGTCACCCCATCCGTGAAATACTCGTTCTCGGCCGGACCCAGGTTCTCAAACGGCAGCACGACCAGTCGTTTGACCTGGGAGGGAGTCTCCTTTGCACCGGGCCAGAAAACGAGAGACCCCATGACACCAGCCATGCCTCCGAGCAGGATGATCCCCGATAGGACAACCCACCCTCTTTTCACACCGCGCCATCTCCCGCCGAGGCCTGTTTCCAGCCCGGCTGAACCATCGAGGCTTTTCAGCTGCCGCAGAGCGGATTCAACCTCATCCATCCGCTGGTAGCGGGCCGACGGTTCCTTCTCCAGTGTCTTCCGGATAACTTCATCGAGCCGCGGATCAATCCCCGTGATGGGCTGCACCTCATCGTTGAGTATGGAATAGACCAGCGCCTGCTCGTAGTCGCTCTTGAACGGCAGGTGACCGGTGATCATTTCATGAAGCACTACTCCCAGCGACCAGATGTCGCTTCGGTGGTCAATTGTTTCTCCCCGTGCCTGCTCCGGCGACATGTATGCGACGGTCCCCAGTGTCGAACCTTCCCTGGTGAGTTTCGTCTGGCGTGTAAGTTTCGCCAGACCGAAATCCACGATCTTCACCTCCCCTTCCTTCGTGACCACGATGTTCGCCGGCTTGACATCGCGGTGCACCATCCCCGCCTCGTGCGCCTTCGCGAGCCCTCGGGCTACCTGGATGGCAAGCCCGATGGCCTCCTCAACCGGGACTGGCCCGCTGTCGATCTTCCGCTTGAGAGTCTCGCCGCAGTAGAGGTCCATGCAAATGAAGAGCTGGCCGTCAGAGGTTTCATCGACGTCGTGGATGGTGCAGATGTTGTCGTGCTGGAGCGCGGACGCGGCCTTGGCCTCATGAATGAACCGCGCCTTTGCGTCGGGGTCTCTGGTCAATTCCGGAGGGAGGAACTTGAGGGCAACGAGCCGGTCGAGGTGGAGGTCGTGGGCCTTATACACGACACCCATCCCCCCGCCCCCGAGATGCTCGAGAATCCTATAGTGAGAAACCAGCTGACCCACCAGGGAAGCCACGGCGGTTCCTTACCACAGTGGAGGCACGGCGATGCACGAGCCAGAAGGTCGTCGGGTGGGCTCTACAACGGAGACACCAGATCAGGGTCCAGGGCGGCGGCCCAGAGGGCGGATTGCCATCGGGCGCCAGAGTTCCGTGTATGGCAGCAAGATACTCCCGCACAGCCCAGATATGCAAGGACCCTCGAGTCCCGGGGGATTCATGAGGGCTGGTGGCAGACGAGTCGCTGATTCTATCGAATAAGGACGACTCTCTTGGTCTCCACATAGTCCCCAGCGTTCAACCGGTACAGGTACACCCCGCTCGCGCAGGCGGAAGCATCAAACGCTGTCTCGTGAACCCCGGCTTCCTGCTCCCCCAGAACGAGCGTGGCCACGCATTGCCCGAGCGTGTTGAATACGTCGAGCCTCAGGTGGGAGCGCTTGGGAAGCGCGTACCGGATCGTCGTGCGCGAGTTGAAAGGGTTGGGGTAGCTTGCCAGCGAATAGCTCTCCCGGCAGAGAACCCGGTTCCAGCTCGTCGAGCGACGTGACCATTTCGGAGAGAGGACGCCGCACAACCCCATGGCACCAGGTCCCGCCGAAGAGGTCTGTTCCGTCTGAAACAAGTGCATCGATCGCAACGAGAGGGGCCCCTTCCCTCACATCCTTCCAGTGCGCTCCATAATCCTCTGTGACATAGACGCGCCCGAAGCTTCCCCCTGCGAAGAGGTTGGTTCCGGAAATCGCCATGGACCGCAGGTACGGGAAGGGCAGGCTGGCCGCTGTGGGATTCCATGATGCACCGCTGTTTGTCGTGAAGAATGCCCCATCATCGCCCACCGCGAACACCCTGCTCCCAATCGAACCGAAATCGTATATGTATGTCATCGGCATTCCCGTGTTCGCGGTATCCCACGATGCCCCGCTGTCCGTCGACACGAATACCCCGGCGCCAAATGTGCCCGCGTAGACGACGGAGTCGTACACCGAAAGGGCGCTCACCTCCTCGCCGGGCAATCCGCTGCTCCTGTTCGTCCACGTCACACCTCCGTCGGTGGAGAGAGACACTCCGCCGTAACCACCCGCGAAGATGTTCAGACCGTCGGTTGCCAGCGCGGTCACAACCCGCTGTGAGAGTCCCTCGTTGGCTTCGTACCACGAAGATCCCTGATCGGCTGATCGGTAGACACCCCCGTAGTATGTACCGGCCAGCAGCGTCTGGCCTGCAACAAGAAGCGCGGCTACTCGTGGATTGGTCAGACCTGCGACGACGTGCTCCCAGGTGCTTCCCGCGTCCGTGGTGCGGTATACACCGCTTCCGAAGGATCCGGCAAATATCGTGGATCCGTCAATTGCCAGCGCAGTGATTTCCACGGCAATCATTCCGCTGTTCGACCAGTTCCAGCTTGCACCCCGGTCGGTGGAAACAAACATGCCCCCGAAGGTGCCCGCATACAGGTTCATGCCGTCTGTGGCCAGGGATACTACCTGTGCCAGCGAAAGGCCGCTATCCGAGGGAGACCACGTCGCTCCGAGGTCGGTCGTGAGGAACAGGCCGTCCGTAGTCCCGGCAACGACCATGGTATCGAGGACGAGCAAGGAGGTCACCCATTTGTTGCCGATACCCTCGCTCGTGGCCGACCAGCTTCTCCCGGTGTCAGTTGAGGAGTAGACCCCTTTCGAGCCGCCTGCGAGCAGAATCTCCCCCGATGCAACCATCGATGTGACCGTGACCGAAGCAAGCCCTGAGTCAGATCGAACCCATGTCACGCCGAGATCTGTCGAGCGATGCAGGCCGTCCAGTGTGCCGGCGAAGAGCGAGGATCCAAAGGCTGCGAGCGCGGTGATGCTCGTGTCGGAGAGACCTTCATTTGCGGCGGTCCAGCTGGTCCCGTTGTCGGTGGAGCGATAGACGCCACCGACGTCAACGCCGGCGAAGACGTCCGTGCCTACACACGCCATCGACCGTATATAATAGTAGAGAGGAAGTCCCGGCCCTCCCTCCACCCAGTGATCACCGTTATCAGAAGAGACAAAGACGCTCGAGGCGGTGGATGCGAAGAGATTCGGGCCATTGATGCGCAAGCAGGTAATCCAGGGTTTGGTCAACCCTTCGTTGATATGCGCCCACGTCATTCCGCCATCAGTGGAACGGAACACGCCATTGAATGTCGCAGCGAAGATCATCGACCCGTTTGTCGCAATGGAGTTGATTTCGCCTCCCTCCGGTCCGCCGGTGGGTACCCACTGGGCCGACGCGCACGGAGCGAGCGCAACAACAACGAGGGCGCAGAAGACGACGCGGCTTTTCATCGTATCCTCCTTGCGGAAGAGTCGATGGGTCGTCGGGTGAGACGATGCCTCAGAAGCGCTCGGCGGCGCACCGACACTTCGAAGTGGTCAGAGCGCTATAGGAATCAAGACAGCTACTTCAGGAACAACAATCGCCGTGTCTGCATGAAGTCGCCCGCTTGCAGACGGTACAGATAGACCCCGCCCGCCAGGCCGCTGGCATCGAACAGAATGTCATGATAGCCAGCCTCCAGCTCACAGTTCACCAGTTCCTCAACTCTCTCACCGAGCGTATTGTACACCGTGAGCGTTACGTGCGATCTCTCCGGCACCGCGTATGCGATTGTCGTCGCCGGATTGAACGGGTTCGGGTAGTTCTGTGCGAGGTGTATCACGGCCGGCACATTCTGGCCCTGACCCGGCGCGACCGATACGATTGGAGAGATCAGTCCGGTGGAGACAGAGAACCAGTACAGCAGTCCGGCCGTCGCCCTGATCGTATACGGGAGAGTCTTGTCCCTGATGATGTCCAGATCACCGACCGACCAGGGCCCGGCATCGGTGGTCGGCCCGCCGAGGGACCCCAGGTCGACGGCATTCAGGATCTCTCGCTCTGCCGCCGTGGCGTCCCCGCCGATGACGTCGTTGCCGTCCCCATTGGCGGGTCCGTTGCTGCCAAAATGGTCGGCCTGCTCCTGCGTGGTGTACATCAGGGCGTGAAGCACTTCGTCTGCCGGACCGTTCAGAACAATCGCCGGACCAACATTGTCGGCATTCCAGGCCAGGTAGGGATCGCCAGCGCCGCCAACATAGTCTTCGTAGCTATCCGCCAGCAGACCATGCTCATCCAGATGCGCGTGAGCAGGAACACTCATGTCGGCCAGCAAGTGACACATCCTCCCGAGCACTTCCCAGGCCACGATATTCCGGACGTCATCAGCGACCTCGATCTCCGACAGATCACTCAACTCGATAGTCTTCACGTCTGTGACATCAAGGACTGTGCAGAGATTGGGCTGGTCCGCTCGCACCGTGAGCCTTGCGCTTGAATAGAAGTCGGCCAGTCCGCTGTACGCCAGCGGAACCCCGAAGCCGGCCTCCGAAACAAGTGGGGCGATCACCAGCCAGTGGTTGTTCGCTGTGTTGCGGCAGACGAAGAGCCGGGGATAGTTCAGCACCCACCCGCCCTCGGCATACTTCCTCAGTTTGGCATATGCATTCGGGAAGGGTCCAATATCCGTGCTGATCGGTGGGAGCGGCGGCTGCTCGATTCTGAGCCTGAACATGTTGTCGACGCCATCCCCGCGATCCGCAGACCAAAAATGCGTAATGCTGGTGAGCGCGTAGTTCAAGCCGGGAAGGATATCGTAATGGTAGACGACGTCCTCCTCGTCCTCCCGCCATGCCCCCGTCGTGACATAGCCCTGTTGCCACGCGGAGTCTCCGATCGCAGATTGGCCCGCTGACCCTATGAACCGCGAGAGCTGCGGGATATCTGTCCCGTACGTTTTCACAAGCAGGGCATACCCTTCACGAACAAGGTACTGATGGACCGGCTGCTTGTGGGACCACGCAAGCGGGGACGACAGGAGAATCAGAAGAAGTGCCACCCCGAAACGCATTACCACGCGCGGTGACGTGGCCATGGAGGTCAACTCCCTTTCATCCTGGCTTCTGAGCCAAATCCGGAACTGCCGGGGCCGCACGAGGCGGACGACCAGGCAAGCGGGACTGAAGAAGACTATCATGGTTTTGTCAACAACACTCCACGATGGGTCGTCGAGGTGGGCTCCAGGACGCAGGTGCCGGTTCAGGGTCCAGCCAGGGCGGCCCGTCGACACAGACAACGGCCACACCACAGCGAGTCATCGAACCCGGATGAGCTTCCGCGTCCGCGCAACATCTCCAGGCCCGCTCCCGGATTCGCGGCCGGTTGCAGCGTCCGTGGTGCGGACCTGCAGCCGGTACAGGTAGACACCGCTGGCAAGTCCGGCGGCATCAAACACGGCCCGATGATATCCGGCCTCTTTCTCCTCCTGAACGAGCGTCACAACGCGCTGCCCGAGTGCATCGAAGACGGCCAGCGTCACGTACGAACGCTGCGGCAGCGCGTACTCGATCGTCGTGCTCGGGTTGAAGGGATTCGGGTAGTTCTGGAACAACTCAAATGCCTCGGGGAGCCGGTCTTCGGAAGGCGGCGCCGATGTGACCATTTCCGAGAGTGTCCGCTGCCACACACCGGCGCCGAACGTTCCCGCGAAGAGATCCATCCCTATGACCGCGAGCGAAAGAACATTCACATTCACGAGACCCTCATTGACTCTCGTCCAGTTCGCCCCCTTGTTGCTGGTTACGAAGATCCCCCCTGTTGTGCCCGCAAAGAGGCTCGTCCCGCTGACAACGAGCGATCTGATCACGAAGTCGGTAAGTCCGTTGCTGACCGAACTCCAGCTCGCGCCCTTGTCTGTGGACGCAAACACCCGGGCGCCACTTGTGCCGGCGTAGAGAATCGAGCCGCTGACCGCTAGCGACAGGATGTATGGATACGGACCCGAACCCGGCTGGACCCATGTTGTGCCCCTGTCGGTGGACACAAAGACCCCGGAACCCTTGGTCCCTGCGAAGACAGTCGTGCCTGATTGGGCAAAGCATGTAACGCTGGGATATCGACCGTACTGATCCAGGGGAAGACCCTCGTTCGAAGCCACCCAGTTCGTGCCATTGTCAGACGAGACAAACACTCCATTGTCGGCAATGCCGGCAAAGAGCTTCGTCCCACCCGTCCCGCCAGCAGCGGGACTCACGGCGAGCGACAGTATCCGGGTATTCGTCAGACCTGCATTCACGGCCTTCCAGGTTCGCCCGCTATCCACAGAAAGAAAGACGCCTGCGCTTGAAGTTCCGGCGAGAAGGTGTGTCCCGCCTGCCGCGTCTCCGGCAGGACTTACGGCGAGCGACACAACCGAGGTGTTCCTCATGTCCGTGCAGCCGCCGGTCCAGGTCATCCCGCTGTTGGTGGAAGAGAACACCCCGCCGTACATCATTCCCGCAAACAGTTCCGTCCCACTTACGGCAAAACTGAGAGGGCTTGTCCCCATCAGGCCGGCATTCACCTGACCCCAATTGACCGCGCCATCAGTCGAGAGAAACACCCCGCAGGACGTGCCCGCGAAGGCGTTCACGCCATTTGACACGATGGAATAGACATCCGCATTCACGAGATTCGAAGCGACTTCAGTCCAACCGCCCCCGTCATCGCCAGACACAAAGAGCCCACCCAGGGTCCCGGCAAGGATCTTCGTACCACCCATCCCGCCACCGTCAGGGGAAACGGCGAGGCACTGGACATCCCGGTGCTTGAGTCCTTCGCTGGCCGGGGCCCAGTGTGCGCCGTTGTCCGTCGAGACGAAGACGCCACCACCCGTCCCGACGAACAGGTTGGTCCCACCTGTCCCGTCACGGGCGGGGCTGGCGATGAGGCATTTGACGACCTTGCTCGCAAGGCCATCGTTGACCTCCGTCCAGTCGGTACCGTTGTTGGAGGACACGAACACACCGTTGTTTGTGCCGGCAAGAAGCATCGTATCCACAACAGCAAGAGCCTGGACGTCCATGTTCGTCAGGCCGTTCGCCACCTTTGTCCAGTGCGCACCGTCGTCCGTCGACCGGAAGACGCCGTTGTTCCACGTCCCGGCAAAGACATCCAACCCGCTGATGGCAAGGCAGTTCACGATCGCATTGGACATTCCCACATTGACGGGGATCCAGGTTGCTCCACTATTGGCGGAGAGGAAGATGCCACTATTGGTGCCGGCAAAAAGATTCGTGCCACGGACGGATAGACAGTTCACGTCTCTGTCGGACAGTCCCCGGTTGACCGCGGTCCAGCTCTCCCCGTCATTGGTGGAAAGAAAGACGCCTCCCCGATACGTTCCCGCGAAGAGGTCCGTGCCGTTGATGGCGAGCGCCTGGACGAACGCGCCCGAGGGTCCGCTGGTTTGTACCCATTGACCGGAGGCAACAGCGCGGAGCAGCACGCTGGCAACCACGAGGCAGAGGAGACGTCCTTTCACTGTATCCACCTTTGTGCGCACGTCGTGTGAAGGGCTGTCAAGGTGCGCAGATGTCGGCGGGCCGCCGGGATCCCCGATCGATCTCGCGGGCTCGTATGGAACACCAGAGACGATCTAGGTCATCAGCTTCAACCGGTGGTCGTCGGAGGCGGGCTCTATGACACAGGTACTGGATCAGGGTCCAACTTCGGCGGCCGTCCGGCTGGGGAAACCGTCGGGCGCCAAACGGTGTGTTGCAGGAATGTACGCCGTGGCCACCGACAAAAGCAAGCCCCCTGAGGGGAGGAGCCCTACAGGAGGGGCCCTACGGACTTCATCCAGGTGCGTCACTTAGGTGACACACTCGAGACACTCTCGAGGCGGGAGAGAAGAGAGCGTCATCCCATGGGGTTTCTCGGACCAGCAACCGATCGAATGGCCCGCACAAGTGCTTCCGGCTCATCCGTGCCGATCCGGAACTTGCGGCCATTCCTGTATTCGAGCTCCACCGCCTGGAGCCCGGAGACGTTCCAGATCCAGCAGCGGCCTGGATACCAGCGGATTCCCCAGCCAACGAGCCAGGGATTCTTGACCGCCGTCGCGTTCGCGATCTCGACGAGAGGAATGTCTTTCTTGATGAAGCCGGGACCGAAACGGCAGGTGAGTGTTCCCCCGTGGATCTCGACGGTCAGCGACACAAAGGAGGCCATCACGAGCGCTCCGAGCAGCACGATCACGCCCGTCAGGGGACCGCCGGGTGGGGGAGCAACGGCCGTTACGACGAACGCCGCCACGGTCATGGTCACCAGCCCCGCTATCATGGGCGCACCAACCTGCGTATGAGAGTATGTCATGGGACGAAGAGCCTTTGTGGGATATGGATTCCTCGGTCGTGCGAACCATCAAGTGTATGATCGGGCACTCACC